>JAXMGB010000021.1:0-43738 GCA_046347485.1 Methylotetracoccus sp. | reverse complement strand
CAGATCTTGTACTCGCGGGCGATGGCGACGACCTTCTCGAAGAAATCGAGTTCGACGCACTGCGTCGTCGGGTTGCCGGGGAAGTTCAGGATCAGCATCTTCGGCTTGGGCCACGATGTCTTGATCGCCTTCTCCAGTTCGTCGAAGAAATCGACCCCGGGCAGCAGCGGCACGTGACGCACGTCGGCGCCGGCCAGCACCGTGCCGTACGGATGGATCGGGTAAGCCGGATTCGGCACCAGCACCGCGTCGCCCGGACCTACGGTCGCCAGCGCCAGATGGGCGAGGCCCTCTTTCGAGCCGATCGTCACGATGGCCTGGCTGTCGGGATCGAGATCGACGTCGAAACGCTGACGGTACCAGTTGCAGATGGCGCGGCGGAGCCGCGGTATGCCCCGCGAAACCGAATAGCGGTGGGTCGTGCCCTTGCGCGAGACCTCGATCAGCTTTTCGACGATGTGAGGCGGCGTCGGGCGATCGGGATTGCCCATGCCGAAGTCGATGATGTCGCTGCCGGCAGCGCGTTCACGGGCCTTCAGGTCATTGACGATATTGAAGACGTAGGGCGGAAGCCGTTTGATACGCTGGAATTCTTCCATCGAGGACCTGGAGCCGTTTTGCGCGCGGCGCAGTGGGACGGACCGGGCCATCGGGGATCGCAGCCGCGGCGGGTCTACGCCGAAAAAACCCGGAAAGATAATAGGGCGTCGTAGGCCTGTCAACTCGCCCGAGCGGGGCGGGCGAGCGCGAGGTGGTCGATCACGCGGATTGCGTGCCGACCGGATTGCCGCGGTTCAGTCGGATCCACCCCTGCACGATGCGGTAGACGATCCACATCAGATCGGCGCTGAGGATCATCAGGCCGAGCGCCCCGACGCCGAGCGTCAACGCGCCGATCGCGCCGATGACCAGACCCACCCAGAACGTGAAGATCTGCCAGCGGAAATGCGACTCCAGCCAAGTGCCCGCGGCCTTGCCGAGTTGCAGGTGGCTGATGACCGCGCCGATCGGAAAGGTGATGCCGATGGCCAGCGCGGCGCCCTGCAACGCATAGACGGCCCTGGCGAGCGTGCGGCCCTTGTCGAGGTCATAGGGACTTGTCATTGGCGTGTCTCCTGGGCGGTGTACCGGCGCTTCGCGCGTCAGCCCGCATGTTGTTGGACCGGTGGTCGGCCCAGATGTTCGTCGATCGCGCGGAGCCGCTCGATCGTGCCGGAATCCATCCAGAAGCCGTCATGCCGTTCGCCGCTGACCGCCCGTGCGTCCATCGCGCGGCGCAGGATCGGCGCCAGCGGGAACCGGCCGGGTTCGATCGCATTGAACAACTCCGGACGGTAGACGCCGATGCCGGAGAACGTCAGTCGTTCGGCGCCGGTCGTCGTCAGTTCGCCATTCGACAGCACGAAGTCGCCTGCCGGATTGTGCGGCGGGTTCGGAATCATCACCAGATGTGCCAGTCGCTCAGGCGTGTTGCGCAGCCGGTGGAACGGAAAGTCCGTCGCGATGTCCCCGTTGACGACGATGAACGGCCCGCTGCCGAGCAGCGGCAAGGCTTGCCGGATGCCTCCGCCGGTTTCCAGCGGTTCGGGCGCTTCCCAGGAATAGGCGATCCGGACGCCGAAGTGCTGTCCGTCGCCGATGTGCTTCTCGATCTGCTCGCCGAGGTGCGACAGGTTGACGACCAGATCGTCGAAGCCCGCGGCCGCGAGCCCGGCGATCAGGTGTTCGATCAACGGCCGCCCGCCGACCGGCAGCAGGGGCTTGGGCGTGTGGTCGGTCAGCGGGCGCAGGCGTTCACCGCGGCCTGCGGCGAGGATCATCGCTTTCATCGGCTCAACTCGCGGACACGCTCCGGCAAGCGGTGCCGATCGATGAACGAGCCGAACTCGGCGAACTCGGAATAACGCTGCGCGACCGAGGAAACGTAGCCCAGCGTGCGCGGCATGTCACCGAGATAGCCCGGCTTGCCGTCCCTGATGTTCAGACGCGCGAAGATGCCGAGCGCCTTCATGTGGCGTTGCATGCCGGTCAGATCGAACCAGGGGCGAAAATCGGCGGCGCGGTGCGCGGGCAGCAGGCCCAGCCCAATCGCCGCGTCGACATAGCGGGCAAGCCAGAGCTCGATTGTGTCATCGGGCCAGTCGATGTAGCAGTCACGTAGCAGCGAAACCAGATCGTAGGCGATCGGGCCGATCACGGCATCCTGGAAATCCAGCACCGCCGGCTCGCCGTCCGGTGCGATCATCAGATTGCGCGAGTGGTAGTCGCGGTGGACGAACACCCGGGGTTGGTCGAGCGCCGCGGCGATCAGGCGTTCACCGGTGCGCTCCAGAAGGGCCACGTCGTCGGCGCCGAGCCTGATGTTCAGCAGCCCTTCGAGAAACCACTGGCGGAACAGCGAGAGTTCGCGCGTCAACAGGGCTTCGTCGTACGGCGGCAAGTCGCTCGATGCGGCCGGGATCCGCGACTGGAATCGCAGCAGGGCGTCGATGGCCGAGCCGTAGAGGCGATCGGCGCTGTCCGCGGACAAGGCGTCGCGAAATCGCGTGTCGCCGAGGTCGGACAGCAACATGAAGCCGCGGTCGGCGTCGAGTGCGAACACCTGCGGGACGGGGACTGCCGCGTCGCGCAGCAAGGTCGCGATCCGGGCGAAGCGCTGCACGTCCTCGATCGGCGGTGGGGCGTCCATCGCAATCCAGGTTTGATCGGCGCAGGTGACGCGAAAATAGCGGCGGAAGCTGGCGTCGTTCGATGCCGGTGAGAGGCGGTCCAGCGCGACCGGCAACTGGTCGGCGAGCCACTCCGCGAGCTGATCGAGGCGTACGTCCGCGACGGGCCTGGCCGGTGCGGCCGCGTGACGAAAATTGCTCACCGGGACGGAGTATGGGTTAAAATCGGGCCATTGTATGGGTATTCGCCCGAGAAAAGAATCCAGCCTTCCGAGTTCCGGCGCCGGGGGCGCCTCGCCAAAACTACTCATGCTGCGGATTTCTCTCCCTCTGCGGTCCCTCAGGATCGGTCTTCTGGCCACCGGCTCACCACGGTCGCGTTGAATGTCCTCGCGTGGCTGGGTGCGATCCGTTGGCGGATTCGCCGCGATCGCGGTGGTCGGTGCGACGCGTTCATTCGCCGCCTCGGATTGGGATTGCCAGAGCGGTGCGGCCGGCAAGAGCTGGAACTGCGCCCCAAAACCTTCGACGAGCGCCAAGGTCCAGGCGGCACCGCCTCCGTCCGGCTCCAGCCCGCGCGCCTCGGCCGCTCCGACGTCCACTGCTCCATCGGCTTCGTCAGTCCCGGCCGGTCCCGGTAGCAGCATGTCGCCCGCTTCGGCCAATGTCGCCCGCGGCGCAGCAAGGCCCGCGAGCGGTATGTCGGCCATCAAACCCGCGCCGGCGCCGTCTCCGCGTTCCGTTGCGGACTCGCCGTTGGCGATGCGCAAGTTCAGCGAGGTACCGAGCCTGCAGCCGACGTCGGTTCGCGCCGGGGATTCGAAGGAGTCGCTCGGTTGGGCTTGCCGTCCCGGCGATGAAAAGAAGGAATGGAGTTGCGGCCTGGTCGGCCCCGATCCTCGCGGCGAAACGCATGTCGTCAAGGACACCGCCGAAGAGGAGGCCGAGGAAAACTGGTCGGAGACGACCGACATCACCGATCAGGACGAGAAGCGCTTCCGCGGTTTGATGTCGGCGCTGCCGTCGGATCCGTGGGCGCTGCACTGCGGAAAGCGCGAGGAATACGTCGGTACGGATTTCCTGTTGTCACCGGCCGATCGGGCAATGCGCGACAAGGCGCCGATCGAGGTCCGCTCGAACTGGGGTGAACTGCAGGGCGGCGAGGTCGCGACGTTCACCGGCAATGCCGAGGTTACGCACGGCGATCAGAAGCTGACCGGCGATCTGGTCAGCCGCAACGCGTATTCCGACACGATGACCGCACACGGGAATGTCGGTTATCTCGAAAAAGGTCTGACATTTGCCAGTGACAGCGGCTTCCTCGATCTCGGCGAGGATCAGGGCGTGCTGCGGAACTCGCAGTTCATCCTGTCGACCGTGCCGGCGCGCGGCACCTCGCGCGTGACCTATTTCGACAGCAAGCAGTTGTCTCGATACGAGCAGTTCAGCTACACGAGCTGTCCTCCGGGCAACCGCGACTGGATTATGCACGCGGACAAGGTCTCGATCGACAAGAACTCCGGTCGTGGGTCGGGCAACCACGCGTGGATGGAATTCAAGGGCGTCCCATTCTTCTACACGCCGTACATCAGCTTCCCGGTGGACGATCGGCGGCAGACCGGTATGCTCGCGCCCAGCTTCGGTTATTCGCAGGTCCGTGGATTCGACCTGACGGTTCCGTACTACTTCAACATTGCGCCGAACTTCGACGCGACCGTCTGGCCGCGTCTGTTGACCGAGCGCGGCGTGTTGCTGCACGGTGAATTCCGCTACCTGACGCCCTACAACCAGGGTCGGTTGATCGCCGAGGTGCTGCCGAACGACTGGCAGACGCACACGACGCGCGGCGAGGCCGGGTTACTCGACAATGCCTGGCTGACCGAGAACTTCCGCACGCATCTCGACCTGAACTACGTCTCCGACACGAATTACTTGAATCAGCTCAGCAACCAGCTGGCGCTGATCGATTTCAACTTCGTCCGGTCAAATGCCACGGCGACCTACACCGGTTCGAACTGGGGCGTGACCACCGGAATGGATTACTTCCAGACGATCAACCCGCTGATCACCCCGACCGGCCGGCCGTATTTCCGGTTGCCTTCGGTTAGTGGATATTACGGCGACGTCATCGGCGATACCGGCTTTTCCTACACCGGCGCTGCGGAACTGGTCAACTTCGCCAGTGAGGAGAACCCGGAAGGCCAGCGCTTTGCATTAAAGCCCCGGCTGCAATACCCGATTCGCAGCGCGGCGGGCTTCCTGACGCCGAGCCTGAGTTTCCAGCTCACTCAGTACAACATGAGCAACCTGGTCAATCAGTCCGATCCGAACCGCTTCACTTATCAAAACAATCAGGTCGTCGATAGCAGTCTGACGCGCGCCTTGCCGGTGTTTTCGGTGGACAGCGGTCTGTTCTTGGAGCGGGACGTGGAGCTTGGTAACACGCCGTACACGCATACGATCGAGCCGCGGCTCTACTACGTCTACATCCCGTACCAGAATCAGAACAACTTCCCGGTCTTCGATTCGGTCAACTACTACTTCGACTACTACCAATTGTTCCGCGAGAACCGCTTTACGGGCAGTGATCGCCTCGGCGACGCGAACCAGTTGACGACGGCGGTCACGTCGCGGCTGGCGGACCAGACGACCGGTAACGATCGGCTCAGGGCAACGGTCGGCGAGATCTTCTACTTCGAGCCTCGCCGTGTCGTGCTGCCCGGATTTACCCAGCAGAGCGCCTTGTTGTCCAACGTCGTCGGCGATTTCGGTGCGGCCCTGACCGACCGGTGGTGGCTGAACGTCGTCGGTCAGTGGAACCCGTATAGCAACCAGTTTCAGCGGCGTCAGGTCACATTGAACTACAACGACCACAACAACCACGTGGTCAATCTGACGTATCTGTACATGAACCAGCCGGACAACCAGTTGTACACGGTCGACCTGCTGGACGGTTCGGCGCGCATCAAGATCGCCGAGGGTTGGCACGCGATCGGTCGCTGGCAGTACTCGCTGCTCGATCAGATCACGCTCGAGGCGTTTGCCGGGCTGGAGCGCGAGACCTGCTGCTGGCGGCTCAGTGTCGTCGGCCGGCACTACATCAACAGCGTGACGACGACCGGCAGCGGAACGGCCAGCAACAATTTCAAGTCAAATGCGAACAACGGGGTATTCGTGCAGTTGGAACTGAAGGGGCTCACGCGCCTGGGGGATCAGCTCGAAAAGCTGCTCTACCGCAGCATCCGCGGATATCGTATCCCCGAATGATGAGCACTCCCGTGAACGAGACGCAGCGCATCGTGCTGATCCCGGAATCCGAGCATAGGACCTTGGCCGACGTGGCCGTGAGGACGGCCCGATGACACTCTGTTCGCGTGCACTACGCATCGCCGCCGCGCTGGCCCTCGGCCTGGCCCTGATGCCATCGGCCCAGGCCTATGACGAGTCGATCGACCGGATCGTCGCGGTGGTCGAGGAGGGGGTCATCCTGAAGAGTGAACTGGAGCGAAAGGTCGCGGCTATCCAGCACTCGCTGGAACAGAGCAACACCTCGCTGCCTCCGGAATCGATTTTGACCCGCCAGGTTCTGGAACGGATGATTCTCGAGAAGATCCAGATTCAGCTGGCCGAGCGCTCCGGTCTCAAGGTCGACGACGAGACCCTGCGGACCGCGGTGCAGCAGATCGCCCAACGGAACAAGATCAGCGTCGATGAGTTGCGCGAATCGCTGGAGGGGGAGGGGGTTTCCTATGCGGATTTCCTGAACCAGATCCGCAGCGAGATCACGATCGGCCGGTTCCGATCCAACCAGGTCAACAGCCAGGTCAAGGTCAGTGATCGCGAGGTCGACCACTATATCGCGGCGCAAGCGGCGGCCGGCGTCAACGCCGACAGCGAGTATCTGCTGGGCCACATCCTCATCGCGACGCCGCAGGCCGCGTCGCCGGCCGATGTGGAAAAGGCGAAGGAGAAAGCCGACGCGCTGGTCGAGTCACTGAAAAAAGGGTCGGACTTCAAGGAGGCCGCGCTCGAGAACTCCAACGACCCGAAAGCGCTCAGCGGAGGCGAGCTCGGTTGGCGCAAACTGGCCGAGGTGCCGTCGCTGTTCGCGGAGCTCGTGCCGAATATGAAGCAGGGCGACATCCAGGGGCCGATCCGCAGCCCGAATGGTTATCACATCATCAAGCTGCTCGGCGTCAAGGGGGGCGAGCAGCGCAGCGTGACCAAGACGCACGTGCGCCACATCCTGATCAAGCCGAACGAAACCCTGTCGGACAAGGATGCCGAACAGAAGCTGTTGGCATTGAAGGAACGCATCGCGGCCGGCGAGGATTTTGCTGAACTCGCGAAGGCACACTCGGACGACAAGGGTTCGGCGATCAAAGGGGGGGATCTCGGTGAGGTCGAGCCCGGCGCGCTGGTGCCGCCGTTCGAGGAGGCCATGAACAAGCTGCAGCCCAATGAGATCAGTGCCCCGGTGCAAACCCAGTTCGGTTGGCACATGATCCAGGTCATCGAGCGCCGTGAGTCGACCGATAGCACCGAAGCGATGCGCAGTCAGGCGCGTGATGCCTTGTTCAAGCGCAAGGTGGAAGAGGAGACGGACCTTTGGCTGCGGCGGATCCGCGACGAGGCCTACGTCGAGATCCGCATGGACGAGGCGGCCCCGGAGACGTTCATTCCGTCGACGCTGCGCTGACCGGGAGCGGCATGGCGCGCCGTCCGCATATCCTGTTGACGACCGGAGAGCCCGGCGGCATCGGGCCGGATTTGCTGATCGCGCTGTCCGGCCGCGATCTCGGGTGCCGCGTCACGGTCGTCGGCGATCCCGATCTGTTGAGATCCCGCGGTCAGCGGATGGGCCAGACACCGGCCTTGCGCGAGTTCGAGCCCGGAACCGCCGATGACGGCGCCGTAGGCCTTTCCGTCTGGCAAACGCGCGCAAAAGCGAGCGATACCTGTGGCCGGGCGGTCGTCGAGAACGCCCGATATGTACTCGAGACGATCGAGCGCGGCACGCGCGCTTGCCTGCAGGGGTATTTCGACGCGCTGGTGACGCCCCCGGTGCACAAGGGCGTGATCAACGACGCCGGTTTCCCATTCTCAGGACATACCGAGTACATCGCCGCGATCACCGGGGGGGCTCCGGTCATGATGCTGGCGATTCCCGGGCTGCGCGTCGCGCTGGCGACGACGCATCTGCCGCTGGCGGAGGTCAGTCGCGCGCTTACGCGGGAGTCGCTGGAGACGGTGATCCGAGTGCTCGTACGCGATCTGACCGTGCGTTTCGCGCTGCCGCGCCCGCGCGTCCTGGTGCTCGGCTTGAATCCGCACGCCGGCGAGGGTGGCCATCTCGGTCGCGAGGAACTCGAGCTGATCATTCCGTTGCTGGAACGACTCCGCGGCGATGGCCTGGATCTCGTCGGTCCGCTTCCGGCCGATACGGCGTTTCTGCCGAAATACCTGGAGTCGGCGGATGCCGTGCTGGCGATGTATCACGATCAGGGGCTGCCGGTGTTGAAACATGCCGGATTCGGTCGGGCGGTGAATGTCACGCTGGGTTTGCCGATCATTCGGACCTCGGTCGATCATGGGACTGCCCTCGAGTTGGCGGGAAGCGGCACGGCCGACCCGGGCAGCCTGGAAGCGGCAATCGCATGTGCGGTGATGATGGCGACAGCAGGCGGAGGACCGGGGACGTGAGATTCGATCAGATGCCGCGCAAGCGCTTCGGCCAGAACTTCCTGCAGGATCAGAATGTTCTCGACCAGATAATCGCGGCCATCGCCAGCGATGAACAGGATCATCTGGTCGAGATCGGTCCTGGACGCGGCGCGTTGACCGACCGGCTCGCGCCCCGTTGCGGGCGACTCGACCTGATCGAACTCGATCGCGATCTGGTCGCCCTGCTGCGTCCGCGCTGGGCGCCCTCGGCGCATGTGGCGGTCCATCAGGCCGACGCGCTGCGCTTCGATTTCCGTTCGCTGATGGTCGATGGAAGGCCGTTGAGGGTCGTCGGCAACCTTCCGTACAACATTTCGACGCCGTTGCTGTTTCACCTGTTCGAGCAGGCCGATGCGATCCGCGACATGCATTTCATGTTGCAGAAGGAAGTGGTGGAGCGGCTGTGCGCCTCGCCAGGCAGCACGGACTACGGTCGATTGAGTGTCATGGCCGCCTATCACGGGCGGGCGGAGAAGCTGTTCGAGGTGCCGCCGGAGAGTTTTTTTCCGCAACCGCGCGTGATGTCGGCGGTCGTGCGTCTGTTTCCGCATCCGGTCAAACCCGGCGGAGCCGCGGCGGATGATCTCAAGCGTGTCGTCGCGGCCGCGTTCAGCCAGCGTCGGAAGACCTTGAGGAATGCATTACGGGGAGTGGTCGAACCGGACGATCTGATTCGACTGGGGATCGACCCCGGGGCGCGTGCCGAGAATCTCGCGCTGGATGATTTCCTGGCAATCGCCGCTTGTCATGGTGAGGCCTCGGCGCGGTCCTGACCACGGCGAAGCCGGCGCGCAAAAGAAAACCCCGCCCGGTTTCCCGGACGGGGTCTTCCTCGGATTCTTCGCTTTAGGAGCCGAAGATTACTTCATCATCGACTTCTTGAACATGCGATCGAGCTTCGCGTTCACTTCCTCGGCAGCAGCAGCAGCTCTGCGAGCAGAAGCGTCGGCGCTAGAGGCCTTGGATTCTGCGGATTGAGCTGCCGACAGTGCTTCCTCGGCGGTGCTCTTGATCGAAGCCTGCTCAGCCTTCAAGCCGTCGATTTGCGTCTGCAGGTTGGTGATGTCCGACTTGGATGCGCAGCCAACCATCAAACCAGCCGACAGAAGAGCTACGGACAATTTGGTTGCTTTCAACATAGCTAGCTTTCCTTCTTCCTTCTCGCTAAAAGATAATCGAGCCGCACGCTCAATGGAACGAGCGTCTCCCGCTGATAAGTTTGCCCCTAAAACGCGGGATTTTCCAGTACTATTTTGGAGGTTGGCGGCAAACGG
The DNA here is from genome assembly GCA_046347485.1 of Methylotetracoccus sp. Taxonomy (GTDB): domain Bacteria; phylum Pseudomonadota; class Gammaproteobacteria; order Methylococcales; family Methylococcaceae; genus Methylotetracoccus. The sequence goes on along the minus strand of JAXMGB010000021.1, from coordinate 34,071 downwards.
ATCGCCGTCCCGGGTTCTTTCTCAACCCGTAGCGCCAGCGGTTCCCCTTGACGACTGATTGAGGCTACGCAACCATGGGTCCGATTGAACCCGTCGTGCGCCGCGCGGTCCGTGTCGCGGCCCGGTGATTCCCGCTCTGGCTCCGGATGGAGCGCGTCGGTGCGGTATCGAGCGTTTGTCGTGAGCTGCGATATTTTGTCGCAGTGTAACATCGCTGATATCGATTCCGTGCGAAAGGCGATAGCGCGAACTGGGGGGCGGATAGCACGAGCCGATGGCATATTGTAGCGGCTGATCGGGTTAATGCGACCGATACGGTATACCCGACGCGGGCTCACGCCCCGCGCAGGCCGGGCCGGAAACCCGCATGGCATTGGTCCGGCGCGGTGCGTACGATGGTGCGACGGTGTGTTGGCTGGGCCGGCCTGCCGGCTGCACGTGCTGGTATCGATGTGCCGACGAGGTTCGGTTTCGTTTGCATCCGAGCGTCGTGACGCGGAAAGCGGATTCGATGGCGTAAGGGCACATACTCGAGGGGCTGCGCCGCTTATCGAGACGGTGCGCAAGCATCCTGTGACGTGCGGGGTCAATGGATTCCCCCGGTTTGGCGCGGAAGCCGGTTTTCTGGGTATAACTGTACGATTTTAAAAGCATTCTGGACAAGATCATGCGTATACAAACAATAAGCACGAATCCCTTCGATGATCAAAAGCCCGGAACCTCAGGTCTCCGCAAGAAGGTTCGCGTATTTCAGCAAGCGAACTACCTGGAAAACTTCGTTCAGGCGGTATTCGATACTCTCGGCGATGTTACCGGCAAAACTCTCGTGCTCGGGGGTGATGGACGCTACTTCAATCGTCAAGCCTCACAGACGATCATCCGCATGTCGGCCGCGAATGGCGTCTCACGACTACTGGTTGGGCGCGGCGCGTTGCTGTCGACGCCAGCCGCCTCGTGCGTGATACGCAAGCACAAGGCGCTGGGTGGGTTCGTCCTGTCGGCCAGCCACAATCCCGGTGGGCCCGACGAGGATTTCGGCATCAAGTTCAACGTCGCCAATGGCGGTCCGGCGCCGGAGTCGTTCACGAATGCGGTCTATGCCCGCACGCGCGAGATCGACCGGTACCGGATTGCCGAAGCGTCCGAGCCGAACCTCGATGCGCTCGGTGAAACCCGGGTCGGTGACATGAGCGTCGTCGTGATCGATCCGGTCGCGGATTACGTCGAGCTGATGGAAAAGCTGTTCGACTTCGATCTCGTCAAGGGGGCGCTGACTACCGGGACGATCACCTTGTTGTTCGATGCGATGCACGCGGTCACCGGCCCGTATGCGAAGGCGATCCTCGAGGATCGCCTGGGTGCTGTCGCGGGTTCGGTCGTCAATGCGGTGCCGCTCGAGGACTTCGGCGGCGGACATCCGGACCCGAATCTGACCTATGCGCATGAGCTCGCCGAACGCATGTACGGCCCCAAACCGCCGACGCTGGGCGCGGCGTCGGATGGTGACGGCGACCGCAACATGGTCATGGGCAGCCACTTCTTCGTGACGCCCAGCGACAGCCTGGCGGTCCTTGCCGCCAACGCCCATCTGATTCCGGGCTATAGGCGCGGCCTGTGCGGCGTTGCGCGCTCGATGCCGACCAGTCAGGCGGTCGATCGGGTTGCCCATGCGCTCGGCGTTGAATGTTACGAAACGCCGACCGGCTGGAAATTCTTCGGCAATCTCCTCGATGCCGGGAAGATCAACCTCTGTGGTGAAGAGAGCTTCGGTACCGGCTCGGATCACGTGCGCGAGAAGGACGGGCTCTGGGCCGTGCTGTTCTGGCTCAATCTGGTCACGGTGCGGCGCCAGTCGGTGGCGGAGATCGTGCACGACCATTGGAAGCGCTTCGGTCGCGATTTCTACACGCGCCACGACTATGAGGCGATTGATTCGGAAATCGGCGCCGAGATGCTGGCCGATCTGCGGGCGCAGTTGGCAGAGCTGCCGGGAAAATCGCTCGGTGGGCGACGCGTCACGGTCGCCGACGATTTCCGCTACACCGATCCCGTCGATGGCAGCGTGACCGAGAATCAGGGCATCCGTGTGATCTTCGACGACGGCGCGCGGATTGTCTTCCGGCTGTCCGGCACTGGTACCGAGGGCGCGACCCTGCGCATCTATGCGGAGCGGTATGAGTCGGACGAAGCGAAACAGGGCGCCGAGACGCAGCTCGCGCTGAAGGATCTGATCGACGTCGCCGAGGAATTATGCGGAGTCCGTCGGCGTACCGGCATGGAGTCGCCCACCGTCATTACCTGAGCTGACGATGGCGGTTGCCGCGACCGGCGGCGGGCGTGTTCAGCGCGCGTCGCCCGGTGCCGCGGCGGATTCCATGTAGTCGATCTTCAGTTGCAGCGTACGCGCGCCGCGATACTCGTTGACGTCGAGCCGATACGCGACCCGCAAATGGTCGCAATCGAGCCACCGTTCCGGTGACTCGACGAAGAAGGCGATGGCATCGATCGCAATGCCGCTGCCCGGCGGCTCGAGCGTGAATTTCAGGTGCTCCCGTCCGACGATCGAGCGGCGACGAACGATGAAGTCACCGTCGAACAGGGGCTCCGGAAACGACTGCCCCCAGGGCCCGGCCATCCGCAGTAATTCGGCCGTTTCGATGCGGAACTCCGCGGGGCCCAGTTCGCCGTCGCTGGCCAGTGGGTGTGTCGCACGCGGCGCTCCCAGTCGCTCCGCGACGAGTTCCTGAAACAACTCGCGAAACGCCTCGAGTCGATCTTCCCGAAGGCTCAATCCGGCAGCCATCGCATGGCCACCGAATTTGTTCAACAGTCCCGGGTGCTGAGTCGCCAGATCGCTTAGCAGGTCGCGGATGTGAAGGTCCGGCGTCGAGCGTGCCGAGCCCTTGAGCTCGCCGTTCGATCCGCGGGCGAACGCGATGACCGGACGATTCAGGCGGTCCTTCAGTCGCGAGGCCAGCAGTCCGACGACACCCTGGTGCCAGGATTCGTCGAACAGGCACAGTCCGCCGGCATGATCGCAAGTCCCGGACTGCTCGAGCCGCGCGATCAGGTCGAGCGCGTCGGCTTTCATCTGTCGCTCGATCTCGCGTCGATCGCGGTTCAGCGAATCCAGTATCGCCGCGTGCTCGGTTGCCGGGCCCATGTCGTCGGCCAGGAGGCACTCGATCCCCAGGCTCATGTCCTCTAGCCGTCCGGCGGCGTTCAATCGTGGGCCGACGGCGAATGCCAGGTCTTCCGCGGTCAGGTTCACGGCATTGCGGCCGGCCACGCCCAGCAAGGCGCGAAGGCCGGGGTGCGCGCGTCCGGCGCGGATACGCTTCAGGCCCTGTTCGACGAGGATTCGATTGACCCGGTCGAACGGTACGACATCGGCGACCGTGCCGAGCGCGACGTAGTCGAGGAGTTCGGCGAGGTTCGGTTCCGTTCGGTCGGCGCCGAACCAGCCCGCGGTGCGAAGATGCGAGCGCAGCGCGCCCAGCACGTAGAACATCACGCCGACGCCGGCCAGCGCCTTGCCGGGGAATCGATCCCCCGCCATGTTCGGGTTCACGATGGCGTCCGCGTTCGGAAGCTCCCGGCCCGGCAAGTGATGGTCGGTGATCAGGACCGTCCAGCCCAGGCGCTTCGCGGCCGTGACGCCGTCCAGGCTGGAGATGCCGTTGTCGACGGTCAACAGCACGTCGGGCGTGCGTGGGCGGATCGCTTCGACGATTTCCGGCGTCAGTCCATAACCGTATTCGAACCGGTTCGGCACCAGGTAGTCGATGCGCTCGGCGCCGAGGGCGCGTAAGCCGCGGATGGCCACGGCGCAACTGGTGGCTCCGTCGGCGTCGAAGTCGGCCAGTACCGTTATGCGCCGATTGTGGCGGATCGCATCGGCCAGGATGTCGACCATCCCGGCGATGCCGTCGAGCAGGTCCGGCGGAGGCAGGCGGCCGAGCGAATGGTCGAGGTCGGCCGCGTCGTCGATCGTGCGGGCCGCGTACACGCGGCGCAGAACGTCCGGAAAGCCAGTCAGATTCGAGTGGACCGCATCGTCGATCGGTCGGCGGAGAATCTGGCGCGGCGTAGGATGGAAGATCGTCACGGGCGGGAATCGCTTGGGTGAGGGCAGCGTGGCGACCGGCGTCGATACATGCCGGCGTTCGGAACGGGCGCCGCAGCGCGGCGTCGGGCCAATAGGCTAGCAATGCAGGTGTCGGCAGTCCATTTTGGCGGCCGAGGCACTGTCCCGTCGGGCTCGCTATCGCACCGATCCGGTGAATTCGTTAGAATCTCAAGCTTTGTGGCGCGAGCGCGTTGGAACACGTGTTCCCGGGCGATTCCGTCGTTCCCGCCGAGTTCACGCAGGTAGTTTTGAGTTCATGGGCGAGCGAAGCGCCACCGTCGAAAGAAATACACTGGAGACTCGTGTCAGGATTTGCCTGAATCTCGATGGTCGGGGGCAATCCCGGCTCGCGACCGGTGTTCCGTTCCTCGATCACATGCTCGATCAGATCGCCCGCCATGGTTTGATCGATCTCGAGATCGACGCCGAAGGGGATCTGCACATCGATGCCCACCACACCGTCGAAGACGTCGGTATCACGCTGGGTCAGGCGCTGGCCGCGGCCCTCGGCGATAAAACCGGCATCCGCCGCTATGGTCATGCCTATGTGCCACTGGATGAGGCGCTGTCGCGGGTCGTCGTCGACCTTTCGGGGCGTCCCGGATTGAGCTACGAGGTCGTGTTCCCGCGGGCGCGAATCGGTGATTTCGATGTGGATCTGCTGCTCGAGTTCTTCCGTGGCTTCGTCAACCACGCGCGGGTCACGCTGCATGTCGACAGCCTGAAGGGAACCAACGCACACCACGTCGCCGAGACGATCTTCAAGGCATTCGGGCGGGCGCTGCGTGCCGCGGTCGAGTACGATCCGCGAATGGCCGGCACCTTGCCGTCGACCAAAGGTGCTCTGTAGGGCACCGACTTTCGCGATTCACGCGATCCAGCCATGACGTTCGTTGCTGTCGTCGATTACGGGATGGGCAATCTGCACTCGATTGCCAAGGCTCTGCAGCGCGCCGATTCCTCGGCGCGAGTCGTCGTCACGGCCGAGCCCGAGCAGATACGATCGGCCGAGCGGGTCGTCTTCCCCGGTGTCGGCGCGATCGGGGATTGCATGACCGCGTTGCACCGGCTCGGTCTCGAACCGATCCTGCGTGAGGTTGCCGCAGACCGCCCGTTTCTCGGCATCTGCCTGGGCATGCAGGCCTTGCTCGACGAGAGCGAGGAAAGCGGTGGCACGCGGGGCCTTGGCATCATTCCGGGGCGGGTCGTGCGGTTTCCGGCAGGCCTCAGGGATGCCAATGGGAATACCCTGAAGATTCCGCACATGGGATGGAATCGCGTCGCGCAGCCGCTCGCCCATCCGTTGTGGCATGGTATCTGCCCGGATAGTTGGTTTTACTTCGTGCACAGCTATTATGCCGAGCCGCGGAATGCCTCATGCATCGCCGGTCTGGCGAGTTATCCTGAACCGTTCGCGGCGGCCCTGGCGAGCGGAAGCGTGTTCGCCGTGCAGTTTCATCCGGAGAAGAGCCAGCAGGATGGGCTCCGGCTGCTGGCGAACTTCCTGCGTTGGCGTCCGTGATGCGTCGTAAGGCGTCCGTGGGCTTGGCGGCGCGTGGTCGGGAGTCGGTCGGGGCGGTGCTGACGAGGCCGGGCGCCGGCACAGGATTCGTGGATTGGATGCGTATGGAGCGAGTTACGAGATACAGCCATCGCTGTGAGAGGAACGGTCAATGCTGCTGATACCCGCGATAGACCTCAAGGGCGGAAAGTGCGTGCGGCTTCGCCAGGGGCGCATGGAGGACGACACGGTATTCTCCGATGATCCCGTGGCCGTGGCCGGCCGATGGATCGCGGATGGCGCCACGCGACTGCATCTCGTCGATCTCGATGGCGCATTCGCCGGTGTTCCACGAAACGGCGATGTGATCCACGCGATTCGGGAAACCTACCCGGACGTGGAACTTCAGGTCGGCGGCGGCATTCGCGACGAGGAAACGATCCAGGGCTATCTGAACGCCGGCGTCGACTTCGTCATCATCGGCACAAAGGCGGTCAGCGCCCCGCATTTCGTCACCGACGTGGCCGCCGAGTTTCCCAATCACATCATCGTCGGGCTGGATGCGAAGAACGGCAAGGTCGCGATCGACGGATGGTCGAAGCTCTCGCATCACGACGTCATCGACCTCGCGCAGAAATTCGAGGCGGATGGTGTCGAGGCCATCATCTACACCGACATCAGTCGTGACGGCATGCTGCAGGGCGTCAACATCGAGGCCACGGCCTTGCTGGCGCGCTCGATCAAGATTCCGGTGATCGCGTCCGGCGGGATTCACAACCTCGACGACATCCGCGCCATCGGTGGCATCGCCGCCGATGGCGTCATGGGGGCGATCACCGGCCGGGCGATCTACGAGGGCACGCTGATCTTCTCCGAGGCCCGGGAACTCGCCGCGCAGTTCTGAGCGATGTTGGCCAAGCGCATCATTCCCTGCCTGGACGTCGCCGATGGCCGCGTCGTCAAGGGCGTGCGCTTCGTCGACATCCGCGATGCCGGCGATCCGGTCGAGGTGGCGCAGCGCTATGACGAGGAGGGTGCCGATGAGCTGACGTTCCTCGACATCACGGCGAGCCACGAGAATCGCGATACGATGGTGCATGTCGTCGAGCAGGTCGCCGGCCGCGTATTCATCCCGCTGACCGTTGGCGGAGGAATTCGCACGATCGAGGATATCCGGCGGATGTTGAACGCCGGCGCGGACAAGGTCAGCATCAACACCGCGGCGGTCTTCCAGCCGGAATTCGTCGGGGCAGCCGCCGAGCGCTTCGGTTCGCAGTGCATCGTCGTCGCCATCGATGCGAAGAAGGTTGCCGACGACCCGCCGCGCTGGGAAATCTTCACGCACGGTGGACGCAAGCCGACCGGCATCGATGCGGTCGCCTGGGCCGAACGCATGGTCGCGCTCGGCGCCGGCGAGATCCTGCTGACCAGCATGGATCGGGACGGCACGCGGCAGGGATTCGATCTCGCATTGACGCGCGCCGTCAGTGACGCGGTCGCGGTGCCGCTGATCGCATCCGGCGGCGTCGGTTCATTGCAACATCTCGCCGATGGCGTGCTGGCCGGCCGGGCCGATGCGGTGCTCGCCGCGAGCATATTTCACTTCGCCGAGCATACGGTGCGCGAAGCCAAGGAGTTCATGGCGCGGCAGGGTATCGAGGTGCGTTTGTGACTGCCGACTGGTTGGATCAGGTCAAATGGAACGAGGATGGCCTCGTCACGGCGGTGGCCCAGGAGGCCTCGACCGGTGTCGTGCTGATGCTGGCCTGGATGAATCGCGAGGCCCTGGCGCTGAGCTTCAGCGAGGGTTATGCCGTGTACTGGTCGAGATCCCGCGGACGCCTGTGGCGCAAGGGCGAGGAATCCGGACACCGACAGAAGATCGTCGAAATCCGCCTTGATTGCGATGGCGACGCGATTTTGCTGCGCGTCGAGCAGGCCGGCGGCATCGCCTGCCATACCGGGCGACACCACTGTTTCTATCAGCGTCTGGGCGCGGCGGGTTGGGAGCCGGTCGAGCCGGTGCTGAAATCGCCGAAGGACATCTACGCGACATGAACGCGCGCATTCTGGAGCAACTCGCCGAGGTGCTCGAAGTCCGTAAGACCCAGGATCCGGCGACATCCTACGTCGCTGGCTTATATGCGAAGGGCCTCGATACGATCCTGAAGAAGATCGGTGAGGAAGCGACCGAGACGGTGATCGCCGCCAAAGACGGGGCGCCCGAAAAGATCGTCTACGAGATGGCCGATCTGTGGTTTCACTGTCTCGTCTTGTTGGCCCATCAGGGGCTGGGTCCGGAACCGGTGCTGGACGAGCTGGCGCGACGATTCGGTTTGTCCGGTCTGGCCGAAAAGGCAGCACGCGAGGCATGACAGGCCAGATGGCGAGCGGAACGATTCAGCCTTTTCAGGGCGTCTGGCCGAAAATCGGGCCGCGCGTCTACATCGCCGACTCCTCCGTCGTGATCGGCGAGGTCACGCTGGGTGACGATGTCTCGGTCTGGCCGATGACGGCGATACGTGGAGACGTCAATCGGATCGAGATCGGCAACGCGACGAATCTGCAGGACGGTAGCGTGCTGCACGTCACGCAGAAGTCGCAGGCGAATCCGGATGGTTTCCCGCTGATCGTCGGCCGCGGCGTGACGGTGGGTCATCGCGCGGTCCTGCATGCCTGCACCGTAGGCGATTTCTGCCTGATCGGTACCGGCGCGATCGTCCTGGATGGTGCCATCATCGAAGAACGCGCGATGGTCGGGGCGGGTGCCTTGGTTCCTCCCGGCAAGCGGCTCGAGGGCGGATTCCTGTATGTCGGTTCACCCGCGCGCCAGGCGCGCCCGCTCCGCCCGGACGAACTGGCGTTTCTGGAGATTTCGGCCAGCGGCTACGTGCGCCTCAAGGACGCCTACCTGTTTCCGTCGGGTTGATCCGGCGCTTCGGTTTTCCTCCATCTGATCACACGTCTGCGTCGGCCGGACGCTCAACCGGCATCGCCCGGTTCTCTGCCTCGATATTCTTGAATCCTGACCCACGGCCGTGATGCGGATTCACCGCCTGCATCACGGTTCCGGTGTAGGCCTGGGTCCGGACTATTTGGTCTGGTCCAGCCACCAGTCGATGGTCTGACGTGTAACCGTTCCATCCTTGGAAACCGACACGGGCATCAGATACTTGTCGATGTCTGCCTTGTCGGGGTAGACCGTGATCCTCTGACCCGCGCCACAGCTCTGCGGCAAGGGCTTCCGCTTCAGGTCGCGCACCATGCGCAGCGCCGGCGCCCACTGGATGTTCGTATCGCCGATCCATGACTTGGAAAATTGCTTTGTTTCGCCGAGCAGCTAGCCCCTGACGGCGCCGGTGTAGAACGGGTGCGTGCCCTTGGAGCAGTACTCCACCGCTGGAAACCCATAATCGACCGACTTGACACACGAGTGCTTCGGAATCGATGGCAGCTGTAGTTCGATGTTGAGATCGTCGATGTTGACCTAGTGGATCTTGCCCGACGTCTAGGCCACCGAGCGTGGCGCCTGATCGATGACGGCCTCACCCCAAAGATTGACCGGCGTGATCTGATCGTAGAACGGATGGGCCACCTTGAAGCTGGTGCTGTTGTTCGGCTTCAACCAGGGGATCGCCCAATCGTCTCCGCTCGCGTCCGGGGACGCCGGGCCGAGTTCCTTGTACGGCGGCTCGAAAGGCGTCCCCGAATTCGTGAACAGTTCGGTGTTGACGATCTTCAGGTTTTTGCCGTTCGGAATGCCGACGATGACCTGCTCGGTCGTGACATCGGCCCAGGGCACGACGCCATGGATGCAGGCATGTCCGACCTCGATCGAGATGCTGCCATAGGCGCCGTCCTCGTAAGTCGGGATGCCGCTCTTCGTGGCAATCTGGCCCTCCGATCCCGGATGTATGACCATGTGCGCGACGGACTCTCCGGAGAGTCCCGCGTCGAGCAGGGCCATCAGCGTGGCCGTCTTAGTCAAGCGCGTCATCGGCATTTTCCTCGTGTGTTGTTGTCGTTCGTTACGTTGACGCGCCCAAGGCTCCGGGGCGCCCGACTCCTTCCGTGCGGGCTGACCGATGGCATCCCGGCCGCGCCAACCTCCCGCGGCGGCCGTGCCAGGTCCGTTGTCGTGTTCGTTGGCAGCAAGGATTACGCCAGCCGATCTGGCAGCGCTCGGATCGCCCATGCGGCACGGCATCGAGCCGCAGCGACCCCGACCGAATACGGGCCAAATTGCGTGATTTCCCAAAACGTGCTGCGCGGAATGCCATAACACCGATTCAACGCAGAGTTATTGGACTTGTCGAGAAGCAGTCTCATTTCGATTAATAGTGTTATACTCGCATCGACCGTGCCATCAGAGGAGCAAGAAATGTCAGCGATCGGCAATACCGCGGGTGTACTGGGGGTCAGCGTTGCGACCGCGTCGACGATGTTCGTCTCGAATGCGTTCGCGGCCGCGGCGCCGATGCCGGCGTCGATGGAAGAGATGTGGAAGATCATCCAGCAACAGCAGCGCGAGATCGAGGCGCTGAAGAAGAAGGTCGCCGATACTGGATCGGCACCGGTCGCGGCTGCCCCGGCTCCGAGCGGAGCGGCTCCGCAGACGCCCGCGACGACGGCACAGGGCGATGGTGCGACGGCTCCGCCGCGCAAGACCGCGAAGACGGACCAGGAACGGAAGACCGATATCCTCGCGACCGAAGTCGAGAAGCTGAAGACCCAGCTGAACATTCCGGACAAGCGGGAATACAAGAGCATGTACGGCATGGGACCCGCAGCCTCGCAGGTCTACATGGTCAAGCGCGGATTGTCTATCGGTGGCTACGGCGAGTACTTCTACTCGAACTTCATGAACAAGAACGGAACCGACGAGAAGGACCGCAACGACTTCGCGCGACTCGTGCTGTACGCCGGTTACAAATTCAACGACTGGATCGTATTGAACAGCGAGATCGAGTTCGAGCATGCCACGACCGGCGAGGGGGCCGAGGAGCGCGGCGAGGTGTCGGTCGAGTTCTCGCAACTCGACTTCCTGCTGCATCCGGCGGCCAATATCCGCACCGGCTTGATGCTGGTGCCGATGGGTTTCATCAACGAAATCCATGAACCGCTGTTCTTCCATGGCAATAATCGTCCGGCCGTCGAGCAGTACATCATTCCGACGACTTGGCGAGAGATGGGCGCCGGATTGCACGGCGAGATTCTGCCGGGCCTGACCTACCGCATGTACGGCATCAACTCCATCAAGGCCGGCACCACGGCCGACACGGGGTTCACGTCCGCCGGTATACGTGAGGCGCGGCAGGGTGGCAGTGCCGCGATCGCCGAGGACTGGGCCTACACCGGCCGCTTCGATTATGCACCCCAGGAGGTCCCAGGGTTGGTTGTCGGTGCCTCGACGTTCATGGGCAATGCCGGCCAGGGTGACGTGTTCGACGGTCGGCGCCCGGCGGTGTTCACGCAACTTTACGAAGGTCATTTGCAGTGGCATTACCGCGGCCTGGAACTCAGGGCGCTAGGCGCATGGGGTCACATCGGTGATGCCGCGCTGGTCAGTGCACAGAAGGGCGAGACGATCGGCAGTTCCAACTACGGCTGGTACGCGGAGGCGGCGTACGACGTCGTGCCGCTGATCTGGCCGACGTCGACGCAGTTCTTCGCGCCGTTCTTCCGCTTCGAGCGGTTTGATACAATCGCTACTGCGCCCCGGGGCTTTCAGGACAACGGCTTCTGGGATCGGACGATCTACCAGGTGGGCCTCACCTACAAACCGCATCCCAACATAGTGGTCAAGGCGGATTACCGGAACATCGGCGTGCGATCCGGTGCCGTCCCCAACGATTTCAATCTCGGTGTTGGCTTCATTTACTAACAAATTCCGCGTAACGCGCGCGGCGGGGTCGCGTGCGCGCTGGCTGAGCGTGCTTGCGGCCGTGCTGCTGTCGGTGCTCGACAATGCCGGTGCAGTCCTCTACTTCAGCAAGGAGGAGGCGTTCGAGCAGGCGTTCGGAGTTGGCGCAGCGGTTGAATCGATTCCGGTGTTCCTGACCGACGAGCAGGTCGTGGCAATCGAGCAACGAGCAAAGGCCAAGCTCGACTCGCAATTGTTCACGTTCTATGAGGGACGGAAAGACGGCAAGCTACTTGGTTACGCCGCGATCGAAAGCCACACGGTCAGAACGCAGGCCGAAACCCTGTTGCTCGTGTTGTCACCGCAGGGCCAACTCGTCAAGACCGTGATGCTTGCGTTTCACGAGCCGCCGGAATATCAGCCCCCGGCGCGCTGGATGACCACGCTGGCGGGCAAGAAGATCGACGAGTTGGTCATGAATTACGGTGTCGATGGCGTATCGGGCGCAACGCTGAGTGTCCGCGCGGCGCTGGATAGCGCGCGCAAGGTGCTGGCGGTCTTCCAGATCGCGTTTCCGTCCGGCGAGGCGCGATAAATGCGTTTCTTCGTCACCGGCGAGCAGCGTCGGCAGTCGATAATCAATGCCATCATCTTGATGTTCCTCGGTTACATCGCGTTGTTCTGGGTCAGCAACGGACTGATGTACTTTCACAAGATGGGGCTCGATCCGGCATCGGTGGTCGAGTACTACCTCGGCTCGGAGGAGAAGTTCACCCAGCCTCGGAGCTATCAGAGCCTGTTGGAAGTGACCCACTTCCATCTGTTCTCGATGGGAATTCTCGTCGTGACGCTGACGCACTTGCTGCTGTTCACGACGCTGTCGACCTCGCTGAAATTGTGGTTGACCGGACTCAGCTTCGGTTCGGCCGTGACCGACGAACTTGCCGGGTGGCTCGTTCGATTCGCGCACCCATCGTTCGCCTACCTGAAGGTAGGAGCATTCGTGCTGCTCGAGGTGAGTCTCGCAGCGCTGGTCTTGCTGACCATTGCCTCGCTGCTTGCGCAACGCGCAGCATGGCGCACGTCCCGGCAACGTGCCGGCGAGGCCGATACTGCCGGATTCTGACGGTGGCATCGCGTCAGGCCCGCGTCGCGGGGCCGCAGACGCGCGGGGCTTTGTGGAATAATGGCGCACCGAACAGCCAGCCTCCCGTCGATGAACAACGTACGCACGATCCTCGTCACCAGCGCGCTGCCGTATGCCAACGGCCCGATCCACCTTGGACATCTCGTCGAATACATCCAGACCGATATCTGGGTGAGGTTTCAGCGCGCGCGCGGGAACGCCTGCTGGTACGTCTGCGCCGACGACACGCATGGCACGCCGATCATGTTGCGGGCCGAAAAGGAGAAGATCAGCCCCGATGAACTGATCGGTCGCGTGCATGGCGAACACCTGCGTGACTTCGCCGGGTTCCACGTCGCGTTCGACAGCTACTACAGCACGCACTCGCAGGAAACTCGAGACTACGCGGAAAAGATCTACGCCCTTCTGCGCGAGCGTGACCTGATCGAGGCGAAGTCCGTGGAGCAGTTCTTCGATCCGGTCAAGGGAATGTTCCTGCCGGATCGATTCATCAAGGGTGAGTGTCCGCGTTGTCACGCCAGGGATCAGTATGGCGACAGTTGCGAGGCCTGCGGCGCGACCTATCAGCCCACCGAACTGCTGGCGCCTTACTCCGCGCTGACCGGATCGGCGCCGGTGCGCAAGGAATCGACCCACTATTTCTTCAAGCTGTCGGCATGTCGTGATTTCCTGCGCGACTGGACGCGCGCGGGCCACTTGCAGCCGGAGGCCGCGAACAAGCTCGACGAGTGGCTCGAAGGCGGGCTCAGCGATTGGGATATTTCCCGCGATGCGCCGTATTTCGGCTTCGAGATTCCTGACGCGCCGGGCAAGTATTTCTATGTCTGGCTCGACGCCCCGATCGGCTACATGGGCAGCTTCGCGAATCTCGCGACACGCGTGGGCCTGGATTTCGATGAGTATTGGGGGGCCGATTCCGCGGTCGAGTTATGCCACTTCATCGGCAAGGACATTCTGTATTTTCACGCCTTGTTCTGGCCGGCGATGCTGCATTACGCCGGCTTTCGAACGCCGACCCGGATCTTCGCTCACGGTTTCCTGACCGTGAACGGCGAGAAGATGTCGAAGTCGCGCGGTACCTTCATCACGGCCGAGAGCTACCTGAAGCAGGGACTGAATCCGGAGTGGCTGCGCTATTACTACGCGTGCAAGCTGAACGGCTCGATGGAGGACATCGATCTGAACCTCGATGACTTCGTGCTGCGGGTCAACAGCGATCTCGTCGGCAAGTTCGTCAACATCGCCAGTCGTTGCGCCGGCTTCATCACACGCCGCTTCGATGGGCGGCTGGGAGAATGCGATCCCGAAACGACGATCATCGCCGACTTCGTCGCTGCGGCCCCGCAGATCGCCGAACGTTACGAGCAGCGCGATTTCGCCCGCGCCGTCCGTGAGATCATGGCGCTGGCCGATTCGGCGAATCAGTATGTCGATGCCCGGAAGCCGTGGGAGCTCGCGCGGCTCGAGGGTCGCGAGGACGAATTGCATGTCGTCTGTACGACCGCGCTGCAACTGTTCCGCATCCTCACGGTCTATCTGCATCCGATCCTGCCCCAACTGGCCGAGCGCGTGGCGCTTCAGATGAACCTCTCGCTGGACTGGTCGTCCGTCGAGCGGGCCTTGCCGGCCGGGCACCGGATCAATCCCTACGAACACCTGTTGGGCCGCATCGACCCGAAGCAGATGCAGGCGCTGGTCGCCGCGAACATCCCTGACCCGACGGGCAGTGCGACCTCGCAGGCCCGGCATGCCGAGCACCAGCAGCATGAGATCCATCCGATCGCCGAGACCGTCAGCATCGACGATTTCGCGAAGATCGACCTGCGAATTGCCCGGATCACCGCCGCCGAGCCGGTCGAGGGCGCGGACAAGCTGCTGAAGTTGACGGTTGATCTGGGCAGCGAGGTGCGCACGGTGTTCGCCGGAATCAAGTCGGCGTATGAGCCGCGCGCGCTCGTCGGTCGCCTGACGATCGTCGTCGCGAACCTCGCGCCGCGCAAGATGAAGTTCGGTCTCTCCGAGGGCATGGTGCTGGCGGCCGGCGCCGGTGGCAAGGGAATCTTCCTGCTTCAGCCGGACCAGGGCGCCGAGCCGGGCATGCGCGTCAAATAGCGGACGCGACCAGGGTCCAGTCAGACGTTTGCCGTTCCGATCGGGGCGTGTCGGCCGATTCGCGCCCGCGTGACGCGCGGATGGCCCTGCAGGTCCCGGTGCAGCGAAATCTCGCGGTACCCGCCGCGCGCCAACAAGGCTTGAACGGTGGGTGCCTGTTCGAATCCGTGTTCGAGCAGCAGATCCCCGTCCGCGGTTAGCCTGTCGGTCGCGCCGGTGATGATCCTTCGCAGTGCAGTGTAGCCGTCGTGCCCGGCAGCCAGTGCGCTCCTGGGTTCGTGCCGGAGTTCGAGAGTGTCGAGGTGCGGGTCGTCGTCGGCGATATACGGCGGATTGCTGACTATCAGGTCGAACCGTTGATCGGTGGGCAGGGCCTCGAACCAGGTGCCGCAAGCGAAATGAACGGCTCGTGCGCCTAGCGCATCGGCGTTCGCCCGGGCCACATCGAGCGCGGCTCGACTGATGTCGGTCGCATGCACCTCGGCATCCGGGCGTTCGAGCGCCAGGGTTACGGCGATGACCCCGCTGCCGGTGCCGAGATCGACGATCCGCGGGTTCTCGATCGTTGCGATCGACTGTAGCGCCAGTTCGACCAGCAGTTCCGTCTCCGGGCGGGGAATCAGCACGGCCGGCGATACCCGGAACTCGCGGGACCAGAATTCGCGGCATCCCAGCAGGTAGGCGATCGGTGTCCCGGCGCAACGCCTGGCTACTAGTTCATCGAATACCGCGAGGCGCTCCGGTAGTGGGGTCGCGTCGGGCCAGGCGCGCAGGTAGCTGCGGTCGCGGCCCAGTGCATGGGCCAGCAGCAGTTCCGCGTCGAGTTGCGCCGACGGGCTGGTCGCGTCGAGCCGGGCGAGCGCGTAGGCGAGCGCGGCGCGCAGCGTTCGGCCGCCCGGCTCAGGCATCGCCCAGTTGCGCCAGCAGTTCCGCCTGGTGCTCGCTGAGCAGGGGCTGAATCACGCCGTCCAGATCGCCGGCGAGGATCGCCTCGAGCCGGTAAAGCGTCAGGTTGATCCGATGGTCGGTCAGCCGTCCCTGCGGAAAGTTGTAGGTCCGGATGCGTTCCGAGCGGTCGCCGCTGCCGACCTGCAGCTTCCGTGACGCGGCGATTTCGGCCGAGCGCTTTTCCTCCTCCTGCGCGCGAATCCGCGCCTGCAGCAGCGACATCGCGCGTGCGCGGTTCTTGTGCTGCGAGCGCTCGTCCTGGCACTCGACGACGATGCCGGTCGGGATATGCGTCAGGCGGATCGCCGAGTCGGTTCGATTGACATGCTGGCCACCCGCGCCGGAGGCCCGGTACGTGTCCACCCTGAGGTCGGCCGGATTGATGTCGACCTCGACCTCGTCGACTTCGGGCAGGATCGCGACCGTGCACGCGGAGGTGTGGATTCTGCCTTGCGCCTCGGTTTCGGGGACACGCTGCACGCGATGGGTGCCGGCTTCGAACTTCAGGCGCGAATAGACGTCCTGGCCGCTGATGCGAAGGATCACTTCCTTGTATCCGCCGTGTTCGCCTTCGCTTTCGCTGACGATCTCGGTTTTCCAGCCCTGCAGTTCCGCGTAGCGCGCGTACATTCTCAGCAGATCGCCGGCGAACAGCGCCGCCTCCGCGCCGCCGGTACCGGCGCGCACTTCGAGAAAGACGTTCCGGTCATCGTTAGGGTCCCGCGGCAGCAGAAGGATCTGCAGATGCTCCTCGAGTTCGTCGCGTCTTGACGTTGCCGCGGCCAGTTCATCCCGGGCCAGCGCGCGTACGTCCGGATCGCCGTCCTGCAGCAATTGTTCGGCGTAACCGATTTCGTCCAGCGCGTCGCGATGGGCGCGGAAGCACGAGATGACCGGATTCAACTGGGCGTATTCGCGACTCAGAGCGCGAAAGCGGTCCTGGTTGTTCTGCACGTCCGGCTCGGCCATCAAGGCGGTGATTTCTTCGAAGCGGTGCGAGAGGTTTTCGAGCTTGGACTGTATGCTGGGTTTCACGAATCAGACGGATCCTTCAATTGGAACAGTTCCCGCGCCGCCGCCACCAGGTCCGGGCGCTCGTTGACGCCGGCCAGGCGGATCTGCGTACTCGGCGCGTGGATCAGCTTTCGCGTCAGCGAATCGGCGAGCATCTCGAGTACCTCGGTCGGCGAGCGTCCGCGGCGCAGTTCGCGCATCGCCTTCGACAGGCTTTCATCACGGACCGCCTCGGCCTGGTCGCGGAAGTCGCGGATCGTGCTGCTGACCCCCTGGGCCCTCAGCCACGCGAGAAAGTGAGCCACCTCGACGTCGATGATTTCCTCGGCCTTCTTGGCGGCTTCCTGGCGTGAGCGGAGATTCTCCTCGACCGTGTCGCGGAGGTCGTCGACGGTGTACAGATAGACGTCCGGCAGTTCCGCGACTTCCGGTTCGATGTCACGCGGAACCGCCAGATCGACCATGAACATCGGCTTGTGCTTGCGCGCCCGAATGGCGCTCTCGACGCTGCCCTTGCCGAGAATCGGCAGGGGGCTCGCGGTCGATGACACGAGGATATCGGCGCGTGACAGATGCCGCGGCAACTCATCGAGCGCGATCGCGAAGCCATCGAAGCGCGCGGCCAGCGCGTGCGCGCGGTCGTAGGTCCGGTTGGCGATGATCAGGCCGCCGATTCGGTTTTCCACCAGGTGCCGGGCGGTCAATTCGATCGTGTCGCCGGCGCCGATCAGCACCGCGCTCTGCTGGCTCAGGTCATCGAAGATACGCCTCGCCAGGCGCACCGCGGCAAATGCGACCGAAACAGGGCTCGAGCCGATGGCGGTGTCCGTGCGGACCTTCTTCGCGGCGGCAAATGTGTAATGAAACAGCTTGCTGAGTGTCTTGCCTAGCGTACCGGCTTCGTTCGCCGCCTGGTACGCGGTCTTCATCTGCCCGAGGATCTGCGGTTCGCCGAGGATCAGCGAGTCCAGCCCGCAGGCGACCCGGAACATGTGCCGGATGGTGTCGGCCCCTTGCAGGCGATACAGGTACGGCGCGAAATCCCGCGTCTCGAGTCGCTGGTGACGGGCGATCCACTGTACCAGCGGTTCCTGGCTGTCGGTTTCGGCTTCACAGTATAATTCGGTGCGATTGCAGGTCGACAGGATGGCCGCGCCGGCGATGTGTGGTACATCGGCGAGATCGCGCAGCGCCGCCTCGATACGTTCGGCCGGCAATGCCAGGCGCTCACGAACCGCTAGTGGCGCCGTCGTATGATTGATTCCCAGTGTCAGGATCGACATTGCGGGAGGATCGCCGTTTCGAAGCGCATAAGGGTATAATTGTAAAAGTTCGTACTCGCCAAGTCCAAAGCGGAACCCCTTTAAACGGTCATACCGGGCAGGATGTCTCACGATTGAATCCGCGCTCGAACAAGCCAGGAATCGCCGCTCGGACGAGTTCGCACGATGTCGGTTGGCCCCGGAACATTCCGCTGTACGCAAGCGTTCGGCAGGGTTCCACTGCCGGGCGAGCCCCGCGCACCTCGTGCGCCCCCGAAACCCCTACACCCTGACCCATCCGGCAAGTCCGTGTTGAGAGCCCTAGTTTTCGGCTTGTTTATCTTCGCCAGCATCCTCGAAGGCTGTGGGGGGCTGTTCGCGACGACGCACGACCCGGAGTGGGGCGAGTTTTCCGACGTGCAGACGCGGCGCGCAGCGCCATCTCCCGAGGCTGAATACGTCTATCTGATCCTCAGCGCCGAGTTGGCGGGTCAGGCGGGCCAGTACGCGGTCGCACTGGAAAATTACATGAAGGTTGCGCGGATCAGCCGTGATCCCCGCATCGCCGAGCGCGCCACCCAGATCGCCCTGTTTGCGAAGGACGGTGAGCGGGCACTCGAGGCGGCGACGCTTTGGGGGCAGCGCGATCCGAAGAACATCGCGCCCAAGCGCGTCGCCGCGGTGCTGAATCTGAAGGAAGGCCATATCGACCGGGGTGTCGAACAGCTTCGAGCCCTGCTGCACCTGCCGGGCATCGATCTCGAGGCGACGCTGGGCGATCTGGTCAAGATGCTGAACGCCGAGGTTTCCAAGGAACAGGCGCTCGAAACGATGCAGCGCCTGGAGCGGGCCATGCCGAGCAGCGCCGAGGTGCATTTTGCCTATGCGCTGCTCGCCAGTGACAAGGGCGAATATCCATTGGCATCGGAGCAGGTGCAGAAGGCGCTGGCGCTCCAGCCGCGTATGGCACGCGCGCAACTGTTGCAAGCACAGCTGATGTCGCAGAAGGGCGATTCGGCTGCGGCGCGCGACGGAATCAAGAAGGCCTTACAGAATGATCCGAACAACGTGCGGCTGCGCCTGGTCTACGCGCAGTTCCTGACGAAGACCGGCGATCTTCAAGGTGCGGAGCGTGAACTGCACCAGGTCATCAAACGCGAACCGGACAACGAGGATGCTCGATTCGGTCTGGCCGTGTTGTTGCTCGAAACGGAGCAACTCGACCGCGCCGAGGCCGAGTTCCAGCGGCTGGCGGGCAGCACGAAGTGGCGCGGGCAGGCCGCGTTCTACCTCGGTCTGCTCGAGGCGCGCAAGGGGCGGCTGGAGGCGGCGCTACGCTGGTTCGATCAGGTTGAGTCCGGTCCCACGGAGTTCGACGCGCGGGTCAACGCGGTTACGGCCCTGATCAATCTCGACCGACTCGGTGAGGCGCGCAGTCGTCTGGTCGAGCTGCGCCGGAAATTTCCGAACGAGGCGTTGAAGTTGTATCTGCTGGAGTCGGATCTGCTGGTGCGGCGGCATGATCCCGAGGCGGCGTTCGATCTGCTGACCGCCGCGCTGAAGGACATGCCGCAGCAGAGTGAGTTGCTTTACAGCCGGGCGCTGGTCGCCGAACGTCTCGGTCGCCTTGATGTGCTCGAATCGGACCTCCGCGCGGTACTGGCAAAGACCCCTGACGACGCGAATGCTCTGAACGCGCTCGGTTTCACGCTGGCCGATCATGGTATCCGTCTGGACGAGGCGCAGGCCTTGATCGAGCGGGCGATGAAGTTGAAGCCCGATGACGCGGCGATTCTCGACAGCTGGGGCTGGCTGCAGTATCGGCGGCGCAATCTCGAGCAATCCGTGGTCTACCTGCAGCGCGCATACCGATTGGTCGATGATCCCGAGATCGGCGCGCATCTCGGTGAGGTGCTATGGGAACTCGGCCGTCGCGACGAGGCTCGCCAGGTTTGGAGGTCGGCGCTGAAGCGGGATCCGAATCATCACCAGATGAAACGTATCCGGGAGAAATACCGGGAAGCGTTCCCGTTGTGAGTCGTCGCGCGGCGTACACGCTGGTGGCCGTGGTTGGGCTTGTCCTCGGCGGTTGTGGAACGGCTCCGCTGCGTACCGAGGGGCCTGCCGCCGATCAGTCCGCCCTGCGCGCGCTGGCGCATTGGCGGCTCGATGGCCGAATCGCCGTGCAGACCCCCAAGGAGGCGATCCAGGCCGGCCTGTTCTGGGAGCATGAGGGTACGCAGGATCGGCTGCGTCTGTCCGGGCCGCTCAGCCAGGGAACGGTGTCGATCGTCGTCCAGCCCGACGTGGTCTTGATTCGTGACAGTGCCGGTCGCACGACGATGTCGCGTGATGTCGAACAGGCGTTGAAACGTGAACTCGGTGTCGCGGTGCCGGTCGCGAGCCTCCGCTGGTGGGTTACCGGTCTGCCCGAGCCGGACGTCACCGGCGAGGCTCGCTACGATGCGTCCGGGCGCTTACAACGACTCGATCAGCGCGGCTGGCAGATCGAATTCGAGCGCTTCGTGTCGGTCGGCGGGCTCAGTCTGCCGCAGAAGATGGCTGCCCAGGGCGGGGATATCAAGCTGAAACTCGTCGTCGACGACTGGTCGGTGCCGCGCTAGCCTTGCCGGCCCCGAACGAAGGCCGTCGAGAATCCAATTGCTGCCCCGTGTCGCATCGCCCGATTGCGCGCCAGAGGTGCGTGTGCCGTGGGACAAGGGCGTCGCCCGCGAATGAGGAAACGATATGACTGAGAACCGCTTACGCTTGCCGGCGCCGGCGAAATTGAACTTGATGCTACGCGTCGTCGGTCGTCGTCCGGATGGTTACCATCTTCTCCAGACGGTGTTCCAGTTCATCGATGCCAGCGACTGGATCAGTCTCGCCGAGCGCAGCGATGATGCGATCCGGTTGCTGACACCATTGCCCGGCGTTCCCGAGGAGAGCGACCTGACAGTTCGGGCGGCGCGGGCCTTGCAGGCCTGGGTTGGCGGTGGGCGAGGTGTCGACATCGTCATCGAGAAGAATCTGCCGATGGGTGGCGGTCTCGGCGGCGGCAGTTCCGATGCGGCGACGGTGCTGGCGGGTCTCGTCTCGCTGTGGAACGTTGCGATCGGCGATGAGGAACTGGCGCGGCTGGGTTTGTCCCTGGGCGCCGACGTGCCGGTCTTCCTGTTCGGCAGAAGTGCCTGGGGCGAGGGGGTCGGCGAGCGGTTGACTGCCCTGGATCTGCCCGAGCCTTACTATCTGGTGATCGTGCCGCGCTGCCATGTATCGACCGCCGATGTCTTCCGGCACCCTGGTTTGACACGGGATAACAAACCAGTCACAATGGCCGACTTTGTTGCGGGCAGTCACGACAACCATTGCCTTGCGGTGGTAACCGGGGACTATCCGTTGGTTCGGGAAGCGCTGGCCGATCTGGCTTCGGTTGCCGAGGAGCCACGGCTGACCGGAACCGGCGCCTGCGTATTCGCAGAGTTCGCTACCCGAGCGGAAGCGGCCGATGCGGCGGAGCGCCTGCGGCCGAAGTGGGATTGCTTCGTGGCACGCGGTCTGAACACCTCGCCTTTGCTCGCGGCCCTAGGTCGGTCCGGGCCAGGCGCATAACCGGGTCTTCGTTGGGGCGTAGCCAAGCGGTAAGGCAACGGGTTTTGATCCCGTCATTCCTAGGTTCGAGTCCTAGCGCCCCAGCCAACAGTTCCAGCCAGCCGTTCTCTTCGACGTAGACGCAAATTGGAGGGCACGATGTCCGACGCCTCCTTCATGGTGTTTTCCGGGAACGCCAACATGAGCCTCGCCGAAGGAATCGTGCGCAAGCTCAACATGCGTCTCGGCATGGCCTCGGTCGGTCGGTTCATCGACGGTGAGATCCAGATCGAGATCCAGGAGAACGTGCGCGGACGGGAGGTCTTCGTCGTTCAGCCGACGTGCTCGCCGATCAACGACAACCTGATGGAGTTGTTGATCATGATCGACGCGCTGCGACGTTCGTCCGCCTCGGTCATTACGGCCGTCATCCCTTATTACGGCTACGCGCGGCAGGACCGCCGCATACGCTCCTCTCGGGTGCCGATCACGGCCAAGCTCGTGGCCAAGATGATCTGCTCCGCGGGCGCCGATCGGGTGTTGACGGTTGATCTGCATGCCGACCAGATCCAGGGCTTTTTCGACGTCCCCGTCGACAATGTCTACGCCTCGCCGATCCTGCTCGGTGACGTCTGGAGGCAGAAATACCCGGGTCTCATGGTCGTGTCGCCCGACGTCGGCGGCGTTGTCCGTGCTCGCGCGCTGGCCAAGCGGCTCGATGACGCCGACCTGGCGATCATCGACAAGCGTCGTCCGCGCGCCAACGAGGCCAAGATCATGAACATCATCGGCGATGTCGAGGGGCGTAGCTGCATCCTCGTCGACGACCTCGTCGATACCGCCGGCACGCTGTGTCAGGCGTCGAACGCGCTGAAGGACCATGGGGCACTGAAGGTCGTCGCGTACTGCACGCACCCGGTATTGTCCGGGCCGGCGGTCGAGAACATAAAAAACTCGGCGCTCGACGAACTGGTCGTGACCGATACGATCCCGCTGGCGCCCGCGGCACAGGCATGCGGCAAGATCAGGCAGCTCAGCATCGCCGAGATGCTGGCCGAGACGATTCGGCGAATCGCGATGGGGGAGTCCGTCAGTTCGCTCTATGTGGACTGAGGCCCGCCGTTTGTTCTGATATTTCGGCTTGGTATGGTCGGCGCCGGGATGCGCCGACACGGCGAACATGCCGTACATGGCCGCGGGTGGATCCGTTCCGCCCGCGGGCGGGGCTCGCGATGCCGGGATGGCGTCGGTGGGCTGGACCCAATGAGTGAACCGCTCAGAGTATTTTTGGAGACATCAAGATGGCAGGCGGATTCGAGTTCGAGGCAGAGGCCCGTGTTCAGGGCGGTAAGGGGGCGGCGCGTCGTCTCCGTCGTGGTTCGCGGGTTCCGGCGATCCTGTATGGTGGCGGCGCCGAGCCGGTGCCCTTGTCGCTGGATCACAATACGGTGCTGAAGAGCCTCGAGAACGAGGCGGTGTACAGTCATATCCTGACGATCAAGTTCGGCGGCCGGGAGGAAAAGGCGATTCTGAAGGCCTTGCAGCGGCATCCCAGCCGGCCGGTGATCATGCACATGGACTTCCAGCGCGTCAGCGCGACGGCGAAGATTCGCGTGCACGTTCCATTGCACTTCCTGAACGAGGCGACCTGCCCGGGCGCGAAGAAGGGCGGCCTGATTTCCCATAATTTGGTGGACGTCGAAGTCGCCTGCCTGCCGGGAGATCTTCCGGAATTCATCGCGGTCGATCTGGCCACGGTCGAGCTCGGTCAAACCGTCCATCTGTCGGATCTGGTCGTTCCTCCCGGGGTCGAGATTCCGGCGCTGGGCCAGGGGCCGGAGCATGACCTCGCGGTCGTCGCGGTCCAGGCCGCGCGTGGCGCGGAGCCGACCGAAGAGACCGCGTAAAACCCCGGAGGCTCCGCCGCCGAGATGGCGCCGAACGGCGGCCCGCCCAGGCTGTTGGTGGGTCTCGGTAATCCCGGGGCATCCTACGAGCGAACCCGGCACAATGCCGGGTTCTGGTTCGTCGACGCTTTCGCTGCCGAGCATGGGGTTCGCTTTCGCAGCGAGGCGAGCACCGGCGGTGAGACCGCCAGTGTCCAGGGTCCGGCGGGCCTCGTTCACCTGTTGAAGCCGATGGGCTACATGAACCGTAGTGGTCATGCGGTGGCCGGCTTTGCCCGTTATCACAAGATTCCGGCTGGACAGATTCTCGTCGCGCACGACGAACTCGATTTTGCGCCCGGAATCGTGCGGCTAAAGCTCGGTGGCGGGCACGGCGGTCACAACGGCCTCCGCGATATCGTCGCGCAACTCGGCGAGGCAGGTTTTTTGCGCCTGCGCCTCGGCATCGGCCATCCGGGCGATCGTAATCTCACGGCGTCGTACGTGTTGTCCCGTGCCCCGGTCGATGAGGCGCGCGCGCTTGGCGAGGCGATCGCCGCGGCGCTCGCGGTCATGCCGGTCATTCTGTCTGGCGATGTCCCGGCGGCGATGAATCGACTAAACACGCGATGACGAAACCGGTCAGCCGTGTTGACACGATGTCCTGTCTTGGGAGACAATTCGCGTCTTGCGTTCGGAGGGGTTCCCGAGCGGTCAAAGGGATCAGACTGTAAATCTGACGGCTCAGCCTTCGCAGGTTCGAATCCTGCCCCCTCCACCAAGCATTAGTTGAGCGAAAAAATTTCCGCGGGTGTAGCTCAATGGTAGAGTCCCGGCCTTCCAAGCCGGCCGTGTGGGTTCGATTCCCATCACCCGCTCCAGTGACCGTAGCGAGTGATTTCGCGCCCATATAGCTCAGTCGGTAGAGCACTTCCTTGGTAAGGAAGAGGTCACCGGTTCAAATCCGGTTATGGGCTCCAAAATGCAGCCGAACAATTGCTTTATAGAGGAATAAGGGGTATCGCCGGATGTCCAAAGAGAAGTTTACGCGCACCAAGCCGCATGTGAATGTCGGGACGATTGGCCATGTGGATCATGGGAAGACGACGCTGACGGCGGCGCTGACGAAGGTGATGGCGCAGAAGTTCGGCGGTGAATTCAAGGCGTACGATCAGATCGACAACGCGCCGGAAGAGCGGGCGCGCGGCATCACGATCGCGACGGCGCACGTGGAGTACGAGTCGCCGAACCGGCACTACGCGCACGTGGACTGCCCGGGGCATGCGGACTACGTGAAGAACATGATCACCGGCGCGGCGCATATGGACGGCGCGATCCTGGTGGTTTCGGCGGCCGATGGCCCGATGCCGCAGACGCGCGAGCACATTCTGCTGGCGCGGCAGGTCGGCGTGCCGTACATCGTCGTGTTCCTGAACAAGGCGGACATGGTCGACGATCCGGAGCTGCTGGAACTGGTCGAGATGGAAGTTCGTGAACTGCTGTCGAAGTACGACTTCCCGGGCGATGACATTCCGATCGTCAAGGGTTCGGCGCTGAAGGCGCTGGAAGGCGATGCGAGCGAGATTGGGATACCGGCGGTAGAGGCCTTGGTGGCGGCGCTGGATGCGTACATTCCGGAGCCGGAGCGAGCGATCGAAAAGCCGTTCCTGATGCCGATCGAGGACGTGTTCTCGATCTCGGGTCGCGGCACGGTAGTGACGGGTCGCGTTGAGCGCGGCAAGGTCAAGGTCGGTGATGAAGTCGCGATCGTCGGGTTGAAGGACACGGTGAAGACGACCTGCACCGGCGTCGAGATGTTCCGCAAGCTGCTGGACGAGGGTGTTGCGGGCGACAACTGCGGTGTGCTGCTGCGCGGCACGAAGCGCGAGGAAGTGGAGCGTGGACAGGTTCTGGCGAAGCCGGGATCGATCACGCCGCACACGCACTTCGAGGCGGAGATCTACGTGTTGTCGAAGGAAGAAGGCGGACGACACACGCCGTTCTTCAACGGCTACCGTCCGCAGTTCTATTTCCGGACGACGGACGTGACCGGGTCGGTGGAATTGCCGGAAGGCGTCGAGATGGTGATGCCGGGCGACAACATCAAGATCCAGGTCAAGCTGATTGCGCCGATCGCGATGGAGGAAGGTCTGCGGTTCGCGGTGCGCGAAGGCGGCCGGACCGTTGGCGCCGGTGTCGTATCCAAGGTCATCGAGTAAGTTCGAAGTCGCGGCGGGGCGGGCACCCCGCCCCCGCCGCGATGGCACAGTTTTACAGGTCAGTAGCTCAATTGGTAGAGCAGCGGTCTCCAAAACCGCAGGTTGGGGGTTCGAGCCCCTCCTGGCCTGCCATCTTCCCAACGTAAGCGCTAGTCCATGGCAACGCAGGCAGAAACGGTTTCAACTACCTTCGACACGCTCAAGCTCGTCTTGGCGGTCATCCTGCTGCTTGCGGGGGTCGGCGGTTACTATTACTTCGCCGAGTTGTCGGTCCTGTACCGCGCGCTCGGTGTCATCGGTTTGTCGGTAGCGGCACTGTTCATCGTGCTGACGACCGCGCGCGGACGCGATCTCTGGGCGTTCTTCCGCGAGTCACGCGCCGAGGTCCGCCGCATGGTGTGGCCGACCCGGCAGGAAACCGTGCAGATGACCTTGATCGTCTTCGCGCTGGTATTCCTCGTCGGCTTGATTCTCTGGCTGCTCGACATGCTGTTGTTCTGGGGTGTCACATTCTTGACCGGTCAGGGGGCCTAGGAATGGCGTTCCGCTGGTATGTGATTCACGCCTATTCGAATTTCGAAAACCAAGTCAAGAAATCGCTGGAGGAGCGCGTCAAACGCGCCGGCCTTGAGCAGTATTTCGGCAAGATCCTCGTGCCGACCGAGGAAGTACTCGAAATGCGGATGGGTCAGCAGCGCCGGAGCGAGCGCAAGTTCTTTCCGGGCTACGTGCTCGTACAGATGGAATTGAACGACGAGACGTGGCATTTGGTCAAGGAGGTCCCGCGGGTTCTCGGTTTCATCGGCGGTACCTCGGATCGGCCGGCGCCGATCACTGATCAGGAGGCTGACGCCATTCTGAGTCGGGTCGAGGAAGGTTCGCAGAAGCCGCGGCCGAAGGTGTTGTTCGAAGTGGGGGAAGTCGTGCGTGTCGTCGAGGGGCCGTTCAAGGACTTCAACGGCGTCGTCGAGGAAGTCAACTACGACAAGAACAAATTGAGGGTGTCCGTATTGATCTTCGGGCGCTCCACACCCGTCGACTGGATTTCGGCCAGGTCGAAAAGGCCTGAGCGATCGTCTCAGCGACCCGGCGTCGGGTCGCGAGCCTCGGCAAAGGCAGGAAAGCGCGGGTGGGTCTTGAGGACGTCGCCCGTAAATGTCCGCGGGTTGAAATGCCCCGCGGCCTTGCCGTGAACGGAGCCGGTTCACGGCGAAAGCAGAGCGTGTGTCCGTGCGCGGTTGCGAGAGCGCGGACCCGGGGAGCTCCATCGGAGCGCTATGACCCAAATAGGTAGTTGAATGGCAAAAAAAATCACCGCTTACATCAAGTTGCAGGTCAAGGCCGGGGAGGCCAATCCCAGTCCTCCGATCGGTCCCGCGCTGGGACAGCGCGGCGTCAACATCATGGAATTCTGCAAGGCGTTCAATGCGCAGACGCAGAACGTGGAGAAGGGTCTGCCGCTGCCGGTCGTCATCACCGTGTACAGCGACCGGAGCTTCACCTTCATCATGAAGACTCCGCCGGCGACGGTGCTGATCAAGAAAGCGATCGGCCTCGGCAAAGGCAGTCCGAATCCGAACACCAACAAGGTCGGCAAGATTACGCGCGATCAGTTGGCCGACATCGCCACCGCCAAGCAACCCGATCTGACCGCGGCCGATATGGACGCGGCGATTCGTACGATCGCCGGTAGCGCGCGCAGCATGGGCGTCGACGTGGAGGGACTGTGATGAGCGGCTTGACCAAGCGACAGAAAGAAATTCGGGCGAAGCTCGAGGCTGGCAAGGTCTACGCGGCGGACGAAGCGTTCGCGCTATTGAACTCCTTGTCGAAAGTCAAATTCGTCGAGTCGGTGGACGTGGCGGTGAATCTCGGCGTCGATCCGCGTAAGTCGGATCAGGCCGTGCGTGGTGCGACGGTGCTGCCGAACGGTACCGGCAAGACGGTCCGCGTCGCCGTATTCGCCCAGGGCGCGAACGCCGATGCGGCGCGCGAGGCCGGAGCTGATATCGTCGGCATGGACGACCTCGCGGCCCAGGTGAAGGCCGGCCAACTCAATTTCGACGTCGTCGTCGCGTCCCCGGATGCGATGCGCGTCGTCGGTCAGTTGGGTCAGATCCTTGGTCCTCGCGGGCTGATGCCGAACCCCAAGACCGGCACCGTGACCCCGGACGTGGCGACCGCGGTCAAGAATGCGAAGGGTGGCCAGGTCCGGTACCGGACCGACAAGAAGGGCATCATTCACTGCACGATCGGCAAGGTCAGCTTCGAGTCCCAGGCCTTGCGCGAGAATCTCGAGGCGCTGCTGGCCGATCTGAAGAAGATCAAGCCGAGCACGTCGAAGGGCGTATACATCAAGAAGGTGACGGTCTCGTCGACGATGGGCCCAGGCCTGTGTGTCGACCAGTCCAGTCTGGCGTTCTAGTTTCGATGACTTTGGGTTGCCGGCTTCGGTCGGTAGCCGTCAAAGACCGCAGGCGCACGTTTCGTGCTTAATCTCCCAGCCTGCGCAGACGGTGACTGAAGCCGGTGGCGGCCTAAGGAACCGTGATGGAGCGCCTCGCTCGCGAGGCGTTTTTCTGAGTTCTGAGCGGTTCCGAAGCTGTTCAGATTAACCGAGGAGGTATCGAGTGGCACTGAGATTAGATGACAAGAAAGCTGTCGTCGCCGAAGTTGCCGCTGTTGCCGCAAAAGCGCACTCCGCCGTGGCCGCCGAGTACCGGGGCCTGTCCGTGTCCGATCTTACGACTCTTCGTAAGACAGCGCGGGAATCGGGCGTCTACCTGAGGGTCGTCAAGAACACGCTGGCCCGTCGGGCCGTCGAGGGCACGTCGTTCGCCTGCATGCAGGATGGACTGGTCGGACCCTTGCTGTTGGCGTTCTCGATGGAGGATCCCGGTGCGGCCGCGCGTCTGATTGGCGATTTCGCCAAGACGCACGACAAGCTGGCTGTCAAGCTGGTGGCTGTCGGTGGCAAGCAATACGGCGCGTCCGAACTCGAGAAGCTTGCGAAGCTCCCGACTCGCGACCAGGCATTGAGCATGCTGATGGGCGTGATGAAGGCACCGATCGAGAAGCTTGCCCGGACGCTCCAGGAGCCCCATGCCAAGCTTGTGCGCACTTTTGCAGCAGTCCGCGATCAGAAGCAGGCCGCGTAGGCATTTGCCCAGCGGTCTTCACGATAAGAGTTTTTGGAGTTAGAAATGGCTGTTTCCAAAGAAGACATTCTCGAAACGATAGCAAACATGACTGTGCTGGAGGTCGTCGACCTGATCTCCGCGATGGAAGAGAAGTTCGGTGTTTCGGCGGCCGCTGCGGTTGCCGCGGCTCCGGTGGCGGCGGCCGGTGCGGCTGCGCCGGCGGCGGAAGAGCAGACCGAGTTCGATGTCATCATGACCAGCTTCGGCGCGAACAAGGTCAATGTCATCAAGGTCATCCGCACGATCACCGGCCTGGGTCTGAAGGAAGCGAAGGACCTCGTCGAGGCCGCTCCGTCGACCGTCAAGGAAGCGGTCAGCAAGGCCGACGCCGACGACATCAAGAAGCAGTTGGAAGAGGCCGGCGCTTCCGTCGACATCAAATAATTGTCGAAACCACGGTCTGCAAACGGCAGAGAGCCTAGGCTGGTGGCCACGTGCCACCGGCCTTTTGGCGTTAGCGGCGCGGACGGAACTTCGCGTCGTCGCTGTGCGGACGGCCGCCCATCCCGCTGCGGATCGGCCGGGACCGCGCAGAAAGCATAACGAGTTATCAGCAGCAAGTCAGCTTGGGAATCACTATGGCGTACTCCTTCACCGAGAAAAAGCGTGTCCGCAAGAGCTTCGGCACTCGCCGCGACGTACTGACCGTACCCTATCTGCTCGCGACCCAGGTCGATTCCTACAAGCGCTTCCTGCAGAGCGAAGTCACCCATCACAGCCGTATCGATGAAGGTCTGCATGCGGCACTGAAATCGATTTTCCCGATCGAGAGCCACTCGGGATACGCTGTCCTCGAATACGTCAGCTACCGGCTCGGCGATTCGACCTTCGACGTCAAGGAGTGCCAGCAGCGCGGCGCCACCTTCGCCGCGCCGCTGCGCGTGCTCGTGCGCCTGGTCATCTACGACCGTGAAGCGCCGGCCAATGCGAAGGTCGTCAAGGACATCAAGGAGCAGGAAATCTACATGGGGGAAATCCCCCTGATGACCGAGACCGGCACCTTCGTGATCAATGGAACGGAGCGGGTGATCGTGTCGCAGTTGCACCGCTCGCCCGGCGTGTTCTTCGATCATGACCGCGGCAAGACGCATTCGTCCGGCAAACTGCTGTTCAATGCCCGCGTGATCCCGTACCGGGGATCGTGGCTGGACTTCGAGTTCGATCACAAGGATTGCGTCTTCGTCCGTATCGACCGTCGCCGCAAGCTGCCGGCGACTGTGCTGCTGCGCGCGCTGGGTTTCGAGAACGAGGAGATCATCGGTCTGTTCTTCGATCTGAACCGGTTCACGATCGAAGGGGATCGCTTCATGTGGGATCTGAGGCCCGAGCGCTTCCGCGGCGAAATCGCCAGTTTCGACGTCCGGATCGACGAGGAGATCCTGGTCGAGAAAGGTCACCGGATCACCGCTCGCCACATCCGGCGCCTGGAGAAGTGGGACGGCAAGCAACTCGAGGTGCCGCGGGACTACCTGTATGGCAAGATCCTCGGTCGGAACGTCATCGACCAGGGCACCGGTGAACTGATTGCCAAGGTCAATCAGGAGATTACCGAGGACGTGCTGACGAGGATCGTTGCGGCTGGCATCGGCGCGATCGAAACGCTGTTCGTCAATGACCTGGATCGCGGGTCGTACATGTCGAACACGATGCGGATCGACGTGACCGACAGCAAGCTCGATGCGCTGGTCGAGATCTACCGGATGATGCGTCCGGGTGAGCCGCCGACGAAGGAAGCGGCGCAATCGCTGTTCGAGAACCTGTTCTTCTCGGCCGATCGCTACGATCTGTCGCCGGTCGGGCGGATGAAATTCAATCGGCGTCTGGGCCGCAACGAGGTCCAGGGTCCGGGTGTGCTGAACAATCAGGACATCATCGATGTACTGAAGCAGTTGATCAACATTCGTAACGGCAGCGGCACGGTCGACGACATCGACCACCTGGGCAATCGCCGTGTGCGTTCGGTCGGGGAGATGGTCGAGAACCAGTTCCGCCTCGGCCTGGTCCGGGTCGAGCGTGCCGTGAAAGAACGACTGTCTCTGCCGGACGTCGAGAGCCTGATGCCGCAGGAGATCATCAACGCGAAGCCGGTGGCTGCGTCGATCAAGGAGTTTTTCGGTTCGAGTCAGCTGTCGCAGTTCATGGATCAGAACAACCCGCTGTCCGAGGTCACGCACAAGCGCCGCGTGTCGGCGTTGGGCCCGGGCGGTCTGGCGCGCGAGCGGGCAGGGTTCGAAGTCCGCGACGTACACACGACGCACTACGGCCGCGTATGTCCGATCGAGACGCCTGAAGGTCCGAACATCGGCCTGATCAACTCCCTGGCGGTCTATGCGCGGACCAACGAATACGGTTTCCTCGAGACGCCGTACCGGAAGGTCATCGACGGTATCGTGACGAGCGAGATCGAATACCTGTCGGCGATCGAGGAAGGCCAGTACTACATCGCCCAGGCTAGCGTCGCGCTGGACGAGGAAGGCCGTCTGAAGGACGATCTGGTGTCGTGCCGCCACAAGGACGAGTTCAGCCTGGCGTCGAAGGAGATGATCAACTACATGGACGTCTCGTCCAGGCAGATCGTCTCGGTCGCGGCCTCGCTGATTCCGTTCCTCGAGCACGACGATGCCAACCGGGCGCTGATGGGTTCGAACATGCAGCGTCAGGCGGTCCCGACCCTGCGCGCGGAGAAGCCGCTGGTCGGCACCGGCATGGAGCGGATCGTCGCGAAGGATTCGGGCGTCAATGTCATCGCGCGCCGCGGTGGCGTCATCGAGTTCGTCGATGCCGGCCGTATCGTCGTCCGCGTCAATGACGACGAGACCGAGGCCGGAATCCCCGGCGTCGACATCTACAACCTGACGAAGTACACGCGTTCGAACCAGAACACGTGCATCAATCAGCGTCCGCTGGTCAAGCCGGGCGATCGTGTCGGGAAGGACGACATCCTCGCCGACGGGCCGTCGACCGACATGGGCGAACTGGCTCTGGGACAAAACCTGCTGGTCGCGTTCATGCCCTGGAACGGCTACAACTTCGAGGACTCGATCCTGATCTCGGAGCGAGTCGTGCAGGACGACCGCTTTACGACGATCCACATCGAAGAGCGCACCTGCGTGGCGCGCGACACGAAGCTCGGGCCCGAGGAAATCACCGCAGATATTCCGAATGTCGGCGAGGCCGCGCTGGCCAAGCTCGACGAGTCGGGCATCGTCTATATCGGCGCCGAAGTGAAAGCGGGCGACATCCTCGTCGGCAAAGTCACGCCTAAGGGCGAGACGCAGCTGACGCCCGAGGAGAAGTTGCTCCGTGCGATTTTTGGCGAGAAGGCCTCGGACGTCAAAGACAGCTCGCTGCGTGTTCCGTCGGGCATGGACGGCACGGTGATCGACGTGCAGGTGTTCACCCGCGACGGCGTCAAGAAGGATGAGCGCGCGAAACAGATCGAGCAGGCGGAGATCGACCGCGCGAAGAAGGACCTGCACGACCAGTTGCGCATCATCGAGAAGGACTTCCATCAACGCGTCGAAGCCATGCTGCTCGGCAAGACGGCCGATTCGGGTCCGGGTGGCCTGAGGCGCGGCACCGAGATCACCGCTGACTATCTACAGTCGCTGAAGCCGTCGCAGTGGTTGGAAGTGCGCGTGCAGGACGAGGACACCAATCTGCAACTCGAGGCCATCGCCGAGCGCATCGCGCAACAACGCGAGGAGATGAACACGCGACTCGAGGAGAAGCGTCGCAAGATCACGATGGGCGACGATCTCGCGCCAGGCGTGCTGAAGATGGTCAAGGTCTATCTGGCGGTCAAGCGGCGCGTACAGCCGGGCGACAAGATGGCCGGACGCCATGGTAACAAGGGTGTCATCTCGCAGATCGTGCCGCTCGAGGACATGCCGCACCTGGCGGACGGCATGCCGGTCGACATCGTGCTGAACCCGCTCGGCGTGCCGTCGCGAATGAACGTCGGTCAGGTTCTGGAAACCCATCTTGGCTGGGCCGCGAAAGGTCTCGGTACCCGGATCGGTGAATTGATGGATGCGAAAGCTCGCATCGACGAGCTGCGGCAGTTCCTGCATCAGGTGTACTCGTCGACCGGACGACCCGAGGACCTGGAAAGCCTCACCGACGCCGAGGTCATCGAACTGGCGACGCATCTCCGCAAGGGCGTGCCGATGGCGACGCCGGTGTTCGATGGTGCGAGCGAGCGCGAGATCAAGGACATGCTGCGCCTGGCCAGGCTTCCGGAAAGCGGGCAGACGCGCCTCTACGACGGACGAACCGGCGAGGCCTTCGATCGTGATGTCACGGTCGGCTACATGTACATGCTGAAGCTGAATCATCTCGTCGACGACAAGATGCATGCCCGATCGACCGGTCCGTACAGTCTGGTCACGCAGCAGCCGCTCGGCGGCAAGGCGCAGTTCGGCGGCCAGCGCTTCGGAGAAATGGAAGTCTGGGCGCTCGAGGCCTACGGCGCGGCCTATACGCTGCAGGAAATGCTCACGGTGAAATCCGATGACGTCAACGGACGTACCAAGATGTACAAGAACGTCGTCGACGGCGATCACCGGATGGAGGCGGCGATGCCGGAATCGTTCAATGTTCTGATCAAGGAGATCCGTTCACTCGGTATCAACATCGAGCTGGAACAGGATTGACGGCGGATCGGTGTTCGACGCCGTGGCGCACCCCGCTGCCCATGGCGTCCAGGCCTCTCGCCAAGGCCTGATGGCAGCCGATTGACGGCCCGTCGCGAAGTCGCGACAGCCCAGAAGATCTCGGAAACGAGGAGAGTACGTTCGTGAAAGATTTGATCCATTTCCTGAAGCGCCAAACGCAAAGCGAAGAATTCGACGCGATCCGCATCAGTCTGGCCTCGCCGGACATGATCCGGTCCTGGTCCTACGGCGAGGTCAAGAAGCCGGAGACGATCAATTACCGGACCTTCAAGCCGGAGCGCGACGGACTGTTCTGCGCCAAGATCTTCGGCCCGGTCAGCGACTACGAGTGCCTGTGCGGAAAGTACAAGCGATTGAAGCACCGCGGCGTGATCTGCGAGAAGTGCGGCGTCGAGGTCACCTTGTCGAAGGTGCGCCGTGAACGCATGGGTCATATCGAGCTGGCCAGCCCGGTCGCGCACATCTGGTTCCTGAAGTCGCTGCCGTCGCGCATCGCGTTGCTGCTCGACATGACGCTGCGCGA
>JAXMGB010000020.1:0-47662 GCA_046347485.1 Methylotetracoccus sp. | reverse complement strand
CTGCTGTTTGTGTTGTTGACGGCCCTGATCACCTTGCTCGCGGTGCTTTATCGCGAGGTGGTCGACGAACGCCCTCCGGGACTTTACATCGCGGCCTTATTCGGCTTCGAAGCCTCGTTGATGGGCATGTTTCTGACGCTGGATCTGTTGGAATTCTGGCTGTTCGCCTGCCTCGAACTGATTCCCTGCACGTATGTGCTGCGACGCTGGGGAACCGGACCGGACCCCGGCGCGGCCAGCGCGGCCTACCGCCGATTCGCGGTCGGGGGGCTCGCATTGCTGCTCGGTGCCGTGCTGCTGATCGGGTGGTCGCACGCGCGGACCATCGGGCGCTGGTCGTTCGACGCTGTCGAACTGAGCCGCCATCCGGCGCCGGATGCCTGGCAATCAACCATTTTCGTGTTGATGTTCTACGGTCTTGCGGTGCGACTCGCGCAGTTTCCGTTTCACGCCTGGCTGCCGATCGTCGCTCGTGACGGCACGCTCGCGACGTTCGGCCTGTTCCTGGTTGGCATCAAGGTCGGCGTCTACGCGTTGCTGCGCTTCGGACTGACCTTGTTGCCGGCCGGAGTCTCACACTGGCAGAACTTCCTGATCCTGCTCGGCGTCATCGGCATGTTCTACGGCGGGATCCTGGCATTGATGCAACTGGGATTGCGTCGCCTGCTGGCCTATGCGGCGATCAGCAACACCGGCATGCTGATCGTCGGCGTGCTGTCACTGAACCAGCAGGGGCTGATGGGCACCCTGCTGTTGACGATCGCGTTCGGCCTCGCCGCCTGCGGCCTGCTGTTGACCGTCGGCCTGTTGCACCGTCGGGCCCGGACAACGCTGCTTCCACGGTTGGGGGCCTTGTTCGAATACCAGCCGCTGACCGGCCTGATGTTCCTGATCGCCGCCCTGAGCACGATGGCGATGCCCGGCACACCTGGTTTCGACGCGGCCCACTTGCTGCTCGAAGGCGCGATCGCGGCAAGCAACTGGGCCACGGCCGCGGCCGTGGCATTGGGCAATGTCGTCACCGCGGCCTTTCTGCTGTGGGCCTTTCAACGCGCGTTTCTGGCGGACCGCCGCGAACAACGACTGCGTCCTGTGACACAGGCGCTTAGCCGATCGGAGACCGCTTTGGCGTTGCTCGTCTGCGGCGCGTTGATCGGGCTTGGCTTTTACACGGAACCGTGGGAGAACTTGGTGAGGATCCCGGTATCCGCGATCACCGAGCGGTTCGCATCGGCACCTGACGACACGATCCGATGAGGCGGCATGCGTCACCCAATTCGTTCCGGACCTGCAGCATGTCGCCTGCTCCCGTTCGACGCTCGGACGCGATTTCGATGACCCGTGATTGCGGACCCGGCCTCAGGTCGGGCGATCGCCGTACGCGACCCTCAAGACTCTACGCCAGGACACGCGCAGACATGCCGTCGCACGACCCGGGAACGACCGCACGTCGAATCGCGATCATGGGCGGCGTCCCTCGAACCACGCCCCGCTTCGGTTCTGATTATGAGGCACCCCCCTGATGCTGGACGGCGGCTTTCCGATACTCAGCGCGCTGATTCTATGGCCCGCGATCGCGGCCTGCGTCGTGCTCGGCCTCCGCCAAACCCGCACGATACGTCTCGTGGCCCTCGCGGCCTCGTTGGTCGAACTGGGGGGCAGCGCCCTTCTGCTCGTGTGGTTCGACGCGGATTCGGCGCGACCACAGTTCACTGAACGCTACTCCTGGATTCCAAGCATCGGCGCCGATTACCTGGTTGCCGTGGATGGCCTGTCGGTGGCGTTTCCGCTGATGACTTCGCTGCTGACCACCTCGGTGATTCTCGCCTCGTGGACGGCGATCGACTCGCTGCGTCGGCTGTTCTTCGCCTTGTTGTTGTTGCTCGAGAGCATTACCGTCGGCACGTTCTGTGCGATGGATCTGGCGCTGTTCTTCCTGTTCTGGGAAATGTCGCCGATACCCCTGTATTTCCTGATCGGGCTGTGGGGAACCGGACCGCGTCGACGCGTCGCGGCATCCCAATACACGCTGATGATGCTCGCCGGGGGCGTCCTGATACTGTTCGGCATCGTGTTGCTGGCGATCAGTCATGCCGAGGTTCAGGGTGCGCCCTTGCCATCCGGACTGACGTTCGGCTATCACGCCTTGTTGAGCAGCGATGTCGGAGCCGACGTGGAATCGGCGATCTTCTGGCTTCTGGTGCTGGGTTTCGCGATCAAGACGCCGCTGTTTCCCTTTCACACCTGGCTGCCGATGGCGGCCGCCGAAGGCTCGGCAGGAGCCATCGCGCTGCTGACGGGCATCAAGCTCGGAGTCTATGGCTTGTTGCGTGTGGCGCTCCCGCTGGCCCCGCATGCGGCCGTGCGCTATGGCTGGTTGCTGGCGGCGCTGGGCTTGATCGGCGGGCTGTACGGCGCCCTGCTGGCGCTGCGACAGACAAACTTCAAGCGCCTGCTCGCCTATGCCAGTATCAGCCATGTCGGATTGGCGGTCGCCGCGCTCGCAGCGCTGAACGTTACGGCCCTACAAGGCACCCTGCTGCAAATGCTCAATTTCTCGCTGGTCTCCGGTGGACTGTTCATCATCGCCGGGTTCATGCATCAGCGGCTGGGTTCGACCGAAATGACCGGGATCGGCGGGTTGCTCAGGCCGATGCCGCTCCTCGGCAGTTTCCTTTTCATGCTCGGGCTCGCAAGCATCGGAGTGCCCGGAACCAGCAGTTTCGTCGGCGAATTCATGATGTTGGCCGGGATGTTCGACCTCAATGCCGGTTTCGCGCTGGCCGCGCTGCCGACGCTGATCCTCAGCGCCGCGTATTTCCTCGGATTCTATCGCCGCGCGTTCCTGGGTCCGACGATTCCGCCCACACATCAGGATCATGCCGATTTGCGTCCACGGGAACTCATCGTCGTGTCGGTTCTGACCGCTTGCTCGATAGTGCTGGGACTGTTTCCGAATCTTGCAATCCGCTTGAGCGACACGTCGTCACTGACCTGGATCAAGCGTATCGGCGGTGGGTACCCGGATCACCCGAGCGCATTCGCCTCGGCGATACCCGCGGACGAATACGAAACCGGCGAGGCTAAGGGGTCGGAGGTAGTCAATCGACGGTCGTACTGATAATGTCCGACCGGGCGCAATCGCCAGCGACGCGTAACGTCCGGAACATTCCCGTGGTTGAAATCAACCCGGACCGAGGGCTGTCTGGTTCAGATGAACCAGACAAGCAGGTAAACTGGTGCGATTGAACCAACGAGACAACAGATGCGACCGTTTGAAAGACTGCTACTGGAAAACAAGGCGTGGTCGGAGGAGAAAACTGCGAAGGAACCCGAGTACTTTCAACGGCTCGCCAGTGACCAGACGCCGGACTTCCTCTGGATCGGCTGTGCCGACAGCCGGGTGCCGGCCGAGATCATCGTCAACGCGCAACCCGGCGAGATCTTCGTCCACCGCAATATCGCCAACCAGATCATCACGACCGATTTCAACAGCCTGAGCGTCCTGCAATACGCGGTCGACGTCCTGAAGGTCACACACGTCATCGTCTGCGGCCATTACAACTGCGGAGGAATCCGGGCGGCTCTGGCGAAACCGCGTGCCGACCTCGTTCTGGTCAATAAATGGCTGATGCACATCAAGGACATCTACCGCTTGTACGAGGATGAAATCGAGTCCCTGCCGACGATGCAGGAGCGAACCAACCGGCTGGTGGAACTGAATATCATCGAACAAGTGCGCACGTTGACGCACACGTCGATCATTCAGCACGCTTGGCGCGAGGAACGTCGACCGGTCCTTCACGGCTGGGTGTATGGCTTGGAGGACGGGCAGATCAAGCAATTGATCATGCTGCCACCGGACAGCCCGATCGATTCCATCTACCAATATGCGGATCCCGCCAGCGGCTGAGGAGTATTACGCCGCCCTGCGGGAGCACCGACACGACCAGCCTGAGGCTATGCTCCCCAAACCGATGAAGCACAACTACTTCCACCATCTCAAACACGACCTGCCCGCCGGCATCGTCGTCTTCCTGGTTGCCCTGCCGCTGTGCCTGGGCATTGCGCTGGCGTCGGGCGCGCCCCTGTTCGCCGGACTGGTGACCGGCATCATAGGCGGCACCGTCGTCGCCTGGGCCAGCGGTTCGCAACTCAGCGTCAGCGGCCCGGCGGCTGGTCTGACCGTGATCGTACTGACCGCGATCCAGAAGCTTGGCAGTTTCGAAGCATTTCTGCTGTCCGTGACGCTTGCCGGGGTCCTTCAACTGGCGCTGGGAATCCTGCGCGCCGGGGTTATCGGCGCGTATTTTCCAGCGTCGGTGATCAAGGGCATGCTCGCGGCCATCGGCCTGATCCTGATCATGAAGCAATTGCCGCATGCCGTCGGTTACGACGCCGAACTGGAGGGCGATGAGACCTACATGCCGCTCAATGCCGAGGACACCGTCCTCGACCTCTTCAGGTCATTCGGCGCGATCTCGCCGAGCGCGACGACGGTCGCGGTCGTGGCGATCCTGATCATGCTGGCGTGGGAAACGACGTTCATCAAGAAGAATCGCATACTCGGACTGGTGCCCGGTCCGTTGGTCGCGGTGCTTTGGGGTGTCGGCTACAACGTTCTGACGTCGATTTATCTCCCGGAGTATCGCATCCTCAACGAACATCTCGTGAATCTCTCGGCGGTTGCCGGTCTGGGGGACTTCGTCAATCACCTGACGCACCCCGACTTCTCGCAGTGGCGCAATCCCGAGATCTACGTCATCGCAACCACCGTAGCGATCGTCGCGAGCCTGGAAACCTTACTCAGCCTAGAAGCGGTCGACAAGCTCGATCCGTTGAAGCGGGTCGCACCGACGAATCGCGAGTTGCGTGCCCAGGGAATCGGCAACATCATCAGCGGTCTGATCGGCGGGCTGCCGATGACCGCCGTCATCGTGCGCAGCGCGGCGAATGTCAACGCCGGTGGCCGAACCAAGATGGCGAGCTTCATCCATGGCCTGCTGTTGCTGTTCAGCGTGTGCATGCTGACCTGGGCCTTGAACCTGATTCCGCTCGCGGCGCTCGCGGCGATTCTGTTGCTGACCGGTTACAAACTGGCCAAGCCGCAGCACTTCGTCGAGATGTATCGGAAGGGGCCTAATCAACTGATTCCGTTCGTGATGACGATCCTGGCGATCCTCGTGACGGACCTGTTGAAAGGCATCGGCATCGGCATGGTCATCGGCCTGTATTTCGTGGTCCGAGCGAACTTCCACGCGGCCATGAGCCTGACCCAGGACGGCAGGAACTATCTGCTCCGACTGCAGAAGGATGTTTCATTTCTGAACAAGGCATTGCTGCGGAGTTATCTGCAATCGATCCAGCCGGCATCCTATGTGATCATTGATGCGAGCCGCGCGCAATTCGTCGATCAGGATATCCTCGAGGCGATCGAGGATTTTGTCGCCGCATCGGGCGAGCAGGATATCAAGGTCGAGTTGCGCAACTTCGGCAGCCTGATCGGAGCCCCCAGGGTCGACCCCGCTCCAGCCAGCAAGCGGCCGGGAACCGAGGCCGTGCCATGAGGCCGATCGAACGTCTGCTGCTCGAAAACAAGGCCTGGGCTCAGGAAAACGTCGCCCAGGACCCGCAGTTCTTCGAGAAGCTTTCGGATGAGCGAAGCTGCCAGTTCTTCTGGATCGGCTGCTCGGATAGCCGCGTGCATGCCGATGAGATCACGAATACCGAGCCCGGCCGAATCTTCGTCCATCGCAACATAGCGAACCTTGTCGTCAACTCCGACATGGCATTGCTGAGCGCCCTGGAATACGCAGTCGACCATCTGCGGGTCGAACACATCATCGTCTGCGGGCATTACGGTTGCGGAGGAATCGAGGCGGCCATGCGGAAGGCCAAGCCGCTGGAACTGATGCTGAACAAGTGGCTGAAGCATATCAAGGACATCTACCGCCTGCATCGGAACTCGCTGGAAATGGTTTCACCGCCGTCCGAGCGGCAGAACCGTCTCGTGGAATTGAATGTGATCGAGCAAGTCCACAACCTCGCGCAGACTTCGACCGTACAGCGCGCCTGGGCGACACGCGCGGGACCGGAGTTGCACGGTTGGGTTTACGGTCTGCATGACGGTATCATTCGCGAACTGGTCCATCTGGATGCCGGAACACCCATGGATCCTCTCTACGAATACGAAATCGAATCGCAACCCTGAACCTCAGGACGATCATCCGTAACAGCCCATGCAATCACGTTCTCGCCCTCTCCTGCTGTTGAACGCCATTGCGTTCGTCGCACTCACTGCAATGCCGCTCGCGGCAAAGGAAAAACCGAAAATGACCGAACCGACCAAGATCAAACTCGAAACCTCTCTCGGCGCGATCGTCGTCAAACTCGATCCCGCCAAGGCACCTGTTTCCTCGGCGAACTTCATTTCGTACGTCAAGCAGGGGCATTATGACGGAACGATCTTTCACCGAGTCATTCCCGGATTCATGGCCCAAGGCGGCGGCTACACCGCCGACTTCAAGCAGAAACCGACGAATCCGCCGATCAAGAACGAGGCTGACAACGGCTTGAAGAACAAGCGCGGAACGATCGCAATGGCGCGCACGCCCGACCCCAACTCGGCGACCGCGCAGTTTTTCATCAACTACGTCGACAATGCGTTTCTGGACTTCCGCAATCCGACCCCGCAAGGATGGGGCTATGCGGTATTCGGCGAAGTCGTCGAAGGCATGAACGTCGTCGACGAGATGGCCAAAGTACCAACCGGTGCCGGTGGCCCGATGCCGACGGACGTTCCGAAAACGCCGATCGTGATTACCCGCGCAACGGTCGTCAGCCCCTGAGTTCAGTGCCTCGTCCCCACTGTGCCCGGTCGCCACGACGCGAGCGTCGGGTGTCCTTAAGAAGCAGTACGGGCCCAGGGACATGACATCAGCCGCGCTACCACGCTGCGCCTGGTCCTACGCCGGAATGTCGGAGTCGTACCTGCGGTATCACGACGAGGAGTGGGGACTGCCACTGCATGATGACCGGGGACAGTTCGAGTTCCTGATTCTAGAAGGCGCGCAGGCCGGCTTGAGTTGGTCGACGATCCTGCATAAGCGAGAGGGCTATCGCGAGGCATTCGCGGACTTCGACCCGGTCCGAGTCGCCGAATTCGGCACGTCCGAGGTCGAGCGCCTGATGCAATTCAGCGGAATCGTCCGCAACCGGCAGAAGATCGAGTCGGCGATCAACAATGCCCGCCGGGTACTCGACCTGATCGCCGAGGGCCTGAGCCTCGACGAATATCTGTGGGAATTCGTCGGCGGACGGCCACGGATCAATCACTGGCGAAGCCAGGATGAGGTACCGTCGACGACGCCGATCTCCGACGCATTGAGCAAGGACCTCAAGAAGCGCGGTTTCAAGTTCGTCGGCAGCACGATCTGTTACGCGCACATGCAGGCCGTAGGGATGGTGAATGATCACCTGGTATCGTGCTTCCGCCATAAGGAATGCGCTGAGCACGCCTAAGCTACCCGGCCAGAAGCCCACGGCGAGCGCTAGCCGAACACGATCGGCGGGTGCTTGATCCCGTCGAAGCTTGTAGAATACCGGCAACGATCCCAGGCCCATCGGGCCGAGGGCATGCAATGGAGCCGGGAGGCCGGCCGCAGAGGGGGTGCGGCGCCAACCGAACACGTATCGGAAACGTGCTAGCCTTGACGAAGCGGCGGACGTACTCGTTGAGCGAAAACGAGCCGCACCGGATCCGACGCTCACCCCTTGGATTTGAAGAGGCCGCTTACCTCACCGGCAAGGCGTGCCGACGGGGCACGACCGTGAGCCGTCCCCGACCAAGTTCGCGTCGGCAATCAGAATCGAGGATCCGTCCACTCGGCGCGGATCATTGTTCATCGTTTGCGGGTTCGAATATGAAGGGTTTTCCGACTCACCGGCGTCGAAGGCTACATCGGCGTCGTACGTTCCCCTGCTGATGGAACGCGGGCACGAGGGTCACGGGATTCGATACCGGCTTCTACCGCGACGGCTGGCTTTGGCATGCAAGCAGATTCCCCGTTTCCCGATGCGGATCAGCGATGACCTGCGTCGAATCCGGGAATCCGATCTCAAGGGTTTCGATGCCGTCGTACATCTGGCCGAACTCTCGAACGATCCGCTGAGCCAGAACAATCCGGAGACGGCGTTCAAGATCAATCACGCCGGCTCGGTTGCGCTGGCGGAAAATGCCAAAGGGCCGGTGTCGAGCGTTTCGTTTACCTCCTCGTGCAGCGTCGGCATTGGCAAGTCGGATGTCCTCGACGAAACCGGTGAGCTCAACCCCCAGACCGCCTACGCCCAATGCAAGGCCATGGTCGAGCGCGACGTCAGCGCGCTGGCCGGTGCGTCGTTTTCGCCGGTGTTCCTGCGCAACGCCACCGCCTACGGCGCCTCGCCGCGGATGCGCTTCGACATCGTCCTGAACAATCTCGCCGGACTGGCGTGGACGACCAAGAAGATTGCAATGACCTCGGACGGCACGCCATGGCGGCCGCTAGTCCACATCCGGGACATCTGCACCGCGATCATTTGTGCGATCGAAGCGCCGGCGGCAGCCGTCCACAAGGAGGTCTTCAACGTGGGACACGATGGGGACAACTATCGGGTCCGCGAAATCGCCGAGATCGTCGCCGATAGCTTCCCCGGATGCGAGCTCTCGTTCGGCAAGCCCAGCCCCGACAATCGCAGTTATCGCGTGAGCTTCGAAAAAATCCACCGGCAGTTACCGAATTTCAAGTGCGAATGGGATGCGCGGCGCGGCGCGCAGCAGCTTCGGGAAGTCTTCGAGCGAATTGCCATGAGCCGCGAGACCTTCGAATTCCGGGCGTTCACGCGCCTATCTCAACTCGAATATCTGATTCGCACCGCGCAGATCGATAGCGAGTTTTTCTGGACGCACTAGCACCGATCGCACTGCCCCGGCCTACAGGGTTCACACCACCATGATCTTCACCGAAACGCCGCTGAGCGGCGCATACCTGATCGATATCGAGCCGAAGCGCGACGAGCGTGGATTCTTCTCTCGCGTGTGGTGCGCGGGCGAGCTCAGCCAACTCGGCCTCGATACGCGAATCGCTCAGATCAACATCGGCTGGAATGAGCGGGCCGGCACCGTCCGCGGACTGCACTACCAGACGACGCCGTTCGCCGAGGTCAAGATCGTCCGCTGCCTGGCCGGGGCGATTTACGACGTCATCGTCGATTTGCGCCCGCATTCGCCGACGTTTGGCCAGTGGTTCGGCGTCGAATTGAGCGCGGAGAATCACCGCGCGATCTATGTTCCGGAGGGATTTGCCCAGGGGTATCAAGCGCTGTGCGACGGCGCCGAGATGTCCTACTCGACAACCAAGACTTTCGCGCCGGCCCACGCGACCGGGGTCCGCTACGATGACCCGGCGCTGGGCATCACCTGGCCCTTGCCGATCGGCCTGGTTTCCGATCCCGATAAGAACTGGC
This sequence comes from Methylotetracoccus sp., assembly GCA_046347485.1. GTDB lineage: Bacteria > Pseudomonadota > Gammaproteobacteria > Methylococcales > Methylococcaceae > Methylotetracoccus. The sequence goes on along the minus strand of JAXMGB010000020.1, from coordinate 38,158 downwards.
CCGACCTGGTCAGCTAGATCGCGGCGCATTTTCGCAGGAGCATTCGCAATATGAAACGGGTCCTCGTCACCGGCGCCTCCGGGTTCATAGGGTATCACTGCCTCGCGCCTTTGCTGGCGCGCGGCTACGAGGTTCACGCCGTGCAGTCACGCACGGTCGATGTGGATTTTCCCGGAGTCACGTGGCACCGCGGCGATCTGTTCGATGCCGGCGCCGCGGAACGTCTGATCACAACGGTGGAACCGACCCACCTGCTGCATCTCGCCTGGTACGTGGTACCCGGCAAGGTCATCAATTACCTCGACAATGCCGCGTGGGTGCAGCGCAGCATCGATCTGCTGCGCGCTTTTCAGGCTGCCGGCGGCAAGCGCGCGGTGTTCGGCGGCTCGTGTTACGAGTACGACTGGCGCTACGGCTACTGCTCCGAAGAACTGACGCCGACCAAGCCCGACACCTACTACGGGATCTGCAAGAACAGCCTGCACGACATCGTCTCGCATTACTGCAACCTGACCGACATCGGTTACGCGTGGGGCAGGATCTTCTTTCTATACGGTCCACGCGAGCACCCGGATCGGCTGGTCTCCTCGGTCATCCGCAAGCTGCTGTCTGGTGAGCCGGCGCCATGCTCGCACGGCGAGCAGATCCGCGACTATATGAGCGTCGAGGACGTCGCGGATGCGATGGTCGCACTGGTCGACAGCAGCTTCAACGGTCCCTGCAACATCGGTTGCGGTCAACCGATCGCGTTGAAGACGATCGTCTCGCGGATCGGGGAATTGATCGGCCGCCCGGAACTCGTCAAACTCGGCGCGCTTCCGGCACGCGCAAATGATTTGCCGCTGGTTCTGGCCGACACCAGCCGCCTCTATGGAACGATTGGCTGGAAGCCGCGACATGATCTCGACTCCGGCCTTCGCAGTACGATCGACTGGTGGCAGTCGCACCTTGGTCAGCACGTTTTGGGGAACTCATGAGCAAGATCGCCATTATTGGCTCGGGGATGGCCGGATTCGGCGCCGCTTACCGTTTGCACGAGACGAAGGTACCAGCGGTGATGTACGAGAAAAAGAACCACTACGGTGGTCACACCGCATCGCATCGGTTCGACAGCGGCTTCACGCTGGACGAAGGCCCGCACATTTCGTTCACAAAGAACCAGCACGTTAAGGATCTCCTCGCGAACAACGTGCGCGGCGAGTACTTCGAGTCCAAGGCCTACGTCAATAATTACTGGCAAGGCCGCTGGATTCGCCACCCGGCGCAATGCAACCTCTTTGGGCTGCCGACCGATCTGGTCGTGTCGATCATTGAGGATTTCATCAAGGTACGGGGTGAGTCGGCCGAGTCGATCAGGAACTACCAAGACTGGCTGTACACCTGTTTCGGCAAGACCTTCGCGGACACGTTCCCGGCGAATTACACGGTCAAGTATCACACGACGACCGCCGATAACATGAGCACCGACTGGGTCGCGCCGCGCATCTACCGACCGGAACTCAGCGAGGTGCTGCAGGGTGCGCTCTCCCCATCGCCTCCCAACGTGCACTACATCACGGAATTCCGCTATCCGAAACACGGCGGATTCGCCGCCTATCTCGCTGAATTCTCGCGCCAGATGGAACTCAGGCTGGAACACGAACTCAGTGAACTCGATCCGCGCGAGAAGACGCTGCGATTCGCCAACGGAAAGATCGAATCCTACGATCATCTGATCTCGTCGATGCCGTTGACGGAGCTGATCCCACGAATCAAGGGAGTGCCGGCGAACGTACTCGCGGCAGCCGGAAAGCTCGCATGCACCGAGGGACTGATCATCACGCTCGGCATCGATCGCGCCGATCTGACCGACGCGCACTGGACCTATTTCTACGACCTCGACTTCACGATCACCCGACTCAGCACGCCGCACATGCAGTCGCCGAACAACGTACCCCCTGGCTGCGGCGCGTTCCAGATCGAGGTCTACTTCTCGAAGAAGTACCGTCCTCTCGAACGCCCCGCGCAAGAGTACGTGGAACGTGTGAAAGGCGACCTACTTCGCTGCGGACTGCTGCGCGACACCGATCAGGTGATCTTCGAGAACGTGCTGCACATACCCTATGCGCAAGTCATCTTCGACCTGGAGCGTGCCGACGCCCTGAAGATCGTGCATGCCTATCTCGATGAACTGGGTATTGCATACTGCGGACGTTACGGACTCTGGGAGTACATCTGGACGGATGAATCCTTCGTCAGCGGCGAGAAGGCGGCCCAGCAGATCATCGATCGCCTGTGAGCACATCGCGCATCAAAGGCACCGCTGACATCGCGCGACCGATAGCGCCGTGCGGCCAGCTACCGTACGGCGAACCGGCCGGTTCCCCGCGATGATCGGACTGACGCCAGACCGAGTCGGCACCATACTGCTGCTCGGTGCGCATTGCGACGACATCGAGATCGGCTGCGGCGCGACGGTGTTGCATCTGGTCAAGCAATACCCCAAGGCTCGCTACTACTGGGTCGTGCTAGCGTCCAATCCGGTCCGTGCCGCCGAAGCACGACGAAGCGCCGCACTGTTCCTGAGCGATGCCGTCGAACCCGTCGTGCGCATCGAGTCGTTCCGCAACGGTTACTTCCCGTACGTCGGCGCCGACATCAAGGACTTCTTCGAGGCCGTAAAGAAGGACGTCGCGCCGGACCTCATCTTCACGCACGCCGGCAACGACCTTCATCAGGACCATCGAGTGACCAGCGAACTGACGTGGAACACGTTCCGCGATCATTTCATCCTCGAGTACGAAATACCGAAGTATGACGGCGGGCTAGGTTCACCCAATCTGTTCGTACCCGCGGACGATCAGCGCACGCAGCTGAAGATCGACTATCTCCATCAGTGCTTCGCCAGCGAGGCGAACAAGCAGTGGTTCACGCCTGAGACCTTTCTCGGTTTGATGAGGCTAAGAGGCATCGAGTGCGCGTCAACGACCGGCTTTGCTGAAGCGTTCTATTGCCGAAAGGCCGTCATGGAGTTGTGACAGATGACCATTGCGACAACCGACTTTCTGATCATCGGCGGAGGGGTCATCGGCTTCAATCTGGCATTGACTGCCAAGCAACGCCATCCCGATAGCCGAGTCACGCTGATAGAAAAGGAGCCACAGGCAGGATTGCACGCAAGTGGACGCAACAGCGGCGTGCTTCATGCGGGTTTCTACTACACCGCGGACAGCCTGAAGGCCAAGTTTTGCCGAGACGGAAACCGCGAGTTGTCCGCATATTGCGACCAACACGATATTCCGTTGAACCGCTGTGGCAAGCTGGTCGTTGCCCGCAATGCCGCGGAGGTCGAGACCCTGGGCGAACTGCTGCGGCGTGGCCGGACGAATGGCGTCGAACTCCAGGAGATCAGCGCGGACGAGGCCCGGGAGATCGAACCGCGCGTCAAGACCTTCGAACGTGCGCTCTGGTCACCAACGACGGCGTCGGTCGACCCCAAGCGCGTCATGGCTGCCCTGGTCGACGATGCCGTACGTCTTGGTATCGACGTTCGGTCCTCGACCGCCTACATCGCCCGAACCCCGGAAGGCATACGCACGAGCGGCGGCACGATCCAGGCAGGTTACGTCATCAACGCGGCAGGACTCTACGCGGACCACATCGCCCGCGATTTCGGCTTCTCGCAGAATTACAGCATCATCCCCTTCAAGGGCCTGTACCTCTACAGCGATGAACCGCCCGGTTCGGTGCGCACGAACATCTACCCGGTTCCCGACCTCCGCAATCCGTTCCTCGGTGTGCATTTCACAATAAACGCCGAGGGACGCACGAAGCTCGGACCGACCGCGATTCCGGCATTCTGGCGCGAACACTACAAGGGGCTGACGAACTTCCAGATCTCGGAGATGTGGGAGATCGTCCTGCGGGAACTCGGGCTCTTCCTGCGCAACGACTTCGGCTTCCGTCGCCTCGCGGTCGAGGAACTGGCGAAGTACTCGCGAACACGGATGGCCCGATTGGCGTCTGAACTGGCTACCGGCGTGCGCGCCAGCGACTACCGCCACTGGGGACCACCGGGTATCCGTGCGCAGTTGTACGACCTGAAGGCGCGCCGGCTCGACATGGACTTCCGCTTCGAAGGCGATCAGTCATCGTTCCACGTCTTGAACGCCGTCTCTCCGGCATTCACCTGCGCGATTCCATTCGCGCGTTACCTGTTCGAACAGATCGACGCCCTCGCGGGCGGACGGTCGAGCCCCCTGGCGACCGAGACGAACGCCGCCTGAGCGGACCTCAGTCACGCGGGAGTGGTCCGCCTGTCCTGGGCCCGTGACGCCCGGGGCGGGATTCCGCTCATCGCGGTCGAGGATGCGGATTCGATCGATCCCGACGTGCTCGACAGCGGCGTCGAGTTCAGCCGCGGGCGCCGGTTCGATAGCGCGACGGATGCGAGACGTCATAGCGCCGGGCGAATTGCGGAATATCACCCTGGTGCCCAAGCACGATGATCACATCACCGCCGCGCACGCGCTCCTCGGCCGCTGGATGGGTCACGACCTCTCCCCCGGCCCGACGCACAGCGACGACGATGAATGCCCCCTTACCCGACACGTCGATGTCGCCGATGCTCAACCCGTCGAGTGCGGACCCTTCGGAAACGGTCAACTCGTCGATCTGCAGTTCGATGTGTCCGAGCATCTCGTTGAGTTGCTCGCGCTCCCCACTCTGCCGGAGGAAATCGATCGCACTCGGTTGCGTGATCAGGTTCGCCATCCGCATGCCGCTGATCGCGGCCGGAAGAATGATATGGTCGGCTCCGGCCTGGCGCAGCTTTTTCTCGGTTGCGGGGACGTCCCCCCGTGCGAGAATCGTCATCTCGCGATTCAGGCCACGCGCAGTCAGCGTAATGAACAGATTCTGCGCATCGTCCGGCAGCACCGTGGCCAATGCCTTGGCACGTTCCACGCCGGCTAGCGACAGGGTCTTCTCATCCTTCGGGTCCCCCTGACACACCCGATAGCCCAGTTCCTCGGCCAGTTGTAGTTCCTGCCCATCCTCGTCGACGATCACAACCTGGCGCTGGGCGGCTTTCAACTGCTGGGCCAACACCTGGCCGATGTGATTGAAGCCACAGATGATGATGTGCTCCGTCAAACCCGCAATGTCACGGGTCTTTCGTCGCTGATCCAATACTCTATGTAACTCGCCCTCGGTCATCATCTGGATCACCCCACCAAATGTGAACAGTACCGACAAGGTTCCGGCCACGATGACGAACACCGTGAACAATCGCGCCTCGTCGGTCGTCGGACAGAACTCGCCGTAGCCGATCCCGAAGATCGTGATGACGACCATGTACAACGAGTCCAGCGGGTGACAACCGAAGCCGAGGTAACCGACCCAGGCGACGGCAAATACCATGCCGAACAGCGCAAAACCCGTTGCGACCCGTCGAACTGGCGTTACCCTGTCCAATTTGCGCGGCCTGCGTCTCGCCGGATTGGATCGGTAGGTCACTGAGCGCGGACATCAGTCCGCACCGAACCCACATCACGCACCACAAACGTGCGCGAATCGATGGCTCGCACCGATCCGGCAACGCGTCTCCGCCCAAGACCACCCGCTAGTCTGGGCGGATTCGGTGCTCCACCGTGAAGGCAAGCAAATGCCATGCCGCAGCGCTACGATCGGGTAACCTATACTACTTGTGCAACTTGGGGGTTCCCGCGACGTTCCCGTCCGCATCGTTGATATCCCCGCGGACGCCCCATCGGAAACAGTCCCGAACTGGCCTGGCAGGTCGCCCAATCGAGAGCCGTCGACGGGTAACTTGCACCAATACAGGGTCGTCGCCGCTCGGGATCGAACGGAACCGACTCATCGCGATGCTAAAACGAGAATTCCGGCAGACAACCTTGAACTTCACGGAATGCCCCGAATGCGGCCACCATGACCCTCAAGGCAAGTCGCTCGGGGAGATCTGCCCGCACTGCGGCTTGGTGTTCTGGAAATGGCAGCGTTGGCAGATCTTGTCCACCGAGCGGGACCTCGCCGAGCCTCATCGTCAATCCAACGCGTGCGAGCCCATCCATGAATGTGACTGGTTGAGCGAACGCGCAACGGATGTCGGCGACTGGTCGACATGGAGCGGACGATTCGCACTCTGGCTTGCGCTCTGTGCATGGGGAGGATGGTACGTCGCGATGAGTCCGAGCGACGCCGAAGCGCTCGGCGGTGCGTTTCTCCATCGCGTCGATCTCGTATTCCATGAAGCCGGACACGTGCTGTTCTTCCCTTTTGGCGACTTCATGTATGTGCTCGGCGGCAGCTTGGGTCAGCTGCTGATGCCGCTCATTGTCATGCTCGCGTTCCTGCTGCGCGAGGACAACCCGTTCGCCGCCAGTGTTGCGCTTTGGTGGCTCGGGCAAAGCGCAATGGACCTCGCGGTGTACATCGACGACGCCCGCGCCCTTGCGCTGCCATTGCTCGGCGGTGGAACCGGCTTCGACGCACCGGAGCGACACGACTGGAACAACCTGCTCGAACGAACCGGTCTTCTGGACTACGACCACGTGCTCGCCGCTTCGACTTATTGGATCGGACGGATAGCGATGATCGCCGCAATCGTCTGGGGTGCGACGATCCTGATCGCCCAGGTTCGATACTTGCGGCAATCCCCGTAGCGACAAATCGAGCCCCTATTCCCCGAATGGAACGGGATCGGCTTCCGTTAACCTGGAGCCGACGCAAGTCGAGGTCGGAAGCTCGACCGTAGCGCTGGACAGCGCCGATGCGCCATGGTGTACTCCGTCGGAATGATATGCTCGCCTTCGGCCGGGGCGCCCGTGGATGCCCATCGGCCACTCCAGTCCCCAACCGATTCCATGACAATCCCTAGCCGACGCATAGGGCCTTCGGAGGCCAGCAGGATTCTCGCAGCCCTACTGGCGCTGCTCCAGGTCCTCGGACTACTGACCACAGGGGCGCTGTCCCGCAACGTTGTCGCGGCTGTCTCTGCAACCCCGGAGCTGGTGGTCGCTGCCGCCGACGATGAGGACGACGAGGAAGAGGACGACGAGGATGACTCCGGTTCAAGCTACGACAGTGGTACAACGCCACTACACCGTTACACACCGCGATACCGGTACCAGTCGAGCCAAGCCGAACGATCGACGGATACCCTGATCACCCGACCCTCGCATAAGCGATCGAGCGGAAGCCATAGACATCATCAGGTTCGACGGTCGGCACGACCAACACACCACCGTGCATCGGCGCGGGCCAGCCGGCGACACTACTCGCATCAAGGCCGTCGTGCAACGAGCGTTCGGAATGCGCGCCGACGGACCGCCGTGAACCGAGCACATACGCGATCGCACCATGCAGCACGCGGGGTACTTCATCGAGCCCAACGAACGGCCAGGCCTTATAGCCGACGGATTGGCAAGAACCGGCGTCTCGAACATGGGCGCACGCACGCTTCCGCCAAGCGACATCGGCGCGGCGCGGTTCAGCACACCAGTGGGCGGCGGCACCGGTCCATTACGCACCGGTCATCGCAGCCTCGGCCCCCGCGATACCATTCCGCCCACCGAGACCGAGCGAGGAAGGGAAACAAGGCTTCATCGCACCGGGCAAGGGCGGCCCTCTCCAGCAAAAAGCCATCGTCGAACGATCGGCACTTCCAACGCCGAACGCTTCAGCGCGCGTCGCGAAGTGCTTCCTCGGCCCCTACCGTCCCGAAAGCGAAGCCATCCAACGTGGGCCGGGTCCAGAAGCCGAAGTCGACCGTGGTAAAGGGACGGAAAACGCCCATGAACCGGGGACGTCATGGCCATTCGCCCGTGCCCCGCGCCCGCGGTACCGCCAAGCATCCCAAGAGGCCGAGCACGAGTCGCCGTTGAACCATAGGGCATTCGGGACTCTGTTATCCTCTGGCCACTTGAATCCCAGGACTCGATCGCCGTCCGAACCGCCACGCATGCAGCAACAGCCTTTTGATGCCTCACCTTCCATGTTCCAGCCCCGGTTCTCATGATCCGGACGCAGGACAAACCTCGAATTGTCAACCCACCAGATCGCCAGAAACTCGCCACGGCGGCGCATCGACGCCGTGCAGAGTCGCCCTCAGAATCATGGAAGCGAATCACATCGGGATTGGCCGCCAGCGTCTATACTTGCGGCTGAGCCTTTTTTTCTTTGCGAAGGCCAACCGCGCTTATATGCCGGGCGTTGACGACGGTGGAGGGATGGAACGCGCAGAAAGGCCGGCATACCTGACATGCACCGGTACACTGCGAGCTTACCTCTGCTGAACTCTCTCGTTTCCGGAATCCAACGCTGACCGTACGACGAATGCTGGGGCATCGACACATGATGGTCTTACGTTGCTACACCGCGCGATCGGGCGCCTCGATTAACCATTTTCCGGGAGCAGCCGCATGATCGACGGAGGCCTTGACGCGTTTGATCAATATTTCGAGATTGCGGCCGCGACTGAAGATGCCGATATCGAACGCGCAATGGCGCTTCGATATCAAGTCTACTGCGTGGAGCATTCCTACGAGGACCCCAACTCCCACTGCGATGGACGGGAGCATGACGAGTTCGACGAACGGGCCATTCACTCGCTGTTGATGCACCGCAAGACCGGGGCCGTTGCGGCAACGGTCCGGTTAATCCTTACCGACCAGATGGATCCGCGGAAGCCTCTGCCGATCGAGCGCTACTGCGAGATCGATCGCGAGGCGTGGAAGTATCGTCTCGCGAACTATGAGCGTCGACAGATTGCCGAGATCTCGCGATTCGCGGTATCCAAGCAATTTCGGCGACGCGTCGGGGAAGCCGAAACCACACACGGAGTCGTCGAGCCGAATCATTTGAGACGGGTTCAGGAAGAACGCCGAGCGCTCCCGCAGATAACCCTTGGTCTGTTCCAAGCCATCGTCCGAATGAGCAGTGAACATGACATCAAGATGTGGTTTGCCGTCATGGAACCCACGCTCTTACGCTTGTTAAAGCGATTCGGCATTCATTTCGTCGCGGTCGGACGCGCAATCGACTATCACGGCGTACGTCTGCCGTGCATGGGCCCGGTGGACGAGGTGATGGAGGGAATCCGCAACCACTGTCCGCAGGTGTGGGATTTCATTACATGCAAAGGGCAGCACTGGCCCTACTGAACGACCGACTGACCGACAGACGAGCTTGATTCTGGCGGCGATTCCGTGAGCGGCGATCGCGGTCGAACGGTCGTGTCAGACGCTTGAAAAGCGCCCCATGAGCTCGGTCGCTTCCGCCTTCTGGCGGTCGGTACCGTCCCGGATGACATCCTCCAACAACGCGATCGCTTGAGGATAGTCTTCGAGATCGGCATACGCGCGTGCAAGATCGAGTCGTGTTTCCAGATCATCGATCTCCGGAAACTCGACGTCCAGTTCGGTATGAGCCGCGGACAGACCGACCCCAGCGTGATTGACGTCCGCGGTCACACCGGGCGCGCCTTCCGATACATTATCGTCAACCCCACCCTGATCAACGCTCTCACCCGGATCGGTATCCTGATGCCGTCGATAATGGATGGCGGAAAGCTCCTTCAGTATTTCATCGATTGACTGCTGGCCTTCCGTTTGCTCCGCAGCCATCGGACCATTGTTCTCGAGCGGAGACCCGGCGACCGGCTCAAACTCGATCACACGCTCGTCCTGCGCCGCGTCGGCGACCAAGCCATCGGTTTCGCTCGCCGTCGCCGCTACACCAATCGATGGTTCGTCGAAATCGACCGTTGTCCAGTCGATTGCACGAGAAATTTCCGGTTCCAACTGGTTAGCCGCAACTTCGTCGGGCTCCAACGACGGGAGCACGACATGCGTATCCAACGCCGCGGATTCGCCTTTCGGCGGGCTTTTTGCCGGGATGTCCAGACTGAAACTTCGCAAGTCCTCGATCAAGCGATCCGTCTCATCCTCGGGTTCGAGGACCGGAGAAGCATTTGAATCCGCCTGTTCGGTGAACAACGGGCTATCCGGGCAAAGCTTCTGCCCCATGTCGCAGACCTTCTGCCAGAACTCCTCGTCCTTCGCCGCACCCCGCTCACTCAGCCGTGCGGCATACTCCTCGAACTCATCCTTGTTCTGACTCGCGACGAAGACCTCGAGAAGTTTCAGCCGGTAGGCTTCACGATCGGGGTGTTCACTGATCGCGCTGCGCATGGCTTCTTCGGCCTGCTTGTAACGACCGTATGCGAGATAGACGTCGGACTCAAAGATCGGGTCGACGTCGTCTTGGTCCGCCCTTGACTCGCGGCCGGCAGGAAGCAAGGGTTCTTCTGCAATGCCATCGGCAATATCCGACGTCTGCTCGCTCTCATCGGCTATTTCGGCTGTTGCTGTCGTACGTTGTTCCCTACTCGCAGGCTCGATCGAGGCGTGCTCATTCGCTGCCTCGTCCTCGACGCCTCCCGACTGCGCCAACTTTCGTCGCCAGAACAACAATCCGCCGAGCGCCACCGCAAAGGCTGTCGCGAAGGCGCCGACGACACCAAAGCCGTCGACCTCATCGTCGGTCTCGTTTGACTGGATGACGGGTAGAGGCAGGGGCTTCGGTGCCGCCACGGGTGCCGGCCGATCCGTTATCGGCGTCACCGCCGGCTGATCGCGTGTAGGAACTGGAGCGGATTCCGTCTCGTTGCCGGTCGCAGTCGTCGAGCTTGCGGAGGGTTTCGTCGTGGAACCGGCCGGTTCGGATACTGCGGGCAACGCCGTCTGAGGCCGATCGGCCAATGCCCCCGACGGGACTGCATCAGGGACCGTCGGAGCCGCAGCCGCGGGAATTTGCCCGGCGATTGCGGTAGATGGGCGGTCCACCGACTTTCGAGACTCCAGACTCGTCTGCAGTTGGGTTAGCAGCGCATCCTTCTCGTCGAGTCGCGCCTGCAGATCAACGATCCGCTTTTCCAGCTCGCCGAGTCGGAGCACCATTGCGTCCGTTTCCCGCTTCAGGGACTCGATAGCTCGCGTCGCAAGCTTGCCCGCGTCCGGAGCGCCGTTTGCGGCACCCATTCCCGGTACGACGGGTGGCGCTTCCGCACTCGCCGGAGCCAGTTCCGACGATGGAGCCGGCAGGGATTGAGCGAGAGTCGCAGACCGCGCCGCGCGACCGGAGTATTGCGCCTTGTGTTGGAAGAATTCCTCACGGGCGACCGCCGGGCTCAAGGACCTGATGTAATCAACGTCGGGTACGCGCAGGATCGAGCCAGTCGTCAGCGCATTGACATTCGGCTGCGAAAACGCCTGGGGGTTGTACCGGAACAACGCCATGACCATCTGTTCCGAACTGATCGACGGATCCGGTTTGACCTTTTCCGCGATGCGCCATAGCTTCTCCCGGCGACGAACAGGACCGTAGGTCGGAGCATCGTATTCGCTGCTCGGTGCGGCCGGCCGATAGTCACTGGAATCGATAGCCCGGCCGTAAGTGGTCGCCGCAATCGGCGCGATGCCTTCGTCTCGTCGGCGCGCCGAAGCGTAAGCCGGAGAAACCGCCGAATCGGGCGGATCGAGCAGCACCGTGAAACTCCGGAGCATCCGGCCTTCCGGCCAGGACATCTCGAGCAGGAAACTCATGAATGGCTCATGAATCGGCTCGTTGGAAGCGATGCGTATGGCGTAGCTGCCGTCCGGCTTCCGCACCGGCTCGAAATGTAGGCGGGTCAGGACGTGCGGCCGATCGATACCGGCTTTGACGAATTCGTTGGGAGGCGCCAGGGTCACCCGCAGGTCGCCGAGGCTCTCACGGGACAGGACCAGCGGTATCTCGGCGCGAAAGGCTTGGTTCAGCGCCGATTGCAACCTGATTTCCCCAACACCCAGCGCCTGGGCCCCCCCAGCGGGACTGAGCAGACTGACAATCGCCAGGGTTGTGGGAAGCTTACGCACGACAGGCGCTCCTCGAATCAGATAAACCGTCCGCCCGAGCCATCCGGGAGGAACCCTCACTAATTGAAGCTTAGCCCATGGAAAACGCCCGAGGCGCCGCTAGCTCTCAACGATCCCGACCAGGCAGCGACCGAAGTCGATGCACCTCGCACCCCTCGGCACGCCGGCTATAGATAATCTCTTGCGAGGACCTCGGCGATCTGCACGCTGTTCAATGCCGCTCCCTTACGGATGTTATCCGCTACGATCCATAGATTCAAACCGCGTGGGTGGGAAATGTCCTCACGAATTCGTCCGACATAGACCGCGTCGTGCCCGGATGCCTCGGTCACCGCCGTTGGGTAGCCACCCGGAACCCGATCGTCGATCACGGTGACGCCAGGGGCTTCGCGGAGCAAGGCGCGGGCCGCCTCGGCGCTTATCTTATCCCGCGTCTCGATGTGAACGGCCTCGGAGTGCCCATAGAATACCGGCACCCGCACAGTCGTCGGATTAACCTCGATGGAATCATCGCCGAGGATTTTCCGCGTCTCCCACACCATTTTCATCTCTTCTTTCGTATAGCCGTTCTCAAGGAACACGTCGATCTGCGGCAATACGTTGAAGGCAATCTGCTTAGGATAGACGACGGGCTCTACCGGCTTGCCGTTGAGCAGTTTCGCGGTCTGCGCAGCCAATTCCTCAATCGCCTTCTTCCCGGTACCCGACACGGCCTGATAGGTACAGACGTTGATCCGGGTGATCCCGACGGCATCGTAGATGGGCTTGAGAGCAACGAGCATCTGAATCGTCGAACAATTGGGGTTCGCAATGATGCCCCGCGCGAGATAATCCGCAATCCTCGCCGCATTCACCTCGGGTACGACCAGCGGGATATCGGCCTCGTAGCGAAAGCACGAGGTATTATCGACGACGACGCAACCGGCCGCGGCCGCGCGTGGACCGTGAATGGCCGACACCGAGGCGCCGGCTGAAAACAGGCCGATCTGCGCCTTTGACCAGTCGAAGCCGTCGACATCCTGAACCGCGAGCGTGCTGTCGCCAAAGTCTACGAGGCGCCCCGCCGAGCGGGCACTCGCCAGGGCGTGAACCGTTCCCACCGGGAATCGTCGCTCGGCCAGCACCGACAACATCGTCTCGCCGACTGCACCGGTGGCGCCCAGCACAGCCACGTCGAATTTCTTAGTCATGTAAGGATCAATCTGATCGGAAGGTTTGTGTATCGAAGGGAGTCCAAGATCGCCATTTCGGACGTCGCCCGGGTGGCCCGCCCCAGCAACGGAATTGCCGAGATCAGGGGGGCATTCCCGGAAGGAACCGCTTAGGTGCCAATGACGACTCAGCCATTGCACCGCATGGCCTGCGCGATCGAGTCCGCGCGCGGACGAATCGCTCAGTGGGCCTCGGGTACACCCGCGAACAGCCATGGCGCTTCGGCACGTCGTCGCGTCTCATAGGCCTTGATCTGTTCCGAGCGTTGCAGGGTCAACGCGATATCGTCGAGGCCGTTCAGCAGACGATGCTTGCGCGAGGGCTCGACATCGAACGCAATCTGTTCGCCGCCCGGAAGCGTGATCGTCTGGGCTTCCAGGTCGATCGTCAGTTCGATTCCCGGCTCGGCGAGCGCAAACAAACGGTCGACCTGATCGGCCGGCAGGGCGATAGGCAACAGGCCGTTCTTGAAGCAGTTATTGAAGAAAATGTCGGCGAAACTGGGCGCGATGATCGCGCGAATGCCGTAATCCTCGATGGCCCACGGCGCGTGTTCACGAGAGGATCCGCAGCCAAAATTCTCCCGCGCCAACAGGATGCCGGCATCGGCGTAGCGCGATTGATTCAGAACGAACTCCGCCTTCAGCGGCCGATTGGTGCAATCCATATCGGGTTCGCCGCGATCCTGATAGCGCCACTCGTCGAACAGGAACGGTCCGAAACCCGATCGGCGAATCGACTTCAGGAACTGCTTCGGAATGATCGCGTCGGTATCGATGTTTGCGCGATCCAGTGGCGCAACTCGCGCCGTGATGCGAGTGAATGCTCTCATCGTTCGTTACCCCTGTGCCCGAAGCCGGGTGACATCGACAAAATGTCCGAAGACTGCGGCCGCCGCGGCCATTGCCGGACTCACCAAGTGCGTGCGCCCGCCGTAGCCCTGGCGCCCCTCGAAATTGCGATTTGATGTCGATGCACATCGCTCGCCCGGCTCGAGGCGATCCGCGTTCATCGCCAGACACATCGAGCACCCAGGGTCGCGCCATTCGAAGCCTGATTCTCGGAATATGCGATCGAGACCTTCCCGTTCCGCCTGTTCCTTGACCAGGCCCGAACCCGGCACGACGAGCACCTGCTTGACGCTCGCAGCGCGCTTCCGGCCTCGCGCGACCGCCGCTGCGGCGCGCAGATCCTCGATCCGCGCATTCGTACACGAACCGATGAATACCTTGTCTACGCCGATTTCGGTGAGCGGGGTTCCCGGACGCAGATCCATGTACGCCAGTGCGCGCTGCATTCCCACTCGCTTGACGGGATCGGACTCCTGCTCGGGGTCGGGGATGACCGAGTCGACCGGCAATACCATCTCCGGAGAGGTTCCCCACGTGATCTGCGGTCGTACCTGCGACGCATCCAGGGCGATGATCTTGTCGAACGTCGCATCGGCATCGCTGTGCAGATCGGCCCAGGCCGTGACGGCGCGTTCCCAATCCTTGCCCGCGGGCGCATACGGACGCCCTTTCAGGTAAGCGATCGTCTTGTCGTCGACCGCGATCAACCCGGCGCGCGCACCGGCCTCGATCGCCATATTGCACACGGTCATCCGTCCCTCGATCGACAGGTCCTGAATGGCACGACCCGCGAACTCGATGGTATATCCGGTGCCTCCGGCAGTGCCGATCAGCCCGACGATCGCAAGAATCAGATCCTTCGCGGTGGCGCCATCGGGCAATGACCCGTCAGCTCTTACCAGCATGTTCAGTGCCTTGCGCTGCAACAGGCACTGCGTCGCCAGCACATGTTCCACTTCCGACGTGCCGATGCCGAAAGCCAACGCGCCGAACGCCCCGTGCGTTGACGTATGCGAGTCGCCACAGACGATCGTCATGCCCGGCAGCGACGCACCCTGTTCCGGTCCGACCACGTGCACGATCCCCTGGCGGGGATCGGTCATCGCGAACTCGGTGATACCGAATTCCCGACAGTTCGTTTCGAGCGTCTCGACTTGCAATCGCGACACCGGATCCGCAATCCCGGACTCCCGCGCCGTCGTCGGCACGTTATGATCGGCCACGGCCAAACTCGCTTCCACGCGCCATGGGCGACGACCGGACAGCCGCAGACCCTCGAATGCTTGCGGGGACGTCACCTCGTGGATCAACTGGCGATCGATGTAAAGCAGTGCCGAACCATCTTCGTCGGCATGGACGACATGCGCGTCCCATATCTTGTCGTATAAGGTCTTTCCGGTCATCTCGTTGAGCTCCAGGAACTCGTTGGAAGGCGACACGACGGGCAATTGCCGCCCTGGCCCGTTTTCGCCGCGTGAATTCGGGGCTGTCCCGGCTTCGCGGGACCCGCGATTACTGTCCTAGCGACGCAAAGATGCTCGAGCGGATCTCATCGAGCGCACCGATACCGATGACGCTGCTGAACCGGACTCGCCCGCCCGCTGCCTTCGTCTTGTAATAGCTGACCAGCGGGCTGGTCTGCGCATGGTAGACATCCAGGCGTTTGCGCACGGTTTCTTCGCTGTCATCGGCGCGCTGGATCAGCGCTTCACCAGTGACGTCGTCGATCCCGTCACGTGCCGGCGGATTGAAGACGACGTGGTACGTGCGACCTGATCCGGGGTGCACCCTGCGGCCGCTCATACGCCTGACGATTTCCTCATCGTCGACGGCGATTTCGATCACATGGTCGAGCTCGATTCCCATACGATCCAGACCGTCGGCCTGAGCGATCGTTCGCGGAAATCCATCCAGCAGGAAGCCGCCGGCACAATCCGGCTGACGAATGCGCTGCTCGATCAACCCGAGAATGATGTCGTCGGACACGAGCCCGCCCGACTCCATGATCTGCTTGGCCTGAAGCCCGATCGGGGTCCCTGCCGATACCGCGGCGCGCAACATGTCCCCGGTCGAGATCTGCGGAATTCCGAACCGTTCGGTGATGAACTGGGCCTGGGTACCCTTGCCGGAACCGGGACTCCCCAACAGGATGATGCGCATTCAGGGCCTCGCCGCCTAAATCGCGCATCATGCCATAAATTACTTGGCCTGCGATAGCCGCGGATACCCCAGGATCAGTGGACCAGTTCGCCGAGCAGGTCGTTCAAGCGGCGCACGAATTCGCTCGGATTTTCAAGCTGTCCGCCTTCGCTCAGAACGGCCTGATCGAACAACAGCCGAGCGAGATTTGCGAACCGCGTTTCGTCCGATTCATCCCTAAGATGCCCGACGAGTCGATGCTCAGGGTTGATCTCGAGCACCGGCTTGCTGGCCGGAACGCTCTGCCCGGCCGATTTCATAATCCGCTCCATCGTGCGGCTCATGCCGAAGTTCTCCGAGACGAGGCATGCTGCGGACTCTGTCAGCCGATGACTGATGCGCACGTCGCTGACGACCGCTTCGAGCGCGCTCTTTACGCGTTCCGCCAGCGGCTTGAATGCTTCATCCTTTGCGTCCCGCTGTTCCTTGTCTTCGGACTCGCCGATGCCGCTGAGGTCTAGGTCACCCTTGGCCACCGATTGCAGTTGCTTCCCATCGAATTCGGTCAGGTAACTGACCAACCATTCGTCGACACGGTCGTGCAGCAGCAGCACCTCGATGCCCTTCTTCCGGAACACCTCGAGGTGCGGACTGCTCGTTGCCGCGGCGAGGGTTTCGGCCGTGATGTAGTAAATCTTGTCCTGCCCCGACACCAGACGTCCGACGTAATCGTCGAGGGAAACGTCCTGCGCATCCCCGTCGCTGCGAGTCGAGGTAAAGCGCAGCAGCTTGGCGATGCGATCCTTGTTCGAGAAATCCTCGATCGGGCCCTCCTTCAGGACCTGGCCGTACTCCTTCCACAAGCCCGCGTATTTCTCCGGTTCCTTCGCCGCGATGTCCTCGATCAGCCCCAACACCTTCTTGACCGCGCCCGAGCGAATCTTCTCGAGTTGCTTGTTCTCCTGAAGAATCTCACGAGACACGTTGAGCGGCAGAGTATCGGAGTCGATCACCCCTCTGACGAAGCGCAAGTAGCGCGGCATCAGTTTCTCGGAATCCTCCATGATGAAGATCTTGCGGACGTAAAGCTTGACGCCGCGCTTCGCATCCCGGTCCCAGAGATCAAACGGCGCGCGCGCCGGCAGATACAACAGCAGCGTGTATTCATTCGTCCCCTCGACTCGACTGTGCAGCCGCGCCAACGGCTCCTGGAAATCGTGCGAGACGTGCTTGTAGAACTCGGTGTATGCCTCGTCGCTGATGTCCTCCTTCGATTTGGCCCACAGCGCCGATGCGCTGTTGACGGTCTCCCATTCCTCGACGACCACGGCTTCCTCGCCTTCCTCGCCCTCCGAAAGCTTTTCCTTGCGCATGACGATCGGGAGCGAAATGTGATCGGAGAACTTCCGGACGATCCCGCGGAGTTTCCACGCGTCGAGGAACTCGTCCTCGCCTTCGCGCAGATGCAGGGTCACCGTCGTCCCGCGCGCCGGCCGGGTGATCGTCTCGAGCGTGTAATCCCCCTCGCCGCCCGATTCCCAGCGAACGCCGTCGGCATGCTCGTGCCCCGCCTTCCGGGTTTCGAGAGTCACTTTGTCGGCGATGATGAACGCCGAATAGAACCCGACGCCGAACTGGCCGATCAACTGACTGTCCTTGGCTTCATCGCCGGTCAGCGACTCGAAGAAGTGCCGGGTACCGGAACGCGCAATCGTTCCGATGTTCTGCTGCACCTCCTCGCGGCTCATGCCGATACCGTTGTCGGTCACGCTGATCGTTCGCCTGGCCTTGTCGACATCGATGCGGATACCGAGATCGCTGTCCCCCTCGTAGAGCGCCTCATGGGTCAGCGCGAGAAAGCGCAGCTTGTCGGACGCATCCGACGCATTCGAAATCAATTCCCGGAGAAAAATTTCCTTGTTGCTGTACAGCGAATGAATCATCAGATTCAAGAGCTGCTTGACCTCTGCCTCAAAGCCGAGCGTGACCTTCTGTTCTGCCGTTGCCATGGTCGATGCGTCCTCCTTATAAATCGCCGAATCGGTTAGCCGCGGAATCGCGAACTCAACGGCATTGGGATGTGGGAGTGGACACGTGGCTTTTCAAGCCCCTGGCCTGAGACATCGCGTCAAAACAGATACGGATGCGTGGCCGTGAAGCCATGCACCTTGGCCTTGGGCTTGAAAAATGGCGGTTCCCACGGGCGCTCCTCGGTACCGGCAAGACGCCGCGCGAGCCATAGCGCCTGGCCTCGGATCGGTAGTACGTAGGCATACAGACGACCATCGGCGCATTCCGCGACGTCGCCGATCGCGAATACGTCAGGGTCGGCGGTCGTCAGGTAGGAATCGACGAGAATCCCCCGCGCGGTCGGGAGTCCTGCCGCCTTGGCCAAGTCGACGCGTGGACGAAACCCGCACGCTACGACGATTCCATCAAATGATCCGGCCGCACCATCGGCCGTCAGCACGGTGAATTGTCCATCCTCTCGTGCAAAGCCCGTCACCGCGGAATCAAGGCGCAGCGTGACGCTCGACTCCTCGAGCAGCGTGGCGAGCGCCTGTGAATCGCCCTCGACCAGTTGCCGCTCCATCAGGCGGGGCAAGGCGTGAAACAGCGTCACGTCATCCCCGGCCTTGGCCAGATCCGAACTGAGCTCGCAACCGATCAGCCCTCCCCCGACAATCGCCCATCGGGGACGCTGGCCGGAATCGCTCAACTCGCCGCGGCGCCGGCGCAAGGCCAGTAGATCGTCGAGACTGTTCAGCACGTAATACAGGTCGCGGTATGGACGAAACGGCGGAGGAATCAACGCATCCGAACCCAACGCGAGAACCAGCCGGTCGTATCCCAGTTCCGCCGGGGCGGCGCCCTGCAGCGCAAGCCTCTTGGCGGATCGGTCGATCGCCGAAACCTCGACCCCCGCGTGAATCTCGATACCCATCGAGCGCAGCGCGTCGAAACTCCGCAGGACGATCTTCTGCTCGATGTCTTCCCGCGAGAAGCCGTGGGACAACAGCGGTCTTGAGTAATAGCCGTGCGTCTCCTGCGTGACGATCACGACCCTCCACGCCGGTACCAGCTTCTTCAACTCCTCGGCAAATGAAACTCCGGCCATTCCGGAACCGACTATGACGATTTCCATGACGAATTCCCCTTTAAAAGTTTGCCGGACACCCCGGCTTTGTTTCGGCAAGGTCCCCGGTCCCGCCCGGCGCTGGAGGGAGCGGGCGGTATGCGTCCGCTGACCCTTGCGACCGATCCATATGTCGGTGGCCTATCGCGTCATGCCTGCGGTATTATCGTTTCCCGATTCCGACGATTCTGCAATCTGGGTCGCGCGCCTGTAACCACCACTCCACGCGGAAGGCTCCGTACCACCTCCAGGCAGCGGCGACGCCGAGTGCCAAGCCCCCAAGCGTGTGTTGATTCGCGTCGCGCCCGGCATTTTCATGGCTGAACCCGCTCACCCTACTCATTACCCACCGGGAGTCGAATGGAAAAAAACATCGTATGGCATCATGCAGCCGTCACACGGGACGCACGCGAACGGCAGAATGGTCACAAGAGCTTCATCCTGTGGTTTACGGGATTGTCGGGCGCCGGTAAATCAACGCTGGCACACCGCGTCGAGGAGCTTCTGTTCGAGAACGGATGCCGGACCTATGTCTTCGATGGCGACAACGTCCGTCATGGCCTGTGTTCGGATCTGGGTTTCGGCCCGCAAGATCGGCAGGAGAACATTCGTCGCGTCGGTGAGATGAGCAAGCTGTTCGTCGACGCCGGAGTCATCGCGCTGACCGCGTTCATTTCCCCGTTCCGCCGCGATCGCGCGCTGGTCCGTTCCTTGGCCGGCGATGGCGACTTCATCGAGATTTACTGCAATACGCCGCTCGCGGTCTGCGAGAACCGCGACGTGAAAGGGCTTTACCAGCGGGCGCGGCAAGGCCAGATTCCCGAGTTCACCGGAATCTCCTCCCCTTACGAGGAACCGGAAAATCCCGAGATCATCGTGCAGACCGGCAGTGACGACATCGATGCCTGCGCGGCGCAGGTCCTCGCTTACCTCCGCAGCCAGCAGAAGATAGCCTGATCCGGTCCGATCCGATCACTTGGTCAGCTTGCCGTAATCGATCTTCAGACGAAGCCCGACGAACTGCCCGAGCATCTTGCGAAGTTCGTCGGACACCGGATCGAACAACAGTTTCGCCTCGGCGACGCCATGTTTGGCCGCGGCCGAGGAAACCGGCTGGGCATCCACGCGAAAGCGATAGACATACAGCAAACCATCGGCGATCGTCGCCCGCTGTGCAGGCTCGCCGATGGCATCGACGATTGTCCGACGCGTCGGCAGTCGTGCGTTGATTCGGGGAATATCCTGCGGTTCAACCCTTAATTGACGTCGATCCGTATCGACGGCACCGCGCCCCATCGACCGAATCGAGGCTTCCAGGAATGATGCTGGTGCAATCGCCACGAACAACGGGGAAAACGCGAAGCGCGTCAGCTTGCTGTCCGCTCCGAACCACATCGTAAAACGCAAGGTTCTCGCCGGCGTCTCGACACGCCCCGCGGCATCGAGCTTCTGGAAGTCGACCGACCAGATCGTCTCCCCGCCCCGCCGCTCAGTGCGAGTCGGCCGAAAACCCGTCAGGTACTCGAAATCCTCGTCCAATAAAACGGGTTCGCGGAACTTCAAGGCGAACTGATCGCTTACCTCGACCTGGAAAAATCGATCGAAGTCGCGCAACTGGTTCTTGACCTCGAGCAGGCGCAAGTAGACACAGCCGGCCAGCATGACCGCGACCAGTCCGATCGCGAATGCCCTCGACCACTGTATAAACGCCAACCGCTTCAGTCGGATACGATAAATCGACATACCTCAGCAACTCCTGCCGCACGCCGGCGTCCGGCGCTTCCCCGCTTGCAATCCAGCGGTGTGCCCCGCTATCATGTCCGGCTGTCGGGGCCGTTAGCTCAGTCGGTAGAGCATTGCACTTTTAATGCAGTGGTCGCTGGTTCGAATCCAGCACGGCCCACCACCATGACACGAACCGCGAAGCGTCATCGCAGCCAGCGTCGCGCAGTTTCGGCCCCGGCCATACCGGCCGACAGTGTAACGCAAGGGCTGGCGACGACGATCCAGGGTCTTGCGCTTCGCCCGACGCCAGGCGCCGCACCGTTGTCGCTCGTACGGGCCGGCAGTCCCGCCCGGCGGCCGGTTTGAATGCCTCTGGCCGTTCCGCGAGCGTCACGCGCTCCCGTTTTTCCCTCAACCCAGCACGGACCTGTTTGTTATGAGCAAGCCGAAGAAAGTCGCAATTCTCACCGCCGGCGGTCTCGCTCCATGCCTCAGCTCGGCGATCGGCAGCCTGATCGAACGATACTCCGAGATCGATCCTTCGATCGAAATCATCTGCTACCGAGGCGGCTACAAGGGTTTGTTGCTCGGCGACTCGTATCCCGTCACGGCGGACGTTCGCGCGGCGGCAGGAGTCCTGCATCGTTTCGGTGGCTCGCCGATCGGCAATAGCCGGGTCAAGCTGACGAACGTCAAGGACTGCATCAAGCGCGGACTGGTCAAGGAAGGCCAGGATCCGCAGAAGGTCGCGGCGGATCAGCTGGTCAAGGACGGCGTTGACGTGCTGCACACGATCGGCGGTGATGACACGAACACGGCCGCGGCCGACCTCGCCGCATTCCTGGCGTCGAACGGCTACGGACTGACCGTCATCGGCCTGCCGAAGACCGTCGACAACGACGTTTTTCCGATCAAGCAGTCCCTGGGCGCATGGACCGCCGCCGAGCAGGGAGCCCGATACTTCCTGAACGTCGTCGCGGAGACCGGCGCGAATCCACGCATGCTGATCGTGCACGAGGTCATGGGCCGCAACTGCGGTTGGCTCACGGCGGCTACGGCCCAGGCATACCGCAAGCTGCTCGATCAGGCAGACTGGTTGCCGGAACTCGGACTGGCGCGCAAGACCTACGAGGTCCATGGCGTTTTCCTGCCGGAAATGGAAATCGATCTCGCCGCCGAAGCGAAGCGCTTGCGCGCGGTCATGGACGACGCCGACTGCGTGAACCTGTTCGTCTCCGAAGGTGCCGGGGTCGAGGCGATCGTCGCCGAGATGCAGGCCAAGGGGCAGGAAGTTCCGCGTGATGCATTCGGCCATATCAAGCTCGATGCGGTCAATCCGGGCAAGTGGTTCGGCGAGCAGTTCGCCCAGATGATCGGCGCGGAGAAGACCCTGGTGCAGAAATCCGGTTACTTCGCCCGCGCGTCGGCCGCGAACTCCGACGACATTCGCCTGATCAAGTCGTGTGCCGATCTCGCGGTGGAGTGTGCATTGCGGCGTGAATCGGGTGTCATCGGTCATGACGAGGATCGCGGTGCCGTGTTGCGCGCGATCGAGTTCAACCGAATCAAGGGCGGCAAGCCATTCGACATCGACGTCCCCTGGTTCGGCAAGATGCTGGCCGAAATCGGGCAGGCCAAGGGCGGAAAAGTCGCCGTCTCGCACTGATCCACATCCCCGCCGCGGCGTTCCCCCGGAGCGCCGCGGCGCCTTGCGCACCCATCCGTCCCTAGCCCGTTCCCGGCCATTCATCCGGCGCGCGGCAAACCATCACGACGCGGTTTCCGAACCGCGATCAACGCGTCCGCTCGTTTGCTTTTCCTGCTGGTCGGCATGCGCTAACATCCGGAATGTCAAGCGTCGAGCGGCTCGTCGGTTCATGATAATGCGCGGCGGTTCATCGGCCCGCGTGTCCAGAAGTCAACCCGTAGCCGTTCACCATTGCCCGCACGCGGCGGCGCTCGGACGACCTGAAGTCCGATCCGGCCGCGAAATCGCTGGAACCTGACCGGCGCGCGGCACGGTTGCATCGATACGCATCGCGGCGACCTTCGGCTCCGGCACAAGCGGTTTGCCGCGATCTACATCGAGCACCAGGGTCCCGCCGCCAATCGACGGGGACGTTCGCCTGATCCGACCGGCGGACGCAAAGCTAAAACGAACGACAACAGGGGTACGGACAGATGAGCGAGAATTCGGCTGAGACGGTGTATTACCGGGAAGGTCTTTTGCCCGAGATGCCGCTGTTTCCCGACGGCGTCGAGGTGTACACGACGACCGACGTGCATAGCCTGGCGCGCGCGTTCGTGCGGTATGGCGAAATCCTCAACGGAAATCCCGAGCACGTCGCCGAATTGATCCACGGCGGTCGCCGTGGACCACGGGTACATCATCCGGTAGTACTCGATACCTTGTGGCATTTCGCGGCTGTCGGTCGGAAGCCGGTCGACTACTGGCAGGACTACGTCAGGACCTCGATTCTGCACCAACGCGTCATACAGGAGCCGGAGCAGCTAGCCTTAATCGTGGGACTGCCGATGATCCTCGACGGCCGTCCCCGGGAATACATGATTCGTGTGTTCCAGGATGTCCCGGGGGTCGATCTGAACAAGTTCGAGTCGTTCTGAACACATCACGCACTACCCTGCCCGAATGCCCAGGTCCGCGACTGCGGATGTTTGGCACGACTCCGGCGATGGTTAGACCATGACGGAACCGTTCGACCTCGCCCGACTGCTCGACGAGGTCGTCGAGGACGAAAAGGTCACGACGAACAAGAATCGTCGTGTGTCGCAGGGAGAGATCAAGCGACTGATCGCCGAACGCAGACAGCAAGCGCAGGCGGCGCCGCGCGAAGCCGACGCCGCGCGCATCGGGGAACTGCTGCTGCGCCACGCGATGATCTCGCCGGAACAACTGCGCGAGGCGCTGGCGGTGCAGTCCGATCGCGGGGGTCGACTCGGATCGCTGCTCGTCGAACTGGGGTTCGTCTCTGCGGCCAAGCTCGTCGAACTACTCGGCAAGCAACACAACGTGCCCGGAGCCGACCTGTTTCAGATCGCATCGCAGCGTACGCCCCTGTCGATCCTGCCAAGGCCCGTGATGCTGAAGCACCGCGTGCTACCCCTCGGGACCGAAAACTCGACGGTCCGCCTGGCCATGGAGCGCCCCGACGACTTCGCGGCAATCCACGAAGTCGAGTTTCTTACCGGAAAGCGGGTGCACCCGGTCATCGCCGCGTCCTATCAGATCGACCTGGCGCTTCGCTGCATCGATGAACACGGCGGGACCGATTTCGCGCATATCGATCTCCAGTCCATCGCCCAAACGCCGGTCACGATCGATGAACTGCTGACGCATCTGGTCACGACCGAGGCCGCCGATCTTTACCTCGCGGCCGGCTCCGCGCCCTGTCTGCAGTCCGCCACGGGTCTTCGTACGACGGATTTCCCGAAACTCAGCGCCGATCATTGCGCCGCTTACGCGAAGACCTTGATGAGCGAGGCGCAATGGGAGCAGTTGCTCGAGCGCAAGGACATCAGCTTTGCGTTGCAGAGTGCTCACCTGGGCCGGTTCCGAGTCACCGCGCATCGCCAGCGCAACGCCGTTTCCCTGGCGATCCGTCGCATTCCGGGCGCGATTCCGGACCTCGCGACGCTGGGTTTGCCAGCTGATCTCGGCGCCGCGGCTCTGGCCGGAGACGGCATCATCCTGATCGGCTCGCCGCCAGGCCACGGACGATCGACGACGGCCGCTGCGCTCGTCCAACATCTGAATCGATCGCGGGCGGCTCGGATCGTCACACTGGAGGACCCGATCGAGCACCTTCATGACTCGGTCTTGTCGATCATCAGCCAGCGTGAGTTGGGCGATCACGTCGACTCGGTCGATGACGCATTGCGGATGCTCGATCGTCAGGGCTGCGATACGCTGCTGATCGATGTCCCGTCCGCCAGCAACGCCATTGCACGGGCCATCGAGGTAGCCGGAAGCGGCCGCCTGATCATCGCAACCCTCGTCGCCTCGAACCCGGCACAGACCGTGGAGTCGATCGTCGCCGCGGCCCCCCCGAGCCAACGCGAACTGGTGAGATCCTGGCTGGCCGATCGCTTGCGCCTGGTGTTTGTTCAGCAACTCATGACCGCTGCCGAATCCGGGGGGCGGGTGATCCGCTGGGAAACCCTCGACGGTGGCGACTCCCTCCGTAGTCTGCTCGTCCGCGGTGACTGGGAACAGATTCGTCGCGTCGCCGGCCGGCGCGGGTAATTCGGCCTGATCGCGGCAGGCCCCGTCGCACGGCATGCCGAACGCCGATCCCGCCTTGCTCATCCGGCGTCTATCATTCGAACTATGAGCCCGGTCAAGCCATGCCGAGACTGACGTAGCGACCAACCACGCGAATACACACTGCATGACGACTTCCGCCGCGTCCCGGCTGTCACTGCTGTCCAAACCCGATCCCGACCCATTCAGACCCGAGGCTCTGGCCGACGGGGTATGGTGGGTCGGCTCAACCGATGCCAACGGCGGCTACGGTGCAAACCCCTACCTGATCGTCGACGGCGACGAGGCGATCGTGCTCAACAGCGGTAGCCGCGCCGATTTCCCGTCGGTGCTGATGAAGATCCTGCAGACCGGTATCGCTCCATCGACGATCGGCGCCTTGATCTACCAGAACCATGATGCACGCTTGTGCGGCAGCATTCCCCATCTCGAGGACATCATCGGACGCCCGGACCTCAGGATCGTCAGCGCCGAGGCAAGTCACATGTTTCTGCGCCACTACTGCGAACGGGCACGTCTGGTCGGCCTGGACGAGATCGACCACCGCCTCGAATTCCGCTCCGGCCGACGCCTGATGTTCATCCCGATACCGTATGCACATTCCGCCGGCAGTTTCGTTACGTTCGATCGCGGTTCCGGCATCCTGTTTTCCGGTGACCTGTTCAGTGGCGGCACCAGCGCTCCCGGATTCGCCGAGTGCATCGCCGACCGCTGCCATCGATGCCTTACGGATGACCTCGGAACCTGCCCGAAACATGACGCGTCATGCATCGTGCCCGACATTCTGGAATTCCATCGCACGATGATGCCTTCGGAACGCGCGTTACGCTTCGCGCTCGAACGAATCGCCACGATACCGTTCCGTGCGATCGCGCCGCAACATGGCCCGATCATCCATCGCCGGCAGGACATCCTGTTGTTGTTCGCGCGTTTGCTGGCATTACGCGGCGTGGGCATCGATCGCATCGTTGGAGATCGCGCGTTCTCCGATCTGGGCGACACGCGGGCGCTACGCGAGCGCCTGGGGCAATCGTGAGCGACGCGCTTCGCGATGCCATCGCATCGTTCGCCCAACCGGGCGCGCCGGCCAGCCACGGCGCGGCTTCGGTTGCGCTGATCGAACAATGGGCCGCGCAAAAGGAATACGAGCTCAAGCACCGGTTGCTGAAGGATCTGCTGATGCGCTACGCGTGCCTCGAGCGGGAACTGGCCGAACTGAACGGACGCCTGCTCGCGGCGAACCAGCTGAAGAATCGCTTCGTGGGCTTTGCCGCTCACGACCTGCGCAGTCCGCTCAGCTCGATTCGTGGTCTCAGCGAGGTCCTGCTCGAAGAGGTCGTCGGTCCGCTGAACGCGGATCAACGGGAACTGATCGCTACGATCTTCGCCGCCAGCCGCGATACGCTGGCTCTGGTCAACGATCTCCTCGACATCAGCGTCATCGACAGCGGCCATCTGGAACTGCGCATGCGACCGGAAGCGCTCGATAGCCTGCTGACCGAACGTCTGCGGATCGCCTCGGCGACGGCCGGGCTCAAGGGAATTCGCCTGTCATCCCGATTCGACGCCATTCCCCCGGTACCCTGCGATCGAAACCGGATCGCCCAGGTCATCGACAATCTGCTCGGAAATGCCGTGAAGTTTTCTCCCCGCGACGCCACCATCGACATACACCTGCAGCGGCAGGAGCGTTACGCACGCATCAGCGTCACGGACCAGGGGCCGGGAATCCCCGCCGGCGAGCACGCCTTGGTATTTGGGGAGTTTCACACCAGTTCGGTGCAACCGACCGATACCCAGAAGGGCACGGGGCTCGGCCTCGCGATCGTCAAGCGCATCGTCGAGGCCCACGGGGGCGAGGTGGCCGTAAGCAGTGCCGCAGGCGCCGGAGCGACCTTTCGGTTCTCGATTCCAATCAGCGACTGAGATGTCCACCACGAAAGGCCCACGCGTCCTGATCGCCGAGGACGAACTGCATTCCCGGCTGCTCCTCAAGACCATCCTGACGTCGATGAACTGCGAGGTCGTCGGCGAAGCCCGGACCGGCGCCGAGGCCGTCGAGATGTACCGGCAGCTGAAGCCCCACATGCTGCTGCTCGATGTCAACATGCCGCGCATGACCGGTGACGAGGCTTTGCGGGAAATCCGCAAGGAGTTTCCCCTGGCGTTCGTGATCCTGATCACCTCGGTTGCCGATCAGGAAGTCGTCGAGCGCTGCCTGGAACTCGGTGCGGCGCATTACATACGCAAGGACACACCGATCGCCGAAATCAAGACGACGATCAAGGAAACCTGGTCGGATTTCGTTGCCAGTCTGTGCCAGAGAGCGCCGGATGCGCCGCGCTCGTGAGGATCGCTTATTCGACACCCGCCGGGGGACGGAATGATCGAGCGCCGGTCCGTCGGGTGCCATGTGCTCGTGCCGTATCCTAGGCGGCGATCCCGCTCGACCTTCCACATCAAGCGATGAGGAATCCGCGCTTCCTGGAACTGCTGGTGTCCAGCGGAATCGTCTCGGACGAGGTGGCCGGCCGGCTCGCCACCAAGTACCGCGAGGATTCGTTCGAAGTGCTGATGCACCTGGTGCGGGGCAACGCCGCGAGCCGCAACACCCTGGGCCGGCTATGGGGCGACTCGATCGACGTGTCCTACGTCGACATGCGGACCACCCTGTTCCAGCGCGAGATCGTCGGCCTGCTCCCGGAGCGGTTCGCGCGGACGAACCACATGATCCTGCTCTATCAGTTCGGCAACGCGATCACCGCGGCGACGTCGGAGCCGCTGAAGCAGTTCACGATCAGCGAGGCCGAACGGATCGTCGGTCGTCCGATCAGCACGGTGTTCTGCTTCCCGCAGGACATCGAGGACGCGATCGAGATCGAGTATCAGTCGGAAGCCTCGCTGCGCGACCTGTCGAACAAGATCGTCACCGATACGATCCTGATCGAGGACATCAGCGAACTGACCCGCGACGCGCTGCAGCAGATCGCCGGATCACAGGCCGTCGTGCAGTTCGCGCAGGGCCTGTTGCTGCTGGCGGTCCGCGAAGGAGCCAGCGACGTTCACGTCGAACCCGAAGAGGACAAGGTGCGCGTGCGCTTCCGCATCGACGGCGTGCTGCGCGACAAGAGCAAGCTGGAGAAGTCCTTGCTCGCGCCGCTGGTCTCGCGGCTCAAGATTCTGGGAAATCTCGACATTGCGGAAAAGCGCAGGCCACAGGATGGGCGGATCATGCTGAAACTGCCGAACCGCACGATTGACTTCCGCATTTCCTGCATTCCGACGATCAATGGCGAGAAGATCGTCCTGCGCCTGCTCGGGCAGGGACTGGCACGCGATGTGCCGGACATGACCGATCTCGCCCTGTCGCGTTCGATCCTCGACCAGTTGAAACGCATCCTCGACAACCCGTACGGCATACTTTTCGTCACCGGCCCGACCGGCTCCGGTAAGACGACGACGCTGTTCTCGATGCTGAAATACCTGAATCGTCCCGGCATCAATATCACGACCATCGAGGACCCCGTCGAATACCAGCTTCCCGGGGTCAATCAGGTACAGATCAATCCGGGTGTCGGACTGGACTTTTCCACGGCGCTCCGCGCGTATCTGCGCCAGGATCCGGACGTCATCCTGGTTGGCGAAGTCCGCGATGTCGAAACGGCCGAGAATGCCTGTCGCGCGGCGTTGACCGGTCACCTGGTGCTGGCGACGCTGCATACGAACAATGCCGCGCAGGCGGTCACTCGACTGACCGACATGGGCGTCCAACCCTTCATCGTCGCGCCCGCCGTGGTCGGGGTCATGGCTCAACGCCTGGTTCGGAAACTCTGCGAGAACTGTCGCGAGCCCTACCCGGCCAGCGACCGTCACGGCAACCCGCTGGTGTCCCCGGACGGTCGGGAGATCGTGTTCTACCGTCCGAAGGGCTGCACGCAATGCAATCAGTCCGGTTATGCCGGACGTATCGCGATTCACGAGGTGATTTCGATCAACGACGAGATCCGGAAGCTGATGGCGCAATCCGCCTCGCTCAGTGAAATCCAGGAGTGTGCCCGGCAGCACGGGTTCCATCCGATGCGCTATGACGGCCTCAAGAAGGTTGTGCGCGGGCTGACCAGCCTGGCCGAGATCGACCGCGTGACTCCCGCCGACGAAAACGCATCCGTATAATGACCGGGCGGCCGAAAAAGCCGCAGCAACGGGCGTCTGTCACACCTCTGCGACTTCGCGCGGGGACCTGCGGCCATCCATCCCTCTGCCTTCCGTTCACCCGACGAGTCATCCAATGATCTTTTGGCGCGTGAAACCCCTCGATGCGATCCTGGCGACCGCCGAGAAGAAGAGCCTCCACCGCTCGCTCGGTCCGCTGCAGCTGACCTTGCTGGGCGTCGGCGCGATCATCGGCACCGGCATCTTCGTACTGACGGCCGAGGCGGCGCAGAAGGCCGGCCCGGGCATGATGATCTCGTTCGTGATCGCCGGGTTCGTCTGTGCGGTCGCCGCGCTTTGTTACTCCGAACTGGCTGCGATGGTGCCGGTGTCCGGATCGGCTTACACCTATTCGTACGCGGTACTTGGCGAATTGATCGCCTGGCTGGTCGGCTGGGCCCTGGTGCTCGAATACGCGGTCGCGGCCAGCGCCGTCGCCGTCGGCTGGTCCGGCTATTTCGCCGGTCTGCTACAAGGCTATCTGGGCATCACCCTCCCCCCTGAGCTGACAAACGGGCCTTACGCCGGCGGCATCATCAACCTCCCCGCAGTCATCGTCTGCCTGTTGGTATCGGGTCTGCTGATCGTCGGCACCAAGGAAAGCGCGACCGTCAACGCCGTGCTCGTGACGGTCAAGATCGCCGCGTTGCTGGCCTTCATCGCGCTTGCCCTGCCGGTTATGGAAACGCGCCATTTCGAGCCGTTCCTGCCGCTCGGCGCGAGCGGCGCGATGGGCGCCGCAGCATCGATCTTCTTCGCCTACGTCGGCTTCGATGCGGTATCGACCGCCGCCGAGGAAACCAAGGATCCGCAGCGCAACCTGCCGATCGGCCTGATCGGGTCGCTCGGCCTGTGCACCGTGTTCTATCTGGTCGTGTCGGCCGGGGCCATCGGCGCGGTCGGAGCCCAGCCGCTGCTCGATGCGTCCGGTAACGGCTACGCACCGGGTTCGGTCGCGCTGGCCGAACAATGCGCGACGCTGGCATCGGCCGGTCAGGAACCCCTGGTGTGTTCGCGCGAGGCGCTGGCTCAGGTGCTGCGCCAGATCGGATGGGAACACGTCGGCAACCTGGTCGGCTTCGCGGCGTTTCTCGCGCTGCCTTCGGTGATCCTGATGCTGCTGTTCGGTCAGACCCGCATCTTCTTCGTCATGGCGCGGGATGGCTTGCTGCCGGAGTTCCTGAGCCGCATTCACCCCCGCTTCAAGACGCCGCACATCGTCACGATGATCACCGGCGTCGGTGTCAGCGCGGCGGCGGCTTTCCTGCCGGTCGGCAAGCTGGCCGACATCTCGAATTCGGGAACGCTGTTCGCTTTCTTCGTCGTCGCGCTATCGGTGATGATCCTGCGAATCAGGGACAAGACCCGACACCGGCCATTCCGGACGCCCGCACTCTGGGTAGTCGGTCCGCTGGCGATCGTCGGGTGCACGAGCTTGTTCCTGTCGCTGCCGGTTCACGCCAAACTGGTGTTTCCGGTCTGGGGTGGAATCGGCCTAGTCTTGTATTCCCTTTATGGCTACAGAAAGAGCCACGTCGGTCTTGGCCAGCATCTGAACCTGACGAACACGCTGGATGATGACGGAGTCATGCCCGCTTTGGTCGAGGCGGCGGAGGGAAATGGCGAGGACTGACGCCCCGCACTAAGCGCCGGCTGCCGCTAAGTCCAACGCGTCACCCGATGGGCCCCGCATCAGTGCGGCCTGAATCGGAAGTCAATCAATCCGAACCTGACTGGCATCCCGGTGTTCCTCTTGTCCAGCGTGAGTACGGGCCTGACGATCGGGCGCCGTCGTCACCCCGGTTGCTGCGGATGCTCCCCCGGTTCGTAGGGCCCGCCTGCAACGATGTCGTCGTTGCGATGAATGCCGGTGGTTCCCTCCGCCCGTTGGTTGGGAATCTCGACCTTGTGCGTCTGGCACAAGGGGGGCGTCGAGTTCACGCTGTTCATCCCCTGAGTCGTGGACTTCTTGGTTCAGCTGACGATCACAAGGCTGGCTGCCCACACGGGAAGCCGCCGAAGAGATTTGCCCCGAAGGCATGGAAATCGCGGCGGACATTCCCGAAGTCGAGTCGAGCGAGGCCCGACACAAGACATTGACCGCGGATCTTGATGATTTTGCGTACCCGCGCATTGACGCTTTCAATGGCGTTCGTCGATTAGATCACCTTACGCACCGCAGGCGGGAACGCGAACCGGGGATGATATTTCCCAGGCCCGCCGCCAAATCTCAGATCATCAGCGCATCGGCGAGTGCGCGTAGCAGGCTCGCGCCGTCGCCCTGCCAGGCACTGCCATGCATGCACGCCAGCGTCGTCGGGTTCGTCGCGGCCAGCCGCTCGAAAATCGGCCGTGCGCGCGTCGTGTGCGAGAAATAATCCAGACGGGCGCGGAACGCCTCGCTGGGTCCGAGGATATCGGACTCCGTCAGCGGCGGATTAGACGAGCCGCCTTGAGTGAACAGGTCGCCGCAGAACAGCGTGCCCGTGGTCTGCTCGTGCAGCAGGCCACATTCCCAGGCATGCGGCACATGCGGCGTATCAAACCAGCGTACCGTCAGCGCTCCCAGGCTCAGCGCCTCGCCATCGGCCAGCGCGCGAGCCGGTCGATCGGCCAGATCATTGATCGACACCATCGCGGCGATCGTGCCGCACAGCGGCTCGGCGCGCGGAGCGGTGGCAAGCCATTCGTTCAGCGAACCGCACTCGTCGGCCTCGACGTGCGACAGGCCGATATAACGCAAGCGTTCGGGCGGCATCAGCGCTTCAACCGCCTCGCGCACCCGCGGGAACAACTTGCGCGGACCGGTATGGAATAGCAAGGGCTCGTCATCGTCGATCAGGTACTGATTGAACGAAAAGCCGCCGCCCGGAATCGATACCGGCGTGCTGATGCGGTAGATGCGATCGGCGATCTCGTCGATCCGCGTGCCCGACTGATGATTCGTGACCGTCATCGCCTCACCTCCTTTCCTCATTCTCGCCCGGTATCTGTCAGGTCTCCCCGGCGGTGACCGTCACCATCCAGCCTACGCCGAAGCGATCGGTAAGCATGCCGAAACACGGCGACCAGAACGTCTCGCACAGCGGCATCTGTATCTCACCGCCGTTAGCAAGCGACGCAAATGCCACCCTCGCCCGTTCCTCGGTCGGCAGTGCCAATGACAGCCGAAAACCGTCGAAGCGCGTCGACTCATCGCAGCCATCGGAGGCCATCAGAACCGCTCCCCCGATGCGCAGCGTCGCGTGCATGACCTTGCGTTCGAAACCCGGCGGCACCGTCCCTGGCGGCGCAGGGTCGGGGCTTTCGTCGAAGCGCATCAGCAGTTCGACGGTCGCGCCCAGCGCCTCGCGATAGAACGCGATCGCCTCGTCGCAGCGACCGCCGAAGAACAGATACGGCTGAATCAATGTTCCGGACATCCCGCACCCCCATTAACCCGGTCTGATTAGAGCGCGAGTCTACACCCCCTGCGTGACGAATTGCCCGGAGCGGCCGTTGATCGCCTCGGCTAGCCGATGGGCGCGACGCCGGATTTCGTCGCGGCAAAGCGAAGCCGGACATAGTCGGCCGTCCAGATGCCGGACGCGTCACAGAGTCGCGGGCGAAGGCGGTTGACGACGTCCTCGATCAATGGACCTCGCCGGCGGCGAAAGCCAGTGCGGGTTGAGCGAAGGTTTCGAGCCATCCGCCTACGTCGCCGGGCAGCGGGGTCGGACGCTGGATCAGCTCGATGCTGTTCACGGCAAAGCCCGCGCCTGCTAGCAGATCGCGGTAGTCCTCGGCGCTAGGAAAGAACCATGGGCATTCGACGGTTTGCCGGCGCGCCGCGAGCGCCTGGTTCAGCGCATCGACGATCGCCGCGACGTTCCCGTGCCCGCCGAACTCCCCGACGAAACGACCGCCCGGTCGTAGCGCCCGCCAGACACCCGCGACGACGCGCGGCGCGTCCTTCATCCAGTGCAGCGCGGCGTTCGAGAACACCGCGTCGAACCCCTCGTGGTATCCCAGGTGCTCAGCGTCCGCGACGCACGCATCCAGGCCGAGCGAGCGCGCCGCATCGATCATCGCCGGGCTTGCATCGACACCGACGACCTCGCATCCGGCCTGGACCAGATTGACCGTCAGCGCCCCGTCTCCGCAGCCGAGATCGAGGATCCGCTCGCCGGGTCGCGGCGCCAATAACGCGACGACCGGCATCCCGAGATCGGAAACGAACCGCGCATTTTCATCGTACTGCCGCGGATTCCACTGCTGTCCACCGCCCAAGGCCATCTGAAGTCCCTCGCTTGTTCGTGCGCCCCGTAAGGCCGTGGAGGATTCGCCCGCTCGGTCACGCCCTGCCCGCTCACCCATCAACGAAGCGAACGCGGCCAATCCAGTTGTGCCGGCGCCGTTCAAGCCGTTCCGCCGCGCCCTCCCCGGAGAACGAGCAGGTATCCCGACGCAGCAAGTCTTTGTCTATCCCGTCCATCGTGTTGACGTTGACGACGGCGTACACGACCTCATCGATCGTGGACGTGACCAGCGGCACGACGCCACAGCGCACGCAAACCAGGAATTCGGCGGTCTTCGTTGCGAACGAGTAACGCGAAATGGACGACCACTTGGGCACCGTGACACACAACTCCCCGGAAGGACACGAAGTCCAGGCTGCGGCATGCTTTACGCAGAAGGTGCACGAGCAGGCCCGCGCCGGCATGAAATCTGGCTCGGGTTGCCACAGCAACTGGTAGCGGATCGCGCCACAGTGGCAGCCTCCGGCAATCAGCATCGTCCTTTCCCCATAGAAGTCGCGCGCCGCGCGCTGCTACCCGACCGGCAGCGCCGAACGCCCGCTGCCCGCCGCCAACAGGGCCTGGACCTCGTAGTCGCAGCCGCCACAACCGGAACACGCGCCGGTCGCATTGGAAACCTCGTCGATCTCCGTGATCCCCCGCTCGATCAGGCGCAGGATCTGCCGGACCCGGGTTCCGCTGCAGCGGCAGATGACCTCGTCCGGATCGGGCCCCGAGTCTTGGATCGAATCGGTCTCGCACATCACTCGCTATCGGACACTGAACGTTCGCACGGGAGGCCCAAACCGATCGGTCGCCACTGCGAGGAATCCGCCCCGCGCTCACGATTGACAAGGCCTCAGACGGCGCGCATTCTGCGTCCGTCGCCGCCGATGGTACGACATCCGCGACCCCGGATTCGAGCCCGCGGCCGCGGTGATCGATCCGGCCACGTGCTTAGATGACTTCGGGAAGTCACAACCGGAACAAGGAAACCAACCGATGATCAGCACCCTCGTTCGAGCCGTCTTGCTTCTGAGCACCCTGGCGGCCAGCGGAACCGCCATCGCCGCGAGGCCATTCAAGGTCACGCAGCAGACCCCGGTGCTGAACATGGTCGCCGGCAGCACGCAGCAACTGCAGTATCAGATCACGACCACGCAGCAGGGCAACCCGGTCATCGTCTATTGCTCGATCAACAAGGATGCGCTGGACACCGTCAACCTGCAGAGCGGTTGTACCAACCCGAATGGCGCCGGCGTCGAGCCCGGCAAGCCGGTGCCGATCGTCGTCAACCTGAAGGCCGGCCAGCAGACCGGTGCGGTATCGCATGTGCTGACCGTGACCGACAAGACCAACCCGGCCGACAAGCTCGACATCGATTACCGCATCGTCAAGGGTTCCCGCAAGGTGACGTTCCGCAACCAGTGCCCGTTCGACGTCTGGTTCGGCGTCGCCTCCGGCAGCGTCGCGCCGAAGTCGGGAAGTAGCTGCACCAGCGACAACGACTGCCCTGCCGGCGCGGCCTGCGCCAGCAACAACGCCTGTTACTGGAAGAATCCAGCACCGGCCGACGGCAATTATCGGCTCACGGCGTATTCCGGCAGCGGCCAGCCGGCTTCGAACAGCATCACGATTCCCGACAAGTCGGCCAGCAACGGCCTGGATCAGGTCTGGAGCGGCGGCTTCGGCGCCCGAACGCGCAAGGGCGGCGCCTGGGCCACCGGCGACTGCGGTTCCGACGGCAATGGCGGCTGCAAGCTCGGCGTGGGCTTCGCCGCGCCGGTGACGCAGATGGAAGTCACGATGAAGCCGACGACGCCGGACAGCTATGACGTCACGATCATCAACGGCTTCAACGTACCGATGCAGATGGCGCCGAACGTCGCCGTCAGTTCGGCCAACCCCTACGACTGCGGCACGCCCGGCACGGCGAAGACCGTGCACTACACGACATCCGATGGCGACACCGGCGCGCTCGGCGGCTGCACGTGGAAATTCACCCCCCCTCAGACGAACTACCGTTACCAGTTCGTCGACGCATCGCCAGGCGGCAGTTGCCGGACCAACGCCGACTGCGGCGCCAACAAGGCCTGCGGCCTGACGACGGCCAACGTCAAGAAGAACTCCGACAAGCTCAGCTGCGGCACGCTGCTCGGCTACTGGACACAGGATCAGGTCTGCGCGACCAACAAGGGCTTTTCGCAGAGCTCGATCGTCGACTGCACGACGACGCAATACACGCCCGCAGTCGGGCCGAACACCTACACGCTGTTCAACCTGCTGGCCTGTACCAGTTCCCCGCCCGAGGCCACAGACGACAAGAGCACCTTCGTCAGTTGCTTCGCCAAGGATGGCGCGACCAGCTCGCCGCAGTGCTGCGGCTGCGTGAACTGGCAAAGCAAGAACGTCAAGGTGCCGACGGACCCATCGATCGTCGCGCAATGCCAGCCGAAGTCGACGACCGCGAAACCGAACAGCAACTGGGTCAACGGCGTATTGCCGGGGCTGACCTGGCTGAAGAAGGCCTGCCCGTCCGCGTACACCTACCCGTACGACGACAAGACCGCCACCTTCGGCTGCCCCAGCTCGTTCAACGGCGGACAGAGCGCCGTCAACTACACGCTGACCTTCTGCCCCGGAGGCCGCACCGGCATGCCGAGCACACTGGACTGAGCATCCGGCCGAACCACTGAAACGCAACCCCCTTGGGCGAAGCCTGGACGCGCGGCTACGCGCTATTGCCGTGTAGCCCAAGGGGGGGCCTAAGCGCCGGGCGGACATGCGGGCCCCTACCCGCCCGCACGGTATTCCCAACCCCTGATCCACGAACCGACGATGATGCAGCAACAGTCGACGACCTCTCCCGGCCCCGCATCCCGCGGCGGTTCCATGCTGAGCTACCGCGCCCCGCTGTTCGCCGTCACCGCGCTGTTCTTCATCTGGGGCTTCCTGACCGCGCTGAACGATATCCTGATCCCGCATCTGAAGGCCGTGTTCGACCTGAACTACGCCGAGGCCATGCTGATCCAGTTCACGTTCTTCGGCGCCTACTTCGTCATGTCGATCCCGTCCGGCTGGCTCGTCGCCAAGCTCGGTTATCAATGGGGCATCGTGTTGGGCCTCGTGACCGCCGGCTGCGGTGCCCTGCTGTTCTACCCCTCGGCCAGCTTGCTGTGGTACCCGCTGTTCCTCGCCGCGCTGTTCGTGCTGGCGTCCGGCATCACGCTGCTGCAGGTCGCGGCCAATCCCTACGTCGCCGTGCTCGGCACGCCGGAAACCGCATCGAGTCGGCTGACGCTGACGCAGGCCTTCAATTCGCTGGGCACGACCGTGGCCCCATATATCGGCGGACTGTTGATCCTCGGCGGCGTGCTGCCCGACGCGCATCCCACGGACCCTGCGGCGATCGAGGCCCTGCAGGCCGCGCGCCTTGAGCAGGCAGCCTCGGTGCAGATGCCGTACCTCGCGATCGCCGGCACGCTGATGCTGTTCGCCGCGTTGATGGCCCTGCTGCGACTCCCGGTGATCGCCTCGGTCGAGGACCACACGACGGAACCCGCGAGCGTGTTCGATGCTCTGGGCCACTCGCAGCTGGCGCTGGGCGCACTGGCGATCTTCTGCTACGTCGGTGCCGAGGTATCGATCGGCAGCTTCCTGATCAACTATCTCGGCGAACCGAACATCGGCGGCCTCGAGGTGTACAGCGCCGCGGCCTATGTCGGCTACTACTGGGGCGGCGCGATGATCGGCCGTTTCCTCGGTTCGGCCCTGCTGCGACTGGTCAATCCCGGACTGCTGCTCGGCCTGTTCGCCGCGGCGGCCGGCGCCCTGGTGACGACCAGCGCGTTCAGCGACGGCACGCTGGCGATGTGGACGATCCTGTCCGTCGGCCTGTTCAACTCGATCATGTTCCCGACGATCTTCACGCTAGGCATCGACGGCCTCGGCCGCCTGACCAGCCAGGGTTCGAGCATCCTGGTCATGGCCATCATCGGCGGCGCCATCATCCCGCTGGTGTCCGGCCATCTCGCCGATGCGTTCGGCATACAACGCGCGCTGCTGCTGGCGGTCGCGTGCTATCTGTACATCGTGTTTTACGGACTCGCCGGAGCGCGGCACCGCTGATACGGCGGGTTCCCGCAGTTCCGCTTGGAGTCAGCACGTGCTTACGCTTGTGCGCCGAGGCGGAGATCAGTATACTAATCAGCTTCGTGGCGTCCGGCCTGCATTCTTCTCGAATGCGCCCGCCCGGCTCACCGCACCGTCGGTGAGCGACCCGTAGCATGATCACGCACGGGCCATTAGCTCAGCTGGTAGAGCAGCGGACTCTTAATCCGTTTGTCGAAGGTTCGAATCCTTCATGGCCCACCAATCAAGCAATGACTTACAAGAACTGCCGCGTTTCC
>JAXMGB010000002.1:0-7787 GCA_046347485.1 Methylotetracoccus sp. | reverse complement strand
TGGGAGAAAGGCGACCGCAATCCGCTGATACTGCCGGCAAACATCTCCATCGACGACCCCCGCGTCCAGTTCGAGTTGACCCGATACCTTTCCGACAACTGGGTGCCGGTGATCGAGAAGGACGTGGACGGCCCGAACTCGCTGCCGCTACGCATCGATGGGGAGTTCTCGGCTACGCTCGGCCGCTTCTCGGCGTGCCGGCGGGTGGCGCGGACGATCTACATGGGGTCGGCACCGACGGCGACCGCGGCGCACCGCGGGGTCGAAGACCGCCGGGTGAGACTGGGTTGCGTCATGCCCGGCGAATCGCCCGCGGTGTTTGGTGACGCCCTCAAGCGCCTGGCTGCCGCGGCCACCTATCTCTATCAGGACGGTCAGCGCTATTGGTACTCCACACAGCCCACGGTGACCAAGCTCGCCGAGGACCGCGCCGAGCAGTTAAAGCGCGAGCCGGACAAGGTGACGCACGAGATCGACCGTCGGCTGCGACTCGATCTCGCCAAGACCGGCGACTTCGGGCGCATCCACGCCATGCCGCAGACGGGGCAGGATGTCCCCGACGATCTTGATGCCAGGCTGGTCGTGCTTTCCGTTGATCATCCGTACAGCAAGGACGCGGGAAGCGCGGCCGAGCTGGCGGCAAAGGCAATCCTTGAGTCTCGCGGCAATACCCCCCGCATATATCGCAACACGCTCGTGTTCCTGGCAGCGGACAAGACAAGGCTGCAGGACCTTGACGAAGCGGCGCGGCGGTACCTCGCGTGGGAGTCGGTCCTGGACGACCAGGTTGCCCTAAACCTCGATCCGCAGCAGGTCAAGCAGGCGACAACGCAGAAGGCCGCTGCTGACGGCGCGGTGACCGCGCGGATTCCGGAGACGTACCAGTGGCTCTTAGTGCCCGCGCAGGGCGTCGGCGCGCAGGCGCCGATCACGTGGGAGGCGCTGCGCCTGGCCGGCACCGACCCGCTGGCGGTTCGAGCGAGCAAGAAGCTTCGCAACGACGAGTTGCTGTTGACCGCTTTCGGGGCCTCCCGGCTCCGCATGGAGCTGGACCGCATCCCCCTATGGCGCGGCGACAGCGTCCCAATCCGGCAGCTCGCCGAAGACTTCGCGCGCTACCTGTACTTGCCGCGACTGGCGGACCCCGCCGTGCTGGTTCATGCAATTCGCGACGGTGTGGGGATGCTGACGTGGCCTAACGATTCGTTTGCCTACGCCGAGAGCTACGACGAGACGGCGGGCCGCTACCGCGGGCTGTGTGGTGGGCGGAATCTGCATATTGCCGACCACACCGGTGCCGGCCTCCTGGTAAAGCCAGAGATCGCGTTAAAGCAGCTTGATGCCGAGGTAGCCGTGCCCGGGGATAAGGGCTCGGGCACCCAGCCCCGAAGCACGAAGGGCAATGGAGAGGAGGGCGGCGAAGGCGGGGCCGGCGGTGGGGAGGTGCCCAAGCCTTCGACGCCAAAGCCCAGGCGGTACCACGGCACGGTAAGCCTTGACCCAACGCGGGTCGGCCGCGACGCCGGCCGGATCGCAGACGAGGTGATCGTCCATCTGGCGGGCTTGGTCGGTGCGACGGTAACCGTGACTCTCGAAATCGAGGCCGACATTCCCGCGGGCGCGCCGGATCAGGTCGTCAGGATCGTCACGGAGAACGGGCGCACGCTGAAGTTCGTGGCTCATGGATTTGAGTCGGAGTAGCGCCCGACGCAAGATCGAAGCTGATCGCTATACCAATTGACCCTCGTCGGTCATCAATGATGCATTTGCACCGCACGGCCAACGGGCCCAAAAGACAATGAGCATCAAATACGATTCCAGCCGCGCAGCAGTATCGGAGATCATCAAGAACGCGACGATGAACGCAACCTATGTCGTCCCGGATCTCCAGCGACCATATGTGTGGACGCCGGCCCAAGTTACGCTGCTAATCGACTCACTATTTCGCGGTTGGCCATTTGGTTCGCTGCTCGTTTGGGAGGTTAAGCCGGACTGTTTCAGTGAGAGCGAAGGAATTCCTCATCGACCATTCTGGCAGGTCGTTGATCGCACGATGGAGGACACCGGTAGCTCTGCGTCCACACTTGGGCGGCCCGCCACTTATCAGATGGTCCTAGACGGGCAACAGCGTATCCAAAGTCTGATCTTGGCACTCGG
The DNA here is from genome assembly GCA_046347485.1 of Methylotetracoccus sp. Taxonomy (GTDB): domain Bacteria; phylum Pseudomonadota; class Gammaproteobacteria; order Methylococcales; family Methylococcaceae; genus Methylotetracoccus. The sequence goes on along the minus strand of JAXMGB010000002.1, from coordinate 5,630 downwards.
AGGTGACCAGTGGGGATTCAAGCTGTATGACGCTGACTGGGCGCTCGATCTTCAGGGCCGCCGGGTAAGGCCGACCACGCACTGGTCCTACGCATGTCTGTGCCTAGATTTGCAATCCTTTTCCGTCGAACTCAAAGCGAAATCGGGGAAAGCCCGCAAATTGGAAGTCGGGAAAATTCTCGACTGGGTGGTCCTTGATCCCGTACACGGCAGATCGTCGGGGCCGCGCCCTGCGAACTATGTATTTCCGCTGTTGAACGGGTGGGAGAATGAGGGCCGCTTTATTCGTCTTTCGCGCATTTGGAATCTTGCCCAAAAGGACCTCTCCGAAGACGAGTATCGTGACCTGCTTGAGCCAATGCTGCGTGAGCATCAACTGGATGAAGAAGCGACAAAGGAGCTTCTACCTCCGCTTGCCCAGTTCATGAAAGTCGTAGAGAACGTTAAGCACAACAGCTTCGTGCATGCGCTCAAGATCGAGTCTTTTCAACTTACCCCGCAGTGGAGTAAGGATGACTACAGCGACGCAATCGTCAATATCTTTACCAGGCTGAACACGGCTGGGCGAACCCTAAGTCGTGAGGAAATCACGCTCGCATGGCTAAAGGTAGGTTGGTCACCGAGCGATACCGGGGGGATGCCGGCTGGGCAATGTCTGGAGCAGCTTCAAGGGGCCCTCGCAGATCGCGGATTTCGACTCAATACGGACGAGGTCGTTCGTTTGATTTCTTTTGTTTGGGCTGTCGAGCATCGTGCCGGAAATCTTCTCGACGCTAAGGATCTCCTGAAGGGCGACATTGTGCGGTCGCTTGCTGCCAGTACGGCCAAGAACTGGGGTGGGCTCACTGCGGCAGTCGAGAAAGGTGCGGAGATCATCAAGGAACGAGATTTGGCGGAAACCGCTGGTTCGTTCAACGCAATCATCGTCTTTCTCGCTTGGTACCGCATCGTTGTCAGAGCGTTCGATTCGATAGGAGCACTTTCTGTCGTCGACCGAGACAATCTTGAGAAGCATTTGAAGGCCAGAGCCGAGCATTTTGTGGATCGTTGGATCTTCGGCTCGGAATGGGCAGGGGTGTGGGGCGATGCCGCGGTAGCCAACTTCCAGAACTTTGCAAGTGACTTAAATAGCCTGTCCAACAACCTAGGCGGCTGCTCCGCATCCACGATCCTATCGCTCGTGGACGGCGGCATATCGCGCCTGATGGATCGCGTTTCGGCCAAGGCGACCCAGCACGTCGACAATCTGATGGTTGCAGATAGACGACGAGTTCACGCCTATTTTCCCTTGCTGTGGGTATGGCACCGACTGGAGACCCACAGGTGGAAGTGCTCGTCACTACCAATGCGCACGGGGAGAAAGCGTACGAGCAAGCTGGAAGTGGACCACACGATTGCTGACGCGTGGTGGAAGCGCCTGATTGAGGCGAAGATCGAAGAGCGGCTTGCAACGTTTGAGGGAGACGAACTTGAGAAGGCGATGCTTGGGCCGGATGGTTTCGAGAACCGCTATCAAGCAATCGCATTCGTCAATGCGTTAGGAAACTGCTCCTTGCTCGATAAGTCGTTCAATATTTCGAAGAGCGATGAACCAATGTGGTCCTTTCTCAAAGAGGTCCATGAGTTCAAGGAGGGAAAGCTTGATCGTGCTGACTGGCAAGATGCGTTAGGACTGAGCGATCTGATGACCGAGCCAACGGGAGCGGCCATGGACGAACTCAAAGCCGCCATACAGGCAAGAGATCAATCCATTAGGATAGAACTGAAGGAGTTTCTTTCTGGAATTCGCCACCGTGTCGATGTCGGCATGTAGCCAATGCTGCGGCGAATGATCGGTAGATGAGATGACGAGTGGATGGGTGGTGCGTAAGCATCGCCGGATAGTGCAAGTTGCGCCTAAGGGTCGTGTTCGTGGGATGCCGGGCGCAGAATGCCAGATATACGGGAGCGCACCATGAATTCAAGGCGGTCTCGCCCGAGCGGTGTCGGCGGAGAGGGCGGATACCCGGAAATGCTCGAAGTCGATGGTAAGGAACCTGATGTGTCTTGGACCTCGCGTCGCAGCGCGATGGAATCGGGCTACTCCGATAACTTGCTGGCGAGGCTGGGGTCCGAGAAGCCGGTTACGCTACGAAACCGAGAGGTCGACCGCCTCAAGGTCATAGACGAATTGGTAGGTCGGTTGTTCGATCTGGCCGAGGCCCAAGGGCTCAAACTATGCCTTGCGCCCGTTGACACCACAGCGATGCCCGGCAAGGAGGAGATTGAGCGCTTGAGACGGTGGGTCCGAGAAATACGGTGACCGGACTCCGACTAGCGTGCAGTCCCCTTTCCGTCGAGTGTTGATCGCGACGTGGAATCTGAACCACCGTGTAGGCTATACGCCGTACCGCCCCGATGCGCCCCGCGCCATCGCCGCCCTTGGCGCCGATGTACTAGTACTCACCGAGTATTTCCCGCAGGCCGAGGACGGTCGCTTCCGGGACGACCTGAAGGCGGCCGGCTATCGATGGCTCTCAGCGTCCGACAATCGCGGGATAAGGGCAAACACAGTTCTGATCGCATCGCGACTGCCAGCCTCTTCGGAGCCCTTGGCGTTGCCGGGGTTCGATGATCAGTTCGACAGCAATCTCCACGCGATTCGGTTGGATGAGTTGGACATGGTCGTGATCGGTGTGCGCATTCCATGGTACACGGACGGCCCCGCAAAGATCGGGCTGGCGTGGGAGTGGCTCGAACGCTGCGCCACGGAGCGGATGTCGAGCACTACCGTCATAGCCGGTGATCTAAATACCGCGCCGCGTCCGACCGCCGCTCGCGGCGGGAAGGTGCTATTGCGCATGCTTGAGAGCGGGTGGAGGAGGGCGGCACCAACGATAGGGGCGAGCTTTATCGGGAAGCCTGGCAAGCAGACCGAGATCGATCACATTTTGGTGTCCCCGTCATGCGAGCCGGGAACTGCGCGTTACGTCACAGAGGAACGCGGTATCCAGTTCGCGGGTAAGCATGGCCTCTCCGATCACGCCGTGCTTGTAGCAGACATCCGTGTTGCGCGGGCGGCCTAGCAGTTGGCGCCTTCCGCGACTCGAATGCGGGGTTTGCTTAGATCGAAGGCAGTCGTCTTAGCCATCTGGTCGCTGAAGCGAAAAGTGTCGTACAGGAGGAAGGATGCGTGAGGGTGATACATCCCCGGTGTTGTCCGTGGAGGACCAAAGGCGCCTTGCTGTCTTGATCGACGCCGATAATGCGCAGCCGTCAGTGATTGAAGGATTGCTGGCCGAGGTCGCAAAGTTTGGCGTCGCTGGCGTCAAGCGAATATACGGCGATTGGACATCGACGAAGCACACCCAATGGAAGCTCTACTTGCTGGAGCATTCGATAACGCCAATCCAGCAGTTCGCGTACACGGTTGGTAAGAATGCAACCGACAGTTCTTTGATCATCGATGCGATGGACCTCTTGTACAGCAAACAGGTGGACGGGTTCTGCCTGGTATCGAGCGACAGTGATTTCACTCGCCTCGCTCAGCGGCTTCGCGAGGCTGGAATGGTCGTCTACGGTTTCGGCGAACAGAAGACGCCCAAACCGTTCGTCGTGGCCTGCGACAAGTTCATCTACACAGAGGTGCTGCGCGGGGACCCGTCATCTGATCCAGCCAGTTCGGTGAGCACACAGGGCTTGTCCGCGCCGGGAAAGCCGCCGGCCGCTGTCCCGTCAGCCAACGGGGTGGCAGCCTCGACGGTCGCGGTACCGCAGGCGGTGCCCAAACCTATGGGGTCCCCGGTCGGCCTCATCATGCAGGCTATCGAGCAAGGGGCGGACGAGTCAGGGTGGGCATTCTTGGGCGCCGTCGGGAACTATCTCACCAAGATCCAGCCGGATTTCGATCCAAGGCTGTTCGGTTGTCGCAAGCTTAGTGACCTGATCAGAAAGCATCCTGACGCATTCGAGACTGCCGAGCGAGGTTCGTCGGGATCGCCCAGCAAGGCCCTGTACGTTCGAATTCTGGGAAACAAGACCTCCGTCAAGCCGGTGGGCTAATGCGAATGGGGTGAGCGGCAGACCGAGGCGGCGACCTCAACGTGCCTGGTAACGAGCGGTTACCTCCGGGCCTGGCTCTAGCGCTCTGGCGGAGCCGAGTCATCCGCGTTTCGAGTTCCCCACGCCGGCGATCGTCAGACGAGAGGCGGAAGCTTTGGGGCAGCCGCTGACCCGAGACGACCAGCCCGGTATTAGCGTCAGGAAGCGCTCGCGAATTTGCTCCGGCGCACCCGGTAGCTGTGCATGTTGCACTACGTGCAACTTGCATATTGCACATTGCACACGTTGCACTATGTGCAACATGTGCAGCTACCGGATGCAGGTGAAAGTAGTCTCGTATGGGGCTCGGGCGCCGAACAACGGGTCAACGACGCGGACTCGGGTTCCGACGCGCTCATGCAGCGGGCCATGCAAGCCGGCCGGCACCAACGGAAGCCGAGCCCACACCGGGCACGAGGCATATCGAGCAGTCAGTATCGCTGGGTAGGGGGTCGCGTTGCTGCTAAACACTATTGTCCCGGTAGGGGGTCCGTTTGCTCCTAAACACTATTGCTCCGGTAGGGGGTCCGTTTGCGCAAAATGGACCATGGTCCGACTGCGGGAGGAGGTTGATCCCGAGGTCGTCGGGTGGCCGGTCACCCTCTGGAAGGTTTCATTGTGAGGCGCTATCTCGGCCAATTGACGGGAGAGCCCTGCGCAGCGAGGGAGGCTACTGGAGACGCCGCAACCGAAGTAGGCGGGACACGTTTAGCCTTTGAATTCTTCGGGAAAAGGGCGTGCAAAACTCACTCTGAACGAGACGAAATGGTACGAAATTCAGTCGGATTTCCTGCGCCATGACTCGCTTAGCCGGGCAGACGTAATGACCGAAACAGTGCCGTAGCGGAGCAGTCAGGCAATCACAATCGGAGTCCCGATTTCACGAAAACGCGCCCAAAATCTGCGAGCGAATCCGGACAACGGTTGCCTAAATCGTGTCGCGCCGCCGGGTCGTTCAAACCCAGAACCTGACGCATCCGCCGTCGCGTCGGGCCATCACCCGTCGCCAGCGCCACCTCGGTCGCGAAGGCCGACTCGTCGGCGAGGTAGTCTCGCGCAGCGCGCGTACCTGAACGCCATTGTCCCGGCAGGGCGGCGATTTGCTCCAAGCAGACCCGGGACTGACCGGGGGAAAGGTCAGATGGTGAAGGAAGCACCCGCGGACGTGGTCGCCCCGAAAGGCCCTAAAATCCGGGATATGCCAACTCCATCGCCTCGGTCGCGAGCGGCCGGAGAGCGGGCGGCCAATCGCTGGTACGTGTACCTGATGCTGTGCCGCGGCGGCTCGATCTACACCGGGATCGCGATTGACGTTGCGGCACGGTACGCGCAGCACTTGGCCGGCACCGGGGCGCGCTACACGCGCGCAAATCCGCCGCGTCGGCTGCTCACCAAATTCGCCTGCCCGAATCAGTCGGTGGCAGCGAGACTAGAGGGGGCGATAAAGAGACTGCCTGCTGCGGAGAAACGAAAGCTGGTCGGGAAGACCGCCGCTGTGGCGCGAAGACTCTTGCTCGATTGAGCAGCAATTTTTCGGTGCTGTGCGCCCG
>JAXMGB010000019.1:0-48492 GCA_046347485.1 Methylotetracoccus sp. | reverse complement strand
AATACGGTTTCAGCGGAACCGGGGCGATGCCCAGAGGTTCGGTGCGCTCACGCAGGCAGCTGATGCCGTTGAACTTCTCGCGGACCAGCCGCTCCGGCGGCTTGCAGACGAAGCGTTCCGCGACCAGCTTGACGCCGTTGACTTCGCCATTCAGCACGATCGCGATCGGCCCGGCCTTCCTCGCGGTCAGCCAGACGCCGTAGTAGTTGTAACCTTTCCAGACCTCGCGGTAGCGGCCCGGTGCGACGACTTCCTCGAGCACCTTCGCATTCGGGTTGGGGTTCGCCAGGCGCTGCATCGTCAGTTTGACGTCGACCTTGTCCTCCGGGTGTGTTTCCGGATTCTTCGGGTCGTTGTCGGAGACGACGATCGGGCGTCCGTCGTACCAGAGGGTCAGGAACATCTGCTGCGGCTCACCGGCGTGCGGCGGGTCCGGATACCAGCCGACGCTGAAATGCAGCTTGTCCTTGTCGCGCCCTTCTTCGTGGTAATTGGCAGAGGCGCTGGATGCGAAGGCGCATCCGGCGAGCGCCGCGAGCAGAAACGGGGTGTGTCTTTTCATCGTGTTCGTCTCATGAAATCGGTTGCATGAACGTGTCGGTCAGGCCGTTGGGATGGCGCTGTCAGAACACGCCGGGCGTGCGGGTGTTGATGCACGAGAAGGTATGCACTTCCTCCTCCTCGAAGGCGCAGACGGTGCGGTTCTCGATTTTCGCGCCGTTGATCTCTCCGCCGAACACGATTGCGTAACGTCCCGCCGGGTTCGGGATGAACTCGGTGACGAAGTAACCCATCTCGGGGGCGTTGAACTTGCCCTGCCCGATGCGGCCGATGTTTTTCGATGCGATGACCTTGCCTTGCGGATCGAGGTTGGCCAGCAGTTCGTATTTGGCCGTGATGTTCACGGTATCGCCGGGATTCCCCACCGGATCCACGGCAACACCACCGATCGGATATCCGCCATCGTCATAGCCCTCGACATCCTTGACCGCGAAGACTTCGATGCCGTTGGCCTCCCGTTCGTAGGCCGGTTCGATCCGCATGCCAACCCAGAAACCGATCTTGTCGTTGACCTTGACCCAGTGATGACCGAGCGCCGGCGCCGCCGGGTTCGAACGGAACAGCGGCTTGCCACGCGGATCGATCGGTGCCCGCTCGTTCTGGGTTTCATCGAGCGCGGACGCCACGCCTTTGGCGATGCGGTGCGGGCTCGGCGAGTTCTGCGCGAATGCCGGTGCCATCAGCATCGTCGACAGGGCCAGCAGCCCGGCGAGCGGGTACCGCGGCCGGACGCGGCCGCAGCAATAGTCATGAGCCATGGATCGCTCTCCTTCATGTTTCGACGTCAGATTTGTTGTTGCGCTCGCGGCACTGCGCCTCGTTCGACTGAGCGATTTGCCCATGCGCCGCGGCAATTCGCGCGCTGCGGAACCTTATGCCGCCGCGCGCCGGCCAGAGAGCGGCAAGATCTGTACCAGAGTGGTGCGTGTGTAGCGTGCCGTCGGGGTGTTCGGCGGCTGGTTTCCCGCAAAATCAGACGTTTGGCGGGAAAGGGGGAGAGCGGCGGTCGATTCTGCGACGAGGTCAACCGAGGCCGGCCGAGCGCGTCGAAGTAGGGGGGTGAGGGATATCACCGGGCCGGGTGCGGGATATCCCGTAATTTCCTCTGCGGGGCTCTGGTTGGATGTGAGCCCAGGGTCCGCTCAGCGGCCGGAAGCGCACCGTCCGCTCTCGCGGGCCAGCGTCCACAGGTAGTCGGCGAGACGGTCGATGACTTCGCTACGTTTCGCCGCGGGCAGCATGCGATCCAGCGGCGGCATCCGCGTACCCGGCCGCACGCGCGCCGGGTCGTCGATCCATTCCTCGAACGCGCCCCGGTTCCAGCGGCAGGTCGCCTGCAGAAGATCTTCCGGGTATTTCTCGCCGCCCTGGCCGTTGATGCGATGGCAGCTCAGGCAGTATTCCTTGACGTCGGCCAGCGCCTGGCGCGATTCGGCGGTCGGCGAGGCCGGCAGCAACGCGCGGTCGTCGGCGGACGTCCGCAGTTCGACGCGGACGACCTGGTAGGGCCATCCATACGCGCCGCGTTCGATCAACTCGGCATCGGCTCGATTGTCCCAGATCAGATAGTACGGCCCGAGGCGGATGCCTTTCTCATGCTGGCTCGGATTGTCGACCGCGAACGGTGCGCCGTCCGCGCGGGCATGAGCCAGCAGCGCGCGCTTGGCTTGCAGGCGCGAGCCCGGAATCGCCGAGCGGTAGCCGTCCTCGGCCACGAAGACGAGTTCGCTGTCGGGCGCCTTCCAGGCTTCGCCGAACCAGCGGTCGAGCAGGGGATTGATCGGCAGGGCGAGGTAATCGACCGGCGTCAGATGATCGCGGGTCGATTCGTGCGGCTCGACGACGGTGATCCGCTGTGGGGTGGTGCCGGCTTGCCGGGTCAGTTCGTCGACCGGCGGGAGCGTCACGGTCTGCGCGGCGAATACCGCGGTCCAGGCGCTGATCAGCGAAACGAATACCATCAGGCGCAGCGCGGCGCGCCGGCGGAAGCGGTCATCGGGGTCGTGCATCGCGGCTCTCCTGTCCAGTTCGCGACGAAGCATAGCCGGACCGGCGCCGGCGTCATAGACCGGACGCGCGCTTCCGGATGGACCGCTCAGCCGCCGGTCAGGCGCAGGAACTTCGCGCGCAGCGCAGATTCGTCTTCGTCATGGTCCGGGTCCGGCTCGATACACTCGACCGGGCAGACCGCGACGCACTGCGGCTTGTCATGATGACCGATGCACTCGGTGCAGCGCCCCGGGTCGATCACGTAGATCTCTTCGCCCTGCGAGATCGCCCCGTTCGGGCATTCGGGCTCGCAGACGTCGCAGTTGATGCAGTCGTCGGTGATGATCAGCGCCATCGTGGATGATTCAGTCGGGAGCCGAGAAGACTCGGATCAGGGCCTCGCGAACTGGTTCCGGAACGAACGGCGAGACGTCGCCGCCGAGCTTCGCGATTTCGCGTATGACCGATGAGGAGATGAACGCGTACTTTTCCGACGGGGTCAGGAACAGCGTTTCGATCTCCGGACCGAGGTGCCGGTTCATGCCGGCGAGTTGAAATTCGAACTCGAAGTCGGACACCGCGCGCAGTCCGCGCAGGATGACGTTCGCCTGGTACTTGCGGGCGCACTCCACCAGCAGTGTATCGAACGCGACGACTTCGACATTGTGCAGTTCGGCGACTGAACGCCGCGCCAGCGACAGGCGCTCGTCGAGCCCGAAAAGAGGGCCCTTGGCCTTGCTCTCGGCGACCGCCAGGATCACGCGATCGAAGATGCGCGTGCTGCGAACCAGCAGGTCGATATGTCCGTTCGTGATCGGGTCGAAGGTGCCGGGATAGATCGCGGTGTTCTGCATGGATTCAATGAGGGCCACGGCGGCACAGGTGGTAACGGACATCGCCCGCGTCGCGGACATGCACCAACTGCCAGTCGGCTGGCAACTCGGCGGCGTATTCGGCTTCGGTTTCGACGTAGATCCAGGCGTTGTCGCTGAGCCAGCCTCGCGAGGCGAGCGTCTGGCAGGTACCGGCGACGAGGTCGCGGCGGAACGGCGGATCGAGAAAGACCAGATCGAACGCGTGGGCCGGTCGGGCCAGATAGCGTCGTGCCTCGGTCTGTACGACCTCGATCTGGCGCGCGTCGAGCAAGGCGCAGTTCTGGCGCAGCGCGGCACAGACGCGCGGGTTTCGTTCGACGGCGACGACCCGGGCGGCGCCGCGTGATGCGGCCTCGAAGCCGAGCGCTCCGCTGCCGGCGAACAGGTCCAGGCAGTGCGATCCCTCGACCTCGCCTTGCAGCCAGTTGAACAGCGTTTCGCGGACTCGATCGGGTGTCGGGCGCAATTCGTTCACGGCCGGGAAGCGGAGCTTCCGGCTGCGCCAGACGCCGCCGATGATCCGGACCTCATTGCTCACGCGGCGCCGGGCCGACGAGGATCGTCTGTAACGCGTCGGGTTGGACCCTGGCCTTGAACGCGCGGTGGATATCGTCCTTCGTCACAGCGTCGATGCGCTGGATGTAGTTGTTGAGCCAGTCCAGCGGCAGATCGTAGAAGCCGATCGACGAGATCTGCTCGAGCAGCTTCTGGTTGCTGTCGAGCCGGAGTACGAAGCCGCCGGTGATGTTCTTCTTCGCGGCCTGGAGTTCATCATCGGTGGGACCCTTGTCGACGAAGTCGCGCAGGGTCTGCTGCAGCACCTTCAAGGCCTCGGCGGCCTGGTCGTTGCGCGTCTGCAGCCCCATCAGGAATGGCCCGTCGACACGAAACGGGAAGAAGTAGCTGTACGCGCTGTACGACAGGCCGCGCTTCTCGCGCACTTCCTTGACGACCCTCGACGAAAAGCCGCTGCCGCCCAGGATGTGGTTGCCGACATACAGCGGGAAGTAGTCGGGATCATTCATGCGCATGCCGAGTTCGCCGGCGAACACATGCGTCTGTTCCGACGGGAACGCCTTGCGGATGACCTGGCCGGCGGTCGGCTGGGTGGTTGCCGGCAGCGCCGGGGGGGCTTCACCGGCCGGCAGCGCGCCGACCAGCTGTTCGGCGATCGATTCCGCCTGCGCGCGCTCGACGTCGCCGACGATGACGATCAACGCGTTCTTGGCGACGTAATAACGCTGGAAGAACGCCAGCAGGTCGTCGCGGACGAGCTTCTCGACGGTATCGAGGTTCCCGTCCTTCGGGTGGGCGTACGGGTGCTGGCCGAACAGCGCGTCGAAGAACAGGATACCGCCCAGATCGTCCGGCTCCTCCTCGCGTTGGTGGATCGCCAGCAGCGTGCGTTGCTTCTCGCGCTCGAAATCGGTCGCGTCGAAGCGCGGTCGCAGCAGCACCTCGCGCGTCGTGTCCAGCGCGACCTTCAGCAACTCCGGCCTGGTCAGGCTGCGCAGCGAGACGAAGGCCGAATCGCGCGAGGCGCCGGTACCGAGCAACGCGCCGACGCCCTCGAGACGCTGCGCGATCGCGTCGGCGTTCCAGTCGCCGGCGCCGCTGTCGAGCACACCGGCCGTCAGCATCGCCAGACCGTACTGCGTGCCGTCACGCGCGCTGCCGGCATCGAACATCACGCGGATATCGACCAGCGGGAGTCCGTCGGTCTTTGCAAACAGCACACGCGAGCCGTTCGGCATCGTCCAGCGCTGGATCTCGGGGACCGCCTCGGCAGTCCGGAACGCCGCCAGCAGCAGCACCACCCCGGCCATAACGCGCATCAGCGCAACCTGTTTGACCCCGCGCATCGGGAATTCAGCGGACATGGTTGCCTCCCACGGACGGACCACCGGCCGGCGCCGTGGCACCCTCCGGCATCGGTAGCGGTACCAGATGCGCGACGCTCAGGTGATCCTCGATGAAATATTTCTTGGCCACCTGCTGAATCTGCTCCGCCGTCACCTGATTGACGCGATCCGCGTACTCGTCGACCACCTTCCAGCCCAGCCCGGCCGTTTCCGCGGTACCCAGTTGCATCGCCTGATAGAAGATCGAATCCCGCTGATAGATCTTGCTCGCCATGACCTGCGCCTTGACCCGCTCCAATTCCTCGGCCGTGACCAGTTCGTCACGCAGGCGGTAGGTCTCCGCGGTCAACGCGCGCTCCAGTTCCTCGACCGTCTTGCCCTGCGCCGGCGTGCCTTCGATCTGGAACAGCGTCGACATCCGCGCGTACAGGTCGTACCCGACACTGACCGACGCGGCCAGTTGCTGGCCGCGAACCAGTCGCGCCGACAGGCGCGCGCTGTTGCCGCCGTCGAGGATGCCGGAAGCGACTTCGAGTGCGTAGGCTTCCCAGTCGGGGGTGGCGGTCTTCAGTGCCGGCGCCTTGAACGCCATGATCAGGTAGGGCAGCTTCGCCGGAATCTTCGCGATCATCCGCCGCGGCCCCAGCTGCTCGACTTCCGTCTGGGGCTTCAGGGCCGGCAACGTGCTCGGCTTGACCGGACCGAAGTACTGCTTCGCCAACTCGTAGACCTGCCGCGGTTCGACATCACCGACGATGACCAGGGTCGCGTTGTTCGGCGCGTACCATTGCTTGTACCAGGCGCTGAGATCAGCCAGCTTCAGGCCGGTGACATCGTCCGGCCAGCCGATCACCGGGTTGTGGTACGGCGCGTTGGTATAGGCCATCGCCTGGAAATGCTCCTCCATTTTCGCCCGCGGCTGGTCGTCGGTGCGCAGGCGCCGCTCCTCGATGACGACCTGTTGTTCCTTCGCGAACTCGTCCTGCAGCAGCTGGATGTTGCGCATGCGATCGGCCTCGAGATCCAGGCTGACCTTCAGCCGACTTTTCTCCAGGGTCTGGAAATACGCCGTGTAGTCCTGCCCGGTGAAGGCGTTTTCACTCCCTCCGTTTGCTGCGATAATGCGGGAGAACTCACCCGGCGGGTGCTTCTTCGTGCCCTTGAACATCATGTGTTCGAGCATGTGGGACACGCCGGTAATTCCCCCGTACTCGTAGCTGGACCCCACCTTGTACCAGACCTGGGAGACCGCAACGGGCGCGCGATGATCCTCCTGGATCAGAATCTTGAGTCCATTGTCGAGGCGGAACTCGTGGACCTTGGTTTCGGTTGCCGAGACGCTCAGCGGCAACGCCGCCAGAGCGAGGGCGTAGCGGGGCAAGGACATCGTGGATCTCCCAGAGACGGGTAGGCCGACGGATCGTGGCAGGGTGGCCGACGGATGATTCGAAGGCCGGTATTGTAACCGAAGAACCTGACGATACGATGGCATCCGAGACTCTCTCCGGCCAGCCCAAGCGCGCCCTCTGGCGCAGCTACCTGGGGGTATGCAAGCTGAAGGTCGTCGTGCACATCGTGTTCACGGCGGTCATCGGCATGTTCCTCGCGGTCCCCGGCATGCCGCCGTGGTCGGCGCTGATCTGGGGCTCGTTGGGGATAGGCCTCGCGGCCGCCTCGGCCGCAGCCTTGAACCATGTGCTGGATCGCCGGGCCGATGCCGAAATGGCCCGTACGCGCCGCCGTCCGCTGGTCACCGGACAGCTGTCACCGACCCAGGTGACGGTCTTCGCGCTGGTGCTCGGCACCTTGTCGATGGTCGTGCTCGGCGTCTTCGTCAACCAGATCACCGCGGTGCTGACGTTCCTGTCGCTGATCGGCTACGCCGTCATCTACACCGTCTACCTGAAGCGGGCTACGCCGCAGAACATCGTGATCGGCGGGGCTGCCGGCGCCGCTCCGCCGGTGCTCGGATGGTGCGCCGTGACGGCGAACATCCATCCGTACGCGCTGCTGCTGTTCCTGTTGATCTTCGTCTGGACCCCACCCCATTTCTGGGCCTATGCGATCGCGAAGAAGGACGATTACGCGAAGGTCGACATCCCGATGCTGCCGGTGACCCACGGCGTCGAGATCACCCAGCTGCACATCCTGCTGTATACGATCCTGCTGCTGATCGTCAGCCTGCTGCCGTACCTGACCGGCATGTCCGACTGGCTCTATCTGGTTGCCGCGGTCGCTCTGGGGGTAGGGTTTCTGGTGCACGCGGTGCGTCTGAAACGACACCCGGATCCACGGGTCGCGATGCGGACGTTCGCCTATTCGCTGGTGTATCTGGTCGGTATCTTCTCGGCGCTGTTGGCCGATCACTACCTGTTGCCTGACGTGCCGCGCGGCATCGCGCCGCTGCAACAATCGGCGGCGCCAATGGGTATTCAGGTCCCCGCGCGAACGAACAATTACGCGGGCTACGAACCGGCTTTCAGCAGCTTCGTGCCCTTCTCGGCCATTTTGTAACGATCGATTGCCACGGCAATCTCACGCTGCGCCTCGTCGAAGTCGTACCAGCCGTCGATCTTCACCCATTTACCGGGTTCCAGGTCCTTGTAGTGCTCGAAGAAGTGGGCGATCTGCGACAGCTGTGCCTGCGGAATATCGCGGAACGACGCGACAGTGCCGTACAGGGGGGTCAGCGTTTCGTGGGGTACCGCGAGCACCTTGCAGTCTCCGCCGCCCTCGTCGTCCATCTTCAGCAGTCCAATCGGGCGGCAACGCACGACCGAGCCGCTGAGCAGTCGCGATGGCGCGACGACGAGCACGTCGACCGGGTCGCCGTCGTCGGCCAGCGTGTTCGGGATGTAACCGTAATTGCACGGATACTGCATCGCCGTGCCCATGAACCGGTCGACGAACAGCGTGCCAGTATCCTTGTCGACCTCGTATTTGACGGGGTCGCTGTAAGCGGGAATCTCGATGACGACGAATACGTCGCTCGGAGCGTTCCTTCCCGAACTCACTTTCATAAGAGACATAATGGTCCTCAGGTCCTTGTCTGTTTCGTCGTTAAAGTCTAGCAGTCGCGGTTTGTGCTCCGCATGGCCGATCTTCGGCCCGGCACGGGCGAACCGCCCTTCCGTCGCGTGCCGATCCCCGGAAGACCAGCCTTTGCCGCGCGGGTTCTATGGCGCGGCGAAAGAGACTGTTTCCATACGACCCGCCTGTAGTGCGCGTTTTGCCTTGGATTCGTGGCCCTTGGACTGCCGTTCGCGACGTGCCCGCATGCCGGCAGGTAACGTATCAGGGTGTGAGATCCGATGAATCCGTTCCTGTTCAAGTCGCATCCGATGCTGTTGGCCGCCATCGGCCTGCTGACCGGGTCCGGGCGGTATGGCGCCGCGGATGCTGCGATCCTGCTGCTGGTCATCGCGGCGATCACCGTGCCGTTTGCCGAATGCGTGGTGCTGGTCGCGAAACGCGCGGCCGGCATCGCGGTGCGTTTCCGCGTCGCCTGGGTCTTGGCGTTTCCGGCGGCGGTCGTGTACATGCCGATCGTGCTGACGGTGCTGAACGACATCGTCGGGCACACGTTCGCATGGCAGGATCGCTACATCTTCCTGTTCGCGCTGGCCGTGGCGGTCATCATGCTGGCCGCGCTGTACGGCGTCGTCGTGCATTACCGGGGTGGGCAGCCGGTGGGTTCGGAGATCGGCTTGACTCTCGCGCTGGCCTTGCTGCTGGCGGCCATCCCGTGCGGCCTGATCGTGCTGGCGCTGGATGGCTGGCTCGGATTCTTCCCGCCGCCGCGCGCCATCGAATAAGGGGCCCTTGGACGGCGGGCGACTTCCGTCGAGGCGGCGGGTCCGGTATACTCACGCGTTTATTTTTGGTCACCCACATCGATACCCCAAGGAATTCAAGCCAGTGAGCCAGAACTTCATCTTTACCTCCGAGTCGGTTTCCGAGGGCCATCCGGACAAGGTCGCCGACCAGGTCTCGGATGCCGTATTGGACGAATTGCTGCGTCAGGATCCCAAATCGCGGGTCGCCGTCGAGACGCTGGTCAAGACCGGAATGGTGGTGCTGGCCGGTGAGGTCACGACCTCGGCCTGGGTCGACATCGAGGAACTGGTGCGCAACGTCGTTCGGGATATCGGCTATGACAATCCCGAAGTCGGATTCGACTGGCAGAGCTGCGCCGTGCTCGCGGCGATCGGCAAGCAGTCGAGCGATATCGCCATGGGCGTCGACGAGAGCAACGATCACGAACAGGGGGCCGGTGATCAGGGCCTGATGTTCGGCTACGCGACGAACGAGACCGACGTATTGATGCCGGCGCCGATCACGTACGCCCATCGCCTCGTTCAACGCCAAGCCGCGGTGCGCAAGAGCAAGGTGCTGCCGTGGCTTCGCCCCGACGCGAAAAGCCAGGTCACGTTCCGTTACGAGGACCACAAGCCGGTAGCGATCGACGCGGTCGTTCTGTCGACCCAGCATTCACCCGACATCAGCCAGAGCGACATCCGCGAGGCGGTCATGGAGGAGATCATCCTCCACACGCTGCCGCGCGAGTGGCTGCACAAGGACACGAAGTACTACATCAACCCGACTGGCCAGTTCATCATCGGCGGCCCGGTCGGTGACTGTGGCCTGACCGGTCGGAAGATCATCGTGGATACCTACGGCGGTATGGCTCGCCACGGTGGCGGCGCGTTCAGCGGCAAGGATCCGTCGAAGGTCGATCGCTCGGCCGCCTACATGGCGCGCTACGTCGCCAAGAACATCGTCGCGGCCGGTCTCGCCGACCGTTGCGAAATCCAGGTTTCCTATGCGATCGGTGTCGCCGAGCCGACGTCGATCACGATCGAGACCTTCGGCACCGGCAAGATCCCCGAGGACCGGATGACGGCCATCGTCCGCGAGCATTTCGACATGCGGCCGAAGGGCCTGATCGCGATGCTCGACCTGCTGAAACCGATCTACCGTCCCACCGCGGCCTACGGCCACTTCGGCCGGACCGAGTCGACCTTCAGTTGGGAAAAGACCGACAAGATCGACATTCTTCGCGACGCGGCCGGACTCTGAGCCACGTACGCCGCTTGCGATACATGCGTTTAGAAATCTCGCCATCGGGTTAGCGATGGTGTCGTGGGTGCCGAGGGGCGCTGCGACGGCTGGCCGAGGAGATAAAGGCCACCCGCCAGGCTTGGCACCGCGACCAGCCTTTCAACGGCGCTCGACTCGTGATCGCGGGTAGCCTTGCCCGCGGCATTGGATTAGGGAGCAACGTCAATGAACGCAGTAGCGAATTCAACTTCCGTGCAGGATTTTCACGTCGCCGACCTGTCGCTGGCCGACTGGGGGCGTAAGGAAATCGCCATCGCCGAAACCGAGATGCCCGGCCTGATGGCCGTCCGCGACGAGTACCGCAGCCAGCAGCCGCTGAAAGGTGCGCGCATCACCGGCAGCCTGCACATGACGATCCAGACCGCCGTGCTGATCGAGACGCTGACCGCGCTCGGTGCCGAGGTTCGCTGGGCGAGCTGCAACATCTTCTCGACGCAGGATCATGCGGCCGCGGCGATCGCCGCGAGCGGTGTGCCGGTCTTCGCCTACAAGGGCGAGAGCCTCGAGGAATACTGGGAGTTCACGCACCGGATCCTCGAATGGCCGGGCGACGCGGGCCCGAACATGATCCTCGATGACGGCGGCGACGCGACGCTGCTGGTCGTACTCGGCGCGAAGGCCGAAAGCGACCGTTCGGTGCTCGACAACCCGACCTGCGATGAGGAACGGGTACTGTACGCATCGATCAAGAAGCGCCTGCAGTCGAACCCGGGCTGGTACAGCAAGATGCTGTCAGGCATCCAGGGCGTGACCGAGGAGACGACGACCGGCGTGCACCGCCTGTACCAGATGCAGGCCGAGGGTCGGCTGCCGTTTCCGGCGATCAACGTCAACGATTCGGTGACCAAGTCGAAGTTCGACAATCTGTACGGCTGCCGCGAGTCGCTGGTCGATGGCATCAAGCGCGCGACCGACGTGATGATCGCCGGCAAGATCGCCGTCGTTGCCGGTTACGGCGACGTTGGCAAGGGCTGCGCGCAATCGCTGCGCGGTCTGGGCGCGACGGTGTGGGTCACCGAGATCGATCCGATCTGCGCGCTGCAGGCGGCGATGGAAGGTTATCGGGTCGTCACGATGGATCATGCGTGCGACAAGGCCGACATCTTCGTCACGGCGACCGGCAACGTCAACGTGATTTCGCACGCGCACATGGCGGCGATGAAGAACCAGGCGATCGTCTGCAACATCGGCCACTTCGATTCGGAAATCGAGGTTGCGAGCCTGCGTCAGTACCGCTGGGAGAACATCAAGCCGCAGGTCGACCACATCATCTTCCCGGACGGCAAGCGCATCATCCTGCTGGCCGAGGGGCGACTGGTCAACCTGGGCTGTGCGACCGGCCATCCGAGTTTCGTGATGTCAAACAGCTTCACGAACCAGACCCTGGCCCAGATCGAGCTGTTCTGTCATGGCGATCGGTACCAGAACGAGGTCTACGTACTGCCGAAGCACTTGGACGAGAAGGTCGCGCGTCTGCACCTGAAGAAGATCGGCGTCGACCTGACGACGATGACCCCGGAGCAGTCCGCGTACATCGGGATTTCGGTCGACGGACCTTACAAGCCCGAGCACTACCGCTACTGATCCGATGAGGATGCGCGGGCGTCGGCCACCACGGCCGCCAGCCCGCGAGTCGAACGCGACCCGTCCAGTCCGGACCGGGTCGCGCATCCGCCTGAAGGTTTGGCAACCGACGAACCCTGCGCCTTCCGCATTGCGGCGGGTGCGCCGGTCGGACCCTATGACTGCGGGGTTCCGGATCGCGGGATGGGTCGCGGCGCCTGACCGACGGCATTCTGCTGCATCGGGGCCTGCTCGCTCCGATATCCCCTTCCGACACGATCCTCCGAGGCACGGTGATGAGTTCGGCACAAGCAATGAGCCAGGCGTTCAGTTTCGAATTTTTCCCGCCGAAGACCGAGGAGGCCGAGCGCTCGCTGGATCAGGTCATCGCGAAGCTTGCGCCGTTGAAGCCGCGCTTCTGCTCGGTGACGTTCGGCGCCGGCGGCTCGACCCGCGAAAAGACCTTTGAGACGGTCGTTTCGATCCAGTCGCGAACCGGCATCGAATGTGCGCCGCACCTGTCGTGCGTCGCGTCGACGCGGGAGAACATCCGGGAGATTCTCGATGCGTACCGGGCGCAGGGCATTCGGCACATCGTCGCGCTGCGCGGCGACATCCCGTCCGGCATGCTGTCGATCGGCGAATTTCGCTACGCCAGCGAACTGGTCGAATTTATCCGTCGCGAAACCGGCGATCATTTCCACATCGAGGTCGCGGCGTATCCCGAATGCCACCCGCAGGCACCCAACATCGAAGCTGACCTGCGCAATTTCAAACGCAAGGTCGATGCCGGGGCCAGCAGCGCGATCACCCAATACTTCTATAATCCGGACGCCTATTTCCGCTTCCGCGACGATTGTCGGCGTGTCGGGATCGAGATCCCGATCGTTCCGGGCATCATGCCGATCACGAACTACACGCAACTCGCCCGCTTCTCCGAGGCGTGCGGCGCCGATATCCCGCGCTGGATCCGCAAGCGCCTGGAGGTGTTCGGCGATGATCGCAAGCAGATCCGTGCGTTCGGAATCGAGGTCGTGACGGCCCTGTGCCGGCGTCTGCTCGAGGAGGACGTCCCCGGCTTGCACTTCTACACATTGAATCAGTCCGAGGCCAGCCTCGCGATCTGGCGCAATCTAGGGCTCGGCACGGACTGACCGGCGCGTCGCCACTCTGCTACGATAGGCGCCGCGGTCCCGATCGAGGGCGACTCGCGCAGATCCTTGTGACCCAGCGTATGGCCATGTTCTTCTCCCGCATATCCGTGCTGACGCTATCGGCGCTGAGCCTGATGCTGTCGGCCTGTTCGAGCACGCCTCCACCACCTCCGGCTCCGGTCGTCGCTCGGCCCCCGAGTTACCAGAACGGCATGCGCCTCTACGGCATTTACTGCGCGCGGTGTCATGATTCGAGCAACGATGCGCCTACCCTCGACGACATCGAGGCCTGGGATGAACGGTCCTTCCAATGGGAATCCGTGTTGAAGGGACACGTTGCTCAGGGCTTCCTCGAGATGCCGCCCAGTGGGGGCGAGGTCGCCCTGTCGGAGCAGAGCATCAACGACATCCTGTTCTTCATGACCGCCCGCATCAAGGCGCTGGACGAGTAGGTCGCTGCCGCTTCCGAGGTCGATGCGCCGGGCGATCAGGGCGCGCGCGTCAGCAGGTCTGACCGCGTGCCGCGAATTCCCTGATGCAGGTTACCGCCGCGGAGTGACCGAGGCTCACTCGATTGCGGCCCGGTCTCAGCAATTCTGTTGACACCCGTTGGTCTGCGGTGCCGGGGCCGGTTCCGCGCGGTTCGTGGATGCGGCGACCGCCGGGTGAGCGAACCGGTCCGCCTCCGCCGGCAACAGGTCCAGCGGTACGGCCTGCTCCAGCGGGATCACCAGGCTGTCTCCCGGCTGGATTCGCTTCTTTCCCTTGAGCTTGTTGTGGCCGCGCAGCGTCGCGGCATCCAGTCCGTAATAGCCGGCGATCCGTTCGATGGTCTCCCCGGGAACGACCGAGTGTACGTGCACGACGTCGGTTCCCGCGGCATCGGGAATGCTGCGGGCCGTTTCGAAGCCGGGGGCATGCGCTGTCCCCGTGGAAGTTTCGGCGTGCGTGTCACGTGAGGCACCTGCACCCGACGGGGTCGTCGTGCCCGTGCCGAGCGGTGCCCGATCCGGAGTCTGTCCGTTGACCGTGCTCACCGTTGCCGCGGCCGAGCGAAACGTCGCCGGACGTGGCTCGCCGAATAGAACCGCATCGGAGCGTGGCTCGATTTCGTCGGCGAACGCGAACACCTCGCGTGTCGGATCCGGTGGGTTCAGGAAGGCGGCCAGCCGTCTCACGAAGCCGGCGACATGGTGAGCCGGCAGCAGGATCTCGTTGGCCTCCTCGATACCGACGGTGCCCTGAATGAATCCCGGGTTCAGATACAGGAACCGGTCGACGCTGAGGTCGGCGAGTCGGGCAACTTCCTCGGCTGGCAGGGGCTGTTCGAGTCTGATCGGGGCCAGGTAGCGCTGATTCGGCAGCGGCTGCAGGTTCAGGCGGTACTCCTCCGGCCGGGCAAACATTTCCGCCAGCGCCAGGAGACGTGGCACATAGGCCTTCGTCTCCTCCGGCAGTTGCAGCGCCCAGAAGTCGGTGGGCAGGTCGTTTTCCCTGTTCGCCGCGATCGCCTGCTCGACGCGTCCTTCCCCGCAGTTGTAGCTGGCCAGAGCCAGCAGCCAGTCGCCCTTGAAGCGCCGATTGAGGTGCGCGAGGTAGTTGGCCGCGGCACGCGTTGCCCGCGGGACATCGAGCCGTCCATCGTAGCGCTCGGTCAGCGGCAGGCCATAGAGCTGCCCGGTACCGGGGATGAACTGCCAGATGCCGGATGCCTCCTTCGGCGATTCGGCCCTGAGTTTGTAACCGCTCTCGAGTATCGGCAACAGGGCCAGATCGAACGGTAGCTTGCGGCGGTCCAGTTCCTCGACGATCAGGTGCAGGAAAGGCCGTGCTCGCTGGACCGACTGGCGGACGAAGCCGACCCGTTCCGAATACCAGCTCAGGTGCGTCTGAAAAAGCTCATGGATGGCCTGTTGACGCTTCAGATCCTCGTATTCGGCGAGTTGGCGCTGGTAGTCCTCAAGCTTGCGCTGGTAGGCGAGCCGCCGTTCCTCGATGATCTCGTCGATCGTGAACGGGCGTTGCGCCTCGGACGTCGAGTCGGCCGAACGGCCACGGCGTGCCGGAGTTTCCGGAACGGGCTCGGTGCGGGTTACTTTGGCTCGACCTTGCAGTAATCGCTCGGCATCGACGGTCGGTATGTCTTCGATCGTCGATACCAGCGCATCGCTCGTGGGATCGCCCGAGGGTACGGTTCCCGGAAACGGGTCCATCGCCGGCGGCGTCGGTGGCGGCGGCAGTTCGACCGGAAGCGGGCGCGCGAGACTCATGCCCTCGCGTAGCCGGGCCCACAGATCGGCCGGCGCATAGACCTTGTGACGGGCCGGCGTCGCGCTCTTGCCTCGGGCTGAATTCTTCTGGCTGGATTTGGTCGTGCTGCGAAGCACCGCGGCCGAGGCTTCCCCGGACGGAACCGTCACGGCGCTCGACACGGCCAGACACACAGCGAACTTCAGTTTGCGCATACGACGATCTCCTCGCGCCGGTCAGCTGAACCGGCTGGCGTCAGCGCGGCCCGCCGGTCTTGCCGGCGAACCGCTCGATTCGCCGCAATGGTCGCGGGCACGCCAGATCGGAAACAGAGTGTATCCGCTCCCGCCTATTTTCGAAAGCGTGCGAATTCAACGCGCTGTGACTCGACGGTGCTGGAGTCGCGCGGGTCACACGGGGTCTCGCGCTGGAACGGGCCGGGCCGGCTCATCGGCGTCGCTACGGGAACCCGTTGCAGCCGCAAGCCTCGTCGGGATTGCCCCGGCCCGCGAGCGGCGATAACGTGGGCACGGCGCGAGCCGCGTGCGATTTCCAGGAGCCTCGATGATCGACTTCAACATAGTCCCGACGCCCGGATCCGATCGGGAAACCTGGATCCTGCCGAGACTGCACGGGCAGATGTTGCTGAATCATCCGTTGTTCAACAAGGGTACCGCGTTCAGCGCCAGGGAGCGCGCCGAACTCGGTCTGCGCGGCCTGCTGCCACCGCATGTCGACACGATCGAGCAGCAACTCGATCGCGCCTACGAGGCGTACAGCCACAAGACCTCCGACATCGAGCGGCATATCTTCCTGCGCGCGCTGCAGGACGAGAACGAGGTACTGTTCTACCGCCTGGTCGGCGATCACATCGCCGAAATGATGCCGATCATCTACACGCCGACGGTCGGTGAGGCCTGCGTCGAATTCAGCCATATCTACAGGCACCCACGCGGGCTGTTCATCACGTATCCCGAGCGCGACGACATCGACACGATCCTGACGAACCTTCCGCACGGCGACGTCGAGGTCATCGTCGTCACCGATGGCGAGCGGATACTCGGGCTCGGCGACCAGGGGACCGGCGGCATGGGTATCCCGATTGGCAAGCTCGGCCTCTACACGCTGTGCGGCGGCATTCATCCTGCCCGGACGCTGCCGGTGCTGCTCGACGTCGGCACCGACAACCCGCGCCTGCTGAACGACCCGCTGTACATGGGATGGCGCCATGAACGTGTCCGGGGCGCTGCCTACGACGACTTCATCGAACGCTTCGTGCAGGCCGTGACGCGTCGCTTCCCGAACGCGCTGCTGCAGTGGGAAGACTTTGCCCAGGCGAATGCCGGGCGTCTGCTGGACCTCTACCGGGATCGGTTGTGCACGTTCAACGACGATATCCAGGGGACCGCGGCGGTCGCGACCGGGACCGTGCTCGCGGCGATTCGCGCCACCGGCTCGGACCCTCTGGCGCAGCGGATCGTCGTGCTCGGCGCGGGCTCGGCCGGCTGCGGCATCAGCGAACTGATCTGCTCGGCCCTGCAGCAGGCCGGGCTCGACGAAGCGGAGGCACGCTCGCGGTTCTATCTGGTCGATCGTCACGGTCTGCTGCGCGAGGGACTGACCGGCCTGTTGCCGTTCCAGCAGCGCTTCGTGCAGCCGGCGGCGCGATTCGATAAATGGCGGCCGCCGAGCGGCGAGGCGTTCGGTCTGGAACACGTCGTCGACAACGTCCGTCCGACGGTGCTGATCGGGGCCTCGGGTGTAACTGGCGCATTCTCCGGGCCGGTCGTCCGGGCGATGGCGGCGCATTGCGCACGTCCGGTGATCCTGCCGCTGTCGAACCCAACCTCGCGCTGCGAGGGCATACCTGCGGATCTGCTGGCGTGGACCGAGGGGCGCGCGCTGGTTGCCACCGGCAGTCCATTCCCCGACGTCGTGTCGGGCGGCCGCACGGTGCGCATCGCGCAGTGCAACAACAGCTATGTGTTCCCGGGGCTTGGACTCGGCATTGCCGCAGCCGGTGTGCGCCGCGTCAGCGATCGCATGTTCATGGCCGCGGCGCGGGCCCTGGCGGACTGTTCGCCGGCCCTGACCGACCCCGCGGGCTCATTGTTGCCACCCTTGTCGGAGATACGTTCGGTATCCCGCCGGATCGCTCTGGCGGTTGCCCGCGAAGCATCGGTGACGGACGAGGACGAACTGCAGGCGCGGATCGACCAGCGGATGTGGACGCCGCACTACCCGCGCCTCGTAATCTCCGACGACTGACGCGCCCGGGTCCACGAATGGCCCAGGCAGAGGCCCCGGCTCAGGGGCTCGGACCGGGAACGTCCTCGCCGGCCAGCTCCGCGGCGACCCGGAGCCGTAGGTCCGGGGCGACCGACTGGTTGATCAGCAGGCTGAACGGCTCCCAGTGACCATTTCGGATCACGTAGCCGGCCAGGCACGTGACCCCGGTCAGTGTCCCGGTCTTCGCGCGGATCCGTCCGTCACCCTTGCTGGGTAGCAGGTCGCGGTACGGTGCGAAGGCCTTGACGACCGCGAGCAGTTGCCGGGCGCTGAGCCGGTTGCCGTGCGACAGGCCGGCGCCGTCCTCGATCCGGTGGTCGCGCCAGTCGAAGGTCTTGCGGACCCAGGCATCGACCGCGCCGCGGGCTTGCGCCGACGTGACGCCGCGGTGCTCGTCGTGGCCGCCGATCAGCAGGAACAGATCGTTGGCGATAAAGTTGTTCGAGTACTCCAGCATCGCCGTCAGCACCGTGCGGAGATCGTGGCTGTTCGCATGGCTGAGGACCGGTCGGGCGTCGTGGGGCACCGTACCGATGCGCGTTTCGGGACCGGCGTCGATGCCGGCGCCGCGCAACTTCGCACTGAGCAATTCGCCGAAATAGCGCACCGCCAGGTCCCGCTGCTGCAGGTTGACCCGATGGTCGCCGGGACCCATCTGCCGGGCCAGCGAGTCCGCCAGCGGCGTCAACGGCGTTTCCGCCTCGCCGCTGCGGATCACGCCGGCGCGGTTGACGACGCTGACCGTGTTGAAGTTGGCCGCGAGTGCGGTCACCGGGGCATCGTACGGGTTCGCACTCGACGTGCGGCCGGCGATTTCGACATCCGCCGCGAAATAGCCATCGTCGAGTCCGATGCCGGTGACACGGGTGATGCCACTCGCACGCAGTTCCCGGGCGATCAGATCGAGTTCGCTCGACACCAGGAACGGGTCGCCATGGCCTCGAACCCAGAGCCAGCCATCCGATCCGCGAAAAAACTCGGTCGTGAAGCGGTGCTGCAGTCCGAGTGTCTTGATTGCCGCCAGCGCGGTCACGAGCTTCATCGTCGAAGCCGGGATCATTGGGCGGTCGGGGTCCTTGGCGACGGCCGTGCGACCGTCCCGCTCGGCGAGCAGCGCGGCGTCCGACAGGCTCAATACCCGTGCGATATCCGATCCGGTCGGTGTCCCGCCGCTGACTTCGATCGGCGCCAGTCACACGGTCAGCAGAGCGGCACCGGCCAGGCGCCTGCGATCGGAAAAGAACATCAGGGTCCTCGCATCATTCGAACTGTGGTCAGGATTCGGCTGCGGGCCCCGGTGGTCCGGGGAGCGGGCTGGACAGCCCGTCGACTGCCCGGTACAGTGCCAGCCGGTCCCGGAAGCGCGGAGCGCATCGTGCATTGGCTCTATCTCGGTATCGCGATCGTCGGCGAGGTCGCGGCAACATCGGCGTTGAAATCCGCCGCCGGCTTCACGAATCTCTGGCCATCGCTGATGGTCATCGCCGGCTATGTGGTCGCGTTCTACTTCCTGTCCCTGACGCTCGAGGCGGTCCCTGTCGGGGTGTCGTACGCGATCTGGTCAGCCGTCGGCATCGTCGTCGTGTCGCTGATCGCCTGGCTGGTTCATGGTCAACGACTCGATGGCCCGGCGATCGCAGGCATGGCCCTGATCGTCGTCGGTGTCGTCGTCATCAACGTCTTTTCAAAATCGGTGCCGCACTGAGCCACGAGCCGGCCGCCTGGTGGCGGCCGGCTGCGAGACCTTCCGCGGCGCCTGGCGTCAGGGCGCGCCGGGGTTCAGGTTCGATGACCCGAACGTGATGAAGAACAACGCGGTCGAGCCCTTCGCGTAGGTGTACCCTTCGTAGTTGGGCGTCGTCGCCAGGTACTTGCCGCTCGCCCGTTCGTAGATGTCGATCGAGAAGCGCGTGAAGCCGCTCTGCGTACTCTGTTTGAAGAACGCCATTTCCGGCAGCGAGATCGGGAACAGCGAGGCCTGAATCGGCGGGATGCCGAAGAAGAAGTCGCTGCTGTTCGTACCGAAGGCGTGGATCATCACGCGCAGCAGATACTGCTCCTGCTTGTCCCCCGGTATCCGCAGGCCCTGCTTGCCGAGCCAGCGGGTGATCCCCGCCTGCACGAAGGCCTTGTCAGGCACCGTGTCGGGGCTGAGCCCATAGGTCTCGATGGCCACGCTGCGACCGGCCGGAATATTGATGCGCGCGTTCGCGACCGACTGGGCCAGCGACTGATCGAGGATCAGTTGCTCGTTCGCCGTCCGCGGGGTGTCGGTCAGACGTCCGCTGGTCGAGCAGGCGGTCAAAGCGGTCAGGCCGAGCCCGACCAGGGTCCGGGAAATACGCCGTATGATCATCGCCTAGTCCTCCTTCGGTTGAAGGCCCCAAGCGGTCATCAGGGCGTGGTCGGTCAACAGGGTCATCGTTTCAGCGTTCGGCAATCCGTAGAACTTGTCGAAACGCGCATCGCCGGTCCAGATCGTCGCGCGGTTGCGCGTGCCGACGGCCTTGACGGATACCATCGGTGGCCTCACATCGCCGGTACGGTCGGCGAACACCACCGCATCCGCGCCCGCCTGTCCGGCGGCGTCGAGTACCGTGCCCTCGGTGATCAGCAGTTCCTCGGAACCGGATTTCGCGGCCAGCGCCTGATGAATCGTCAGCGAGGGTACGACCCGGATGCCGTGCTGCTTGATCCATGCCGATGCTGCCTCGACCGTCCGCTCGTCGTTACCCCAGACGACGACCGACTGGACCTGCCGGGGCGGGGCCCCGGGAGAACCGGTCACGGTTGGTGGTTCTCCTGGAAGATAATCGTCCAGTGCCGTGCCGGTCTGGCATCCCGACAAGATCGGGATCACGGCACACGCGAGGCGTGTCGAAAGGAATCTCACGGTAATCTCCTGTACAGAGGTCCTTGAAGAACGATGACCATCGCTGTGACTAGGTTTCGCAGGCGATGGCCGGCAATCCGCGGCCATAAAGGCTCGGTCGAGTGTACGCGGCGAGTTGCGATAGGGCAACGCCGGTGGAATCGATCGAAGAGCAGCAGCTCAGCGGTCATGGCCGTCCCGCCAGCCAGGACGATGAACGCAGCCCCGCCATGATCGGTTGCCCTTCCCCATCGTTTCCCAATGGGAGGGGCGCGTTGGGTGTGGCGACGCGACTCTTTCACGTTGCACGGGCCGGATCCGTGCGTCTACGGTGATTGCCTGGAGACGCGATCGCTGGATTCGCGCCGCACGGTGCTTCGATGATGCCGAAGCGCCGGCGGCTGATCGCGGGGGTGGAACGGAATGGGGCAGAGAACGGTCCCACAAGTCGGTGCGATGCCGCCAGGTGCTCTCCACCGTCCACGCCGAGGCCACGTCGATGAGGTGCGTGTCGGAGCGGTGCGGCGACGATTCATGCCCGGGTGGAGGGGCCGGAAGGGGCTAATTTTCTCTGCGCCGGCCTCAACTAAGGATCAGAGCGAGGTGATTCATTGCGGAGAACTGACCGACGGTCATTCCGTCTCCCGGTCAATCGGCAGATAATCTGCGCGATCATGGGTGCGGCGCGGACACAGAGCGGAGGCGGCTGAGATGATCCTGGCGGGTGATATCGGTGGAACCAAGACGGTCCTGGCGCTGTATCGCGAGGGCGACCCGATCGGCGCGCCTGTTCGTCAGGAGCGCTATCCCAGTCAGGACTATCCGGGACTCGAACCGATCCTCGAACGATTTCTCGACGGTCTCGAGACGCGCCCGGCGTTCGCCGCGTTCGGCATCGCCGGTCCAGTGCTCGGCCGCACGGTACGGACGACGAACCTGCCGTGGAGCATCGATGCCATCGAACTCGAACAGCGTTTCGGTTTTCGTCGCGTCGATCTGCTGAACGACCTGCAGTCGATGGCCGGCGCGGTGCCGTTTCTCGCGCCGGATGAGCGCGTCGTGCTGCACGCGGGCATCGATGATCCGGAAGGACCGATCGCCGTGGTCGCGCCGGGAACCGGCCTGGGGGTCGCGTTCCTGGTGCGCGAGGCCGGCGGCTACCGGGCGTTTCCGACCGAGGGCGGCCACATGTCGTTCGGGCCGTGTACGAGCCGCGAGGCCGAACTGCTGGCCTTCCTGCGTGAGCGCTTCGGGCACGTCAGCTACGAGCGTATCGCGTCGGGCAGTGGCTTGCCGAACATCTACGACTTCCTCGTCGCCGCCGGCCACCGTCCGCCGGACTGGCTGGCCGAGGCGCTGCGGGCGGCCTCTGACCCGACCCCGGTGATCGTCGACGCCGCCCTCTCGGGGCGATCCGAGCTGTGCTCGGAGGTTCTCGACCTGTTCGTGTCGGTGCTCGGCGGTGCCGTCGGCAGCATCGCGCTGCTGGTGCTGTCGAGCGGCGGCATTTGCCTGGGTGGCGGCATCCCGCCGCGCATCCTCGACCGCCTGCGGCAACCCGATTTTCTTGAGGCGATCCATGCGAAGGGCCGCTCGCGCCCATTGCTGGAGCGTATGCCCGTCTTCGTCATGCTGGATGCCTCGGCCGCGCTGCATGGCGCTGCCTGGCACGCACGGGCCTCGGCCCGGCGCGGCTGAGTCGAGCGACGGCGACACGCGAAAGGCAGCCATGGACCGTCAATCGCCGATCGACTGGATGGCCCTGGAACAGCGTTACCAGGGGCGTGCCGAATTCATCGGCAAGCTGGCCGAAATCGCGATCCGTACGACCGCGACCAAGCCCGAGGCCTTGCGGATGGCGTCGGAACGGCGCGATTTCGCATCGATCACGATGCTGGCGCACGATCTGAAAAGCATGGGCGGCAATCTGTCCGCCCCGGTTCTCGAGGCCGTGGCCCGCGATACGGAAAACCTGGCCCGTCGTCAACTCGACGCGGCGTTCGCGCGGGCGCTCGATCTTGCGGCCGAACTCGACGCGCTGCGATCCGTCTTGGCGGAGCGGTTCGGTTAGGGGGCGAAATCGACCGGCAAGCATCCGTCGAACGCGGCGATGCATGCCCGGTAGCTCGGGATGTCCTGATCGGGTCGGAGCTTCGCGAGCGTCCGTGAACGGCTTGCTGCCGACTCGGGCCCAACAGTAGGCGTCGAGCGATTTCACGGCCTGGGTCGGCGCTCGATCAGGGCCGGGCATCGGAGGCACAGACCGTCCGGAGCGGTGTCACGGGCTGGATGCCGGACGTTAGCGACGTTCGACCCCTAGACTCACGGCAGCGTCCGCGTTCCGGGCGCCGGCTTCCGCGTATCGTGTTCAGAACATTCAGGGAGACCGCCATGGCAGGAAAAGCAGCGTCAGGCGTCGAGCATGTCCGCACCGGCATGAGACCGGACACGTTGGTGGCGGCATTCAGGGACAATCTCAAGCACGAAATCGGCCGTCCGTTGGAACTCGCGACGCCGGAACAATGCTACGAGGCGCTCGCGCTGTCGGTGCGCGACCGGGTCATGGATCGCTGGGTCAAACAGATGGCCCTGCAGAACCGGCCCGAGACCCGCGACGTCGCTTACCTGTCGGCCGAATTTCTGGTCGGTCCGCATCTTGGCAACAATCTGCTTAATCTGGGCATCACCGAGGCCGAACGAACGGCCATGTCGGAACTGGGACTGAACCTCGACGATCTGATCGGCCTGGAGGAGGAGCCTGGGCTCGGCAACGGGGGGCTCGGACGCCTGGCGGCCTGTTATCTCGATTCGCTTGCCACCTTGGGCTACGCGGCGACCGGATACGGCATTCGCTACGAGTTCGGCATCTTCGATCAGCGGATCAAGGATGGCTGGCAAGTCGAGGTGACCGACAAGTGGCTGCGGTACGGCAATGTCTGGGAAGTCGCGCGGCCGGGATTCTCCCAGACCGTCAAGCTGGGCGGGCATACCGAGTGGTACACCGATGATCAGGGGCGCGGCCGCGTTCGATGGGTACCCGGACGTGTCGTGATCGGGATTCCCTGCGATACGCCGATCCTTGGGTACCGCGCCGACACCTGCGCGCTGCTGCGGCTGTGGAAGGCCGAAGCGGCGGAATCGTTCGATTTCGAAGACTTCAATCGCGGCGATTATTACGGGGCGGTGGATGACAAGGTCGCGTCGGAAACCATCTCCAAGGTGCTCTATCCGAATGACGAACGGTTCGAGGGGAAGCGCCTGCGCCTGGAGCAGCAATATTTCTTCGTGGCCTGTTCGATCAAGGACATGATCCGGAAATGCCTGCAGCGGGGGTTTCCGATCGAGCGTTTTCACGAGATGCATCGGATTCAGCTGAACGATACGCACCCGTCCATCGCGGTGGCGGAACTGATGCGGCGCTTGATCGACAAGCACGATCTGGAATGGGATGTCGCGTGGGATATCACCCGCCGGTCCCTGTCCTACACCAACCACACGCTGCTGCCGGAGGCGCTCGAGAAGTGGCCGTTGCCGTTGTTTTCCTCGGTGCTGCCGCGTCACACCGAAATCATCTTCGAGATCAACCGCCGTTTCCTCGATGAGGTCCGCGCCCGATTCCCCGGCGATGAGGGAAAGGTCGCCCGCTTGTCGATCATCGATGAAGTGGGGGAGAAGTTCGTCCGCATGGCCAACCTCGCGGTCGTCGGCAGTCATGCCGTCAACGGTGTCGCCGCGTTGCACTCGGAACTCGTCAAGACGCAGTTGTTCCCCGATTTCCATGAACTCGATCCCGGGCGCTTCCTGAATGTGACCAACGGCGTCACGCCCCGGCGTTTCGTCGCCTTG
The DNA here is from genome assembly GCA_046347485.1 of Methylotetracoccus sp. Lineage (GTDB taxonomy): Bacteria > Pseudomonadota > Gammaproteobacteria > Methylococcales > Methylococcaceae > Methylotetracoccus. Next base: position 24,110 of record JAXMGB010000019.1, on the reverse strand, counting down.
AGCAACCCGACCCTGGCCTCGCTGATCGATCAGCGGATCGGTGAGGGATGGCTGACCGACCTGGATCGGCTCCGGGAACTGGAACCGAGTGCGGACGATGCCGGTTTTCAGGAGGCCTGGCGCCGGGTCAAGTTCGGCAACAAGGAACGCCTGAGCACGATCATCCGGAAGTGCACCGGAATCGCGGTCGACCCGAACTCGCTGTTCGACATACAGGTCAAGCGCATCCACGAGTACAAGCGCCAGCATCTGAACGTGCTCCACATCATCACGCTGTACCAGCGCCTGAAGAACGAGCCGGGCTTCTCGATGATGCCGCGCACCTTCATCTTCGGCGGCAAGGCGGCGCCCGGCTACTTCATGGCCAAGCTGATCATCAAACTGATCAACGCGGTCGGTGAGGTCGTCAACGGCGATCCGGACGTCCGGGACCTGATCAAGGTGGTGTTCCTGCCCGATTACAACGTCAAGCATGCACAGAACATCTATCCGGCCGCCGAGCTTTCGGAGCAGATCTCGACCGCCGGCAAGGAGGCCTCGGGCACCGGCAACATGAAGTTCTCGATGAATGGCGCGTTGACGATCGGAACGCTGGACGGTGCGAATATCGAGATCCGCGAGGAAGTCGGAGCGGAGAACTTCTTCCTGTTCGGGCTGACCGCCGAGCAGGTGCAACAGATCAAGTCATCCGGCTACACGCCGGTCGAGCACTATCAGGCCGACCCCGAGCTACGCGGCGTCATCGACCTGATCAACAGCGGCCTGTTCGCGCGTGGCGACACGCAGCTGTTCCGTCCGCTGACCGATCATCTGCTCTCGCACGATGATTACCTGCTGATGGCGGACTACCGGGCCTATGTGGATTGCCAGGAGGAGGTCGATCGCGCGTACCGCGATACCCCGCACTGGACCCGCATGTCGATTCTCAACGTCGCCCGCATGGGCAAGTTCTCTTCCGACCGGGCGATCAGGGAGTACGCGCAGAACATCTGGAAGGTCGAACCGCTGCGCTGACCGGGCCGCGCGCCCTCAGCGGCCTGCCGGCCTGTGCGCCGGGGAGTAGCAACTGAGATCGGTCGGCAGCGGGTCCAGGTCGAGCAGGCGGATGTGTTCCGCGACCTCTTCGTGGCTAGTGCGGCGATAGGGGTCGAGGCAGCGCCGGCAGATCTCCTCGAGCGGACCGCCGAACATCGTCCGGCGAAAATGGCGGTTGCGGTCGTCGTTGATGGTCGCCGCGAGCCCATCGCGTACCCAATGCCCGACATCGATCTGCGTCTGCGGACACAGGCGGTGCTTGCCGCTGGCGTGCAGATACGCGTACTTCCACGGCGACAGGCAATACGGCACGCTCAGCGACGATCGATCGCGCCGCGCGAGTTCCGCCAGCGCGTGGTTGATGGCCCGTTCGGTTCGTTCCAGCGCGGACTCCAGATCGAAAGGATCACCCGGAATCGACCGTGGTTCATGCGTTCCAGCCCCCCTTCCGGGCGCGGGCCAGCGGCGATCGGGAAACACCATGGCCGGAGGGTGGTAGCCGAAGCGGTTCTCGACGACACGGCGTTCGAGTTCCGCGAGCTCCGGGAGTCGCGCGCTCGGAACCGGAAGCGCCGAGAATTCCCGCAGAATCGCCGCGCGATCGAGGGGCTGGTCGGCCGCTACCGCGAAATCCTCGGGGCCTAGGTTGAGCTGCAGCACGACATCGTGGAGCCCGGCGATCGACCGCGCCTCGCGCAGCAGATCGTCGAATACTGGCCGGTCCGATGGACGCAGAGCGATCGATGAGTCGTGCCAGACCGGACTCAGCGCGACATGATCGACCCCGAGTTCGGCGGCTATCGTCACGATACCGGGGATCTCGTGCAGGTTCAGGCGCGATACGACGACGCTGAACGCCAGTTCGATATTCGGCGCCCGCTGGCGCAACAGACCGACGTTGCGCACGACGCGCCGGAAGTTCGATCCGCGTCGCTGCGCCTGGAAGGTTTCGGAGCTCGCCCCATCGAAGCTGACGCAGACCTTGTCCATGCGCGCCAGCGCGTCGAGCCGTCGGTGAATCAGCGAGCCGTTCGTGAACAGCCGTGTCGCGCAGCGGAACAGCGACATCATTCGCGACAGGTCATCCAGCGCCTCGGCCGAGGTCGTCTCGCCGACACCGCAGATCGTCACGTGCCGGACGTAGGGCAGGATCGGCGCCAGCCGATTCAGGTGCGCGTCATCCAGGCTGTTGTATTGCATTGGAAACCAGCCGTGCCCGCACATCACGCACGAATAATTGCAGTAGCTGCTGGTCTCGATTTCCAGATCCGGAACCACCGATTCGAGCCGGTCGCGCCGTAGCAGCAATTCCAGCGTGTTCAGGAAGCCGTTGCGAGCCTTCAGCCGCAGGAGTTGCGCCGGTTCGAGTTCCAATTGCTCGAGCCGGTTCAACAGCGCCGCGCGGTCCTGGCGCTGGTGGGGCTTATGGGCGCCCCGCTGCAGGAACGCGCGGTTGCCGAGCTGGATGACCGCGAGGTGGAACGTCCGCAGCCGCTCGTGCCAGTCCTGCAACGCCGTCTGTATGCGGCCTTCACACAGCTCGTTCCAGTGGCTGACGAGGTACGCCCCGTCGAACAGGATGGACGCGGGTTGTCGGTCCTTGAAATATGGGTCCGCGACGAAGGCTCTAAGGCTCGCCAACGCCAGGCTGGGCGGGCCGCCGAGTTCTTCCAGATGCGCGATCGTCAGCCGCACCTTGTCGAGCAGTTCGCCGCGGCCATCGAGGGGCAACAGCCCCCGCTCGAACAACTCGTCCCGTGTACGGCAGGCCTCGTCACACCGATGCTGCAAGGTGCCGAGGTATGCCGCGCGGCTGGCATGGGCCTCGTATCGAATCAGCTTGACCGGCACGGCGGTGCATAGGTTCAGGGACAGCGCGCTGCGTGGCGGCCAATGGGACGCGGGCACCGGGATCAGAGCGATCGGTCGCCCTGGCCTGTCGATTCGGGCCAGTTCGATCGTATTCGCGCCGAATATCAGCTCGACGGTCACACCTGAGGCAGGACCGCAGGGAGCTTCGGGAACGTCGAGTTCGAGTTCGACGAACAGCGTGTCCTCTCGCGGCCCCGCCGGATCGGGGATGGAGATCTCGATAAGTGCCGCCCCGTGCGTGGGAACGGATTCCGCTGACGCGGGTGACGCATCCGAGTCGGTTGTATCCCGTTCCGACAACGATGTCGGGTCACCGTGAGTTTGCGAATGTACAGTGTCCAACCGATCTCCCGTCGTCAGCCGTGCCGCTCGGCAGTCCGCGCTAAGGCTGAATGCGCGCCGGGGTGCTGTCAATCACCGGTGCGAGCCGAAGCCTTGGCAAAGACTCAGGATATTGATTCTGATCAGCATTGACTGGGAAGTTATCGTCAAGCCAGTCATCGTGACGTGGTACATGGCTCTGAAAATCTCAGCCCCTGTGGCTGCGCGGAGAAGCATTCTGGATGGTGTTATAACGTGAAGGAATAAACCGGAGCCGTCCTCCTGATCGACCGCGTGGAGTTTTGACGAAGATGGCCTGCAATAGCTTGCGAAAATCGCTGCGCTGCTAAACTTCGGAAATAGTAGAGGGGGTGGGCGGCGACGTAATCGTCTCGTTTCGTTGCGGATCTCTTTTAATAGCCAATCGCAGGGAGCCTATTCCATGAAAGCCAACACGCTAGCACTTTTTATTGGTATTGCATTTTCTGCAATAAGTCAGGGCGCTTTATCGTTGGGCCCACCTATCGACGAACTTGATACGATCGCCGGGCCCATGAGACCAGTCGGTGTCAAATGTAGTCTGAGCACCTTGAAGGGAACTTACCTGGGGCATGCAGGATATCTCGGTCCCGCGGGCGACCAACAAGAGCAGAGTGCAATGGAGTACTATGACGGCGAAGGCCAGCTTTACGGTAAGCTGACGGCCAAGTTGCTTCCCGATCAGGTTTACTCGTTCTCTCCGTATACGGCAACGTACGAAGTCAACCAGGATTGCACAGGCAGATTACTTAACAAGGGTTCGCCTTATCAGGATATTTATGTCAGCCCTGATGGGAACTACTATATATTTACCATTACGAACAAGGGATATCAGGGTAGCGGGGTTGTCAAGCGCGTCACGAAAAGACCGGTTTTCGGATTTTTACCGGAAGTTCATAAATGACCCCACGTTCTGTGAAGCGTTGAAAGCACGCTTCTAGTCTGACCACTGTTCAGCATGTCGTGGCTTGGTCGGTGAGCTTCATAATTCGGCGACCAAGCCGCGCTCCGATTCCTGGGTCATTGGCTGCAACACCGCAGTCCGTTGCCTATCCGTTGGCTCTCCTCGCATCGTCCACCACCGAGCGGTCGTCGCTCGGCAGCGAACAACGATGTCAAGGGCTACCTGACGGTAAAGGTTCCCTTGATGATGTCGTGTGTTATCCCATTATCCATGATGACTTGGGCCGAGATCGCGTGACGCCCCTTGGACAGTCTGGACGTATCGAAGGCATACGCCGCGCCGTTGGGAGCGGTTCCGGCGAAATCAAACGGCGCTGTCTTTTCGACCTTCGTCGGCGCCAGGGTCGGGTCATTTCCCAACCAGAATTTCACCTGCTTGACGCCACGATACGGCTGGGCGAACACGTAGACCAAGCCGCTGACAGTGGCACCGTCTAGTGATGCCGGGCTTGACCGATTAGGAGAAGTGCTCAGGCACAGGGCGGTACTAGTCGAGGCCGAAGTACAGTCCGCGACTGCTGTCAGGGTAGCGTTGCCGACCGTCAGTGTTCCACTCGCAAAATCATCGCCGATGGTAAGAGACGCAGGTTCAGGTACTAGTGTTCCATCGAGATTGGCTTCCGAACCAGTCGCGAAAAACCTATAGCTGGGGTCGGTCGCCCACATCGGGGCCGCCTGTCCACGCGCGGGCGCGTTCTGTTGCGCAATTGATGCCTCGACGGGAATCTTGTTGATGGTCCCATTAAATGTAAAACCCCCGCTGCCATCGGGTTTAAACGACCCCGCGGGAATGTTCATTGACAGCTGGCCTAACTTGAAAGAGACATTCTCATTCGTGGGATCGATGCCATCACCCTTGGTGATATCGGGAGAAAAAGATGCTTGATACTCGAATCTGTCGTCATCAGGCTTGGGGCCGAGATGCACGTTTGCTTGCGGAGCGAAGACTGAAAACGCAGCTGAGTTTATAGAAGGGCTTTCGCTGTACCGGTCTGAGAAATCAGTCTTGGCATAATCCCATATAACAAGATTGTCAGTGACGAATTTATCGTAGCCCCCGGCATCAGGGCTGACGCCGAGAAAGATATCGCCTCCCGAGAAATTTGGGTTCCATTTGCCGCTGGTACTTGCAACCAACTTTCCATCCCGGTAGGCGCGGAGCGTGTCTGTAGTGCCTTCGATTCCATCGAGATCCCAACTCATCGCCACGTGAAAGGGAAGGCCCGGTGTTGCGAAGAACTGAGCGGGCTCTTCGGCATAAACCGCCGGCAGGTCCGAATATACGATTACAGTAAGGCCCTTGTTTGTGACTGTGTCACCCCACCATAGCCCGAAATTTACTTCGAGATTCGTGTAAGGCGCACTGACGAACCCAAAAACTCCATATTGAAATGGCACGGGGCTGGTGACTTTTGGGGTGATCCAGAGAGCCATGGAACCGCGCCGCCGAATTCCGGATAATAACGAGCGCGGAAATATTACATAATTATCTCCGCTGGCTTTTCGAACATATCCATTGCCAAACTGGACTGGTTCAAAGGCAAAGCTATTGCCGACGATGGTTCCGTTGGGCCCGATTTCGCTGTGCGTAACCTCGTACTCACTTCCAAGCTTGTTCCAGAGGACTACATCACCCGCAACTGACGGCATTGAGAACGTCACGACGCACCCAGCGGTGGCGACGCGAATGTTGCGTACGAAAGTCGTGCAAAACATAAGCAAAATCCTTAAATAAATTCAGTGAGCTGGCTACTCCGAGTTTACGGAGTAGAAATGAATCAACCGTGCCTGCATTGGGAATCGCACGCGCCTTATCACCCAGCGGCGCTTCATCTATGGGGTTCACAAGCAGCGCAGCGCGCTAGCCCCGGGGACACGAGGCATGCCGGATGCCAGGCCATGTGATGCGTGTCCTGTCGTTCCCATGCATGCTCCACGCGGCGGAACGTCCACAGAGGGCTTCCGCCCTACAAGGGCTCAGATGCGTGCCTCCGCAGCCAAGTTCGATCTGCGCTTTCATGCGAGCTATCTGCCTGCCATGTTCCGTCACGTTCAAGGTGGGGTCGGGCTGCGTGCAACTTGTATGGGTTCCAGGTCCTTCAGGCTTCGAAGCACGGCCTCGTAGGCGGCGGAGCTGACGCTCACTTCGCCCTGAAAGTGATTGTCCAGTGATACCACCAGAAATATCATTAGCCCCACGAAGATCGAAAATATGCCTGTAAGCGCGAGATGAGTGCGTAGCGTGGGAAGGTGAAAGAAATAGGTAATAGCGGTAGTCAGCGCTGCGCCGGAGAGGATCACGATCCAGAAGACACCGGGAATGTGAATATTGACCGCCGCCATCCTCAGTCGCCGGGCTTCGATGAGGTTGTTGTATGCCGTGAGAGTCTCCGAAAGAAAGGCCTCCTGTTCCTTCAGCAAGGTATAGTAATGGCTGATTGTTCCGGCGAATTCGGAAAGTATTAGTGTTCCCCCATTGGGGACTTCACCATGTTTGTGGGCAGGCCAGGCGACCTCGATCACGAAAGTGAGATAACGCTCCAATGCCCCCTGAAGCTCCGCCCTTGCGGGCTCCTGCAAGGTGCTGACATCCCGGTAAAGTGCGGCCACTGCCGCGGCTTCCTTGACCGACAAGCCATCCACGGCCTCGTAGTTCTGCCATCCGGCAACCGCCATAAGGCCTAGCAATATTCCATACAAGACCCCGACACCAGCGAAAAAGCCGTTGACCGACTCGTTGGTATCGCTGGAAATCCTGAATCGGCGGTAAATCCAGGAGCGGCACAGGATCAGCCCCACCGAACCGGAGACAAAGCAGGTACCGACAATCACTGAACCTAGTTGCCAGGTTGGCAAATCATAGATTGAATAGAAATTCATCATCGCCACCGAAAGGCCCCAGTCGCAGCGCTCCTACCATGGCTACGCCGCGATCGGACTGATATTGCTAAAGCCAAGAACCGTACCATCCCCTTCTCGCGCAAACCGCCCCCGTCCCGACAGTCCCCTTGCTCGGAGAGTCAACTATTGCACCACTGTTGGTCATACGGAAGGCGTTTTCTGTCGCCCCCATCGTGACGTCACGACAGTTCGCCAAGAATCAGCGCATGACCCCATCTGTGAGCAGTGCTGCCTGCCATCGCGCCTGTAGGTTGGCTACTTCGCCTCGGCCAATGGGCCGGCGTCTAGGCTTGCTGTCTGCGATGGCGACGCCTGACTTGCACGTGCCCCGGTAGCCTCGTGGTCCTTCTTCTCGTCCGCGTCGATCCGCTCCGAGCCTGGGGCCGCCGTAGGGCGGACCTGTGTACAAGGAAAACCCTGGGACGAAGCGACGCCGTTGCCCTCTGACTTGTACGCTCACGGGGCTGCCGCCGCTTGTCTTTCAATGCAGCGCATCGGCAGTATAACGCCGATAGCCCTGATGGGTAGGAGGCTACAAGGGGGCAGACCACGCCGTTTATGACGTTGTCCCGCGCTATCGTTGAGTTTTACAGGAAGGGGTATCCGGCCAGCCGGGCAACACGGCTAGTTGGTTGAGAAACCGTGGTATGTTCGCTTAATATTCAGGGATTAACAAGCGCCTCGTACAGGAACGGCGCTTCCTCGGGCCGGACATATTGATAACTGTCGGATAAGTCATCCTGAATCACTTGGGCCCGGTGGTCAGCATTCGAAATCAGCAGCAAGGGTGTATTGCTCTTGAGTGCGGCAACGGCAAACATCCAGCCGTTGGGAAGCGACAATTTCTGTTTCAGATAGACATAATTTGTCTGATAGATCTCATCGCCCGCCTGTGTGCGGTTTGATGTGGTTTGCATGACATAGATCTTCTGGGTGTTGGTGTCGACCAGAAGATACAGTGTGGTATTGGGGTAGTAGACAAAGATGCTGGTTCGATCGACCTGTGTTTCCTTGTAGGCGCCGCCGGTCTGATTCATCGCGAGCGTTGTCACTTTCGTAAGCGTCGAACGCAGGTTCAGCACAGGGCTGTTGCCATTAGCGTCCGGTACGGTGTTCTTGCCATCATTGACGTAGTTCGGATTCCTGAAGTACACGTACTTCTCGGCAGGGAATTTTTTCGTGTCGTCAAATTCCTGCTTTTCGACGATGCTGAGATCGAACATCCACGCGCGCTTGTCATTCACGACTACACTGTTCTCGTCCTCGATGTAATAGTCGCTACCAGACGTCGACATCACATCATTGGTGATGCTAACGTAATCGTAGAATATCCCCTTTCTTGGGTCTGGGTAAAGGATTTCCCAGTAGGGGTTTCCTTTTGCGCTCTGACTCAACTTGTTCGAGATATTCAACTGGTCGCTGAACCGATTTTCGATCAAAGCCCTCTCTATCTCTCTTGTTGTTTTAGGGTCTCCGTCCTTGCCGAGGTATGCCATGACCTTGGCATACCTCGTGTCGGCGGGGCCGACCTCGGCGTTTGAGGAGAACGCCAAGGTCATGAGTGCGCATGAAAGCAGTATGAAGGTACGCATTGGAGATGCCACCGGAAAGGAATGGGTTAAAAAATACATCCTGGGCAGAGACGCTCTCCGAAAGCAGGCGGCGCAATTCCCAGCCGACTTTGGCGAAGGTCAAGGCCGCATCGGGGGTAGGCCACTTGGTCTTGGTTGCCGAGAACGATTGAAAGCCTGCGCCGCATTGGGATCGTCGTTCGGATCCGGAATGAGGTCGGAACCGATGCAGATCCCCCGCAGTCGCGCACCTTCGCGAGCCAAGGGAGTCACCCTTAACTTTATACCTGCCATGGTTTCGCGCGGATTCTCGCCCGCATCTCCCTCCTCGCATTCCCGCTGGATCTGCGAAACGCGGGACACCGAGACATCCGCCAACGCGGCGACATCCCGCAAGGGTAGATGGCAGCGGCGGCGGAGGAGGTGCACAGCCTGTTCGAATACCGCGCCACTCGACCGGTGCAGACACCGAGCCGTGGGAAGTCCGGATTCCTTGCCGATAGCCGGAAGAATCGCATCCGCAGCAGGTCGAAAGAACCCGCGCTGAGCCCGCGGAACGTTCTCGGCGGAATGCAAAGCCACCAGGCACTGCGCACGCGCCAGGAATTCGTCAGTGCCGGGAAAAATCTGCCCGGCAAGATTCGGCTACGGCGCTCGCTGAAATGGGTGTCACTAGAGACGCAATGAGCTTGGCTGGGATCGCAGTGTCATCTGCCGCTAAGCCGTGGTTCTGTCCTAGCGTCCCATTGCCTGGAAAGCTATTTGCACCACTGTCTTTCACATGGAACTCCGTTCCTGTCGCCGTCCATCTTGACGTCAGGGCAGTTCTCCAAGAAATACATGGCCTCGGCGCATGAGCGCATTTGTGAGCAGTACTCCCTCCCATCGCACCGGTAGGTTGGCTCCTTCGTCCTGGGCAAGGGGCTGGGTTCCGGGCTTACAGTCTGCGGAGGGGGCGGCTGCCTTGCGCGTGCCCCGGTAGCCCCGCTGCCCCTCTTCTCGTCCGCGTTGATCCGCTCCGAGCCGGGACCCGCTGCAGGACGAACCTGTGTGCAAGGAAAGCTCTGGAATGAAGCAATGCCATTGACCTCGCATCTATACACCCCCGGCGCTGCCGAGGCTGTTCCTTCAAGGCTGAGCATCAGCAGTGCGACGCCGAGAGCCCCGTTGGGTCTGAGGTTACTGGGGGCCAGACGACGGTTCATCACATTGACGCGCTTCATCGTCGAGTTTATTAGCGAGTGTATTGGCCAGCCTAAGGATACCGCTTATTGGCCCGAAAACCGTGATTTTTCCTCTACTTTTCTCTTAGGAGATTCTGGAGAATGATTGCGAAATGCTTCCTCAAGTCGTTCGACTGATTTTCAATATCGTAGTTCGACGAAAGTTCATCATGATCGCGCTCACGACGCTTGGGATGGTGGTTCGGAAGCACGCCAAGGCTTTCTAGCAAAGGCTCCTTGTTGATCCAGGGGCCGCCTTCGTGACGAAATGCGATGAAGATCTGGCTTCGGTCTCGAATAACTCGAATTTCGATGTCATCGCGCGAATAAACGGCTACGAAGTCATCGAAGGCCGCCGGTTCATCGGTGAATGAGGCCAGCGAGAACCCGAAGTCGGTTTCGAGAAACCCGAAGTGTTGATTCAGATCATTTCGAAAGTCGCGCAGTGTGTTCATGGCGTCCAACGAGCGGGCATTTATCCATCATGCAGAGACCGGGAGGGTCGGGGCCCACTGTCGCGCACGGAGTCGGAGGCGCAACGTCAACGAGAGGCGAACTCCCCCGTCCCTACTGCCGGCTCGTTTTAGTCTCTTAGAAAGCGTGGTAGCGGCCGTGCGTGTTCTTTGGCATGCAACGGTCCGATTACAGGGCGCAGTGGCCAGGGCCGGTATCGGCACGACTCATTGATGGTACGAAGACGCAACATCGTACGGCCAAGACGGCGCTCGTGCTTATAGACCACGGTTCTGGACCTTCAGGGGTTCCACGGTAAGTCAAATACACTGGTTAAATCGACCCTAGGGACTTTTAGTTCTAAATCGTTCTTATGGTTCAAATACTTTGAGAGTTTAGCGTTACGGCAGCCAAGCGATAGCCTCCTCGGCCGTTGAGCTAATTCGGCACGGAAACGATTTTGAGAGTCCGAGATTTTTCTGCGTGAGAAGCGATCGCAAGGGACCATCGGTCAGAAAGACATCGCAGTACGCGATTGCTGTTTCGGCATGTTGGAAGTCGAGAAGATCATTTGCGGAAAGCTTCTTGCCTCGGTTCCATCTGACTGCCGCATGTAGGGAAGCGCTGATGTGCAGCGTGCGGAGTCCGGTTGGAGCCCCCGGCTCGAATGCCAGTGCCTTAAGAAACGCGCGAAGGCTCCCGTCGCTGGCCAGCTCGACTCCGGCTGCGGCGCGTCCATCTGCCGACATTTTCGTAAGTACGTCTCGCGCGGTTGAAGTGCAGAGATCAACTATACCGAGCAATTCGGCCCGGAATGTTGCCTCGAAGCTCTTCAACTCATCGGAGTGCAGCTTGTTTGCCTGATTTATCCGATCGGCGGCCGCTCCAAACGGCGTATCTGGAAACCAGGAGTCTCCGATCGTCGTGACCATCTCCTCCAGTGAAATTGAGGACATGTGATCGAAGAATGCCTTCTGTATCATGGTTTGATCTTCCGGGGCGAAGAGTCGGCCGATTGGGTGCTGCATGCCAAGGACATAAGGCGCTTTGGTCCAAACCAAGACCTCTACCGGATGCACAGTGTAGCCCGCGCGCTGGTGAAGAAAGTGCGCCATCTCTGTCGACACGCGGTCTTTGTGAGGAATGAAGGACAAACCCCCACTGAGCATGTCCATTAGCTTGGCGGTTGCATTCCGAGTGAATGGATCCGACTGCCTCATCAGCTCCACGAAAAGGGATGCGCTCAATGGGCAGACTATCTTTTCGTTCGAAACGGCCTCGAGAAGAGTATCAAGGAGATGTCTCGTCGTCGGGTTCAGGCTTCTCTTCAGATGTACATCTCGGAGACTTACCCAGAAGCATTTGTCCAGGTAAACGCGCTGTTTGGTCATTACGGACTGACCAAGTTCGACACGCCGCCGGTGGACATACTCATCCACCCCGACATGCGGCGAACCACGATGGCGTTCGAAGCTAGCGGCAATTGCAGAGGCGTCAGTACGGAGAGGCATCTCGACTCTGGCGGCTAACGTTTGACATGAGGGTATACAAGAGCGCGAGCTCTTGGAGGTTCCTCTTGATGGAATGGTTAGCTCGCACTTTGAAGGTGAATGGCAAGCGCAGAATAGTTCTCCTCGGCGGCTGGCGTCGCGTGCACCGCCCTGTGGCAGTTGGCGCAGAGGACGGTGAGATCGGCAAGCGTGGTTCGCACAGGTATTGCTGCCTTGGATAAAGGTGCGATGTGGTGGACTTCGAAGATTCGCGCTGAGAGCGCGGCTGGATATCTGGTAGTTTCGTCGATTCCGCACAGGGCGCAGACGCACTTCCCGTAGGCGGCACGAACCTCGGCCAACTTCTTGTCTCGCAGGATATTCGATCGCTCACGCCGGCGATGGGCGCGCAGGGTTCGCTCCCCTTCGGTCGCAGCGGCTGGAATTGCGGCGCCGTCGTCGCGCGCGGTCAACCCCCAAAGTCGTTCGAGAGCTAGCGTCTGCTCGCGATCCAAAGGAAATACCGTCCCGTTAGGTGTTGTGATGATCGTCGCCGTGCTGAGGTTTGGGTCGTCCTTTACCGCATTTCGGTGGACATATCCCTCCTCGTCAGACAAGCGAACTTCATCAAGGTGTATGCCCGTTTTCGCTTCGTCAGAGTCCGGCTTGTCTGCACGCCAAAGATCATCACCAAGCGCTTCAGGGTGGCGCACCGCCGAAGCAGGCGTAGGTGGCTCGACTACAGTTCCAATCGCAATAGCACCTGCATTTGTGCCGGACCGCCAGAGAAACGCTCGATCGCCGGCCGATATCTCCTTGGCATGGCGGGGTGTCCGCCAGTAGATGAGTTCTGGGTAGCGAGCAACGTAGTCGTCGATGTCGAACCTATCGGGATTTCCCTGGAATACCCAAGCGGCCAAGGCGCCTCCTAATTGGAGCTAACGTTGTGTTTCACAGAATCTACCCGAACCGTGCTAGACAGAATATGCGCTGGCGGCGCTAGCCGGATTCTGCATACCATTCAAACCCGACGGTCCCGATCCGCCCCCAACAGCGAGCGCCTTCCCCCAAGGCGCTCGGCGGGTATCCATCAGAGTCGACGCTAGATCAATCTGTGATACAAGTCAACGGGTTGGGGCGCCGCTCGGTCGGGGCTAAAGGGGCCAGGCTCACATTATTGTCCCTCCGATTGGATTCGACTGAGATCCTTTTAGTCACCGATCGCCGTGCGGGGCAACAAAGTTTTGCGCGAACCGTGTCAAGCAAGGCACGTAGCTCGGATGCCATCGCTTCATGCAGTGGGGAGATGATGCCGTTACCTATAGTAGAATACCGAAGGAAATAGGGATGCTTGTGCAAACCGCGCAGGCTGTCGCCCCACGCTGGAGGTGACTGCGGAGAAAGGAGCGTCTGTCTCCTGGTAACTCCTGAAAAACGTCGCCGGGTGCGGCCGACTAGAACCAAGGCGACGATTGGTGCGATTGTCCAAGTCAGCAGATCTAACAAGCGCAGGTCGTCGCTTACAAGCATGGCGGACTCTCCCAATTTTGACGCCAAGCGAATCAGTCTTAGCCCAGGCGCTTAAGCAGGGTCCGCCGGAACGTGTTGGCGGATTTCTCCGCTTGATGCAAGTTTCCATCGTGCCTGAATGGTGTCAGCAGATAGGTCTGCTCCGCAGTCCCACTCGACAAAGTACTTGCCATTGCGAATTCTCTCAAATTGACCTTTATCTCGTAGCGGCGCAAACGCATCGGCCTCAAGAAATGGTGTTACGTCGAAAAAGCCGACCTGCCCATCTGTCGCCTTGATATACAGGATAAAGTTATCTTGAGGGATGATCTCTTCAATCGTCATTGATCGAGTCCTCGAATTGGGAAGGGCTTTTTACCATCTATCGCCAACTTCCAATCCGCAAACAGATCATCGTGGTGTATTTCAATCCATGCGACGACGAGTTTGTGCTTTTTCAGCGGAAGCTCGCCGGCTAAAACGGTTCCGTCGATAATGGAATAGACCGCTACTTGATCTTGATATTCAGCATGGATATGGGGCACGTTGTGTTTATCGGTGTCGTAGAAAAACATTCGGATAAGAATGCCGTAGAACATCGAGATTGTAGGCATTTAGAAAGTCCGCACCGCTACACGTGTCTCGGATTCTTCGTAGAGTCTCCCGTTTCTGCTCAAGGCGGACTTTGCCCCGGCTCGCCTTATGAGAATCTGCAAATCATCTACACTGCGCGGCCCCGAGTTGCCCCCCCAAGAGTCTGCGCCCTTCCCCTAAGGCGCTCGCTCGGTCCGTGTCCGCACCAGTCGACGCTAGACGAAGTCTGATTCCAAGTCAACGGGTGGGACTGAGCCGCTTCTCCATGCTCGCACCCGCTTGCATCGATACATCGACCGACTCGACGAATCAGGGGTCAATGCGGCGCTCGATCGTTGCCCGGGGCTTACGGTCGAGCGGCATCCAATACCTAACTGATGCAGGAATTTGGCGGCGCAGGCTTCAAGAGACGGGGATGACCAAGGTCGTGCCCACAGCCCGCTGATCGACGGGCAAGTTTCCCCCTTGCCCTTGCGATACAGAAACTCGTTGAACGGTTCAGCGCGAGCCCACTCGCAGCAGATCGACCGGACTCACCGATGGGACCGAGTCCCGCTTCCGCCAGCAGGATGGCGCCTTCCCAGCCCTTCCCTTCCGGTTCGCGGTAAGCGACTCGCGCAACCGTCGCGACGCCTTGCGCCGATATCGCGGCGCAGTTAGGGTAAGCGCCTGTCGAACAGGCGACGGCTCCAGCTTACAAGGACACATGCCATGACTTCCGATTCGCTCGCCACGAGTTTTCCGGCGACCCTCACGAGTCCGAGCGGACTCTCGGTCCAGGTCAATGCCAACGGCTCGATCCGGCGCTTCGATCACAAGGATCTGACGCTCAATCTATTTCCTGGCGACGAACTGGAAGGGGGTGCGGGTAACCTGTATCTGCGGCGCCGAGGCAGGACGATCGAGCTTACGCCGTTGCTCGGGCCGGACAGTCCGAGCAGCGTTCAGATCGTCGACGGACGCTTGCGGGTCAGCGGCGAGTGGCAAGGCATACGCTACCGGCTGACGCTGGTGTTGGCCGAATCGGCCGCGGCGTGGTTCTGGCACGTGCGCCTCGACAACCTCGGCGACAAGGTTGCGGTGGTCGATCTGGTCTACGCGCAGGACGTGGCCTTGGCCTACTACTGGGCCATCCGGCTCAACGAGTACTACATCAGCCAGTATGTCGACCATTGCCCGCTGCGGCATCCCGAGCGCGGTGCGGTGCTGGCGGTGCGGCAGAATCTGGCGACCGGCGGCAAGCAGCCCTGGGCGTTGATGGGATCACTCGGGCACGCGTCGGGGTTTGCGACCGACGCGCTGGCGTTCTTTGGCCTCGCCCGGCGGTCCGGAGAGGCGATCGAGGCGCTGCAACAGCGCGATTTTCCGAACCAGCGCTTGCAGCACGAGCATTCGATGGCGGTGCTCGAGGAGCAATGGTTCACCCTGGTGCCCGGCAAGGGCGAGAATCGCGGCTTCTTCGGCTGGTTCGAAGACGACCATCCGGGTGCCAGTTCGGATGCTGACCTGGGTTTCGTCGAGCGTGCATTGGCGCTCCCCGAGGCCGCGCCGCCGGTCTGGACGCATCAGATCGCCGGCACCCCGGTGGCCCGGAACCTGTTCAACCAGGCAACGCCGCTGGCGGTCGTCGATCTGACGGCGGCCGAACTCGATGCGCTGTTCGGCGACGATCGCCGGGAGCCGGAATTCGAGCAGGGCGAATTGCTGTCGTTCTTCACCGGCCCGCACCACCACGTCGCGCTGCGCGCCAAGGAATTGCGCGTGCTGCGGCCGCACGGACACATGCTGCGCACCGGGCGTCACCTGACACCCGACGAGCGTTCGCTGACGACGACGGTGTGGATGAACGGCGTGTTCAATTCCCTGCTGACCCAGGGCCATGCCAGCATCAATCGCCTGCTGTCGACGACGCGCAGCTACCTCGGGCTGTTCCGCGCCCATGGGCAGCGCGTGTTAGTCGAACGGGGCGGACGCTTTCATCTGTTGATGGTCCCGTCCGCGTTCGAGACGAGTGCCGACAGCGCGCGCTGGATCTACAAGCACGACAGCGGGGTCATCGCGGTGTCCTGTCTTGCGGGCCATGCCCCGCATGAGCTCAATCTGTCGATCGACGTGCTGGCCGGCGATCCTTGCCGCTTCATCGTCACGCAACACATCGCGCTGAACGGCGACGATGGGGCCGATCGCATGCCGGTGTCCTTCAGCCTCGATGCCGATGGCGTCCGGGTGTCGCCGCGGCCGGACGGCGATGTCGGGCGCCGCTTCCCGGAAGGGTACTTCCGGATCGATCCCGGATCGACGACGCCGGTCGAGTCGGTCGGCGGCGACGAGTTGCTGTTTGCCGATGGGCAGTCGCGCGCGCAACCATTCCTGGTCATCGTCACATCGGCGACGCGAACCGCGTCGTTCCGCATCACCGGACACCTGATTCCGGAGGCTGCTGATCCTGCATCCGGCGCTGCGCGGTCCGACGCCCAGACCGACGAACCGCCGATCCCGCTGTTGCTCGGCGCACTGCGTCCGGCGTTCGAAACGGAGCAAGTGGCGGATCTCCGGCGGCTCGAGGAAATCCTGCCGTGGTTCACGCACAACGCGCTCGTGCATTACCTGGCGCCGCGCGGCCTGGAGCAGTTCTCCGGCGGTGCCTGGGGTACGCGCGACATCTGCCAGGGGCCGGTCGAACTGCTGCTCGGCTTCGGTCTGTGGCCGCCGATTCGCGATCTGCTGACGCGCGTCTACAGCGCGCAGAATCCCGATGGCGACTGGCCGCAATGGTTCCAGTTCTTCGAGCGGGAACGCGACATCCGCGCCGGGGACTCGCATGGCGACATCGTGTTCTGGCCGCTGTTGGCGCTGGCGCAATATCTGGTCGCCGCCGAGGATGCGAGCGTGCTCGATGAGCAGCTTCCGTTCTTCGACTCAGCGGGCGATGCGGTCGCGGAACGGGGTACGGTCTGGCAACACGTCGAGCGCGCATTGGGCGTCATCGAACGCCGGCGGATTCCGGGAACGGCGCTCGCGGCCTACGGCCATGGTGACTGGAACGATTCGCTGCAACCGGTCGATCCGGGCATGCGGGAGCGTCTTTGCAGTTCATGGACCGTGACGCTGCATTACCAGACGCTGGTCTGGCTGGCGCGCGGCTTGCGGGCAGTCGGCCGGGCGCGGCTCGCCGAGCAGCTCGAACGTTCGCAGGAGCCCATCCTCGCCGACTTCCAGCGGCATCTGCTGCGTGACGGCGTACTCGCCGGCTTCGCCCATTTCGGCGAGAGCGGGCCGCCGGAACTGCTGGTCCACCCGAGCGACCAGCGCACCGGCATGTCCTACAGCATCCTGGCGATGGTGCATGCGATCGCCAACGACCTGCTGACCCCCGAGCAGGCCGCGCAGCACGTCGAGCTGATTCGCACCCATCTGCTGGCGCCCGACGGCGCGCGCCTGTTCGATCGTCCGCCGCCTTATCGTGGCGGGCCACAGACGCTGTTCCAGCGCGCCGAAAGCAGTTCGTTCTTCGGCCGTGAGATCGGCATCATGTACATGCACGCGCATCTGCGCTACGCCGAGGCGATGGCCCGCTACGGCGATGCGGAGGGCTTCTTCGATGCGCTGCGCAAGGCCAATCCGATCGCGATCCGCTCGGTCGTCGCGAGCACCCGGCTACGCCAGGCCAATTGCTATTACTCCAGTTCCGACGCGGCGTTCGGCGATCGCTACCAGGCGGCCGAACGCTATGACGAGGTACGCGATGGCACGATTCCGCTGGAGGGTGGCTGGCGCATCTATTCGAGCGGCGCGGGCATCGCGACGCGCCTGATTCACCAGTGCCTGCTCGGCTTCACGCATGGCCGCAACTGGATCATCGTCGATCCGGTGCTGCCGCGCGAGCTAAGCGGTCTGGAGGCCGACATGGTGCTCGCCGAGCGGCCGGTGACCGTCGTCTACCGTATCAAGTCGGTTGGTCATGGGCCGAGCTCGCTGCAGCTGAACGGCGTGCCCTTGTCGTTCACGCGCGAGGCGAACCCGTATCGTACCGGCGGCGTCCGCGTGACGATGGCGGAGCTGGCGGCCCATCTCGAAGTCGATGAGAACCGCCTGGTCATCGAACTCGGCTAGGCGGACGCGGCAGGGATCCGGTCGATCAGGCAGCTCGGCAGGGCCCGGCGAAGGTGTTCCCCCGATGATCGCTGATCGACCGCGGTCAGGGTTCGAGCGGGTGGGTATGCCTGAACTACCGGCGATCGACTCAGCGTCGCCCCGCGACTAATCCGAGCTTCCGGATGCGGTAGCGCAGCGTACTGGGGTTCAGATCGAGTATCCGGGCCGCGCCATTCGGCCCTTCGACGACCCAGCCGGTGCGTTCGAGCACCGCGCGGATATGTTCCCGCTCGATTGCTTCAAGGCTTTCCGTGGAGGCTGGCGCGGTGCGGGGTGCGGATGGAGCGCCTTGCGGCAGCAACTCCGGGGCGATCTCGAGTATCGGGCCATCGCCGAGGATCATCGCCCGCTCGATGACGTTTTCCAGCTCGCGGATGTTGCCCGGCCACGGATAAGCCTTGAGTCTGGCCAGCGAGGCGGCCTCGATGCCTTCGATGCGCTTGCCGAGCTTCGGCGCGAATTTGTCGATCATGCATTGCGCCAGCAGCGGGATATCCCCGGTCCGCTCGCGCAGCGCCGGCGTGCGCAGCGGAAATACGTTCAGCCGATAGTAAAGGTCGTCGCGGAACGTCTTGTCCGTGACCGCCTGCAACAGATCGCGGTTGGTCGCCGCGATCACCCGCACATCGACGCGGATCGGTGAACTTCCTCCAACCCGATCGAACTCCTGTTCCTGCAGTACCCGCAACAACTTGGCCTGGACGTCGAGCGCGAGCTCACCGATCTCGTCGAGGAAGATCGTGCCGCCGTCGGCCAGTTCGAAACGCCCGATGCGTCGGGCGATCGCGCCGGTGAAGGCACCTTTCTCGTGGCCGAACAACTCGCTTTCGACGAGACTGGCCGGCAGCGCCGCGCAGTTGATCTTGACCATCGGCCGGTCGCGGCGTGGGCTCGCGGAGTGGATCGCGCGTGCAATCAGTTCCTTGCCGGTGCCGGATTCGCCCTGGATCAGGACCGCGGTGTCGGTGGCCGCGACGCGGCGCACATGATCCAGCAGCGATCGGACCGCCGGACTGCGGCCGACGATCTCGTCGAAGTTGTGAACCGACTTGATCTCGTCCTGAAGGTACCGGTTCTGGGCCCGCAGTCGGGCCTGCTCCTGCTCCATCAGCACGCGCTCGGTGATGTCGATGAACATCGTCCGGGTGTGTTCGCCGCCCGGTTCGGGGCGAGACCACCACTCGATCCAGATCGGCCGGCCGTTGTCGCGGCGACGCAGTTCGAGCACGACTCCGGCGGCGTCGGTCCCGCGACCGATCGACGCGAAGGCCTCCGTGACGCGGCGCTGCGCATCGGGTGTGTCGGGCACGAAGGACTTGCCGATCGTCCCTGGAACCTGCTCGGGCTGCAGCCCGAGGATTCTCAGCGCCGCCTTGTTCGCGCGAATGAAACGCGAGTCGAGATCCTCATGCACGTAGGCGATCGGCGCCTCGTCGAACAGGTCGCGAAAGCGTTCCTCGCTTTGCCGGAGTTGCTCGACCAACCGGATGCGGGCCAGCTCCGCACTGGCCCGCGCGGCGAATATCTGGAACAGATACAGCAGTCGGGGTTCGGCCGGCATCGGCCGACTGTCGAACAGCGCGAGATGGCCCAGCACGTTCCCGTCGGCGTCCTTCAGCGGGACACCGAGATAGCTTTCTACGCCGGTCTCCTTCGGGAACAGGCGTTCGACGCCGGATGGGAAATGGCAGAGCTGGTCCGAGAGCACGGTCTCGCACGGCGTGTCGGCCAGATCCCATTCCTGGTCCGGCACGAACGTCCCTCCGGCCCAAAACGCCAGGGCGCGGGCGCGTGTTCGCGAGGCCGTGAACTCGGCGACGAACGCATTCGGAATTCCGGTCGCCTGGCTCAGGCTGCGGACCAGCGCGCGGAAGAATTCCTCGCCGGTCGTCTGCGCCGTGCCTTCGACGATCGCGCGCAGCGCCGCCAGCTCCGCTGGATCCAGCGGGCCTTCGTCGGCCGGTGCGTCGTTCGGTAAGGAATCGTGCATGTTGCGGGGGAGCGGAGACGATGGATTCGAGCATCGATCGGGTCCGCCCGCTGCATTGTGCCAGCCAACGATGTCGGATGACAGTGCAGGCACGGCGCTCGCGCTTTCGAGCGCGCCGCCGGCATGGGTACAATGACCGGAACAGACGCGGCATCATCCGGCTGCGGTCCATTTCCAGCAACCAACCTTTCCCCAACTGCCTATGAAGCTCGAAAAATCTACCCGTTTCGCACCTTGCGAAGGCCCGCTCGTGACCGTCGTGCTCGACGGCGTCGGCATCTCGCCCAGGGAGGACGGGGACGCGGTCAAGACCGCACGCACGCCGACGCTGGATTGGCTGATGGCCGAATACCCGACGACGCGCTTGCGGGCCCACGGAACTGCCGTGGGGATGCCGAGCGACGAGGACATGGGCAACAGCGAGGTCGGACATAACGCATTCGGCGCCGGGCGCGTTTTCTCCCAGGGCGCCAAGCTCGTCGCGCAGTCGATCGACAGCGGCAACCTGTGGACCGGCACCGCGTGGCACGAGGTCATCGCGGCCGCGCGGGCGGGCGGCACGCTGCATTTCATCGGGCTGTTCTCGGACGGCAACGTCCACTCGCACATCGAGCACCTCAAGGCGATGCTGGTGCGGGCGAAGAGCGAGGGCGTAGCGCGCGTCAGGCTGCACATCCTGCTCGATGGACGCGACGTCGGCGAAACCTCGGCCCTGGAATACATCGACCCGTTCGAGGCGTTCCTGGCCGAGTTGCGCGGTGCGGACTTCGACGTCGCGATCGCGTCCGGCGGCGGCCGCATGAACATCACGATGGATCGCTACGAGGCGGACTGGTCGATGGTCGCGCGCGGCTGGGCGATCCACGTGCGTGGCGAGGGACGGCAGTTCGGCAGCGCGCGCGAGGCAGTCGAAACCTATCGTTCCGAGGCGAAGGTCATCGATCAGGACCTGCCGGGTTTCGTCGTCGCTCACGATGGGAAGCCGCTCGGCCCGATCGTCGACGGCGATGCCGTGGTGTTCTTCAACTTCCGCGGGGACCGCGCGATCGAGATCTCGCGAGCGTTCACCGAGGAGAACTTCAGCGCCTTCGATCGCGGAACGCTGCCGAAGGTGACCTACGCCGGCATGATGCAGTACGACGGCGATACGAAGATGCCGGCGCGCTTTCTCGTCGAGCCGCCGGCAATCGACCGCACGCTCGGTGAATACCTGGCGCGGAACGGCGTGTCACAGTATGCGATCAGCGAGACGCAGAAGTACGGGCATGTGACCTATTTCTGGAACGGCAACCGTTCCGGCAAATTCGACGATGCGAGCGAAACCTACGTCGAAATCCCGAGCGATGTCGTGCCGTTCGAGCAGCGGCCCTGGATGAAGTGCGCCGAGATCACCGATGCGCTGATCGAAGCGGTGCGCGGCGGCAAGTACCGCTATCTGCGGGTCAACTATGCCAACGGCGACATGGTCGGGCATACCGGCAACTTCGAGGCCGCGGTCACGGCGATGCAGGGCCTGGATCTGCAGTTGGCGCGGCTGGTTCCGGTGGTTCTCGCGGCGAAGGGGGTCGTCATGATCACCGCCGATCACGGCAATGCCGACGAGATGTACGAGCTCGACAAGAGCGGCAAGGTCAAGCGCGACGCCAGCGGCAACACCAAGGCGAAGACCTCGCATACGCTGAATCCGGTGCCGTTCGTGCTGATTTCGCCGGATTCGGGGCCTCGGTATCACCTGCGTTCGGACCTGGATGCGCCGGGCTTGTCGAACCTGGCGGCGACGGTGCTGAACCTGCTGGGCTTCGAGGCGCCGGCGGACTACGATCCCAGCCTGATCGAACCGGCCTGAACGGCCGCTGGCACTTGACACGGCCCGCTTTGGGGGCGCATGGTCGGAATGGGTTCAACGGGCGGGCGCGAGGCCGTGTCCTCTGGCCCGTCGGTTGAACCGGTCATGGGTAGCGTGCGTCCGGTCGGTCCGGCGCGCACGCTGTCCGCCCGATGCGGAGCGCCATTCCCACGCTGAGTCGGGGCAACTCTGAACACGAGCCATGCCGGCCTTGTTCAGCCCCGGTGAGGCCGATCGCGGTTTCGCCTCACCTTCAGAAATCAATCGTCGAGAACGGTCGATTTCGGCGATTCCTCCCCGCATCGCGGGAAGATCCGAGTGGATCGGGTCTTCCCCTGCCGGCGCTTCGATGGCGAATGAAACGGGCGATCCGATCGAGGATCGTGGAGGCCGTGATGATCGACATTCTGCAACAACTAGGCGATGAGGGACCGGATCTGCTGTCGCATGTCTGCGCCGGCATCCCGGCGGAGCGCCTGCACCTGCCCGGGCCCGACTTCATCGATCGTGTCCTCGCCCAGTCGGACCGCAAGCCACCGGTGCTGCGCAACCTGGCCGCGCTGTTCGATCATGGTCGCTTGCGCGGGACCGGCTATCTGTCGATCCTGCCGGTCGACCAAGGCGTCGAACATTCGGGCGGCGCGTCGTTCGCGCCGAATCCCGATTACTTCGATCCGGCGAAGATCGTCGAACTGGCGATCGAGGGAGGCTGCAACGCGGTCGCGTCGACGCTGGGCGTGCTCGGCAGCGTCGCGCGCAGCTACGCGCATCGGATCCCGTTCATCCTGAAGTTCAATCACAACGAGTTCCTGTCGTACCCGAACAGCTACGATCAGACGCCATTCGCCAGTGTCGAGCAGGCGTTCGAGATGGGTGCCGCCGCCGTTGGCGCGACGGTCTACTTCGGCTCGGCGGAGTCGCGCCGGCAGATCTGGGAAGTGTCCCAGGCGTTTCGCCGGGCCCACGAACTGGGCATGGTGACGATCCTGTGGGCCTATCTGCGCAATAACGCGTTCAAGCACGAGGGCGTCGATTATCACGTCGCGGCCGATCTGACCGGCCAGGGCAATCACCTCGGCGTGACCATCGAGGCCGACATCATCAAGCAGAAGATGGCCGAGAACAACGGCGGTTTCAACGCGCTGAAGTTCTCGAAAACACACCCGAAGGTTTACTCCGAACTCACCACCGACCACCCGATCGATCGGGTTCGCTATCAGGTTGCCAACTGCTACATGGGGCGTGCCGGCATGATCAACTCCGGCGGTGAGTCGAAGGGTACCGGCGATCTCGCCGCGGCGGTCCGCACCGCGGTCATCAACAAGCGCGCCGGCGGCATGGGCCTGATTTCCGGCCGCAAGGCATTCCAGAAGCCGATGCGCGACGGCGTCGCCTTGCTCAACGCGATCCAGGACGTCTATCTGTCACCGGACGTGACGATCGCCTGAAGGCCTGGGCCCCGGGGGCGCGGGCCGGTTTCGCCCGCGCCTCCGGGCCACATCGCTCAGGGCCCGAACCGGCCGTACAGCGAATAGACGGCGGCCGTCAGGTTCGACGACGGGAACGTCGTCGGCATCGTGCCGAACGTCACCGTTGAGCGGCTCGCGACGCCCTGCCCCGACGTTCCGATGTTCCCATACATGTTGTTGACCGACGAACTGCGCCCATTCGTGCTGTAGATCAGCCAATAAGCAGTGTTCGCCTGCAGCGTCGCGCTGACCGGCAGGGTGTTCCAGCTATTCGCCGTCAGCGTTCCGGTGGCCGAATTCGCGACGCGCGTGCCCGGTCGGCCGCCGGCATCGGTATAGATGCCGAGTTGAAACGCCCGGTTCGCGGTTTGCGAGTCCACGGCGCTGACGAACACGGACATCGACACGATCGTGCCGGCATTCCCGGTGAGGACCCGCGAACCTTCCAGCCGACCGCTGTTGCCGCTATCGGTCAGGCTGCCCTGTGCCGCCAGGCCGATCGTGTCGGTTGGCGGCGGAGGCGGCGGAGGTGGCGGCGGTGCAACGGCCGAGCCGATCTTGACCATCTTCGAGACCGACGGAACGCCCTCGCTGTCCACCAGGAACAGCATGTAGTAGCCGGGCGGGACCTCGTTGCCATTGGCCGGCGCGGCCACGCCGAGCTGCGTGCCGGACGCGG
>JAXMGB010000018.1:0-69936 GCA_046347485.1 Methylotetracoccus sp. | reverse complement strand
GGACCGATGGCGCGTATCGACTACTCCGGGTGCAGGGACATCTAATCGACGATCATTCCGCTACCGGTCAACCGTTCTGGACCGGAACCCTGCAGGATGTCACCGAGCGCCGCGCCGACGAGGACAAGTTGAATTTCCTCGCGAACTACGATGCGCTGACGGGCCTGCCGAACCGGCACCTGTTTCAGCATCGCCTACAGGAGGCGATACTGCACGCGAAACGACAGCAGACCCGGCTGGCGCTGCTGTTTCTCGATCTCGACCGTTTCAAGGGCATCAACGATGCGCTTGGGCATGCGGTCGGCGACGATGTACTCAAACTCGCGGCAATGCGCCTGCGGCAGACGCTGCGCGATAGCGACACGGTGGCACGGCTGGGCGGCGACGAGTTTACGATCATTCTGGAACGCATCGGTGATCAACAGGACGTCGTGGCGATCGCCCAGCGCGTCGTCAATGGGCTGTCCGAAAGCTTCGCATTGGCCGGAGAAAGGGAGCTGTGCACGTCCTGCAGCGTGGGTATCACCCTCTATCCCGACGACGGCGCCGACGTGACGACACTACTGAAGAATGCCGATGTCGCGATGTACGAATCCAAGGCACTTGGCCGCGGTCAATTCCGCTTCTATACGCCGGAAATGAATCGCGAGGCGGAGGAACGGCTGACGATCGAAAACCAGTTACGCAGCGCCATACGGAACAAGAACTTCGCGCTCTACTATCAACCACAACTCGCGGTCGCGACCGGCGAACTCTGCGGCGTAGAGGCCCTGCTCCGTTGGCGTACCGAATTTGGATTGATACCGCCGGACAAGTTCATACCGATCCTAGAAGACTCGGGAATGATTCAGGACCTGAGTTGCTGGATTCTCGAGCACGCATGCCGGCAGATCCGGGACTGGGAGGAATCCGGACTAGGTACCTTGCGCATGGCCGTCAATCTCTCGGCCCGGCAGTTGCAGCAACCGGACATGGCATCGATGATCGACGACATTCTGCGCGAGACCGAAGTCGCCCCGCGCAACCTGGAGATCGAAATCACCGAGAGCGTGCTGCTCGATCCGTCGGCGATCAATCCAAACGCCCGTGAACTGGTCGATATGGGCATACGACTGACGATCGATGACTTCGGCACCGGCTACTGCGCGCTTTCGTACCTCAAGCAACTCTCGGTCGACTGCCTGAAGATCGATCGATCGTTCATCCACGACATTCCGAACGATCAGGACGACCTTGCGATCAGCGAGGCGATCATCAACCTGTCGAAGAGCCTCGGACTCCAAGTCGTCGCAGAAGGGGTCGAAACCGTGGAACAATGGGAATTCCTGAAGCAGAAGGGCTGCGATCTGATGCAGGGGTTCATCATCAGCAAGCCACTGTCCGGCGAGGAATTCATCACCTGGCTGCGCAGCAACTGCCGACAGGTTGGCGACAGGCACTTCTGGCAAGCGCGGACTGGCGCGGCGGAAGGCGACTCGACGACGAAGGCAATGCCACGCACCCGTACGCTGAGTATCGCGGGTTGATCCGGGTCAGGCGAACGTTCCCGCTCTCGAAACTTCGGCGTACCGGAACTGTGCCCCGACTCCGGGAGCTGATGACACGCGGTAAACGCGGGCCAGCCCGCGAGGCTGTCGATCGGCAGCGTCCTATCAACCCACCACCCGGCGCAAGCGGATATAACAAGCCCGCCGAAGATCGACATGCCTGACTTGGTCGATGCCCGACGCACGATTCTCTATGCTCTCGGCGCCAACATTTCGATTGCGATAGCGAAGCTCTTGACCGCGTTCTACTCCGGGTCGCAAGCGATGCTCGCCGAAGCCGTCCACAGTTTCGCCGATTGCATCAACCAGGCTCTATTGATTGTTGGAATGCACCGCGCGAAACGCCCGGCCAACGAAGAGCATCCCCTGGGATATGGCATGGCGATCTACTTCTGGTCATTCATCGTGGCGTTGATGCTGTTCTCGATGGGCGGGCTCTACTCGATCTACGAGGGTTGGAACAAGCTGAGCACCGGCAGCCCGCTGAGCGCGAGCGGCGTGGCGATCGTCATCCTGCTGTTCAGCATCGCGATGGAAGCGGTTTCGCTTCGCGCATGTCTGCGGGAAGTCGACAAGACGCGGGGACGCCGAAGTTTTTGGCGCTGGTTCCGCGAAACCCGGCATAGCGAACTCGTCGTCGTGATCGGCGAAGATCTCGCGGCGCTGGCGGGACTGATCATCGCGCTGGTGGCAATCACCCTGGCCGCCATGACGGGGGATCCGTTCTACGATGCGGCGGGAAGCATCCTGATCGGGGCTCTGTTGATCGTCGTCGCGCACGCGATCGCGACTCAGGGTGCGAGCCAGCTGATCGGCAAGAGCGTCGAACCGGAGATGCGCCGCGCGATCGACATGTTTCTTGGCGAACGCCACGAGATCGACCGGGTTTACAACCTGATCACGCTACAGCTGGGAGACGACATCATGGTCGCGGTAAAGGCGAGGATGTCCCCATCGAGCAGCGCCTCCGAAACGATCGTCGCGATCAACGCCTGCGAGAAGGCTCTGACAAATGCATTCCCGAGGATCCGCTGGGTGTTCTTCGAACCGGATGATCGAGACTGACGACGCGCGGCGGCAAGGCGTTACACCGCAACCGGGCCTTTCACCAAGCCGTCTCGGACTTCACCGACGAAACGGCGATCAGGTTCGCATCGTCCGTCAACCCACTCCCCGTCGTCCCGGCGAGACCGCGGGCGTTGCCGATCGCGAACGCCAAGCCCCCTTGGTAGCGGACTCTTCCATCCGATGTGACCGGTACCCTCGGCTGTGCATCGAGCAGCCCGAGCAAATTCAGTGGATCCGCGGCGCCAACGGTGATTTCGACAGTATCAGATGCCGCCGCACAGGCCCGGAGCTGCCCAGCCGCCTCGGGCAACGCGAACTGCTCGCCGAACTGTCCGGCGATGAATCGCCCGGCCCGGATCTCGCCCTGCGCCTCGAGTCGCCGGAGCCACGGTAACAGCTCGTGCCACGGCGGCGACGCGCGCTCCCGCTGCACGAGCCCGCGAAAGAGCACGCCATAGCGGCGCAGCAAA
Organism: Methylotetracoccus sp.; assembly: GCA_046347485.1. GTDB lineage: Bacteria > Pseudomonadota > Gammaproteobacteria > Methylococcales > Methylococcaceae > Methylotetracoccus. The sequence goes on along the minus strand of JAXMGB010000018.1, from coordinate 66,851 downwards.
GCGCGCGTAACAGCCTGAATGGTCTCGTCATGAGAGGGGCCAGGCCCCCGCGTATCGGCCGCACTCCAGCGACCCGCGTGTTCCATTCCCCAATTCAGCCCCTTGTACCGCTGCCTGCGACTCTCCGGAACCACCAAGGCCCTGAGGCCAGCGAACCCGTCGGCACTGACCAGGCCCCCGGCGACCAATTCCGCGAGTGCGCGTTCGACGAAAGCCCGTGGCATCGCGCAGCGGGTAATCAATTCATCAAAGAACAGTGCCCCCGCGCCGTGCAGGACTCCGTGCACGTTTGCGGCCTCGCCACTCAGCGCGGACGAGTCATCGGGCGCTGCGGCACCTCGTCGCCAGAACGCGATGGCGTGCCGGGGCATAATCGCGATCGGCGTGGTCCTTGCGGTTGTCCGAGCACCCTCGCCGATCGCCAGACGCAGCCATGCGAAACGCCCCGACTGGCACAGATGGTCCAGCCACAGCGGCTCATAGTCCGCGATGCGCGCCGGCAGGATGCCGGCTTCCCAGGCCCAGGCCGGAGCCTCGAAACCCTCGAGTTGCTCGAGCACAGCGGCCAATCCGAACTCGCCACGCAATACGGTCTCCGGATGCAGATGCTGCCAGCGCAACAGGAATCGTCGATACACCTCCACAGAAACGGCATCGACCCGGCGTCGTGCGGCACCGAGGGTTTCACGACGAATGCGGGCGAGAACCGACCGTTCGCACCAGGTTTCCAGGCCGTCATCGCCGAATGCGCCGCGAACCGCCGTGCCCTCCCCTTCGAGACGGATCAGCACCGCGCGTACCGTCGTCTCGTCCAGCCCCAGGCTGCAGGCGATCAGCATCGCGGTGACCGGACCAAGAACGCTCAGGCGTCCGCGCACGATCTCGGTCAACGCCTCGTCGGCGGACCATGTTTGCCGATCGATCTCCTCCGGCAACGAAAGCGCAGGCTCAGGGCTCGTATCCGGGAATACCGCGCGAAACTGCGGCCACCGTTCTGCTGCGATCCAAAGGTCGGCGGTCGCGCGCATTCTGAGTCGTGTCGCGCGTCCCTGCGCCAGCAGCACGCGCAGCAGCGGAGCACGTTCGGAGTCGATCCCGTCGCTGCCCGACAAAAATCCGGCCACCTGCAGCGCTTCGTGCAATTCCTCGGCATCCCGGATCCTCGGCCAGATCGCGCGCCGCACCGCCTCGACGACGATCCCGTCCAGCGGCGCAGGATCGGCAATGCCATCCAGATCGATGCCTCGGGGCAACCGCACCGCACGCGTGCGTCGTTCCTCGAGCGGCGCGCCGTCGAGAAAGCTGTAGGCACGCGCATTGACGATCTCGGCAGCCAGCGGGGACGGCTCGAGCAGATCGCGGCAAACGATCTCGACGCTCCCCTGTTCGATCTGCGTCAACAAGGAAATCAGCCCCGGCAGGTCCATCGCCTCGGTCAGGCAGTCCTCGATCGTCTGCTGCACCAGTGGGTGATCCGGAATCTCCCGCTCGCCACGAATGTTCTCCAGGCACGCCAGTTGGTCCGGAAATACGCTGGTTACCAGATCCTCCGCCTGCATTCGCAACAGGTGGGGCGGTACCCGGCGGCCATTCTGAAAGCGCCGGACGGCCAGCGAGCAGACGGCATTCCAACGCCACCGAATCGTGAACATCGGCGCATCCAGCAGGGCCTGCACCAGCATCGGCCGCACCGAATTAGCTCTGAGGAAGCCCTTGATGTCCTCCAGCGGAAAGCTTTGCGAGACTCCCAGCGACAGAATCAATGCGTTCTCGTTGGCTGCCGCCTGCAACTCGAAATTGAAGGTGCGGCAAAAGCGCTTACGCAGCGCCAAACCCCAGGCGCGGTTGACCCGACTGCCATACGGCGAGTGCACGATGAACTGCATGCCGCCGGACTCATCGAAGAATCGCTCGAAGACGATCCGCTGTCGCGTCGGCATGACACCGAGGGCCTTCCAACCCGCGACAAGATAGTGAACCGCCTGCACGCACACCGGACTGGTCTCGCCAGTTTGCTCTTCAAGCCACCGAACGGCCTTGTCTATCCCATGGACCGTAGCTTGCTCGGCAACATCCTCGCGCAATCGCGACACGGCGATCGACAGCGCGTCGCTGCGCCCCGGCGCCTCGCCGAACCAGAACGGAATCGTAGGCGGAATTCCGCTGGCGTCGGTGACACGGAGCTTCGGCCCTTCGAGGCCCAGAACACGCCAGCTGTTGTTGCCGAGCTGAAACACGTCCCCCGGAATGCTCTCGATCGCGAAATGCTCGTCGACGGTGCCCAACTGGTCGCCCGCGGGTTCCAGGACGACTTGGTAATCCGCCGCATCCGGAATTGCGCCGCCGCACGTAACCGCCGCGAGGCGCGCCGACCGTCGGCCGCGTAGACGACGATGGATGCCGTCTCGATGCAGGTATGCGCCGCGCAGGCCGCGTCGGGTTGCATACCCGTCCGCGAGCATCCGCACGACGGCATCGAACGCCGCTCGGTCCAGATTGCGATACGGATGGGCTCGCACCAGACAGTCGTACAAGGCTTGCTCGTCCCAGTCTTCGATCGCGACCATCGCGACGATCTGCTGAGCGAGGACATCGAGAGCGCCGACCGGGACCCGCAGAGCATCGAGTTCGCCGTCGCGGATCGCGCGGATCAACGCGAGACACTCGATCAGATCGTCCCGCGTCGTCGGAAACAGCCGGCCCTTCGGCAAACCAGACAGGCTGTGACCCGAACGCCCGATGCGCTGCAGCGCCGTCGCGATCGAACCAGTCGTGCCGACCTGACACACCAGGTCGACATCACCGACGTCGATGCCGAGTTCCAGCGATGCGGTTGCCACCAGAGCGCTCAGGGATCCCGCCTTCAAGCGCTCCTCCGCCTCGAGACGCTGGTGTCGCGACAGACTCCCGTGATGCGAGGTCACACGCTCCGTTCCGAGCCGGTCCGACAGCGCCCGCGCCAGACGCTCCGCCTGGCGGCGCGTGTTGACGAACACCAGAGTCGTTCGGTGTGCGCGAATCAACTCGGCTATCCGGTCGTGTATGTCCGTCGATGCCTGGTGCGTCGGAACCGCCTCCAGAGGGATGGATGGCAACTCGATGCCGAGATCGATATCACGGCGATGACCTTCATCGACGACCGTGCAGCGGTCGCTTCCGCCGGTCAGGAATCGCACCACCTCATCGATCGGCCGTTGTGTCGCGGACAGACCAATCCGTCGCAGTCCCCCGCCAATCAGGCGCTCGAGCCGCTCCAGCGAAATCGCGAGGTGGGCGCCGCGCTTCGATCCGACGACGGCGTGAATCTCATCGACGATGACGGTTCGCACGGTGCCAAGCATGCGGCGGCCGCCTTCGCTGGTCAGCAGAAGGTACAGCGACTCGGGCGTCGTCACGACGATATGCGGCGGATTCCTCAACATCGCGGCGCGCACCGCGGCGGGAGTGTCGCCGGTTCTGACGACCGAACGTATCACCATCGGCGGGCCACCGCGCTCGAAGCACGCGCGATTGATTCCGCTAAGCGGGGCTTCGAGATTCCGCTGAATGTCGTTGCTGAGCGCTTTCAGCGGCGACACATAAACGATCCGTGTCTGGTCGGGCAAGCCAAACACATCACCTTCACGAACCAGATCATCGATCACCGCCAGAAAGGCCGCCAGAGTCTTGCCCGACCCGGTCGGCGCGGACACCAGCACGTGACGCTCGTCCTTGATCGCTGCCCAGGCAAGCGACTGGCAGTCCGTGGGCCCCGGATACGCGGACCGGAACCAGCTAGATACGGCGGGATGGAATCGGCTCAGGACCATCGCGGTGAGGACTTCGCCAGCGCCGATGTAGCCGGACCGTGACCCGGCCACACCGTTCGACGTGGTCGCGGCTGCGTGGATTCGTCGCTGCAGTTCATCGCGGGCGCCGCACTATGTTGATGCAATTCGGAGCACAAACGCACCATCACGAACCGATTTCTGTACAAGTGCATCGACATAGCGCCCAAAAGCGAGGCGGAGCAGGCACCAACGAAAGGCATATTTATTGCTTCCGGTGCAGTCTGGGTTTAGGAACGCCAATTCACGCACCAATGAAAAGCAACGACGTCTTATTCGTACTCCTCGGCGCCATCATGGTTCTCGCGATGCACGCCGGATTCGCATTTCTCGAGCTAGGAACGGTTCGACGAAAAAACCAGGTGAATGCCCTGGTAAAGATTCTGTCGGACTTCGCGATGTCGACCGTCGCCTACTTCTTCATCGGCTATTTCCTGGCTTACGGAGTCCAGTTCTTCCGCGGCGCGGACCAACTCGCCGCCGACAGCGGCTACGATCTGGTCAAGTTCTTCTTCCTGCTGACGTTCGCGGCGGCGATACCCGCCATCGTCTCGGGCGGGATCGCGGAGCGCGCGAAGTTCACACCACAAATCGTCGCGACGTTTCTGCTCGTGGCCTTAGTCTACCCATTCTTCGAAGGAATCGCGTGGAACAAGAACCTGGGCGTGCAGACCTGGCTGGAGCAGACATTTGGCGCCGCATTTCACGACTTTGCCGGCTCGGTCGTCGTACATGCCGTCGGCGGCTGGATCGGGCTGATCGCCGTTCTGCTGCTCGGTCCACGACGCGGCCGCTATCACCGGGACGGGCTGATATCCGCCCATCCACCGTCCAGCATCCCGTTCCTCGCGCTGGGCGCATGGATCCTCGCAGTCGGGTGGTTCGGCTTCAACGTCATGTCCGCGCAAACCCTGAACGCGATCAGCGGTCTGGTCGCGTTGAACTCCTTGATGGCGATGGCCGGCGGCACCCTGGCGGCGCTGATCCTCGGCCGGAATGATCCCGGCTTCGTCCACAACGGCCCACTCGCAGGACTGGTGGCGGTCTGCGCGGGCTCGGACCTGATGCATCCGATTGGCTCGCTGGTCGTCGGCGGACTCGCAGGGGTTCTGTTCGTCACGCTGTTCACGATCACGCAAAATCGCTGGAAGATCGACGATGTTCTGGGTGTCTGGCCGCTGCACGGCCTTTGCGGTGCATGGGGCGGCATCGCCGCTGGCATCTTCGGCCAGACGGCGCTCGGCGGGCTGGGCAATGTCAGCCTGGCATCACAGACGATCGGTACGGCACTGGGGATCATCGTCGCCGTAACGGGCGGGCTGCTGGTCTATGGCACGCTACGCGTGCTGGTCGGCTTGCGGCTTGATCCCGAAGAGGAATTCAACGGCGCCGACCTGACGATCCACAAGATCTCCGCGACGCCCGAGAAAGAGGCCGGCTGGTAGGCAAGCCGGCGCGTGCGCGGTGGCCCTGATGGACCACCGCGCACTGAAGCATCAGGCGGCGGGCGCCGGAGCCGACCCCTCATTCGCCGGACGCCGCAGGCGAATCCCGAGTTCCTTCAACTGCGCATCGCTGACGACGGCGGGCGCATCGATCAGCGGACACCATGCCGACTGCGTCTTCGGGAAGGCCATGACTTCACGAATTGACGCGGCACCACACATCAGCATGACCAGGCGATCCAGACCGAACGCCAAGCCGCCGTGCGGCGGACACCCGTACTTCAGGGCATTCAACAGGAACCCGAACTTCTCGTGCGCTTCCTGATCGCCGATGCCGAGCAGTCCGAATACCGCGTTCTGCATCTCCCGGCGATGGATACGCACCGAGCCACCACCGATTTCCATGCCGTTCAGCACCATGTCGTAGGCACGCGACAGCGCGGCACCCGGATTCGCCTCCAATTCGTCCTGCCCGCACTTCGGCGCGGTGAACGGGTGATGCAGGGCGCCCCAGCGGGCGGCCTTGTCGTCCCACTCGAACATCGGAAAATCCGTCACCCATAGCGGGCACCATGAGCCCTGGACGAGACCGCGATCGTGTCCGAGTTTCACGCGCAGCGCCCCCATGGCCTCATTGACGACCCGCGCGCTATCGGCGCCAAAGAACACCAGGTCGCCGGTTTCGGCAGCCGTCCGGTCGAGGACGTTCAGGACGACCTGCTCCGGCAGGAACTTCAGAATCGGCGATTGCAAGCCGTCGATGCCGGCGGAGCGATCGTTGACCTTGATGTAGGCCAGGCCCTTCGCGCCATAGATCGCGACGAACCGCGTCAGGTCATCGATCTCCTTGCGTGACATCTCGCCACCGCGGGGCAGTCGCAAGGCGACGACGCGTCCGGCCGGATCCGCCGCCGGCCCGGCGAAGACCTTGAACTCGACGCCGGACATGAGATCGGCGATGTCGATCAACTCCAGCGGGATCCGGAGATCCGGCTTGTCGGAACCGAAACGTCGCATCGCCTCCTGATAGGTCAGCCGCGGGAACGGATCGGGCAGTTGCTCGCCGAGGACGTCCCGGAACAACACCCGGATCATTTGCTCCATCAGCGACATGATCTCGTCCTCGTTCATGAAGGACGTCTCGATGTCCAACTGCGTGAACTCCGGCTGACGGTCGGCCCGCAGGTCCTCGTCCCGGAAGCAGCGCACGACCTGGTAGTAACGGTCCAGACCGGAAATCATCAACAGCTGCTTGTACAGCTGCGGCGACTGGGGCAGCGCGAAGAATGCATTCGGGTGCGTCCGGCTCGGGACGAGGTAGTCACGGGCGCCTTCCGGAGTCGCCTTGGTCAGGAATGGAGTCTCGATCTCGTAGAAGCCCTGGTCGTCGAGATAGGTGCGCAGCACCCGCACGATGTCGCGGCGCATCCGCATGCGCTGCTGCATCACCGGCCGTCGCAGGTCGATGTAGCGGTAGCGCAGCCGGGTCTCCTCGTTGACCTCGAATTCGCCGTCGATCGGAAACGGTGGCGTCTCAGCCTTGTTGAGGATTTCGAGGGCCGTGGCGAGCACTTCGATCTGACCCGTGGCAAGGCCCGCGTTCGCGGTGCCTTCCGGCCTGAGCCGGACCTTCCCCGATACCTGCAGGACGTACTCGCTACGCACCGTCTCCGCCACCGAGAAGGCGTCCTGGCTGTCCGGATCGACGACGACCTGCACGAGACCCTCGCGATCACGCAGATCGATGAAGATGACGCCGCCGTGATCGCGGCGCCGGTGGGCCCAGCCACACAGGACCACATCGGTTCCCAGATGAGCCTCGGTCAGTTCTCCACAGCGGTGGCTACGCATAACTCCAGTCGTCTCGGTAAAAAACCGTCGATGGTAAGTCGTGGCAATCGCCGGCGCAAGACGCGTCCGTATGCGCGGTCAGTCGGATGAAGCCACCGGCTTGGTGCTGGTACTCGCGGCCGGTGTCGCCGGCTTGTCCGCCTTGGAACCATCGCCCCCACCCTCGGACGGTTTGCCATCGCCGCCGGAACCGACCAGATTCCGCTTCTTCTCGCCCCCGCTCTTGAAATCCGTCTCGTACCAACCACCGCCCTTCAGACGGAAGCCGGCAGCCGACACCAACTTGCTCAACTGCGGCTGAGAGCACGCGGGACAGTCCGTCAGCGGAGCCTCACTGACCTTCTGCATGGTCTCGAACCGGTGACCACAGGACCGGCATTCGTACTCGTAGATCGGCATCTTGGGTCGCTCTCCTCCGAAATGACCTGTCATCTTAAATGTTGTGGCGGAGCGATCAACCGTTTTCAAGTCATGCATTCGCGCACCGGCTCCGAGCCCAGTAACATAGCGACACACCCGAAGCACCGATCCACCGCCGAACCCCCATGGAAACGCTGAGCATCCTCCGTCCCGATGACTGGCACGTCCACCTTCGCGACGGCCCCTTGCTGGCGCGCGTCGCAGCCGACACCGCATCACGATTCGGCCGCGCGCTGGTGATGCCGAATCTGCAACCCCCGGTGACATCGACAAGCGAGGCCCTTCGCTACCGGCAGCGCATTCTCGACGCCGTCCCGGGCGCGCCGGGATTTCGTCCACTGATGGCGCTGTATCTCACGGACGCGACCCCGGTCGACGAGATCGCGCGTATCGCCGAGCAGCCGGACATCCTCGGCTGCAAGCTCTACCCGGCCGGCGCGACGACGAATTCGGAATCGGGCGTGACGAATCTGGAGCGCCTCGATCCGGTGCTCGAAGCGATGCAGAAGCTAGGGGTGCCGTTGTTCGTGCACGGCGAGGTCACGGATGCGGATATCGACATCTTCGATCGCGAAAAGGCGTTCATCGACCGCCATCTGCGGCCGTTGACCGAACGCTTTCCCGAACTGCGGATCACATTCGAACACGTGACCACGGAGGATGCGGTGCAATTCGTGCGACAGAGCCATGACAAGGTCGGAGCGACGATCACCGCGCACCACCTGTTGTATTCCCGCAATGCACTGCTGGCCGGAGGGATCCGCCCGCATTTCTACTGCCTACCGGTACTGAAGCGCGAGCGGCACCGGCGCGCGCTGCTCGCCGCCGCGACCAGCGGGGAACCCCGATTCTTTCTCGGTACCGACAGCGCCCCGCATCTGCGCTCACGCAAGGAAGCCGCTTGCGGCTGTGCCGGCTGTTACACGGCACACGCGGCAATCGAACTCTATGCCACGGCATTTGAATCGGTCGGCGCGCTCGATCGGTTGGAAGGCTTTGCCAGCCTGTTCGGGGCCAGATTCTATGGATTGACGCTCAACCGCGAGCACATCACGCTGACCCGACAATCCTGGCAAGCGCCAGAGGAATTGCCTGCGGACGGTGAAGATCCCCTGATTCCGTTGGCAGCCGGCGAGGCCATCGCATGGCGCGTCGCCGATGCCATCTAAACGTAGCCTCAGGGCGCGACCGGCGCCGATTGTGGCTGATTCGCCTCCTTGTTCAACTCCTTGTCGAGCCCCTCGAGTTCGAGATCCATCTCCCGTTCGAGATCCTCGTCCATCGGCGGCGCGCCGTCATAGACCAGGTAGTTGCGCTGCTGGAAATAGGCGTTCCGGATGAATTCGTAACGATCGACAGATGCCTCGTCGGCGATCTTCGACGCGCTCAACAGGTCGGCGCGGGTATCGACGGTGAACAACACGCCCGTGCCGAACGGTATCGCGGTCGGCGTAATCCAGTTGATCGGATTCGATACGGTGTTACCCGCGATGCCGGCGACACCGCGCGGCGAACTCGGGCCGAGGAACGGGAGCACCAGATACGGCCCGGTCGGTACACCCCACGCGCCGAGCGTCTGATCGAGATCCTCGTTGTGCTTGGGTAGATCGAGCTTGCTGGCGACGTCGACGAAGCCACCGAGACCGACCGTCGTGTTCAGCAGGAATCGACCGGCATCCTTACCGCCCTGCAACAACTTGAACTGCAGCAAGTCGTTGGCGAACACAGCGATGTCGTCGACATTGCTGTAGAAGTTGGTGATACCCTTGTCGACGAACGACGGCGTAATCCATTGATAGCCCTTGGCGACGGGCTTCATGAAATAGTCGTCCAGACCATCGTTGAACGACTGGACGTCGCGGTTCCAGGATTCGAGCGGATCACGCGGATCGCCGGTCTTTGCCGATGAGGCACATCCCGCGAGGGCGAGTACCAGCATGAGAGCAGCCGCAGACCCGACCGCGCGTTCGACAGCCTGATATTTCATTGTTGTTGTACCCTACCCCGGATGCTCGATAGCCGTTTCGCCAACACAAAGAAAAGCATAGACGGTCCCGCCCAGCGACTCCGGCACCCCCCGGGCGCGGATGGGCGAAAGTCGTCGCAAACCCACTAACTGTTGCAAATATAATCATCATCGCCGCTGGCGTCGAGAGAATTCGCGTGTCCGCCGACTCAGCAAGCGTCCGGGAGGCCATCTCGGGCCGTTTTCGTAAATTCCTGCCGGTCGTCGTCGACATCGAGACGTCCGGCTTCGATCCGCGCCGCCACGCCGTTCTCGAGATCGCCGCGGTAATTCCCTGCACGGACTCGGACGAGCGCTGGCGGATCGCCGAAGTTCACGACGTCCACGTGAAACCGTTCGACGGTGCCGAACTCGACCCGGAAGCACTCGCCTTCAACCGTATCGATCCGCTACACCCTTTTCGTGATGCCCGCGACGAGATGGCTGCGCTGGATATGATCTTCGCCCCGATTCACGAAGCCGTGCGCCGATCTGGCTGCTCGCGCGCGGTACTCGTGGCGCACAATGCGGCATTCGATCTGGCATTCCTGAACGCCGCGGTGCGGCGTAATGCGTACCGGAATAACCCGTTCCATGCCTTCACGTCATTCGACACGGCCACGTTGAGCGCACTGATGTTCGGTCAGACGGTCCTCGCCAAAGCCGTTCGATCGGCGGGACTTTCATGGGACAACCGTGCGGCGCATGCCGCGCGCTACGACGCCGAACGCACCGCCGAGCTGTTCTGCTGGATGCTCAACCGCTGGTCGGACCTGACCGCCGCCGAGCAGCCGAGACCGCGGCGGGTCGCCGCCGCACAAGGCGACTAGTGCCGCTTGGATCAATTCGCGTCTTGCTGCGTGGCCGCCTCCGCAACCAGTTTTTGCAACTCTCCGCTCTGAAACATCTCCAGCATGATGTCGCTCCCGCCCATCAGTTCCCCGCGAACGAACAGCTGCGGGAATGTCGGCCAGCCGGACACCTGTTTCAGATTTTCGCGCACTTCGGGATCCTCGAAGACGTTGACGAACGCGAAATCCGCGCCGCATTGCTCGAGGATCTGCACCGCACGCGCGGAAAACCCGCACTGCGGGAAGTCGGGAGTGCCCTTCATGTAAAGGATCACCGGGTTGTCGGCGATCTGCTTCTGTATACGTTCCTGAACGTTCATCTGGCTCACCTGCTGGCAAGGTTCGGTAAGAATAACCCAGCGCCGTTATAGAGAATTCGGCGCGCCGCAGTCAATACGATGCACGCCGCGCCGCGTTTGCTCGCGACGACTCATGTTGTCCAGCGAAGGGGTTTTGGTATCATATTCTATTTTCGTCACCGGGCAGTCTTGGGACTGCCTTTTGCGTTTGAAGAGGTTGTGAATTGATGGCGAGTCAGGTCATGCCAACCTACGCCCGGCTCCCGGTCATGTTCGATCGGGGCGAGGGCGCATGGCTATGGGATAAGCAGAACCGCCGGTATCTCGACGCGGTGGCCGGAATAGCGGTCTGCAACCTCGGCCATGCGCACCCGGCCGTATTCGCGGCGGTGTGTGAACAGGCGGGCAAGCTGATTCACACATCCAACCTGTACCGCATCGAGAAGCAGGAGGAACTCGCGCAGGAACTGTGCCGGCTTAGCGGCATGGACAATGCGTTCTTCTGCAACAGTGGCGCCGAGGCTAACGAGAGCGCGATCAAGATTGCCCGCCGCTACGGACACCATCTGGGCATCGACAAGCCCGTGGTCGTGGTCATGGACGGCAGCTTTCACGGGCGCACGCTGGCGACGCTCAGCGCGACCGGTAACGCCAAAGTCCAGGACGGCTTCGAACCACTCGTCGAGGGCTTCCTGCGTGTGCCCTACGACGATATCGCAGCGATCGAGGCCTTGAAGGACGGCAACATCGTCGCGATTCTGGTGGAACCGATCCAGGGTGAGGGCGGTGTCCGGGTGCCGGCCGAGGACTACCTGCTGCAACTGCGGCGGATCTGCGATCAGCGCAAATGGCTGTTGATGCTGGACGAGGTCCAGACCGGCATAGGACGTACCGGCCGGTTTCTTGCATTCCAGCACACCTTCATTCGTCCCGATGTCGTGACCCTTGCCAAGGCCCTGGGCAATGGAATCCCGATCGGTGCCTGCCTCGCGCTCGGCACGGCGGCGGAAATGCTGACCGCCGGCAAGCACGCATCGACGTTCGGCGGCAATCTGCTGTCCTGCGCGGCGGCACTGTCGGTCCTGAAGACACTGGCTCGCGAACAACTGGCCGACCGGGCGGCGAACCTCGGGAACAAGATTCGCGAAGGCTTGCGCAAGGCCCTGGAGGGAACGTCGCACGTCATCGAGGTGCGCGGTCGCGGCATGATGATCGGCATCGAACTCGATCAGCCCTGCACCAAGCTCGTCCCGTTGGCGCTTGAACGTGGACTGCTGATCAACGTGACGGCCGAGAAGGTCGTCCGTTTGTTGCCACCGCTGGTGCTGACCGACGAACAGGCGAAGCTGCTGGTCGACGAACTCGGCAAGCTGATCGTCGGCTATTTCAAGATCTCAACCTAGATCCCGCCAATGTCGTCGATCCGACATTTCATTTCGCTGGACGACCTGGGGCCCGGCGAACTGCGCCGACTGATCGCGCGGGCGACCGCTCTGAAGCTGTCGCGGGAGCCTTACGAGCCGTTGAAGCGTAAGGTGCTCGGCATGATCTTCGAGAAGTCCTCGACGCGTACCCGGGTGTCGTTCGAGGCCGGGATGACCCAGTTCGGCGGTGCGGCGATTTTTCTCTCGCCCCGCGACACGCAACTCGGACGCGGCGAACCGATCGAGGATTCGGCCCGTGTCCTGTCGCGCTTCGTCGACTGCATCATGCTGCGTACACACCGGCACAGCACGGTCGAAACGTTTGCGCGCTACTCGCGCGTTCCGGTCATCAACGGCCTGACCGATCGCTTTCATCCGTGCCAGTTGCTCGCCGATCTGCAGACGTATTTCGAACATCGCGGCGACATCGCCGGCCGCACGGTAGCGTGGATCGGCGACGGCAACAATATGTGCCAGACGTACATTCAGGCCGCACGCCTGTTCGAATTCGAACTCCGTATCGCCTGCCCCGAAGGCTACGACCCCGAACCGGAACTGCTTGGCTCGGGCGGAGGGCATGTCCGGCTGATGCGCAGCCCAAGCGAGGCCGTTCGCGGGGCCGACCTTGTCGTGACGGATGTCTGGGCCAGCATGGGGCAGGAAGGCGAACAACAGCAGCGCACGCAACAATTCCAGGGCTATCAGGTCGATGCCGGCTTGATGGCTCTCGCCGCACCGGACGCGATTTTCATGCACTGCCTGCCCGCGCATCGCGGCGAGGAAGTCGCTGCCGAGGTCATCGATGGCCCGCAGAGCGTCGTATGGGACGAGGCCGAGAATCGTCTGCATTCGCAGAAGGCATTGCTCGAACTGTTGCTGGCAGACTGAGCACCGACGCGCTTCTGTTACGATTGCCGATTTATGCCGGAGCCCCGGGCATGCGCCGAAACGAACACAGCTTGATGACACGAGGATTTGTAACGGCACTGGCCATGGCCTTGCCCCTCGTGGCATCGGCGACGCCGCGTGGCGAGACTCGCAATGCCCACCCAAGCCATGCGCGCAGCACCGCGGTCGCGAACAAGCCCGCAAAGCGGCACACCGCTGCCGCGCCCGAATCACTGCCTGTCGTTGATCCGACCGAGCCCGACCCCGCCCAACCGATCACGAACGCGACCTCGGCGCGGAGCCCGGAAGAACTATTGATCGAGGTCCAGAGACTGAACAGCGAACTGATCTCGGTACGCCAGGCATCGGCGAACGCGCTGCAAATCCAGGCCGAGCGCGACGAGTTGCAACACAGCGTCATCAACCTGGAGCGGGAACTCGAATCGACACGCCGCGAGAAGCAGGCGCTCGACGAGGACCAGCGTCAGCGTTGGTTCCTGCTCGGCGCGTTGGTGCTCGCCGGCGGCCTGCTGCTTGGACTCGTCCTTCCGCGTTTTACCTGGCGCAAGCGAAGTTCCTGGGATTCGTTCTGAATACCGTCGCGGCCTGATGGACGGCCGCAGGCCAACGCGGAGATTGAGCATTGAGCAACGATAAGAACCGAGAGTATTCATCCCAGGTCGTAGACGGCATGGAACGCGCGCCCAGCCGCGCCATGCTGCATGCCGTGGGGTTCAGCGATGCCGATTTCGCCAAGCCGCAGATCGGCATTGCGTCGACCTGGAGCATGGTCACGCCGTGCAACATGCACATCAACCGTCTGTCGGACGATGCGGCGCGCGGCGTTGACGGGGACGGTGGCAAGGCCGTGATCTTCAATACGATCACGATTTCCGACGGCATCTCGATGGGCACCGAGGGTATGAAGTACTCGCTGGTGTCACGGGAGGTCATCGCCGACTCGATCGAGACCGTCGTCGGTTGTCAGGGTTTCGACGGCGTCGTCGCGATCGGTGGCTGTGACAAGAACATGCCGGGCTGCATGATCGCTCTGGCCCGCTTGAACCGGCCCGCGGTGTTCGTCTACGGCGGCACGATTCTGCCGGGCATCCTGGGTGATCGAAAACTCGATGTCGTATCGGTGTTCGAAGCCGTCGGCGCGCGCGCCAACAGCCGCATCGACGATAGCGAACTGAAGGCGATCGAAACCCGGGCGATCCCCGGTGCCGGATCCTGCGGTGGCATGTACACGGCGAATACCATGGCCTCGGCGATCGAGGCGCTGGGCATGAGCCTGCCGGGAAGCTCGGCGCAGGCCGCGGTGTCGCGCGACAAGACCCTCGACTGCGAACGCGCCGGCGCCCAGGTCCTGAAACTGCTCGAGTGGGGCTTGCGACCGCGCGACATCATGACCCGCAAGGCTTTCGAGAATGCGATTTCCGTCGTCATCGCGTTGGGCGGTTCGACGAACGCGGTGCTGCACCTGCTGGCGATGGCCCATGCCGCCGGCGTCGAACTGGAACTCGACGACTTCAGCCGCATCGGCGCGCGCGTCCCGGTGCTCGCCGACCTGAAGCCGAGCGGCAAGTACGCCATGGCCGAGTTGATCGAGATCGGCGGCATCCTGCCGCTGATGAGGACGCTGCTCGATCACGGCCTGCTGCACGGCGACTGCATGACGGTCACCGGACGGACCGTGGCCGAGAATCTGGCGGACGTAGCCCCCTACCCCTCGGGACAGGCGATCGTCCGTCCATTCGATGACCCGATCAAGAAGGACAGCCATCTGGTCGTGCTGCGCGGCAATCTGGCGCCGGACGGGGCCGTGGCCAAGATCACCGGCAAGGAAGGACTGCGCTTTTCCGGAACCGCACGCGTGTTCGATTGCGAGGAGCACGCGTTGCGCGCGATTCTCGACGGACATATCCGAGCCGGAGACCTCATCGTCATTCGCTACGAGGGACCGCAAGGCGGCCCCGGCATGCGTGAGATGTTGTCGCCAACCTCGGCGGTCATGGGCAAGGGACTTGGTACCAAAGTGGCCCTGATCACCGATGGTCGATTCTCCGGTGGCACGCACGGTTTCGTCGTCGGCCACATCACGCCGGAAGCGTACGTCGGTGGCCCGCTGGCACTGGTCCGGGAAGGAGATTCGATCACCATCGACGCCGAGAGCCAGGAACTGACGCTGCACGTCGAATCGCAGGAACTCGCCCGGCGCCGGACCGAGTGGAACGCGCCGGAGCCACGCTATCGCCGCGGTGTCCTGGCAAAGTACGCGGCCCAGGTCAGTTCGGCCTCCGAGGGCGCGGTGACCGACAAGCGTCTGACCGCGAACTGACGATCGTGGCGCGGCGAGTTCCCCCGCCGATCGAGATGATGCGGGCGCTGATCGCCCGCCCGACGATCAGTAGTGCCGACCCGGCGCTGGATCAGAGTAACCTGCCGGTCATCCATCTCCTCGCCGACTGGCTGCAGGCCATCGGATTCAAGGTCGAGATCCAAGAGCTTACCGACCGCAAGGCAAACCTGATCGCGACGCTCGGGGACGCGGAGTCCGGTGACGGACTGGTTCTTTCCGGCCATACCGACACCGTGCCGTTCGACGACGGGCGCTGGACGATGGACCCCTTCCGCGGCTCGCTTGGCGACGACGTACTGTATGGTCTCGGCAGCGCCGACATGAAGTCGTTTCTCGCCTTGACGATCGAGGCGGCAAGCCGGATCGACGTCAAGCGTCTGCGACGTCCGCTAGTGATACTGGCGACGGCCGACGAGGAGAGTTCGATGGCGGGAGCGCGACGGCTCGCGGCGCAACAACGTCGCCTCGGCCGTTATTGCGTCATCGGCGAGCCGACCGGCCTGGTACCCGTGCGTATGCATAAGGGTGTCATGATGGAGTCGATTCGAATCGACGGACGGTCGGGGCATTCCAGCGATCCGGAACGCGGCGCCAACGCGATCGACGGCATGCATGCCGTCATCGGCGCGCTGCTGCAGGCCCGCGAGGACTTGAGGCACGCTCGGCAGGATCCGGCCTTCCCGGTTCCCCATGCAACCTTGAATCTCGGTTCGATCCGCGGCGGGGACAATCCGAACCGCATCTGCGGCCACTGTGCACTGCAGTTCGACGTCCGACCGCTGCCGGGCACTCAGCTGGATTCCGTCCGAGCGGACCTGCGCGCGCGGATCGCCGCAGCGCTGGCGAGACAGCCCGAACTGAGCTGGACGCTGCAACCCCTGTTCGACGGTGTCCCACCGTTCGAGACGCCCGCCGCTGCCGAACTGGTCGAGGCCTGCGAACAGGTGGCCGGACACCGTGCGATCGGGGTGTCGTTCGGCACCGAGGCTCCTTACCTGTCGGCCTTGGGACTCGAAACCGTCGTGCTGGGACCGGGCCACATCGCTCAGGCTCATCAACCCGACGAATATCTGCCGTTGTCGCATGTCGAGCCGTGTCTCGACATCCTGGCGCGGCTCCTCGATCGGTTCTGCACCCGTGACGGCTGAGCCGACGGCCGTGGCGCCGGTCCGCCAGATCGCGACACCGGAGCAGTTCGTCCGCTGGTTTCGCGACTCATCACCCTATATCCACGCGCATCGGGGGCGTGTGTTCGTCGTGTCATTCGGCGGCGAGGCCGTCGCCGACGGCCGCTTCGCCAAGCTCGCACAGGACTTCGCACTGTTGAACAGCCTCGGCGTGCGCCTGGTCCTGGTCCATGGCATCCGTCCGCAGGTCGAACGCCTGCTGCGGGACCGCGGTGCCAGCCTGCGGTATCACGACGGGCTTCGAGTCACCGACTCGCAGGCGCTGGATTGCGTCAAGGCAGCCGCCGGGGCCGTCCGGGTCGAGATCGAAGCGCTGTTATCGATGGGCGTGGCCAATTCACCGATGGCGGGCGCGCGCATACGTGTCACCTCCGGCAACTTCGTTACGGCCAAGCCGCTCGGCATCCGAGATGGTATCGACTTCCAGCATACCGGGGAAGTCCGCCGCATAGACGCCGACAGTATCCGCACGCAGATCGATGCCGGTAATCTCGTGCTGTTGTCGCCGGTCGGCTTTTCGCCGACCGGCGAGGTCTTCAACCTCAGTGCCGAGGAAGTCGCGACGGCGACGGCCATCGCGTTGAAGGCCGACAAACTGCTGTTGTTGCTCGAGGATCCGCTCACGCGAAACCCGGACGGCGCCCCGATCCAGCAACTCACGACCAGTGAGGCGCTGCGATGGCTGGCGGCGAATGAGTCCATCACCGCCGCTTCGCGACCCCATCTGCAAGCCGCGTGTTCCGCCTGCGGTTCTGGCGTGACGCGAGCGCACCTGATCGACCGGCACATCGACGGGGCGATCCTGCTCGAGTTGTTCACACGAGACGGCGTAGGCGCGCTAGTCAGCCAATCGCCCTACGAGGAAATGCGGGCGGCAACGCTCGCCGATGTCGGCGGCATCCTCGATCTGATCGGCCCCCTGGAGGCGGACGGCATTCTCGTCCAACGCACGAGGGAACGGCTCGAGATCGACATCATGGACTACACGATCGTCGAACGGGACGGGCTGATCATCGGTTGCGCGGCATTGCATGCGTTCCCGGCCGAGCGAACCGGCGAACTGGCCTGCCTCGTCGTCCATCCGGACTACCGCGGCGCGAATCGAGGGGATCAGTTGCTCGAACGCATTGAAGACCGCGCTCGCGCGGCCGGGCTCGAGCGGCTATTCGCGTTGACGACTCACTCCAGCCATTGGTTTCTCGAACGCGGGTTTCGCATCGCTCCGGTCGACGCGCTGCCATCGGCGCGACGCGAGACCTACAACCCGCAGCGCAACTCCCGCATCGTCGAGAAGCTTCTGACGATGTCGCGGCACACCGCGGCGGTCGTCTGACGCGGCAGCGACTCCCGCGCCGACGCCACAAGATGAATCAGCCCCGCACAACCGACCGGGTACGCATGGAGGTCGGACGCGACGGGCTCCGTCTGCTGCAGCTCACCGACTGCCATATCGCTCCGGAATCCGGAACGATGCTGCAGCAACGGGACAATGAACGCTTACTGCACGAACTGATCCAGTCTATTCGCCGATCGAACCGTTCATACGACGCGGCGCTGATCACCGGCGATCTCGCTGACCGACCGTCAGCCGAAGCCTATCGCCGCTTGCGCGAGGAGCTGCTGAACCTCGGGCTTCCGTGTTTCTGCATTCCGGGCAATCACGACGATCCGGATGCCATGCGGGCGCACCTCGCCGGCGGCCTGCTGGCGATGCCGACCGAGGTGTGGACCGACTCCTGGCAGATCGTCTTCCTCGACAGCCAGGTTGGCGGAAAGTCCGCCGGCTTTCTCGACGAACAGCAGTTCGCCCGGCTCGACTCGGCGGCCGAGGCCGCGCCGGACTCGTCGATACTCATCGTCGTGCACCATCATCCGATCCCCTGCGGCAGCCCATGGATGGATGCGATGATGATCGGCAACGCCGACCGGCTGATGGCATTTCTCGCGGAGATCGGACCACGAGTGAAGGCCGTCGTGTTCGGGCACATCCATCAGGAACTGGACGCAGTCATCAACGGCGTGCGCTTTCTCGGCGCACCGTCGACCTGTCGGCAATTCGTGCCGCGCAGTGAAAGCTTTGCCGTCGCCAACCTGCCGCCCGGCTACCGCTGGATCGAACTCGATGCGTCCGGCACGCTGACGACAGGCGTCGAGTTCCCCAAGCGCCCAACCGAGGCCGGCGAATGAATCGGTCCACCGAACTGGCGAATCAACGCCCGGTCCGCGGCAGACGATCATCGGGCACACCGAGGTAGCCCAACGAGACCACCAGCACGCAGATCGCATTGGCGCCGATCAGCAGCGGCAACGGATAGCGCGAACTCAGATAGCCGAACAGCGCGAAGCTGAGCGGCACCCCGGCCGAGCAGATACTCGTCAGCAGCGCGAAGAAGCGGCCCTTGAAGCGATCCGGAATGCCTCGCTGAAACGAGGCCACCGCGAGGTAGTTGACGAACGCGACCGAGATCCCGGCGACGAACAGAATCGCGGCCATCGGCTTCAGGCTCGAGGCAAGACCCAGCATCCACAGCAGCGCGCCAGCCGCAGCCGCCAGCATGAACCTCAGCCAGCGAGTCCGCGTGAAACGCCGCGGCCAGATGCCGAACAGCGCGTACAGTCCGAGGCTGCCCGCCGCGAACGCGAACTCGAGCAGGCCCAGATCCGAGCCATCCCCGACAAGCACGTCATGCACCAGCAGCGGCAGGTAGAGGAATACCGGCACGACGAAAAAGTTGCTGATGCCGAACATCGTCAACAGGCGCATGACCGCCGGATAGCGGCGTAGAAAGCGATAGCCATGCCCGGCCTCGGACGGCTCGACCGCGGACGTACTCGGTGCCTGGAGCCGCGGCAAGCGCGTAACGAACAGGAATGAAACGAGGAAACTGGCGGCATTGAACCAGAATGCACCCTCGATCGACCAGAATGCCAGTAACCAGCTGCCGCCCAGGGCTCCCAGTGCTGCTGCCACGTTGGGAATCGCGCTTTCGACGGCGATCAACCGCTCCAGCATCCCTGCCGCCGTCGCCAACTGCGGCAAGGATGCGCTGGCCGCGGCGTCGAACAGGGGATTCAACGCGAATAGCGGCAGGCAGACGAGAAACAGGATCGGGATGGACAATGCGTCACAGTGAAGCGCATAGGCCAGCGCCGACACCAGCAGCAAGCGGCCGAGATCCGCGATCAACATGCAGGAGCGACGGTCGACCCGGTCGATGATCGGACCGAGCAGTGGGCCGGCCAGCGCCGCCGGCAAGGTGCTGACCGCCAGCAGCAATCCGAGTGTCAGTTCGCGATCGGCCAGATCGCTGCGCGACACCAGCCACCAGACCAGCGCGATCGAGAAAAACCGGTCACCACTGACCGAGACGAGCTGCGCGGTGAACAGCGTTCGCGCGGCCGGTGACAGCCCTGCGCGGCTATCGGTCGGGTGAACGCGCGTGCTCACGTCGCATCATGGCCCGGGGAGCGAGATCGACGAAGCGAGACGGTGACGGTCCGGAAAGAGTGGCTCACGAACGGAGGTCGACGATCGGACGCAACTTGCCGGTGCGCGGGTTGCGCTCCAGCGAGCCGACCGGCACCGCCTCGAACAGCAGTTGCCGCTCGAGCACATCGCGCGGCACGGAATCTGCCAGGTCACCACATCGCTCGTAGATACGGTCGCGAAGCTGCCCTTCGCTAACCGACTGCGTATCGTGGGGCACCTCGAAGTCGACGCGCAGGAAATGCTCGCGGCCAACCGCGTAGACGTGCAACTGCACCGCGCTGACTCCCGGATTCAAACCCTGCAACGCCGACACGATCTCGTCGTAAAGAATTCGGCAAGCCCAGATCAGCACGACGTTGTCGAGACGGCCGAGCAGCTTGAACCTCGGCGCGCCGGATGCGCAGTCACACGTTGAATCAACCCAGCATCCCCTATCGCCCGTGCAGTAGCGAATCATCGGCATCGCGCGTCGGCTCAACGGCGTGACGACCAATTCCTCGTGGATGATCTCGAGCACGACGTCATCGAACGCGTAATGCTCGTCGGTATCACAATGAACGCACTGCCACCCGATCGAGCCGATATCGGTGCTCGCGTAACCGGCCGAACGGACATGGCGGGTTCCCCAGGTCGCAGCAAGTTCGTCCATCATGACCGGAAACATCTGCTCGCCGGCGTAGAACACCTTGTCGATCCGGATCGGCTTGCGCCGATGCGTCGCGCAATAGCGCGCGAGATCGAGGATCATCGATGGGATTCCGACGATGACGTTCGGCGAAAACTGTTCGAGGACTTCGAGCGAGTAATCGATACGGCTCGTACAACCGAGTGGAATCACCGTTACCGGAAGCGTCGACAGGATGTTGTCGACCATTACGAAGGAACTCCACATGTCGCCGGAACTGAAGTAGTTGACGACGGAGTCACCGGATTCCAGCCCGTTCGCGATGAAATGGCGCGCCAGGTTGCCGACCAGCGTGGCGAATTCGGTATGGTCGTAGAAGATGTATTTGGGCCGCGCGGTCGTGCCGCCGGAAGCCACGATGTGTCCGCCGGGCTGGCGCTCCCGACTCAACAGGGCGTCACTCGCGTCCAGCGAGTATTCCGCGAGATCGTGCTTCGTCATCAACGGCCAGTTGGCCAACAGCAGATGATCGGCCGGCGCGCGGTCGCGGTGGAACGGCACGCTGCGTACGACGAATTCCAGCAGGTCCTCAACCGACGCATCGGCGCCGGCGTTCCTCAGCGGCCGTTCCGGCACGGAAGCAACGCTCCGGAGCATGCATGGTGCTCGGTCATCGGCATACAGTCCACGACCGTCAGAACCTGAACGACACCGAAACGGCAAACATGTTCCAATACTTCGAGGTCGCGCCGGTATTCTCTTGCGGTGAAGTCCATCCAGTACCTTCGATGTAGTGATACTCGCCGCGCAGCATGATGCTCTGCGCCACGTCCCACCGGACACCGACTGCGAGATCCTTGGCAAAGGCGTCGTACGCAGGGCGACCGGTCAGCGCGGCGTAGGCGGTTCCGTCCCGATCGCTGGTGTTCTGATAATAGACATCATAGCGGACGAATCCCTCAACCTCGGGAATGAATCGGTAGGTCCCCTGAACGTAGTAGCTTTCGCCGGTGAAACTGCTGTCCGGCATCCCGAAGTTCTGGAATTGCGACCCACGAATCGCGTACTCGCTCGTCAGCGTCCAGTCCTCCTCATTGTACTGGAACGAAAACAGGATCGGCGAATAGGTGAATGCAGACCCACGCACCTGCGGCGGCAAGCCGCGAGGCCGATAATCGATGTTCAATTCCCCGCTGCTGACGCCCAGACGCAAACGTCCTCCCTCCCACTCGTACATCAACCGCCCGATCCAGCTCAGTGCTCCGTCGACCGTCTTGGCATCGAAAAACGGCTTCCAGAACGGGTCGCTGGTCCGTGACCACGCGGCGTTGAACTGCAGCAGCAGATCCCCGTAGTCCGTCCGGTGCTCGCCGTACAGTTGCAGTCCGTCCGAGGAAATCCCGAGATTTCGATCGATGTCGAAGTAGATCGACTGCGGCAAGAGGATACTCGGGCGCGTGAACGGCATGTCCCGCGTGTCGTTGTACAGCCCATAAGGATTGACGACGCGTCCGGCACGGATGCCCCACAGATGCTCGGCATCCGAGAATGCGGCGTAGTCGACGAAGCCGAAGTCGATCCGCAGATCCTGGTTGTCGGTCTTGCCGGCCCGTCGATAGACCACCTGCATGGAGGTTTGTAACCTCGGCAACGGACGCCACGAACCGTTGATCCCCATCTCGGTGAAGTCCAGGGACCCCATGTTCTGCGTGTAGCCGAAGAAATTGTTGGCACTGGTATGCAGGTAGCTTTGCGACGCGAAGCCGTGAATCTGCACCGACTCCGGTAGCTTCCAATCCAGACTGTCGAGCGACAGGAACGATTCGGCGTCAACGCGGCTCGGTAGCGGCATCAGCGCCACAAACGCGAGAACGATCAGGGGTAAGAATCGGGTCCGCGTGTTCATGGTCTGACGCGGTCGATCTTCAGGATCCGCAGGCGTCCGTCGATGCGACTGTCCGGCAGATACCCGATTGAACCGGACGTCGACAACAACCGCTCGTACATCTCGTCGACGGAGCCAACTTCCGTCGGCGCCTGGCCGGTACCGGAGAATACGACCCGGTCCCAGGCGCGCCGCAACTGATAGGGAAACGTGTCGAGAACCTGTTTCGTGAACTCCGCGTGTAACGGATTGCTGTCCCGGAGCACGAAGACCGTGGTCGGTGTACCGTCCGACCAGGTTCGCAGACGCATGCTGAAGATGGCCCAGGCCGTAGGCAGCTTGATCGAGGCCTCGGGCACGCTGCGATTGACGACGACTTCGACCGCGTGCGCCAGTGACGATGCAATCAATAACAACAACAGCACGTGCAATGCGGCGCAGCCGCGTCGACGCTGCCGCAACGGCGATGACGACTGTGGCAAGAGCGCTGGAATATCGGCGGCTGGCTTTGCGGCCGATCTGGAATCAGCTGCGAATTTCATCGAGCCCCGTCGCCGGCGGCCCGGAATCTAAGCGGTTGCCGGCCGACCCCAGGCACCGACACCCGTACTGCGCGACACCGGGTCAGGCGTTTCCTCGTGCCTGATCGTCCGAGCCGCAGGCGACCGACTGGTCCATCGCTCGAACTGATCACGATCGCTCGGTCCCCACGCAACACAACCCCTTATGGTCGGCGATCCCGCAGCACCGACCCGCCTCACCCAATTCAGGCGAGCGAATCCGTCCGGCACTCCATTGAGGAAACCGCCGAGAACTCGTCATCAGCGCCACACGAACGCCAAGCGCGGTCGATCGCGGCGCATGTGGTTGCAGCCCTTCAAGCAGGCCCACCCGACAGCCTCCCTCCCCCAGAACGCATGTGATCGATCCGTGATCCCAGCGACGCCGCTGTAATCCTAGATGGCGCGCTATCCCGGCAACCTGCCGTTCAGGCTGAACCCCGCAATGTCGATTGCAGCGCTTCCGGCCGACAACAGGTTCAAACCCAACTCGGTCAGGGCCTGACGATAGACTTCCCGTTTGAAATAGACGACATCGTTAATCGGAAACCAGTAATCGACCCAGCGCCAATGATCGAATTCCGGCTTCTCGGAACAGTCCAGACGTATCGTCGAATCCGGAGACCGCAGGCTGAGCATGTACCAGATCTGCTTCTGTCCGATACACAACGGCAGGGAATGCCTGCGGACGTAGCGCTCGGGCAACTGATAGCGCAGCCACGAATCGGTTCGCGCGACCACTTCTACATCGCCATCCCGCAAGCCGACCTCCTCGTAAAGCTCGCGGAACATCGCGTTGTCGGGTTCCTCCTCGCGCTTGATCCCACCCTGCGGGAACTGCCACGAACGCATGCCGGCGCGGCGCGCCCAAAACACCCGACGATCGACGTTGCACAAGACGATACCGATACTGAGTCGGTAGCCCTCCCAGTCGATCACATCCTGGTCCACGCCTCGTCGGCGGTCCGAATGGTAGAATCTGCCCCGCGAAGCCTGGGTACGGTTCATCTGCATGTTCAGCTTCGATGTTCTTGTTCTATCCCACAGGGCCGGACGCCGTGCCGCGTCGAGCTCCTTCGCCGGGCGCTCTAAGGCCCGCTGGCGCTCCCCCATAAGTCCCGTGACTGTATAGGAATCAAGTGAGCCTCGCAATATTTGACCTTGACAACACCTTATTGGCCGGAGATAGCGACTATCTCTGGGGGCAATTTCTGGTCGAACGAGGGCTCGTCGACCGCCTGCAATACGAGGAAACCAACGCTCGTTTCTACCGTGACTATGCTGCCGGCAATCTCGATATCTCGAAATTTCTGGAGTTCGCCTTGCGTCCCCTCGCCGACAACGACCCGGACGCGTTGTTCGATTGGAGGCGGCGCTTCGTCGACGAAAAAATACGTCCGATACTATTGCCGGCCGCACACCGACTGATCGAGCGGCATCGCGAACGGGGCGACGTCCTGCTGGTGATCACGGCGACCAACAGTTTCGTTACCGAACCTATTGTCGATCTTTATGGTATTTCCCATCTGATCGCGACCACGCCGGAATTCGTCGACGGACGTTATACCGGACGTTATCTGGGAACTCCCTGCTTTCAAGGCGGCAAGGTGACGCGGCTGAATGAATGGCTCGCCGCGCGGAGCGAAGTACTCGATGGAAGCTGGTTCTACAGCGATTCGCATAATGACCAGCCGTTGCTGGATCTGGTGGACAATCCCGTCGCCGTCGATCCCGATGCCACACTGGCCGCGATCGCGACGAGCCGCGGTTGGCCGATCATCAGCCTGCGCTGACCCGCGTCCAGGTCGCCTCAGACCTTGCGGATCAGAAACGTCAGCACACCACCCTGCTCGGCCCGCTCGATCAATTGGTGCCCCATCTGCTCGAGAAAAACACCGAAATCAAGAACCGCCGCGGGATCCGTTGCGATAACCCGCACGGTCTGACCGCTGGCCATCGTGCCGAGCGCCTTTTTTAGCCGGAGCAGCGGCAAGGGACACATCAGGCCACTGGTATCCAGTTCCAGATCGTAACTCAATGGCCGTAGCCCCTCCGAGACCCTGGGCAAAACCGGGCGTCGAACATGCGGATGCTCACAAAATACAGCACGACAACCGAAACTCGACGTCCTCCTGAAACGCCGCCGGGCGCCCGTCTCCGACCTGACGCATGAAGCGGACCGTCACGCGATGGCGCCCCCCGCTGATCTCCGCGAAGCATGGATAGTGACGGGATACCAGCACGCGCAACAGTTGCAGCGGAAGACTGTGGTCGAGGTTACGCTGGAAAAAGCCGGCCTGAGCGAGTTCCGCCGTCGGCGTCGCGCTTCCTCGCAGAAACGCCAGTAGAAGCCGGATCGACGACCGAACGCTGTCGAACGGTTCCAGCCATCGCGTCAGATCCTCGCTACGCCGGTAGGCGTCCTGCTCGAGCCAGAAGTAGAAGGCCGGCAGGTCGAACGAACAGGTACCTCCCGGCATCGAGTTCCGCTGCGCAATGGCCTTGAACAGGTCAGTTTCGAGCAGGGACTGACCGAGTTTTCCCGGACTGCGATAGAGAAGCTCGCTGATTTCCCGCAGTTCCCCGAGCACTTGCTCGATCTTGTGTCGGTCGACACGATCGTTCCCGACAAACCGACCGAGGTATTGGTTGTAGCGATCGATCTCCTTGAGTAACTCGGATTTCAAATCGTAGCGTCCGGCGATCGTCAACACGTCCACGAGACTGGAAACCGCCGCGCGCGAATCCAGAGGGGATGCGCCCTTGCCGAAATGCTCGATCTCGTGAAACAGCTTCTCGAGGCGAATGAACAGCCGGATCCGCTCGTTCAGCGGAAACTCGTAGAGAATCTTGTCGCTCAATGGTTGTCCAGGTCCTCGGCCGAGGTGGGACGGCGTCCCGTCATTGTGGAAACTAATCAATATATTGGAAGTTTGACGGATGACACGGCAGAGTCAATAGCCGCAGGTACATCGGTTATCGCGCACGGGGCGCGCGCCCTCCCGGGGGAATCAATGGCCCTCGGCCGCGAGCGCGAGATACTGGCTGTGTAAACGGACCACCTGGGGTTCGAGACGATCGATCGGGCCATCGTTGTCGATGATGTCATCGGCCGCGGTCAATCGAAGCTCGCGGGAAACCTGCGACGCGATGATCGACCGGACCTGCTCCACGGAGCAGTCGTCCCGGATGCTGACCCGCGCGATCTGTGTGTCGACCGAACAGTCGACGACCAGCAGGCGGTCGACCCAATGGCGATGGCCGGTTTCCAACAGCAGCGGCACCGACAGGATCGCGTACGAGGCGACGACGCTTTCGAGCCAGCATCGAATCGCTTCGTAGACCGCGGGATGAATGATTGCCTCGACCTCGCGCCGCACGAACGGGTCACGGAAGATTCGTTCACGGAGCGTTCGGCGGTCGATCTGCCCCTCACGCAGGATCCCCGGACCGAAGAGCGTGACGATTGCATCGAAGGTCGCAGTTCCGGGCTGCGTCAGATCGCGGGCGATCCGATCGGCATCTATCGTCGGCACACCTAGCCGCTCGAACAAGGACGCGACCGCACTCTTTCCGGAGCCAATGCCTCCGGTCAAGCCGATGCGCAGCGGACCTGGACCCGCGGACCGGCTCAAACGATTGCGCCGACCCAGCGCAGGTACTCCAGGTTGATGCGGTCGCCCCAGAGCAGGCAGATCCAGCCGGCTGTCGCCAGGTACGGACCGAACGGGATCGGGCGGCGCGATCGCGGCCGGCCAGCAGGATGAGTGCGAGCCCCACGAGCGCGCCGACGGTCGACGCCAGCAACACGATGGCCGGCAGGGCCTGCCAGCCGAGCCAGGCCCCGAGCATCGCCAGCAGCTTGAAATCACCAAAGCCCATGCCTTCCTTGCCGGTTGCGAACTTGAAGACGTGGAACACGCACCAGAGCACGAGATAGCCGGCTGCCGCCCCGACGATGCTCGATGCGGGATCCGTGAACCACCCGCCGAGAGACGCGACGAGTCCGAGCCACACGCCCGGAATCGTCATCGAATCGGGCAACAGATAGTGATCCAGATCGATGACGCTGAGCGCAATCAACGCCCAGGTCAGACCCAGCGCGAGAATCCCTTCGATGGACAATCCGAACCTTAGCGCAACGATACAGGACGCGGCGGCCGTCAGCACCTCGACCAGCGGATAGCGGATCGCGATTTCGGCCCGGCAACTCCCGCACCGTCCGCGAAGCAGCAGGTAACTGAACACCGGAACGTTCTGCCAGGGCTTGACCGGCGTCCGGCACTGCGGGCAGAACGATCCCGGCCACATGAGATTGAAGGTAACCGCGTCAGGTGGCTCTTCATCAAGGCCCAGGAAACTGCGGCAATCCTTGCGCCATCGATGCTCCAGCATCAGCGGCAAACGATAGATGACGACGTTGAGGAAACTGCCTACGAGCAAGCCGAACAGTGCACCGACGATCCCGTGCATCACGGGATCGCCCTCTAGGAATTGCGCCATCGTGCGGCCAACCTCAGACGACCGAACCGAGTTTGAAGATCGGCAGATACATCGCGACGACCAGACCGCCGACGACGACCCCCAGGAACGCCATGATCAATGGTTCGATCAGGGTGCTCAACGCATCAACTGCGTTGTCGACCTCTTCCTCGAAGAAGTCCGCCACCTTGCCGAGCATACTGTCCAAGGATCCCGACTCCTCACCGATCGCAACCATCTGGATGACCATGCTGGGAAACAGATTCACGTCCTTCATCGCGAGTTGCAGCTGATGGCCGGTCGCAACGTCGTCACGGATACGCAGGACAGCGCTACCGTAGACGAAGTTGCCGCAGGCGCCGGCGACCGATTGCAAGCCTTCGACCAAGGGCACGCCAGCCGCCGACATCGTCGACAAGGTCCGCGCGAAGCGTGCGACTGCGGCCTTGTGCAGAATCACACCAACGATCGGGACATGCAGTACGACCCGATCCAGCCAATGGTTGAATGCCGGCGATTTCTTCTTGAGCCGGACAAATACGAATCCCGCGACGACGATGATGCCGAGCGCGATATACCACCACTGCTGCAGCCACTGTGACATGACGATGACCATGCGCGTGAACGCAGGGAGGTCCGCACCGAACCCTTTGAACAATTCCTCGAACTGGGGTACCACGAACAGCAACAGAATTGCCGTGACGATCACCGCGACGACGATCACCGCGACCGGATAGAACAGGGCCTTCTTGATCTTGGCCTTCAGCGATTCGGTCTTTTCCTTGTATTCGGCAATCTTGTGCAACAAGGTCTCGAGCACGCCTGCCTGCTCGCCGGCATGGACCAGGTTGCAGAACAGTTCGTCGAATTGTTCGGGAAACTTCGCCAGCGCTTCACGCAGGGTGTTGCCTCCTTCGATGTCGGCCTTGATCGCGAACAGCATCTCCTGCATCGACGGATTCTCATGCCCCCTGCCGACGATGTCGAAGGATTGCACTAGGGGCACGCCAGCGCTGAGCATCGTCGCCAACTGCCGACTGAACACCGCGATGTCCTTCGGCTTGATCGGCTTCTTCCGCTTCGTGAACAGCGGTTTGGGCTTCTTCTTGACCTTGACGACCTTGATGCCCTGGCGTCGCAGATCAGCACGCACCAGCGCCTCGCTTCGCGCGGTGACTTCGCCCTTGACGCGGGCGCCTTTGGCATCGGCACCCTCCCAAACGAAAACCTCGGCAAGTTCTTTGGCCATCGCGTTAGTCCTTCGTCACCCGTTCGATCTCTTCGAGACTGGTGATCCCTGCCTTGACCTTCTTCAACCCTGATTGGCGCAGAGTCGAGATGCCCTCTCTGGCCGCCTGCGCGCCGAGTTGGACGACATCGCCACCCGCCATGATGATGTTGTTGATTTCTTCGGAGATCGGCATGACCTGGAACAGTCCGACACGCCCCTTGTAACCCTTCACGCAGCGCTCGCAGCCTACCGGGTGGAAGACCGGGAATCCGTCGAGTTCGGATTCGCGAAAGCCGGCATTGATCAAGACTTCGGCGGGCAAGGGCTCCTCCCGTTTGCAGTGTTCGCACAAGCGGCGACCAAGGCGCTGCGCAAGAATCAGCAGCACCGACGACGCGATATTGAACGATGGAATGCCCATCTGCATGAGCCGATTGAGCGTCTGTGGCGCATCGTTGGTGTGCAGCGTCGACAACACCAGATGTCCCGTCTGAGCGGCCTTGACAGCGATCTCGGCGGTCTCGAGGTCACGCACCTCACCGACCATGATGACGTCCGGGTCCTGACGCAGAAAAGCCCTCAGAGCCTCGGCGAAGGTCAGACCGGTCTTCGTGTTGACGTTGACCTGGTTGATACCGGCCACGGTGATCTCGACCGGGTCCTCGGCCGTGGAAATATTGGTCTCGGGCTTGTTCAGCAGGTTCAGCGCCGTATACAGCGACACGGTCTTGCCGCTGCCGGTCGGTCCCGTCACCAGGATCATGCCATAGGGCTTATTGATCGCCTCGAGGAAATGGGCTTGCTGATCGGGCTCGAATCCGAGCTTTTCGATGCCGATCTGCGCCGTCGTCGGATCGAGGATACGCAGTACGACCTTTTCCCCGAACAGAGTCGGACAGGTGTTCACACGAAAGTCGATCGCCCGGGTCCGCGACACCGCCATCTTGATGCGTCCGTCCTGGGGAACTCGCCGTTCGGCGATGTCCATCCGTGACATCACCTTCAGCCGGGCGCACAGACGTGAGGCCAGCGTCGCCGGCGGCGCCGCGACCTCATGCAACATTCCGTCGTGGCGGAAACGGATCCGGAACGACTTCTCGTAGGGCTCGAAGTGGATATCTGAAGCTCCCTTCTTGATCGCATCGACCAGAATCTTGTTGACGTAACGCACGATCGGTGCGTCGTCGATGTCCTTCGCGTCGGGCTCGTCGCCGTGATCCTCGTCACCGCTGGTGATCTGCAGGTTGTCGAGATCGCTGTCCAGCAGATCCTTCATGCTGGTGTCGGCGGCTTCCAGCGCGACCTCGACGAGGCGCGACAGCTTGTCCTCCTCGACGATGACGCACTCGGTCGACATCCGGGTCTGGAACTTGATTTCGTCCAGACCCTGGAAATTCGTTGGATCGGCCAGCGCGACGAACAAGCGGTTGCCGCGCTTGTAAAGCGGCAGGATGCGATGCTGGCGAATCAGACGTTCGTTGACCAGCCTGACCGGCGCCAGTTCCGGAACGAATTTCTCCAGATCGAGCAGCGGCAGTCCAAACTCCTGCGATACCGTTTCGGCAATGGTCAGGCTGTCCAGAATCTTGTTTGCCACCAGGTAGCTGACGAACGGAACCTTCTTGTCTATCGCATCCTGGTAATGCAGTTGTGCCGCCTGCTCGGCAAGCAGGCCATGCTTGGCGAGACACTTGGCGAGACCACTGACGGCGTTTTGGGCGTGCACAGCCGACATTGCGAGCGTCATTCAACGATGGGGTAATGGAAATCGACCGATGTGATCTGCTTTTCCAAAGCTTAGCCTATCGCCGAAGGGCCCCGGCCGTCCCCGTTCCCCCGCCGCTACAACGCGGCGATCCTGATCACCTGCGCCTCGAGTTCCGCGAGGCTGGCCCGCATCTCGGCCAGGCGTGTGCGCTCCTTGTCAACGACCTGCGGCGGCGCCTTTTCGAGAAACGACGCGTCGCCGAGTTTCTGCTCGAGACGTGGCAATTCCTTGGTGACACGCGCGATTTCCTTCTCGAGGCGCGAGAGTTCGGCGTCCTTGTCGATCAGGCCCTTCAACGGGATCAGCACCTTCATATCGCCGACCAGCGCCATCGCTGCCTCGGGAGCCTCGTCGTTGTCGGACAGCCATGCCAGCGACTCCAGCTTCGCTAGACGCCCGATCATTACATGATGCGATTCGAAGCGTGCGCGATCGGCCGCGAGCCTGCCTTGCAGGACGGCCGGCAGTGCCTTGCCCGGCGCGATGTTCATTTCGCCGCGGATTCGTCGAATGCCGAGCACGACCTCCATGAGCCAGGCGATCTCGGTCTCCGCTTCCGTATCGATCTGTACCTCGTCGATCACAGGGAAAGCCTGGACCATGATCGTCGGCGCGCGTCGCCCGGCCAACTCCGCGACACGTTGCCAGATCTCCTCGGAGATGAACGGCATCAGCGGATGAATCAGCCGAAGCAGCGTTTCCAGCACATCGACCAGGGTATGACGCGTCGCGGCCGCACGCTTCGCATCACCGCCGGAGAGTTCGATCTTGGCCAGCTCCAGGTACCAGTCGCAGTAGGCGCTCCAGACGAACTCGTAAAGCTCCTGGGCAGCCAGGTCGAACC
Organism: Methylotetracoccus sp.; assembly: GCA_046347485.1. Classification (GTDB taxonomy): domain Bacteria; phylum Pseudomonadota; class Gammaproteobacteria; order Methylococcales; family Methylococcaceae; genus Methylotetracoccus. The sequence goes on along the minus strand of JAXMGB010000018.1, from coordinate 35,407 downwards.
GATAGCTGTCGAAGGATTCGGTCACGATACGGATCGTGCGCTGCAGGCTACTGCGTATCCAACGGTCGGCCAGACCGTAGGCATCGGGAGCCACGGGAGCGATGGGAGCCTGGTTCTCGGTATTCAGCAGCACGTAACGCGCGGCGTTCCACAGCTTGTTGCAGAAGTTCCGGTACCCCTCGACGCGTTTCAGATCGAAGCGGATGTCGCGACCGGTCGATGCCAGCGACGCGAACGTGAAGCGCAACGCATCGGTGCCGTACGACGGGATTCCATCGGGATAGTCCTTGCGCGTCTGGCGCTCGATGCGCGCCGCCATCTGCGGCTGCATCAGCCCCTGTGTCCTCTTGCCGACCAGTTCGTCGATGCCGATCCCGTCGATCAGATCGATCGGATCGAGCACGTTGCCCTTGGACTTCGACATCTTCTGTCCTTCGGCGTCGCGGACCAGGCCATGTATGTAGACCTCCCTGAACGGCACATCGTCCATGAACGCGAGCCCCATCATGATCATCCGGGCAACCCAGAAGAAGATGATGTCAAATCCGGTGACCAGCACGCTGCCGGGATAGAACGTGCGAAGCTCCGCCCCCTCGTCCGGCCAGCCGAGCGTCGAGAACGGCCATAACGCCGACGAGAACCAGGTATCGAGCACGTCATCGTCCTGACGCAACCTGACGCCGGGTTCGAGCCCGTAGCGCGCGCGCACCTTGTCCTCGCTGCGGCCGACGAACACCGCCCCACTGTCGTCGTACCAGGCGGGAATGCGATGGCCCCACCAGATCTGCCGCGAGATGCACCAGTCCTCGATGTTGCGCATCCATTGAAAGTACGTGTTCTTCCAGTTGTCCGGCACGAAGCGCACGCGGCCGTCCTCGACGGCGCGGATCGCCGGTTCGGCCAGCGGCGCCGCCTTCACGTACCACTGATCGGTCAGTAATGGCTCGATCGCCACCCCGGTGCGGTCGCCGCGCGGAACCATCAGCTTGTGATCGTCGACGCGCTCGAGCAAACCGAGTTCGTCCAGATCGTGGATTACCAGATCGCGGGCCTCGTAACGATCGAGGCGGTGGTAGCGTTCGGGAATGTCCGCGAGCGGCAGAATCGCCGCGCTGTGGTCGAACACGTTGATCAGCGGAAGACCGTGGCGCGTGCCGACCGCGTAGTCATTGAAATCGTGCGCCGGCGTGATCTTCACGCAGCCGGAGCCGAACTCGGGATCGACGTATTCGTCGCCGATGATCGGAATCAGCCGATGGGTCAGCGGCAGCCGGATCATGCGGCCGATGAGGTGCCGATAGCGCTCGTCGTCGGGATGCACCGCGACGGCGGTGTCGCCGAGCATCGTCTCCGGTCGCGTCGTCGCGACGACCAGCGAGGCTTCACCGCCGTCCAGCGGGTAGCGGAGATGCCACAGGTGTCCGCTCTCCTCCTGCGATACAACCTCGAGATCGGATACCGCGGTGTGCAGCACCGGGTCCCAGTTCACCAGACGCTTACCGCGGTAGATCAGACCCTTGTCGTACAGCTGGACGAATACCTCGCGCACCGCGCGCGACAGCCCCTCGTCCATCGTAAATCGCTCGCGCGACCAGTCGAGCGAAGCGCCCATGCGCCGCAATTGCCGCGTGATCGTGCCCCCGGATTGCTCTTTCCATGCCCAGACGCGATCGATGAACGCATCACGTCCGAGATCGTGGCGCGAGCGCCCGTCGGCGGCCAACTGTCGTTCGACGACCATCTGCGTCGCGATGCCCGCATGATCGGTTCCCGCCTGCCACAAGGTCCGGTCACCGCGCATCCGGTGGTAGCGGGTCAAGGCATCCATCAGCGTGTCCTGGAACGCATGCCCCATGTGCAGGCTGCCCGTGACGTTCGGCGGAGGGATCATGATGCAATAGGGTGAGCCGTTTCCGCTCGGCGCGAAATGGCCGTTCTGTTCCCACAGTTCGTACCAGCGGCGCTCGATTGAATGGGGTTCGTAGGTTTTCTCCATGGTGCTGTTCGGTCGGTTGGTGCGGGGTGCGATCAGGGAAGGAACATCGGTGCGGGGACCGGCGCGGTGGCCGGTCCCGGCGATCAGTCCGATGCGGATTCGAGTTTGTGCGTGGCCGGCGTGAGCCCGCGGTCGCGGTAGAACCGGAATCGTCGGCGTCCGGCCTCCTTGCCGGTCTCGTCCTGGTCGACGATCTCGACCAGCCGGGCAAACCGGTCGAAGGTGCTCGGGACGGCGTCGGACAGATTGATCAGGACGTCGTCGAGAAACTCCGGCGGCTCCGCGGTACCGAGGAACACCGGCGTCTCCGGCTGCTCGCCGGCCGGCCAGCGCGCGTGCGGCACGAAGCTGTTCTGGCGGAACGTCCACAGCAGATCATCGAGCAAGGCCGCGGTCTGCTCCGACTCGGTCTGGATGTAGATCCGGTGACCGAGCCGGTAAGCCTTCTCGGTCAGCCGGCATGCCGTCAGATAGCGCCCGCGAGGATCGCCATCCGGTACCAGATAGAAGTCGATGCGCATCAGCGCGCTTGCGCCAGCAGGTAGTGCATCAGCAAGGGTACCGGGCGTCCGGTCGCGCCCTTGTCAGCCCCGCTCTTCCACGCCGTGCCGGCGATGTCGACGTGCGCCCAGGGATAGTCCTTGGCGAAGCGCGACAGGAAACATCCCGCGGTGATCGAACCCCCGTCCGGACCGCCGATATTGGCGACATCGGCGAAATTGGACTTCAGCTGCTCCTGGTAGTCATCCCAGATCGGCAAGCGCCAGACGCGGTCCCAGGACTCGTTGCCCGCGGCGATCAGTGCGTCGCACAGTTCATCGCGATTACCCATCAAGCCGCTCGGATGACGCCCCAGCGCAACGATGCAGGCGCCGGTCAGCGTCGCGACGTCGATGACCGCGGCCGGGTGATAACGCTTCGCGTAGGTCAGCACATCGCACAGCAGCAGTCGCCCTTCGGCGTCCGTGTTCAGGATCTCGATCGTGATGCCGGCCATGCTCTTGACGATGTCGCCCGGCTTGTTGGCATTGCCGTCCGGCAGATTTTCCGAGGCCGGTACCAGTCCGACGACGTTCAGCGGCAACTGCAACTTCTCGATCGCCGCGAGCGTCGCGATGACGCTGGCCCCGCCGCACATGTCGTATTTCATCTCGTCCATGTTCGCTGCCGGCTTCAGCGAAATGCCGCCGGCGTCGAAGGTCAGGCCCTTGCCGATCAGCACGACCGGTTTGGCCTTCTTCGGCCCCCCGTTGTACTCGAGCACGATCAGGCGCGCCGGCTGGCGGCTGCCGCGCGAAACCGACAGGAATGCGCCCATGCCGAGTTCATCGAGTTCACCCTCGCCGAGAATCTCCGCCTTCAATCGCGGATGGTGCTTCGCCAGTTGCTCCGCCCGCTCGGCCAGGTAACTCGGCGTGCAGATGTTGCCCGGCAGATTCGCCATGTCCCTGGCGAGGCCCATGCCGTAGGCGATCGCCTCGCCCTCACGCACGCCACGCTCCGCCTCCTTCTTCTGCTTCGCGGCTACAAGGAAGCTCACCTCGGCGAGGCGCGGCGGCCGGTCGTCGCCGTCCTTTTTCATCTGCGTGAAACGGTACGAGCCGGCCTCGAAGATCTCGACCGCCTGCCGAACCATCCACGCGGTGTCTCCGTCATGACCGTCGACGTCGACCTCGAGCAGCGCGATCGCGGCGGTCTTCGCATGCGAGTCGCGCAAACCTTTGAGCGTCGCCGCCAGAACCTTGCGGAATTTCGACGTATCGAGTTCCGACTTCTTGCCCAGGCCGACCAGCAGCACCCGTTCGCACTTGCAACCATCCAGTTCCTTGACGCCGTTGATCAGCAGGGTGTCGCCGGGCTTTCCGTCGAAATGATCGCGCTTGATCAGGCGCTTCAATGCCCCATCGGATTTGTCGTCGACGGCGGCGGCGGCCGGGCTCAGTTTTCCGTCGTGCAACACGCCGAGCACGAGGCAGTCGGTTGCGGTGCGCTCGGGCGCGTCGCTCTTCACGTGATAGTCCATGTTAGAATCCGTGCGTTGGTAGGCTTCGGAACAGACCGGCGTCGACGCCGCAAGCGCCGGGCCGCAGCCGGTCGGCGGGCAAGTTCCGTAACAGCTTATTATGAAATCCAAGCCTTTTGAACAGCGGCGCGCAACGCGCTTCCGGCTGGTCCCAATCCTCGATCGGATGATCGCCGGCGACCTCGCAAAGGCCCTGCTGGCCATTCTGTCGGTCCTGGTCGTCATCATTGTCAGCCGTAAATTCCTCGGCATCCTCGCCCGGGCAATCGAAGGTGAGGTCTCCGGCGAGATCCTGCTGACGCTGCTGATGCTGAAAATCCTGACCGGCATCGCGCTGTTGCTCCCCCCGGCACTGTTCCTCAGCGTGCTGGTCGTTCTCGGCCGGCTTTACCGCGACAACGAAATGGCCGTGCTGGCATCGAGCGGTGCCGGACCGGCCCGTCTGTACCGGTCGGTCCTGCTGTTCGTCGTGCCGCTCGCGGTGTTCGGCGGCGTCATGGCTCTGCAGGTCATGCCCTGGTCCGAGAAGAAGGCGCAACTGCTGATGAAGAAGGACGAGCAGGGTGCCGACGTGCGCGGCATCAAACCCGGACGGTTCAACGAGTTCAGTCGCGGTGACGTCATCCTGTACGCGGCGCAACTGAGCGATGACGGCGTGATGCACGAGGTCTTCGTACAGAGCCGGCAAGGCGAGAGAACGGGAGTCGTGATCGCCGAGGACGCCCGTCTCAAGCTCACCGAAACCGGCGAGCATTTCATCTCGCTCGGTTACGGACGGCGCTATCAGGGCGTGCCCGGGCAGGCCGATTTCGTCATCAGCGAATTCGAAGAATACGCCGTGCGGATTGACGATCCGGCGCCGAGCAGCGGTGAAACCGGGCGCGAGGGCATGGACAGCCTCGCCCTGTTCCATTCGAACAATCCGCGCGGCCTGGCCGAACTGCAGAAGCGCCTGGCCATACCGTTCGGCATCCTGGCGCTCGGCGTGCTCGCCGTGCCCCTTGCGCGCGTTGCCCCGCGTGCGGGCGCCTGGGGCAACGTGTTCAAGGCGTTCATGATCTACGTCGTCTACGAGAACGTGCAGAAGATCTCCCAGGGCATGCTCGTGACCGGCAAGGTCTCGTTGCCGATCGCCTATGGCGGCGCGTACGTGGTCATCGCGTTGCTGACCGCGTTCCTGCTGGTCCGCGCGTTTGGCTGGCGCTGGGCCCTGGCCCCGATATTACCGAAGCGGAAGTAGCGCGGCGTGAGGATACTCAACTTCTACATCGGCCGGCAGGTCGTCGTCGGATCCCTGCTGGCGACGCTGGTGCTGCTGACCTTGTTGAACTTCTTCAGCTTCGCCGACGAACTCGGTGAACTCGGCGAAGGCGATTACGGCATCGGCGAGATCGTGCTGTACCTGACGCTGACCTCGCCGCGAAACTTCTACGAACTGATGCCATCGGGCGCGCTGCTCGGAAGTCTGGTGATGCTCGGCGCCCTGGCCAACAACCGCGAACTGGTCGCGATGCAGGCCGCCGGCGTCTCCCGTTCGCGGATCATCTGGTCGGCGCTGCGCGGAGGTCTGCTGCTCGCGGTCGTCACCGCGCTGATCGGCGAATACGTCGCACCGGTCAGCGAACAGACCGCCACGACGATGAAGGCCGCGGCACTGCGTCAGCAGGTCGCCTCGCGAACCAAATACGGCTTCTGGCTGCGCGACAACGATCGCAACGTGTTCATCAACATCCGGCAGATCGAGCGTCCGGAAAACCTCGGCGACATCAACATCTTCGAGTTGAACCAATACGGCCGGCTGCAATCGGCGACGCATGCCGACAAAGCCGTCTACGACGGCGCGAAGTGGCGCCTCGAGTCGCTGAACACCACCCGGTTCGAGGCCAACGACGTGCTGCGCCCGGAACGCAAGGCCGGCGCAGACTGGTCCTCGGTGCTCGCTCCGGACCTGCTGAACGCATTCGTCATCCGGCCGGAAAACCTGTCGGCGGTCGACCTGATGACCTACATCGAGTACCTGCGGGAGAACGGGCAGAAATCACTGCTGGTCGAGCAGGCGTTCTGGGGCCGGATCGTCAATCCGCTGGTGACGATCGTCATGATGCTCGTGGCGATGCCGCTGGTCCTGGGCTTCCGGCGGGACGTCTCGGCTGGCCAGCGAATCATGCTCGGCGCGACGCTCGGTATCGGCTTCTATCTGTTCGACAAGGTGTTCGGCCACCTCGGACTGATCTACGAGATGGACCCGCTGTTCTCGTCGGCATTTCCCGCGCTGTTCGCACTGGCGGCCGCGTTGCTCGGATTGCTGCAGGGCCGGCGAGCAGGCTGAAGTCGCTTAGGCCGGCTCAGCGCGCCGACGGAACCTCGATGACGACCGCGGTTCCGGACCAGCGATCGTGCCACGCGCGATCACGTCGATCAATCAGTATCCACAGATAACCCAGACCGCCGCAGGCCAGCGATACCACGGCCCCGCCGAAACGGCGCGCGGCGACGGACCAGTCGATGGGGCCGCCGTCGGTCCTCAGCAGACGCAAGCTCCACGCGCGCATCCCGAGCGTCTGGCCGCCGTGGGTCCAGCACCAGCCGAAGAACAGAAACGCCAGCGTGGCCAGATACGCGAGATAGGCCCAGTGGCGGGGCTGGAATGCCTCACCCTGATTCAACGGCAGGATCACGGCCGTGGCGACGAACCACAGCGCCACGAGCAGCAGGAAATCGTAGACCAGCGCGGCCAGCCGCCGGATCAATCCAGCGGCTCGGGGCGGCTCACTCGCGGAGGACGCACGCGCCGCATTGCGTGGCATGTGCGGCAGCGGCTACCGGGGCGAACTAGAACGTCCGGATCGGCGAGCGGTCGCGCGCGAAAACGGCGCCGAAATACATCGACAGGTAGACGAGGCCTACGACCATGATCAAGGTCAGTACGACCGGGGGACGCACGAACGGGAGAAAAATCAACAGACAGACGTCGGCGATCAGCATCCCGGTATGGAACGGGTGGGACAGAAAACCGTCTAGATCGATCTTGAACATCGGCATACCTCGCCTTTCTTGGTTTCGTCTTCAGCAGTAGTCCGCGGGGCGCCGACCGGGATCGATCCGGCTCGCTCCGATCAGCCCTACTCGGCAACCGGCTATTTTACCCGAAGGACGTTCGCCGGTGAACTCGGCTGGTCGAGCACCGAATACCCGGACGCGATCACCAAGGATCCCACGCCGGCCGCATGTTGTAACCGCCGTAGCCGTACATGCCGGACCCATAACCCCAGTTGCCCCAGGCCCCGCTCGGCCCCCATCCGGCCCGCTGGTCCTCGGCGATCTCGTTGCCGATCAACGCCTGATCCGACATCTGACGCTCGACCAGCAGTTTCTGGTAGGCGTTGTACTCCGCCTGACGACCGACGTACAGACAGGCGCAAAGGTTTGGATCGGCGTACAGGTAATACGTGCCGTCGGGCCGATCGACGCGCGAAATCGTCTGCGGCGGCAGTTCGTGCAGCATCGTCTGCTTCTGGGCCGAATCGGCGATCAGCACCTTGAAGCCGACCGCGCTCAGATCGCTCTCCATGCCGCGGGGCGACGAGCGCCTGATCTGTTCCGCGCTGCAGCCGAAGGCCAGCAGGCCGTACAGCAGCACGACCGACCACCGCGCCGTGCGCAACATCGGTCCGTCCCGTTCAGCGCGTGACATAGCCGATGACCAGGCCCGCGAAAACCGCGGCGCCGAACCAGTGATTGTTGAGAAACGCATCGAAACAGGCACCCCGATCGCGGTTGCGAATCAAGTACTGCTGATAAGCCGCCAGCCCGGCCGCGACCGAGAGCCCCACGTAGAAGCCCGAACCGAGTTCGAGGCTTGCGCCAATGCCCGACAGAACCGCCAACATCGCGAACTGAAGCACGGCGATGACGATTCGGTCCCAGGCCCCGAACAGGATCGCCGTCGATTTGACCCCGATACGCAGATCATCGTCCCGATCGACCATCGCGTACATCGTGTCGTAGATCAGCGCCCACAGCACCGTCGCCCCGAACAGCGGCCAGGCGACCGGCGCAATCGCACCCGTCTGCGCGGCAAAACTCATCGGCACGGCCCAACCGAACGCCACCCCCAGGTAGGCTTGCGGCAAATGCGTGTAACGCTTCATGAAGGGGTAGCTCGCGGCCAGCAGCGCGCCCGGCACCGATAGCGCGATCGTCAGCGGATTCGTGAACAGGACCAGCACGAACGCGACCAGGCACAGCACGACGAACAGCGCCAGCGCCTCTGCCGGCGCCACCAGGCCTGCGGCGATCGGCCTCAGACGCGTGCGCTCGACATGGGGGTCGAAATCTCGATCGGCGTAATCATTGATGACGCAGCCGGCCGCGCGCATCAGCACGACGCCGAGTACGATGATCGCGACGACGCCCGGCTTCGGACTGCCCTCGCCAGCGACCCACAAGGCCCACAGCGCCGGCCACAGCAGCAGAAAGATGCCGATCGGCTTGTCGAAACGCGCCAGCCGCCAGTACAGGCGAAGTCGCGCGCTCAACGCGCCGGGGTCACGCGGGTTCGATACGGCCGACATGGCGTTCCAGACGGATCAACTCCGGTAAAAAAAACTCCGACACCAGCAAGGTATCGCGAGCCACCGCATACAGCGAACGGCGCCCCCAGACGGGACCCGTGATCGTACCGACACCGGCCGACTCCCGCCAGCGCTCGGCGTTGACTCGCACGGCCTCCAGGGACAGTCGCCGCAGGCCGCGATTGGCGAACAGCCATTCGCCGAGCGGCCGCGTCCCTAGACGCGACACGAGCGAATGGCGACCGCTCAGCGTGTCCCTCGGGATCACGGTCCGGGCCAGCACGACCGGCGTGGGACCGGCATACAGCGCGACTTCCCGAATCCACGCCAGGCCATGTTCGTGCAGACCCAGCTCCGCCGCCTCGCCGCGAAACGGCTTGAGCCAATGCTCGCCGAGCACATGAACGCGAAACGCCGAACCACAGAAGGAACGGATTCGGCGCGTCAGCGAGTCCGGCTCGGTCAGCCAGGACGCGACCGCGGAACCGGAAAGCCGGGCCACGCGCGGTGACACCGGACGGAACGGAGGCTCCACTTTCAGCAACACACTCCGCCGGTTCAAGGCCGCGAGATTCCCCGAAAAATGCGCCAGAGTATATAACAGTTGCCGCCCGCTCGGGCTCGGGCCAGCGATTCGGATCCCAACCGATCACGTGTCGACCGCCCCTGGGTACGTTCCGGACCATTCAGGGCTTCGCGCGACACAGGCAGGTATCGCCGTAATCGACGGTCATCGACGACCGATTGCGTCAAGCCAAGGCGGGACTGCGTTGCGCCTCAACGGCGCCGAACGAAGCCGGCACGCCGGTTGTTCAGAGCTTCCCGGCATATTCGGGTCAGCTACCGCGTCCCTTGCCTGGCCGTGAACGAAGGCTGATACACTGCAGCCGCGCGGGCGCCGACTCGGAGCCCGGCACGGCAACACACATTCCACCCGACACGGCAGGATTCGCAGTGAACCTGGAGAAGGTCGTTTTCGGCTTTTTCATCGTCCTCGCGGCGACGCTGAACTTCGGTTTCTTCATCGGCGACATCGACGAACCAGGACATCACGATGTCTACATGCTGTTCGCGACGATCGTCGTCAATCTGATCGCGACCGTGCTGAAATTCGGCGACCGTACCCAGATCGGCGCGATACACCTCGCGACCAGCCTGGTTGCCGACCTGCAACTCGGCGCGGCGGCGCTGATCTGGGGCATCGCGATCCACGTGCTGGGCACCGGATTCACCCCGGAGACGACCGTCACCGTCGTCTCGATGTCGGCTGGCGCACTGCTCGCGAACATCGTCTCGGTCATCCTGCTGATCGCCGAAACCTTGATGCTGCGGCGCTGACGAGCTTGCCGAAGTCTTCGCTGTTCCTCGTCCTGCGGCGCATGCGGGCGCCGCTGATCGCATTGATCGCGATCTATGCGATCTCGATCACAGGGCTCGTCGTGATCCCCGGCATCGATGCCCATGGACGCCCCGCGCGCCTGGACTTCCTGCACGCGTTCTACTTCATCAGCTACACCGCGACGACGATCGGCTTCGGCGAACTGCCCCATCCGTTCACGCCGGCGCAACGCCTGTGGGTCACGTTCTGCATCTACCTGACGGTGATCGGCTGGAGTTTTGCATTCGTCAAGGTCCTGGCGCTGTTCCAGGACCGCTGGTTCCTGCACGCGCTGGCCGCACAACGGTTCACGCGCAGCGCCCGCCGCCTGCCCGAGCCATTCTATCTGCTCTGTGGGTACGGCGAGACGGGCGCGATACTCTGCCGTGCGCTCGACCGGCTCGGGTACCGCATGGTCGTCCTCGATCGGGACGAATTTCGCATCGCCGAACTCGAACTCGCCGATCTGCGCGCCGATGTACCCGCGCTGACCGCCGACGCTCGGCAACCGGAACATCTGCTCGCCTCGGGAATGGACACGCCGCACTGTATCGGCGTACTGGCGATGACCGGTGACGAGCGCACGAACCTCGCGATCGCCGCGTCGGTCCGTCTGCTGCGCCCTCATTTGAAGCTGATCTGTCGCGCCGAAACGCCGGAGGTCGTCGCCGAGATGCGCCTGTTCGGCGTCGAGGACATCATCGACCCGTTCGAGACCTTCGCCGGGTACCTGCGTCTGGCGATGCGATCCCCTGGCTCATACCAATTGTTGCAGTGGCTGACCGGCCTCCCCGGCACGAGCCTGACGAAGGAAACCGAACCACCGCGCGGGCTCTGGGTCGTGCACGGCGAAGGCCACTTCGCGTCGGTAGTCGCGGCCGCATTGCAACGCGGCGGAGCGGATGTGCGGCTTGTCGGCGCCGCGCCCGTCGGTAGCGGCGATGCGCCAATCGCGACCGCCCCCACCGCAAGCGGCGTCGTCGCCGGCACCGGGGACGATACCCGCAACCTCGCGATCGCGATGGCAGCGCGCCGCGCAGGTCCTCGGCCATTTACCGTGGTCCGCCAGAACCGCCATTCCCGGCGAATGCTGTTCGAGGCCCTGCCGCGCCGACCTGGTGGTCGTCGAGCACGAGATCCTGGCGCACGAATGCCTGGCCCGCGTGTCGACCCCGCTGCTGGCACGCTTCCTGACGATCGTCGAGGCACGTGACGACCGCTGGGCGGATGCGACCGTGCAGCACCTATGCCGTACACTGTCGCGAACGGTCCCGCTGATCTGGTCGGTCGCCCTGTCGGCGAACGACGCCCCGGCGTGCGCCGACTGGCTGCGCCAGGGCGGTGGCGATCTGCGGATGGACCACTTGCTGCGTGACCCGGGACGGCGCGATCGCCACCTCGACTGCGTGCCCTTGCTGATCGCGCGCGGCGCCGAGGACATCGAACTTCCATCACCCGAGACCTCGCTGCGGGACGAGGACCGGATTCTATTCGCCGGCACCGGCGCGGCACGCAACCATCAATCGCTGCTGCTGGCGAACATCAACGCGTTGAGACACGTCTACAGCGGCGAATCCGCCGCATCCGGATGGCTCTGGCGCCGGGTCAATGGGCCCGACAACCCGTAAAAGGCACCTGACAAGGGTTGACGAGGGGTACCCCGGCTTGCACCGCGTCCAGGGGACTTATCGAACGCCGGCGTCGAGTCTTTCTACGCGAACCCGGCGACGCAGAATGAGGCAAAAGCCACAGCGCCCCGGGACTCTCCCCCGAGGCTCGCCAACCCCGAATCGCCACGACGGGCCTGTTCACAGCGTGGCTAGGGTTACACGCTCGTCTCTGCGATACGTCAGGACCCGGAGCCGGGAACACACCCCCCGGCAGTGGCACCGGACCTCGATCAGATCATGCCCGAACCCATCGAGCAACGCGACTTGGCGTAAGGGCCTCTGCTTGCGAGCCCGGAGCAACAAGATGCGTCATATCCCACATAGTCCGCGTGAGATGCCGCACTTTGATCCCGCGCGACGATTTTCCACGGCACCCGGAGTCTACCGAATCGCCCGGACGACCGGGGCTCTCGCTCTCGGTAGCAGCAGGTGGCGCATTGTTTGCTACTAATATGGCGGGCTCGCCGGTCGTCGCCGGCAGCGAAACAAGTCGCCGGCGGAATGCCTGCGCCGAAATGACACCCCTGTTTCCCGAGGATTGCGAGAATGCACGACAAGACCAAGAACCTCCTCGCCGTCAGCGCCGCGATGCTGTTCGCCGTGCCGACCGTCATGGCTCACGAGTGCCGCCTGGTCGGCAATGGCAACGAGAACATCGACGCCAATTTCGACAAGCGCTATTACATCTGCGTGGGATTCCTGAACGAGGATCCGAAGGCCGGTCAACCGGGTAGAGGCAAGCCGAACAACCTCGATTTCCTGCCGGTCTACTTCGAGGACGTTACCTCTCCGCGACCGCTGAATGTCGAAAAAGGTGACAAGGTAGACATCCAGGCGACCGTCTACTGGCTGAACAACCGCGTGTTCCCGACCTCGCCCCAGGACGTACCGGGCGTCGGCTACGAATCGCCGATCGCGCTGAACGCCACTGGCGGCGTGAAGTGGAAGCACACGATCACCGACTGGGTCCAGAGGAAATCCGGCGGATTGCCGTCCTATGGCGAGCGCAACGATTTCATCCTGCCGTACAAGGGCATGTACGCCTGGGTCGTCGAGGGTACGATCCAGCGCCAGGGCGCCAAGCCGGTCTACTTCATCCAGAAGTACACCTGCCAGCAACCGCGCGATCCGTCGGAGAACTCCAGCTTCTTCGATTGCGCCCGGTATTGATACAGGCCGACAAAATCAAATCTGAACTTCGAATCACGATGGAGTCACGATGAAACCAATCGATGCATCCGTGTTAGCGCTGGCGGCGCTCGGGATCTGCCTACTACCGGGATTTGCTTCGGCGCACGGCCAGGTGGGAACGCTCGGCAGTTCCGCAACGGCTACCGACTTGTATGCCGTCACATGCTTTACCGAAGCTAATCTGGAGACCCATCATCTGCTGGCCCAGATCAAGGACGACCTGCCGAAGCGCGCACCGAAGGTCAGCTTGCAGATCATCCGCACCGATCTGGCGACACCGGTAGCCGCCAGCACGACCGACAACACGGATGGCGACGACAACTACAGCCCGGACGTTCAGGCCGCTGGCGGCAATGGGCGGTACTTCGTGATCGTCAACAAGACCGCGGCGGGAGCCGAGAACTACACGATCCAGTTCCATTGCCAGACAGCCGATCTCAAGCATACCGGCACGCTGGTCCAGACCAAGCAGGATCAGTAGTCGCCTGATGCCGGCCCGGGTCGGCGCGGCCTTCGCGCTGATCCGGCGAGCCGCGCGCCACGCGCCCCCTGGGCCACCTTGCGCGATGACGCCGATTCGACCGACGACCGCTTCGTCTGATAAGGCCGGCGCCTCCCCGCCTATCCGCGTGTGGGATCTACCGACCCGCGTCGTGCACTGGTCGCTGGCCGCGGGTTTCACCGGCGCCTATCTGACCGGCGATACCGAGCGCTGGCGCGACCTGCACGTGCTGCTCGGCTATCTGATCCTCGGCCTGATCGCGTTCCGCATCGTCTGGGGTTTCTGCGGATCGCGTCATGCGCGCTTCCACAGCTTCGTTCGTGGACCGCGCGTCGTCGCCGGATACCTGATCGCGCTGCTGCGCGGCCACCCTCCGGATTCTCCCGGCCATAACCCATTGGGCGCGTTGTCCGTGTTGACGCTGCTGGCGCTCGGACTGGCGACGTCACTGACGGGCTGGCTGATTTTCCGTTACGACGAACTCGGCGACGGCTGGCTGGTCGACGCGCACGCGATCGGCTCGGACCTGATGCTGGCGCTGGTCGTCTTACATCTGCTCGGCGTGCTGCACGCCAGCATCGTCCACCGCGAGAACCTGCCGCTGGCGATGCTGACGGGGTTCAAGCGCGGCTCGCGCGCCGAGCACATCGATTCCACCCATCCGCTGATCGCCGCGCTCGTGGCCACGGCACTGATCGCGGCACTGCTGTCGTGTCGCGGTTCAGGTCTCGTGGCATCCGAAGCCCCGGAGACCTCCGTCACCGGCGAAGCCACCCCGGTTGTGGGAACCGGCGAGCCTGACGGAGCGCCCGATCGACCCCGCACGGCCGGCCGCGACACGCGGCAGACCTACCGCGACCGGCAAGAGTAACGATCCCCCGGCGGAGCGGGGGGATTTCCCGATTTTCGCTTAAGGCATTTCCCTCGGTCGCTACGGCATATCCCGCAGTTCTGCGGCGACCGGAATCAAGCAAACCGGTCAAGTCATTGATCTCTCGTTGTCCCTCACCGCGGCATGCTACTTGCTCCTTTTATTGCACCCGGCTGAGGCCGGCCGCGCGCCAACCGTGCGGGCATGGTCGATCGCCCTCCGGTAGCGCCCCCCGTAAAACTAACGACTATGTCTCCGAGGAGAATTACGATGACAAGAAATGCACGCCAGACGCTGGCTTTCGCGCTGTTCGGCACCGGCCTCCTGGCCGTCAGCCCGCTGAGCCTGGCCCACACCGGCATCAAGGACCCGGGCACCGCCGGCAGCGGGTTGTACACCGCCGCGACGATCGGGCATGGCTGCGGCATCGGCACCAAGGGCACGAAGCAGGTCACCGCGCAGAGCTTGGTGTTCCCGTGGGGCATCAGCGATGGCAGTGACGGCAATCTGGTCGCGACCGTAGGCACGACACCGGCCGACCTGACCGATTTTCTCGATACGACGGACCCCAAGCTGTTCTCGCTGTCCCCGGGCATGGTGCAGGACAAGAACGTGTTCCAGGCCCAGGTCGAGGTCACCGACGCGAACGCCAACGTCGTCGCGATCAACTTCACCAAGGGCAATCTCGACACGACCGCGGTCGGCGTGATCCCGTTCCGCGTCTCGCTACCGGACCTGGCCGACGGCCAAACCAACTCGGACGGCAGCGTCGAGGCCGAATCGTGCATCAAGACGCTGAAGGTCCGCATCGGCATCGCGAACTGGTGCTCGAAGACGCAGGACGAAAGCCAGGACTTCCGCGCCGACATCTGGATCGGTCACCTGACGACCAAGTTCGACGACCCGGGCGTCATGCCGAATGACTTCGCGACGAGCCCGTTCTGGCCGACGCTGACGGTCAACCGGGCGACGGAGTTGCCGGCATCCTGCGGCGCCGGCATCGACGTCAACGTCGAACCGTCCGATGCGTTCATCGACCAGTACCTGCCGATCAAGGGCTACTGGCCGCAGCCGTAAGCCGCGATCGATCGCAGGCTGATCGCATCACGCGCCGCGGTCCCCGTTCACGGGAACCGGCGCGTGGCGCCCCACCCCGACCGATTCCAAGACATCACGCCGAAACGCATCGGCGGATGCCGTCCCCCGTCTCGATCGATGCATCGCCCGTCGCCGGCGCCACGCGCCCGGCTCACTGATCGAGCGCCCTGACCAGACCGCGGAAATCGCCCTGCTCGGCGTTCGGGTGACAGGCAGCGCAATTGCCCAGCGTCTTGACCTCGGGCCAGTGTTCCAGTTCGATGCCATTGTGGATCTCCCTGAACCCGCGGCTCTGCGTGATCCTCAGCAAGGGTCCCTCCCCCTTGATCGCACCCAGCCGCGCCGTGGGCCTCGCGTGCTTCATCAGGTATTTCTTGATCGCCGGCAGGCTGGACCCATCGGGCTCGGCATCGACCTTGAAGTGGGTCTTGCTGCCGTCGAACAGCGCCTGCCAGGATTCCCGGCCCAGGTATTCCGCCGGATAGGCGATATGGCAGGTGCCGCATTCCGCGACGTAACTCGGGTCGAGCGGAGCCAGCGCACCATCCTGGCTCTTGCCCTGGACCGCACAGGCCACGAGCAATCCGACGCAAGGCAGCAGCCTGCGGCGCAAACTCATGGCTTGAGGCCGATCAGATAGCTCAGCACATCGCCCTTTTCCCGGGCCGTGCAGGCCCGCTTCAGGACGTCGTTGCAGTTCCGCCGGAACCACTTCGCAACCTTGCGCGAATCGGTGAACCGCGTCGCCTCGACCGCCGGCGCGAGTGGCTTGATGACCTTGTCCGTCAGCTTGTGGCGTCCGGGCTGGCGTGGATCCTCGGTGTGGCAACTGGCGCAGCTCCACTTGCCCTCCCGCACTTCCTTGAACCACTGCTCGCCGCGCGCCGGGTCGAAGCCGGCGAAACTCGCGTTCTCGGCTTTCGCTTCGGCCGTGTACTGCGCGATAAAATCGCCCGGTGTCTCGGCACGCGCCGCGGAGACGATGAACACGCACGCCAGCGTCCGGGCGAGCCTTGCGATGGAACGGGCGCGATACGGACCCGCATGAGCCGGGTTCCCGGTCATCGAACCAGAGTATCGGTGCCTAGCCATTCGACGATCATGTTCCTGTAGTACTCGGATTTACGTGCCTGCAGTTTCTCGAGGGGGTTGAGGTCGTCGGACAGCACGACACCGTCACGCGAATCGATCGCGAATACCCGCTCGTCCAGCCATGCCGCTTCGTCCGCGCGCAGCGTTCCCGATCGGCGATCGATCGGTGTCCGCGACGCGAGGAAGATGAAATCGTTGAAGTTCTCGCCGGGCTCGGACATGAACACCGACTGATCGGGGAAGACCCCGGCGATCGTACGGTAGACCGCGGCCAGCGCCGGGTTGCGGCCACCGTCGGCGAACGCGACCAGATTCAGCGACAGCAGCCCGTGGTCGGTCAACAGCCCGCGCAGTTGTTGGAGGAACTCGACCGTCAGCAGGTGCGAGGGTTCGGTACCGCCGGTAAAACAGTCGAGGATGATCAGGTCGTACCGGTCCTGCAGCCGCCGGACCTCGTAGCGAGCGTCGCCAACGATCGTGCGACCGTTGGGGACGAACCCGAAGTGACGCGCCGCGGCGTCGGCGACCGCGGGATCGATCTCGATGGTATCCGTGCTGACGCCATAGCGCGATCGGAGGACCATCGCCATGTGGCCGGCCCCCTGACCGATCAGCAGCGCGCGCCGGACACCCGGCCGCATGGACGGAATCAACTGCACGATGTCCTGGTAGAACAATCGGCTCTCGTGATCCGAGATATTGGCCGCGCCGATCGTCGACGCATCCGAGGTCAGCAGGCGCAGATCCCGCTTCGGTTCGTCGATGACCCTGACCCAGCCATAAAGCGTTTCGCGTTCGGATACCAGGGTGAACTTGCCACCGCCGAGTTGGCCCGGGGCGCCGGCCCGGACCGCCGGCGGCAACAGCAATGCGCCGAGAACCGTCAGAACGACGCTCGACGCCAGCGCGCGCTGTCGGTGCAGACCGCGCTGCTCGAAATACGCGACCGCCAGACCGAGCGCCAGCAACCCCGCCCCGAGCCCGAGCAGGATCGACCGCGAGCCGACCAGAGGAAACAGGAAGAAGCCGAGCAGCAGGGTTCCGACGACACTGCCCAGCGTGCTGACCGCGTAGATCGTGCCGGCCCCGGAACCGATGCCATCCAGGCGCTCGGTCGACAGCTTGATCGCGAATGGACCGACCATGCCGAGCATCGTCAACGCCGGAAAGAACAGCACCAACGCGCTGACGAAGGCGCCGGCGCGCAAGCCCAGAGGGTCGGTCGCGAGCAGCACCGGCCGCGCGACCCATGGAATCAGGACCGTCAGCACCGCCGCCAGCGAGATGACCAGCGCCAGACCGGTCCGCCGGGCCCGATCGGCCCAGTACCCGCCGACGAAATAGCCCAGCGCCAGGGCCATCATCGTCACCGAGATCAACGAGGACCAGACGTACAGACTGGCGCCGTAGAACGGCGCGATCAGGCGCGTCCCGAGCAACTCGATGACCATGACCGCCGCGCCGGTCAGGAACACCGTCGCGAACAGGGCCATGCGGCTGGCGACGCTCAGCATGGCGCCGCCCCCCATCCGCGCGCTCCTGACGCGGACCGCGCCCGATGGTGAGCGACGCGAATCGTACGCCTCTCCCGCATCACTGGTTCTGCAGCGTCTGCACCGCCGTGCCGGCGTGGATATTGTCGATATCCTGGCAATGCAAGCTCAGCGCGTAGTTCTGTGCGCCCTTGCCGTTCTTATCGACCAGCACGCCGTAGACGCCGCCACCTCCGACCGTGACCGACTCCGTACTGAATTTCGTGTCGCCCCCGATGAAGTCGGTCGTGTTCGTTGCGGCGAAACCCTTGGACACCTGCACGCTGACCATGGCCGGGCCGGCCGTGCGGTCCAGAACGGACATCGTCAGATGGTGCGGGTCCCCCGAGCCCTCGCCAACCGTGCAGATCACCTGGTACTGATCGGTCGCGCCGGGATCGCGGCCCAGGGAACCCTTCTGCTCGTGCCCGACCGCCGGATTGGCCGTGGCGAGCACGCCGAGCGCCATGGCCGCCTTCACGATGACGCTGGTCCGCGTCGTATCAAGCTCTCGAATCATCTCGTAACCTCGTTCTTGTTAGCCAGGGAAACTCCCATCTATTCGGAGCTTCCCGCGATACGGGGAGGGATCGCCGACATCGACCGTTCGGAACGGTCGATGTCGTCAGGTGCGGCGAAACCGCATTTGGCCTCGTCGGCCCCGAACCAAGACCAAGATGGCTTTGGTTCAGAGGCTCCCCCGGGGTGTCGTGCCATCCTGGCGGGCCGCTATCATCGCATGTTCCGTCATGCGTCGAGCGCACGGGCCGCACGGCGGCGGGCGTCCGACCCGCACACCACTCTCCATCATCACTGTTGCAGCACGCTCGGGGCGGTCCCCGTCGTCTTGCCGGTCCCGCCGGGTCCCGTGCGGCACTCGACGACCCGTCGATACGATTCGACCCCGGTCGCGGTCTTCGTGACATAGAGCGCAGGCACCCTCACCACCATTGACCGTGATCTGCGGATCGTAGTCGCCATCTGCATCGATCGGATTGGCCGACGTCGCGGCGATACCGTTCCCAAGAGCGCCTTTGCGCAGAATCACGCGCAGCGACGGACCGGCGACCGGACGCCAATCCCTGATCCTCGCCAGCAGCGACAACGGAGCACCACGCCAGCCACGGCACCCGAGTACGCGTCATCTCATGTACTCCCCGAAACTCTGTGTTCGCAGCCCGTTCGGCGCCGACGAGGATGGCCGGCACCCACGCCCGGGGCCACCGTTACACGACTCCGCCGGATCGATCCTGTCCGTCCGAGCCCGGTGAACCGGGCCAGTAGCCACCGTATCGAAGAGCGGGGCCGCATGGGATCGAAGGCCGTCGCCAGCGGCCACCGAGCGAAGGTCTCGTCCCAAACCCTAGCAGAAACCGGGCCATTGGCAGTACCTCGGCATCCGCACGCGGACCGAACCCTGCCGGTAGCGCAGGACGATCACGCCCCATACGCGCGGGCACATCCCGGCAAGCCTGCGTGTTCCGTGCGAGCAGCGCTTCGTCGACGATCCCCGGCATGCCGTTCGTCGACCTCTCCGGACCCGGTGATCCCATGGCAACCCCGAGCTACCGGCGGCGCGCGCCGTCCGGACACTACGGCATATCCCACGGCGCACGCGTGATATGCCGCAATCCGCAGGGTTCCGCGTCGGCCCGGATCAGGCGAAGCCCTTGCGGGACGGCCCGGGCCATCGTTGGCACCGTTCTCGACGACCCGCAGTGCACTCGCCACGCGATGCCGGGTCCCGCAGGAAACGCCTTGCTCGGCGGTGACGGGAGCACGACAGGGTGCGAAGGAGTCTGGCCGGGTTCGCGGCGACGGCCGCCATCCCCGGCTCATTCGGCAATTGCCGCGGGTCGGCTTCGGCGTCACGCCGTAACGGAGGCTCCAACCACGGGAAAACACCGGATCGGCAGCGCGACGCATCGACCGCTCCGGCACACCCTCAGTACTCTCATCACACCCGGCGTCGCTGCGCTCCGACCACCCGGCCGAATGACACTGGAAGAGTGGCCGAGTCAGACTGGAATCGCCAGCCGAACGCACTGGTAATACGCGTACGCATGAGTCAAATGCCGCACCACACTCAGTTACTTCACGCACAGCTAGTGGTCCGCGAGAGCCGACGACCGCTTTGTGCAGCATGGCACGGTTTTGGCTTCTTGTAACGATGTCATGCTCAGCACAGGTCACCCAGAACATGACATGATAGTTTTTGACATGAATGCAACATGAATCAAGAGGCAAGAAAATGCGAAAAGCACACCTCCTGTTCGGCCTCGCGGCCCTGGCAACCGCCTCCAACGCAGTCTACGCTCATGGCGGTACTCCGTTTCCGCCGTACCTGGCATTTGTCGGCTTCAACGCGGAACCGTCGTTCACCGGTGAACCGAACACGCTGGACCTCATCCTTTTCTACAACCCGGCGGGGGGGAAACGTGCGGCGCCGGTTCCGGTTGTGAGCGTATAGACACGGCCAAGGGCGACACGGTGAAAATCCTGCCGGGCGGCAGCGTGAAGCTATTGTATTGCGGCCCCTTTCCGGCCGGAACAGCCCCGCGGAATCATCCCGGTGATTGCGACGCCGTCGCCGAACTCGTTGTCGCAGATTCGACCAATCAACTTCAACAGGATGGCCACTTCGAGGAGATTTACCACACATCCTATTTCAGACCCAGCAAGGCAGGCGTCTACGCCTTCAAAATAGACGGCCTGCGCATACGCAAGAAGGGACAAGCGGCGGTGGTGATCAATGATCACCTGTTCATCTGTGGAGAGGACTTCGACTGCATCCAGAAGCTGAAAGTCTTCCCTTGAAGCTACAGATCAGAATCCCGACCACACGACTTCGCGGGGGTTTCGAGTACCCGAGACCTCCGCAGCATCAACCGCACAATCCGGCTGACCAGCCGAGATCCATGCCTTCGTCCGCGGCGATGGTGTTCTCCTTCACTTCAGCAAAGCAGCAGACTCCGCGGCACCGTCAGTCGGACGGTGACCCGCCAGCCAAGAAATTCATCGAGCACCCCGCGAGAATGTGCGTCGGGCACTGCCGTACCTTAGGCAGTGCCTCGCGGTGGGCGTTGTCGACGGGATCGAGCCAAGCGAGACATATTCAGTGCCCACGGCCAACCGGGTCAGGTCAATCCGAGGCCGGTCCGGTCGGCGCACCGGCCCGGCCGGCTGACAGGCCTCACTCCGCCGCACCACTCTGGCTGATCTCGCTGAGCTTCGAAGCCGCTAGCGCGCTGACGGTCTCGTCCGCATCACCGACCGCTTCCTGTAGCAAGGACAGGTTCCGCGGTTCCGGCTTGATGCTGTCGATAGCCATCAGCCGGACGTCGGGATCGCTGTCGTGCAGGGCTTCGCGCAGATAGGGCGTCGCGTCGGCGCCCTCGCGCGTCGCCAGCGCATACACCGCCTGAGCGCGAACCTGCGGATCGGTATCGGACAAGGCCCCTTCGAGCGCCGTCCGTACGGTCTGTTCGTCCCCGCGACCTTCGAGCGCCAGCCGCGAGACCGCGTTCGCACGCTGCCCGGCATCACTGGCGCCGGCCATTTCAAGCAGCTTCGGCGTCGGATCCTTGCGCTTCTTCGCCGCGGTACGCTTGTGCTTTCCGGCTCCCGGCGCACTATCCGACTCATCGGCCTGGTCCGCGTCGGCGGTTGGCTTGCAGCTGCCATCGGTGTCCTCATGCCGAGCCAGACTGCTTCCTTGAACCCACCACTCCGAAGCCTCGGCCCGGCCCGCCGCGGGCTGCTGCGAGACCAGGTCGACGCCGGGACCGAGCAGGCAGCGCAATACGCGCTGTACCGTTTCGCCGGCGCAGGTTGCCGTGACCTCCTGCATCGGCAGAATCGAATGATGCACGACCGCGCCCGCTTTCGCGGCGAGCGCATCGAGCACCTGTGCCAGCGGCGCCTTGCGCGCCTCGACTTCGATGATCCTCGGGGTACCATCGTGAATGACGACCTTGACCGGAGCAGGCGAATCGGCCGCATACAAGGGTCCTGCCACCAGCGCGGAACAGAATCGGAGCCAGCGCGACGCGTTTGCGTCGGACGACCCCCAAGCGGAAACGGTATGTCCGGTCAGCCGGGTTCGGGATCATGAGTCGTGCTCGCGTAAGGTTCTTCAATGGAAATCTCCGAAGGCGCGCCCGGGATGCGCTGATGCATTCAGCGCATCCCGCAATACGGCCATGTCGCTCCGGACAGTTCCAGGAGGGCGTCTGCTCAGAGTTCAGTTATGGGATTTGCACAATCCACGCCAGCCATCGGGCGTGCGCAAGCGACTGACCCGTCTGTATACACCCCCTTCGGGAAACCACCGATGATGTGAAATGCCACAGATGCCGAGGCATTTCACACAGGACGAGACCGGCTCTATCGCGCAGGCTGCGGTTCGAACTTCCGGTACAGCATCGCCGCAGCGTCGCGGAGCGCCGCCTCGGCGCGCTCGCCACCGACGTTCGTCACCAGAACCAGCGCGAAATCGTGCGGCACATCGACCCAGGCCTGCGCCAGATTCTTCGTATTCGACCCAGTGTGCTGCAACAGCGGCTGCGGGGCCCAATCGACGCTGACGCGTCCCCACCCCATCGCGTAGCCGCCCTGCGCCGGAGTCCCCGCCTTGCCGGCATGCCTCACCGGCACCGCGATGACCTGCGTATGCAGCTTGCGCAGCGTCTCCGGCCGCACGAGATTCGGACGACGCGCGCCCTCCGCGGCGTTCCATGATGCCCAGCGAGCGAAATCCAGAACCGATAGCGACACGATGCCGGCGGGACCGATGACTGGCGGGTTGTCACAACTCGGCCCGGCATGGAATGGCCTCAACCGGCCACCGACCTCGGCGTGGCCGAGCGGCGCATCGACGCGACCGATGGTCGCCTGGCAGCCGAGCATCGCGCTGCCGAGTTCCAGCGGTTCGAACAGGCGCATGTGGATCAGTTCGTCCCAACTGGTTCCGGTTGCTCGTTCCAGCATCGCGCCGACCAGCGTATAGCCCATGTTGGAGTAGGCGAACGTCGTACCCGGTTGGCTTGCCAAGGGCTGCTTGACCCATTGCTGGACCATCCAGTAGCGCATCTCGTCCAGATCGGCGTCCTCGCGCTGCATGACCTGCGTCAGCAGATTGCCGAACGCCTCGTTGTCGGACGGAAAACCGCCGGTATGCGACAGCAGTTGCGCCAGAGTCACCGCGCGGACACCGGGATCCATGCCGGCCGACAGTTCCGGGAACACCTCGCCGACCGTCGAATCCCAGCGCAGCTTGCGTTGTTCGACGAGCATCGCCGCGAGCAGCGCGGTCATCGCCTTGGTGTCCGAACCGATGTGGAAGCGGTCGTTCAGCGTGACCGGGATCCTCGCCCCGATGACGCGCGTACCGACCGCGCCGGCACCGACGATCCGCCCGCTCTTGGCCGCCGCGGCGGCAATCGCCGGCAAGCCGTAGCGCTCGAGGTAGGGTTGCAGCAAACCGTCGAGCGACACCATCCGCGCGCCCAGCGCGGAAGCACTCCACACCGCCACGATCATTGCCACTACCGCGCGGCTTCGAATCCGAGACATCATCGATCCTCTCCTGTTTTTTTTATGCTTGCCCGAGGGCATCGAACCGGCGCCGGCCATGCGGCTTGCCGGCGGCGTGCGGCCGGCCTCCGGGCACGGGGAATGGGCCGCGCCGGACGGCCGGGGTGGGCAGCGCGCGCCGATTGTGTCACTATTGCGACCCAGTCCCCACCAACCCGCGCGGCGACAAGATCACGACCTCACCGATCCGCTCCCCGGCTCGATTCTCCGACAATTCGATCCTACCCCACCGTTCAGCACCGGCCGCGATCGCGCTGGCCATCGGCCTGTTCACTGTGCTGTGGGGACTCGGCAGCTATCCGCTATTGCAACCCGACGAGGGCCGCAATGCCGAGGTCGCGCGCGAGATGCTCGAAGCGGGAAACTGGCTCGTACCACTGTACAACGGGCAGCCCTACCTCGACAAACCGGCTTTCTTCTTCCGGGCGGTCGCACTGTCGCTGGGTCTGTTAGGCACGTCCGAGACGGCCGCACGGCTGCCATCTGCCCTGTTCGCACTCGGCACGCTCGGTCTGGTCCACCTGTTCTGTCGCCGTTTCTACGACGCACGGACCGCCGCGACGGCCGTCGCGGTCATCGCCTGCTCATTGCTGTACGTCGCGTTCGCGCGGTACGTGATCTTCGACATGACGCTGGCGTTCTTCGTGTCGGCGGCGATTCTCGCGTGCTTCACGGCCTCGGCCAGCAGCGGTCCCGAACGGCGCCGCCTGTACACCGCGGCGGCATTCAGCGCCGCCTGCGCAACCTTGGTCAAGGGTCCGGTCGGCTTCATCCTGCCTACGCTGGTGACCGCCCTCAGCGAGCGCTGGGGTGGACATCGCTCGTGGTGGCGGGACGCGTTCCGGCCGTTCAATGTTGCGCTGTTCTTCGCCATCGTGTTGCTGTGGTTCGTCTGGCTCAGCATCGAACATCCGGACTTCCCCTACTACGGACTCGTCAAGGAATCGTTCCAGCGGTTTACGTCGAATGAGTTCAGGCGAACCCAACCGATCTACTTCTATGCCGTCGTGATCGCGATCGGCATGTTTCCGTGGTGTCTGCTGCTGCCCGAAGGCATCGTCGCCGCATGGCGCGAGCGCGGGATCTGGCCGCGACCCGATCGGCTGTTCGTCGTCTGGGCGCTCGCCGTCGTCGTATTCTTCTCGCTGTCCAAATCGAAGCTGCCCGGCTACATTCTGACCGCGACCGTCGCGCTGGGCGTGCTGATCGCGAGGCTGCTGGTACAGGCGACCGACGCGCCTCCGCGCGACCCGCGCCGAACGATGCTGTTGCGCGCCGTCGCCGTGCTGGGGGCGATTGCGTTCACCGCGGCCGCGGCCGCCGTCATACCGCTGCTGCGGCCATCGACCCTCGATCTGCTGTCCGCGCGAAGCGCGGTGTATCTGCGCGATCTGATACCGGCCTTCGCCTGGCTGGCCGCAGTGCTGCTGATCACCGGACTGCTCGCCGCGGCGGCCTCGGTAGCGCGGTCGCCGCGCATGGCCGCCACCGCGTTCTTCGCGTTTCCCTTGCTGCTCGTTCCGACGGCGATTGCATACCTGCCGAACTACGCCGCCCACCGCTCCGCCGCGGTCTTGCCGTCGCGGATGCCGGCGCTGCCAGCGGACGCGACCGTGGCCTGCTTTCGCTGCTATCCGAACGGATTCTCGTTCTATTCGGGTCGGCTCGTGACCGTGATTTCGGCGAACGACGGCTATGAGATGCAGAGCAACTATGTTCGCTACGCATTGACGCAGCGGGCAGACTGGCCGGACCGCATCGTCCGCGAACGCGACTTTGCCGGCTGGCTCGGCGCATCCGCCGGACCGATCTACCTGCTGGCGAAGCAGGCCGACCTCGGCGCGCTGCGCGCGGTGCTGGCGCCGGACGATCCGAGTTTCGACGCCTTGACTCATGAGTATTCGGGCGTCTTGCTGACCGCTCGCGACCGGTCGGCGAGCCAGCAGCATTGAACGACGAACGAGATCCGCGGCGCCGCCAGCGACGACCGCGTTCGAATCTGACGAGGAACGATCCCTATGTGTGGAATCAGCGGACTATTTTCGATCCATCCTGAGGCTCCGCCCGGCGAAGGTCTGCGACCCCGCGTCGACGAGATGTTGCGGGCGATGGCTCACCGCGGTCCGGACGGTTGCCAGAGTCTTGCCGTCAGCCGCGGCGCGATCGGCGCGGGGCGCCTGGCGATCCGTGGCCTCAGCAATGGCATGCAACCGATCGTCGATGAGGCCAGCGGCGTCGTCGCCGTCTGCAACGGCGAGATCGACAATCATCGTTGCCTGCGCAGCTGGCTCGCGACGCGCGGGCGGAATCCGGCGAAGGACACCGACGTCGCGGTCATCCCCGGACTGTATCTCGAACTCGGCGATTCGTTCATCGACCGGCTCGAGGGTGCGTTCGCCTGTGCGGTCTACGATCCGGTACGGCAGCGACTGGTGCTGGCGCGCGACCGCAGCGGCGAGCGTCCGCTGTTCTACTGGCAGCACGAGGGCGTGATCGGTTTCGCCAGCGAGCTGTCGGCACTGCTGGCGATCGAGAGCACGCCGGCCCTGGCCCCACAACCGATCGCCGACTATCTGCGTTACGGTTTCATGCCGGCCCCGCACTCCCCGTTCGCCGGGGTCCGCAAGTTGCGCCCGGGCGAGATGATCGTATTCGACCTGGCCGGCGGCGAGCCTCGAGAAGAGATCTACTGGCGCTGGCCGATCGTCGACACTGGCAAGTCCAAGGGCTCCGAGGATGAGTTCGACCGCATCTTCCGCAACGCGGTCGCACGTCAGAGCGAGGTTGATGTACCCTACGGCGTGTTTCTCAGCGGGGGCCTCGACTCCTCGCTGGTGTCCGCGGTTTTGCGCTCGTTGCGGCCGGACTCGTCGATCACCGCATACACGCTTCGCTTTCGCGAGGAATCCTACGACGAGGGCGATTACGCGAACCGCATCGCCGAACTCTTCGGGTTCGCCAAGCGCGACATCTGGGTCGGCCCGGAGGAACTGCGCGCCGAAATCGAACGACTGGTCGCTCTGTGCGGCGAGCCGCTGGCTGATCCGGCCTGGGCGCCGGCAGCCTTGTGCGCGACCGCGGCCTCGGCCGACATCAAGCTGGCCCTGGCCGGAGAAGGCGCCGACGAACTGTTCGGCGGCTACCCGACCTACCTCGGCATCGGCCTCGCCGAGCGCTTCCGCTCGCTGCCGCGCTGGCTGCAACGACTCATCGAGACTACGGCGGAGCGCTGGCCGGACTCGGACAAGAAGGTGCCGGTGTCGTTCCTGATCAAGCGCTTCCTGCGCGGCGTGCATCTGGACGTCCTGCCGCGGCATCAGCAATGGACCTCGCACACCCCGCCGAACGTATTGGCCGAATTGATGCCGCGCGAGATCTGGGACCGGCCGCCCCGCGGCGAGACGGGCGCGCCGCTCGACCTGGTGCAGCGCTACGACCTGGAGAACTCGCTGGCGGACGGGCTGCTGACGAAGGCCGATCGCTCCGGCATGAGCACCGGCGTGGAGATTCGCGCGCCATTCCTCGATCCAGGCGTGCTCGACTTCGCCGCGACGCTGGCGGCCGATCAGCGGGTTCGCGGCTTCGTCACGAAGGCCTTCCTGAAACGCTATGCATTGCGCTACCTGCCACGGGACATCGTCGAACGCCGCAAGCGCGGTCTGTCGGTGCCACTGGCGAAGTGGTTGCGCGGACCGCTCGAGGACTGGGCACGCGAGCGGGTCGGATCGGAACGCCTGGCATCGGCCGGGATATCCCGCGCGGCCGCGCTGAACCTGTTCGACGCGCATCGGCAGCGAAGCGCCGACCATACGCGGGCGATCTGGTCGCTGGCGGTCCTCGATATCTGGCTGGAGTCGCTGGACGCGTTCGCCGTGCGTGCCGATACTTTCGAGCGCAGCCTCGCGCCCAGCATGGCCCGTCCGCAGGCTGAAGCACCGCGGCGCGGCGTTCCGGCGGCAATCGCGTGACACCCCGTTCCGACGACCCCGGAACCTGAGAATTCGTTCTAGAATAGCGCCTCCGGGCTGACGCCGACCCCAAGGAATTCAAACGACCGATGGCCGGAACGCCGAACTGGCAGAAAGGCACCCTGGTGCTGTGGAACGACGACCGGGGCTTCGGCTTCGTGCGACCGGACGGCGGCGGCGACGACTTTTTCGTGCACATCAGCGCATTCCGCAAGGGGCTGAGCCGTCGCCCGGCATCCGGAGACGTCGTGCATTTCCAGCTGGCGCGGGAAATTCCCGACAAGCGCCGGATCGCCCATGCGACGCTCGAGGGTGTGGCGCTGCAGCCGCCTTCGACGGTCGACGACGAGGGTGTGGTCGGGCGGGCGCGTGCCGTGGCGTTCTACGTGCTGATCCGACTGCCGATCCTGCTGTCCTGCTGGGTGCTTTGGAAATCTCGCAACCCGATCCCGTTGCTGTTGTACGTGTTCCTCAGCACGCTGACGATCATGTTCTACGGCGCGGACAAGAAACGCGCGATGACCAGCCGCTGGCGCATTCCCGAATCGTATCTACATATACTGGAACTGCTCGGTGGCTGGCCCGGCGCGCTGCTTGCGCAGAAGGATTTCCGCCACAAGCTGACGAAATCGTCCTATCAGCGGATATTCTGGGCAATCATCGTGCTACACGGGGCGTTGTGGAGCGCGTATCTCGCGTTCGGTCTGTCGCTGCCGGAACTGCTGCGAGCAATCATGGAAGGGCTAGGCGACCTGCTGTTTCCGCGCGCCCCGTCGTGACCGGCCCGTCAGGTTCGCCGCCGCGGACCGGCGGAGAGCGTCAAACCCGCGTGGCGGCTCAGAGCCAGCCGCTGGCGTAGAGGATCAACAGGGCCGTCCATCCGATCATCCAGCCCGCCATGACCGTGACCGATTGCGTAAATGCCCGCCAGTCCCCCTGCGACGTGGGTTCGCCGTTCATTATTGTTCTCCTCGTCGGTCACAGCCGGCACTCGAAAGCCCTTGCGGGCGAGAGAAAATGCCGGGCGCAGCGCGCCCCAGTTGAAAATACTTTAGATCACCTGGCGAAACGATGTAAAGCATCGGCGGCCGGCGCGGACACGCCGCGCCTCGCCGCATCGCCGACCATGCCGCGGCCCCGCTGACGACTCCACCGATGTCCCGCTATCGCGACGCACCGATCCAAACCCGCGGGTTTCCCCCGGGGCTGCCCTACATCATCGCCAACGAAGCGGCCGAGCGCTTCAGCTATTACGGCATGCGCGCGATCCTGATCGTGTTCATGACGCAATATCTGACCGATGCGGCCGGACATCCGGACCATCTCGGCGATACCGAGGCTCAGGCCTATTTTCATCTGTTCGTCTCGGTAACCTACCTGACACCGATCGCCGGCGCGCTGCTCGCCGACGGCGTGCTCGGCAAATTCCGGACGATCCTGCTGCTGTCGCTGGTCTACTGCACCGGTCACTTTGCGCTCGCGCTGGACGACACGCGCGCCGGTCTGTTCCTTGGCCAGAGCCTGATCGCGCTCGGCGCCGGCGGCATAAAACCATGCGTCTCGGCCCATCTCGGCGACCAGTTCTGCGCGTCGAACCAGGGTCTGTTGTCGCGTGCCTACAGCTGGTTCTACCTGTCGATCAATGTCGGCGCGTTCATATCGATGCTGGTGACGCCGTGGTTGCTGGCGCACGCCGGCGCGCAGGTCGCCTTCGGCGTGCCCGGCCTGCTGATGGCGTTCGCGAGCTGGATCTTCTGGTCCGGTCGCCGGCACTTCGCGCACATTCCACCGGCCGGCATGGCTTACGTCCGCGAGGCGGTATCCGGCGCGGCGTTGAGTCAGCTCGGCGGCCTGGTCGTGATCTATCTGCTGATCGCGGTGTTCTGGTCGCTGTTCGACCAGACCGGATCGTCGTGGGTCTTGCAGTCCCAGAAGATGGATCGATGGGTGCTCGGCACCGAGATCCTGCCGTCGCAGATTCAGGCCGCCAATCCGCTGCTGATCCTGCTGCTGGTGCCGACGTTCAACCGCGTCGTCTATCCTGCATTGGGGAGGTTGTCCCGCGTGACCCCGCTGCGCAAGATCGGTCTAGGCATGGGGCTTGCGGCGCTGTCATTCGCGGTCTCGGCGGTGCTGCAACAGCGGATCGATGACGGAAACGCCACCAGCATTCTTTGGCAACTGCCTGCTTATGTTCTGCTGACCTCGGCCGAGGTGATGATTTCGATCACCGCGCTCGAGTTCGCCTACACCCAGGCGCCGCTTTCGATGAAGTCCTCGGTCATGGCCTTGTACATGGCATCGGTCGCCCTCGGCAATGTCTTCACCGGCGCCGTGAACTTCCTGATCACGACGCCGAATGGCGGAAGTCTGCTGTCCGGCACCGCTTATTTCGCCTTCTTCGCGGGCTTGATGGGCGCGACCGTTCTGCTGTTCGCGCTGTATGCGCGGGGCTACCGGGAGGTGGTCCGTCTGCAACCGGCCGACGGGGCGTCGTCACGCGATGACGATGACTAAACCCATCCCGGCCGGGCGGTGGCACGCCGGCAAGTGGCGCCGATACCTCCTCATCGCGACGGGCTTGCTGCTGCTGTTCGGGGTCATGGTCACGCCGATCCCGCTGGAACCGAGTCGCGGCCTGCTGGCGCTGGAGAATGCCGCACACCCGCCGCTGTTCGGACTACTCGCGATCGCCGCGCTGCATCTGTTCCGCACGAGAACGCAGACCACCGGATCATCGACACCGCGCCAGTACGTGCAGGCCTGGCTGGTCGTGCTCGTGCTGGGCGCCGCGACCGAACTGGCGCAGATGATCGGGCCGCGCGAATCCTCGCTGAGCGATTTCGTCAACGACCTCATCGGCGCGACGATGGCCTTGTCGCTGTACCGCCTGTACGAGCGGCGCCAGACCCCGGCGCAGAACCGGAACCGCTGGGGTTCGGCGATGTTATGGGCCTTGTTCGGGCTTTGCCTGGCCGCAGCCCTGGCCCCGCTGGCCTGGACCGCCGCGGCCTACCTGCACCGCAACGCGCATGAGCCCGCTCTGGCCGACTTCGACACCGCGCTGGGCCGCTATTTCGTCATGACGCAGTCGGTCGAGACCAAACCGATGCCGATACCCTCCCGCTGGCGGCAGTCAGGCGATCACAGCGCGCTCTGGGTCGAACCGGTATCCGGGCCGTGGCCCGGCGTGACGATCGAGGAACCCTTGCCGGATTGGGCGGCCTATCGACAGTTGGTGATCGATGTGACGAATCCGGGCGGGCAAACGCTGGATCTCGCAGTCCGTATCGACGACCGCTGGCACAACGACCGCTTCGAGGATCGCTACAATGGCCGCTTCCTCGTCGCGCCGGAAAGCCGGACGGAACTGCGTGTGCCCGTTCCGGTGATCCGCGACGCCGGCGCCGACCGGCCACTGGACATGCACGAGATACGCCGGATCATCGTCTTCCAGGACGCGGCCCGCTCGATGCGCTCGTTCTATCTGAACGGGCTGCGCCTGATCGAGTAGGCCCCTGCTGCGGAGCTACAGATTCTCCGGCATGATGCCGTCGAGCGTCACCGGATCGTAGGTCGGCGATTCCCGGTCCGAGTCCTCCCAGAACAGCGCAAACCAGACGTGCACGCTGTCCGCGCCGCACACCGAATCGTCATGGCCGGCGATATCGGTGCCGTAGAACCGGATCTTCACGGCTTTCCCGCCGATGTCGTGGTAGTACAGGCGCGCCTTGTTGTCGAACGCGTCGTTGTCGTACGCCAGCGAGCGGCCGCCCGATACGCCGGTCAGATAGACGTTGACGTTGGCGACACTGCCGGCGTCCCCGGCGCTGCCATCGTGCCGGTGATCGTACCAGTAGGCCGCGAACTTCAACACGTCCGCGTCCGCGGGCAGCGCCTTGCCGCCGTTGACCGGCAGATCCCAGGTCTCGCCATGGCCGATGCAGGTCTCGGCCGATCGAAATGCCCAGGGCACGTCGAGCTTGCCGTTCCCGGTCATTCGCATGCGCAGCCGCCCCATGCCCCAGCGGTGATCGGGCGCCGTCGCCGGGCCGTCGATCTTCCCGGCCTGCCCCTGACGATCGCCCATCAACAGCATGTTCGCGTACAGCACGCCCGGATTGTCGATGAAATTGCTCCAGCGATGACGGTAGAAATCGATGTAGGACATCGCCGCCGAGGCCACGGTCGGCGTCGCGAGGCTGGTGCAACAGACGCCGCCGGATTCGATCAGGCCGCCGGCGGTACCGAACTTGTGCGTCCGCGTGCTCGGGCCGGTCAACGAGATGATCGAGCGGTTCTGCCCCTGCGTGGCATTGCCGCCCCAACTGCTGGGACTCGAGGTCACGCGCAGCGGGCCGAAGCGCACGTCGTCGAGACCGTCGTAGGTCGTCGGATCCTCGCTGTCCGGGTCGATGTGCGCACCCACGGTGAAGTTGCCGATGGCCGACCCGGGCGCCGTGACCCGGCATTGATTGGCGCTACCGCCGCGGTTGTGCGCCGCCGAGAACACCGCGATCCCATCGAGGAACAGCGCATTGGCACTGCGCGAGGTGGTGCTGGCGCCGGAGCACTCCGGCGACTCGATGTAGCCCCAGGAGTTGCTGACCAGGTCGGGCCGCCAGAGAAACAGACCGGCGATATGGTCCAGCGCGACCTTTCCGCCGGTGTACAGGTGGCCACGCGCCTCGGGGGCATAGCCGCTTCCGGCGATGCGGTCGGCCGCGGCAAAGTTGCCCTGCCCGTCGGTCAGGTCACCGAACAGGATGCCGGCGACCGCGGTCGAATGGCCGCTGGCGCCGCCGAACGCGATGACCGATTGGCAATCATCATCGCATTCCCAACGACCGACGATCCGTGAGTCCAGCGGGTCGGCATCCTCGCCAAAGCCGACATGCGGCGCGTACCCTGCTCCCGGTTCGACGACCGCGAAGACGACGTCATCCGTTCCGGATACTTCGTCGAGTCCGTCCCCATCGTAACTGCTCGACGACCCGGGATTCCCGGACGCGAAGAACTGCCCGATCTGCGCGCCGGTGCGCACGGTCGCGCCGCTGATGCCGGCGGCCAGCATCGGTCGCTGCGCATCGAGCCCGATGACCTCGGGATCGGCCGCGAGACGCTGGACCACAGGCCTCGGCAATTCGGCGAACAGGCATTCGGAGTTACGGCAGACATAGCTCACCCGCCCTCCGGCGGATGCGATCGCCGCGACGAACGGTCGCAAGCGTTCGGCGATCCGGATCTGCCGCTGCCCGATCAGACGGGCACGCGCCGCCTGCAGATCGGCGCGGGTTCGGATCTCGCCGCGCGCCAGCATCCGGTCGATCATCGCCTGGATCCCGGGTTCGCGACGTCGCAGCGAGATTTCGACCGGAACCGCCTGCGAGCTCGTCGCCGCCGACAGGCGCGCCGCGAGATCCGGCGTGATCTTCGGCGATGGCCGTGCGCGAGCCACCCGCACCGGGCGCGGCTCCTCGACTCGATCCCGCGGCGCGACCGCCAGCATCGTCGTAACCACCGGTTCGCGAGTCAGCACGCCGGTCTCGCCGGCCATCGAGCCACCCTCGCCGATGACGTAACGATGGCCGTCGGGATCGTCGCGGCGCTCGAACAGCGGAATCGGACCCGGACCTTTTGCGAGTTGGCGATACGGATGTTCGTAAGCGCTGTCGGCAGCGCCTTCGATCGGTAGTGCAATCAAGGATGCAAGCAGCGCCGTGGCGCAGGACATCAGCGACTTCCGCCATCGTCCGATCGAGACTTCGTCGCTCGCGTCGTTTCGTGCGTCGAAATGCAGACTCGTCATCTTTGGCCTCCCGTGGGGTACCCTACGGATGAGCGCCCATCACACCGGTGTCAGGCACGCTCTCGTCGACATCAGAACTTCCCGCGATGAAGGGACGTACGCCGAATCCGACCGTTCCAGACCGTTGATTCCGGGGGTGAGGCGAAACCGCGGTTGAACTCACCGGCGCTGAACAAAGCGGTCATGGCCCTTGTTCGGAGATTTCCCCACCCCCCCGTTCGATCGATGCCGCGCCGGTCGGGCCCGAGGGCACACCATGCGCCGCGCTCACCGATGCTGTCAATGCGGGTGGGGGTTCGTTTTTCGAACCAGTAGCCCCGCCGGAACGCGGCTGGATCGCCTGCCGGGACCTGAGAGAACCTGGTCGTTCCGTGTAAAATGGCGCATGCATTCCCACCGATTACGCCATTTTTGCGCACCATGCCATTGACCCAACCCGACGTAGAAATTGCCCTGAAATCTCTGATCGACCCCAACCTGGGAACCGATCTGGTGACCGCGAAAGCGATCAAGTCGATCGCGATCGACGGCACTTCGATCCGCATCCGCATCGTATTGGGATATCCGGCGCGAAGCTTTGCACCGGTGCTGGCGGAGGCGATCCGCACCAAGCTCGGCAGCGAACCGGATGTCGGCGACGTGACCGTCGACATCAGCAGCGAGATCGTCTCGCACGCGGTGCAGAAGAACCTGAAGCCAATGCCCGGTGTCCGCAACATCATCGCCATCGCCTCGGGCAAGGGCGGTGTCGGCAAGTCGACGACCGCGGTCAATCTGGCGCTGGCATTGCTCGCCGAGGGCGCGCGGGTTGGCATTCTGGACGCCGATATCTACGGCCCGAGCCAGCCGCAGATGCTCGGCGTCACCAGCCGCCCGGAGACTGACGGCAAGTCGCTGCAGCCGATCGAGGCGCATGGATTGCAGACTATGTCGATCGGCTATCTGATCGACGAGGACACGCCGATGATCTGGCGCGGACCGATGGTCACCGGCGCGCTGCAACAATTGCTGAACGATACGCGCTGGAACGATCTCGACTACCTCATCATCGACCTGCCGCCGGGGACCGGCGACATTCAGCTGACGCTGGCCCAGCAGATTCCGGTGTCCGGAGCCGTGATCGTCACGACACCACAGGACATTGCGCTGCTCGATGCGCAGAAGGGCCTGAAGATGTTCGAGAAGGTCAACGTGCCGGTGCTGGGCATCGTCGAGAACATGAGCGTCCACATCTGCAGCCAGTGCGGCCATGCCGAACCGATCTTCGGTAGCGGCGGCGGCCAGAAAATGGCCGAGAAATACGGCGTCGAACTCCTGGGGGCGCTTCCGCTCGACATCGCGATCCGGCAGCAGGCCGACGGCGGGCAACCGACCGTGGTCGCCGACCCCGAAGGCGCGAGCGCCGCGACCTATCGGACGATCGCGCGGCGCATGGCCGCGCGGCTGGCGATGAAGGCGAAGGACTACAGCAGCCGCTTTCCGACGATCACCGTGGCCGACACCTGAGACCTCGCCTCCCGCTTCCCCCGCATCCGAGAATCCGATGGGCATCAAATCCGACCGCTGGATCCGCCGCATGGCGGCCGAGCATGGCATGATCGAGCCGTTCGAACCGCATCAGGTGCGGTCGGTCGACGGCGCCCGCGTGATCTCGTTCGGCACCTCGAGCTACGGCTACGACATCCGCTGCTCGAACGAATTCAAGATCTTCACGAACATCAACTCGGCGATCGTCGACCCGAAGAACTTCGACGCCGACAGCTTCGTCGACCTGTGCTCGAATGTCTGCATCATCCCGCCGAACTCGTTCGCACTGGCGCGCACCGTCGAGTACTTCCGCATTCCACGCGATGTGCTGACGATCTGCCTCGGCAAATCGACCTACGCCCGCTGCGGCATTATCGTCAACGTCACGCCGCTCGAACCGGAGTGGGAAGGCCATGTAACGCTGGAGTTCTCGAACACGACCCCGCTGCCGGCGAAGATCTACGCCAACGAAGGCGTCGCGCAGGTGCTGTTCATCGGCGCCGAGGACACCTGCGAGGTGTCCTACCGCGACCGCGGCGGAAAGTACCAGGGCCAGACCGGCGTCACGCTGCCGAAGACCT
>JAXMGB010000017.1:0-77959 GCA_046347485.1 Methylotetracoccus sp. | reverse complement strand
AGGTACAGCGAGACGACGCTAAGTGGCCCAAATCGGGCCTCGATGTAGCGGCCCTCGCGGTCCATATCCTCCCAGCCCAGGCCCTCGATCACTTCGTCCGGTTCCTTTCGCGAGTACAGTGCAACGCCGCTATAGCCGCGCTTCTCCGCGGCGAGGTAATAGCAGTGGTAGCCCTCCGGCCAGAAAATCGGATCGGCCAACTGGTCCGGCTGGCCCTTGATTTCCTGCAGGCAGATCAGGTCGGCATCCTGCTGGGCGAGCCAGTCGAAGAAGCCCTTGCGGGCGGCCGAACGCAAGCCATTGACATTGAGCGAAATGATGCGCATAGAGCGGGGGGATTGATAGATTTGGCGGCAACGGACCGTCAACAGAATCGCGCATTGAAAGACGGCGCGCTGCGGAGTATCGTCGATGCGTCTTGCAGCGGGTGTTCGACTTCAGTACGATGCGAAATTTTTCTCAGCTCGCTAACTTGGAGTCCGTTCCGATGAAGGCCGATATCCATCCCGAATACAAGACGATTACCGTAGTGTGCAGTTGCGGCTCGAGCTTCGAAACCCGTTCGACGCTCGGAAAGCAGTTGCATGTCGAAGTCTGTTCAGCCTGCCACCCATTCTATACGGGCAAGCAGAAGATCGTCGACACGGCCGGTCGTGTCGACAAGTTCCGCCGGAAATACAGCCGGGCCTAGCACGCGGCTCATCGGCGACCCGGTTTGCCGGGACGCTTCGGTATCCGCAAAGCTCGCTCGGCAGGGCTTTGTGACGATAGCGGAGAGTCAATATGTCGCACGATGGTATCAGCGTTATCGATGGGCGCAGCGGGAAAAAGGTCCACTTTCCGATCCTCGAGGGGACACTCGGCGAAGCGACGATCGATATCAATCGGTTGAAGTCCGAGCTCGGGTACTGGAGTTACGATCTCGGCTTCGTCTCTACGGCTAGTTGCACCAGCGCCATCACGTTCATCGATGGCGATGAGGGTGTGCTGCTCTATCGCGGCTATCCGATCGAACAGTTGGCGGTCGGCAGTACCTTTCTCGAGGTCGCCTATCTGCTGATGTGGGGCGAGTTGCCGAGCGCCGCGGAGCTCGAGCAGTTCCGCACCGAGATCAACCGCCATTCGATGATCCACGAGGCCCTGAGGAATTTCTTCAACGGCTTCCACTACGACGCGCACCCGATGGCGATGATGGTCGGCGTCGTCGGTTCGCTGTCGGCCTTCTATCATGGCGATCTGGACATCGCGAATCCCAGTCATCGGCGGACCTCGGCGCTCAGGATGCTGGCGAAGATGCCGACGATCGCCGCCGCGTGCTACAAGCACTCGGTCGGGTTGCCCTTCGTCTACCCGCGCAACGATCTCGACTACTGCGCGAACTTTCTCAACATGATGTTCTCGGTGCCGTCCGGGCCGTATGAAGTCGATTCGGTCGCCGCGGAGGCGCTGAATCTCCTGTTCATTCTGCACGCGGATCACGAGCAGAATGCCAGCACGTCGACGGTCCGCATGGCGAGCAGTACCGGAGCCAACCCCTACGCCTGCGTCGCGGCCGGTATTGCCGCGCTCTGGGGGCCGGCGCACGGCGGCGCGAACGAGGCGGTTCTGAAGATGTTCTCCGAGATCGGGGACGTGTCACGTATCCCCGAGTTCATCCGCCGGGCCAAGGATCGCAACGATCCGTTCCGGCTGATGGGTTTCGGGCACCGGGTCTACAAGAATTACGATCCGCGGGCCGCGATCATCCGCAAGACCTGTCATGCCGTGCTCGACAGACTGAAGAGCGACGATCCGATGTTCGAGCTCGCGCTGAGGCTCGAGGAAGTCGCGTTGAAGGATGATTACTTCATCGAGAAGCGGCTGTATCCGAACGTCGATTTCTACTCCGGCATCATCTACAAGGCCCTGAACATTCCGGTCAACATGTTCACCGTGATGTTCACTCTGGCGCGGACGGCCGGCTGGGTCGCGCACTGGCTGGAAATGAAGTCGGAATCCCAGCAGCGGATCGCGCGTCCGCGTCAGCTGTATATCGGTCCGCCGCGCAGGGACTACGTGCCGGTGGCGGCGCGATCCACGCAACAGCGATAGCGCCGATCCGTTCAGAACTTCGCGCGATACAGGGACGTATCGCCGCAATCGACCGTTATCCGCGGTTCCTCCCGCTCCATGGTTCTCAAGTCGCGGTGTCGGTGATGGCGAAGCGCCGCCGTTCGCGTAAACAAGTGACGGGCGGATCGCCACCGGTGCGGGGTTCTCGATATGGCGCGCTGGATCGTTCGCCCATCGGCGAGGGGTGATTCGTCCGCCCGGGTCAGGTCACAGGCGCGCCGCGTGGGGTCGCGAGCAGTCGCCGCAGGTCCTCGGTCGATACGCGGGGCGGCGCCTCACCGCGCCGTCCGCGGGCCTTGTCGGCCCATCCGGGTGGATAGATCTGAAGGTCCACGTGCGAGTGGTCGTAGACGAAGCTGATCGCCGGCAAGGCCGCCGAGCCATCACGGCCGATGGCGACGGCATGGCTCGTCTCCCGGTACGGAATCGACAGATCGATCAGGATTCGGATCAGGTCCTCGGCGGTTTCGGGAAACACCTGGATCGTGATCGGGGTATGGGTGCCGGCGCTGCCGTCGACGAGGCTTCCGGTCAGCAGTGGGCTGAACGGTTCGAGTCGCTGCATGATGTCCAGCGCCGCGCCCCGCATGCGGGCAATCGCGCTGGCGCGTGTCTCGGACTGGAAGATGCGCTGAAACTCCAGTCGCGCCGAATCGACGGCATCGTTGCGGGGCAGCTTCGTGAATCCGCGCAGGCCGAGGCGCTCGACGGCCTTGAGTTTTGCGCGTCGATAGTCCTCGATTCCTTCCTCTATCATCAGTCGCGCGGCTTCCTGCGCGATTCTCCGTTGCAGTCTCTCGGACGTGTCCACTCGCGTCCTCGTCGTGTTCGGATCTGGCTCAGAACAGGGACTCCAGCGATTTCGCGGACTCGCCGCGGCGGCCACGGCCAGAGCCGCCGGCCGCATCCTCACCCTCGTCGGTCAGCTCACCCTTGGGTTTGGGTTTTGGTGTCGCGCGCTTCTTCGGCACCTTGTCCGACGGAAACACCTCCATGACCGCGGTCCCGCTACCGGGCTTCGCGAGCATGCCTGATGCCGGATCGATGCGAGTCGCCGTGAGACCGGTCGGCTGCGGAAAACTTTGCTCCGGCACGCCGGCGAGCGCCGACTTCATGAAGTCGGTCCACATCGGCAGTGCTAGGTCGCCCCCGGTCTGTTTCTTGCCGAGCGACTTGAATGAGTCGAAGCCCATCCAGCAGATGGCGACCAGCGCCGGCGCATAGCCGTTGAACCAGACATCACGTGATTCGTTCGTCGTCCCGGTCTTTCCGGCGATGTCCGAGCGTCCGAGCTGCAGGGCCTTCTTCGCAGTGCCGGTGCGGACGACATCCTGCAGCATCGAGTTCATCATGTAGTGTACTTGCGGCGTGATGATCCGCGGCGCCGCATCGGCTGGCTGTTCACCATCCAGCGGGCAGCTCGGGCACGCTCGTTTGGGTTGCGCCTGGAAAATCGTCTTGCCGTCGTGCGTGTCGATCCGGCTGATGAAATAGGGATCGACCCGGAAGCCACCGTTCGCGAATACCGCGTAGGCTTGCGCCATGCGCAGCGGGCTGGCGTAACCGCTGCCGAGCGCCAGTGACAGCGAGTGTGGCAGTTCGTCGCTGGTGAAGCCGAACCGCTTGGCCATTTCAATGACCTTGTCCATGCCGAGGTCTTTCATCAGTCGGATCGACACCAGGTTTCTGCTCTTCGCCAAGGCCACGCGCAGTCGCGTCGGGCCGGAGAACTTGCCGCTGTAGTTCTTTGGCCGCCAGGCACCGCCTTCGAGTGATCGGTCATAGATCACGATCGGGGCGTCGAGTACGACGCTGGCTGGCGTGTAGCCATTTTCCATCGCCGTCGTGTAAATGATCGGCTTGAATCCGGAACCCGGCTGCCGCTGCGATTGCGTCGCACGGTTGAAGCTGCTGAGCGCGAAGTCGAAGCCGCCTGCCAGCGCAACGACGGCACCATCCGATGGGTCGAGCGCGACGATTGCGCCCTCGACTTCCGGAATCTGGCTCAGCGACCAACTGCCGTCGTCGTCGAGTTTGAGGCGCACGATGTCGCCTGGGCGCAAAACCTCGCGCGGACTGTTCGGGGTCGCTCCGCTTGCCGACGCGTAGCGCCGTGCCCAGCGCATGCCGCTCCAGTCCAGCTCGGTTAGTCCGGTGCCGCCGATATATACGGTTGCCATACGGTCCTTGATGGACACGACCAGTCCCGGCACCGTGTCGCCGCCGGGTCCGGCCTCACGTAGCGCCTCCTCCCAATCGGCATCGGTTTTCGCCTTGCGCAGATCGATTCGCTTGCGCGGACCTCGGTAACCGTGCCGCATGTCGTAGCCATGCAGTGTCTTGCGGAGGGCCCGTTCGGCCTCCGTCTGCCGCTCGACATCCAGCGTCGTGTAGATCTGGTAGCCGTTGATATAGGCATCCTCGCCGTACTGCCGAACCATCTCGTTCCGGACCATCTCGGCTATATAAGGCGCGTTGAACTCGATCGCCTGCGCGTGCAACTGCGCTGTAGAGGCTTGCTCGACGGCTTCGCGGTAGCGTGCCTCGTCGATATACCCTAGTTTCAGCATGCGTTGCAGCACATAATTTCGGCGCAGAACCGCCCGTTCACGGTCGCTGATCGGATTGAAGCGCGATGGTGCCTTAGGCAACCCGCCGATCATCGCAATCTCTGCCAGCGTCAATTCGTTTATACTCTTGCCGTAATAGATCTGGGCCGCGGCCACGATCCCGTACGCATGATGGCCGAAATAGATTTTATTCAGATAAAGCTCTAGTATCTGCTCCTTCGGAAGAGTGGACTCGATCTTGACGGCGAGCATGATTTCCTTAACCTTGCGCAACAGCGTCTTTTCGCTGCTGAGAAAGAAGTTTCGGGCAACCTGCATCGTGATGGTGCTGCCGCCCTGGCGTTTCTCACCGGTACTTAGAAACGTGAATGTCGCTCTCAACAGTCCCTGGTAATCGACGCCGGGGTGATCAAAGAATCGGTCGTCTTCAGCTGCTAGAAAGGCATGGATGAGGTCTTGAGGTACGTCAGCGATACTGATCGGGGTACGTTTCTTCTCGCCGTACTGCGCGATCAGCTTTCCGTCCTTACTGAACACGTTCATCGGTACCTGGTACCGGACGTCCTTCAGGCTCTCGATATCAGGCAGTTGCGGCTCGAGATGGGCGTACAACGCGAGCGCCGCGATCGCGACGAACAGGACGCTGAACAGTGTCAGCGCGATGACATACCGCAGAACACGCGTCAGCATCGGGGTTGTTTGTTGTTTGCGTCTAGCCACGCGTCAGGGACGGAAACGATCGCTGTGAGGGAAGAAGTGCGAAATCGATCTCGGCTTGTGCCGTGTTCGCGGATGGTTCGTGGGCCGCTTCGGGGCGACTACTATACTACAGCTCGCGCGAGACGGCGGGTGGCGTCGTTCGGACCGGCGCCAGAGCCACGCGGTGGATCGCTCGATCCGACGCTTGTCGCGCCCCGGCTCCTGGCTTAGCGGCGACGACGATGTTACAGCTCAAGCGCCAAAAGCCCGGGATGCTCGGCATCGATATCAGCACCGCGGCTGTCAAAGTGCTCGAACTCGGTAAGGATCACGACCGCTACCGGGTCGAGAGTTTCGCGGTGTCCTCTCTTCCTCAGGGTGCCATCGTCGACAAGGCGGTCGCCAACGTCGAGCTGATCGGTGAGGCCGTGAAGTCGGCATTGAAGATGTCCGGCAGTCGACTGAAGACGGCTGCGGTTGCCTTGCCGACCTCCGCGGTGATCAGCAAGGTGATCACGATGCCTGCCTCGCTCAGCGAGGAGGAGCTCGAACTGCAGATCGAGCTCGAGGCCGATCGCTATATCCCGTACCCGCTCGATGAGGTCAGCCTCGACTTCGAGGTGCAGCGGCAGAACGCCAAAAGCCCCGACATGATGGATGTGCTGCTGGTCGCATCACGAAAGGAAAACGTCGAGGACCGGGTCGCGGCCCTGGAGTTCTCCGGATTGAAGGCCGTCGTCGTCGACGTGGAGTCTTACGCGATCGAAAACGTCTTCAATATGGTGCTCGATCCCGAAAGCGAGCGGAACGTCAATCAGACCACGGCCATCGTCGACGTCGGTGCGTCGCTGATGGCGTTGAACGTGATCCACGAAGGGCGCAGCGTCTACATTCGCGAGCAGGCCTTCGGTGGAAAGGAATTGACGGCCGAGATCCAGCGCAAGTACGGTTTGTCCTTCGCCGAGGCCGGCATCGCGAAGAAGCTCGGAGGCCTGCCGGAATCCTACGCCGCCGAGGTTCTCGAACCATTCAAGCAGGCGATGACCCAGCAGATAACCGTATCCCTGCAGTTCTTCCGTTCATCGGCCATGAACCGGACGATCGATAACCTGATACTGGCCGGTGGCTGCGCGTCGATTCGCGGAATCCGCGAATACGTCGAAGCGACCCTGGGGATTCCCACCGTGGTTGCCGACCCATTCGCGCGGATGTCGGTGTCGAACAAGATCAAGCTGCATACGCTACGGACCGAAGCGCCATCCTTGATGGTTGCCTGTGGTTTGGCTCTCCGGAGCTTCGGCTGATGCCACACATCAATCTTCTCCCTTGGCGCGCCGAACTTCGGGCTCAGCAGAAGAAGGATTTCCTGACGCGCGCGGTTCTGGCGATGGTGCTGACAGCCGTGCTGATGTTCGCGGTACATCTGAAGGTCGATCGGGTGATC
Organism: Methylotetracoccus sp.; assembly: GCA_046347485.1. Taxonomy (GTDB): domain Bacteria; phylum Pseudomonadota; class Gammaproteobacteria; order Methylococcales; family Methylococcaceae; genus Methylotetracoccus. The sequence continues at coordinate 71,134 of JAXMGB010000017.1, read as the reverse complement.
GAGGGACAGCAGTATCGCAATGATTTTCTGCAATCGGAAATTCGTTTGCTCGATCAGAAGATAAAGGAAATTCAGGATCTGGACGTCAAGAAACGGCGACTGGTCGCGCGCATGGAAGTGATACAGGAACTTCAGGTCAGCCGCCCCGAGATGGTTCATCTGTTCGACGAGCTGTCGCGTACGGTTCCGGATGGCGTGTCGCTGGTCGAGTTGTCACAGAATGCCAAGAGGCTCGTCATCAACGGGGTCGCACAGTCAAATGCGCGCGTGTCCGCCTACATGCGTAATCTGGAGGCATCGCCGTGGTTGGCCGATCCGATGCTCCATGTCATCGAGAACAAGGGTGACAAGGATCCCAAGATTCCGCGGGGCCAGCAGTTCACCGTGCAGGTCGAACAGGCCGTAGAAGCCGCGTCGGCGAAACCGGGGGCTAAAGGGCCATGAAGCTCGATTTGACCGGGGTCGATCTCGATCTCGAACGCGCCGGTACGTGGCCGGTCGCGGTAAAGATCGTCGTAGTCGCGTTCCTGTGCGCGGTCATCGGCGGGATCGGTTACTACCTGGATACGCGCGCGCAGCTCGAGGTGCTCGAAACTGAGCGTGGTCGGGAAGAGGAGCTGAAGCGGACCTTCGAACTGAAGCAGAAGAAGGCCGTGAACCTCGACGTCTACAAGAAGCAGCTCGAGCGGATCGAACAGACCTTCGGCGACCTGTTGAAGCAGCTTCCGGACAAGACTCAGGTGCCGGAACTGCTGATCGACGTATCGCAGACGGGTCTTGCCAGTGGGCTCGAGTTCGAATTGTTCAAGCCGGGGGCCGAGGTCAACAAGGAGTTCTACGCGGAACTGCCGATCCAGATCCGCGTCGTCGGTGACTACCTGAAATTCGGCGCATTCGTCAGCGGGCTCGCCGCACTTCCGCGCATCGTGACGGTGCACAACATCAAGATCATGCGACGTCCGGACACGAATCCCAAAGCGAAGGAGCAATTGACGATGGAAGCGATCGTCAAGACCTATCACTATCTAGACGAGACGACCGCCAAGGCTCCGCCGAAGGCCCCAGCGAAGCCGGCGGGTCAATGAATTCGAACCGTTCGGGTCATCTCCTCGTGTGCCGCCAGAGACGGTCCTCCGCGTCGCTGCGGCTGCTGGCCATCATGCTCGCCGCGACGATGCTCGCCGGGTGCGGCACGGACGACATCAGTGATCTCCAGTCCTACGTGACCGATGTGAAGTCCCGCAGCAAGGGTGCCGTCGAGCCCCTGCCTGTGGTCAAGATCGTCGAACCTTTCGCGTTTCCGGCTACGCAGTTGCGCGACCCGTTCACGCGTGGTCAGCGGAGCGACGAGGCGGTCGATATCGGGCCGACGAGCGGTATCAGGCCGGATCTTTCCCGGCCCAAAGAGGAATTGGAGTCGTATGAACTGGACAGCCTTCGTATGGTCGGCACGGTCCAGGTGAGGGGGGGGCAGTGGGGGTTGGTGAAAGCGCCCGATGGGACGATTCATCGAGTCCGAACCGGGAATTACATGGGACGAAACTTCGGCAAGATCGTTCAGATCGCGAACAATCGGATCGATCTGCTTGAAGTGGTCCCGGATCGCCCGGGCTCCTGGCAGGAGCGTCCAGCGGCCTTGGAAATGGCCGACTCGGGCGCCAATGAAGCAGGGCGCAGTACGAGATGAAGAACATGCTGGAATACCGGGGAGCTGGGGCGTCGGATCACCGTGCCGCCTTGTGGCGTCGGCTGGCGGTCGTGTGCGTGATTGTTCTGGGTATCGCGCAGGCCGAGGGTGCGACCCTGAAGTCGATCGACTTCGCGTCGTCCGGGGCCGGAAGCCTGCAATTCGAGATGACCTTCGATGGGCCATTCGCCCGCCCGCGAATCTTTGAAACGGAGAACCCCTCGCGCTTGGCGCTCGATTTCCCGGGGGTTCGAAACGGTCTCGCGCAGCGCCTGATTCCGGTACGCCTGCAAGGCGCGGAAAGCATTCAGACGATCGAGAGCGGTGGACGCACGCGGGTCATCCTGAACCTGGGTTCGATGATGCCGTACACATCGAACGTCGAGGGCAATCGGTTCCTGCTGACGCTGCAGACCGGACGTGGCCGTGATTTCGCTGATCGCCCCGGTGTGCAATCGCCGCTGCCGGTCAGGCCCGGGGCTCCGCGACCGCAGGGCATGACGACTTCCTACGGCGAGGCGCGGGGCGGCGGCGCGGCCCGTATCGACAGCATCGATTTCCGCCGCGGTGATCGCGGCGAGGGGCGCGTGCTGGTTTCGCTGAGCAACCCGCAGGCACTGGTCGATGTGCGGGCCGAAGGTCAGCGTGTCGTCGTCAATCTGCCGGGCACCGCGGTGCCGGCACAACTCGCGAAACGCTACGACGTGCTTGATTTCGCGACCCCGGTGCGCAGCTTCGAGGCGACCACGGCCGCGGATGGAAACGGTGCCCGGCTGGTGATCATGCCCGGCACGACGGATTACGAGTACTCAAGTTATCAGACCGATAACCTGCTGACGGTCGAGTTCCGCCCGCTGACGCGCGCTGAGCGCGATGACGCCAACAAGAAACGCGGCCTGAAGTACAGCGGCGAGAAGTTGTCGCTGAACTTCCAGGACATACCGGTCCGCTCGGTCCTGCAGATCCTCGCCGATTTCACGAACCTGAACATCGTCGCCAGCGATAGCGTGCAGGGTAACCTGACGCTGCGACTGAACGAGGTTCCATGGGACCAGGCGCTGGATCTGGTGCTGAAATCGAAGGGCCTGGCGAAGCGCCAGGAAGGCAACATCATTCGCGTTGCCCCGACCGACGAGATCAACCGGATCGAAAAGGAGGAACTGGAGGCGCAAAAGGTCGTCGAGGAACTCGAGCCACTGAAGACCGAGATCATCCAGATCAACTATACAAAGGCCGAGGACGTCAAGACGGTGCTGGTCGGCACGACCGAGAGTACCGGTGCCGGCAGCGTTCCGCCGCCGCTCAGCGACGGGCCGTTCCCGACGAAGAACCTGGCGACGAGCGAGGTCAGCCAGTCGATCCTGTCGGGCCGCGGCAACGTCACCGTGGACCCGCGAACCAACCAGTTGATCGTCAAGGATACCGCGCGCAATCTCGAGCGGATTCGGGATCTGATCCGCCAACTCGACAAGGCCGTGCAGCAGGTGTTGATCGAGGCCCGCATTGTCATCGCCGAAAACAGCTTCCTGCGCGAACTCGGCGCGCGCCTCGGCCTCAACCGTCAGGTCAACGGTCGACCGCAGACCGCGCTCGGCTATCTGGTACCGACCGAGGGCGTTCAGCCGTTCAACTACCAGAACGTTCCACCACCGCCGAGCTCGACCTATGGCGACGTACTCGTCGATCTGGCCGCGACGGCGGCGTCCGCGAGTGGCGGTTACGCCGGGTTCACGTTGTTGAAGGCCGGCGATTACCTGCTGGATCTCGAGCTATCCGCCGCGCAACGCAACCGGCGCAGCGAGGTGCTGTCGAACCCACGCTTGATCACCGCGGACCAGACCAAGGCCACGATCAAGCAGGGTGTCGAATTGCCCTATCAGATCACGCAGGCGGCCAGCACCGGTGGCGGACTGCCGGTGCAGAACATCTCGTTCAAGGAAGCGGTGCTGGAATTGAACGTCACGCCGCACATCACGCCGGATCAGAGCATCCTGATGGACCTGCTGGTCAAGAAGGATACGCGCGGCGAGGCGGTCGGCAGTAATTTCGCGATCGACAAGCGCGAGATTCAAACGACCGCGCAGGTCAACAACGGCGAAACCGTCGTGCTCGGCGGCGTGTTCGAAGACGAGTCCATCAACCAGACTGATAAGGTGCCGTTCTTCGGTGATCTTCCGGGAGTCGGCTATTTCTTCCGGCGCGACCTCGTGCAGGACAACAAGCGCGAACTGCTGATCTTCATTACGCCGAAGGTCCTGCAGCCGAGCGTAGCCGCAGTCCGTTGACATCCAGCCGCCCGCAACACCCCGGCCGGCCCCGAACGGTCGGCCGGGGTGCTGCGCCGCGCGTGTTATCATTGCCGATCGCGGTGAAGCATTGAGCCACCCGCCGGATCGGGGCCAAACTGTTGAATATCATATTGATCGGCCCGATGGGGGCCGGGAAGTCGACGATCGGAAGGCTGCTCGCGAAGGCGCTGGGGCGCGAGTTCTGGGATAGCGACAAGGAGATCGAGCGCAGAACCGGTGTCAGTATCCCGATGATCTTCGACTACGAGGGCGAGGAAGGTTTCCGACGCCGCGAGGCCGAGGTCATCGCCCAACTCGGCGCCCTCGACGAGATCGTGCTCGCCACCGGAGGCGGTGCCGTGCTGTTGCCGGAAAACAGGGACTGGATGCGACGCAGCGGCTTCGTCGTGTTCCTGCGCTGCAACATCGAGAAGCAACTGGAACGCACGCAGAAGGATGCGCATCGGCCGTTGCTCCGCACCGAGGATCCTCGGCAGCGTCTCGAGGAATTGTTCCGCGTGCGCGAACCCCTCTACACCGAACTTGCGGACCTGATCGTCGATACCGGTGTCTTGTCCGGTCAGGCGGCGGTGCGCCGCATCGTCAAGGCGATCGAGGCGCCCCGGGCGATGGAGGCCCGGTGAACACGCTCGCGGTGGAACTCGGTGAACGCAGCTACCCGATCTACATCGGCGAGGGTCTGCTCGAGGACGCGAGCCTCTACCAGGCGCATGTCCGGTCATCGCAGGTGATGGTCGTCACCAACGAAACGGTTGCGCCCTTGTATCTGGACGCCGTCCGGGGTGGTCTCGCCGGGAAGACGGTCGAAGCGCTCGTGCTGCCCGATGGCGAGGCCTTCAAGACGATCGAAACGGTGCAGCGCGTCTGGGACCGGCTGTTACAGGCCCGATTCAGCCGCAATGCCCTCGTCGTCGCGTTGGGCGGCGGTGTCATCGGCGATCTCGCCGGTTTCGCGGCCGCCTGTTACCAGCGTGGCATTTCCTTCGTGCAGATTCCGACGACCTTGTTGGCCCAGGTCGACTCGTCGGTCGGCGGTAAGACCGGCGTCAATCACCCGCTGGGCAAGAACATGATCGGCGCATTCCATCAGCCGGAGGCCGTCATTGCCGATACCGGCGTGCTCAAGACCTTGCCGGATCGTGAACTCAGTGCCGGAGTCGCCGAAGTCATCAAGTACGGGCTGATCCGCGATCCCGAATTCTTCGTCTGGCTCGAACGCAACATCGACGCGGTGCTGGCTCGCGATCCGGCGGCCTTGGCGCATGCGATCGAGCGCTCCTGTCGCAACAAGGCCGACGTCGTGCGGCAGGACGAGCGGGAGGCGGGACTGCGCGCGACGCTGAATCTCGGGCATACCTTCGGCCATGCCATCGAGACCGGCGCCGGTTATGGCCGATACCTTCACGGAGAGGCGGTCGCCATCGGCACCTGTATCGCGGCGGATCTGTCGTGCCGGCTGGGATGGATCTCCGCCGCCGACGTGGTCCGGATCGAGCGCCTGTTTCAGCAGGCGCGTCTGCCCACCGCACTCGAAACGGAGCTTGGTGTCGGGCGAATGCTGGAACTGATGGCCGTCGACAAGAAGAACGTCGACGGCAGGCTCCGGCTGATCCTGTTGCGGTCGCTCGGTGAGGCGACCCTGCCGATGGAAGTACCCGCTGCCGAGGTGCGCGCGGTCCTGGAGCAGCGGCCGACGCACTGAATACGATGGCTTTGCCTCGACGTCCCCAATCCCTTGACTGAAACGCGCGTGCCGGACCCGCGCCAGGCAATCCTTAACAGCATGTCCCTGACCAACGATCTATTCCTGCGCGCCCTGCTGCGCGAACCGACCGAACGCACTCCGGTCTGGATGATGCGCCAGGCCGGACGCTATCTCCCGGAGTATCGACGGGTCCGCGAGCGTGCCGGCAGTTTCATGAGCCTGTGCAGCACGCCGGAACTGGCCTGCGAAGTGACCTTGCAACCGCTGGACCGTTTTCCGCTGGATGCGGCGATCCTGTTCTCCGATATCCTGACCGTGCCTGACGCGATGGGTCTGGAACTGTCGTTTCACGAGGGTGAGGGTCCACGTTTCGCCAAGCCGATCCGCGCGGCCGCAGATGTGGCGCGGTTGGGCATTCCCGATCCTGAGCGCGAACTGGCGTATGTGCCGGCGGCGGTAAGGCTGATCAAGCGCGAACTGGCGGGACGGCTGCCGCTGATCGGCTTCGCCGGCAGTCCGTGGACGCTGGCCACGTACATGGTCGAAGGCGGTGGCACTCGGGACTTCCGGCTGATCAAAGGCTTGCTGTTCGAGCACCCGGACGTGTTGCACCACCTGCTCAGCGTGCTCGCCGACGCGCTGGCCGCCTATCTGAACGCTCAGATCGCCGCCGGAGTCGATGCCGTGATGATCTTCGATACCTGGGGGGGCGTGCTCTCGCACCACCACTATCTCGAGTATTCGTTGGCTTACGCCGCCCGGGTCCAGACGCAGTTGCATCGAACGGGGTCGAACGGCAGCCGGCCGATTCCGACGATCTTCTTCACCAAGGGCGGTGGCCAGTGGCTCGAGGCAATGGCCGCTAGCGGGTTCGATGCGCTGGGACTGGACTGGACGACCGATATCGGCGCGGCGCGCGGACGCGTGGGCGATCGCGTCGCGCTGCAAGGCAATCTCGACCCGATGACGCTCTACGGCGAACCGGATACGATTCGGCGTGAGGTCCTGAGGGTTCTGGACGGCTTCGGGCCGGGGACGGGGCATGTGTTCAATCTGGGCCACGGCATTCTGCCTGACGTCGATCCCGATCGCGCCCGCATCATGATCGAGGCCGTACACGAATTCAGTCCGGGCTTGCACATACCCCGTTGACGATGGTCTGGACACGGACCAGCCTGTACTTGCCCGGTAGCCAACCGGGAAAACCGCGGTTAAGACCTACCTTGAGACATCAGCCGTTGATAACGGTCGATTTCGACGACACTTTCCGTGTCACGGCAAGCCGAACAGGGATTTCCTGATCCGAACGCACCCCGACAACCAGGAGAGACGATGCTGACGACCAAGCGCTATGAATACCTGCCGATCGACAAGGTTGAATACCATCATGAGCTGACTAATCACCGGCTGGTCGATCCGGCGAAGATCGCGCATCTGGAACGGGATATCGTGCTGAATGGATTGCTCGAGCCCCTGGTCGTCTGGGAGCGAAACCCGAACGAGTACTATCTGGTCGGTGGATTCCACCGAATGGCGGCGATCCAGGGTATTCGCCGGACGAATCCAGGGTATTTCGACCGGATCGACGTCCGCGTCGTGTCGGGCGCGCCGGATGAAATCAAGGCGCTGAATCTGAAGCTCAATTCGGACCGCGTCGATATTCGCATCACCGATTATTTCCCGACGATCATCTATCTGAACAACGCCAACTGGTCGCGCGAACGGATTGCCGAATTCTTCGACAAGAGTCCCGGATGGATCGACGACATCATCCGTTACGCGCCGCTGTTGACCGAGCCGATGCGGGAAAAACTCGCGTCCGGCGAACTGTCATGGAGCCGGGCCAAGGAAATCCTTCAGCGCACCCTGAAGGCGCCGGCCGGTAAGGAACAGGAGTTGATCGACCAGGCGCTGGCCGAACCCCGCAGGACCGTCGCGAAGCCACTGCCATTCGGCGCGACGCTCAAGCGATTGAAGAAGTCACTCGATGAGGATGTGTTGTCGAGCAGAACCTACACGATCGATACCGGCGACCTGTATGCGTTGATCGTCGCGCTGCAGGGGCGCAGCGTCGACGACGAGCAACTGGAACGCGCGCGCCGGGCGTTTCCGGTACTGTGGGGGGACGACGCGGCCTGAACGGGTGCGCCCAGGTTTCAGGACACAGTCGGCAGATCGAACTCCACGATGATTCCCGGACGATCCGGTCTGTTCAGGATGCGGACTTCTCCGCCGAACTGCCATGCCAGATTGCGCACCAGGGGCAAGCCGAGACCCATGCCGGGCGTTTCACCGGTCGCGAATTTTTCCGCCTGGGTAAACGGCATCAGCGCGTCCTGAAGCTGGCGTGGCGATAGATGAATGCCGTCATCCGACAGCGCGAACTGTGCGCGGCCGTCGGTTCTCGCGGACACGTGCACGTTGATTGCCGGGCTGCCAGCCGGGTGAAACTTGCGGGAGTTTTCGACCAGTTCGAAGAGCATCAAGGCCAGGGTCGACTCGCCGATCGCCAGCCGCTTCGACTGCAACGCGGAATCGACGGCCACGTCCAGGCGCGCAACCGGCTGATAATCTACGATCGCGGCCATCTGCTTCGACAGGTCGTCCAGCGCGAATTCCCCGTCATCGGGCGCACCCTGGCTCGCGCTGGCGTACCGCATGATCTGTTGTACTGCATCGCTCAGCTGCCTCGAGCCGGCCACGGCGATCTTGACGAGTTCGCGCACCTCGTCCGCTTCGATGTCGCCCGCGACCGAATCCTCGAGCAGGAACAATCCGGTGCTGATCTGGTTCAACGGGGTATTCAGCTTATGCGCGATTAGGCGGCTGAACTTGGCCTGTTCGAACCGATTCGCCATCGCATCGGTGACGTCGCGAAGCCGGATCAGGCGGTTCGTGGCGTCGGTGCGTGAATCGCGGAGTTCGTCGACGCGCACCCAGAAGGCCGGGGCGGTCGATGTCTCGGGGCGCAGCAGGAACAGTTCACCGTGGCTCTCGTTACGCGACCAGCTTGCCCAGGCCTCCTGCGGTTCGAGCCGGTAGCGTTGCCCAGAGGCCAGGCCCGTAAACGTCGCGAGCGGTACGTCGGCATCGTCGGCAATGCCGAGGAACCGGCGCGCGGCGCCGTTGGCATACTCGATGCGCTCCTCACCATCCAGTAGCAGATAACCATCGCTCGCGTGGTCGAGCAGCCATTGCATCTGCGCGGTCTGCACGATCAGGCGACGGTACCGGTTAAGCCGGGTGATCGTCCGCACGCGTGCACGGAGTTCGCCTCGGTTGAACGGCTTGCTGATGAAGTCATCGGCGCCCGACTCGATTCCGCTGAGTCGCGATGCCGGATCGTCCAGGGCGGTGATCATTACCACCGGAATTTCCGCGAGCATCGCGTTGGCGCGCACGCGGCGACAGACTTCGAAGCCGTTCATGCCCGGCATCATGACGTCGAGCAGGATCAGGTCGGGTGGATCGCTTTCGGCCATCTGCAGGCCGTCGGCGCCGTTCGCGGCGAAGCGCAGTTCGTATCCCTGTCCGGTCAGTAGGGCGTTGAGACTCTCCGAACTGACCGGCTCGTCGTCGATGACGAGTATCCTTGGTGTTGACATGATGGGCTCATCGTAGGTTTGCGGTAGCGGAAAGTTTCGGGAAAGGCATCGTCGTGAGTGCCGGATATTCGGCGAGATCGTGTCGCCTCGTGGTATATCCGAGTGCGCGTTCGGACTAAGTGTAACGAAAAAGGGGCAATCGAGTCCGGCGCGGCCGCAATCCTCGAATCGATCCCGGGACTTTCAAAAAAGAGCCCTTACGACCCCGTTGCAAGCCGGTGGGTGAGGAAATGCCCGGTTTCGCCACGGCAGACGCAGTCCAACCTCCTTTGTGCACACCTCTGCCTACGCGTTCGGGGGAACGACGCGGAAACCGTTGAACGGGACCTGGATTCCTCAGATCGCGAGCCAGAGCCGGGCGAATGTTTCCGCGTCGAGCGGGCGGCTGAAGTAATATCCCTGCAGTTGCTCGCAACCCTGTTGTCGAAGGAATTCAGCCTGCTGCTCCGTTTCCACGCCCTCGGCGATGGTCTGGAAGCCGAGGTTGCGCGACATATGGATCATCGCCGCCAGCAGGACGGCGTTTTTCGTGCCCTCGTTGAGATCGCTGATCAGCGAGCGGTCGATCTTCAGGAAATTGAGCGGTAGCTGGCTCAGGTACGCGAGATTCGAGAATCCAGAACCGAAATCGTCCAGCGACAGTTCCAGGCCGATCCCCTGCAAATCGCGGAGCTTGTGGGCCAAGCGCGTCGGGTCGGCGAGCGCCATGCTCTCGGTGATCTCCAGCCCAAGGCAGCTGGCGGGGAGGCCACGGAGCTCGAGGTTCTTGCGGCAAATCGCCAAAAGGTCCTGCTCGGAGAGTTGCCGCGGCGACACATTGACTGAGACGCTGGTCAGCGCGTAACCGGATGCCCGCCAATTGTCGATCTGTCGGCAGGCTTCATCGATGACCCAGGCGCCGAGTTCGAGAATCAGTCCTGATTCCTCGGCGAGCGGGATGAACTGTCCGGGCGCCATCATGTTGTCGTCGGGACGATGCCAGCGAATCAGCGCTTCCGCGCCGAGCAATTGCTGTGTATCGGCAGCCACCTTGGGTTGGTAGTACAGCTTGAATTGCCCGGCAGGAAGCGCCTTTCGCAATTCGATCTCGAGGCCGAGCCGTCCGATCATGCGGCTGTCGGTATCGGCATTGAAGAAGTGGATCGCATCGCCGACTCGCTGTTTGGAGCGGAGCATCGCGATCCGGGCACATTCCAGCATCGACGACGCGGTATCGGCATCCGTCGGGTAGACGCTGATTCCGACACTGCTGCTCAGCCGCAGCGTCTGTCCGCGCAGTTCGGTTGGCTGGCTGATCGAGGTCGACAGCCGCTGCGCCCACGCCGTGACGTCGCTGGCGCTCCCTGGCTGTGGCAGCAACACCGCGAACTCATCGCCGCTGATCCGGGCCGTCGTCGCGGTGACCTCGGCGGCCTCCTGCAGCCGGCGTCCGACGATCTGCAGCAATTCGTCACCGACGTCGTAGCCGAGGCTGCGGTTGATGACCTTCAGCCGATCGATGTCGAGCAGCAGTAGCGCGACCATGCCGTTGTTGACCCGAGCCTGGATCAGTGACTGGCTCAGCCGGTCGAACAGCAGGTTCCGATTGGCGAGCCCGGTCAGCGCGTCGACCTGACTCTGCCGCTGCAGTTGCTCCAGATAAAGCGTGTGTTCCGTGATGTCGCGCACCACGACGAGGATCATCGAGGCATCGCGCCACGGGTATTGAACGGCATCGATCGCGGTGGGTACGCGCGTGCCGTCGGAACGCAACAGCACGGTTTCGATGTCGCGTGCAGCCACCGCGTGCTGCGTGACACCGCGGCACAGCGATCGGCAGTAGTCGATCTGCTCGGGTGCGACCAGGCCGAGAAAATTCTGGTCGTTCAGCGAGGCGGCGCTGGCGAATCCGAGCAACCCGACCATCGCCGGGTTGGCGTACTCGATTCGCGCATCTCCGTTCAGCAGCAACATTCCGTGTGGCAGCAGGTCGGCGAGGCTGAAGAAGCGCGACTTCTCATCGAGCAGCTTCCGGGCCCGGTTCAGTCGGGCGATCGTCTGGACACGCGCTCGCAGTTCGGCCCGATTGAATGGCTTGGAGAGGAAGTCATCGGCTCCGGCATCGAGGCCCTCGATGCGCGAGCGGTGGTCGTCCAGCGCGGTGATCATGACGACCGGGGTTTCGGCCAGCGAGCCATGGGAACGCAGTTTCCGGCAGACCTCGAAGCCGCTCATGCCGGGCATCATGACGTCCAGCAGGATCAGGTCGGGTCGAAGTTCGGCGGCGCGCGCCAGTCCTTCCGCACCTGACTCGGCGAACTCCAGGCGATAGCTGTCCGATGCGAGCAGTGCCGCCAATGCCTCGCGCGCTATCGGCTCATCATCGATGATCAGGATACAGGCTTGCATGGTGCCGGATCCGAGGGTGCGGCCGCACCGGCCGAACCGCTAAGCGGTCGCGAACGCGAACTCTCGCCGAATCGACGACCCGCTCGGCGTTCGCGGTGGCCGAGCGGCGGGTTTTACGGGCGGGGGGCGAAAATCCCGCCCAAGATACCTGTGCAGTGAAGAGCGGCAACCCGCCAGGCTGTTGCGCTGGAGGTTAACGCAAGATCCGATGCTTCACAATCTCGCTCAGTTCGCCGCGATGCGCTGGCCCTGCGGCCCACTGGCGCGTTGCGTCAGCAGGTAGTCGAGCCACATTCCGGCCAGTTTCTCCTGCACCGAGTTCTGTCGCAGGCGCGCCGAAAGGTTGGGGAAATCCACCCGATCCAGATCCTGGTCCTGGTTGTAGCACGAGTAGACGAAATATTCCTCGCCGGTATCCGGGTCGACGTGCTTGCACAGGCACTGCGCGCAAACCCCCTTCATCATGCATTGCATCGGCGAATTGATCGAGCCGATGGCGCCGTGGTGGCGCTTCAGATACGGAGCGAGCACGCCATGTCGTGCTTCCTTGACCGCGGCCATCATGCGGTCCGATCCGATGACGATCATATGGTCGACGTCGTCCAGATGAATCGGCGTCGGTCCCAGTTCGCCCTTCGCATACGCCAGCATGGATTCGATGATGTTGCCGACGAAGGTCTTGTCCTGCGGGCGTAGTGGCATGATCGGCGTCGCTCCCGGCTGGCGGTCGACCGACCAGACCACCAGATCAGATGCGGCCTCCAGTTCCTTGACCTTGAATACGTCCTCGGATTTCCGGTAGCCGGCGAAGTAGATGACCTGATTCCCGGCCGCCCTCAGTGCCTTGCCGATCGAGAACAACACGGCGTTTCCGAGGCCGCCACCCAGCAGCAGGACGGTCCGTCCGGCGTGAATCTCGGTGGGCGTGCCGGTGACGCCCATGACGACCAGTTCGTCGCCGGGCTTCCACATCGCGCACAGTCGCGACGAACTGCCCATCTCCAGCGCAATCAGCGAGATCAGGCCCTGTTCCTTGTCGACCCAGGCGCCGGTCAGGGCCAGGCCCTCGGTCGCCAGTACCGTGTCCTCGACGACCGGGGCCAGCGTTTCGTAATTCTGCACTCGATAGAACTGTCCGGGGCAGAAGTGCTTCGCCGACAGCGGTGCGCGAACGATGACCTCGATGATGGTCGGCGTCAGCCGGTTGATCTCGACGACGCGCGCGCGCAGCGAATCATCCAGCTTGTGCTGGAAGGCCTTCAGCGCCGCGTCGCGCGACGCCTGTTCATGCGGCTCGAGCAGCGCCAGTTCGTTCTCGAACAGGCGGACGACATGCGGGTAGCCGTCCTTGGCGCTGGCCATGGCCTTGACCACGTTGCCGGCATACACCGGATGGTTGTCGCCGTAGAACGTGATGTAACGGCCGCCCCGCTGATACGACGTGAAAGGTGCCGGCTTGCCGATTTTTGGCCACGTGGTGTCGTCGGTCGTGACGAGTTCGAAACCGCTATCCGTGGCGACGAGTTCGTGGCGCTGATAGAACTTGCGATCCATGTCGAAGCTGTCCGGGTGCTCCGATTCGTAGATCGTGTTCGGCGACGTTCCGGCGGCGACGAACAGGCTGCGCAGCGGAATCTCCAGGTCGCCGGAGCGGCGCCAGCGTCCTTCGATTTCATCGAGTTTCTCGAAGCGCACCGCACGCAGGTGGCCGTGCTCGTCGGCGAGCGCCTCGACCGGGTTCATGCCCTCGGCCAGCGCGATGCCCTCGTCGAGCGCTTCCTTGATTTCCTCATGGTTCTGCCGGTATGCCGGCGAGTCCTTGATTCCCTTGCGGTAGTACAGCGTGACGCCACCCCACTGTTCGATCAGCGGCAGGAAGTTGGGCTTTTCGCCGGCCGCGGCCGCGCGTTGCCGCTCCGCTTGCACGGCCCGGCCGTGCGTCAGGAACTCATCGAGTATCGCCGCTTCCTCGGCATCGTAGCGTGTGCGAACCTGCGCTTCGCCGAACGCGTCGCACAGTTTCTGGTAGCGATGCAGGATCTTCTCGACCTGTACCGGATAGTACGCCAGCAGTTCGGTTGTCGTGTCGACAGCGGTCAGTCCGCCGCCGATGACCCCGGCGGGCAGCCTGACCTGCAGGTTGGCCAGCGAGGATTCTTTGGCCGCGCCGGTCAGCTGCAGCGCCATCAGGAAGTCGGACGCCTTGCGAATGCCCCGAATCAGGTTGTTCTTCAGGTCGATGATCGTCGGCTTGCCGGCACCGGAGGCGATCGCGATGTGGTGGAAGCCGAGATCCCATGCCTCGTTGACGGTCAGCGTGCCGCCGAAACGCACACCGCCGAATACGCGGAAATTTCGGCGCCGCGCCAGTGTCAGGTAGATGACCTTTAGGAAATTCTTGTCCCAGCGCACGGTGATGCCGTATTCGGCGACGCCGCCGAAGCCGAGCATCACGCGTCGGTCCAGTTCCTCATAGTGCGCGCGGAAGTCGCGAATCGGCGTCGGCGGGTTTGTCCAGTCGCCCACCAGTTCGGCGGGCAGGGGTTCGATCTTCAGGCCATCGATGCCGACGACACCGAATCCTTCATTGCTGAGGTAATGCGCGAGCGTGTAGCCGGCCGGGCCCATGCCGGCGATCAGCACGTTCTTGCCGTTGTACGGCAACGCATGAGGGCGCTTGACGTTCAGCGGGTTCCAGCGCGTCAGCAGGCTGTAGATCTCGAAACCCCACGGCATGAACAGCACGTCGGTCAACGCGTTCGTTTCGATCTGCGGAATGTTGACGGGCTCGGTCTTCTGATAGATGCAGCCCTTCATGCAGTCATTGCAGATGCGGTGCCCGGTACCGGGGCACAGCGGGTTGTCGATCGTGATCAGCGCGAGCGCGCCGATGTTGTCGCCGCTGCGCTTGACCAGATGCATCTCGGAGATCTTCTCCTCGAGAGGGCATCCGGTGATCGTCACGCCCAGCGGGTTGGTCTTGAAGCTCGCATCCTTGCGGTTGCGCATACCCTTCGAGCACGAGTCGGTGTCGCGGTCGTGGCAATAGATGCAGTGGTCGACCTCGTACAGCACGCGACGCTCGCCGAAGCGTCGGTCGGTCAGCGCAAAGCCGTCCCGGCGCCGGTGGTGCGCCGGATCACCGCACCACACCTCGTGCCCGTCGCGTGCCTGCCGTTCGTGCTCGACCAGATGCGTGAAGTCGGTCTTCGCCGGGAACTTGAAGCTGACCCAGCCGGCGGTTCGTTGCCCGCGTTCCGGCGCCCGCAGAGCCGCGTAACTCCAGCGACGAATCGCCTCGAGTGCGGCGTCGGCGAAACGATCTGCGGCGAGCAGTTCCGCTGCGTCCGGAGCGCCGGCGAGACTCTGCTTCAACTCGTTGATGGCGGCCTGTGCGTCGGGTTCTTCGCTCTGTTGCGCGTCCAGCAGTCGGATCGCCAGCGTGGCGAGCGATTTTTCTCGGTCTGCGTCGTCGACCGCGCCGAGCAGTGCGTCGATCTGCCGGTCCAACGCGGCCAGATCCCACCCGGACGGATCGACGCCCTTGTAAAGCTTGTCGAGTCCGGCGACGATCTGGTTGCGGAACGCGAACACCGTATCGAACTCGTCCTGTACGGCGCGCATCTGGTCGGAGCGCTGCTCGCCGACGTCGAACAGCCGCGCGACGAACGCGCCGACATGCGGTGCCATGCGCACCAGAAGGTCGGATACGGCTTCCGGCTGCATATCCACTCCACCCGATGCGGCATATGTGGCCCATTCGTCGGCCAGCGCCGGATCCGTCTCGCGCACGCCGTCGTGAAACGCGAGCAGAAGGTCCTTGAGCCGCGCGGGTTCGTAAAGATGGGCGTAGGTGAAGCCGGGGATGCCTAGCTCTGTCATGGTGCTCGTAGAGTTGATTCCTGCTGGATTGAATCGGGCGGTGGCCGCCGTGGTCGCGGATCGTTAACGTGCCAGTCTAACAAAATCAATGATCATGTGCGAGGCGCAGGTCGTCCGAAAGGCCTGCCGGAAGGCTGACAATCGCTGAACGAATCGGTTAAAGTTGATGGTCTGAATTTCCTTGAACTGACCGGAACAACAACGATGAACGAATTCTGGATCGCTCCGTCAATTCTGTCGGCGGATTTCGCGCGGCTCGGGGAGGAAGTCGACAACGTCCTGAAGGCGGGCGCCGACATCGTCCACTTCGACGTCATGGACAATCATTACGTGCCGAATCTGACGATCGGACCGCTGGTTTGCGAAGCGCTTCGGAAGTTCGGCGTGACCGCGCCGATCGACGTGCACTTGATGGTCAAGCCGGTGGATCGCATCATTCCGGACTTCGCCAAGGCCGGCGCGAGTTACATCACGTTTCATCCCGAGGCATCCGAGCACGTCGACCGGACGCTGCAATTGATCAAGGACTCGGGTTGCAAGTGCGGGCTGGTATTCAACCCGGCCACGCCGCTGAGCTACCTCGACTATGTCATGGACAAGATCGACATGATCCTGCTGATGTCGGTCAACCCCGGTTTCGGTGGTCAGTCGTTCATTCCGTACGTGCTCGACAAGTTGCGCGAGGTGCGTCGTCGTATCGACGAAAGCGGCCACAACATCCGCCTCGAGATAGACGGCGGCGTCAAGACCGACAACATCCGCGAGGTCGCGGCTGCCGGCGCGGACACGTTCGTTGCGGGTTCGGCGATCTTCGGCGCGGGCCGCGCCGGCGATCCGAATCGCTACGATACGATCGTCAAGGCCCTGCGCGAGGAGATGGCGAAGGCGCGCGGATGATCTTGCGGTCCGTCCCGAACCACGACGCCGTCCCGGCAGGCGGCGGTCGCTCCGGCCTCGTCGCCGCGGCACGCGGCGCGACCGCGAGTGGCTCTCGCAGCCTGCTTATCGGCGGGCTGGTTCCGGGATGGCCGGATGTTTCCGTTCGCGGTCGATGTGCGGCCGCGTCGTCGTGCAGTCGGGGCGAACACAGGGAGCGATGGCGTAGCGATCGTTGATCGTGCGGGGCGCGAGCCCTATACAGCGCGGCCGCGCGGGTCTCCGCCGGCCGTGCGACGACCCCATCGCCGACCGGATCCACCAACGATGACCCCCGATTTTTTCCAGCATTTCGCTGAGCAGGGATACAACCGCATCCCGCTTTGCCGTCGCGTGCTCGCGGATCTCGATACGCCGCTGAGCGCTTATCTGAAACTGGCCGACGGCCCGTATTCCTATCTGTTCGAGTCGGTACACGGCGGCGAACAATGGGGCCGCTACTCGATCATCGGTCTGCCATGCCGGACGATCGTGACCGTCGTCGGCGATGTCGTTCGCGTGTTGCGTGATGGCGAACTCGTCGAATCGGCTCAGGTCACGGATCCACTGTGCTGGATCGAGAGTTTCAAGGCCCGTTATCGCGTTCCCGAGGTGCCGGGCCTACCGCGTTTCTCCGGCGGACTGGTCGGCTATTTCGGCTACGAGACCGTGCAGTACATCGAGCCACGCCTGTCAGGGGTCAAGCCCGACCCGATCGGTGCGCCCGATATCCTGTTGATGGTGTCGGACGAATTGCTGGTGTTCGACAACCTCAGCGGCAAGCTGCTGCTATTGACCCATGCCGATCCGGCTGAGCCGGACGCCTACGAAAACGCTATCAGACGCCTCGATGCTCTGGCCGAAGGTCTGCATCGCTCGCTGGGCATCGATCAGGTCGCCCGGGCCGGTGCCGGTCGGGCAGTTGCTGAAAACGACTTTGTTTCCGGGTTCACGCAAGGTGGCTTCGAGGATGCCGTCCGTCGCATCAAGGACTACATCGTCGAGGGCGATGTCATGCAGGTCGTGTTGTCGCAACGACTGTCGATTCCGTTCGCGTCGTCGCCGCTCGACCTGTATCGCGCGTTGCGCTGCCTGAATCCGTCGCCGTACATGTTCCACCTGAACCTCGGCGACTTCCACATCGTCGGCTCGTCTCCGGAGATTCTCGTGCGCCTGGAGGACCGTCAGGTTACCGTGCGCCCGATTGCCGGCACCCGCAAGCGTGGCGCGACCGCCGATGAGGATGCCGCGCTTGAACGTGACTTGCTGGCCGATCCGAAGGAGATCGCCGAGCATCTGATGCTGATCGATCTTGGTCGGAACGATGCCGGGCGGATCGCCGAGACCGGCAGCGTCGAAGTGACCGACCGGATGATCGTCGAGCGCTACTCGCATGTCATGCACATCGTATCGAACGTCACCGCCAGACTTCTGCCCGGAAAGAGTGCGTTCGACGTGCTGGCGGCAACCTTTCCGGCCGGAACCGTCAGCGGGGCGCCAAAGATTCGTGCGATGGAGATCATCGCCGAACTCGAACCGGTCAAGCGAGGGGTGTATTCGGGGGCGGTCGGTTACATCGGTTGGTCCGGGAATCTGGATACCGCGATCGCGATCCGCACCGCGGTCATCAAGGACGGAACGCTCCATATCCAGGCCGGAGCCGGAGTCGTGCACGATTCGGTCCCGCGCAACGAATGGGACGAAACGATGAACAAGGGACGAGCGATCTTTCGGGCCGTCGCGATGGTCGAGGCCGGCCTGGGCCGGGAGGAAGGGCCATGACGACGCGCATCCTGATGATCGACAACTACGATTCGTTCACCTACAACCTCGTGCAGTACCTCGCGGAACTCGGGGCCGAGGTCGAGGTGGTTCGCAACGATCAGATTTCGGTCGACCAGGTGCCCGATTACCGGCCGGACAAGATCGTCATTTCGCCCGGTCCTTGCACGCCCCGGGAGGCCGGTATCTCGGTCGATGTCATTCGCCGATACCAGGGCGTTTACCCGATCCTCGGGGTCTGTCTCGGCCACCAGAGCATCGGCTATGCGTTCGGCGGCGCAGTGATCCACGCGAAGAGCATCATGCATGGCAAGTGCTCGCTGGTTTACCATCGCGATGTCGGCGTGTTCCATGGACTGGACAATCCGTTCCAGGCCACGCGCTACCACTCGCTGGTCATCGCCCAGGATTCGCTGCCCGACTGCCTGGAGCTTACGGCCTGGACGCAGGATGACCAAGGGCGGGTCGACGAGATCATGGGGGTCCGTCACCGCGAGCTTCCGGTCGAAGGGGTGCAGTTCCACCCGGAATCGATCCTGACTGCGCAGGGTCACGAACTGCTCGACAACTTCATACGCGGCGTGCGGTGAGCTGATCGTGGACATGCCATCGGTGTTGCAGACTTTGCTCGATCGCCAGGATCTGTCCGCCTCGCAGATGCGCAAGGTCATGCGCACGATCATGAGCGGCGGCGCGACACCGGCGCAGATCGGCGCGTTCCTGATCGCGTTGAGGGCCAAGGGGGAAAGCGTCGAGGAAGTCGCCGCCGCTGCCCAGGTTCTGCGCGAGATGGCGACCAAGGTACCGGTTCGCGGGCCGCACCTGATCGATACCTGCGGCACCGGCGGTGATGCCAGCAAGACCTTCAATATCTCGACGACCGCCGCATTCGTCGTCGCCGCGGCAGGAGGGAAGGTCGCCAAACACGGCAGCCGCTCGGTATCCAGTCGCTCCGGCAGCGCCGACGTGCTCGAGGCCGCCGGGGTCAATCTGGACCTGACGCCGGATCAGGTCAAGGCCTGCATCGATCGTATCGGCGTGGGTTTCCTGTTTGCTCAGCGACATCATGGCGCGATGAAGTATGCCATCGGGCCCCGTCGCGAACTCGGCGTGCGGACCATCTTCAATCTGCTGGGGCCGCTGACGAATCCTGCCGGCGCGCCGAACCAGCTGATCGGCGTGTTCGCCGAGCGCTGGGTGGAGCCGCTGGCCGAGGTGTTGCAGCGACTCGGCAGCCGCCACGTGCTGGTCGTCCACGCGGAAGATGGCCTCGACGAGATCAGCGTCGCCGGACCCAGCCGCATCGCCGAACTGCGCGATGACCGGATCACCGTCTACACGGTGACCCCGGAACAGTTCGGGCTGAAGCGCTCGTCCCTGCGCAAGCTCGCGGTCGACAACATCGCCGCCAGTCTGCGCATCATTGGCGAGGTGCTGGACGGTGCCCCGGGGCCGGCCCGCGACATCGTCGCGTTGAATGCCGGTGCCGCGATCTACGCCGCTGATCTCGTCGCCGACCTGGAGGCGGGCGTGCGGCGCGCGGAGGCGGCGATCGACGATGGTTCGGCGCGAGGCAAGCTCGATGCGCTGGTCAGGTTCACCAGGGAGATCGCCGGATCATGATCAAGCCCCCGGACATTCTCGAAAAAATACTGGCCCGAAAGCGCGAGGAAGTGGCCGAGCGCCGCCGCCGGTGCGACCTGCATGAAGTCAGGCAAAAGAGTGCGACGATGCCGCCGACGCGCGGTTTCGTCGCGGCGATCCAGGCGCGGATCAACGCCGGGCATGCGGCCGTGATCGCGGAAGTGAAGAAGGCCTCGCCGAGTCGCGGCGTGCTGCGCGAGGATTTTCGCCCGGCCGAGATCGCCGCGACGTATGCGCTGAACGGCGCGACCTGCCTGTCGGTGCTGACCGATGTCGATTTCTTCCAGGGCGCCGATGCCTATCTGCAGGAGGCACGCTCCGCGTGCCCGCTGCCGGTTCTGCGCAAGGACTTTACGATCGATCCGTATCAGGTGTTCGAGGCGCGGGCGCTCGGGGCCGATGCGATCCTGCTGATCGTCGCGGCGCTCGACGACGCGCTGCTGGCCGAACTGGCCACGGCCGCCGCCGAGGCGGGGCTGGACGTACTGGTCGAGGTGCACGATGCGGAGGAACTGTCCCGTGCGTTGAAACTCGATCTGCCTCTGATCGGCATCAACAACCGAAATCTCCGGACCTTCGAGACGCACCTCGAGACGACCCTGGATCTGCTCCCCAATATTCCCGATGACCGGATCCTGGTTACCGAGAGCGGGATACTGGGACCGTCCGACGTCGCCCTGATGCGGCAGCACGGTGTCAACGCCTTCCTGGTAGGGGAAGCGTTCATGCGCGAGCCCGATCCCGGAGCCGGCCTGCGGCGTTTGTTTGGCTGAGGTCGCGTCGCACGTGAATTCGCCGGGGTTTCAACAGTCGAAACGGGAGTGATATGCTTGCGTCGCCGCACTCGGCTGCCGGTTGATCTTGAAGCCGGCGCGCGGCGCGCCCCGCGTTGCATCAACGAACACTCTCGAACCCAGGATACCCGCTCCGCGGACACCGGCCGCAGCGCGATACGCCACCAGCAAGCCGCATAAGCCCGCATGAACATCCGAACCTCCGAACTGTTCGATCGCTTTCACGAACAGGGCCTTCTGCTGCGCCGGCTCGGCCCGGATGTGCAGGTAACCGGTATCGCTCCGGTCGAGGAGTGCGGGCCGGGCGATCTGGTCTTCGTCGATCACGCGAAGTTTCTCGCGAAGCTCACCGTGAACGGCCCGGCGGCGGTCGTTACCAGCGAGGACATTGCGCTGCAGTTGCCGGACGATACCCAGATCTCCGTGCTGGTCGCGTCCAACGTCCGGTTCGCGATTGCGCTGATCAAGCAGGCCTACGCCGATCGTGACGTGCGCGACAGCGGCTGGCCGCGAATTCATCCAGGGGCGATCATCCATCCCAGCGCGGTCGTTCCCGACAGCGTGACGGTCGGTCCCGGGGCCGTCATCGGTCCGGATGTCCGGCTCGGCGAGCGAGCCGTCGTCATGGCCAACGTGGTGCTCGAGCAGGGCGTTTCGATCGGCGCCGGCACCGTGCTGCATCCGGGCTGCGTCGTGTGTTACGACTGCGAGGTCGGCAGCGACAGCATCCTGAAACCCGGCTGCGTGATCGGGTCCGAAGGTTTCGGCTTCGCCCAGGACGATCAGCGCCACAATCACCGCATCCCGCAGACCGGCAGGGTCGTCATCGGTAATCGCGTCGTCATCGGCGCAAACACGACGATCGATCGCGCGACGTACGGTGCGACCATGGTGCACGACGGCGCGGTCATCGACGCCTTGTGTCACCTCGGACACAACGTCGAGATCGGCGAGGATTGCATCCTCTGCGCCCATACCGGCATTTCCGGGTCGAGCCGTTTCGGCAAGCGAGTCATCGCGACCGGCCAGACCGGGGTGCTGAATCATGTCTCGGTCGCCGACGATTCGGTGCTGTTGCATCGCGCCGGCGTCAACAACAGCATCAAGCAGCCCGGCATGTACGCGGGCGGGCCAACTCAGCCTTTGCAGCA
This sequence comes from Methylotetracoccus sp., assembly GCA_046347485.1. GTDB lineage: Bacteria > Pseudomonadota > Gammaproteobacteria > Methylococcales > Methylococcaceae > Methylotetracoccus. The sequence goes on along the minus strand of JAXMGB010000017.1, from coordinate 49,272 downwards.
GTACCTGAAGAACATGGCGGTGTTCCCCCGCCTGCACGAGATCTTCACACGCTTGAAGCAACTCGAAAGGACCGTTGCGGAACGGCTCAAGCCGATCGACGGCTGACCGCTAACGCAATCCGGACAGCGTCCGATCGGGACCCCCGGCGCCGCGGTCGATCGGCGTTCCGCTTCGGCATTTGGCCTGGGGCCGGTACGTCCCTGTACCGGCGTCGTTGAACGGGCCGATCAATCCCGTGTCTTGAACCCGCTGATCTCGATGATGTCGTCGGTACCATAACCGTCGACCTCGGGCATATTCGTGTCGTCCGCATGCCGGATCGAGACGTATGCCTTCTTGCCATCCGCGCTGAACAGGAATCCGGTCGGTTCGGCCGACTCGTCGACGACCGACAGCATCCTGACGCAACCGTCGCTCTTGATGTCGCGGTCCTTGCCGTCACGCAGACAGGCCCAGATGTCGCCGTTCGGCGCGCTTCCGGCTGACCCCTACGCAGTGTGGTTCCGTGTAGATCCCGGGGGTATCTGTACCTATCAGCGGGCCGATCTCGTGCTCGAATCCAAGGACTCCCTTCGACCCCGAGCATCGAGGCATGCGGCGGTGGGTTCAGGCGCAGTCCGGTCACGTCAGTGGCCCCGGCTGCAAACTCTGGGTCGCTGCTGGCTTCCCGGCCGTAGCCCCACCGGCAACGACCGAACCCGCTAGCTCCAATCGTTGCCGCATGGCCGGCAGCCCTGCCGACGCTGTGCCGCCTTAGCGGCATTCGCAGTCGGTCACAAGTCGTCAACTCATTCTATTTCAATAATTTACGTCCTGGCATGGTCAATGCGTAGGTGAAAGAAACGGCGAAGTCGTCCTTCAGTGCTGGAATGCAGCAACGTTCGGTGCTTGAAGGCCGCATCGCGATCGATTCCCCGAACGGTAAACGAGAGTTGACTATGCAGAGTACTTCCGGCAGCGCGGTCAGGCGCCAATGGTCCGCGTCCACGGTTGCGGCGCTGGTTGTATCAGTATCGCCGCCCGTGATGGCACTGAATACCGGCACCGACATGAACCTGAGTTACAAGCCCATTGCGGGCGGCATGGCCGGAGCCGCGTACACGCGGGTGCAGGAACCCTCCGCAGCAGTGTTTGGCAACCCGGCGACGTTGACCCAGCTGAAAGGCTACCACTTCGAACTCGGCGCCAGCTTCATGCAGCCCGAAGTCGTCAACAGGCAGTACAGCCAGGGTTACGTCAATCGCTCGGCCAGCGTCGCGCGGAACTACATCCTGCCCGATTTTGCCTTCACCGCGGAAGTCGCTCCCGGCTACGTGGTTGGTGCTGGCGTTGCCGTCAACGCCGGTCTCGGGGCCGATTATCGCAAACATCCGGTGAACGCCGGAGCCGGGCTCGGTCTCGGGGGCGCTGGCGTCGGAGGCGCCGCCACGATTCCATTGAATGACGAGTTGATTTCATTCGGAGCCAATGTCGCCGGCGCGGCTCAGCTCACCGACGAATTGTCCCTCGGGGCGGCCCTGACGGTCGGCTTCGGCCTTGCGCAACTGGGATCGACGGGCAATACCACGGGGCTCCAGGGACTGACCGGGAACTTCGGAGGTACCACCTCCAGCGTTCATGACATCAGTGTCAGCGGCGCGGTCGGCGCGACGTACAAGCCTATTGATCAGCTGAGCTTGAGCACGTCGGTCAAGGCGCCGCTTGACTACCACTTCTCGCGAATTCTCGCGACGACCGTCAACGGCTACGAACAGTATCAGAACCTCAACCTCGAGCAACCGCTGGAGGTCGAATTCGGCCTTGCCGGAAATCCAACCGAAGAACTGCTGCTCGAAGCGGATGCGGTCTGGAAAAACTGGTCCGGGGCGAACGCTTACAAGGATCTCTTTCAGGATCAGTTCCTCGCACTTCTGGGGGCGCAGTACTCCTACGAGGGCTGGTCGTTCCGCGGCGGCTACAGCTACGCAACCCCACTACTGAGGGACAACCCGAGCGGCACGATCGGCAATTTCGCCGGGATCGGCACGCTTCCCTTCAACACCCCCGTACCGGGCGTCCTGAATTACAACGATCTGGTCAAGGTCGTCCAAACCACGCTGGTACCGGTCGTCTGGCAGCACACACTGACCGCCGGCCTCGGTTACCGGTTCACCGAGAGTTTTCGGGTCGATGGATTCGGCGCCTACTCGTTCGAGGGAACGGTGACGCGGAACACGCTCGCGCTGGGCACCTACCAGACCAATGCCAGCCAGTGGACGATCGGTGCCGGCGTCAATTTCACGTTCTGACCGGCTGCGAGGCGACGCAGCGCCGTGAACAAACATTATCGAAGCAACGAACCAAGGGGCTTGCATGAGTGATTTGAACGTAGTGGTCGTGACGGGCAACCTGGGCTCACCGTCGAAGACGGTGGCGCTGGCAGCCCAAATCCTCGAGGCGATAGCGGAACAGGCCACGCTACGCTCGCTGGAACGCTATCAATTGGCCGACTTGGCCCCGCTTATCGGTCCGGCACGAACGCCCCAAGAACTGGGGGAGGTCGGCAAACGCGCGTTGCGGACAATCGAGTCCGCCGACATCCTCATTGCCGTCACACCGGTCTACAAGGCGTCCTACACGGGCCTTTTCAAGCATCTGTTCGACCTGATCGAGCCGAATGCACTGAGCGAGGTGCCCGTGATCCTGGGGGCAACCGGCGGCGGCGACAAACACGCATTAATTATCGAACACCAGTTGCGCCCTCTCTTCGGCTTTTTCGGCGCATCGACGATACCCACCGGTGTCTACGCGGCGGAACAGGGCTTCGATGGGACTCGCTTCGTCGATCCGGTGGTGCTGGAACGGATCGAACGGGCGGCACGCCAGGCCTTGGAGCTATTCCGATTTCGCGCCGAGCAAGGTCGGCAGGTGAAAGCGGCCTGACGACAAAAGACGACGAGCCGGAAAGACCATGGTCGCGTTCCACTCGATCCGCGCGCGCGGATCGGCAATGGCAAAGGATTACGACCCTCACATGTCGCTGCGGACTGGTTTTCGTCCGGACCCGAACTCAACTCACCGGCCCTGGGAGCTTCACGGTTCAGCAGCGGCCCCACCCATCACAGGAGATTGCGATGAGTCAGCAGGAAAATCCGTCAACGGGTGAGCCGGTAAAATTCGCCTACTGGGTACCCAACGTCAGTGGTGGCCTGGTCATCAGCAAGATCGAGCAACGGACGAGCTGGGACATCGAGTACAACCGCAAGCTCGCACAGTTGGCGGAGAAGGCTGGCTTCGACTATGCGCTCAGCCAGATCCGGTTCACTGCCGGATATGGCGCGGAGTACCAGCACGAATCGGTATCCTTCACGCACGCCTTGCTGGCCGCCACGGAACGCTTGCGTGTCATCGCCGCGGTGCTCCCGGGGCCTTGGCACCCGGCCGTGCTCGCCAAGCAGATCGCAACGATCGACCAGCTGACCGGCGGCCGTGTCGCAGTCAATGTGGTCAGCGGGTGGTTCAAGACCGAATTCACCGCCATCGGCGAGCCCTGGCTGGAACACGACGAGCGCTATCGTCGTTCCGAGGAATTCATCAGGGCACTGAAAGGAATCTGGACCGAGGACCAGTTCACTTTCCTCGGCGACTTTTATCGGTTTCACGACTTCACGCTGCAGCCCAAACCCCTGCAGAAGCCCCACCCGGAGATCTTTCAGGGTGGCAGTTCCAGGGCTGCGCGCGAGATGGCTGCCCGCGTGTCCGACTGGTATTTCACAAACGGCAACACCCTCGAGGGTATCAAGGCGCAGATCGACGACATTCGGCGTCAGGCCGCCGAGCATGGGCGCTCGGTCAAGATCGGCGTCAATGCCTTCGTGATCGTCCGCGATACCGAAGAAGAGGCCCGGAGGCAGTTGGCCGAAATCATCGAAAAAGCGGATTTTGATGCGGTTCGAGCCTTTGGACACGAAGTCAAACAGGCCGGAAAGTCTTCCCCCGAAGGCGAGGGAAACTGGGCTAAATCGAGCTTCGAGGATCTCGTTCAGTACAACGACGGTTTCAAGACCAACCTGATCGGAACACCGCAGCAAATCGCGGACCGCGTGCTGGCGTTGAAGGATGCTGGAGTCGATCTGGTGCTGACCGGCTTCCTGCATTTCCAGGAGGAAGTCGAGTATTTCGGCCGACGAGTGCTGCCGCTGATCCGTGCCGCGGAAGCGCAGCGATCCGGCAAGGCGGCCGCCTGATATGAAAACCGCTGCGGCTGTAAAACCCCAGGAGATAACCACCTCCGAGCTGTTCGAACGCGCCGAACGACTGGCGGCGGAATTCGCGCTCACCGCCGCCGAGCGCGATCGCGCTGGCGGCACCGCGAAGAAGGAGCGAGACAGCCTTCGCGAAAGCGGCCTGCTGACTGCCAGCATCTCCCGCTCACTCGGCGGCTATGGCCTGGGCTGGCAGGATACGCTGCGGCTGGTTCGGATCATCGCCCGGGCCGACAGCGCGCTCGCGCACCTCTTCGGTTTTCAGCATCTGCTATTGGCGACGGTCCGGCTGTTCGGCGATCAGTGGGAGTACTACCACGAACAGACCGTGCTGCGGCGCTGGTTCTGGGGAAACGCCCTGAACCCCTTGGACACGCGGGCGGAACTGCTGCGCGATGGCCCCGACTGGCTGCTGCGCGGGGCCAAGAGCTTTTGCTCCGGCGCAATGGACTCGGATTGCCTGATTGTCTCGGCTAACGCCGAGGGAAGCGGAAAGCTCGTGGTCGCAGCGATACCCAGCAACCGCGAGGGACTTCGAATCAATGCCGATTGGGACAATATGGGCCAGCGGCAGACCGATAGCGGCAGTGTCGAGTTCGAGAACGTCCGAATCTACGAACGCGAGATCCTGCGAAACCCGGGCCCGCTGGGCAGTATCTTCGCCAGCCTGCGATCGCTGATCGCACAAATGGTGCTGACCAACATTTACCTGGGCATCGCCGAGGGCGCATTGGCCGATGCACGCAACTATACCCTGAGTCAGTCACGCGCCTGGTTCCTGTCAGGCGTCGAGAGGCAGACCGAAGATCCTTATGTCCGCCGGAAATACGGCGAATTTCTGGTCGAACTGCACGGGGCGGCCCTTGCGACCGACCACGCCGCATCGTTGCTGGAACAAGCCTGGTCAAAAGAGGACGCGCTGAGCGAGTCCGAGCGATCGGAAGTAGCCGTCGCATCGGCTATCGCCAAAGTCGCCGCCTCGCAGGGCGGCCTGGATATCACCCAGCGCCTGTTCGAGGTTACCGGAGCAAGGGCAACGAGCACCAAGGCCGGGCTGGACCGTTACTGGCGCAATCTCAGAACACACACACTGCACGACCCGGTCGACTACAAGTTGCGCGACCTTGGCGACTGGCTGCTGAACGGGAAACCGCCGATACCCAGTTTCTATTCCTGAGCACCGACCCTCGGGCTCGGCAACTGCGGAAACAGACTTCGTCCACGCGCCCGTGAGACATTGCAGATCGCGGCCTGCGCCCCATTCGACCTACAACTGGAGAACACACGATGGAATACGATTCGATCGAGACTGCAATCGAGGCCATCCGCAGGGGCCGATTCGTCGTCGTCGTCGATGACGAGTGCCGCGAGAACGAAGGTGACCTGATCATGGCCGCCGAGAAGGTCACAGCGGAAGACCTGGCCTTCATGGTACGGCACACCAGCGGGGTGATCTGTGTATCACTGACCGGGGAACGCGCTGACGCGTTGAACTTGCCGCCGATGGTCTGCCATAACACGGACGCCCACGGTACGGCGTTCACGGTGTCCGCTGATCTCGTCCTGGGCACGACGACCGGAATATCCGCTCTCGACCGCAGCGCGACGATCCGGGCGTTGGCCGACCCTGCGAAAGGCCCAGGCGACTTTCGACGACCCGGACATGTATTTCCCCTTCGCGCTCGGCGGCACGGGGTCCTGGAACGGCCCGGACATACCGAAGCCGCCGGCGATCTGGCCCGGATCGCCGGCCTTTCCCCCAGCGGAGTGCTGTGCGAGATCATCAACGACAACGGAAGCATGACGCGAGGCCGTCAATTGTTCGGCTTCGCCCGCCGTCATAGGCTTCCGATCATTCGAGTCGCCGATCTGGTGGCCTATCGGCGGCGGACCGAACGTATGGTCGAGCATCTGGCCGAGGCCCGGCTCCCCACCTCGTCGGGCGTCTTCAATGCCCATGTGTATCGCTCGGTGCTCGATGGAACCGAGCATCTCGCATTGGTCAGGGGCGACCTTCGTGGCCGGGATAACGTGTTGGTGCGCGTTCATTCCGAGTGCCTGACCGGCGATGTGCTGGGTTCGTTGCGTTGTGACTGTGGCCATCAGGTTCAGCGGGCCCTGGCGAAGATCGATAAGGCTGGATGCGGAGTTTTGGTCTATCTGAGGGGACATGAAGGGCGGGGCATCGGGCTCGCCCCCAAGCTGAAGGCGTATGAGCTGCAGGACCGGGGCCGCGACACGGTCGAGGCGAACCTGGATCTCGGGCTGCCGGTGGATTCGCGGAGCTACGATGTTGGCGCTCAGATCCTTCAGGATCTCGGCGTCACGACAATACGCCTGATGAGCAACAACCCGGCGAAGTTCCATGCATTGGCGGGCTATCCGTTGAAGTTAGTGGAACGCGTGCCGCTGGAACCGGTGCCGAACGTCGAGAATCTGATCTACCTGCGTGCCAAGTCGGAAAAGCTGGGACATATGTTCGAGTTGGGCAATATGCACCCACGGCAAGCGCCCGGCCTGTTCCCGACGACCGGCGACGGGCGGGTCTGACCGGATGGCAGCGCTACTTCGGTTCGCAAGCCGTATGAGAATCCTCGCTCTTGTGACGCTGCTCATGGTCTGCCCGGCTGTCGCGCGAAGCGAATCACCGCCGCAGGTGCGGATCGGATTTCAGAAGTACGGCACCCTGATCCTGGTCAAGGAGCGTGGAGAACTGGACCGACGCCTCAAGGAGCGCGGCGTCGCCGTTCATTGGGCGGAATTCGCATACGGGCCACCGATGTTGGAAGCACTGAATGCGAACCGCCTGGATTTCGCATCGTCCGGCGAGACCCCGCCGGTCTATGCTCTTGCCGCGCAAGGTTCAGACTTGGCCTATGTGGGTTATCAGTCAGCTGCACCCGCAGGGGAAGCCGTGCTGGTTGATCGAAATTCGCCGGTGCGCGGTCTCGCCGAGCTCAGGGGTCGAAAGATCGCCGTCGCACGGGGTTCCAACGCTCACTATCTGCTCACGCGCGCATTGCTCTCCAGCGGACTCCAGAGCTCCGACATTGACTTGGTCTATCTGACTCCAGCCGAAGCGCGCTCCGCCTTCGAAAGTGGGGCCGTCGACGCCTGGGCTGTATGGGATTTCCACCTGGCCGCAGCCGAAACCTCCCTGCACGCTCGAATCCTGATCGACGGCCGCTCTTTGGTCGACAACCATGAGGTCTTCACGTCGCGCGCCGCATTTGTCAGGGAGCACGCCGAGTTGATCGACCTGATCCTCGACGAGATCGCCCAAACCGATGCCTGGACACGGGCTCACGTCACGGAGGCCGCCGAGTTGTTGAATCGCCGCCTGAACATCGGCGTCCCGGTGCTACAGAAGGCGCTCGAGCGCCGGGGGTACGGGGTGCACAAGGCCGGGGCAGAACTGGCCCGAGCCCAGCAGGCGATAGCCGACACCTTGTGGACGCAGAAGTTGTTGCCGAGGCGCGTCGACGTCGCCGAAGCTTTTCCGACGTTGAGGGTAATCCAATGAATATCTTCTGGTTTCTGCCGACCCACGGGGATGGTCGCTATCTAGGCACCACGCGCGGCGCGCGGGAGATTGACTACGGTTACCTGCGTGAGATCGCTCAGGCCGTTGATCGCCTGGGATACGGGGGTGCCCTGGTCCCCACGGGACTGACTTGTGAGGACCCCTGGGTCGTCGCCTCGTCGTTGATTCCGGTGACCGAACAGCTTCGTTTTCTTCTCGCGGTCCGTCCGGGAGTGACCTCGCCGACGGCAGCCGCACGCATGGCCTCAACGCTGGACCGCCTGTCCGGCGGACGCTTGCTCGTCAACGTCGTCGCCGGCGGTGACGGTGCCGAGCTGGCGGGCGACGGCATCTTCCTGCCACACGATGCCCGCTACGCGTTGACCGCGGAATTTCTGCAGGTGTGGCGCAGACTCATGGCCGGCGAAGCCGTCGACTTCGACGGAGAGCATGTACGCGTCAAAGGAGCACGACTGGCCTTTCCACCGGTCCAGGCGCCCCATCCGCCCCTTTATTTCGGAGGCTCATCGCATGCGGCCCACGCGCTGGCGGCGGAGCACATCGACTACTACCTGAGTTGGGGCGAGCCGCCCCTGGACGTGGGCAAAAAGATACAGGACGTGCAGCAAAGAGCGGCAGCATGGGGGCGCCGAGTCCGGTTTGGCTTGCGCGTGCACGTGATCGTGCGCGAGACCGAGCAGGAGGCCTGGAATGCCGCGGACGCATTGATCAAACACCTGGACGAGGCCACGATCGCGGCCGCGCAGCGGGCATTTTCCCGTTCCGACTCCGAAGGCCAGCGCCGTATGGCACGCTTACACGGCGGGTCCCGCGAAAACCTGGAGGTCAGTCCCAACCTGTGGGCCGGGGTCGGGCTCGTTCGTGGTGGCGCTGGCACGGCCCTGGTCGGTGATCCGAAAACGGCGGCCGAGCGTCTACACGAATACGCCGCATTGGGAATCGACACCTTTGTGCTATCGGGATACCCGCATCTCGAAGAGGCTTATCGCGTGGCGGAACTGCTGTTTCCCTTGTTGCCGTTGAAGCGGCCCGAGATCAGGGGCCGGGCCAAACCGGTCCTGCACCTCAGTCCGGTCGGCGATACCGGTCAGGTAGAGTTGCGCGCCACTACCCAATGAGCTTCCCCCAGCGGGATCGCTGGACCTGGCGCCTCGCCCCCTGGTTATTGCCGTTGGCGCTGCTGACCCTCTGGTGGCTGGCGGCAACGCGGGGCTGGATGAATGACGCCTTGTTTCCTTCACCATGGGACGTCGCGACCGCCTGCTGGGGCCTGATCCGTTCCGGAGAGCTGGCCGAGCATCTCGCCGTCAGTTCGGTACGCGCCTTGAGCGGTTTCCTGCTCGGGGCCGGTCTCGGATTTCTTCTGGGCATCGCAAATGGCTGGTCGCCCTGGGCCGAACGCCTGCTCGACACACCCTTGCAAATGCTCCGCAACATCCCCCACCTCGCGCTGGTGCCGTTACTGATTCTGTGGTGCGGCATCGGCGAGGAGACCAAAGTTGTGTTGGTGGCGCTCGGCGTGTTCTTCCCGGTCTACGTCAACACGCTGCTGGGCTTCCGGAACGTCGACCCGGCCATGGTCGAGATGGGACGGGCTTACGGCCTGAGCCGCATCACCCTGTTCCGGGATGTCTTTTTTCCCGGAGCGTTGCCTTCGATTCTGGTCGGCATTCGCTATGGACTGGGCATCATGTGGATGACGCTGATCGTAGCCGAGACGATTGCGAGTTCTTCGGGCATCGGTTACCTCGCGATGAATGCGCGGGAATTCATGCAGGACGACGTCGTCGTTCTATCGATCCTGCTCTACGCCGCCCTCGGAAAACTGGCCGATTGGGTCGCCCGTCGCTTCGAAAGCCGCCTGCTACTCTGGCATCCGGGGTATCGAACGCGGTGACGCCACCTCGACCGCCCGGATCGCTGCGCGGCTGTTCTCTCGATGTCGCGGGCCTGAGCAAAGGCTACGGACCACGCTTGGTATTGAGTGATCTCAAGCTGCAAATTCCGCCCGGCCAGTTCGTCGCCGTCGTCGGTCGCAGCGGCTGTGGCAAGAGCACCCTGCTGCGGCTGATCGCCCGGCTTGAACAGGCCGCTGCCGGACGAGTCGACAACGGCCGTTCTGGCGACGGCGGCACGGCCACTTGCTGCGTGATGTTCCAGGACGCCCGGCTACTACCCTGGCGGCGTGTGCTCGCCAACGTGCGCCTCGGCCTTCCGGAGAGTTGGACCGAGCGCGCCGCCGATGCGCTCCGGCAGGTCGGCTTGTCCAGTTATGCCGCGGAATGGCCTGCGGTGCTCTCCGGCGGTCAACGCCAGCGCGTCGCACTCGCCCGCGCACTGATCCGCCACCCCGACCTGTTGCTGCTGGACGAACCCTTGGGGGCGCTGGACGCGCTGACCCGGATCGAGATGCAGGGGCTGATCGAACGACTTTGGCGGGAGCAGGGATTTACCGCCTTGCTGGTGACCCACGACGTCGCCGAAGCCGTCACCTTGGCCGACCGCATCGTGATGCTGGAAGGCGGTAGGATCCTGCACGATATCGCTGTCACGCTGCCGCGGCCCAGGGACCGCAGCAATCCGTCCTTCGCGGCACTCGAGGGCATGGTGCTGAGCTGGCTGCTGGGGCCGGCGACCGTTTGACCGGTCCTTCGCAACCCATCCGCACGACAAGTCCCCCGACGGCCTGGCGTGAGGGCATCAGCGGGCTAGCATCGGTTGACGCAACGGGTTCATGAACCTCTCCGGCTCTCCAACCCGGCGTCCGCCGGATCGACGGCGCTGCGGGCGCTCGTGCCATCGCCCTCGAAGATCGCCGGGCGAACAATTAGAACCGTTGCGTTCATATTGACTGCGTGAGGGAGTAGGGGCCCGGCTTCAACGGACCCCTGGCTCAGATGCTTCGCGCGTATCGCGCGAATGGCGGGAGAAGAGAGATGCCTCAGATCCAAGGATGCCGGGGCGGCTTGACGTCGTTCAGGTAGTAGTTGCCTATCGCGTGGAACTTCCAGCGCACGGGGTCATGCAAGGTGTGCGTGCGGGCGTTGCGCCAATGCCGGTCGAGGTTGTATTCCTCCAGCGTCGCACGGGTGCCCGCCAGCTCGAATAGCTTGTTGGTGGCCTGAATCGCGATTTCAGTGGTCAACACCTTGGCTTCAGCCACAGCGATCGAAGCCGCAGCGACCGTTTCCTCATTCGGATTCGCGACGCCGACTTCGATCACGCGCGCAGCCCGTTCGAGCAAAGCCTCGGCGGCGTGAAGACGCAGTTCGAGGTCGCCGATCTGCTGAATCGTGTAGGGGTCCTGTGTAGCCTGATCCTGTCCGCTGTCGATCCACGGACGCGTAAAGTTACGGACGAAATGGATGGTGTCATCAATCGCACCGCGCGCGATACCGGCATCTACCGCAGCCTGGATGAACTGCGAGCTCGGGCCACCCGTGGTCGGCCGGGCGAACGCCTGATAGATGGGAATCACGTGTGCCGCGGCGACACGAACGTTATTGATCAATACGGTGCCGCTGGCGGTCGTCCTTTGGCCGAAACTCGACCAGTCGTTGACGATGGTCAAGCCGGGCGCGGCACGTTCGACCACCGCCAAATACGGCAGCCCGCCTTCGTCGGCTGTCACAATGGGTACCCAGTGGGCCAGCAGCGCGCCACTGGAATAAAACTTCGTGCCGTTGACGACGTAATCATCGCCCTGCTTGGTTATCCGGGTCTGAAATTCGGTGACGGTTCGGCTGCTCTTTTCCGAAAACGCATTGCCGAATCGCACGCCGCGCAGTACCAGGCCGAAAAAAAACTTCTTTTGAGCCTCGGTACCGTCCAACCGGATGTGGTCGACGATCACGAAGTGGTTCTGCGGAATCTGGCCGATCGACGGATCAACCGCCGATATGGTCTTGATGACTTCGCCGAGCGTCACATAGGATACGCCAGCCCCCCCGTATTCCTTCGGGATGGTGATGCCCCATAGCCCGCTCTGCGAGAAGGCGTCGAGTTCGGCGATCGGCAGCCGGCGCTCGCGGTCGCGTTCCGATGCTTCGGCGGCAAATTCCGCCGCAAGCCGCTTTGCGGTGGCGATCGCTTCGGCGTCGCTTTGGATCACATGGGCCGGCGTAGGGGAGAGAGGCAAGGGCGCGATGCTCGGCAGATCGCGTTGGCTTGTTGCAACTGCAGGGGTACTCATATGAACTCCTCGGCGAGAAAGATGACACACAGACTCGCATGACGACCGACCCAGCCCCTGGCGGGAACGACGGTCGTGCCGGCAACGCGAGCAACCGATCCAATCGGATGGTCCGGCCTCCGGTGGCGACGGTCGGCTTTCTGAGCATGTTCATTGCAGGATGGATGCCAGCGCGGAACAGGGCCGCGTTTGCGGGGACTTTGGACCCAGCCCCATTGAACCTGTGCCGCTGCAGCGGCAACCCTGCCGGATGGCTGCCGCTCCGACGGCACCGCCAGCCCTGCCTTCGTTTGAACGCCACCAACAGACCATGTGTCGAACGAATTCCCTGGTCCTGAGAATCCGCCAGGCCGGATAACCCGTCTTGCGAAGCAAGGCTCGCGCCGTCGACCCGCATGAGATTTCGAGCCCGACTTCGGTGACCTGATCGAGGCGATGCGGGGAACGCTGCAGGACGCCGCGGGCGTCGGCCCTGCCGCACCGCAGGTCGGCGTCGGGCTGCAGATCGCGGTAATCGAAGACCGTGCCGAGTATCAGCGGGACTTGAACCCCGAACAGATCGCAGAACGCGGGCGGAAACCGGTCCCGTTTCACGTGCCGATCAATCCGAGCCCGTCGGTCGTCCATCCGGCGCCTGGCCTGTTTTTCGAGGGTTGCCTCAGCCTCAACGGATTCACCGCGGTGACGCCGCGAGCCACGGCTGTCCGGGTAACCTCCTAATGAATCAGCATGGGCAGTCAATCAGATTGATGCCGAAGGCCGTTCTGCGCGCATCCTGCAATACGATATCGATCACCTGAACGGGCGGCTCCATATCGACCGCATGCTGCGCGCCACGTTCATGAGTTCGATCAACTTCCAGCGGCACTGGAACGGCCAGCCGATCGCGAGAGTCGGTTTGGTGCTCAGCGGCGGCTGAACGTCCACGCAACGGACAGGCAGGCCTAGAACGGCAAGGGGAGCGCTTATTCCAACAAGAAATAACCTAGGATCTCCTTATTGTTTGTAAGTGACGAGCCAATTGTTAGAGTTTGGGATCACGCTGCCCAAACAATCGTTCGTGAACATGCCTTTGCTGTCCTTCCCGAATCCGTCCGCGATGTCCTTGTCGGTCAGGGCTTCCGCCCTGGTATTCGAGGATCCTTCTTCACAGGCTCTTCTGGAGCGAATCAAGCTCGTCGCTCCCAGCGAAATCAATGTGTTGATAGTGGGCGAAACCGGCACCGGCAAGGAACTCGTCGCCCGCCACGTCCACGCGCTGAGTTACCGCCGCAATGCGTCCTTTCTGGCGGTCAACTGCGGCGCCTTGTCCGAGAATCTGATCGAGAGCGAGCTTTTTGGTCACGAGAAAGGGGCGTTCACCGGAGCGATCAGCGCCAAGCAGGGCTGGTTCGAGGCAGCTTCGGGAGGCACCCTGTTTCTCGATGAGGTCGGCGACCTGCCGCACGCCATGCAAGTGAAGCTGCTGCGCGTGCTTCAGGAACGGGAAGTCGTGCGGATCGGATCCCACAAACCGATACCTATCGACGTACGCCTGATCGCCGCGACGAATGTGCGCCTCGAAGAGGCCGTTGTCGCAGGGCGATTTCGGGAGGACCTTTATTATCGCCTGAAGGTGGCTCCCCTGGAATTATTGCCACTGCGCAAGCGGCCCGGCGACATAATGCCGCTGGCCGAGCATTTCGCCGGGTTCTATGGCCACCGATTAGGTTGTTCGGAGCACCGTTTCTCAGAGGAGGCCCGGCAGTCCCTGCTCGAACATCCCTGGCCAGGTAACATTCGGGAACTGGAGAATGTGATTCATCAGTCGCTGTTGGTCGCTTGCAACAACACCATCAGACCGGCCGACCTCAATCTGTCTCACTTTCAAGGCCGGGAGTCCGCGAGCCGCCGCGGCGCCGAACTCGAGGACTTCGAACAGATGTTTGACTCGCTGTTCGAGCTGGGCCTGCCCGATCTTTACGACAAGATCGAACAAGCCATACTCCGCGCGGCCTACCGGCACAGCCACTCGAATCAGCTTCGCACCGCGCGCCTGCTCGGGCTGAGCCGTCACGTCGTCCGTGCACGTCTGCTGCAGCACGGGATTCTGGCCGCGGATCGCGAAAGCCAGGTGACAAGGCCGCCCGCGAAGGCTCAGGCCAGTCCAAGCCCAGTCCTCGCTCTGCCGCGTGCACCACATCGTCCCGATCATGAGCGGGTCTCCCGCGATCGCACGGGCCCGCCGGAATCATCGACCGATTGGTGGGGCTTCTGATTCGACCGCGAGGACCGGGGTCCGGCCCCGCGGCAGCCTTGGATGCCTTCGCACTCCACGTGCTAGCTTGAATGCAACGGACGGGATGCCAACGGGCTTCGGTCAGGGATGATCGAGCGCATCGTTGGCGTTCCCGAACTAGGGTCTCCATTTCTTTCGATCCTGTCGTCAGCACATCCGGGTCACACCCGCTGGGTATGACCGCGGCGGATAAGTGCCAAATGCGCTGGCGATCCGGGCAACCGGCTCCGCGGTGAGTCAGGATAGTCCCAGTTCGTTGCCTGCGGAAAGGGCTGCTTCTGGGAAACCCCGATAAGCTGGGAGTCATGCTGGTGCCCGCGTCTCCCTTTTTGAGTGTTCAATGATGTCAGCGGCGATTGTTGTCTTTCAGGTTTTCAGGGGCGCCGCATTCGCCTAAGGCTGAGCCGTAGGACGCTGGTCAAGAACGGTAGTCGTTTCGTTCGGGGGCTGGCACTTGTATGGATGCGGCCGGGCTTAAGGCCGTGGGTATCGGCAGCTAGCGGGTGGGAATCCACGATGCCGTCACGTTCGACCGCACCGTGCAGTAATGGCAGGATCCCGCGGTTCCGATGCTGGGGTGGAACCGCGGGACGCCTAACTTATTTCAGCGCTGGAAGAGCTCCTTCGATGGTTCCGATATAGCCGATAGCCGCCCTTTGCAGGTTGTCCCACTTACTCTTGAGCAGGGGAAGTAGGTCCTCATCGCCGGGGTTTACCATCTGATCGGCCTCACCGGGGTGCTGGAAATTGCTCATGATATAAGCATGGCCATTCAGATTCTCGACCACCTGCAAACCGGTAGCTTCCGCAGCCCTCGGCACCGAAAGAATGCGTGACAGACGACGAGTCTCAAGATTGAACGCCCAGACGTAGTTGTTATTTCGCCTTGCAGTATCCTCCCCGATGAACAGCGTACGAATGCTTGGCGATAGCTTCAGGTTATCGCCACCGCACACTTTTTCCTGTAGGCAGCGGTTACCCTCGGAATCCTTGATTTCCGAACCGACTGCGTCGCGCCCCAACCAGCCCCCGAGCAGTTCCGGTACGGAGCGAACCGCGCCAGCGACATATTGACTTGGGATCGGGCGTCCGGCCATGTCCTTACGCTGACCTCGCAAATCCAGTTCGTATACAGCGCCCCCTTGATTCTCGGTCAGTTGTATATCGCCCGCCGTGTCCGTCATGAGCTTTTCGACGCGGGAAATCATGATATAGGCGCGCGCCTTGTATCCTTCGCCTGGGATAGGGTCATGCGTGACGCCTTCCATCTTGTTGAACTCGGTCGTCGCTCCGAGATAGGCGGCGTAACGACGGGTTTCGAGAAACGCGGCCGCCTTCGCCATGCCCGGTTTCAACTTGAGCCATTCAGTTCCCGTGTAGGTGTAGACCGGTCTGTAGGCTGGGTCTGCCGGGTCGTCGTTTTTCGCATCGAAGATGTCGGCGAACTTGATTCCACCTTCGACCAAGGCTCTAATACTGGCATCCGACGCTGAACCCAGCTTGATCCAATCGAGTTTTGCCTGACCGCCATCCGCGGTGCCGGTCTGTTTCCACTTCGCGGCGTATAGAGAACCGGAGGACAAATCGCCAGGCTTATCGGCAATAAACATGAAGAGGCCTGTTGCCTTGCCGTCGTCTCCCATGTACACGGTCTTCTGGTCCGGCATGACCTCGGCGAGTTCCCTGGCAATACGACCGAGCGCGTAATGGACGGTGAGGTCAGTTGATCCGTTAGCCTTTACACGCACTTCGGGAACTAACCCGTAGTGGTAAGGATTAGCTTGATCCGGGTCGCCAAAATAGTAGTTGCTAAACGATGCTATATCAGTCGCATCGTCACTATCGCTGTCCTTGACTCCACCGCCTCGAACCTTTGCGTCTGGCTCGTATTCCTCGCTGCCCAGATGCGTATTCCACGGCGATACCGAAGCCGCACAGGGAATCCACAAGCCGTTGATCGGGCTGAAGTCTATCGGTCTGTAACTCTGTACGGCGAGTCGACCGTCGGTCTTGTTCTGCTCGATCAGCGAAACGCCCATCGTCGCAGGCAGCTTGCTCCAAAAGCTACCAGTCTGTCCGGCCGGTGGTAATTCCTTGTATTCGAAATGGGTCACGAGCGCGAGGGCGTTCTTCTTAGCCGGCTTCGAGGAAGTCAGACCCGGCACCTTAAGCTAGGAATTGCCGTCCGGCGCATCGGAGGCCAATTGCCCATCGGCGTCGCTGATCGGAGCGTTGTGGTAGTCGTGCAGCCCGCCCACGACTTCTCCCTTGACGACATCGGTCGTTCCCATCAGTTCGTGATAGACCAACGGAAAGTCCTGTTGCTTGCCACCCTTATAGCGAATGCGCAACGTGGCTTTGGTGTAGATGTCTGTCTTCTCGTCGTCACTCGCCGGTGGTGGCATGCCGATGAAAGTCGCCGTTTGAATCGCCGGGGCAGGTGCGGCCTCTGATCCGACAGCCTGTAGCGATAGGAAAGACGCCGCTGCGACCGCACACGTCCTCGGATTCATGATGCCTCCCACTAGAGCCTTAATTGAAGAAGGCGGCATCGTTTCATCCCACCGTGACGGTTCAATGACGGACGAGTGACCGATCCATGTCTGCTCACTTGTAGCGACTGGAGAGGGTAGCTCCGCAGCAGTGCGCCACGGTGTCGCATTGAGGCCGGAGATTCGCGAGACGTAGGACCGCATGCCGCGGCCTTGATGGGGCCAGAATCGCTGCATTACTGGCAGCGCTTACCCGATGCTCTGGACCTTGGTTCGCTAACCGTGCTCGCCGGCATCAAAAATTGTGGAGCTCGAGCCGGTCAGCCCGACTGGGCAGGTGGGGTGGTTTGGCCTGAAGCGAGCGTGGAGGAGGCCGGTTCGTAAGGGGAGCCGCGGGCAGGCTCGGCCGGCGGACAGACGTTGACGACCGAACAACGAGAGTTGACGGATTTCTGTGTGTGCAGACACTGGATCGTGACCGTTCCGCAACCTTAAGGTCACACACGGCCGATAGAGTCCCCGCTGGCAGCCGAGCCGATTGCGAACGGACCGCTCTGCAATCCATGAAAGGGGTTCTGGTCTCCTCGGGCAATGGAGCCCGAACGCGGCCAGTCCATAACGTTGTTCGCCGTGCTCAGCTCGTCCCAGACTCATGAACCTAGGAAACCGAGCGGAGGAATGAATCATGTTCGGCAAGTGCTCCTTGAGGTCAGGATTTGCGATCACTGCTGCAGTTTGTGCAGCTTTCGGAAATTCGGTGGTTTCTGCTGCAACCAAAACTCCGATTGAACACCTCATCGTTGTCATTGGCGAAAATCACACCTTCGACAATTTGTTCGGTGGATACAAGCCAATTGCGGGGCAAACAATCAACAATCTGCTGTCTCAGGGGATAATCAAAGAAGATGGCAGTCCTGGACCCAACTTCGCCAAGGCAGCGCAGGTCCGCGCGACAAACAAGGTGGTCTATAAAGTCATGCCCAAGCATGGGGCGTCCTTTACCGTCCTGCCGCAACCGCAGACCACTTATGCGACGGGTTTGCCTCCATACGTGGCGGACGAGCGCTTTCCCAAGAGCCTACCGAATGGCCCATTCCAGATTACGAAATACGTACCCTACGATGCCTACCTGGGCGATCCGCCGCATCGATTCTTTCAGATGTGGCAGCAGATCGATGGCGGCAAGAATGATTTGTTCGCGTGGGTTAGCACTACGGTTGGGATCGGCGGCGACAATAACTTCGGGCCGGGCTATCCCGTACCGTCGCCAGAGAACACCTACCAGGGCGGTGAAGCGCTCGGCTTCTATAACATGAGCGCCGGGGATGCGCCGCTATTTAAGAACATGGCCGACCGTTATGCGATCAGCGACAACTATCATCAGTCGATACAAGGTGGAACGGGAGCAAATTTTTTGGCGATAGCGACTGCGGACGTGGCATTCTTCAATCAGAAGGGCGTACCCGCTATCCCGTTTCTTAACCAGATCGAAAACCCGGATCCGCAGAAGGGCAGCAACAACTTTTACCAGCATGATGGCTATACGGGAGGTTCCTACGTCAATTGCTCCGATAACGCGCAGCCTGGGGTCTCAGGTATCATGAATTATCTTGGGTCCTTGCCGTACAAGCCATTCCGGAACGGTAATTGCGATCCAGGTACCTACTATCTCGTGAACAATTATGGCCTAGGATACACCTTCGATGGTCAGGAAAAGCCCGTGGGGCCTGATCACTTTACGCTACCTCCGCAGACGGTTCCGAACCTTGCTCAGGCCCTGGCCAAGAACGGCATTTCCTGGAAATGGTATAGCGGTGGCAGGGAGAAGACTAAGACGACGGCCGAGTACTGCGGTATCTGTGATCCTTTCACCGGATTCAAGGGGGTAATGACGACATCGCTCAAGAACAGGCTGCAAGGCATGTCAGAGTTCTATGCCGACGTTTCGGCGGCGGCAGGGCAGTTCCCTGCCGTCTCATTCGTTCGGCCGTTCGAGAGCAAGGCTGGACATCCGGCCAACGCAACGGTGCCGGACTGGGAGCAATTTGTCGCACGTCTCGTGAGCCAGGTAAAAAGGAATAAGGAACTTTGGCAGAAGACGGCGATCTTGATCACTGTGGACGAGGGTGGTGGTTACTACGATTCCGGCTATGTGCAGGCCGTGGACTTCTTCGGCGATGGAACTCGTATCCCTCTCCTAGCTGTCTCACCCTGGGCAAAGCAAGGTCATGTGGATCATACGTATTACGATCATGCATCGATCGCCAAGTTCATCGAGCACAATTGGGATTTTCAGCCATTGTCTGGGCGTAGTCGTGACAACTTGCCGAATCCCGTTCATACGCGGGACCAGTACATCCCAGAGAATCGTCCGGCCGTTGGGGATCTGATGAATCTATTTCAGTTTTCGCCGTGAAAGGGCGGCCGAACAGAGGGGCCGATCAAGCGTTGATTCGCGTCCCGTTCCTCAATTCCGCAGCTAGCTGATACGTCGAGGGAAAACAGCGGAGACGCCTTATTGCCAGGCCTCTCCGCTGTACCGAGGGGACCGTATGGCGGCTCGAAGGCGCTTCGAGATCACTCCCGACGCTCGCGATGCTATGACTCGCATCCTGGTGGGAAGGCCAGAATGCGCGATGTCCGTGTTGTTCGCGGAGTTCCACCGGGGGTAACGCGTTGTCGCCACACCGCGGGTCGGCTGCGGCGATGATTCGGGCCTCACCCCGCGAGGCCCGGATGTGAATCAGCTCAGGATTTCGGTGATCGGGGGTAGCGCCGTTCGAGATCGTCGAGGAAGCGGCTGATCTGCCGCATGCTGCCCTGGAAGAGCTTTGGCGCATGCCCTTCCAGCCAGCGCTCCGCGCGCCGGTTGGTCTTCGGCCACAGGATCAGCCCGCCGAGCACGAGGAATGGCAAGCCCAACACCCCGGGCATCACGACGCCGACCGCGCCCGCCGTCACCAGCAGCCAGCCGACATCCTGCGGCAGCGCCTGCATGCGCTTGGCCGTGTCTTCATCGACCGACAGGGACTCCAGTGTGTGTTCGATCTCGTGTCCCGGTTCGACGCTCTCGGCCGGTGCATCCGCCGGGTTCGTGCCCTTGTTCCGGCCCACTCGCGGTGTTGCCGTCCTGCCCGCCATTCGACGCTTCTTCGAGCCTTCGGGCGGCTTTGCCGCGCCGTTCCCGGTCGTCATCTTCAGTCTCCAGCTTCCAGGGTGGGGAATTTGGTGGGGATCCGGCCTCGCCGGTGCCGCTTCGGTGTCGCGGCCTGGGCAGCCGGGCAAATCCGTGGCATCGGGGCCGTTATGGGTTCGTCGCGCCGAATGATCTCGGGCGACTGCTCAATGATGCCGATGGTGTGGGGTTCCGGCAAGCGGAACCGATCGGGGGTGCCGGTGCGCAGTGCGATCGGGAGGGGGACAGGACCGATTAAAAAAGAGCCCCGCAGGCATGCGGGGCGAACAGTCGGGCGTTTGCCCCGCCGTGGGAACCTCCGGCGAGGCAGCTCGAATGTTGACGTGTTCATCCGTCGTGCATGTGACTTGCGCGTTACCGACTGATGATGGTGGTCCTCCGATCTCGTGCGTGCTGGCTCGATAGCGGCTGTCGAGCTGTGGGTCGCCGCAGTCCGGACTCCTGCAATCGAACTGAAAGCTTGTCGTCACGCAAGTGACTTGTCGCAGGGATACCGTGCGTTCCTGTGGATCCCCGGTGCATGTCGGTCTTGCCGGAGCCGATGGTCTGCACCCTGGCCACTCGATCCCGAGTTCCGAATCGGCCGACGAAGAGGAGGGTACGTGAAGGCGCTGTTTGTCTGTGGTTCGCTGAACCAGACCCGGATGATGTATCAGATCTCTTTGCGTCTGCCGCAATTCGACTGCTTTTTCACCCCCTTTTTCTGTGATGGTCTCGGCAGCCTAGTGCAGCGTTCGGGGCTGCTGGACTTCACGGTTCTGGGCGGTCGGTTCCAACGACAGACCCTGGAGTTCCTGAGTTGCTCCCAGGTTGCATTCGACTTCGAGGGGCGCCGGGGGCCTTACGATCTGGTCGTCACCTGCAGTGACCTGATCGTCCCGCGGCGCATCCGCGGGACCCGGATGGTCCTGGTGCAGGAGGGCATGACCGATCCCGAGAACTTCGCCTATCACCTCGTTCGAACGCTGAAACTGCCGCGCTGGCTCGCGCAGACGTCGACGACCGGTCTTTCGGATGCCTACGACGTGTTCTGCGTCGCCTCCGAAGGCTACCGCGACCTGTTCATCCGCAAGGGCGTGCGGCCGGACAAGATCCGCGTGACCGGCTTACCGAACTTCGACAACTGCGTGGCCCTGAGGAACAACGACTTTCCCCATCGGGACTACGTTTTGGCCGCGACCTCCGATATGCGGGAAACCTTCAAGTACGAAAACCGCCGCAAGTTCATCGCCAAGGCCCTGCGCATCGCCGATGGGCGCCCGCTGTTGTTCAAGTTCCACCCGAACGAGAATGCCCGGCGCGCGGCACGTGAGGTCGAGCGGTACGCGCCGGACGCCATGCATCTCGCGGCCGGCAACACGGATCACATGATCGCGAACTGCAGTGCGCTGGTGACGCGGTACTCCTCGGTCGTTTATGTCGCGGCCGCTCTGGGCAAGGAAATCCACGCCGATCTGTCGCACGATGAACTGCAGCGGCTGTTGCCGTGGCAGAACGGCGGCAGCTCGGCCGCGCGCATCGCCGCGGAGTGTCTCGCACTGGTCGAACGGGGCGAACGTCCAGAGAGGCCCCGTCCGCTGATGTCGCGGTGGAGCGCCACGCGCTCGCGGCTGGTTGCCGTACGCAAGGCGAGATCGGCCGGATGAGCGCCGATTTCCTGATCGTCGTGCAGGCGCGTACGGGCTCGACGCGCCTGCCGGGAAAGGTCCTGCTGGATCTCGGAGGCAGGCCGGTCCTGGCGCGAATGATCGAGCGTCTGCGCTTCGTTCGGACGCCAGCCCAGATCGTCGTCGCGACGACCACCGACAGCGAGGACGACGCGATCGCGACCGTGGCGCGCGACCTTGGCGTCAGTGTGTTTCGCGGCCATGCGACCGACCTGCTCGATCGCCACTACCGGGCAGCGGTGATTTTCGGAGCAAGGGCTGTCGTCAAGATTCCCTCGGATTGCCCGTTGATCGACCCGGCAGTCGTCGATCGGGTGCTGTCCGGGTTCGCGGCGGGTGACTGCGATTACGCGAGCAATCTACATCCGGCCAGCGATCCCGACGGCAACGACGTCGAGGTCATCGCGATGTCCGCGCTCGAATCGGCGTGGCGTGAATCCCATCTGCCTATGGAACGCGAACACACGACGCCGTTCATCTGGGAGCGCCCGGAACGGTTCAGGCTGGCTAATCTCCCGGCACAGGCTTGCGGTGGTGCGGTGCCTCCGAATCGTTCGCTGACGCATCGCTGGACCCTGGACTACCCCGAAGACTATCTGTGCATCCGCCGGATCTTTGAGGAACTGTACCCACGCGATCCGTGTTTCGGGATTCCGGCGATCATCGAGCTATTGTCCAAACGGCCGGATATCGCGGCGCTGAACGCGCGCTTCAACGGCGTCAACTGGTACCGCGACCACCTCCATCTGCTGAAGACCGTCGATGCCCGCGATACCCGCAGGCCGGGTCCAGTCGGTTCGAAGACCAGCCGTTGCGCGGGCGCCTGATGCGGAATCGCGGGACAAGGATCGAATCGCGGTTCGATCGGGACTCAACCGCCGCCGTCGCCGAGCACGGGCACGCGAGCGTGGTCGGGATCGTTCACCGGCCAGCTCAGCCCGGCCTCCGCGACCGGGGCTAGGTTTGCGCCGTGAATCCAATCGTTTCAGCAGGGGGATCACCAAGCATGCCCAACAAGGTTCAAGCCAATGAAGATCTGCCGGACATCGCGCGTTCGCAGGCCTTGTGGCGTCGCGCGGTCGGCCTGATTCCGGCCGGCACACAGACGCTTGCGAAAGGGCCCACGCAGTTCTCCGACGGCGTCGCGCCGAAGTACCTGACACGTGGACGTGGCGCGCGGGTCTGGGATGTCGACGGGAATGAATACCTCGATTATCAGATGGGGGTCGGCCCGATCATCCTCGGCTATTGCCATCCGGCGGTCGATGATGCGATTCGGAGTCAGCTTCTGGACGGCATCACGTTCTCGCTGATGCACCCACTGGAGGTCGAGTTGGCCGAACTGATGCGCGACTGCATCCCGAATGCCGAGTCGGTGCGCTTTTCAAAGACCGGCTGCGACGTCACCAGTGCGGCCGTGCGCTTGGCCAGGGCACACACCGGTCGGGAACGCGTGCTGTGCTGCGGATACCACGGCTGGCACGATTGGTACGTCGGGCTGACCGACCGGAACGCCGGTATACCGCGTGCGACCCGGCAGCTGGTCGACACCTTCCGCTACAACGACATCGCGTCGGTGCTGGGGGCGATCGATGGCGATACCGCATGCGTGATACTCGAGCCCTTCGTGTTCGAACAGGAGAACGGCGCGTTCCTGTCCGAGTTGCGCAAGGCCTGCGACCGTCACGGCAGCCTGCTGATCTTCGACGAAATGTGGACCGGCTTCCGCTGCGCGGTCGGCGGGGCCCAGGAGTTGTTCGGCGTGCGGGCGGATCTGAGCCTCTATTCGAAGGCCATGGCAAACGGCATGCCGATCTCGGCTATCACCGGCCGGCGCGACGTGATGGCGCTGTTCGACGAGCAGGTGTTCTTCTTCACGACGTTTGGCGGCGAGGCCCTGTCTCTGGCCGCCGCGGTCGCCTGCATCGAGTTCGTCCGAAAGCATGGCGTCATCGAGCACGTCTGGGCGCTGGGGCAACGCTTGCTGGACGGACTGCGAGCTCTGATCGCCGAGTACGGCCTTGGCTGGGTCTCGGTCGGGGGCTATCCCTGCCGCACGGTGCTGAACGTCGATGCGTCGGCGGGTGACCTTCTGGCGATCAAGACCCTCGTGCAGCAGGAACTGATCCGAAATGGAATCCTCTGGTCGGGTACGCACAATCTCTGCTTCAGCCATACCGATGCCGATATCGATTACACGCTAAGCGCCTACTCGAGGGTGTTGCCGCTGGTCGATGCCGCGGTCGCCTCCGGTGAGGTTTCTGGCGCGCTGCGGGGTGACGTGCTGAAGCCGGTGTTCCGCCGCGTCGGCCACGCCGATGGCGGACGATCCACGGCGTCCGCCACGCTGCCGGCACAACTCGGAATACGCCGCGTATGAGCGGTTCGCCGCTGTTCTCGCTGGCGGGCCGGACCGCGATCGTCACCGGCGCCTGTGGCCTGCTCGGCCGCCACCATTGCCGGGTGCTTGCCGATGCCGGCGCGCGGGTCATCGCGGCTGACCTGGATGGCGATGCCTGCGCGCAGTTTGCCGAAGAACTCGGCGGCATGGCGATCGGCGTATCGACCGACGTCACCGACCCGGGCAGCGTGACCGCGTTGAGCGAGCTGGTGTTGTCGCGCGCCGGGCGGATCGAT
This sequence comes from Methylotetracoccus sp., assembly GCA_046347485.1. GTDB lineage: Bacteria > Pseudomonadota > Gammaproteobacteria > Methylococcales > Methylococcaceae > Methylotetracoccus. The sequence goes on along the minus strand of JAXMGB010000017.1, from coordinate 25,021 downwards.
GTGCTGGTCAACAACGCGGCGATCAACGATCACTACGCCGACGAATCATCCGCGCTCGAAGCCTCGCGCTTCGAAAACCTTTCGCTCGAACGCTGGCGGACCTCGCTCGAGGTCAATGTCACCGGCGTATTCCTGTGCTGCCGGACCATCGGTGCCGAGATGGCCGCAGCCGGCGAGGGCAGCATCATCAACATCGCATCCTCCTACGGCATCGTCGCACCGGATCAGTCCCTGTACCGCGACGAGACCGGCTGTCAGCGCTTCTATAAATCCGCGGCTTACCCGGCGACGAAGGGGGCGGTATTGGCGCTGACGCGTTTTCTCGCGGCCTACTGGGGTGAGCGGGGCGTCCGTGTCAACGCGCTGTCCCCGGGTGGCGTCGCGAACGGACAGGACGAGATCTTCGTCAGGCAATACGCCGCCCGGACCCCCCTGGGACGCATGGCACACCCCGCGGACCTGGCCGGTGCGCTGACCTTCCTGGCATCCGAGGCCGCGGCCTACGTGACCGGCGCGAACCTCGTGGTCGACGGCGGTTACACGATCTGGTAGCGCAATTCGAAACACAACACGGCTTGGGAGTATCGTCATGACGGCATCGGCAGTCGAGATTCGTGATCGGGCCATCGGCGACGGATGGCCCGTCTATGTGATCGCCGAAATCGGGATCAATCACAACGGCTCGCTGGAAACGGCGAAGGAACTGGTCAAGGGCGCCAGGGACGCCGGCGCCGATGCGGTCAAGTTCCAGAAGCGGACTCCGGAGCTGTGCGTGCCGAAGGACCAGTGGAACCAGGAGCGAGACACGCCGTGGGGGCGTATCCGTTACATCGAGTACCGCCGCCTGATCGAATTCGGGCTAGACGCCTATGCCGAACTGGATGCCTGGTGCCGATCGCTCGGCATCGACTGGACCGCCTCGTGCTGGGATGAACCGTCGATAGACTTCATCGAGCAATTCGATCCGCCGTTTTACAAGATGGCCAGCGCATCGCTGACTGATCACGCGCTGTTGCGCAAGGCGCGCGGAACCGGGAAGCCGGTGATGATCTCGACCGGGATGTCGACGATGGACGAGATCGTCGCGGCGGTCGACGTCGTCGGTCGGACCGACGGCAACGGGCGGCCGTCGCTGTTGATCGCCCATTCGACGTCGACCTACCCGTGCCGCGTCGAGGAATTGAATCTCCGGATGATCGACACCTTGCGCCGGCGCTATCCGGACGTGCCGATCGGCTATTCCGGGCACGAAACCGGCCTGGCCCCGTCGATGGCTGCGGTCGCGCTCGGCGCCTCGTTCCTCGAGCGTCACGTGACGCTGGACCGCGCGATGTGGGGCAGCGATCAGGCCGCGTCGGTCGAAATGACCGGTCTGGAGCGCCTGGTCCGCGACATCCGCGACATCGAGCGCTCGCTCGGTGATGGCATCAAGCGTGTCTATGACAGCGAACTCGGACCACGGCGAAAGCTGCGCCGGGTACGCGCGCTGGCCGCACAATGAGATGACCGAGACGGAGAGCCTTGCGGCGCGCGCGCGCCGCATCCGCCTCGTGCTGACCGATTGCGACGGAGTCCTGACCGACGGCGGGGTCTACTACGGCGACGGTGGTGAGCTCATGAAGCGCTTCAACATCCGTGATGGCATGGGTGTCGAACGCCTGGGCACCCTCGCCGGCATCGAAACGGGTATCATCTCCGGCGAGCGCTCCACATCGCTGGCCCGGCGCGCCGAGAAGCTCGGCATCGTCGAATGTCACCTGGGCGCGGTCGACAAAGGCGGCCTCGTTGCCGATCTGCTCGCTCGCCGCGGACTTCAGCGCGAGCAGGTCGCGTACATCGGCGACGACGTCAACGATCTGCCGGCGTTCGCGCGGGTCGGATTGACCGCTTGTCCCGCCGACGCGTTCGATCTGGTACGCCGAGTCGCCGACGTGGTCGTGCACGCGGCCGGCGGGCACGGCGCGTTTCGGGAGTTCGCGGAGTTTCTGTTGGCACTGCGCTGCGGCGAGAGATAGGTCTGACAAGGTGGCGAACCATGACGAGGAGCACCCGCTGAGCCGCGGGTTCTACACCATCCTCGCGGCTCAGTTCTTTTCGGCCCTGGCCGACAACGCGCTGCTGTTCGCGGCCATCGCGCTGCTGCGGTCCCTGGACGCTCCGGAGTGGCACACGCCGGTGCTGCAGCAGGGCTTCGTCGTCGCGTTCATCGTTCTGGCGCCGTTCGTCGGTCCATTCGCCGACGCGTTGCCCAAGGGGCGCGTGATGTTGATCGCCAACACCGTCAAGATGCTCGGCTGCCTGGCGATGCTGCTGGGCTTGCACCCGCTGCTGTCATACGGCTTCGTCGGCGTCGGTGCAGCGACCTATTCGCCGGCGAAGTACGGCATCCTGACCGAGTGTCTGCCACCGAGGCGGCTGGTCTGGGCGAATGCGTGGATGGAGGGGCTGACGGTCGCCGCGATCATTCTCGGCGCGATCGTCGGGGGGCTGCTGATCGGACAGCGGGTCGAGACGGAGGTCCTCGCCGGGCTGCGCTCCTTGCCTTACAACGCCGGCATCGATACCGTTCCGGAATTCGCTATCGCTGCGGTCATGGGCTTTTACGTGATCGCGGCGCTGTTCAATCTGGGCATTCCTGCGCTGCCTATCGACCACAAGCCGCCCCAGCGGACGCCCTGGTATCTGGTGAAGGACTTCTGGTCGGCGTTCACCCAATTGTGGAAGGATCCGTTGGGCCAGGTCTCACTGGCGGTGACGACGCTTTTCTGGGGCGCCGGCTCGACGTTGCGGCTGATCATCCTGGTCTGGGCCGCGGCAGCACTGCATTTCGATGTCGAGCGCGCGACGCAGCTGACCGCGGTCGTCGCGGTCGGTATCGGCATCGGCGCATCGATTGCCGGCAAGTCGGTGGAACTCGCGCATGCGGTCCGTGTATTGCCCGTCGGTGTCGCGATGGGGCTGACCGTCGGCGCGATGGTCTTCGTCGAGGACTGGCGGGTCGCGATCGCGCTGCTGATGCTGATCGGCGGTATGGGCGGGTATTTCGTCGTACCGATGAACGCGCTGCTGCAGCACCGTGGTCATCAGTTGATGGGCGCGGGTCATTCCATCGCCGTGCAGAACTTCAATGAGAATCTGAGCATCCTGACGATGCTCGGTGCGTATGCGCTGATGGTGAAGACGGGCTGGACCATCGACGCAATCGTGATTGCCTTCGGCGCGTTCGTTGCCGGATCAATGATCTGGCTGAACCGTGTGCACGGACATGACCAGGACGAGCCGGGCCGCACCGGCGGCGGTCTTTGATGGGCGAATCCCGCTCCGGGCAAGGTCTGTCGATCACGGAGAACGACGTGCCCGGGATGCCTGGAACGGAAACGACGGAGGCGCCGCCACCGGAGGAGGTGATCGAGCATCTCGAAGCGCTGCCGCGGGATGTCGGCTGGATGCTGCTGATCAGCGGATTGCTCAGCGAATTCGGCATGATCGGTATGCCGCCGTTCTGGGTATTCGGCGTGCTGATCCTGTGGCCGCGCATGGGCCGTCCCGTTGTTGGGCTGCTCGGTCGCCGCGCCCCGCGGGCGCTCCGGTTCGGCGTTCGGCTCGTCAAACGCTTCGCCGTCGACCTGGACACCCGTTATCCCTGAGCCGTTGCGGCACGGTGTCAGGCGATCCCTACCGAGTTCGACGCATTGTCGTCGCTCGGCGTCACACCCGGGGCCCGGAACTCGTGCCGGTGATCCGGGAGAATCCCGCCGTTCCGCGTGGCTGAGTTCCGCCTCTGTCGCCGCTGCCCGACAGTGCCTGGCGCGGAAATGCCGGCGTCCGCCGACGCCGCGACGCGATCAGCCCGCAATGTCAGCCCTGACGCGCATCGGGCGGATGTGGCACGGGTACTGCATCGTATCTCTCGGGGGGATTCCTGTATCGGGTATTCGTTTCGTGGCGATGCTCGCCTTGTCGTTTCGTCGTGCTCGCAGGTCCCGCCGTCGATATCCACACAATGGGCCGACCCTACCGGGAGCATCGGCAGCGCGTTTGGCGCGTTGCCTCTCCGGTGCGATTGGGCCCTCGGTGTACGCGGTGGGGGCTGCGGGCATTGAGGGAATGGCCCCATCAGCACGAGATCCGTCATGCAGCGAGTCAGCCGATACCGAAATCATGCGATCGCCTTTTGCCTGTTCGCAGCCATGCTGCCCGGTGCGGCGACCGCCGGATGGCAACTCACGTTCGCCGACGAGTTCTCCGGATCCACGGTCGATTCGACGAAGTGGATCCGGACCGATGCCTGGGGAAACCGCGGCTATCCCGCGCAGGGTGAACTCGAGTGCTATCTGCCATCCAATTTCTCCCTGTCCGGCGGGGTGCTGTCGATCATCGCGAAGGAGGAGAACCAGCCCAGCTGCCTGCCGACGAATCCGGACCCGACGCGTTACTCGTCCGGCATGTTGACGACCGCGAAGAGTTTTCAGCAGCAATACGGCTATTTCGAGATCCGCGCGAGGTTGCCGAAGGGGAAGGGTCTGTGGCCCGCGTTCTGGCTGTTGCCGGCCGATCTTACGGTACCGCCCGAGATCGATGTCATGGAATCGATAGGTTCGAATGTCAATTCCGTGTTCCTCGCGTTGCATTACACCGAGAGCGGCCAATACCGGTCGTCTGCGGGCTGGTTCGCCGGTCCGGACTTTTCGGCCGGATTCCACACGTTCGGGGTCGATTGGCAACCGGGTGTACTGACGTTCTATGGCGACGGCGTACAGCGTTATCAGGCAAAGGTCTCCGGGGTACCCAACAAGCCGATGTACCTGATCGTCAATCTGGCGGTCGGTGGCGATTGGGCCGGGTTTCCGGATGCGACGACGCCGTTTCCTTCCGAACTGCAAGTGGATTACATCCGGGCGTATCGACGCGTGAATGATGGGACACCCGATTCAAGCCCGCCGTCCGGTGGCGGCACGGTCGATTCCTCGTTGCAGTTGATGCGCAGCAGCTCGCCGGACCGCGCGGGCGCGGCCGCGCTGGCCGGGGCGTCGCTGGCCGGCGATGTCTACGTGTTCTGTCCTGACCTTGGTGGCATCAACCGTATCGAGTTTGCGCTCGATGGCTCGCCGTACCGCACCGAAGGCGCGGCACCGTACGATTTTGCGGGCACGGCCTCGTCGGGAGGGGGCGCGCTGCCATTCGCGCTGTCGAGCTTGACCAAGGGCACTCACTCGATCACGGCGAAGGCCTTCATGGGTAACGGAACGACGCAGATGGCCGCCGCGACGTTCACTGTCGGTGGCACGTCGACCGGGTCCGGCATCCTGATGAGCAAGTCACCGAACCGCACGGCGCCGGTCGATCTGAACGGCCGAACGGTCGCTGGCGATATCTACGTATTCGTTGCACCTTCCGGAGTCAGCCGTGTGCAGTTCCTGATGGATGGCGTGTCGGTCAAGGTCGAGAACCAGGCGCCGTTCGATCTGGCCGGAACCGCGGCGAGTGGGGGTACGGCCAACGCATTCAGCACCTCGGGGCTCAAGGCCGGCAACCATACGCTACGGGCTGTCGTCACCCGCAGCAATGGACAGATCCGCAATTTGTCTGCGGAGTTCGAACGCTGATCTGATTGGCTCGGCTTGCGGCGGGTCGCGACGCTGGTTCTCGCGCCGGCTTTCCGTCATCATAAGACCAAGCAGCAGCGTCACATTCCGTGCGGAAAGTTCGGCGGACGGATGTCCGGTACGACCCGGCAACGCCGGATCGCCTCGGATGATCGGTGCGGCCGTCCCAGGTTCGTCTCCCTCTGACTGAGCCTGGGACCGGTCGCGTGGCCGATACACCTCATCGCCGCCCCTGAGTCCCGTCACCGACGGATCGTTTGCGCCGGTATCGGCGCCGACACAGGCGGTCGTGACCCGAGTTTTCGCCTCGATCTCCTGAGGAACGGAGGGGCATCGTGGCGCTGTCCGCATGGCCCGAAGACTACCAGCGACGTCGATGACCGATTGTAATGATGCCGAACCCGGGCTAGCCCTGGTCATCAACTGCGGCAGTTCGTCGATCAAATACCAGTTGATCGGGGTTCCCGACGGACGCATGGTCGCCGGCGGGCTGGTCGAGCGGATCGGCACGCCGGAGGTCAGGATGAGCCATCGCGCGCTCGATGCCGGTGGGGCGTGGCAGCGATCGGAGATCGTCGTCGGCGAGGTCGATCACCGGGCCGCGTTCGATCGCATCGACGCGGTACTGCGCGTGCAGGGGCCGGACACGCCCGGTGGCCTCGCGGTCATCGGACATCGCGTCGTACACGGAGGCGAACGCTTCGTCGCGCCGACGCGCATCGACGAGCAATTGATCGCGGCGGTGCGTGAGCTCAGCGTGATGGCGCCGCTGCACAATCCGGCGAACCTGATCGGTATCGAGGTCTGCCGCGACCGATTTCCAGGCGTCGCGCAAGTCGCGGTGTTCGATACCGCGTTTCATCAGACGATGCCGGCCCGCGCGTTCCGCTACGCGGTGCCGTCGGCTTGGTACCGTGAGCACGGCGTGCGTCGCTATGGATTTCACGGCAGTTCACACGCCTACGTGGCGGAGCGCGCCGCCGCCTTGCTGGGCCGCGCGCCGAACGCGCTGCGGCTGATCACGCTGCACCTCGGCAATGGCGCCAGCGCCGCGGCGATCAGCGCCGGGCGCTGCATCGATACATCGATGGGCTTCACGCCGCTGGAAGGCTCGCGATGGGCACGCGCGCAGCGGCGATCTCGACGCGGCCGTGCCGCTCTACATGCAACGCGCAGGCTTTTCCGCAGAGGACATCGATCGGCAACTGAATCAGGCCTCCGGTCTGAAGGGCCTGTGCGGCACGAACGACATGCGCGAGGTGCTGGCGCGCGCGGCGTCGGGCGACCAAGATGCGGGACTGGCGGTCGATCTGTATTGTTATCGCATCAAGAAGTACATCGGCGCCTACCATGCGGCGCTGGGCGGAGCGGATGCCGTCGTGTTCACCGGCGGTGTCGGCGAGAATTCGCCGGAGATCCGCGAGCGCGTTTGCGACGGATTGGAGGCCCTGGGCATCCGGATCAACTGCGCGCGGAATCGCGGTGAGATCGATGAATCGGCTCAGGTCGGTCAAGCCGGATCGCCGGTCGCGGTAACCGTCGTCAGGACCAACGAGGAACTCGCGATCGCCAGGCAGGCCTACGCGGTCGTTTGCGCGTCCGGACGGTTGAGCGCCGAGTCGGCGCCGGAGGCTTAGGCGGGCAGGGTTCCCAGGAGCTGGGATGCGCGGGCGGGGTGAGAGCCGGAACCGTCCGCGTCGCGGTGCCGGTTCCTCGGGTGTATCGATCAGCGGCGCATGTGGTCGCCGCTTACTTGCCGGCCAGCTGCTTGACTTGGCCATGATGCCAACCGGGTCGATGCCCTGGTACGGGAACTGCTCCCACAATCCGCCGCAACCCTCCTCGTGCGTGCCGAGGTAAGCGAATTTCGGCGAGTATCCGCGCTCCAGGAGCCATGAGCCGAAGCGGCTGCCGACACCGGTCTTGCGGTTGAAGGCCTCGACGACCAGCACGAACGGTGCCTTGCCGACCTTCGCGAGCATGTCCTCATCGACGACGTTCAGCGTCGGTTTCGCGATCAGGCCGACGTCGATGCCCTCCTTCTTCAGGCGTTCCACGGCATCCAGCGCGCGGTACAGGGATTCGCCGTAGCTGACGATAGCCCGCGGTGCCTTCGCGAAGATCTCGTCCTTGCCCGGCACGAACTTGTAGCCGGCGCCGTAATAGTCGTTGCCACATTGGCATCGAGGATGTTCGGCGTCTTCGAACGGGTTGAGAAGATGAAGCGAAGGCCCGGATTGTGGAACACGGCATCGACCACGGCCCTCATCTGAGCCGCGTCGGCCGGGAAGTACAGCTTCGTGTCGTAGCCGTCCTCGAGGCCGTTATCGGCGAACATATTGTTGATGCCGAAATGGCAGGTGTTGTCCGCCATGTCGTCGATGCCGGAATGCGAGAAGTGGCACAGCACATTGCACTTGTTCAGGCGCGCCATCGTGATTTCCGAGATGATCATCTCGAGGAATGCGCTGAACGTGCCGAAGATGCCCTGTTTGCCCGCTTCCATGCCGAAGCCGGCCGCCGCCGCGAAATTCGCGCGCTCCATGATGCCGGATGGGACGAAGATGTCCGGATAGGCGTCGTGGATCTTCTTCAGGCCGCACGAGCCTTCGAGATCGCTGTCGATGCAGACGACCTTGGCCTTGCGCTCGGCCTCGCTCATCTTGCCGAGCACCGAAACGACGGCATCGCCGAAGACGTTGCGGTTTGCATCGGCGTTCTTGCCCGAACCGACGTAGACGTAGTTGTCCTTTGGCTTCTCGATGTTCTTCAGGAAGTTGACCGCGTCATTGTGGCCGCGCTTCTCGAGGTATGCGATGGCTTTCTCGACCGAGATGACGTCGTGGCCGTGAGTCGAGCCTTCCAGACCCTCGATGCCGACGCACATCTTGCGCTTGTTGACGACGGCGAACGGTCCGGGGGCCACGGCTGCCTCACACATCCGCCAGTACAGCGATTCCAGGTCTTCGCCGTCGCCCTCGGTCACCGTCAGGCCGTGTGCCGCCAGCGTGGACGTAACGTTGTAGCCCTGTAGATAGTGCGAAGGGTGGCCGGCGATCGTCACGTCGTTGTCGTCGATGACGAGCTTGACGTTCAGGCGCCGTGCGACCGCGATCCGGGCCGCTTCGGCGTCGTTGCCTTCCTGCTGCGAGCCGTCCGAGCCGAGGCAGAAGACGATCTTGTCGGGGTTCGCCATCGCGACGCCGTTGACGTGCGGCCACATATGACCGAGACGTCCCGAGCTGAACTTGATTCCCGGCGTCAGTCCGAGTTCGGGATGGCCGGGCAGCTTCGAGTGCGCGGCACGGTAGTTCGTCAGATGCTCGAACGGCATGTGGCCGTAGATTGCCGACATCAGGTACTGAGTCGCGACGCGATGGCCGGCCTCGTCGAAGAAGATCGGTACGAACTTGTCGGGACCGCCACGGAAGAAGGCGTCCATGATCATGACTTCCGGAACCGTATCGAACGGGCCGCCGGTGTGTCCGCCTACACCGCGAGCGGCTCCGGTCGCCGTGAAGAATATGATCGCGTCGCGGCAGAACTGAATGTTCGCCTCCAGCGTCGCGCGCTGTTCCGCGGTCAGTTTCGGGTTTGCCGGGTCTAGGGCCAGCGGCTTGAACGCGCTGGGGTCGATTGGGAAGCGAGTCTGCGTCGTCATGCCTATTCCTCGTTGTAGTGTTGGGGAGCCCAGGGCGCTCACTCAGCGCGAAACTTAAGGTAAGCGTCGGGTGCCGTCAACCCGTGTCGACGGATGACACCAAGTCGGTCGAACCTGGCGAAGAAACCGGTCACGTCAGGTACTGATGAAGACGGCGTCGGCCCGCTGGCCAGGCCGCGTAGCACGGGGCGTGGCCGGGTGTGTCGTGGGCCGATCAGCTCGAATGCAAGCTTGCAATCGCTTGGATCAGGAATGCGCGGAAGCCGTGGCGGTCATGTCGGGGTCCCCAAAACCGGCCGACTGCAGTTCGAGATCGAGCTGGTGACGCCGCTCGGCTTCGAGTTGCGCGACCTGACGCATCGGCCACAGACCGTTGGCCAACGCGCCGATCGCCGCAACATTGTTCGTCAGCACCGATGCGCCTACGCCGAAGCCGAGCGTGAAAGCCCCGGCGACACAGGTGACGTTCGGCAGGATGATCATGATCCAGCTGCGCTGAATGTTCTGGTCGAGTGATCGCGCGATGTCGCGAAGCTCGCAGAGTTTGCCCAGGCCCTGTTCGAGGAACACGATGTGCGCGGTATCGGTCGCGATCGAGGTTGCGCCACGCAGGGAAATCGAGACGTTCGCCTTCTTCAACGCGATCGAGTCGTTGATGCCGTCGCCGACGAAACAGACCTTGCGACCTTCGGCCTGCAGTTGCTCGACATAGGCGGCCTTGTCGGCCGGCAGCACCTGCGCGAAGTAGCGATCCATGCCGAGTTCCTCGGCCAGCTTGCGGGTCGGTGCTTCATGGTCGCCGGAGATGATCGCTAGATGCTTGATGCCGCGCTGTCGCAGGCCGGTGACGATGTCACGAACCTCCGGACGCAGCGCGGCGCGCAGTTCCAGTGCGCCGCCCAGATGATCGTCGATCGCGACCATGACCATCGTGTCGCCGGCCTGATGCGCCGCCTCGAGCCTGGTCTCGACTTCGTCCGGGATCTCGATACCCTCGAGCTCCATGTAGCGCCGGCTGCCGACACGGATGACGTGTCCTTCGACACCGACCTGGATGCCATAGCCGACGCGATATTGTGTTTCATCGGTCGCCGGCAGTTCGAGCCCGAGTTCGTCGGCGCGGTGCAGGATCGCCTGGGCGATCGGATGGTGGAACTTGCGTTCCGCCGCCGCGGCATAGCGCAACACGTCCCGCTCGAGATGGCCGTTGGCGGTGACGATCTCGCCGACTTCGGGGCGTTCGCGCGTCAACGTACCGGTCTTGTCGAACAGCACGGTGTCGATTTCGTTCATCAGTTCGAGGGCTCGACCGTCCTTGACGAGGATGCCCTTCTGCGCGCACAGCGCGAGGGAGGACAGCATCGCCAACGGTGCTGCCATGCGAATGCCGGTGCCGAGGTCGCTGTTCAAGACTGCGACCGCGCCGAACGGCCCCAGTACCGCGTAGGCGAGGGTGCCCATAGCCAGCGTCGGTAACACCGCGAGATCGGCCATCCGTTCGCCGCGGTGCTGTGAACTCAACTTGTATCCGGCAGTGTCATTGAGGATCTGGCTGATCTTCGACGATGCCGTCTCGCTGCCGGCCTGTTCGACCGATACGAGGATCTTGCCGGCGACGAGGATCGTCGAGGCATAGACGCGGTCGCCTATGCCCTTCTCGGCGGGCGTCGATTCCCCGGTCAGCGCATGCTGGTCGATCATCGCCAGTCCTTCGACGATATGACCGTCGACCGGCACCATGTCCCCGGTATGGACTGCGACGTGGTCACCGGCGGAAACCTGCTCGAGCGGGACCTCGATTTCGGCGCCATCGCGCACCAGCCAGACCGTTCTCGGCTGCTTGCCGAAGGCATTCAACAGCATCTTGCGAGAATTGTCCTCGGTCTTCTTGACCAGCAGGCGCCCGAATGACAGGCACCACGCCAGTACCGCGCCCGGCAACACCTGCAGGGTGCCGAGGCAGCCGAGTACGACAACCGAGTCGAGCACGTCCACCCCGAGCCGGCGTTCCTTGACAAGGACGTCGTAGGCACCCTTGAAGCACGGCACCGCCGTGTAGGCGAACAGCGCCGCGGACACCGGCAGCAAGGCCGGAACCGCCAGTTGTGCCGCGGCCGCGACCGGCAGCGATAGCGAACAGATCGTCAGGTCCAGATCCAGCCGGTCGAGCTCCTGCTGTCGTTCGGCATTGGTCAGTGCCGAGTCGAGAATCGAGATGATGCCCGCGGCGCTGAGCCGTCGTGGGTCGAAATGGACCTGGACGGTACACTGGCGGGTGTTCGTGCTGTACCGGTCCACGCCGAGCACGCTCATGAGTTCCCGCTCGATCGCCTCGGTCAGCGTGCTCTTGCGGTAGATCACCGGATTCTTCAGCTTCAGCGAGCCGGTGCCCTGCGAAACGATGCGCCAGCCCGTGACCTGTTTCCCATAGCGGTACAAGTGCACGACACCGTGCCGATCCTCGGCTGTTTCGATCGGGACGAGCGTCGGGCTGCCCTCGCCCGGCTCCCTCTCGAGCCCGTCGGCCAGCGCGGCCAGGATCTGGCTGCCGGACCAACGTGCCGGGTCGTAGTGGATGTCGGCATACCCGGCCGCGCCACCGACGATGCGAATACCTTGCAGTTCGGCCGCGGCGAACAGGCGTCTGAGGAAGCGGGTGCACAGCGAACTCTTCACCGAGGCGAACAGCATGGCACTGTCGATACGGACCGTGCCGCTTCGCGGCAGGCCGATCGCGACGTCCATCTGCTCACTCAGATTCACGGAGCCGGGGCGTTCTCGCATCATGTAACTCTTGCTTGGGAACCGGCTTGGCGGCCGGTGAAGCGGCGCCGTCAGGCTTGCCGCGTTTGCTTATGCGCGGCGTGCGCGCCGTTGTTAAAGAGGGCGCCTGGGGGTTCAGGTAGACCGTTTCGGACGTTCGTTGACCGGGGTTGTCCGCGCTTCCTGCAGTGCTTCCATCGCCGCGCGGCCACCGTCGATCAGGCCCTCGACGATTGGATTGTCCTGTGGCACCGATTGTGCGACGAACACCGTTGCGTAGACCACGCCATAGGACATCATGTAGGAACCGGTGTAGGCGAATCGCGACAGGCTTCTGGCGGCGCCGCCGCCGGCCTCCCGCAGCCGTTCGCGGGCCCTTCCCGCATCTTCCGCCGCGTTTTGCGCAGCGTCGCGCATCGCGTCGGCGATCGAGCGCAAGGGATCGCCCTCGTCGATTGCACCACTGGCCGTCGTCGCTTTTGCCATCAGTCCTCCGGGATCGATTAGCCGTTTGCGGTATCGGTACGGTCGCCTGATGGCGAAGCCGCCGCACCACGTGAGTGGTCGAAGAATACCATGAGATTCTTACTGCATTCGAGCACGGCCGCGCAGATCCGGCGCCGTTGCGAAGGGTACCGCGGGCGAGGCCGCAAGTCGTTTCCGTCTTCGGTCACGGGTTGGCGGTGACCACGTTCGGCTCAGTGATGCGACACCGGGCAGGGGGTCTCGTCGGTTCGCTTCGAAAGCAAGGTGATGCGGGGCGGTGTCGAGGTTTTTGCGAAGCTGGTGCGACCACATTCCGGACAAGAATACGAATGGGTGTCCTTCCACGAGGCCGGCCGCTCGATTTCGACTTGGAACACGCTACCGCACAGACCACAGGTCTGCGTGAACCGGCTCGCCGGCGAAAAGGCGGTCATGGTGGATTGGCTCATCCGACGGTCCCTGTCCCATTTCGTTAAACGGTCTACAAGCGTGCGCTTACTTTAACACACTATTTTTCCTCAATTCCGCTTTCATCGGTTGACGCCGTATAGACCGCTAGGCATCGCGGCCCGTCATCCTCGGTACTCGCTGACCGCATCGCTTCGGCGGCCCGGCGCCGCGCGCGTCAGACCGTCAGTGCAATTTTGACGATCCCCGGAACAACCTCCAGTGCCGAGAACAACAGACCCACGCCGACTACCGTGTGGCGCGGCGGAAGCAGTGAGAAGGCCAACGGCAGGGCGGCGACTCCCGCGGCGGCGTAGGCGATCGGCAGCAGCACCAGCGCTGTCGATGCCGCCTTGCCGGCCAACAGCCAGGCACATGGTCCGGCGATCAGGCTCAGAGCCAGACCCAGCCCGGCCAATCGCGTGCATCCGATGCGGTTTCCAATCAGACCGAACGGCGCCGCGGCGAATGCGGCGATGACGTGCAGCAGGGAACTCTGTACGGCTGGTGCGAGGCCGGCGACGAGATCACCCTTTGCCGCGATCCACGGCGGAAGCAGGTCGTCGATCAGCGCTCCGGTGCCGCCGAGCAGCAAGCCCATCGCTACGATTCGCCCGAATGCCGATCGTTCGCCACGGTCCGTCCCCATGTCCGGCCGATGAACCGCACTCGATGTACCAGATGCCGTACGCAGGAATGCCAGCCCCGAGAGCGCGATGAGGATCCCGCCGCCGGCAAACGTTGCCGATGCTCCGCATGCATCGATCAGCACGGTCAGGCTGGGCCCCAGGGCTTCGACCAGATTCGCCAACAAGGTGAACAGCGCGGCGACGCCGGTGAGTAGCACCGGTGGCGCGTACAGTTCGAGCATCGAAATCGCCGGGCTGTGGAAAATGTTCATCGAGATCAGCCACAGCGTGATCAACAGCGGAAATCCCGCGCTCAGCAGTGGATGCTGCGCACCGCTCGCCGCGAGCGATGTCGCCATGAATGCCATGGCGGCGAGTGTGATGCCCAGGTTGACGAGTGCCAGGCGGGTACCCCCGCTGGCCAGCAGGCGGTCGGCGACATGGCCGGCGACAGGGGGCGTGAGGACGAGGATCACCGCCTGCAGGGTCGCAAATGTGCGGGCCTCAGCGCCGTAGCCGAAGTGCTCGACCAGTCGCGGCTGATAGTCGTCATAAGCCATCCACGACAGCAGGGTCGCCAGATCCAGTGCGACCAGGGCGAGTACGCCGGGCCAGCGAATGCCGTGGACCTCGCGGCGGGACCGGGTTTGCGCATCGGTCGAGTTCATGGTGTGCGGGACCTCGTTTCGACCACTGCGGATAACGAATGGTCGTTCGCCACTCCTACGTGAGTTCGCCGATTTCGGATGCATATGGCCGGCGTCGGCGGAGCCTCGGTCGGCGGTCCACGCTCAGGCTGATGACTGGAGAGGCGGATCGGTCCATGGCGTCAGCCACCGCACCGTCGGTCATCACCTCGGATCGGCGCGCGATCGGCCGAACGGCCGGAATGGCGTGTGGGGCGATGGTCAGACGAAAAAGAAGATCAGTGCTCCGACTCCGGCACACGCCGCGACGACGCGCGGACTCAGCAAGACATGGTGACGCTCGTTGAATGTCGCGGCGAACTGCCGCAGTTCCTCGCCCGCAGAAAGCGCCATGGCCCACAGCCGGCGGGCGGCGTAATGGGCGCCGAACAGACCCAGTAACACGCCCGACCAGGCGACGATGCCCTGCCCGACGCGGTGAGAAACCCCGAGCGTATGATGCAGCAGCCCGTTCACCGCCGTCTCGATCCATCCGATGACGAAATGAAGCAGGGTGCCGGCCAGATGCAACAGGAAGTCCGGGAAAGCCCAGACGGCGAGGATCGCACATCCGATCCAAACGGCTCGCGAACGCAGCAGCGTCGCGAGCGGAGTGTCGATGCTGTTCGTATCCCTCGTCGGATCTGTTTCGGTTTGCGTCATCTGGCCCTCCGCGTTCGCCGCTCGGCCACCCGTGGCCTACCTCGTTCGATTCTAACGGCTGCGTCGGTCGTGGGTCCCTGGTCTTTCGTCGAGCCATCGTTGCAGCACTGTTTCCCCGATGGAGCGGACCCACGCTTCGTCGCCGATTCGACGCCGGACGGGAGGGTCGGCGGCAAGCGGCACGGGCATGCCGTGCTCGGTTCATGGCGTTCCGGGATACAGCGACGTCTGGCTCTGAACGTTCCGGGGCGGCGGTTGTTCGGATCTTCCTCAGGCTGCGTACCCCGGCGGTGTCTGGACGACCGGCGCGGCCGCGGCGAGGATGGCGCCCCGGTCGCCGCCGGGGGGCGGGTAGATGCGCTGAGTATTGATGATCCGCTTGGTCTCCTTGGCCACCTTTCCGACGGCGGCCAGCCTGTGTTCCCAGCCCTCGGTGTAGACGGCGCCCCAGCACCCGAGATCGACGACCGTGACGTACCCGTCGATCCGCAGCGTAACCATGGGCAGTCCGAACAGATCCCGCGCCGCGTTGTAGCCGGCGTAACGTCCCATCGGCCGGCTGTGCTGGCAGGACATGACCGAGTGATGCCGCTCATCGAGCAAGGCGTTCGCGCTGTCCCCGGCCGCGAAAACTCCGGGAACGCCACGTACCTGCATGAACGGGTCGACCGGCGCGCGACCGAGCGGGTCCAGTTCGACCGGAAGTTCTCGCGTCCATGGGTTGGCACGGAGACCACCGCACCAGATGAGCGTCGCGGCGGGAATCGCCTCGCCGCCACGAAGCCGGATGCCCTGTTCGTCGAGGCACTGGATTTCGACATCTCCCCGGGTTTCGATGCCGAGGGAATGCAGGGCCTCCGCGATGACGGGTTCCGCTGATGGCCCGAGCGCGGCGCCGATCCGTGAGCGATCCAGCAGGATGACCCGAATGTCACGGGCGCTCGCATCAGGGTTCAGCGCCCGCAGGCGGGCGGGCAATTCCGCCGCGGTCTCTATGCCGGTGGGACCGGCGCCGACGACGATGGCCGTATACCGGCCTGTACGCGCGGGTCCGTGCGGCAGCGACGCGAGATGTCGCGCAAGGCTCTCCGCGTTGGCGTAGGTGTCGACATCGAACGCATGCTGCGCGAGACCGGGAAGCGGCGGGCGCGCGATCTCGCTGCCAAGGGCGAATACCATGCGATCGTAGCGCAGCCTTTGCACGCCGTCGGTCCCGGCGACGTCGACGGAACGGTTCGCGGTGTCGATTGCCGCGACCTCGCCAAGGACATGACGGACGCCGATCGGATCGAGAACATCGGCGAGTGGCAGGCGCGCCGACGCGATGTCGGCCTCGTAGTTCCGAACGCGTATCCCGTGGTAGGCATCGCGGTTGACGAGCAGGGTCTCGGCCGAGTCCGGACCCTTGCCGAGTTCGGATAGCGCCCGCGCCGCAGCGGCCGCGCTCCACAGCCCGGCAAACCCCCCGCCGAGAATCAGGATACGTCCCGGCTCCCCGGTCGTTGTCCGGTGCCTTGTCGTCTCATCCGTTGCCATGCGGCCAGCTCCCGAATCCACCCCGCTGCCGGAATGCTATTCGGCGTAGGCGAGCCCGGCAAGCGGGGAGTTATGACCGCGTGGCGGATATCGGTGTGTGCCCGGGATCTCGTCCTACGTCAGATCAGCACGGGCGGGCATCGCCGCTCGTCGGTCGTCCGTTGGCCGCAGTCTGGCGGCGCGCGGCCAATGGGTGGGAGGAATAGGGTGTGTGTTGGTCGAGGCCGTTGATGCGGCACTCGCCGCCACGATTGGCGTAGTCTTCGCGGAAATGTTCGATGAACTCCATGACCGTGTGGTCGATCAGCGACGAACCCGATAGATCGAACTCGATCGTCTTGCCATCCGGCAGCGTTGCCATCTCACTCTTCAGGCCGATGAAATTGCTGAACACCGCTGCTCCGTTGAGCGACACGACGTAGGTGTCCGGCTCGGTCTCCTCGATCTGGTAATTGATGCGAAACAGATTCACCGGTGAGACCCCCCGCACCAGATGAATCAACAGCTTCGCGGCGATGCCGATCAGCACGCCGATCAACAGGTCGGTCGACAGCACGCCCGCAATCGTGATGATGAACAATGCCAGTTGCTCCCAGCCGATGTCCATCGTCTTGGCGAATTCCCGCGGAGATGCCAGGCGGAATCCGGTATAGACCAACAGCGCGGCCAGCGAGGCCAGCGGGATCTCATGGATCACGAACGGGAACGCCGCGACGAACAGCAGCAGGAACGCGCCATGGAAGAAGTTTGCCCAGCCCGTTTTAGCGCCGTTGTTGATGTTTGCCGAACTGCGCACGATCTCGGCAATCATCGGAAGTCCGCCCAGCAGACCGGCCAGCGTGTTGCCGATGCCGACCGCGGTCAGGTCCTTGTTCAGATTCGAGTAGCGGCGGTACGGGTCGAGTTTGTCGACCGCGGTCGCGCTGAGCAGTGATTCGAGGCTGCCGACCAGGCAGATGCTGATGACCGCGGTCCAGAAGGCCATGGTCCCGATTTTCGAGAAATCGGGGAAGTAGAACCCGTTCAGGAAGTTGTCCGGCACCGTGACGAGAAACTTCGGCCCGACCGTGAATTCGTGATGCGGGAGCAGCGGGTTGTCCGGGTGGAACAGATAGATGTGCTCGTGATCGAGATCGAAGTACTTGCCGATCGCCATACCGACCAGCACGACCAATAGCGGTCCGGGGATCATCTTCAGGTAACGGTTCGACAGGCGCGACCAGACGATCAGGATCAGCAGGCCGATCGCGCCGATCAGCGCGATTTCCGGATTCAGGTTCGCGACGCTGCGCGGGATTTCGGCGATCACGTCGAGCAACTCGGTCGCCGCGGGCTTGACGCCGAGCAGCGTATGGATCTGCTTGGCCATGATGATGATGCCGATCGACGCGAGCATTCCATGTACCACCGACGCCGGGAAGAATGCGTTCAGCCGTCCCGCCCTCAACAAGCCGAGCGCGACCTGGAACAGGCTCGCCACGACGATCGCCGCAAGCGTGTAGCGATAGGCCGCCATCGGATCGCCGTCGCCCAGGGTTTGGACGGCGGAATAGATCACGACGATCAGTCCGGCAGCCGGTCCGTTGATCGTGACGTAGGAGCCGCTGATCCGAGAGACAAGCATTCCCCCGATCACCGCGGTGATGATGCCGGCCATCGGGGGAAACCCAGAGGCCATCGCAATGCCCAGACACAGGGGCAGGGCGATCAGGAACACCAGGAAACCGGATATCAGGTCGGTTCGCCAGTTTTCGATCAGGCCGGGGATGCCGGTCCGCGGGAGCGGTCGCGAAATCGTGGAGTTGCTAGCCATGCTGGAACACCGCCGGACAATGGTTGAGGGTCGAGGACCCATCATGCAAGAGTCGAGCCTTCTGTCGGCGTGATGCAAGTATGTGATCTGGATGATGGTGTCGATGGTCCGGTAGGCATTGGTCGGTACTTCGCACGCCGCACCGGTGCGAATGCACCACCATGCATGGTGCATTACAGCCGCTGGATGGTTCAGGATCACCGCGAAATGTTCACGCCCATGCTGTGAAGTCTTGCGAGGTCTCGCTGTACCGGCTCCGGGTATGCTGATCGCCGTGGTCGTATCGATGTGCCGGAGTCTTCCAAGACAGGCCCCTGGCCACGAGTCGACCAGATCCTGTCGAAACTACCCAGGGGAAATCCAATGAAAAGCGTCGCCTTCGAATCAATCCTGTGCGCGGTGATCGCGGCGTTGGCATCCAGCGAGTGTTCTGCCGAAATCCTGCTCGCCCAGACGCGGACCACCGCTTCGGTTTACGGTGGCGCCAGTTATAACGTCGACTTCAACGGCGCCGCCGTTGGCGGTCAGACGTTCACGTTCACGACAACCGCACCGAACACGCGAGTCGTCATTGCGTTCAACGCCGAATGCGCGGTAGACGGCGATGGCACGAAGTGGGTCGACATCGATCTCCTGGTCGATCCCGCGGGGCCTGCCACTGAATCGGCGGCCTCTCCGTCGAACGGCGACAATGCGTTCTGTTCGGGCAACGAGACGCCCAGCGATTTCGTGTTCGGCAACGGCGATGGCTGGGTCAGCGCGATCACGCAGGCAACGGTTGTGTTGCCGGCGGCTGGCGATCATACCGTTCGCGTACTGGTGAAAGGCGCCAACAGCGGCATCGCGCGGCTGGATGATATGTCGCTGATCGTCTGGCGCTAGCCCTGATCCCGGAGGTTTCCGTAACGCGCGGTTCCGCGGCCATTCTCGGTGGTACCGTGGGCAGCCCGCCTCCGGCGTGGCCGGCCCGAGTGCGATCAACGATTCAAGTCTGGTCGATCGGTCATGGCGGCAGGCGAGGGCGCGGTCTTGCGATCCTTTGGTCGTTGATCAAAGATTGATGCACTTGATCGATCCACGGTGTCATTTTCGGGAGACGACGATGAATGGACTCCGCATCATCGGTCGCGAGGATCTGGACCGCCTGTCCGGAGTGGCTGCGGCGTCCGCGCGCCGGCGCCTCAATCTGAATTTGCATCCCCAACTCGACGATCCGATTCAACGGCTATTCAACGCGATGGAGCCGTCGACCTATGTACGTCCCCACCGGCACGCACGGGACGGCGGATGGGAACTGATGATGGCCTTGCGCGGGGCGTTCTCGATCCTGACGTTCGACGATGCCGGTACGGTCACCGAGCGCGTCGACCTGCGGGCTTCAGGCGAATCGGTGCTCGCGGAGATCCCTGCCCACACCTGGCACGCGGTCACCGTGCTGCAGCCGGGTACGATCATGTTCGAGGTCAAAGCGGGGCCATACAGCCCGGTGCATGACAAGGATTTCGCGCGCTGGGCGCCTCTGGAGGGTGACGAGGCGTCGAACCGGTTCGTTCAATGGTACCGGGATGCCCGGCTCGGAGATCGTCCGCCAGACTGGCCCGAATGATGAGCGTGTCATCCGGCCCCGGGCCGTCCGCCGGCCGTGCTCGCCGCGGCTGGTTCGAAGAGAAGCAGGCGGCCTGGTTGTATCGGGTCATAGCCGGTTATGAGCAGGAGCCGGTCAAACGCCGTTTGTTTCAGGAACTCGCCTGCTCGGCCGAGGCCCAGGCTGCGGTCTGGGCCTCGAGCATGCCGCCCCCAGGAACGCCGAAGTTCGTTCCCAGTCGTCGGGCGATCGTGGTTGCCGGGCTGGTCCGATTCTTCGGCGTGCCGGCGATGCGATCGGTGCTGGCGTCGATGAAAATCCGTGGGCTATCGGTTTACCGTTCGGCCGCCGCCCACTGGTCGAATCATCCGATCCCGGTATCGATCGACGACATCGGACGCCGCCATCGTGGCCTGACCGCCGGCAATCTGCGCGCGGCGGTGTTCGGTGCGAACGACGGCCTGGTTTCCAATGCCAGCCTGATCATGGGCTTGGCCGGGGCCCAGGGCGATGCGCGATTGATCCTGCTGGCCGGTCTGGCCGGCCTGTTCGGTGGCGCCTTGTCGATGGCCGCGGGTGAGTATGTCTCGGTGCGCTCGCAGCGGGAACTGTGCGAGGCGCAGATCGATCTCGAGCGCGCCGAGTTGGCCCTGTACCCGGAGCAGGAGGCGGCGGAGCTCGAACTGATCTGGTCGGCGAGGGGCATGGAACGCGCGGCGGCACGTCGATTGACGCGCCGACTCGTCGCCGACCCGGAGCGCGCGCTGGACTTGCTGGCGCGCGACGAGTTGGGTCTGAATCCGGACGAACTCGGCTCTCCCTGCGGTGCCGCGGCGTTTTCGTTCGGTGCGTTCGCCGCCGGAGCCGCGGTGCCGATGATGCCGTTTCTGGCCGGTCTCGATATCGATGCCGGGATACGCTGGGCGATCGCGGGCTCGACCCTCGCGCTGTTTGCGATTGGCGCTATGTTGAGTCTCTTTTCCGGGCGCAGTGCGGTGGCCGGCGGCGCGCGCATGCTCGTGATCGGAAGCCTGGCCGCCGCAACGACCTACGGTCTGGCGCGGCTCAGCGGGGTTGCGCTGGGCTGAGCCGGCTCACCCGGAAGGCGGTTTCAGATGGCCAGGGCCGCGAGAATCATCAGGCTTGCGATCCCCAGCGCGAACAGGCCTCCGGCCGCCAGCGTCCGTGTCCGCCCGGCGCCCCAGATGAGTGCATACACAGCCTTCAGCAGGTTGTTGCTGGCCGTCGCCATGATGATCGCCCGGCTCAGGGCTTCGGCTGGCGCCGCGAAGGAACCATGGACGATCGACAAAACGAAGGGATCGATATCGGTAAAGCCCACGACGAAGGACAGGATCGGCAATCCGGCATGGGTGTAACGGCCGAGCACCCAATGGGTGATGCCGGTCACGAACAGGAACAGCGCGGCAAAGATCAGCGCGGAGGTTAGCTCCAGCGGGTTCTGTGGCTGCGCCAGGCGATGACGCCCGTCGGCGGATGACGGACGAAACCGGAGCAGGGCGAAGCACGCGATGGCCGTCACGGCGGTCAGCGACAGGAATGCCGGCCACAGATTCAACAGGATCCGCAGATTGAAAACGGCGACCAGCGCCAGCAGTCGCAGATACATCATCGCCGATGCGAGCAGAATCGCCGCCGCCGGAACCACCGAGTCGTCATCGTAGTCGTGCGAGTCGCGGGCGATGGCGACGGTCGTCGCGGTGCTCGAATACAGTCCGCCCACGGCTCCGCTGACCAGCAGCCCTTTGTCACGGAACACATAGGTCTGCAACAGGTAGCCGAAGTACGAAATGCCGCTGATGACGACGACCGCGAGCCAGCATTGATGGGCCGAGACCGGCAATGCGTCGGCAAGTGGTTCACGCGAGGTCAATGGCAGGACCACGCCGGCCAGCACGAGAAACTTCACGAGCGTCAGGATTTCATCGTTGCGGAGCCGATCCGTCAGCCAGCGAATGCGGCTCTGCGAGTTGAGCACCAGCAGGATGGTGATCGCGAACAGGATCAGGAACCAACTCGGGAATGCCTTGTTGATCGGACCGATCAGATAGCACAACAAGCCGAGCAGGATGCCGATCATGCCGAAATGATCGCGGGCGATCTGGCTCGCGTAGTAGATGCTGAGCAGGAAGCCGACGACGACCAGTCCGGCGAGATACAGCCGGCCGGCGGGATCGAGTTCGAACAGCGCGAATCCCAGAATGCTCAGGAACACGCAGGTCCGGGTCGATCCGAAAACCTGATCCCGCCGCTTGCCGAGGTAGTATTCGCGTAGTCCCAGGCCGATCAGGAAGCCGATGCCGACCGTGACGACGAAGCTTTTCAGCAGATCGGGCAATACGATCGGAGCGAATTCATCCAGAGCCAAGTCGTCCCCGCAGCGCCTGGTATCGAGAATGTCCGACGGTCCGCCCGGATGTCGGCGCGTCGGTGGTCAATTCCTGCAGCGTACCTTAAGGGAATTGATGTTCCGATGGAAGTTGAGTTCGCCGAGATGATGTTCGCGCTTGCCCGGCCCAAAGCTGATCTGCTCGCCGCTGTACGTTTCCGGCCGTTCGCCCCAGGCCTTGATCGCTTCACCGTGATACGCGGGGTGCTCCGCGGTATCGTCCCGAAATTCCGGATTCCGGTAGGCGTATACCTCGGCCTGACTGCCGACCGCCAGGCTCTCGATCCGTCCACCCCAATCCGCGCCGTCCAGCTTGCTCAGCGTGGGCAGTTCGGCGGGTCCCTGTATGCGTACGTGAGCCCCCTGGAAGTCGCTCTTGTCGTAGATGTCCACCCAGCAGTCCGCCGCGCCAGCCCAGCCGTTCGGCGCCGCGATGCCGCAGCCGATCGACACTAACCAGGCCAACGATCTCTTGGTGTATCGGTGCATGGCGTTTCTCCTCTTCGACCTTGTCGTTGCGCGGGCCGGGAGGTTGCCGCGCTTGTAGTGCTCGTGGTCGGGCTCCGGATGGCGTCGAATCCGTTGAAACGGTCGTCGATCAGTAGGCTGAGCCCATCAAGACGCTAACACGTTGCCCCTTGCATTGAAACGGGGCAACGTAGAGGTCTCTCGGCCCGCGTTATGCTAGCCTTTCGCCGGCGCGCGTGGCGCCAAGCCCTCCGGCCATCAGACGACCAACCCTCTCATGAGTAATTCGCGACTTTCTTGGTCTGGCTTGCGTTGCCCGGGTGATGTTCCGGCGCTGCACGGACGCATGTATTGGCAGGGTATTGGTTGGTGCGCTGTCGCGACCATCGTGTGGTTGAGCCTCACGCCGAATCCTCCAACCCCGCCTGATTTCCTCGCCTGGGATAAGGCGCAGCATGCCTTGGCCTACGCATTCCTGATGTATTGGTTTCGCCAGGCATTCCGCCGGGTGTGGTACTGGCCGGCGTTTCTCGTCGGCCTGGGAATCGGCGTCGAGTTCGTGCAAGGCTGGGGGGGCGTCCGGCAGTTCGACGTTGGCGACATGCTGGCGAACAGCGTCGGTGTCGTCCTCGGTTATGTCGCGGCCGCGACGGCGCTCGGCGGGTTTGTCGCCGCGCTCGACGAACGACTGTTCGCAGGCGGTTGATGGCGAAGTCGCTCCCGCGTCAGAGCGTTACCGCGATGCCGGTCGCCGCCCTTCCCTGAGCGTCTTGCGCCGGACCTTGCCGGTGTTGCCGCCTGGCAGGGCCGGCACGAACACGAAATGTTCGGGGGTCTTGTACTGGGCCAGATGTTCCAGTGCGAACATCTTGAGTTCGGGTGCACTGACGCACATACCCGCTCTAGGGGCGATGAAGGCAATGACGATCTCACCGAGTGCCGGGTCGGGCGCACCGACGACGGCGACCTCAGCGACCGCAGGATGCAGTGACAGCACGTCCTCGACTTCGAGGGGAGAAACCTTCGACCCGCCGCGTACGATGGGTGTCCTTGCTGCGGCCGACGAACCAGAAATAGCCGTCGGGGTCGCGGTAGCTCAGGTCGCCGGTGCGTAACCATCCATCAAGGCCGGGCTGCGGACGGTGATCTCGCCGCTCGCAGGTACGCGGAAATCGGTATCGCAACGCCCCCGGCCGGTATCCCGCGTCGCATCGACGCGCCGATTGTGCCACTGGTGGGTGCGCATGCCCGGTTTGCCGCCACTCCGGGCTCGGACGTGGCCTGGGTGCGTGTCCGTCGCGGTCGCCGCGTTGCTGAACGGCGGCTCGCGAAGACGCTTAGTTCATCGGTGGCAAAGACGACCCCTTGACGCGCGCACTGGTCAGATCAACACGATCAATGCGAGGAGGGCCATGAAGCCGGTCAATACTGCCGTCGCCATCGTGTCGGTGTCGTGGACGGCCGCGTGCCGAAGTCGGTCAACGAGTGAAGTGATGGTGGTCATGATACGTGATCCCAGTTCTCTGGATTGCCGTTATGTCTTGAGCCAAGCATTTCGCGGGCCAATCCATCGCATCTAGAAAATTCAGTTACTTGGCTCTCCGGGGCGGCCTGTCTGTCGTGATCGGCGGGTGAAATGCACCCTCGATGCACCGCTCGGTGCCCCGCCTGGGGGCAATTTCCGGGATCGGATCGCCCGGCCCGATCCCGTGCCCATGCCCCAACGGACGTGCGGGGTGTGAACCTTGCTTCGACTCCTCGGTGAGGGGCATCGAGCGCTCCACGGTTCAATCGACGCTCATCAGGTGGTTTCTTGGCGGTGCTTGTGCTGGACGACATCGACCGCGGACTCAAAATGTTCGGCCCCGCCGGGGCTTGCAAACCGGTGAGTGGTGCAAATCAACCAACCCCCGAGTTTGACGAGGTTTCCTTCGCCACCGCCTCGCGCCGAGAAAATCGATTTCGCTCATGGTGATATCTTGCGCTTGCTCGATCTGGCATGTGGCGTGCATGCCCATGGCTCATTGGCAGACATTTAGGAGGATGTAGTGGAGGGATTTGTCCGACTGAATTGCAGTTTCGCTGTCGGCCCTACGACGCCACCCTCCGCGAGTCCGGATAAGCGCTGTTGCCGAAACCTGGGACGCGGCATCCCGAGACTAGCCGGTCTGAGGCCGCGGATCGGGGTAATGCGATGATTCTGGGCATCGCGACGGCCCTACTCGCGGCCCTGTTGAGTGCCGGCGTACCGCTCCTGTCGATCGATGT
>JAXMGB010000016.1:0-80394 GCA_046347485.1 Methylotetracoccus sp. | reverse complement strand
ATTCGAAGCTGACGTACCCGTCATTGCCATGGGTACTTTCCCACACCGTCAGGAACACCTCCTGCGCCCTCCGGACCAGATAGTCCGTCATCGCCCATGCGATAGCGGCATCGGTCATGCCCTCGTCCACGAGGGTCCGCATATGTTCGTCGAAGCGCCCAGATCTCAGGATTTCCGCAACGATGATGGGATTGGAGGTCGCTCCGGTCACGCCCAGTGCCCGATTTCGCTCGACCAGTTCAGGATCGATTGAATCCAGCCAGAGCTTGGTTCCCGTAGCGATCAAAGAATTGAGTGACATCGTCTGGCCCTCCCGGGCAGGATTCAGCACACCGGGGCCGACCGTGCGTCCGACACCGAACCATAGGCACTTTCGCGGACGGAGTGGACGAACCTCATCCGCCCGACTCCCCCGACCGGGTGATCGTCGACATGCGTGTACGATCTGATACGAGACGAGCCCCGATGGGCATAGATGAAGCTGTCCAGTACGTCACGCCACGCCGCCGCCGTGCCATCGAGTGGGCATACGATGCTGGCACACAAGCGACCGTCTGTGCCCCGGAATTCCAGTATCTTGGATGTTCCACCCGCGGGTTCCCTGACCGCGACGCAAACCGCTTCGATATGGTCCTCGTTGATGTGGACGCTAAAGCTTTCACCGAACAGGCTCAGATAGCCCCCCTTACGTTCGATCCGTCGGATACCCCGTCCAAGGTTCGCGTGGCCGGACGGAATGGTGACCGTAACCTCGCATCGGACATCCAGCGCCAACAACAACTCGAGTCGCTGGTGAACGGCCTGGATCGACACGATCTCGCGATAACTCATCGGGCCTGGGCCCTCGGACCGAGGATGACGGCCCGCCGGAGCAGACTCCTGGAATATCGCGTTCGCACGGCTGGCGAGGGTCCCGTGGATGGCCGGATCGTTCTGCACAAGTTGACTACGCATAGCATGTGTCCTTGGCTGATCGTTGGAGGGCGCTCACCGGTGATTTCGGAACTCAGGGAACAACAGGGTGTCGCCTCTCGACTCCCTTGTCCGAATACTGTTCGTCAAGAAAATCACGTCACCGCCCAAGCCAGGCGGGACACCCGCATCCCTTCCTTGCGCCGGCCCCGGACGTGATACGGGGGGCTGGAACCCTTCCTGTCCCTGGAAATCCCAATTGCAAAAAAGTACAGACTGGAATGACACGGCGATGGCATTCGCTCATCGACGAGGATCTCCGGGTGTCCCGGTGAGTTCCAAACCGATCGGAGCGTAATCAAGGGGCAACATGTCCATCTCACTCACCGATACATCGGCTGTGCGGTCCGCCTAGACCGGGACATCCCGTGTCTACGACCGAACGGACCGCACCAACACCGTAGCATTGGCACTTGCACCCAAGCATCCGTTTGAACACGGATTTCATGTGAATCGTAATCCGCGGTCCCCGGCCAGATAAGGCGACGGAGATTCCGGCATTGAAGAGCACTACCCCACCGCTGTATGCGCCGTACACACGCCGGGGTCAGTGTCGATCGGCGCGATTCTTCGCGCAGTGTTGTCATCGCTCGAGGGCGGATTTCTTCCACGGTCTGGACGGGATGCAGTCCAGGCCCGCGATGCATGCCGGTACTCGAAAACTCAGCAGGAGGCTGCTCCCGGTCAGCCGGTCGATTCGCAGGCCCACACATGCGCCTTCGAGTGTTTCCAGGGCATGCAGACTCGATACGTCGGGTATGGACTCGTGAACCTGCAGCTTGCCCTCACCCAGCAGCAGTGCCACACCGCAGCCAGTCGGCAACGCGGCGAGGCCGGTCAAGGGCAGGTCGCGTGCGGTCAGATGTGCGTGCCGATGCTCGATCGGGTCCAGACCATAGGGTGAGGTCGACTCGATGACGGATGTCGCGACCCGCCGGCCACGATGCTGCCGACTGAAGTCCTCACAAAATCGAGTCCATTGATCCGGTGCAATGTCCGTTACCTTGATCATGGAGCGCCTCCGTCTGCGGATGGTTGACCTAGCCGAAGCCCTGCGTGAACGGGAGACATCGGCGAGCCTAGCAGCTGAGGCCGGCCTCAGGGATTCGTAGGCGCACGGAGGTCGAGCGACGTCCCGCATATTGCCAATACCGCGAGTCCTGACATCGCATAAGACCGACGTATTCAAGCACTTCGCGCAATGATGGCGACATGGACATCGTCGGGAACCGTCGCGACGACCCCACGCAATGCCGGATGGATCACTGTCGATTCGTCATGCAGACAGTCGTGGAGTCAGCGCTTGGGACCCCGGAGGAGCGTCCGTCGATGACTCCGCGGAAGACCGACCCCTGGTTTGGGCCGGCAGTCAGGGCACGGTTCCGCGTCGCTCGGGGCGCGGGATGAGAGCCGAGCTTTCGGCGGTGCACTCGTGATGGAACCCGGGAGCGTATTGGTCCGTCCGGCGCGCGAGAGTCCGTCGATAGGCCGAACCGACTGTAGCGGCGCTCGACCGACCCGGACACTTGATGAATCCCCCGGTTCGCCTTCGGGCCGACGAGTCGCGATCGCAAGATTTCGCATCCGGGTCGCCACCTAAGCCACCCCACGGATGGATCGCGAACCTCAGTTGGTGTTGAGTGAGGCCATGACGTGGCGCCGCCGGCGCGAGGGTACGACCCAACACTGTCCTCGGGACGGGGGCCGTAGCGAAAGCGGCTGGCGTCCAACGTGGGTATAGCCAGGCGATGGCCAACGACCAGATCCGGTGCGGGGACATAAACGCCCGTGATTGCTATCACGCGGAGAAGTCCACGCAGAACGAGATCGCACCTTATCTGTTCGCGGGCCTGAACTGCACGCCGAGCTCACCCTGCTGCCGCAAGGTCGGCAACAACGTCGACTCGGAATACCTGGACCGACGGCCGCCGAGCCGACGGATTCTGGTAGGGAGCGAGAGCCCCGCTGTGACGGTGTTGTCGCTCCCATTGACGAAAGCCTGTCGAGACGCCTGCTGCGCGAGCGGCAAGGCGAAACGCCGGGATACCTGACGCAGTTGAACGGAGTAACGATCATGGCCATTCATAATCCTCACCGTCGGGATGCGCTGCGCCGCTTGCTCGTGGGTGGCTGCGCGCTATGTATGGCGCGGCTGGGCGGCGCGCAAGCCGGCAAGCTGAGCAAGATTCAGGCGCAGTATCAGGATCAGCCCCACGGCGATCAGGTATGCGGGAACTGCATGCATTTCATCGCACCCAATGCCTGCATGGTGGTCGAGGGCGACATCAGCCCCGGCGCATGGTGCACGCTCTGGGCAAAGAAGCAGGGCTGATCGCGGCCAGCCGCACGGTGCGGCATCGCGCCGATCGTCGTCCCCGCAACGCTGCGGGCCAGGAGCCGACGGCAGTAGCCAGCACCGTGCCGCGCCAAGCATCCCCGAGCATCAGGATTCAGATCAGATCGGGCACCGATCGCCGGCTCCGGTCGACACGCGCGTTCATCGCCGGGATACGGATGACGACCGCCCCGCCCCGATCAAAGCCTCGCTCGAACAGGCTCAGGCGCCCGCCATGTCTGAGGATCAGGTGTTTTGCGAAGGTCAGGCCCGCCGCGGTTCCGCCGGATTTGATGAATCCGGACGTCGCGGGGTCAAAAGGTGGCCGGCAGATCCACTCCGGCTCGTCCGACATCGCACGGGCGCTGCCGTCGCCCATGCGAATGACTACCTGCCCCGCATCCAGTTCAGCGGAGAATTCAACGGCGCCTTCCGATGTAGCGGACTCGATCGCGTAACGGGCCAGACGCCGGAACGCCTGCTCGAGCCTCGCCGGATCGCCCAATACCATGACGGTCTGGAGGTCCAATCGTCGATTCAGTCGCTTGTCGGCCTTGGATGCCATGCCGACGGCAAACTCACTCACGCGGTTCAGTATCGGCATCAAGTCGACCTCTTGCATGCGCAATTCGATCTGTCCACGAATCAATTGCGCCAGGTCTATGAGCTCATTCAGATCCTCTGCCATGTCCCGGATCTGGCTTTCGATACTCGTCCCGGCCCACTCGAGAATCTCCGGCTTCTCCGACCCATACCGCCGGGCCATCTGAGCAGCACTGAGTATCGGGGTCAGGCGGTTCTTGAAATCATGGGCCAGCATCTCCATGGGACCGCAGACATTCTGATCCCATTCAGCGACCACGGATGCGGAAAGCGTGCGTCCTGTTCCCGCCAGGGGCTCGACGACCAGCGTGACGGCCACAACGTTCCCCGATGATCCCTGTAACGGACTCAGACGAGCCTTCCACATTGGCTCGACCAAGCTGCCCACTACGCCGACCGGGCCGAGTTCAGGTTCAGCGACCGGGCCGCCCGTCTCAAGCGCGGCGCTGATCAGTGGCTCCAGAGTGTCGGCCCATCCGACCTGGGCCTCGCGAACCGAACGGCCGATCAGGCGCTCCGATGTGGAACCGCTGATCGCGGCGAGTTCCACATCGGCGAACAGGTATCGCAGATCGGGACCCAACAGACCGACCCCGCATGACTCCATCGCTTGGACCCGCGCCCGCGGTCGGAAAATCTCACCGGTATCTTCAGACATCTTCCATGCCGTTATGGGACTCATCATGCGAGACACGACCCTTGCGCTCCGATTTCAGTCACCCGGAGGATTCCTGAGGCTTGTCGATGCGCCGCTGTCATCGTGTATTCAAGGGCTCCGCGGACCATTCGGGACGTTCCGGCAGAGTGGGACGCATTGCCGTCATCGATCATCGTACCCACGGGGCTTCGTCATTCCTCGACATCGGTCATTCCAGAACATAATTCTCGAGAAACGAAACCATATGAGGTCCGCAGTGCCCTTCGGGAATCACGGTGATGCCGCCGGCGGTCACATGGTATTGCGCGCGGTCCGACTCAGGATCCCAACCGACCACCGTGCCGGAGTCTATGGTGTTGTAGCGGTCGACGATCACCCGATGAAGTCGGGCCCGGCGCCGGATAAGCACATAGTCCATGATGATGCAGTCGATCAGTTCCGCACCGTCTTCGATGATCACCTCACGGTGAATGATCGAGTTGCGCACGCGCGCGCCGTTGATCACGGTTCCGGCGGCCAGCACGCTGTTGTGGATGTCACCGTGCACGATTCGGGCACCCGGACCACCGTAGTTGCTCGAATAGATCGGCCAGCGAGGGTTGAACAGATCGAATCGAGGTTCGTCGCCCAGCAGGTCCAGATGCGAGGCAAAGTAGATATCGATGTTGCCGATATCACGCCAGTAGGCCGATTCTTCGTATGATTTGAGCCTGGGGACGCAGTTGTTCGAGAAGTCATACGCGAACATCCTGTGTGTACGCAGCAGACGCGGCAGGACATTGTGTCCGAAATCATTCTCGCCGCGTTGATGGGTGTCGCGCAGAGCCTCCAGTAATGTCTCTGTCCGGAACAGATAGTTCCCCATCGATGCAAACGCCCGGTCCGGATCGTTTGGGATCGAGCGCGGAGCCGCCGGCTTCTCTTCGAATTCGAGCAC
Source organism: Methylotetracoccus sp. (assembly GCA_046347485.1). Classification (GTDB taxonomy): domain Bacteria; phylum Pseudomonadota; class Gammaproteobacteria; order Methylococcales; family Methylococcaceae; genus Methylotetracoccus. Next base: position 74,889 of record JAXMGB010000016.1, on the reverse strand, counting down.
TCGTCCACCGGCATCCACAGCGATGACACCGAATGCGGATGCCTGAGCGATCGGCACCGGTAACGCCGACACGGTCACATCGGCGTCGACCTCGCGATGAAACGCGACCATCTGCGATACGTCCATCCGATACACGTGATCAGCGCTGAAGATGGCCACGACATCCGGCGCGTATTGCTCGATCAGGTTGAGGTTCTGGTAGACCGCATCCGCCGTGCCTTGAAACCATTCCGGACCTTCCCTCATCTGCGGCGGCACGACCGTGACGAAATGATCCGGGATGACCGGAGAAATGACCCAGGACTTACGGATGTGCTCGATCAGGGACTGGGATTTGTACTGAACCAGCAGGTAGATCGCATGAATCTGTGAGTTGATCAGATTGCTCAACACGAAATCGATGATCCGATATCGCGCGCCATAGGGAATGGAAGGCTTGGACCGGTTGGTCGTCAGCGGGTGCAATCGGGAACCCTCGCCGCCTGCCATGACCATGGCCAGGATCTTGGTCTGAGACATTGTTCGTTACCCTGCGCTCACCGATTTTCTTCGGCACGGTTCTTCGTTTGGATATCGCGCGCGGTCCTCCACGGCCAAGCGATACGACACCTCGGGCACGACAGATCGGCGAACGCGGGAAAATGACGCATAAGTGCTCATTTCGGGTTTTCGTCGACCTTCAGGCCGTATACTCCAAACGGCCGCCCGCCGTTTCCGGCAGACGTGTCCAGGAGTGGGGCCAAACCATTGGTGCCGCAAACCCGCAAGCAATGACCTTGCTGATCACCACGCCCACGGGCGGCCAGTCGCCCCGCTGCACGCAGCGCTTGCCCGCCGGCGTTTTTCGGCGCCCGTTCCGGTCGACGACGAGGGATAGCTTGCAGGGGGCTCGCCGAAGACGATACGACGCGAACATCCGGCATGGCCAAGTCAGCATCATCCGAATGCATACACGCATGCATCGCTTTCCTCCGCGAGTGCTCGGATGGCGCGATGGCGTGCTGCGTTGATCGCAGCGACGTCGAAGGCGTACGAGCCTGTCGCGAATGCGCCGATCTGTGTTCCGTGTGTGCGCCGTTCATGGCTCGCGACGTGAAACTGCGCGGTGATCTCTGTGAGCAGTGCGCCCGGGCCTGCGAATCGTGTGCGGTCGCGTTGGAAGGACATCAACACGAACAATGCCGCCGCTGCGCCGAGCAATTCCGTGCATGCGCAACGGCTTGGAGGCGATGCGCCGAAACCGGACGCCGGGGCTGACTCCCGCAGCGCGTCGCTCCGCTCCGGCTGCCGGCGATCGCATGTTTCAGACCACCCCAAAGATCCGGGGAATATAGGAACTGCTCGCTGCGCCTTCGATCAGTCGATCGACGAACTCCTCGGCGCGCTTGCGTTCCGCATGGTTCAAGTCGGAGTAGACCCGACGATAAATGGCGTTGAAGCGCAGTATGTCCGGAAGTTGGTAGGGCGCTGCCATTCGGTCGAACTGTTCGGACAGCGGATCCAGATGCCCGGAACGCTGATCGTAGCGCACCAATACCGGATCGAGCCGTGAGCCACTCCGAATGAAGTATCGATTCGCCGACAGGCATTGATCAATCGTCGACTTGATCGAGAGCCCGCCTTCGCCCTCGCTGATGTTTAGGCGGAAGTGATGCAGCTCCGACATTTCGGGAATGTCGACCGGATGTTGATCAAGGCCAGCGAACGCCCGGATCGCGACGCTGTCGTGCATCGCGCCTTCGGTAGCATCGTCCGAAAGCCCGAACCACTGCTGCACCAGGTAGATTCGCAACAAGGTCTCGGCACGGGGGAGCGGGAGAACGCCTCCGTAGGTTCGGGCCAGGTAATTGAGCTTCTTCCAGGGCAAGACAGCATCCAGGCTCGTCAGCAGCGACGCATACGGATTTCGACGCATCGACACCGACCGTTCTTGTGCGGCAATTTCGTGCGCAAGCATTCGCCTACCCCCCCTTGGATCATGGGACGCGCCGAGGCGCTCCGCATCCAGGCATCCAAGCCTTCGTGGCCTGATGTGCTCCGGACGAGCAGAATCGCCCTGTGTACCTACTCCACCATACGGTGCCGCATTTCAATATCCGTATGACTACCGAGTCCTTCGGATCACCATCTCTCGCGCCGGCGACATATCTCGTTTCCGTCCGCGCTCACGGGGCCACGGATGGCGAGTGCACGCGGCATTCGCACCGCCGCAGGGCTAGAGATCTCGATGAATCGAACGATGTGCGGCCTCGAGGTCTGACTGCATCCGGCCCGATTCCGGCACCGGGATGTGTTCAGCCGATGCAGGATGGGATCATCTTCTCGAACCACTGCAGACACCGGGGTCATCGAGCTAAACCCGGTCCGGACCGGTCGATACCAGGGGCCGTGCTACACTAGCGGCCCTATCGAAGCGGCCGGGATGTGATCGCATCTTGATGCGGGAAGCGCGCTCGGGCCCTGCTGAAAAATGTCATTGTTGACGCCAAATCGGCGGGCCGCCCGGTCCCGAATCCCGTCGTTCAAACGCTATCCAGATTGCGCTCGTCGTTCGAACCGCTGGATCATCCCCCTGATGCTGGTCTCTACTGCTATGCCGAAAACTGGTGCTCGCGGACCGATTGCCCCGCGAACTCGTTCCGAGTCCACGATCTACGTCGTGGATGACGAACCCGCGCTGCTGGATGCGGTGCGCATGATTCTCGAGACGGAAGGCTATAACGTGCGCTGCTTTCGAACCGGGCGGGAATTTCTCGATGAACTGAATGCAGGCGCGTTTGGCTGCGTCGTGCTCGACTTGTGCCTGCAGGACTGTTCGGGGCTCGATGTTCAAGATGCCCTGGTCGATCGTGGCATCGATATTCCGCATATCTTCCTGACCGGTTACGGCAGCATTCCCGCATCCTCGAAAGCATTTCGCAAGGGCGCTCTGGATTTCCTGGAGAAGCCGTTCGATCGCGAGGTGTTGCTTCAGCGTGTCGCGGAGGCGCTGTCCCACGCCGAGGATCATCGATCAGGCGAGTCGAAAGTCCACCCGGTTTCAGAGCTTTACGATCGGCTCAGCAGCCGCGAGAAGGAAGTGCTCTGGCATATCGTGAATGACGAATCCTCGAAGCAGATGGCCAAGAAGATGGGCATCAGTCACCGCACCGTGGAGGTTTATCGAGGCCAGATCATGCGGAAGATGGGCGTTGAAACGCTGGTCCAATTGATGCGGGTAATTGCACCCCTGATCGATGAAGAAGGTGGCCCGCTGGGCTGAGGCCACACCACACATTGCCGGCCTTCGCGACCCCGATCGCGGCGGACGGCTGACCGCGTTGGGCGCAGACCCAACCGAAACCGCGTGCCCGGCGATGCCCGGGTGCCGACCGACGACCGCCCGATCGACCCGGGGTACTTGCGATGTGTTCGCGTCAGGGCCGATACCTCGTCGCTACGTCTCAGGGAAGGCCCCAAAGGCCAAACACGGCGTTCCCCGTCTCCAGTGCCGCATTCCGCCGAGGTGGACACCCGGAGCGACTCGGCACCGGTGCGCCGACTGTTCTGAAAGTGCATCCCGACCGCACCTCGCTGGTAACGACTCTCCGTAGGCGCACGGATTGGGCCGCGCTGATCGCTTTGCGTTACAGTGCAGTCGGCGAAGGACGTTGACCCGCCGCTACGAATAGGCCGACGCGCTCAAGGGGTCTCGTTGCGATCTCCGACCACTCTCTCTCGCCACAGGGGGGCTGGACAGCTCGTAACGGGAGCCTGCTCGCGGGCCAACGGCGCGGCGCGCGCGATGCCCTCGATCGACGAAAGTCGAGCCCCGTCGGGCTGACCGTCTCCCGCTCCGCCCGAGGAGGGCGCCCTCGTCGCTGAGGGCAAAGCGCTGTGCGGTACAACAGCTCCCGTTCGCGGTGATCAGGGCCCATGTGGGAAAAATTCGAGACCAGTGCTCCGACACGCGAAATCACGGCGACCGACATCATGGACGCGCGGATCGCGAACCCGCGGGCTTCTGTCGCCGAACGTTACGGCCTGCTCGGGCCTTGCGGTTCATCCGTGAGTCTCCTCAAGTTGTTGCGAACGGCAACGCCAAGCCATCACGACGACGGAAGTACGATCATTCGTCAGGGCGACACCATAGGATCGGCTTTTTTGATCCGGCGCGGGCTTGTAAAGCGGGTCACCACTCTTCCGAACGGCAGGGAACGCATCGTGCGGCTCCAAGGGCGCGGCACATGGCTAGGTCTCGAAGGATTGCTCTGTCCGGTCAGTCACCACAGCGCAGTCACGGTCCACCCGGTCGAATCGTTTCGAATACCCCTGGTTCAGCTGCGTCAACTCAGGGACGACAACCTGCAACTCTATTGCCGGCTCATGGAGTCCTGGCATGGCAGCTGGCAGGACGCGGATCTGTGGTTGACCGAGTTTTCCTGCGGTTCGGTACGCGGGCGAGTTGCCCGACTCGTCCATTATCTGTCGTCGATGTCGTCGACGGATCCCTCCACCCAGGTTGAGTTGCTCAAATGTGACGAGATGGCCGCGATCGTCGCGTCCACGCCTGAAAGCGTCAGTCGCGCGCTGGCGGAGTTCAAGCGTTGTGGCGTGCTCGCGTCACAGGGTGTCGCCAAACGCCCGGCCCGTTACCTCGTCAATCAGCAGGCGCTGCAGAGCATCGCCTGCGAGTATGCCACCGCGTGCACCCGACCGCGGTGCCCCTTCATGCCGCGAGCGTCCCTTCCCGTCTCAACGCGCACGACTCGGCCGATGTGCGTCGTACCTCGGCGCATCCTACGTCCACGTCATTCCGGGCCGGACCCCGGAATCCAGTCGCCATGGATGGCGAACCCCGCCGCGCGTAATTTACCCATCTCGCCGAATGCCACCGCATTGACATTCGTCAATGACCGATCCGCGTCCCTCCTCCAAGATCGATACCATCGACGATGCCCGACGACCCATTCGGCGTTGTCCAAATGCCCGTCACCGACTCGTTCCAACAACGATGAGCCAATTGCACAAACTGCGCGATCTGACCCTACAAAACCTGCCGTCCAAGGATGGCCGGGCCGGTACGGTGATCAGCATCTACTTCGACGATCAGGACTGGGTCGTCCGCTATTTCATCGTACGCCTGGGTGGCTCGGTGCTCGGGCGGGAAATCCTCGTGCCGCCGAGCGCAACCCGACGACTGCCGCACCAACCTAGTTCGTTCTTCGTCGCTCTGACCCGCAACGAACTGGAAAATGCTCCACCCGCCGACAGCCAATTGCCGGTGTCACGCCACTACGAGTTGCAGATCCGCAGCCAGAGTGCAGATCCGGCGTCGAAGCCGAGTCCGGACGGCACCCGGCCCTGGGACTTCGTCTGTTTCGGATGGCCACCTCATCTCCCCCAGGGACGATTGTTCGACCCAACGATCGACGCTCGCCGACAAGCGCCGCCGAACCACCCGATCTCTAAGGCGCAGCAGCCACATCTGCACAGCAGCAGAGCGGTCACCGGCTATCGTATCCATGCCCGTGATGGAGAGATCGGCCATGTCGAAGACTTCATCCTCGAAGAACCGAACTGGAAGGTACGCTACCTCGCCATCAACACGCGCAACTGGCTACCGGGAAAGCACGTGCTGATGCCGCCGGCTTGGGTCATCGACGTGAACTGGGCACTCCGCCTGGTCGTCGTCGATCTGGACCGAGAGACCCTCATCAACGCGCCACCGTATGACATTCACAAGCCGATCGCTCACAGCGACGAGGTCGCACTGAACGGCTACTACGGCTCCGACGCCGCGCGTTGCCAGAGTCGAACTCCGTAGCCATACGGATTGGCTGGCCGGTTGGGGCTGGTGACACTGACAGCACACGAGCCTCCTGCACGAACTTCGGCCAGCGCAGGTGGGCGTGCGACGCGACTCGGCAGCCACAAGCCTTGCCTGACTGCCGTGCGGCCCCTTAGAGACGAACGAGGTGACAGATGCCCGCGATCAGATTCAGCGTTCCGGCTCCCACGTCTTCGAATGCACCCGGGGAAAGCGACATGGACTTCCTGGATTTCACGGATTTCGATCAAGCAACGGGGCACGGAAAGGACGAACGACGCACGCACTTTCAGGCGGGTAGGCACGGCGCCAAACCGCGCGGCGAGGCGGAAGACCGTCCAGAGCGCTCCGACAGGCGATCGCGTCGACTTCGCAAGATGCAGCGTTAGCAGCGGCCGCTCCGGGCGACACCCTTTTTCGTCGTTTGAGAGTTGGCGGCAGGAGCAATGACCCGGGACAAGAGATGGCCGATGGGTCGACCGAATCCGGAATGCTGACGGCGTCTAACGAGCCGGAGGACCCGTGATCGACCGCAGAGGCACGTTCGAGATGGGCGGGGTCGGGTCAACTTTCGCGCGAAGCAGCGTGGGTTCCCCCGACCCGGTCTGTCTATGGGCAAGTAGCCCGCGCTAAGCATTCGCACGCTGACGCGGCGACACCCCCTGCCGCCCGGCGCGTGTTCGACCTGCTGGTTCGGGACGACGGGGGCCTGCCCTCATCCCGCAGCACGACTCATTCCTCCCCACCCGGCGGTCACTACGGGTCTCGACGGGATGGTAGAGGGAGTTGGCCGTCTGCCCCGTGTGCGGGGTCGTCACAAGGGATTCAACCGACACAGGTACTCGCGCATCGGAAGAACGCTGGCCAACCCGGCTACGTCCGTTGTTGGACAACATTGGGGATGGCCGTATCAAGCTCTATCTGATCTGGCGGGCTCTCGAACTGCGCAAGGCCTGGACCGATACGTTCGAGCGGGGCGATTACCTGCCGCTGAGGGTCCGCGGCGAACACGTCCGTCACGTCTGTGCGTACGCGCGGAGGAGCAAGCCATGCACCATCATCACCGCCGTACCACGCCTGAGCGCGATTCTGTCGACGGACCGCGCGATGCTGCCCATGGGAAAGCCTGTCTGGGGGGACACGGCGATCGAATTGCCCCCAGACCTGGCGCGGAAGCAATGGTGGAATGCGCTGACCGGCCAGTCGCACAGCCCGGCCCCATCGTTCGAACTGGGACAGCTGTTCGGCGATCTGCCGATTGCGTTGTTGACCAGCGCCGCCCCGCCGGGCTATCCATGCCCCGGCATTCGCGCTGAAAATGATGCGATGAACGGCTTCGAAACGGGGCGCTAACCGGCGTCTTCCTCGGGGTACGCTGGGCTCCAGTCCGATCCGCCCCTGCACGCGACCACGGATGCCAGGGTCTCTTCCAGCAGGTCCATGTCGACTGGCTTGACCAGATGATGATCGAAACCCGCCGCCCGGCTCCGCTGCTGCTCCCGCTCCTGACCCCAACCCGTCAAGGCAATCAGGGCGACCGATCGGCCATTCGGCTGTCGTCGAATGTGTGCAGCCGTTTCATAGCCATCCATTCCCGGCATCCCCAGATCCAGCAGTACGGCGCCCGGCTCGAAACTCCCGAACGCTTTGACAGCAGACGCTCCGTCGTATTCGACGCGAACATCGATCCCGAGCAGGCTCAGCGACATCGCGAGACTATCGGCGACGTCCCGATTGTCGTCGACGATCAGGACGCGGCGAGGAAATCTGGCCACGACCGGCAATGGCCGGGCCGGCGCCGTCGACTGACTCGGAGCGTGTACCAGAGGCAGGCGAATCAAAAACTCACTGCCTCGTCCGAGCCCATCGCTGCGTGCATCTACCTGACCGCCGTGCATCGCGATCAGACGCCGTACCAGCGAGAGGCCGAGGCCGAGGCCGCCGTGGGCCTTGGTCGAGTCATGATTGGACTGGGTGAATAGATCGAACACATGGGGCAACATGTCAGGCGCGATTCCGATTCCGTGGTCGCGCACGCCGATTACCGCCTCGGCGCCGCGCCGCTCCAGCGTCACCTTAAGGTACCCCCCCGATTCCATGTACTTGACCGCGTTGTCGATGAGGTTGTCCAGCACCTGCACGATCCTGACGTGGTCACCCTCGACCCATACCGGCTCCCCTGGAAGCGACACCTCCAAGGTGTGATGCTCCGCATCGATCGCCGGCCGGAGGGCGGCGAGCGCCTGGTCCACAAGAGCCACCAGGTCGATGTTCTCCCTTCGTAATTCGATCTTCCCTTGCGTAATGCGGGATACGTCCATCAGGTCATCCACCAGCCTAACGACATGGATGATCTGGCGGTCCATCTGCTCCAGCAAGGATTCGGTGGTCGCCGACCAGGCGCGGGTCTTGCGCAACACGTGCAACCCGGTGCGGATCGGCGCCAACGGGTTCCGAAGTTCATGGGCTAGCGCCGCCAGAAATTCGTCCTTGCGTCGATCAGCCTCGCGAAGGGTTTCCTCGGCCGCGCGACGCGCGGTGATGTCGGTGACCAATGCCACGAGGAAACTCGGCTTGCCGTCGGAATCGCGCAGCAGCGATATGAACTTGTGGACCCAGACCGCCGAGCCGTCCTTTCGCAAGTAACGGCTTTCCGACTCGAACGACGGCGCATCCCTGGCCTGCAAACGGCGTATCTGGGCCCGATTGTCCGCGCGGTCATCGGGATGTACCAAGTCGGCGGAGCGCAGTTCATCGAACTCCTCGGCGCCGTAGCCCAGCATGGCCTGGAACGCGGGATTGCATTCGAGAAGATTCCCATTCGAATCCCCGATGGCGATGCCGATCGCGGCATGCTCATACACCGCGCGGAATCGTGCCTCGCTGGCTCGCAAGGCGCTCTCGGCTCGCCGCTGTTCGGTCATGTTCCGCGTCACGGTCGCGAAATACAGCGGCTTGTCGGTGTGCGGGTCGTCGACCCGAAAGACGTCATAGAGAACCGGGATCGGTGCCTCGGTCAGCCAGTGACGAAAGGTCAGATCCCCATACCAGCGCCCCTCGTTCAGCACGGCGGGCAACACCACGCGATCGACGAAATTTCGTTCCTCTCGTACGAAATAATCGCGGATCTCGGTTCGACCCACGTCGAAAGAGTCACCGAGCCCGATCATGCTGCGGCCGCCCCGGTTCAGGAACAGGGGTCTGCCCGCCAGATCGGACACGCCGATGAAATCATGCGACTTCTCGATCACCGAGGCCAGGCGTAGGAGCTCGAACTCGATAGCCTTGCGCTCGGTGATGTCCTGGGTGATGCCGAAGCCGCTGATCGCCTCACTCCCCCCGTCGGACTCGATGAAGGCCTTTTCCCGCACCCATCGCTCGCGCCCGGCGACGAGGATGCGATGTTCGATGTCGTAGGTATCGCCCCTGAGCGCAGCCTGCCACTGAGCATGGACGTAATCGCGGTCGTCCGGATGAACGATCGCCAGGAACATGTCGTAGCTCATCCGGGCACCGGTCGGGACACCGAAGATCCGATAACATTCATCAGACCAGCTCAGGACGTTTCGCCGCAGATCCAGCCGCCAGCTGCCGATCTGCCCCACCGCCTGCGCGCGGTTCAGATCGTCCCGGCTCTGGCGAAGGGCTTTCTCCGCATTCACCCGTTCGATCACGTCCGCTGCCTCGCGGGCCAGGAAATCCAACTGACGCAGCTCGCGCTCGCTGGGCGCTCGCCGGGTGCGGTAATGCGTGGAGAACATGCCGATGGGTTTGCCCTGGCGACTGAGCAGCGGAGTGGACTGCACCGCCCGCACGCCGGCCCGCAACTGCACCTCCAGCGCCGGAGTCCCGATGAAGATCTCGCTTTGCTCGACGTCCTCGACGACGACACGCTCCGCTCGCTCAAGCGCAGTGCCGCAAACCCCCTGCCCACGTGACACGGTGTCCCAGAACTCGATCCACCACGTGGGTAAGCCGATCTGACTGACGATCTTCAGATCCCCGGATTCCGGCTCCACCAATTGAATGTTGCCAAAATCGGCCTTGGTGATCGCGATCGCGGTCTCGACGATACCGGTGAACAAGGGCTCCAGGTTGCCTGTAACAATCGGGATTTGCCCCATCCGATGGAGCCGTGTCATCGCGTCGAGGCTCAGGCTCAATTCCTGTTCGGTTTTACTGAGCTCGCTGTAGCTCCGTCGTATCCGGGCAGCCTGGTCTCGGATCACCGTGATGCCCAGACCGACCAGGGCGGTGTTCAGGTAATAGAATCCCAGCGGGAGGTAACCGCTGATAACGCTGCTGAACTCCAGCATCGGCGGTCTGAAGAGGTATTCAGCGGCGAGACCGGAAACGACCATTGCGATGAGCCCCGACCCGGTTCCACATAGATAGAACGTGATCAGGGTGGTCGGGTAGATCGTGACGAACGCGAGAGTTCCGGTGGAAGCATCGATCATCGGTTGCATCAACAACCGAATGCCAAGGCCGACCACCAACAATACCGCGGCGAGCGAGTACCGCAAGAACGCGGGCCATCGAAAATGTGACTCGCCTATAAGCACGGGCTGCACGGTATCCTCAGTCGCGGGGAAAGGCGATCTGGCCGCTACTGTACTGGACCAGGATCATGACCGCCATCGACGTCGGACCTTGTTTGACGAGTCGAAGCGCGGGGTTCGATGCGGCTCGCGGCGGGGTGGCAGCACGTCGCGACCTGCGCGCTGCGGCGATTCAATACGATGAGACCCTTACCCCGGGGAAACGCGTGACCGGAGCGGAAAGCGCGCCCCCCCTTTGACGTCGACCCGCGCAGTCCGGGTGCTTCTTAGGGGTCAGCCAACGACCACAGTTCGCCTCAAGCCGGAACTGCAAACGGCTTTGGGGCGATGTCCGTGCTCGTCGTTGTGACCGTCGCCCGGTCTCGGCGCGGGACGCGAGGCGAGTGCCACACGGATGCGCACTCAAGCGATCAGGCACAAGACCAAGCCATCCGCGCCCCGGACATCGAAACTCCGTACCGCGAATAAGCTACTTGCCGCATTTTTTGGCGTCGTCCTCGCTCTCGATTTCCTTGATGGCCCCGTTGGCGTACTCGACCTCGACGCACGCACCGACCACCAAGGGACCGTCATCCTCGTCGAGTCGCGTGTTGTCGGTTACCGCAAGTTGACGCCCGCCGACGACCCAGGTACCGGCCTTGCCCGTCGGACGGCTTTCGAGCCTGCCATAGAATTCCTCATCCGCCATGGCCGCTGGCGCCAATAACAGCAAGACCGGCAGAAAAAGGTCGCGCAATGGTTTCATGATCATCACCTCCCGCTGTTTTCGATTGGGTCGTTGAATCTTAACCTGGGCCGGCGACGAAAGGATGAGCTCCGTTCGTTCGCCCGCGTTGAACGAATCGGGCTAGACCTTCCCGTTAGCAAACTGCCACTCGCCCCGGAATTTCACTCGCCCGCATCCCCGGGATCAAGCCCCGACTGACTCCATGGCCGAAGTCCAGTGCACTGCCCGACAGACGTCCCCAACGCCGTCACCCCGGCGAAAGCCGGGGTCCAGTGGAACCTCTCACGCCGTCCGAATCACGGTCCCCGAATCCACAGAACCCCAAATCTCACCGCCCCCATCCCCGGAATCGACGCGACTGGCAAGGCGATGCGTTGACATCCCTGCGACTGGATGCCGCTGTCCCGCCCGGCATGACGGGACAGGGCGACTGCGCGCCCAGGCATTCCCCCCCGTCACCCCGGCGAAAGCCGGGGTCCAGTCGGAGATCGCTCCGTGTCCGAATCACGGCCCCCGAATCCACAGGACCCGGAATCTCACGTGCCCCAGCCCCGGAATCGACGCGACTGGCAAAGCGATGCGCTGACACCCTATCGCTGGATGCCGGTGTCCCGCCCGGCATGACGGGACAGTGCGACTGCGCCCCCGGGCATTCCCCCCGTCACCCCGGCGAAAGCCGGGGTCCAGTCGCACTTCGCCCTGTCCGAATCACTGCCCCCGAATCCACAGAACCCGGAATCTCACTTCCCCCCATCCCCGGAATCGACGAAACTGGCAAAGCGATGCGTTGACATCCCTGCGACTGGATGCCGGTGTCCCGCCCGGCATGACGGGACAGCGCGACTGCGCGCCCAGGTATTCCCCCACCCGTCACCCCGGCGAAAGCCGGGGTCCAGTGGGACATCTCTCCCCATCCTGTCCGAATCACGGCCCCCGAATCTAGGCGCCCCGGAATCTCACTTGCCCCATCCCCGGAATCGACGCAACTGGCAAGGCGATGCGTTGACATCTCTGCGACTGGATGCCGGTGTCCCGCCCGGCATGACGGGACAGTGCGACTGCGCCCCCGGGCATTCCTCCCCCCGTCACCCCGGCGAAAGCCGGGGTTCAGTCCTACATCGCTCCGTCCGAATCATGAGTCCTAACACCTAGCGATCGCTCCCACCGGCCTGGAGCCGGTCGTAACTCAACCATGTCATGCGCTCCGACGCCTATTGAAGATCGTCGGCGGCATCATGCAGACTGGACGTCGGTGAAGAGAGCCACGAAACTTCGAATACCGCTCCGACGCACCTCGACTCGACGGACGATTGCAATCGACCGATGCACAACGCCGCATCGCACAGCTTCCATCAAACGCCATCCCGGTTTTTCGACCGCGACACAACCGAAACAGGCGTCCTCACTACACCCGATAAGTTCCCAATCCATCGGACAAGAAAGCCATGAAGTTCAAGGATTACTACGCCGCGCTCGGACTGAGCCGCGAGGCAACCCAGGACGAGATCAAGAAAGCCTACCGGAAGCTGGCCCGCAAGTACCACCCGGATGTCTCCAAGGATCCCGATGGCGAGGAGAAATTCAAGGACGTCAACGAGGCCTACAAGACCCTGAAGGATCCCGAACTGCGCAAGGCCTACGATGAACTCGGGCGGCATGCCGCCGGCGAGGATTTCAAGCCAACGCCGGAATGGGGCCAGGGTTTCCGTCATGCGGGAACGGGCGGTTTCGAAGCCGACAATTTCGAGTTCGCGGGCGGCTACGAGGATATCGATCTGTCCGACCTGTTCGAGGAACTCGCGAGATCACGGGGCGGCTATTCCCCGCATGGCGGACAGACACAGCACCACGGAACGTCCAGGCAGCACCAGCCGTTTCCGATCCCCGGGCAGGATTTCGAAGTCAAGGCGCCCATCACGCTGGAACAGGCGGCGGAGGGCACGACGCTCGACCTTCACCTCGAAATGCCCGAGTTCGATGCCTCCGGCGTCGTGCAGCGGGTGCCGCAGACCTTCAAGGCGCGGATTCCCAAGGGCGTCAAGGACGGCCAGAAAATGCGCCTGCCGGGCAAAGGTGGCAAGGGAATCAACGGCGGGAAGAATGGCGACCTGTACCTGCACATCATCCTGAAGCCGCATCCGGTCTTCCGTCCCAGCGAGCATGACCTCTACATGGACTTACCGGTTACTCCGTGGGAAGCGGCTCTCGGTGTCGCGGTCGAGGTCCCGACCCTGACCGGCCCGGTCAGCCTGAAGATCCCCGCGGGTATCGCCGCCGGGCGCAAGATGCGTCTCAAGGGCAAGGGCCTGCCGAAACCCCATGACGGCCACGGCGATCTGTTCGCGATCATCCAGATCGTCGTACCGACCGAGTTGTCCGATCGGGAGAAGAGCCTGTATCAGGAACTGGCCCGGGCATCGAATTTCAATCCACGTGACAAGCTGAATTCCAAAGCGTCAGGGCAGTAAGGATGACGAACATGAAAAACCTATCGGGCGATGTGATCAACGTGGAATTCAGCTGGTTGAGCCTGACGGAGTTCACCGAGATTTCCGGTCTTACCATCGATGAAATCCGTGAACTCGTGGGAATGGGAATACTATCCCCCGGAGGAAACTCCGATCAGGACTGGACCTTCGATCATTCCTTGATGGAACGGTCGCGACGGCTGCGCCGCCTGCGGGAAGACCTGGACCTGCAACTGGGCCTGGACGGCCTGGCCATGGCCTATTGGCTACTCGGCCGCATCGAGGAACTGGAGCAACAATTGTGCGAGGAGCTCGCGTGCCGCGAACGCACGGATTCGTGATGGCAAGACCCTCTCGAACGCGAAAGCGGCAATAAAGGCTCGACTGATCAGCGCGCGCCTATCGGGCTCTGCGACTCTTGATGAACGGTATCGCGCGCTCCAGCGACCGCCCCCGAATACATGAGGCCGGACGATTTCCCCGTCATCATCGTCATCGCGTTCGGTCGCCCGCGACCCACTCTTGAACGCTGCGCATGCGAAACACGCTAGTCATTTTTCTCGCCGGTGATTCCTATCCTCTCGATAAACCCGGCGAGGAAACAATCCTGAGCGCTGTCGCTCGACTGCCAAACACCACGATTCATAGTCAGGATCTCTTCGTAGCCGAGGCATCAGAAGCCGGTCTGGACTGGCGGATTCTCTCCCTCAGGCTCAGTCAACTGGAGAAGCTCTATCGGGAAAGCAATGCGGACGAAGTCATATTAATCGGCCGATCCTCGGGCGCCCGCGTCGCCACTCTATTTGCCATGGAACACCGGATGAAGGCCATCATCTGCCTCAGCTACCCGTTTGAAAATCCGGAAATCGGACCTGAAGAATCAAGATACGTTCACCTGGCAACACTGGAAGCCCCCACTCTCATCATCCAGGGAACCCGGGATGTTTATGGCGGACTGGATGTACGGCAGAAGTATGTTCTGTCGCCGAACATCCATCTTCACTATATCGACGCAGAGCATGAACTGTGCCGTCACCCGGGGCCATGTGCCGCTGCGGACAGCCGTAGCGCTTGCGGATATGGCGCAGCACCCGCACCTGCATCGGGATGATGTCCAGTTGTTCACTGATCTCCTCGCCGATTTCCACCAGCGGCGTGCCACAGGCGCAGATGCGCTCGGTTTCGGGGACGTCGTGCAGCACGTCGATCCGCGGTAGTTCGGCCGGCAGGGGGTGGCGCTTGCCGCGGCGCCGCGTCGTTGAGGACGCGGTCGCCGGCGGCGGCAGTTCGACGATGTCGCTGGCGGCCGGGACGGCCGTGACCTCGGCCTCGTCGAACACGCCCAGTTGATCCGGATGGGCTTCGCTGCGCCGCCCGAACTGGCGTTGCCGTGCCAGGCGAATCTGCTCGTACAGTTCGAGCAGACGCGCGTGGTAGGCCTTTTCGGCGGCGGCCCGCTGCGCCTGGTAAGCCTGCTCCGCCGCGGCCCGCTCGGCGGCAAAGGCCTGTTCTGCCGCCGCGCGTTCGGCGGCCAGTTGTCTGAGAAACGCCGCTTGCTGGGCCTGCAACAGGGCCTTCAGCGCCGCCGGATCGTCCGGGAGCGGGTCCGGCAGGACCTCGGCAAGCGCCTCGGCGGGGGTCGTGCGAGGGATGGGAATCACGGCATCGGACATGCCGCCATTATACCCCAGTCGCTCAGGTAACCGACTGGTATTGCAATGATTTATGCGGGCGATGCGCCCACAGATCGAAGCCTTCCAGCAGCCATTCCAGCTCCTGCAGGCTGATCTCCGCGGTCGCCGCGGAGGAAACCACCGACGGCCAGGCAAAGCGCTCCGCTTCCAGGCGCTTGTACCACAGGCAAAAGCCATTGCGGTGCCAGTACAAGGCCTTCACCTTGTCCCGCCGCCGGTTGATGAACACGTACAGCCCATCGCCGAACGGGTTCAACCCCAACTCCCGCTCCACCAGCGCCGACAAGCCGCCGATCGACTTCCGGAAATCAATCGCCGGCCGGTACAAGTACACCTCCCCGATCCGACTCCCCGGATGCATCAGCCCAGCGCCTCCGCCACACTCGCCAACCACGCGGCACTCGGGAGACTCATCAGTTCCACGGTCACACCAATGCCCAACCGCAGCCGGCACGCCACCGCGTCCCGCTGCTCCGTGCTCACCGTCGGCACCGCCAACCGGACGAACTCAGCGCGCGGCGCCGTCGGCGCCAGCACCCGTGACTTCAACTCGCGCCGCCACTGATACAGCGCCCCGACCGATAATCCCTCGCGCTCGGCATAGGCCTTCGTCGTGATGCCTTCCCGTTCGATGGCCGCCAAGTGCCCCGACCAATACGCTTCCCGCTCCGTCATCGCTGTTCGCTCCGCTTGAGAAACCCGGCGCACAGCCTGCCGGGTTTATCGCACCAGCGAAAGTGCGGGGTTTATGGAGCGCTTACGACCTACCCCTAACCCGGGCGCTGGGGTTGGCGCATTATTGGCAGCGTTTGCTGGATGAGAGCAAATACCGGTCGATCACCGAGATCGCGGCTGTCGAGGGTATGGATCTGGGGCAGGCTAGCCGGATCGCACGGCTTATGCAATTGGCTCCCGAGATCATCGAGGCCTGCATGGCGGGGGATGCGAACGGGCTGGCGCTGGAGCACCTGATCCGGTATTTATTTCCTGCGGACTGGGGGGCGCAGCGATTGATGTTGCTCATACCGCGCGAGTGACCGGCTTCGACCGATTCTGTTGAAAAAGTCATCCAAAGCAGCTCATCGGCTTAAATCCGCACAGATTTGATTCTTTACCCTTTGAAGATTCAATGGCTTACGATGTTATTGACGCGGGAGTGAGCGAGACTTTTTACCGCTTGGCGACTTTTCAACAAATTTGACCCAAACCTGTCATTCAACAAAACTTCCTGCGGTACGTCACATGATTACTGACAGCGGTTGAATTCGCCTTCTCTCCACCAACACCCCAGGCCTTTCAAGCTCACGATGCACATCTAAGTTGTTGATTCTAGAGACGCTAAACGTGCCAACGCATAAAAAAGTCACCTTTAATGAATTCAACAACTTAGGTTTTTTCAAAGCGGCTCTTTCCAAGGCTATTTCATAACTGCGCGCTAATCAGTCCACAGGGCTATATAAGCACCAGAATGCCTCACCGACGCGAGATTTTCTGAAATAAATAGGATACGCAAATACCAATATGTACGAACCCAAACGCCATTTCCGTGATACTTATCAACCAAAACCAGAAAAAGCCTGATTCTCCAATTAACGTGAATGATCGACCTGCCTGTTCTATAACTGGGTCTCCGGCTATGCCTTGCTGAAGTGCAAGAAAAGTTGCGGCCGAGTGAAATAACCAGCCTTCATACCCCAAACCGAAGCCGCAAACCTCTCCCATTTTCTCCAGGCACCAGTATCCATACGCGAAAACCGCAATCCAGATTATGACTGATAGGACTATCCACCCAAATCCGCGCATGAGCAACAGAAAGTAAGCCTCGGGTATGCCTCGGAGCGCTAACTTCACCGGACTTTTCATTGCACTCGATATCAGCTTAATGCCAGAGGTCGGTAGCGGGGACCAGTACTTAAGCTTCCACTCGTAATGGCGAAGGCTTCTTAACGCTTTCTCCTCCTCTATGAACTGATCGAATTCCCGATAAATGCGCCGCAACTGGTCTACAATCTCAACCATTGCATTATTCACTTGGTACTTGCACTTGACGATCCGTTGAATCTCATCTTTTATGTTTCTTAGCCGCTCTCCTACATTCAGCTCGCTTGCCGTGCCGATAAATGAACATTCAGCGGTTACTTCCATACGGTGTTGAATGGCCAATGCCTCCAGCGAAAGCGTCAGTGCCCCTTCGCGCAGGAGACGCCGGGCATCCATTGCGAGGAGCGCAGCGTGAATGGCCGCAACTGCGGTTTTTGCATCGGGTTCGAGATTCTGCGCCCGTTCAATAAGGGTCTCCGCCAGACGCTGCGCGCGCGCCGAACCGACTGGATGACCTCCTGAATGTGTAGTGATAGCGCTGACCTCCTTAATCGGTATTTGGATCGCTTTCAGTTCCTCTGCATAAACGCCGCCATATGGCTTCAGGATGCAAAGCTGTCCTGACACTGCCGTGGGCACCAACGACACAAATATACGGTTTGCCGTTTGGAGGCATTTGAACGTCTCCTGCCGGGTTCTTATTACTTCCTCAACCGGCGTTGAACTACCATCACTTTGCTTTACAAAAGTTCCAAGGTAGGATTCCCACAGATTTTTTTGTGGTAAGTCGAAAAAATTTAATTCGAGATCCTCCAAGAAACTCCAGGAACCGTCCAAGCCGTTTTCTAAAACGCTTTTCATCTCGGCCAAGGAGTTCAGGATGTAGGTCGAACGGTGGTTGCGGTACAGTACATAGGCGTTCATCACGGCGAATTCCACTTCGTCGTCAATTGCTGCTCCATAGGCTCGCTGATCCTTCTCGCCTCGCAGTGCTCTTCGCAATCCCGTCGGATCGAACCAAGCGCGGAAGCCGTTGGAATGGCGCCTGAGTAGTTCGATTATCTTTCCTAGGCCATCCGGTTCTTCCAGAGTTACAAAATGGTGCTTCCTCGCCTCTCCCGGCAACCTGCACCAAGTATCAGTCTTGCGTGTGCCCAGGATAATAAAAACCCAGTAAACTTCGGGATAACGAAGGAGCAGTTCGGAGGCGCGCAGCCCCTCCTCATATTCTTCAATATTCCATGTCACCGATTGATCATTCGGCAAATCCACGATGCAAACTGTATCGAGGAGCTCGCGCTGGCCCATGTTATCCAGCCGGGCACAAATATCTTCGGCACAACCGGCAACGACGATGTTTTCTTCGGGGAAGTAGTGCGGTAAATCTTCACCGAGAAACAGGCGAATGAACCGGGTCAATACCTGGGCAACCGCTCCTTCTCTTGAGGCCACAAAAAGACTAGGTCTGCCAAAAGCGGGGGCTGTCATTTCGTCCTCCCATTGCGTGTTATGTGAAGCAGCGAGAAGGTCCTGTCATCGTTTATATTTTCGTTCCTTTCAGACTTGGAGTGACATGTTCGCTGCTGTCCGCGCAGTCAAACTTCACTCACGGTTAACCATCATGTCCTTGTAGTTTTGAAGATCTAGGTAGCCTGTGCCCGAAAAACAGAAAAGAATCGTTCGGTTCACGCCTTCCTCCTTTGCGCGCGCCACCTCACGGATGGTTTGGGCGATGGCGTGGTTGGTCTCCGGAGCGGGGAGAACGCCCTCGTGCTCGAAGAAGAATCGACCGGCGGCGAAGGCCTCCTCTTGATCGATGGCGGTTGCTCTCACGTGACCGTGGTGAAAAAGAAGCGAGAGTACGGGCGCTTTTCCGTGATAGCGCAACCCTCCGGAGTGAATCGGCGGTGGGATGAACTCATGGCCCAGCGTGTACATCTTGACCTTCGGCGTGAGGCCGGAAAAATCCTGAAAGTCGTATTCATAACGGCCCTGAGTGAGCGCTGGGATGTTCGAGGATTCCACCGCGACAAACTCGATGTCGTTCTTTCCTTGAATTCGTTCCGACAGAAAAGGCGCCACGAAGCCCATGAAATTTGTTCCTCCGCCCACGCATGCGATCATCAGGTCAGGGTTTTGCCCCATGAACTCCAACTGTTTTTTCACTTCGAGCCCGATGACCGTCTGATGCAATGCCGCATAGTAAGACATGCAACCCAATGCAAGTCGCGACGACCTGCGCCCCATGACGAACTCCATTGCCTCGGCCATACCAATGCCGAGACTGCCGGTGTGGTTCAGTTCCTGTGCAAGCAGTTCCTTACCAATATGGGTCTTGTCGCTGGGAGATGGAAAAACCTCACCACCGGATAGATTCATCAAAACGGCCCGATAGGGCTTGTCCAGATAGCTCTTGCGGGTCATAAAAACTGAGCAACGAATTCCGTAGCGGCGGCAGCTGTAAGCCAGCGCTGCTCCCCATTGGCCCGCTCCGGTGTCCGTCACCAGTTCGGCCAGACCGTCCTGACTTGCGTAATAAGCCTGAGCCAGCGCCGTGTTCGGTTTGTGGCTACCGCTGGGGCTGAGATCTTCACGTTTGAAGTAAATTCTGCCCTTGTAACCGAGGGCATCTTCCAAACCGAGTGCGCGATAAATAGGCGTGGGCCGAAACATGCGGTACTCCCGCAACACCGGCTCCGGGATGGGGATTGTCACCGCCTGCCCATACGAACCAATTTGCAATTCGATCTTCGTGCACTCGCTCGAATATTTCTGCGCCAGCTTTTCGTAGGCCATCGCCTTTCCAGTTCCCGGGTCTACCGGAAACGGCAGCTGATAGGGAATCGTCGCCAGAATGTTGAACCATTCTGCAGGTAGATCCTCAGTGCCAAGCTGAAAAATGCGATTGTCCAAAGAAGACATCCTCGTTAAGCTGGAAATTCAGGTGATACCAACGCAGAAGCGTCAAGAGTGAGAAAACGTGCACTGTCTTCATTTCGAGCGGTTCGTTCAGATACGTGTAGCTCGTCAACGGCTCAGTGCCACTCGTCAGTTCGTCGAGCCTCTTGCCGAAACGGCGCACAAGGTTCTCCGCGAAGCGCCGATCGAGTATCTCCCACACAGGAGATTCTCGGCTGCGCTCGATCTCCTGTTCGAGAGCTTGGTGTATCACCCGATGGAAGGAAACATCCACTGGTGATGGCAGGGGAGCTTTCCCACGCACCCGAATACTTTCCGGTAACAGATCGGAAAACGACTCGCGCAACACGTTCTTTCCAACGCCGATCGTATTTATCGATGCCGGCATGCGGAAGGCAAGATTGATCAATTCTTTGTCCAGAAAGGGAAACCGCCCTTCTAATGAAAAAGCCATGCTGCAGCGGTCATTCGCCGTCAACAACCAGGGTAGGAAGGTTCGGAAGTACCAATGCTGCATCCGCTTCTCGGGTCCCACTTCCTGATCCCAAACGGCTGTGTAGTATTGCTCTACGGCTTTGTCCATTAGATCTTTGAGCAAGCTATTCATCGACGGCCGCGCTTCATCCGGAAAAATGCTCAAGACATGTCCTACGCGGCTACCCCATAGGTCTCTCAGTTGCTTCGCATTGACTAAACGGGGATTACGGAAACCTGGAAATTTCTGGTAATAGCCGAAGAATAATTCGTCCGCTCCCTCGCCGGTTAAGATGACCTTTGCCCCACTTTCCTTTAGACGCCGGTAGTTCCGGAACATAGCCAATTGTTTTACCTCCCAATGCGGCTCGTCGAAATGCCAAAGCATCGCGTCCAAATCAGTGAGGTAATCCGCAGGGGAGAGGACCGAGCGCTCAAATCTCAGCCTGTTTCCCTGACCGCGAAGCGCAGCCACGAGGGTAGCCGCATTCTCGTAATCGTAATTCGGCTGTTCTCCCGCATAATATATAGTGCAGGCCGTCAGATCCTTACCTTGGCAGTTCATCTCCCGCACGGCTAGCGAGGTCACGATACTGGAATCCACTCCGCCGCTCAGCGCGACTCCTAACGGTACTTCCTGCGACACATAATCCACGATTCGTTTTTCCATTGTCTCGCGGACAGTGTGGCCCCACCCAGTTATATTGTCTGCATCGCTTTCGGGGACAGGTGGGCGCCAATAGCACCGTTGCCGGGTGATTCCGTCCGTTATGCGCAGGGTGTGACCCGGCAGGAGAGCAGATACACCCTCGTAGAATGTTCGCTCCCCGGTGACATAGCCTGACGCGAAGGCATAACCATGCAGGAAGTATTCGCCTATGGCCTCCAGATTTGGGCGGCGAATCGCCCCTGGAAACTTCAGAACGGCCTTAGGTTCCGAGGCGAATACGAAACAACCATTAACCGTAGCGTAAAAAAGCGGTTTGATACCTGCCGGATCCCGGGCTAAAAAAAGCTTGCGCTCCTTTTCGTCCCAGATCGCGAAGGCAAACTGCCCGTCGAAGCTCTCGACACAGCTTTCTCCAAAAACCATATACGCCAGCAGGACCACTTCGGTGTCGCAGCGTGTTTCGGTATGTACCCCGCGGGCCGCTAGATCCCTACGCAACTCTGCGTGGTTATAAACTTCCCCGTTGTACACGATCACGCGACGCCGTCCGTCGGCGCCACGAATCATGGGTTGATGGCCGTTCTCCACGTCTACGATGCTCAGGCGATTGCTCCCGAGAAGCACGCGGCTGGCGTGAAATATGCGCCGGCTATCCGGCCCCCTGTGAGTCAGGTGCGCGCCCATCTGATCCCCAATTGAACGCCGCCGCTCTTCGCCAGTTTCTTCAGGCCAGACCACTCCGTAGATGCCACACATGTCGCTATTCACCCCCCGGGTTGCTAACCCACTTGATCATGAAATCCCTCAAACGCTCTAGTCTATCCAGACACTCTTCTCCGCTTTCATCAAGTGCACTTCGCAGGGTATCCACCACATCCCCGTCACGCACGGGTTCTAGGATTCTTCTCAGTTCGGATTCTAGCAAAGCCGGAGACCTTCCACGTTTCCTCCGCTTCTCCCAATAGTCAAGCTCATAGCGCAGCGCATCCCAATCTATCATGGACCACCATGACTCTCCCTTGTAACGCCGCCACTCGACAACCTCGGCAGCCTTGCCCACACTGGCCTTGCTTTGTTCGTTGGCTAATCTTGCCATGTAACAATGCGCCGAAA
This sequence comes from Methylotetracoccus sp., assembly GCA_046347485.1. GTDB lineage: Bacteria > Pseudomonadota > Gammaproteobacteria > Methylococcales > Methylococcaceae > Methylotetracoccus. Next base: position 52,632 of record JAXMGB010000016.1, on the reverse strand, counting down.
GCAACAGCCCCAGCGCTTTCGTCTGTTCCATAAGTCGTGCAGGGTAATTTATATCCACACAGTGTCACTCAATTCTCGATAAGCCATAGACCAATCCCAGCCACAACACCGACGCTAAGACCTAAGATTGCCCTAGCTTCTCCAGCCATTGGCAAACTCTAGCGATCACCTCTGTCCTAACGGCATCGTCCGTTATAAATGTATTTATTGACCTTTCGACGCTGCATTCAATCCGCAAAACATTGGGAGCATCAACCCGCGGTGTGCGTTGCCAGTTCCCGCCTGCATAGAGTACGAATAGACAGTTCCCGTGTTCCGACGCAAGGCTTCCAAGCAGATCACTAAGCTCTTCCCAATCGGGGACATGGATGAGAGCGACACAGCGCTCTTCCCGATGTTCCCTTAGCCGCTCCCTGCAGGTTCGCTCGACAGCGCTATCAACACGGCTCCACTCTTCCACCCGAATTTGCACTTCGACCTTTGTTAAAACTAATTCCTTCCAGTTCTGCCTCCTGTCGAATGCGCCCTCCTCGGGGTCATCAATGATGTAAACAAAGCCCATATCGCCCCCAGGGCAATCGCATCAAGCAATGGCGTGAAGCCCGAGCAACTTCTGTCTATAGGCGTCATCCGTGGCGGCCAACAAGCGCCGCGTCTTGACGCCGGCTTTGACGGAACGATCTTGTCGAAACAGGTTCAGCGCGAGGCGCCGGAGGATCGAGAAGTTCTCCGCCGCGTTGCCCATACGCATCCGCGCCTGATCTTCGCCGAACACGACATCAAGCGACCAATGCAACGCGTTCTCAATGCCCCAATGCCCGCGGACGATCGATCCCAGTGTGGCCGCATCGGCCTGGCGCGAGCAGAGGTAGTAGCGGCGGTCCGTGGTCGCCGCCCCGTTCACTTCACGGCGCGACTCGACCATCAGCAGTGTCTTCACGCCCGGCCAATCCTGGCGGCGCGCGCCGAGACCACTCAGGTCCTCGATGACCGTGCAACGCCGGGTCTCGATGCGCCCGTGATCTTTCTCATGCCATTCCGCTCGGCTATGCGGGACCTCGGCATAGTCCACGCGAGCCGCCGCCTCGAAGGTCGCTTCAATGGCCGCCGCCAAGCCGGGCTGGTTGTTCTTGACCATCAGTGCGTAATCGGACCCTTGCTCGATGATCTTGGCGGCGATCGCCTTCTGACATCCCATCGCATCAATGGTCACCAGACAACCCCTCAGCAACAGCGCGTCCAGGAGTTCCGGAATAGCGGTGATTTCGTTCGACTTCTCCGCCTTCTTGACTTGCCCCAGGGTCAATCCGAGTCCGTGCGCAAACGCCGACACCATGTGAATGGCCGGTTGCTCCGCGGTCTGTGAACGCCGTACCGTCTTGCCATCCAGCGCGACCTGTAAGTCATCAAAGGCCCGGCACACCGTACGCATCCAGGCGATGAAGCAGCGTTCGAACACCCGCGCGTCGAGCAGCGCAAACACCCGGCCAAAGGTGTCGTGTGACGCCACGCCATGGGCAAACGGCAGGAACTGTCGCAGCCACGCTAGCTTGGCTCGTCCCCACAGCGCCACCGCCACCCAGGTGTCGGCTCCGCTCAGCACCGCGCAGATCGCGGTCAACAGCAATTCGGTCAGACCGTGCGGCGAGCGCCGCGTCCGCGGATCCTCCAACTCGGCAAAGTGGCCCAACAGCCCCGCGTGCTCCTGCGTTTCCATACGTTGCGACGACTCCCGACAAAAAGCTGACCTTGAATCAGATGCGCCCCCCGCAGTCAAGCCGAATCAACTCCTTGCTTCGTGCGATTGCCCTGATATCGCCCCCGACCAAAAATGATTCTCATCTGAAATTTGTGGATTGAATCCCACCACTGGAATACCGATAAAGGAGGGTAAAGACGTGGTTCTTGTGGGCGTTCGGTCGGAATCTGGTCCTTGAAAAGCACCGGCGGAGCCCCAACAGCCTTGCTGATATCTCCCAAGGGAGAGCGTAGATTGTGGTAACGGCCATCGCCTGGATCCAGCAGACGTAATCCATGCTGGAACGACCCTTTGCCCTTCAAGATCAACTCAAATACACCATTGGCTTCGTCCTCGTCCTTCAGTATGGATTCCCCAACGACGTTGACCGAAATCTCAGAAACATGAGCGTCGCCTAATCCACCATCGCCATCAATCGGTTTTAGAGCGTCTCCCACAAGATCGTAGATAGCCCTGATTAAGTAGCCCGCGCCGGCGAGATTCCATTCCTCATCGAGAGACGCTCTGGCATACGGAATTTGCATCAAGTAGTGCCACTGAACCTTATTGTCCTGCCACAGAGGCTGTTGGTCGTGGGTAATCTTAACTTTGTCTCCCACAGTGCTTTCCTTCTTCGCCAATAGGCAAAGCGGCACTAGAATGGACCATGGTGTAATATATTTTTTCTGCGGGTCTTGAGCGCGATGAATTAGATCTTTGAGCAAGAGGAAAACCCTCTTCCAGGTGTCGTTATGCCTTACACACTCTTTCAGAGGGTCGAAGAACTGTTGCGCCAGATCGTGAGTAGAGTGGACTTCGCACGAGAGCGCGGTCAACAAACCGTTGACGTATTTCACTCCCGATCCATTGTCCTGTAAGTCTTCTAGCCTATGCGTCGGACAGAAATAGAAATTGTTGTCCTTCTTTGTTAGGCCATATACCTTATCGCCACAGCACGTTGATTTGTCTGTAGGATCGGTGACCTCAGGGCAAGTTAATTTCCACCGCTCTCTACCGAAAAACCTGCCGCTCAATTTTTTCGAGGTATCTGGATCCAGCAAGATGAGAGGGGCAGAAATCAATTCCAGCTTTATCTTGCGCGCGGCTTCGGCCAGAGTCTCAATGGCGTCTTTCATCGTCTTGAACTCATTTTCAAAATGCTCGCGCCGCGCCTTCTCCTGCTGATGTCGCTCAACCTCGATGCGCTTCTCCCTGGCTTCCAATTCCCCGTGCAGGAAAATCACATGGCTCATCTTGTCTATCATCGGCTGGAGCATGCGCGCCAAGGGATAGAGATGGGCGACGACGCGGTAGGAATTGAACGGTAGCCAGCGCTTCTCCACCCCTAGCAGCGTCCCCGCGACCATCGCTAGCGGCACGTAGCTGTCCAGATCGTCCTCTCCACCCGTCTCCTGTGCCCCACTCAGCCCGCGCCCTTTCATTCCTACAGGCAGGAAGAACAGGGTGTGACATTGTTCATCCTCAGCCCGCATCAAAATCTCGGGAAGAAAACTGATCCGCGCATTCCCAAGTACATCACTAAGGGATGTGCCCTCAAGATCTTTGTCAATTAACTGACTGAAAAACCGTGAGGGAGGTAGGCTGTCAGTGCGGAGGGTTCCGTCCTTATCAACAGGACAAAACCGTTCTTGGATTTTGGATAGGTGTTCTCTCCATCGCTGCATTCGGGTACCTTGCGAGCCACCGCACATATGAGCCACGGAGACGAGTGCTGCACAGCGATGGTGCAGGAATTCATAGTCTTCAGGAAAGGCACCCCCGGTGAGGCTTTCGCCGCTCTCGGTCCACCAGTCCTCAACTTCCCAGAACAGTTCCTCGCTGGGGAATATCCGTTTGTCGACCGCCCAATTGTGGGACGTGTTCAATTTTTTGCTTTTCTGCGCCGACAGTGCCAGCGCGTAATAGAAATTTACCTCTCCGTCCGGTACAAGCAGAAACGGGAAAGTTCGATCCTTGTCGGTGGCACTAGTTTCAATCGCTTGTACATCCTTGAAAAATTTCTTGGAAAGTCGGTTTTTGTAGAGGCTACCAACCAATTTAAGGAAATTATCGTAACGGCTCTTCCAAGGCTCTGCTTTCAGTCTTGGCGACGGTGGGATATCGAGCTCAAGAGATTTCACCACAAAATCGGTTCCATGAAAGGCTACATGACCGTCATATCCGCTGTCCTTTAGAGAACGGATGAAGAAGGTGATCTGCTGGACATGGAGCTTCTTGTAGATCACATCCTCAAACAGTTTCTGAAACGCCCCCTCGTCGTCCTTTCCGCGTAGCTTGTTCTCGACGGTTCGCTGGGCTCTGTGTACGATCGAATGAACGTAAGCCAGTTCCCCGATCTCGCGCATCATCCAGATGATTTCTGCCCAAAGCCGCTTTGAGACCTCATCGGCCTGATGGAAGTTTTTCAGCAACGGCACGGTTGCTTCCGAGGAACCGGCGCTATCCCCTTCCAGGTCAATATGATGCGGACAGAGCCCGAAGACTTCCCCGAAAACGTCGCGCGTCCTGACCACATTCTCGTAAAGGAGATAAAGGATATCCAGAGAGGGAGTCCCAGACGGGATATGAGCTTTGCAGTCCTTGCATATCTGCGGCACCCGTTTATCGTCGATGTTTTTGTTCTTGTACCAGGGCTCCGAGCGATGATACACGATCCAATCCTGAAAGGCGGCGGCGAAGCGGTAATAAAAGCCGATTCCCTCACTACAGAAGAGGTGCCTGCCGTATTCACCTTCACTCCGCCTGTAGAACACAAGCAAGAGTTGGTGCATCTCCTGGTCGTCATCATTGACGGTTGCCGCTAACATGAGCCAGAGCAGCCTGGTCCAGTCCACGGAGTGGCGATTGTCGTACGGCTCAGCGTGATTTGTTATTTCCGTAAGAACCGTTTTGATGCATTCTGGAATATATTTATTGGGCTTGTCACCAATTTCTTGCAGCAACTCAGCGTACACCGGCCAGTAAAGAAGTGCTCTGGCGATCGCGCCCGGCATTTCCAGGCCTTTCTCTGTCTGCACAACATCCCAAAAGCGCGAAATCAATGCATCGGAATAGCTGTCTCCACCCATGCCGCGCCTCCTGCAACAGAATTGCTTTCAACGTACTCCTTGCACGAGCCAGTCCATGGCCATGATCTGATCGTGGCTGAGCACCTTGCCGGGCTCAACCTGCAGTTTTCCCTGATTGTCCGAGATAGGGCCAGCATAAACGGCCAGCCGACCCGAGCGGATATCTTCGGCCGCCGCTTGTGCAGCCTTCTGCACTTTGGGCGGCACTAAGGTGCTAAAACTGGTGTAGCCCGCGTACTGTTCCCTCAACCCACCGGTGAAATGCTTGCCGTTCAGCGGAGTCTTCGCTAACACATCCTTTGCGATGTCTGTATATAGATTTCCCCACAGCCACTCAGTGCTGGCAAGAATGTGGGTAGGCGCAAAACGGCTTAAGTCCACATTGTGACCGACTACATAAGCACCTTTTTTCTCTGCTGTCTGGGCCACTGCAACGGAGTTGTCCAGCACACCGGTGAGTACATCCGCACCCTGTTCAATGAGGGAGTTCGTTGCGTCGGAAGCTAGGGTAGCGTCAAACCAGTGGTTGATGAACACTACCGAGGCAGTAACTTTGGGATTGACGCTGCGCGCCCCCAAAACATAGGCATTGATCTGCCATTTCATCGGCGGAATTGGATGAGCGGCCACCACACCCAGGTTACCAGTCTTTGTCATGCTTCCGGCTATTACCCCCATTACATACCAAACTTCGTACATTTTGGCGGAGTACGATCCCATATTGGGCTGCGATTTGAATCCCCATGCTTGAGCAAACTGTACTTGCGGGTACTTGGCGGCAAGTTTGTACACGGTGTCCTGGTATCCGAAAGACGTGGCCACTACGAGGCTCACCCTGTTTTTGATCATACGTTCGATCACACGCTCGGCGTCTGCTGTTTCCGGTACGTTTTCCACGACGGTGGTCTCGACCTTACCTTCCAGCGCCTTTTCCATCTGTCTCCGGCCCTGGTCATGGGCGTAGTTATAGCCCCAGTCATTGACCGGACCATTGGTGACAAAGCCGACTTTGATCTTCTGAGCCTGCACCTGCTCTTTTTCTCGCTTACCAAAGCCAGAACAAACGACCGCCACTATAAATGCGAGACAAAGGGTTAGAATTTTGTTGTTCGCTTGGTGAAAGATTGCGTTGGATATCATTTCCTCTAACTCTAAAGTCAAATCGACACTGTTGATCAGCGAGTGGCAATGTAGGGCAGGCCAAGCGATCTTGGAACGCCTGCCATTCGGTTTGGCAACCGCCAGGTGGCGTAAACCAGCACTGCGATCGTCAGCAAATACGGAAGCATGGAAAGCAAATAAGGCGATATTTCCGCACCGGCCGCCTGGAGGCGCAACTGAAGTGCGCTCACGGCACCAAACAGCCATGCTCCGAAGAAGACCCGAACCGGATCCCACGACGCAAAAACGACGAGTGCGAGCGCAATGAGGCCACGGCCTGCTACCATATTCTCCAGCCAAAGCTGCGAGTACACTATCGAAAGATAAGCTCCTGCTAGCCCTGCGAGCCCTCCGCCCAGAAGTACCGCTGTAAGTCTTACCCAACGTACACGCACACCAGTTACCGCAGCCGCTGCCGGGTCCTCTCCCACTGCACGAACCTCAAGACCCCATCGGGTCCGATATAGCAAAAACCAGGTTAGCGGTATTAGCAGGTAAATGAAATATACGACCGGGTCGTGTCGAAATAGTAACGGTCCAATCACGGGCAAGTCCTTTATATAAGGTACCGGCCAATCGCCGATACCCTGCACCTTGCTGCCTACGTAACTCTTACCCATAAGTGCGGACAACCCAGTCCCGAAAACGATTAGAGCAATCCCCGAAGCGACCTGATTTGCATGGAGCCAAATGCAGATTACACCATGGCAGAGAGCCAAGCCCACACCCACACCTATGGCTGCCACTAGACCCCACAATGGGGAGCCGGAATGGTTAGTTACCAATACTGCAATAAGTGCCGCCGTGAGCATGATTCCTTCAAGACCTAAGTTAAGCACGCCCGAGCGTTCGGCGAAAACCTCGCCCAAAGCCGCGAGAAATAGCGGCACGGCAGCCCGCAACCCACCGGCCAAAACGGCCGTCAACAATAGATCAAGACTCTCCACTAATTCCTTGCCTCAATTTGCGGGAAAAGAAATAACCACCTATCAAAAGGAAAAAGAACATCAATCCGAGAACAATGTTGACAGTCGCAAATGGCAGGCCCAATTCAATTTGCAGGTTGTCGCCGCCTGCAAGCAAGCCTCCGATGAACAGAGCAATAATTATTACCGATAGTGGATGATGTCCGGCCATCCACGAAACGAGAATGCCGGTATAGCCGTAGTCCGTGGAAATGCCCGAGCGCAATCGACCTTGGATAGCCGAAATTTCCACTGCGCCAGCTAGCGCCGCCAGACCTCCGCCAACGATCATGGTCCAAATAAAATAGCGACGGTAATTGATACCGGCATAGGCGGCCGTCTCGGGGCTCGAATGGATTATCCGCATGCTAAGACCTAAGGTTGTCCATCGCTTGACAGCGTACAGTAACACCGCCGCTACCAAGCCAATAAGCAATCCCAGGTGTACTCGACTGACTCCCAGGTGCGGCAAAATTGCCGCTGTGGTAAAGCTTGCTGTCTGCGGCCAGCCGTAGCTAGCAGGATCTTTCCATGGGCCGTGGACCAAATGATCAACATAGAGCACGGCAATAAAATTTCCCATCAGCGTTACCATCACCTCGTTCACTCCGAGGCACGCCTTGAGGACACCAGCAATGCCACCCCAAAGTCCACCTGCCACCATAGCAGCCCCAAGCATAGTAGGAATTAGAATCCAAGTGCTTAAATTGGGGAAAAACAGGGCAATGCCTGCGGCAGCAGCGGCGCCAACGTGTAGCTGGCCTTCGGCTCCGATATTCATAAGGCCTACCCATGCAGGAATTGCAACTGCTAGGCCACAGAACAATATGGGGGTTGCTTTGACCACAGTCTCAGAAAACCCATAGAAATCGCCAAAGGACTCCAAGAAGATGGTCTCAAAGACTAGTAATGGATTCGTACCTAACGGCAGTAAAATGAGCGATGAGGCCAGAATTGAAAATACTACCGAGGTTAGGGTCAGAACGACAGTATGCATAGCCCTGTCGTCAACCTAGAACAGCAACGATTGCTGCGTTGAGCCAGTATTAGGCATTGAGAGTCCTCCCATCATCTTTCCGATCGTGGACATTGTGGCTTTATCTCTGGTCAATATTCCCATGCTTCGCCCGTGGAACATCACAATAATCTGATCCGCTAAGATCATAATTTCATCCAGGTCGCTCGACGCAATCAGCAGAGCACAGCCTTCGTTCTTTTTTTGCCTGAGATAAGCGTGCGCCGCAGCTGTCGCCTTTATGTCAAGGCCTGCAGTTGGATTTACGGCAATGATAAGCTTGGGCTTCCGGCTCAGTTCGCGCGCAAGAATTAGCTTCTGAAGATTGCCGCCGGAAAGGAACTCCACACTGTCGTCGAGGCCCGAATATGTTACGTTAAAGGTACGTAGGCGCAAACGTGCCTCCTCCCTGAGTATACTGTGCCTGAGAAGCAAGCCCTGTGCATAGGGTGAGTAACGAAAGTCTTTAAGCATTACGTTCTCTAGCACTGATAGCTCCCAAGCGACAGCCGTCTCGCGAGCATTGTCGGGAATATATGCGAATGATGCACCGTCCTCGTGATAAAGACTGCGGCCAAGATAGGTGATTTCACCTTGAAATCCAGGAAGTCTACCTGTCAAGACATCGATCAGTTCTTTCTGCCCGTTTCCTGCAACTCCCGCGACTCCTAGGCACTCGCCCGCACGTATTTCAAAACTGAGGTCTTTCAACGAACTTCGGCCGTCCTTACTATTGCCATGAAGAGTTAAACCTGCAACGGAAAGTACTGTGGAGCCAAAATCAGTCTTCGGTAAGATATAACGTTCATTAGTGCGATCCTCGCCTACCATTAGATCTGCAAGGCTTGTAGTATTCTTTTCGCCTTTCAGCCATGTGCCCACGTGTCTACCTTTTCTCAGAACAGTGACACGATCAGCATGCTTTTCGACCTCAGCTAACTTATGAGTCACGAGGATAACTGTCTTTCCGGCTGCTTTTAAGGCAAGAAGCTTTTCAAAGAGCGCATCACTTTCCAATGGTGATAACACGGCTGTTGGTTCGTCTAAGATTAGTATTTCTGCGCCTTTGCTTAGTAGCCGGAAAATCTCAACACGTTGCCCTTCACTTCGGGCAAGCAGGTAAACCGGGTTCGCTAGCCGTATCCCGGACAAAAATCCTCCTTCCTGATCTGGAGTTATTTGCTCATTCCGCAGCAGATACCCGGTGCCTCTGTCCCCAAGAAGCAGGTTTTCTTTCACCGTAAGCGAAGGAATCAAGCTGGAGTGCTGATAAAGCATGCCAATGCCTTCGGTAATCGCTACTCTAGGACTCCTGAATTCAACCTGTCGACCACGGTACATGATCGAACCGCGATCGGCACGGTGGATACCCATAATCAGCTTCATAAGTGTACTCTTCCCAGCTCCATTCTCACCGAGAATTGCATGAATTTCACCAGAAAAGACAGTAAAACTAACGTCCTTGAGCGCTTGGGTTTCACCAAAACGCTTACAGATAGCTCTGAATTCAATTATGGGATGGGCAACGGAGTCAGGCATACCAAACGTCATAGCACAGAATGATTATCCTTCAGGTATGGGTCAATACGCGCCGATTATTGTTAGGCCCGTTCATGTTGCGGTTCAGATAGGAAACGACGAAATTCAAGCAGTACGCCGTCGGCTTTTTTAGAATGGCGACCTCCTCTTCCTTCTGCGCCAACGCCCGCTTAACCCGGGCAATGTCCGCCGCCTGCTCGGCGTGAAGGGCTCTGGTACCTTCCAGCAGCTGGTGCCGCGTCACCCACTTGAGCAGCAGGCGCTCCGTGATCCCCAACTCCCGTGCCACCGCCGCCACGGCGTAACCGGCCAACGCACGTGCTTCACCTTTTGGGTCTTGAACTCCAGCGTGAACTTCTGCCGGGCCTTCTTTTCCGTCGCACTCATTGAACACCTTTCTTCGGATCCTCATAAATGAGATGCCCACTGAATTGTGGCAGAATCAGACTCCCTGGACCAACGATGGCCTCGCGGCAAGGCATTGTCAAGGAATAACGTCCGTCAGGAATAACGTCCGTCGGTCCGTCGGAGAGGAGTGGCTACCTGGTTTGTACGAAGATGGATATGGGCCACGGCCGTAGCCGATCGATAGGTCAATTCGGGGATGAGCCGTACCGATTTGACCGAAAAGCAGTGGCGGGCACTGCTCCCTGATTTGCCCACCGATTCTCACCGAGGCCATGCCTATCGTGATCGCCATAAAGTGCTCAGCGGGATTCTTTGGTGCTTGCCTACTGGAGACCCCTGGCGCGACATTCCCAACCGGTATGGTCCCTGTCAGGCCTGTTATGACCGCTTCATACGTTGGTCCCGGACCGGACGGTTTGCTCTCAGTCGCCTGCGCCAGACCAACTCACAATCACAACCAAGAGGCCGGAAACCCGCGCCATTGCTGAACTTGGCCTCTTGATCGCTCAAGAGGTCAACAGAGAACAGAGACAGAAATTCGGTCGAAAGGGTACCAAAAACGGGGGTGTTGGCAGGGTGACGCTCAAGAGGACGCGGCCCGGAACCGCGCCAGCCGTGGCGTTGCGGGCATGAAAAAGCCCAGCCGAGAATGGTTGGGCTTTGGGTAAATGGTGGAGGCGGCGGGAATTGAACCCGCGTCCGCAAATCCTCCGCCTTCGGCTCTACATGCTTATCCGACTCTATTGTTTTGACCGAACGCTACCCGAGCGGCAGGGAGATCATTCGGCGAGTCCTGAAGTTTTAACGACGAGAGCCGCGGACAGACCCCATCGCGATCTTACAATTGGGTTACCCCCGATAGACCACCGCCTGTAAGCGGGCCGTGGATCAGAGGCTGGCCGCGTTAAGCAGCCAGGGCGTAAACGTCGTCGTTTGCGTCTATTTTGTCGCAGTTGGATTTACGAGGTCCTCTGCCCCTCGGCATGCACCTCCGGTTTGCGATCCACGTCGAAGCCAAGTCGCCCCCAGAAGTCTCTCAAACCCTTCGATCACTCGAAGGGCGGAAAGTTTCACACAGGCGGGTGGCTTCTGCCAAGCCCTGCCCCGCCCGTGCCTCACATCTCGCGCAGCATCATCGCATTGTAGACCGTCAGGCGCTTCTCGCCGTCTTCCATGGCGATGAGGTTCTCGAGCGCCTCGCGCGCGACCGGTTCATCGACTTCGCGCGCCGCCTCGCGGTAGAGGTCGATCATCGCGTTGTCGAAGTCGACGGCAATCTTGATCAGTTCGTCGACGCTCATGTCGGGTCTGACGGCGCAGCCCTTCAGCACCTGATCGAGTTCGGCGCTAGGTGCATATTGCAGCCAGGTATTCAAAACGGCCTTTTGCGCGTCGTGTTCGAAACGGTCGAGCGCCTGTTCGATGTTGTGACCGTGCCTGCTCAAATAATCCAGCAGCATCTGCACGCGGCTTTGATCGCTCTGTTCGCGGACGCGCTCGTAATAAGCCGTTATCTGCGCGTGCAGCTCTTTCCCGAAATCCAGCACATCCTTGACTTGCTTGAAATTCTTCATGGCACACCTGCCTCGATTTTTCCGCGTTTCCCGCTCTCATTGGTTATGGCTCGAACGAAGCCGCGTGAATTATGCGCCTCGCGATTCCGCGTTTACAAGTTGCCGGAACTATGCCCCAAAAAAGCGGCATTCAGTCGATCGCGCGCCAGTAACGGCGGTTCCGTAAACGGTAGCGAGTCGGCTCGGAAATACCCCCGGAGTCGACGCGCAAGGTGATGGTTCCGGAGTCGGCACTGTTGATCGGTAACGCGCCGCTGGCGCGGATGCGGCCGATCACGTCGGCATGCGGAAAGCCGTAGCGGTTCAGATAGCCCGCGGGAATCAGCGCGTAGCGGGGCGCGACGCTGTGCAGAAACGGGACGGTCGACGAAGTGTCGCTGCCATGATGCGGTACGACCAACACCTCGCTGCGCAGCATTGCGGCCGAACGCGCGACCAGGGCCGTTTCGGCGGAACGTTCGATATCCCCGGTCAGCAGAGCCGCATGCTCGCCCGCCGCGACCCGCAACACGCAGGAACGATCGTTGTCGGAACCTCCCGCGCCGACCGGCCAAAGGAATTCGAAGCGGACACCGTCCCAGGTCCAGTTCTGGCCGGCAATGCAGTCCATCACCGAGGCCCCCGGGGATTTCTCGGGCACACTGCTGTAGGTGCGCTCGATCGGCAGCAGCGCGGCCAACGCGGCGGCGCCGCCGAGATGGTCCTGGTCACCGTGGCTGATGACCAGCGTGTCGACCCGGCTGACGCCCTGCTCCCTGAGAAACGGTTCGACGATCGCCGAACCGGCGTCGAAGCGGTCGCTGAAGCGCGACCCGGTATCAAATACGAGTACGTGATCGCGGGTCCTGACGACCGCCGCCAGGCCCTGCCCCACGTCCAACAGATCCAGTTGGAACTCACCCGACGGTATCGGCGGTGGACGCCAGGTCAGGGCTGGCAGACACATCAGCAAGCCCAGCCAACGGGCCGGAAACCCGCGCGGCAGCAGCAACCAGACGGTGCCGAGCCCGGCGATCGCCAAGGCCCAGCCTGGCGGTTCCGGCTGACGCCATTGCGAACCCGGAATCCGATCCAGCCCTTCGAGCAGCCACCGCATGCCCTTCAGCAACAGATCCGTCGCGGCGAACAGCTGCGCGGCGGTATCGGGCCAGGCCCATGCGACCAAACCCGCGAGCAGGTCGCACGGAATGATCAAGAGACCGAACAGCGGCACGGCGATCAGATTGGCCAGCGGCGAAGCCAGCGGGATCTGTCGAAAGAACAGCAACAGCAACGGGGCCAAACCGACCGCCGTGGCCCAGTTGACGCGCCAAAGACCGATCGCTCCGCGATACGAAGCCAGACGCGAACCGACGCTCAGGACGATCACGGCGACCGCCCCGAACGATAGCCAGAACCCGGCCGAGGTCACGGCCAGAGGGTCGAACAGCACGACGAGGAAACAGGCGAGAGCAAGCAGCCTGGCTGTCCGAAGATTGCGGCGCAGCGCGATCCCGGCCATGACGACGGCGAGCATCAGCAGCGCGCGTCGCGTCGGAATGGCGAAGTCGGCGAGGGCCGAATACGCCAGCGCGACGGCCGAGGCGACGAGGGCCGCGACGCTGGGCGGAGGCCAGCGGACGACCCCGGCAGCCGCCACGGACCAGCGCACCACGACGAAAACCCATCCGGCGATCAACGCGATATGCGAGCCGGAAATCGCGATCAGATGGGCCGTTCCGGTGCGCCTGAGCACATCCCACTGGTCCGGTCCGATGCCCCGCTCGTCACCCATGACGAGCGCCGTATGCACCCCGGCAAACGGGCTTGCGACCAGGGCCGCTTGCAGTCGATCGTGGAACGCCTGGCGCCAACGCTCCAGCGACCAGACCACGGACGGCGGGTCGAGCAGCCCGTTTGCCGGCCCCGCCCGCACATAGCCGGTCGCGCCGATACCGTGCGCGAACAACCAGAGTTCGTAATCCATACCGCCGGGGTTCGACATGCCGTGCGGACGTTTGAGCCGAACGGCGAGCCGCCAGCGCTGTCCCGCCTTCAGCGCCGGCGCGCCCTGGTACCAGTCGAGCCGCAACAACCCGGGGACGGCCGCGCCGGCCGGCTCGACGGCATGCGAGACGGCGAACAGGAAGCGCGTCTCGCCAATCGAAACCTCCGGCAGCGAGGCGACTTCGCCCTCGATCAGCAGATCCTTGCGCTCGAGTTCGGCCGGCAGGCGGTCGGCCAGACGCAACTGGCCACAGACGATGGCCCAGACGAGGCCGGCAAGCGCCGCTGCCGCGACCGTCCGCCGAAGTCCCGCGAGCACGACCGCACCGAACAGCAGCGCGGCCGTCAGCGGCCATGGCGGAAGCGTCGCCATCTGCTGTACGACGCAGACACCGGCCGTGAACGCGAGCATCGCGGATACGCCGAACGTTTGCGACCGTAGGATTTCGTTCAACTTTGAAATCCGGAAACGTAGAATGTGTCGAACAATTACAAGACGTATCCGGACAGTACTCGCACCATGCCTAAAGCCCTACTCAAACGCTACCTGCCGGAACGGCATAAGATAAGCGAAATCAAAGGACTGAAATTCCTCGGCGACAAGCTCCATCGGCCGAACCTGTGGCATCTGAACCGGCGTTCGGTGTCGCGGGCGTTTGCCGCCGGCCTGTGGGCGATGTACACACCGCCACTGCCGTGGCAGCAGATCATCGCGGCGATCCTGGCGATCTACTTCGATGCCAACCTGCCGATCGCGGTCGCGCTGGTGTGGATCACGAACCCGCTGACCTGGGTGCCGCTGTACTACGTGGCTTATCTCGTCGGCACGATGGTCATGGGCCAGCCCTCGTTCGGCTTCAGCGAATTCTCGTCGTCGTTCACGCTGGATGGCGTATTCAACCTCGGCACGCCATTCCTGGTCGGCTGCTTCACGCTGATGAACATCGGTGCGGTCATCGGCTACTTCGGCATCCGTTACCTGTGGCGCAAGTCCGTGCTGCATCACTGGGAACTGCGCAAGGTGCGGAGGACCGGCCTCAGCACGCCGCTGATGGTACGCGAGACGTATGCGTCATACGCAAAGCTGCTGGCGCATCACGACGAGCATCACGCCAACAAGAAGACAACTGACTGACGCGCCCCCTGCCTGCTCACGCGGGTTCGCGCGGCAGCGATCGGCCGGAGGCTTGCGACCGGACCTGACGCTCAGGCGTCGGTGCGCTCGACCAAGCGGCCGTCGTCGAGGTGGAAGGTCACGTCCATGCGCCGGGCCAGCGCCGGATCGTGCGTCACGACGAGGAAACTGATGCGGTATTCCTCGTTCAGTTCGAGCATCAACTGATACACCGCCTCGGCGGTCCGCCGATCGAGATTACCCGTCGGTTCGTCGGCCAGCACGCAGCGCGGATGCGTGACCAGCGCCCGCGCGACCGCCGCGCGCTGACGTTCGCCGCCGGACAGTTCCCCGGGCTTGTGCAACACCCGTTCGGACAGGCCGACGCGATCGAGAAACCGCTCTGCACGATCTCGCGCCTCGTCGACCGGCCTGCCGGCGATCAACAAGGGCATCGCGACGTTTTCCAGCAGCGTGAATTCGCCGAGCAGGTGGTGAAACTGGTATACGAAGCCGAGCGAGGCATTGCGCAACGCGGCCAGACGGCGCTCGTTCAAACGCCCGAGTTCCTGACCGTCGAGGGTCACGCTGCCGCTGGTCGGGGTATCGAGTCCGCCGAGCAGATGCAGCAGCGTGCTCTTGCCCGAGCCGGACGCGCCCATGATCGCCGCACGCTGCCCTTCCGCGATCGACAGGCTGACCCCGTGCAGCACGTCGACCGACAGTCCTCCCTGATCGAAGCGCTTGCACAGCGCATGACATTGCAACACCGGCTCACTCATAGCGAAGCTCCTCGGCCGGCTTGATCCGGGATGCCTGCCACGCGGGGTAAAGGGTCGCGAGCAGCGACAGGAAGAAGGCCATCGACGTGATCTGCACGACGTCGCTCCACAGCAGCTTGGACGGCAGTTCGCTGATGTAATAGACGTCGGCCGACAGGAAATGAACGCCGAATAATCGCTCGATCAAAGGCACGATCGTCTCGACGTTCAGTGCCAGCAGCACGCCGCCCAGGCCGCCCAACAGCGTGCCGACGGCACCGATGACGGTACCGAGCACGATGAAGATGCCCATGACGTCCAGCGGGGTCATGCCCTGGGTGCGCAGGATCGCGATGTCGGCGCGCTTGTCGGTCACGACCATGACCAGGGTTGAGACGATGTTGAACGCCGCGACCGCGACGATCAGCAGCAGGATGATGAACATCACGCGCTTCTCGGTCTGTATCGCGCGGAAGAAGTTGCTGTGCGCCTGCGTCCAGTCGGTGATGTAGTAATGTCCCGGCAAGGTCGCGCCCAGTTCGCGCGCCACGTTCTGCGCGTAGAACACGTCATCGAGCTTCAGGCGCAGCCCCGACACCGCATTGCCCATCTGAAACAGTCGTCCGGCATCGGACAGATCGATCAGCGCGAGATTTCGATCGTACTCGTACATGCCGACCTGGAACGTGCCGACGACCGTGAAGCGTTTCAGCCGAGGCAGAATGCCGGCTGGCGTCGCCGTGACCTGCGGCGTGATCACGGTGATCTTGTCGCCGACGACGACGCCGAGATAGCTCGCCAGTTCGGCGCCGAGAATGATTCCGAATTCTCCGGACTTGAGGTCTTCAAGCCGACCCTCGACCAGCCGGCGAGCCACTTCCGAGACGCGCGGCTCGTAGTCCGGCAGGATGCCCCGCAGCATGACGCCGCTGACCCTGCGCTCGTAGTTGACCATCGCCTGGCCTTCGATGTACGGCGCCCAGCCCTCGACCCGCTTGTTGTCGCGGATCGACGGTTCCAGCGCGGGCCAGTCGGCGAGTTGCGCGTCATCACCGGTAATCGTCGCGTGCGAGGTCATACCGAGGATACGATCGCGAAGTTCCGCCTCGAAGCCGTTCATGACCGACAGCACGGTAATCAGCGCGGTCACGCCGAGCGCGATACCGAGCACCGACGTGAACGTGATGAACGAGATGAAACGGGTGCGGCGTTTGGCGCGCGTGTAGCGCAGACCGACAAAGACGATCAGGGGTCGGAACATAGAAGACCGGGAGGTTCGGAAGCGCCCGCGGAGGGCGCGGAGGCTAGGATTCGGCGGAAAGCGCCTGGCAGTCCGCGCACAGTCCGTAGAGGCACAGCGCGTGGTCGGTGAGCCGGTAGTTCAGTTTCTTGGCGATCTCTCGCTGCCGGACCTCGATCGTCTCGTCACTGAACTCCTCGACGTGACCGCACTTCAGGCAGACGATGTGGTCGTGATGATCACCGCGATTCAGTTCGAAAACGGAATTGCCGCCTTCGAAATGGTGGCGCTTGACGAGCCCGGCGGCCTCGAACTGTGTCAGCACGCGGTACACCGTCGCGAGACCGATCTCCTCGCCCTGGCTCAGCAAAAACTTGTATACTTCCTCGGCCGTCAGGTGCCGCTCGGAACCCTGCCGCCGCTCCAGCATTTCGAGGATCTTGACCCTCGGCAGCGTGACCTTCAATCCGGCGTTTCGAATGTCTTGGGTTTCCATCGCAAAGCTTTCCCCAGCGTATTGTGCGTCCGGGCCCGCAGCACGGGCGGCGCGCCACTGAACGTCCGACCATCATAGCATGCGAACGCCCCGGTCTCCGCTCACGGTCCTGCTGTCCTGCCCCGTTCTTCTCGGCGCCTGTTCGTTGGAACGATTCCCCTGGGTCTATCGGGTGGACATCAACCAGGGAAACATCGTGACGCAGGAAATGGTCAATCAACTGCGACCGGCGATGAACCGGCGCCAGGTCACCTACCTGCTCGGCACCCCGCTGCTGACCGACCCGTTTCACGACAACCGGTGGGACTACGTCTTCTCGATCGAGCCGGATGGCGAACCTCGCGAGCAGCGTCGCCTGACGCTGCAATTCGAACGCGACGAACTGATTCAACTGGAAGGCGACTACCGTCCCGGCGCGACACCGCTGTTCGAATCCGGCAAGGACTCGACGATCCTGGTGCCTAAGATCGAACGGGAGAAGACGGTCTGGGAGAAGGTCAAGAGCCTGTTCGGCAGCGACGACTGATCGCGGCCTCAGCGCGCGTTCGCCTGTTTGCCGCGCTGTGGACCGGCCGCGGCACGCGCCCGCCGCTGTTCCTTCGGATCGATGCGCAGAGGGCGGTAGATCTCGACCCGGTCGCCATCCTTGATCGTTTCGTCGAGTTCGCAGATCCGGCCGAAGACGCCGACGGACTGGCGGGTCAGGTCGATCTGCGGGTGGCGTTCGAGCAGGCCCGAACCTTCGATCGCATCGCGCACGCGCGCCGGCTCCGGCAATTCCAGTCGCACCACGGATTGCTCGTCGGGCAGCGCATACACCACCTCGATGTTCATCGCAGTGCGCGGCCGGCTAATCGCGTCAGAGTATGCCAACCGCGTTCAGGAACACCACCGTGACACCCAGAGGCGCTATGTAACGAATCAACACCCGCCATGCCTGATAACGGCCGGGCGATTCCATACGCAATTCGTGCTCGCTGTCGGCCGCGCCGAGCACCCAGCCCGCGAACAGCGCGATCATCAATCCGCCCAGCGGCAACATCAGATTCGCCGTGACGAAGTCGACCAGTTCGAATATCGTCTTGCCGAATATCGTGAAGCCGGCCCAGTCGTTGAACGAGTAGACGGTGCCCAGCCCCAGCAGCCAGCACGTGGCGCCGCTCCAGAAGCAGGCGGTCGATCGCGTCATGCGACGATTCTCGACCAGCCACGCGACGGCCGGCTCGATCAGCGCGATCGACGAGGTGATCGCGGCGAAGAACACCAGCACGAAGAACAAGGTGCCGAACAGCGTTCCGCCCGGCATCTGGCCGAACGCGACCGGCAGGGTCTCGAAGATCAGTCCGGCGCCCATCGACGGCTCCATCTGATTGGCGAACACGATCGGAAAGATCGCGACACCCGCCAGCAGCGCCACCAGGGTGTCAGCCACCGCGACGAACAGCGCCGACTGACCAATCGACACGTCATCCGGCAGATACGAGCCGTAGACCATGATCGAGCCCATGCCGAGGCCCAGCGAGAAGAACGCCTGCCCCATCGCCGTCAGCACGCTCGCCCCGCCGAGACGGCTGAAGTCCGGCAGGAACATGAAGGCCATGCCCTGACGGAAGCCTGCGGAATTCAACGCGTAACCGACGAGCACCAACAGCATCAGGAACAGCAGGGGCATCAGAAGTCGCGTGCCCTTCTCCAGCCCGCTGCTGACACCCAGACTGACGATCGTCATCGTCGCAACCATGAACAGGGTGTGCCAGATGAACTGGATGTCCGACGAGGACTGCAGACTCTGGAAAACCTGGCGCGCCGCCTCGCCATTCATCTGCGCGAACATTCCGCTGCCGGCCTTGATGATGTAAACCATCGACCATCCGGCGATGACGCTGTAGTAGGACAGGATAAGAAACCCGGCGAGCACGCCGATCCAGCCCGCATAGGACCAGAATGGACTGGCGTTGGCCCGTCGCGCGAGGTTGCGCATCGTGTTGATCGGGCTCTGCCGTCCGCGGCGACCGAGCATGGTCTCGGCGATCATGATCGGGATTCCGAGCCCGGCGACGCACAGCAGGTAGACCAGAACGAACGCACCGCCGCCGTTCTCTCCGGTCAGATAAGGGAACTTCCAGATGTTGCCCAGACCGATCGCCGACCCGCTGGCGGCCAGAATGAAGGCCGTGCGGGATGACCATTGTCCATGCATCAGTCGGGCATCGTTTGTCATGTTGTCTCCGAATACTCCCCGGATGTGCAAGCAATTGCCATCACGCGCCCCCGGTAGGCGCGGTAACGCAGTAAAATACCGCGCAGGATAGCAAACACATTCCGTCCGATTCCACGATGGCCGCGAGCAAGAACGACAAACCGGGCAGCAATCCGACGATTGCGGTAAACCGGCAGGCCTCCCACGAATACTTCATCGAGGAACGCTACGAAGCGGGACTCGTTCTCGAGGGCTGGGAGGTCAAGAGCCTCAGAGCTGGACGCGCCCAGCTGAAGGAAAGTTATGTGGTTCTGCGCAACGCCGAAGCATGGCTACTCGGTGCGCACATATCACCGTTGACGTCGGCATCGACACATATCGAGCCCGACCCGGTACGCACCCGGAAACTCCTGCTGCACAGTTCCGAACTGAGTACGCTGATCGGCCACGTCGAAAGGAAAGGTTACACTCTGATACCCTTGTCCTTATACTGGAGCAAGGGACGCGCAAAGCTCTCGATCGGCCTCGCAAAAGGCAAGAAACTGCACGACAAGCGCGCCAGCGAGAAGGAACGAGACTGGCAACGGGAGAAGCAGCGGGTCATGAGGCAGCACTGAGTGCACGCCCGCCCTGCACGTCGAAACCACGATCAGTGACAGCGGTGTCGATCGATGAACGATCCCGCAAACGAATTCAGCGAAATCGCGCCGATCGGCGACCACGCGACGGTTCCGTCGCCAGCCGTGCGGCGCTGCGCAACAGCCCACACCACCCGTAATTTCACCCTGATACGCCGACTATCCATGCTCGAACGACGTCTTTCTAGTCTGAAAGTTGTGCGCTTGTCCCTGGTGCAAGCCACGGTGATCTGGATCAGCTGCTGGACCGGCAGTGCCCTGGCCGGAGATTACTCCGCTCTGGTCGTCGAACCGGAGTCGGAACGCGTGCTGTACGAGTTCGAGCCGGACGCTCTGCGCCACCCGGCCTCGCTGACGAAGATGATGACGCTCTACCTGGTCTTCGAGGCGTTGGCGCGGGGACGAATCTCGCTGCACGACACCCTTTGGGCCTCACGTCACTGCACGACACGACCGCCGTCCAAGCTCGGCCTGAAGAACGGCGACCCGTTGACGGTCGAACAGGGCATCCTGGCCCTGGTCACGCAATCGGCCAACGATGCCGCGTCAGCGATCGCCGAAGGCCTCGCGGGCTCGGAACCGGCCTTCGCCGAGGTCATGACGCGCAAGGCACATCAGCTCGGCATGACCCGCACCGAGTTCCGCAACGCCTCCGGCCTGCCGGATCCGATGCAGGTCACCACAGCCTGGGACATGTTTCGTCTCGGGAAGGCACTGGTGAAGCAGTTCCCGCAGTACTACACCTATTTCTCGACGTCGAGTTTCGAGTTCGGCGGCCGTACATTCCGCAACCATAACCACCTGCTGGATCGCTACTACGGCGCCGACGGCATCAAGACGGGCTTCATCAATTCCTCCGGTTTCAACCTCGTGGCGTCCGCGCGGCGCGACGGGCAACGGCTGATCGGCGTCGTGTTCGGCGGACGCACCGCACGCCAGCGCGACGATCACATGCAGGAGATTCTCGACGACGGGTTCGGCCAGCTGAACGGGCTTCCGGCCAGAACCTATCTCGCGACCCGCGACAAGATGCTGCCGGCGGCACTCTTCAAGCATTCGGACGACGATCCGGCCCTGCTGACCGGCATGTATCGGGACGAGTCATTCGAGTCGGCGCGCCCCGCGCGAACCGAAAAGCCGCATGCGAAGGAGCCAAAAAGCTCGCCGTGGCAGGTCCGGCTCGGTGAGTTCACCCGCGAACAGGCGGCCGAACAGCAAGTCAGTCGCGCACGCAAGCTGACGCCCTCCGCCTTCCGCCAGGGACGCGTGGCGATCACCGCCCATCAGCGTCGCGGCCAGAAACTGTATGTCGCGTACGTCACCGGCATGAGCCGCGACGAGGCCGGCAAGACCTGCCAGGTCCTGAAGCGCAACCGCGTCGAGTGCGCGACCGCGCCAGCCAACGGCTGAGCGGTCCCGCCTTTTTCAACACGCTCGGCAAGCGTCCGCCACCATGACCGACTCGACGAAATGGGCGATTCTGCTGGGCACGGCGCTGACCGGGTGGCTCGTCTACCTGCTGTCGCCGATCCTGACGCCGTTCGTCGCCGGCGCGACCCTCGCCTACCTCTGCGATCCACTCGCGGATCGCCTGGAGCGTCTTGGGCTCGGTCGGACGATCGCCGTGCTGCTGGTGTTCCTGGCCCTGACCCTGGCGGTTGGAGCGGCGCTACTGCTGCTGATTCCGGCGCTGGAGAGCCAGATCGACCAGCTGTTCGACAACCTGCCGCGCCTGCTGCAATGGCTGCGCAACAACGCGGTGCCCTGGGTGCAGAAGCGGTTCGGCGTGTCGCTGCATCTGCGAAGTCTCGACGATATGACGGCGTTGCTCAGCGCTAACTGGGATGGAGCCGGTGGTGCCGCGCGCTCGTTGATCTCCTCGCTCAGCCGTTCGGGCGCGGCGGTCGCGTCCTGGTTTGCGAACCTGCTGCTGATCCCGGTCGTGACGTTCTACCTGTTGCGCGACTGGGACACGCTGGTCCGCCACATCTATGAACTGCTGCCGCGCCGCAGCGTTCCGACCACGGTCAAGCTCGTCGGCGAGGCCGATACGGTCCTGAGCGCGTTCATGCGCGGTCAACTCACGGTGATGCTCTGTCTCGGCATCATCTACGCGACCGGCCTGTGGTTCATCGGACTCGACCTTGCATTCCTGATCGGGCTGCTGGCCGGATTGATCAGTTTCATTCCGTACGCCGGGGCGCTCAGCGGCGTGCTGCTGGCCTCGGTCGCGGCGATCGCGCAGTTCGGCGATATCTGGTCCGTGCTTCCGGTACTCGCGGTATTCGGCATCGGCCAGGCAGCCGAAGGGATGTTTCTGACCCCGTGGCTGGTCGGCGACCGCATCGGACTACATCCGGTTGCGGTGATCTTCTCGGTGCTCGCCGGGGGTCGTCTGTTCGGTTTTCTCGGGGTTCTACTGGCGCTTCCGATGGCATCCGTCGTCATGGTGTTGATCCGCCATGTGCACGACATCTACAAGGACAGTCGATTCTACGGCCGTCTGCCGATCGATCCGGCGGCGGCCGACCCATCGAACGACCCAGCCGCCTAGGGCCCGATCCGCATCCGATGAACACACGAATGGACCCGTCGCCAACGACAGAGCAATGACCGAGTCGCCGGAACTGATCCTGATCGTCGATGACGCGCCGGATAATCTCGCGGTGCTCGGCGAGGTGCTGCGCGATCACTATCGCGTCAAGGCCGCGAACTCGGGCCGGCGGGCGCTGCAGATCGCCGCCGAGCACCCGCAACCGGACCTGATCCTGCTCGATGTCATGATGCCCGAGCTGGATGGCTATGCCGTGCTCAGCGAACTGCGCGCGAACCCGTCCACGAGCTGCATTCCGGTGATCTTCGTGACGGCGATGGACAGCACCGAGGACGAGGAACACGGCCTGAGTCTCGGGGCCGTCGACTACATCACGAAGCCGATCCGCCCGGCGATCGTGCAGGCACGGGTCCGCACGCAACTGGAACTCAAACGCACGCGGGACTGGCTGACCGACCAGAACGGATACCTGGAGGCGGAGGTCGCCCGGCGGATGAGGGAGAATCTGCTGATCCAGGAAATCAGCATCCGCGCGCTGGCGAACCTCGCCGAGATCCGTGACTGGGAAACCGGCAATCACATCCGGCGCACCCAGGCCTATGTGCGCGCGCTGGCCAACCATCTCAAGGATCACCCGCGGTTCACATGCCTGCGGGTTCCACAGATGGTCGAGAGCATCGCGCGCGCGGCCCCGCTGCACGACGTCGGCAAGGTCGGGATACCGGACGAGATCCTGCGCAAGCGCAGCCAACTGACGGCCAGCGAGTTCGAAATCATGAAGACCCACACGACGCTGGGTCGCGACGCCATCAAGGCGGCGATGCGCGGCGCGCTCAGCGATCCCGAATACGAGGCGCTGAAGCTGCATTGCCGCCTGGGTCACGACGCGCTTGCCGAAGCGATGAAGCACGAGTCATTGCGGCCGCTGGCCTTCCTCGAAATGGCGAAGGACATCGCGCTTCGCCACCATGAGCGCTGGGATGGATCGGGTTATCCCGACGGGCTGGTGGGCGAAGCCATCCCGCTTCCCGCACGGCTGATGGCGCTGGCCGACGTGTACGACGCTTTGAGCTTCCGGCGTGTCTACAAGGATGCGATAAGCCCGGACGTCGTATATCAGATCATCGCACAGGGCCGCGGCAGCCACTTCGATCCCGATGTAGTGGACGCGTTCCAGGAGATTCGCGACCAATTCGAAGCGATCGCCCGTCGCCATCAGGACGATTGACGGCCCACCCGGACGCCGCAACCGACGACGACGCCGGCGCTGATCATCACGGACTCGACCTGTCGAACTGGAGGTTCGCCCTGAACACTCGATTCAAGAATATCTCGACCCGCATCCTCGCCGTTCTGTCGCTGACCTCGCCCGCGGTGTTCGGCGCGACGATCGAGATCAAGGCGCAAGGCGTGCGTTTCGTTCCCGATATCGTCTGGGCGAAACGCGGCGACACGATCGCGTTCCGGACGATGGAAACGCAGTACGTCGAGCCGGTTCCGGGCATGTGGCCCGAGGATGTGCCGGAGATCCGTTCCGACCCGGGCGCCGACGTCGATTTTAAAACCACCGCCGATGGCGTGTATGTGATCCGCTCGGTGCCACACTGGGGTGCTCACATGGGCGTCGTGCTCGTCGTCGGACAGCCGCCGAACCTCGCGGCGACGATTGCAAGGTATCTCGAGGTCACCCGGCAGGACAAGGAGGCCAAACCCGCTGCGGTCCTGTTGCGGCGCTTTCAGGAGCAGACCGAGAAGCGCTGATCGGACACGGTGCGTTGGCACATGACTCGTGCCACGACCGCGGCTGTTCAAGGGACGCCACGTCACGGTAATATTCCGTGGCGAGACGTCCCTGATTCGGGCCCGCCGCAATGCCTGTCCCGGACCTGACGATTAGAACGACCAAAAAAGACGAACAGGGATCACATGAGCGAAAACGACATCACGCGGGCCTTGGCCGATCTGCGGCAACAAATCAGCGAGTTGCCGGCAGCGGACTCCGCGATCCGCGAAAAGATGCAGGGCCTCCTGAGCGACCTCGAACAGCAACTGGGCACGGTTGCGGACGTCGAACCGAACCACGACCTGGCCGAGGACATCAAGGAAGCGATCTCCGAATTCGAGATCGAGCATCCTCGACTGACCGGGATCCTCAACGACATCATGATCGCGCTGGGCAACCTCGGCATCTGAGGCATTCCCATCGCCCACCGCGCGGTGCTGCCGACGTCCCCGACCACGTCGCGCGACCGCGCCGGTCAGGCGGTCAACGCAGCGCGGAGAGAAACCCCACGCCGCCGAGTTGGTCCATCTGGCGCAAGACCCAATCCCGACGAGCCTTGACGAAGCGGCTGGGCCGATCGACGCGCAAGGTCTTCGGATTCGGCAGCACCGCGACCAGTAGCGCGGCCTCGGCCGCCGTCAGCTGGCTCGCCGGCTTGTGAAAGAACGCCTCGCTGGCAGCACCTGCGCCAAAGATGCCGTCACCGAACTGCGCGATGTTCAGATAGACCTCGAGGATGCGCCGTTTCGGCCAGATAAATTCGATCAGCGCCGAGAAATACGCCTCCAGGGCCTTTCGAACATATGAGCGATGCGGCGACAGAAACAGGTTTTTTGCCGTCTGCTGGGTAATCGTGCTGCCGCCGCGCGAGCGGCGGTGCGCCTGGTTGTATCGCCACGCGTTCTGCAACGCGCGAAGATCGAACCCGTAATGCTCGGTGAAGCGCTGATCCTCGGCCGCAATGGCCGCCAGGGCCAGTTGCGGCGAGATCGCGCGAAGATCGAGCCACCGGTAGCGCACCCCGGCCTCGCCGGACAACTGCGCGCGCAGCATGAAACTGCTCGTCGACGGCGGCAACCAGCGCAATTCGATGACCGGACCCAGTGTCAGCCCCAGCGCCCATAGGCAGATCCGTGCCGCGAGCTGACGCCAGCGCGTCGACCGCGCCGCGCTCATCCGGACGGGCCCCGAACGCACCGGCCAGTCGACCGATTGATCGCCGACGGAACCCGCACGGGGCGCGCGGAATCAAAGTCTACGGACGGTACCGCGAACGTCACCGGGCGAATCCGATATGACGACACACTCAGCGCGAGCATGGGCCCTACTCGGCATGGCGCTGCTGATCTCCGCATGCGCCAGCTACCGGGTCAGTGTCGACTACGACCCGAATATCGAGTTCGGGAAACTGCGGACCTACGATTGCAAACCCGGTACCGAGACCAAGGCCGGGGACCCGGTGGTCGACACCGATACGCTGATGCAGCAGCGCATCACGCAGGCGATCGACCGGGAACTGACCCGCCGCGGCTACCAGCGCAACCGGAGCAAGCCGGATTTCCTGGTGTCGTTCTTCTTCACGCGCGAGCGAAGGATCGAGGCCAGTTCGTACTTCTACCCTTATCCCTACTATGGCGGCGTCCTCGGCGGGCCTTATTACGGCGGCTACTGGGGTGGCTGGGGTTATCCCGGCTATTACGGCGGAAGCTACCTGCGCGATTTCGACGAGGGGCTCCTGGTCATCGACGTGCGCGCCCCGACGACCGATGCGCTGATCTGGCGCGGCATGATCCGCGATTATATCCGCTTCGAGGAAGACCCCGGCGAGCGCGAACGACGCATCGCCGAGAGTATTTCGGCGGCCCTCGCACGATTCCCGCCGCAGTGAAGCGACACCGCGCGTTCAGCCGCGCGGCCTCCGATGGCGGTAACTCCGTCCCCATCGATAGACGTACATCAACCCGCTGCCGAGGGTCGTCGCCAGGGTCGCCACGGAAAGCGTCCAGATCAATGCGGGCGAAAGCGGAAACAGCGTCCGGTCGAGCAGCACCACCAGCAGCAGCACGAGTTGCATCAGGGTATTCAACTTGCTTGCCAGTAGCGGCCTGCCTTCGAACGGCCCGACGAGCATGTGGTAGGCCGTGGCGCCACCGACGATCACGAGGTCCCTGGCCACGACGGCGATCACCAGCCAGGCGGGAAGCAGGCCGACGATCCACGATGCGATGAAGCAGCCGACCAGCAGCAGCTTGTCGGCGATCGGATCGAGCAATGAGCCGAGACGACTCTGCCAGGAGAAATACTTCGCGAGGAAGCCATCGACCCCGTCCGACGCACCGGCGACGATGAACAAGCCGAGCGCCCATTCGAAGCGCTCGGAGAGGATGGCGAACACGACCGGCGCCACCAGCAGGATCCGCAGGCCGGTGATCAGATTCGGGATGTCCCGGGGTCTCATGATGTCCAGTGAAATACGAACGATTGGTCGGACCCGGCAGCCGCCGGGTCCGCGCGTAACAGGCGGCTGTTGTCGAGCATGCGACGCAACGCGGCGGGCGTCCCGGCATAGCGGACCCGCCAGACCGTCCCATCGGTCTCCGCCCGCAGCCAGTCGGCGGCGCGGACCTGGGGCAGCTCGCGCAGATAATCACCGCAACGCGTCGCATCCGACATCGAGTTCAGGTCCTTGACCTGGACCTCGACCGCCTCGGTCGCGGCCGACCGCCGGGCATACATCGCCAGCAAACGCGTGTAGGCGCCATCGACGCCAGCCTGCAGCACCGCGCGCGGTTCGCTGCTCGCCGAACGCCAAGTGGCGCTCTCGCCCAGACCGACGAGCCGCCAGGACGCTTCGATCTGGCCCGAGGCAAGCTTCGTGATGCTGCCGATCAACGCGAAATCACTGTCATAGTGCGCGGTCGCGGCCCGGATGCGCTCGGCGTCGGCGTTCTCCAGATCGGTGGACGGGAGATTCGTCTGGTCAGTCAGGTCGAACAGCGGAATCGTCACGGGCAGGCGCCGATAGACAGCCGCGGCCTGCAACGGCTCGCCGAATCCCATCTCATCCCCCCCGAAACGACGTTCGGCGCCCTGTTGCACCGTCAGCCAGACGACGACATCCGGCCGGTTCTCGCCCCACAGGGCGATGCGTTGCGCGCTCAATGCCTGAGTCAGATGAGCCTCATCGAAGGCGACCCGGAGCCGTGAGCGCGCGGCGGCCTCGCCGGTGGCGGCGGCGCCCGACAGATACTCGAACTCCTGCACGAAATCCTGGGAACGCCCGAGCAGGGCCGCGACCGGCGCCAAGCCCAACGCATCGACCGGCGCCACGCGCGCGAGCACCGCGCCCAGCGCCCGACGAAAATCTTCGCGGCGCGTACGGTCGTCGGTTGCTGCCACTGCCAGCTCTTCCTCGAACAACCCGGTGACCGCTTCGGCCGAGGCCATTCGGGCGGACACCAGCGCGGCCACCAGCAGTGTGAACAACAGCCTCACGTAGGATTTCCTCCGTTGGCATGCAAAGAACGGTAAAATAGCACAAGCGAAAACCGCCGACGCGGCGCCGGTGTCGACGCCTCGGCGAGCGATCTCCAGCCGAGTGGGGCCGGCCGCGCGATCGGCCCTTCGCCCGTCAAGACCGCGCGGAATCGAATGGGAACGGCCACACCGGCCGCCCGTCCGCGACGAAACTCAGCACGCAAACCAAACGCCGAGGAAACGAACCGTGACGCACAGCGAACCGGAACGTCTGGATTACCGGACTGCCGGTGTCAACATCGATGCGGGCAACGAACTGGTCGAGCGCATCAAGCCCCTGGCCAGCCGGACGCGGATTCCCGGTGTTCTGGCCGGCCTTGGCGGCTTCGGCGCGTTGTTCGAGCTTCCGATCGACCGCTACGAGCGGCCGGTCCTGGTCGCCGGCACCGACGGGGTCGGTACCAAGCTGAAGCTCGCGCTGGACACCGGTCGGCACGACACGATCGGCATCGACCTGGTCGCGATGTGCGTCAACGACATCATCGTACAGGGTGCCGCACCGCTGTTCTTTCTCGACTATTACGCGACGGGGCGCCTCGAAGTCACCGTCGCCGCCAGTGTCATCGGCGGCATCGCACGCGGCTGCGAATTGGCCGGCTGCGCATTGGTCGGAGGAGAGACCGCGGAAATGCCCGGCATGTACCGGGATGGCGATTACGATCTGGCCGGATTCGCCGTCGGCATCGTCGAGAAGGCATGCCTGATCGATGGACAGCGCGTTGCTGTAGGCGATCGGCTGATCGGGCTACCCTCGTCCGGTCCGCACTCGAACGGCTACTCGCTGATCCGACGGGTGCTCGAACGATCCGGTGCCGCGCTGACGGATCTGCTGGATGGTCGGAGCCTCGGCGAACAGCTGATGGAGCCCACGCGGATCTACGTCACTAGCGCATTGCGCGTGATCGAGAAACTCGGCGTCCACGCGATCGCCCACATCACCGGGGGCGGCATCACCGAGAACCTGCCCCGCGTCTTGCCGGAAGGCACAGCGGCGGTGGTCGACCTCGATGCCTGGCCGATGCCGGCCGTGTTCGGCTGGCTACGCGAGCAGGGTCGTATCGATGAGCGCGAAATGCTGCGGACCTTCAACTGCGGGATTGGCCTGATTATCTGTGTCGATCCGCGTGACGAAGCAGCCGCGTTGCTCGAACTCCGGGCACTCGGCGAACAACCTGTCGTCATTGGCGAGATCGTCGCCGGAACGCCGGCCGTCAGCTACCGCGGCGCACTTTGACGGCGTCGCTCCGATCCATCACCCGCCCCCACGCGAGCCCAAGGAATCAATGGAACTGTCGATTGTGATCCCGGTCCACAACGAGGCCGACAACGTCGAATCACTGATCGTCGAAATCGAGAACGCGCTTGGTTCGATCGGCGATTACGAAATCATCTACGTCGACGACGGCAGCACCGACGGAACACTGGAGCGCCTGCGCGAACTGGCGCGCGAACACCCGAAGCTGCGCGTGCTTCACCATCGCCACTGCTGCGGTCAGAGCACCGCGCTGTTGACGGGCATACGCGCGGCACGCGCGGAAACCATCGCGACGCTCGACGGTGACGGGCAGAATGATCCGGCAGACATCCCGAATCTGCTCGCGGCGCTGCGTTCCGGAACCGATGCGCGCGTCGCCATGATTGCCGGATACCGCGCCAAACGCCGTGATTCGCGCTGGCGGAAGTTCTCATCGAAGGTCGCGAACGGGGTGCGCGCGTACCTGTTGGCCGATGAAACGCCGGATACCGGCTGCGGCCTCAAGGTCTTCGGTCGCGATGCATTCCTCGCACTGCCGTATTTCGATCATATGCATCGCTTCCTTCCGGCGCTGATCCAGCGTGCCGGCGGCCGGGTCGTATCGGTCGAGGTCAATCATCGTCCCCGCATCGCCGGTACGTCGAAATATGGTACCTGGCATCGCGCCTGGGTCGGCATCGTCGACCTGTTTGGCGTCATCTGGCTGAAGCGCCGGGCCAAGGTGCCGATCGTCGACGAGATCGGGACGGCCAGCTGATCCGCGCGGCGAACTTGTCACCTGCGCGTCGATCATAGTAAAAATGGCCCCATGACGGCCGCAGCCGCTCCGAACGCTCCCGCACTTCCCGTTTCCGCCCTGGAGCCCAAACATGTTAACGACACCCCGTATCGCCAGCGCATTGCTGGCCACGGCATGCGCCATCCTGCCCGCCGCGCGGGCCGACGAGCCCCCGATGCCGCCGCGACAGGTCCTGATGGAGAAGGCCACCGAACTGCCATCGAACCGGGTCAACGCGCGAGTCGTGCGCGTGGCGTTTCCTAAGGGCTACAAGTCCCCGCTGCATACACATGAGGGCCCGGGCCCGCGTTACGTGCTGAAGGGCAAGGTCCGGATCGAGGAGAGCGGACAGATCAATACCTACGGGCCCGGAGAAGTGTTCTGGGAAACCGGTCAGTGGATGACGGTGGAGAACGTCGGCGAGGACGAGGCGGTCATGATCATCTTCGAACTCGGCAAACTCGATGCCGGCGCCAAACCCGCGTCCTGATCCGTTGCTCTACCGACCCGCTGCGGAACGCGTCGACCCACGCGGCTACCGCCGCACGATGAGGATACCTATTCGATGCTGACCGGAATCATCAAGGGCCTGGGCTTCGTTCCTCGCCTGCTGCTGTCCCTGACCCTGGTCTTCGCCACGTACAACCCGGAAAAGCCCTATTCCTATTTCTACTGGGCCTTGGCGGATCTTCCGGATTTCAGCGCGCTGAAGGCGTTCGCCGGTGTGGTTCTGCTGATCGGCTGGAGCATCTACCTCAGCGCGACGATCGAGGCGCTGGGACTGTTCGGCTTGCTGCTGACGCTGGCATTTTTCGGTACCGGGCTCTGGGTGCTGATCGATCAGGGCTGGATCCATCTCGACAGCCCGCGGGCAATCACGTATTCGGTCCTGGTCCTGCTGAGCGCGGTGCTGGCCGTCGGGCTCGGCTGGTCGAACACCAGACGCCGCATCACCGGCCAGGTCGACGTGCACGAATCGCCGCGCGACTGAACGTCGGCCGCTAGCCACCGGGCGGCGCGCCGCCCGGTGGAAGTCCTTGCCGGCCGGATCAGTGAAGCTTGATCTTCGGCTGCAGCCTGCTGCTGAAGAAGCGGGCGATCATCATCAACATCACGCGGAACGGCCCGAACAGCGCCAGTTGGTGCATCTTGTACAGCGACAGGTAGACGAAGCGGGCGATCAACCCCTCGATCATGACGCTGCCGAGCAAGTTTCCCATCAGGTTGCCGACCGTGCTGAACTTCCCGAGCGAGACCAGCGAGCCGTAATCCCGATAACGGTATTCCTTCAGCGGCTTTCCGGCCAGCTTGCGTTTGATGTTCTCGAGCACGGTGTCGGCCTGCTGGTGCGCCGACTGCGCCCTCGGCGGTACGTTGCCGCCCCGCTCCGGCCACGGGCATGCCGAACAGTCGCCGAGCGCGAAGATGTCGTCGTCGACCGTGGTCTGCAAGGTCGGCCGAACGATGATCTGATTGATCCGATTGGTCTCCAGATCGGTCGCCGCCAGAAAATCAGGCGCCTTGATTCCCGCCGCCCAGACCTTGATGCTGGCCGGGATGAAATGGCCCGAGCCGGTCCGGACGCCATCCGGCGTCACTTCCACGACGCGTTCGTCAAGTTTCAGATCGATACCCAGGCGTCCGAGCTGTTCGGCCGTCGCCAGCGATAGCCGCTCCGGCAGCCCCGGTAGCAATTTCGGCGAGGCCTCGATCAGGTGGATGCGGATATCGGTCGGCTTGACGTTATCGAGTCCGTAGGCGGCCAACAGACGAGTCGCCTGGTGCAACTGAGCGGACAATTCGATGCCGGTCGCCCCGCCGCCGACGATCGCGATATCGAGTTCCCCCGGTTCCTTGACGCCGCCATGGACGTGGGCACGCGTATAGGCTTCCAGCAGTCGCGACTGGAATTGTTCCGCTTCGGACGTCGTGTCGAGGAACAGGCAATTCTCGGCGACCCCGGGAATGCCGAAATCGTTGCAGACCGACCCGACCGAGATCACCAGGAGGTCGTAGGGATGCGTCCTCTCTGGAACGATCTCGGCACCGTTGCTGCCGATCAGGGCTGCCAGGCGGATCAAGCGGTGCTCGCGATCCAGGCCGTTCATGCGACCGAGCACGAAGCGAAAATTGTGCGTGCTCGCCTGCGCCAGGTAATCCAGTTCGTCGTCGTTGACATCCAGCGTTCCGGCCGCCACCTCGTGCAGCAGCGGTTTCCAGATGTGTGTGCGTGAGCAGTCGATCAGGGTCACGTCGACCTGACCGCGCCGCCCTAGCGATCGACCCAGCTTCGTCGCCAGTTCCAAACCTCCGGCACCGCCGCCGACGATGACGATTCGTGGCCTCGCGGCCGATTTCTCTGCCATGTGGTACTCCTCTTCGACGCGTACTGTTTCTGTATTCGTTGCCGTCCGCCATCGGACCGGCGTCTGCTGCCCGACGATCCGGCTCAGCAAGCCGACAGCAGGTGTTCGAGTTCCTGGCGTTGCTCCTTGCGAGCAAACGCCTTGACGGCTGCCGGGACCTGAGCCCGCTGCCGCCGCTGCACCCTGTCGAGGTGGGCGATCAGCGCGCCGATCGCCACGAAGGTGCGGTCTGAGGGCTTGCGCCCGGCGTATAGGGACGCGGACCAGTCTAACAGTTGCGTGCTCTGTACTTCGGCATCCTGGAATGCGCCAAGGTGTGACTGCAGCGCCTTCAGTGTCTTGATCGGCCTCTGCAGAGGCGCCGCCGGACTGACCCTTTGCGCGAACTCAAGCAGGTAACGCAGCTTCTTGCAGGTCTTGCGCAGCGCATGCAGCGCCTCCGGCTCGGCATCCGGCGCCCGCCACGTGTCACGCTTGCCGATGCGCCGATGCAGGCGGACGATCCTCGACGTCAACACCTGCTCGATCGGCGTCATCGCATCCGGCGCGGTCGGATGCTCCGGGCAGGGCTTGTCGAGGAATGCGGCCCAGTCGGCCATGAACGAACGATAGCGGCGCTGGGCGAGTTGTCGAACGAGCCCCCGATGCGCATCGGCCGCGGCCTGCTCGAGCAGGGATCGCAGCGGTGCCAAATCATCCCGCAGCGACTCCGGCACGTACATGGACTGCCGGTCGAACTCGAGCAGATAGACATCCAGATCACGCGGCGGACCGGTGATTTGTCCCAGCCACGCGAGATCACGCGTGAATCGTCCGATCACCCTGGGCGGAAACGTTCCTCGAAGTTGCCCGAGTGCCGATCGGCTGCGCCTGACGGCGACGCGAAAATCGTGCAGAAACTCGGTATCGATCCGTTCGATCAGGCCCGGCTCGTTGCGTCGCATGGCCTGCGCGAGGGGCGCGAGAAAGCGCTTCAACGCGAGATCTGCGCGCAATCCGGGGTCGATCGGCACGACCTCGTCCGACGCCATGCCGTCCAGACCGTGAAATCGAACCAGAACCTCACCCCAGACATCGAGCGTTGCGTCATCCGTCGCAACGCCGGACTGCAACGCCGCCACATGCTCGATCAGTCGGCGCAAGGCTTTGGTCGGATGATCCGGAGTTTCGAACGTCAATCGGCGACAGACCTCCTGCGAGCGTGCTCCGTCGTCCGCTAGAATATAGCGATCACGATACAGACCCAGTGTCTCGTCGACGCTCTGGCGATGTCGCCCGATGAGATCCCGGTACCGCACCAGTTCGAGACGCGGTAGCAGCGCCCGCATCTCGATGACCGGCTCCAGGGCGCCGCGCAGGGGCTCGATCGGCAGGTCGGCCAAGAATTTCGGCATGGGCCCGGGAGCGCGCGTCCGGGCGATGAGTTTGGTCCGGCTCCGCAACGACAGCAGGAAGGCCCCCGACCGATGCTCGGCGACGGCCTCGAGCGTCAGGCCCTTTCGCTGCAGGCGTCGATCGAAGGTATCCAGCAGCACGATTCGCGACCCTCGCGGAGATTGCGCCGCAAGCCCGGCGACTTCATCCCCGTGCAAAAGATCGAGTACCGTCGCCGACAGTTCGGCATCGGGAAGCTGGAAGTGCCCCAACACCCCGACCGGTGGAACATGCCGACCTGCTGAATCAGTCATCGAGCGAATGAACCCATGCCCAAGCTGAACGCCACGGATAGCCTGTAGTCGGTGCCTTGACGATGGACCCGAATGAACGTCCGGACCCGGTCGGGCCAGGCTTGAACCCGCAGAGTGTCGTGCCGCACTGGCTGGACATCGCGCCGTTGCCGGTATTCATCGTGCGTGACGCACAGCCCGACCGGCTCGTGCTGAACCGCCGCGCCGCCGAGTTGTTCATGCAAACGCCGACGCGCGAGGCCGATGTCGGCACCATCTTCGAGAATCCACTGCAACTCCAGGATTTGCGTCGGCGCCTGCAGGAGTCCCCGAGCGTTTCGGACGTCAGCGCCCGCCTGCGCGGCGGCGACGGCGCGGCGCTATGGGGCAGCATGAACGCATGCCGCGCCAGTCACGAGGGTCTGCAGTCTCTGGTGATTATTCCGTGGCCGCTGCGCCCTTGCAATCTCCCGACCGCGGGCGCACCCCAGGACTTCGCATTCTGGAAGGCCGTATTCGATCACGCCGGAGTGGCGATCGCCGTTCTCGATCGCAACCTCAAGCCGCAAATGCTGAACCAGTTCGCGCGCGAGTTGTTCGGCTTCGGAGATGACGACGGCCAGGGTTTCGGCATCGAGCGCATCATCCATCCCGACGACTGGCCGGAAACGCAACAGCAATGGCAGGCCTTGCTGGCCGGCGAGATCGGCTCTTTCCGCGCGGAGAAGCGCTACCTGCGCAAGGACCGCAAGGTGTTCTGGGGCGATGTCTCGGTCACCGGACTGGGCGACTACGCCGAACGTCCCCCGCTGTTCCTGGCGTTCATCATCGACATCACCGAACGACGGCGCGTCGAAGAGCGTCTGCAGCGATCCAATCGCAAGCTCGTACGCCAGCTCCACAAGATACGCGCGCTGAAAGAACAATTGCAGGAACTCGCCTTACGTGACCCGTTGACCGGGCTGTACAATCGCCGCCATATGGAGGATACGCTGCATCGCGAACTCGCGCGCTCGGCACGTGAACAGCTGCCGCTGAGCCTGGTGATGATGGATCTGGATGAATTCAAGGCATTGAACGACCACTACGGACACCCGGCGGGTGACCGAGTCCTCGTCGCATTGGCCAGGATACTGCGCTCGGGCACGCGTATCGCCGATGTCTGCTGCCGCATCGGAGGCGAAGAATTCCTCGCGATACTTCCCGGGGCCTCGATCGAGACCGCACGACAACGCGCTGAGCACTGGCGGAAGACTCTCGAGCAGCAGCGGATCAAGCATGACGGAATCGAACTGCGCAGCACGCTGTCACTCGGCGTGGCGGCGTTTCCGCAGCACGGACAGAGCGTCGACACCTTGATCGCTCAAGTCGATGGCGCGCTGTACGCGGCCAAGCGCGGTGGTCGTAACCGGGTGGTCGTCCAGCCGTGAGCGCCTCGCCTCGCCTGCGTATCGAGCACACGTCCGGGCGCATCGACGCCAACGGGCTGTCCGCGGCCTCCGGCCCGCGCACGCGCTGCCGATGAAGCATACGCTGTACCAGTCCGACGTCGCGGAGAAGTCTCCGGCCGATCTCCGGCAGATCTTCCACAGCGGAATGAACCGGGGTGACTTCGATCGCCTCGACGCAGCGCTCGACTACGCGCTGCGCGCCCGTGACGAAGACGAACTGATCCGTCCGCGCGGCCTCGACGTCGCCCATATCCTGCTCAGCCTGAGGGTCGACGCGGCGACCGTCGAGGCGGCATTGTTGAGCGACCCCTACCTACGCGACACCCTGCCGGCCACGACGATCAGACAGCAGTTCGGCGAAGCCGTCGCCAACCTCGTCGACAAGGTCAACTGGCTGAACACCTTCGGCGAGTACTCGCTGGAACAACTGAAGCAGCCCGAACAGGCCGAACTGATCCGGCGCATGTTGCTGGCCGTCGTCAACGACGTGCGGGCGGTGCTGATCAAATTGGCCTATCGCGTGCAGCGCCTGCGTGTGCTCAAGTACCAGGATTTCGACCAGCGCGAGGCGATCGCGCTGGAAACCCTGGATATCTATGCGCCGCTGGCAAACCGGCTCGGCGTCGGGCAGTTGAAGTGGGAACTCGAGGACCTGTCGTTCCGCTACCTACATCCGGCCGATTACAAGGCCCTGGCCAAGGATCTCGCGACCAATCGCGCGGAGCGTGAGACCTTCGTGCAAAACTTCATCGCGCGCCTGAAAGAGGAGCTGGCCGCTCAGAACATCTCAGCGCGAGTGTTCGGCCGACCGAAGCACATCTACAGCATCTGGCGAAAGATGCAACGCAAGCAGGTACAGTTGAACGAACTGTACGATCTGCACGCGGTTCGGGTCATCGTCGACGAGTTGTCGACCTGTTACCTCGTCGTCGGCCTGGTGCACAACCTCTGGCGGCACATTCCGAAGGAGTTCGACGACTACATCGCGAACCCGAAGGACAATGGCTACCAATCCCTGCACACCGTCGTGATCGGCCCCGATGACCGGCCGATCGAGATCCAGATCCGCACGCCGCAGATGCACGAATTCTCCGAGTACGGTGTCGCCGCACACTGGCGTTACAAGGAAGGCGGCGGGCGTGACGCGGCATTCGAGCGGAGCATCACCTCGTTGCGGCGCCTGCTGGAAAACAAGGAGGATGATCAGGCCCTGCTGGAAGACTTTCGTGCCGATGCGTTCTCCGACCAGGTGTTCGTGCTGACGCCGCGCGGCCAGGTCGTCCGACTGCGCAAGGGCGCGACCCCGGTGGACTTCGCCTATGCGATTCACACCGAGGTCGGACATCGCTGCCGCGGGGCGAAGGTCGACGGGCGCATCGTGCCCCTGACGTATACGCTGAAATCAGCCGAGAAGGTCGAAATCCTGACGACCAAGCAAGGGGGACCCAGCCTGGGCTGGATCGACCCCCACCTCGGCTATATCAAGACCACGCATGCGCGGAACAAGGTTCGCGCGTGGTTCAAGCAGCAGGATCATGAAAAGCACCACCGGGCCGGGCGCTCCATCCTCGAACGCGAACGACACAAGCTGGGCCTGAAGGATGCCGACGCGGAGGAACTCGCGCGGCACTTTCACCTGTCACGTGCCGACGAGTTGTTGCTGGCCATCGGACGAGGCGACATCAGCCCGACGCAGATCGCGACCGCGTTGCGGCTTCCGGACGCGCTGCCACACCACGCGCCGCCTCAGCCCCCCCGCCGGCTCAGCGCTCACAAGCCCACCGGTGCCATCACCGTGCAGGGCATTCGCAATCTATTGACGCACTTCGCGCAGTGCTGCAATCCCTCTCCCGGCGACGCGATCATCGGCTACGTCACGATCGGCAAGGGCATCACGATCCATCGCGGCGACTGCGCCAACATTCGAGCACTTCCGCCCTGGCGCCTGTCCAGGCTGATCGATGTGGCATGGGAATCGGAATCCGGGGTATTTCCGGTCGAACTGGAAGTCAGGGCATTCGACCGACAGGGTCTGCTGAAGGATGTGTCCCAGGTACTGGCCAACGAGCACCTCAACATCATTCGCACGGAGACGCAAACCTATCCGGCCGATCAGTCGGTCTTGATGCGCATCACGGTCGAGATCGCCGATCTGGGTCAGCTCAGCGTGGCGCTCGATAAGCTATCCGAAATTCCCAACGTCGTCCTCGCACAACGCTCCGACCACGTTCACTAGCCGATGCGGCGCCGATCAGCGCCGCCTGCTCCGTGGACTAGACTTCAATGGCTTGCCGGGGTGGGACCGGGCAAGCATCCGCACGGATGTGCCGACGCGCCAAACCCGGCGCAGGCGCAAGGCGTCGTAAATCGTAGCATCAATCATCGAAGGCTTACGGCTTCGCCAGGCCCTCGGTCGTCCCCCTTGAGCGAGTCAGGACCATGAGCATCTCAAGACGTGAACTCCTTCGTGGAACCGGCGTAGCGGCCGCAATCGCGGCTTTCCCGACGATCTCGCGAGCCGCTCTCGGCGAGCCCACGGAAACTGCGGCGCCACGCCTCGAGAGACGAAAACTCGCAGCGCTGGGTCCTGTTCCTCGACCACCGATCGCGGTCGTCGCTCTGAACCGACTGACCTATGGCATGGCGCCCGGTGACGTCGAGGCGTTCGAGGCGCTCGGCGCCACCGGCACCTCACGCATGCGCGCCTGGGTCGACCGCCAATTGGCGTATTCCGACATCGACGACAGCGCCTGTGATGCGCGTGTCGCCGCGCTGCGGCTGACGACACTGGGCAAGCCCCTGGAACGCCTGTGGCAGGAACACTTCCTCGATGGCCACGGGAACCAGACGCTGCGGATGCGCCCGGCATCGGATGTAAGGACCCTGATCTGGACTCGCGCGGTCTACAGCCAGCGGCAATTGTTCGAAGTGATCGTAGGGTTCTGGCGGAATCATTTCAGCGTCAACGCATGGACATCACCGTTGTTCTCGATCCTCCCGGCATTCGAGTTCGGCGTGCTGCGCCCGCACGCGTTCGGCAACTTCCGCGCCTTTCTCGAAGCCGTCGCGACGAGCACGACGATGATTTTCAGCCTGAACAACGATACCAATCAGGCGGGTGGGCCGAATGAGAACTGGGCGCGCGAACTGTTCGAACTCTACGGCATGGGGGCCGAGAACTATCTGGGTGTTCGCGACCCGAACGGCGTGCCGAAGGACGACGATGGCAATCCCTTGGGTTACGTCGACAACGACGTCTACGAAGCGACGCGCTGCTTCACCGGTTGGCGTGTCAGCAACAGCAAGGCCGACCCGACGATCGGCAACACCGGGGAGTTCTATTACTCGCGCCCCTGGCACGACCGTTTCAACAAACTGGTGCTCGGACGTTACCTTCAGGCGGATCAGGCGGATATGAAGGACGGCCGCGACGCGCTCGATCTGATCGCCCGGCATCCGGCCACTGCCCGCTTCATCGCGCGAAAGCTATGTCGCTACCTGGTCACCGACGACCCACCGGAAACGCTGGTCGATGCCGCGGCGCGCACGTTCCGTCACGCGCAGAACGATGACGACCAGCTGTTGCAGGTCGTCAGGACCATCGTCCTCAAGGCCGAATTCCAACGCGCCTGGGGTGGCAAGCTCAAAGACCCATTCCGCGCGACGACGGCAATGCTGCGCGCCTTGAAAGCGGAGTGGAAGTACACCGACACGTTCGGCCGCTCGTTCGACGCCATGGGCATGCCGCTGCTTGGCCGACCGACGCCGGATGGTTACCCCGATCGCAAGGAATCATGGCTGGGATCCACATCGATGCTGTATCGATGGCGGATCTGCAATGCGTTGATCGAACGGAAGATCCCTTCGACGACGATCGATCTCAACGCGCAGATGCCGCCCGGGCTGAATACCGCGAACGCCATCGTCGACTTCTGGATCAAGCGGCTGCTCGGCCGCGATCTGCATCCGCGGGAGAATCGCGAGGCCGTCGTCACGGTCCTGGCGCAGGGCGCCAACCCCGACCTGCCCATGACCGCCGAACAGATTGGCGAGCGGCTCCCCGGCACCGTCGCGGTGATCCTGATGTCGCCGGACTTCCAACTCTCATGAACCCGGGGCCCACATCCTGGCGGGTGGGTCCGCCTGCCACGCTCGCTTGCTCGTCGCCCGATTCGGAGCACAAACCATGAACAGCATCACCCGCCGCCGCTTTCTTACGCAGTGCTCCGGCACGCTCGCCGCCTGCGCCGGGGGAATCCCACTCGGCCAAGCTCATGCACGGCAAGCAATGGAGACCGCCGCGTCGCAGCAGGATCTGTTGGTCGTCGTGTTTCTGCGCGGCGGTTGGGATGCACTCAGCGTCGTCGCGCCGCTTGCCGGCCCCGATCGCGCATACTACGAGGCTGCGCGACCAAATCTGCAGATCCCGGTCTCGCAACTGCTGCAACTGGATGATCGTTTCGGGCTGCACCCGTCCCTCGCTCCGCTCTTCTCGCTGTACCAGCAGGACAAACTTGCGGTCGTCCACGCAGTCGGCCTGCCGACCGACACCCGCAGCCACTTCGACGCGCAACTGTTCATCGAACTGGGTACACCGGGAAGGAAGTCGGCTCCCCAGGGATGGCTGACACGCCATCTGCAGAGCACTCCGGTGCAGTCGCCCAACGCGCTGCTGCCCGCGGTCGCCGCCGGGCTCACACAGCCCGCCTCGCTGCTCGGCAACACCGAAACGGCAGTCATCGATCAACTTGGCAATTTCGCGCTGAACGGCTCGCGCTCTTACGCCAACGCCCAACACGTCGCGCTGCGCGCGATGTACGGCCACGATCACTGGCTTTATCGCGCGGGAACCGCCGCGTTGGATGCCGCCGATGTCATCGCCTACCTCGGCCCCGGGACCTATCAGCCCGGCAATGGGGTCGAGTATCCCCAGGGCCCGTTTGGAAACCAGCTGCAAACGATCGCCCAGATTGCCAAATTGAATGCCGGACTCGGCGTCGCGACCGCCGATCTCGGGGGTTGGGATACCCATACCGACCAAGGAGACGCCAGTACGGGACGCTTGGCGGCACTGCTGGAAACCTTGGCGAAAGGCCTGGCGGCGCTCTACCTCGACCTACAGGGCGCTCGCGGCCTGACGATCATCGTACAAAGTGAATTCGGACGCCGCCTCAGGGAGAATGCCAATCGCGGTTGCGACCACGGCCATGGTGGCGTGATGCTCGCGCTTGGCGACGGCATCAACGGGGGTAGCGTGTTCGGTCAGTGGCCTGGCTTGGCGACGGACCAGCTTTACGACAACGCCGATCTTGCGGTGACGACCGATTATCGCCAGATCCTGGCCGAAATCATCAGCGTGCGGCTGCAGAACCCGAACATCGCAACAGTCTTTCCGAGCCTCGACGCCTACGCTCCGCTGGGGATCGCGCGAGCCGACCAATAGCCAGGGATTCGCGCGCGGGCGGCCGCAACCGCGTGTCGTTGGGCGGTGGCATCGATTGAGATACCGCGGGCGATCCTCTATGCTTCCCCGTCGTCTACCGGGTAGTCGCCGACGTCCGTCATCGAGAATTCGAGCGATATGGCTTACCGACCGATCAGAGCCTTGCTGCTGGCTCTGGTCTCTCACGCAGTCTGCGGCGCCGAGAGTGTGCCGGATGGGCGGCAGGTGCTGGCGAATCGCACACTCGCCGATTTCGAACAGCCGGCCGGCCATCCGCTCGCCTTGGCCTGGCGTCGCAACCCGGCGACCACGGAGCAGGCGCTGCGCTACGAGACAGTATCGACCGACCGAGGCGGCGGCGGACAAGCGCTCCATCTTGCGTATCGCCTGCCCGAACCGCCTGCGACGAACGTCGCGACCGCCCTGAACCTGGATCTCCTCGGCCTGGACGCGTCCGGGTTCGACCATCTGTCCATCTGGATCAAGGGCGATGGAACCGCTGGGTTCTCCCCTACCCTGATGGTCGGATTCGAGCGCACGACGAGTGGCGATCCACCGGGTCGACATCATGTACAGGCGGATCTCGGCGAAATCACCGCGGACTGGCGGCAGATCATCGTGCCGCTGGCGAGCATGCCGGGCTTCGAGGACCGGAGCGGACTCTCCTCGCTGGAGATCGCGGTTCCAGCCACGACAACGGTCCGTCACGGTGGGTACTTCATCGATGATGTTTCCCTCGTCAAACTCGGTGGCGCCCCCTTGAGCGAACCAGGGGCCACTGGCCCCGCTGCCGCGGAGTCATCGGCGGAGAGTGGGTTGAATGCGCGCGCGCAATTGCGCGGCCGCCTGAACGGCTGGCCGTCCCGCGGCCTGGTCGACGTCGGCACGCTGCCGGCGGACGATGACGGGTTCCTGCGACGGCTCGCGGCGGACACCTGGCGCGGGCTGGATGCCTTGGCCGATCGTGAGCACGGACTGCCGATCGACCGCGTTCAGGTCGACCTCAGCAAGCCGCAGCCCGAGCCTGCGGACATCGGCGACTACACGAACATCACGAGCGTCGGCTTCTATCTGCTGGCGGTGGTCGCCGCGCAGGACTTGAAGTTGCTCGACGAAGCACAAGCCTTGGAACGTATCCGCCGGACCGTGGACACGCTGGAGCGTCTGGAGACCGCTCATGGCTTCTTCTTCAATTACTACAACACCACGACGCTGCAGCCGACAAGCCGCTTCCTGTCGTTCGTGGACTCCTCGTGGCTGACCGCGGGCCTGATCGTCGCACGGCAGGCAGCGCCGGCACTGGCCGAGCGCCTGTCGCGCCTGATCTCGCGCGGCAATTTCCGATTCTTCTACGATCCCGGCACACACCTGATGTCGCACGGCCATTTCGTCGACACCGACAAACGGTCGAGCTATCACTACGGCATGCTGTATACCGAGGCGCGGATCGGCAGCCTGATCGCGATCGGCAAGGGTGACGTCGAAGCCGCGCAC
This sequence comes from Methylotetracoccus sp., assembly GCA_046347485.1. Lineage (GTDB taxonomy): Bacteria > Pseudomonadota > Gammaproteobacteria > Methylococcales > Methylococcaceae > Methylotetracoccus. Next base: position 10,380 of record JAXMGB010000016.1, on the reverse strand, counting down.
TGGTTCGCGATGACGCGCACGCTGCCACCCGAGGTCAGCTGGCAGACCCGGCCGCCACAGAACCGGCACGAGAAGTCGGAACGGGGATTCCAGTGGACCGGCGGCCATTACGAGTGGAATGACATCCGCTACGTCCCGTCCTGGGGCGGCAGCCTGTTCGAAGCACTGATGCCCCGGCTGGTGCTGGACGAGGCGCGCCTGGCCCCGGAGAGCCTGGGCAGGAACGGTGCCGCGCACACGGCCCTTCAACGACGCTATGCCTCGGAAGCGCTGGGGTATCCGGTCTGGGGCATGTCACCCAGTTCGACGCCGGGTAGCGCGGCCTACGGCGAGTACGGCGTGCGCATTCTGGGCGCCCTGGGCTACCCCGAGGGCGTCGTGACACCGCACGCGGCGGCTCTGGCGCTGCTGGCGGAACCGGACGCGGCGATCAGGAACCTCCGGACGCTTGCGCAGCGTTACCCGATCTACGGCGATTTCGGGTTCTACGACTCGGTCGACCCGAAGACCGGCCAGGTGGCGAGCATTTACCTATGCCTCGACCAGGCGATGATCCTCGTCGCGCTCGCGGACCATCTGGCCGGACATTCGATCCAGAATCGTTTCGCGGCCGACCCGCTGTTAAAGCCAGCGCTCGACCTGATCGGCTTCGAGCATTTCTTCGACTGAACGGACGCCCACCACGCCGGGCATCGACCGGCAACCGGACGCCTGACGCCCCTTCCGACTCGCCGCGAGACCCTCATCCGCCACTCCTGTCCCTGGATGACCGGCCGAGCGCGCGTTCCGCGATCTCGGCTTCCAGGCGAGCTAGATCATCCGCCGTGTTGACGTTGGCGAACAATTCCGGCTGGGCACGATAGTCCGCGTGGATGACCCTGTGCTGCTCCAGCCAGCGCCCGACCTTGCGTTCACCACTCGCCTGGAAGCGTTCAAGGCTGTCGAGAAGGCGACGCGCCAGCAACAGGAATACGGGATGGACCCGTTGACCGTCGTCGGCGATGCAGGCATCGGCGGACTGTTCGTTGTACGCGTCGAACAGCCGTGACAGACCGGCCCCGGTCATCAGCGGCGAATCGCACGGGATCACGAGGAGATGCGCCGACCCGGTGGCCTTCATCGCGCTGTACACACCGGCGAGTGGTCCCTCGAAGGTGTCCGAGGCATCACCGATGACCGGATAACCGAACCGGGCGTAGTCCTCATGGTTTCTGTTTGCGCTGATTACCACACGGTCGCAAACCTGTGTCAGGGCGCCCAGCGCATAAGCGACCAAAGGTCGCCCCCGCAACTGGATCAATCCCTTGTCGAGCCCGCCCAGGCGGCTTCCGCGGCCACCGGCGAGAACCACGCCGGTGGTCGTCGTTCGCGTCGCGGGCATGGTGATCGAATCAGGTGGGTCGTTCTATAATCGCCGGCCAGTCGGTAGACAAAGCCAGATCGTCGGCGGATGCGTAAATTACCGGGGCTGATTCTCGCATGTCTGACTGCCGGGCAGCCAGCGTGCACTCGCACGGATGGCCCCGATCTCGAGGTTTTCGAGGCCCGGACGACGAAACCCTACGCCGATGTGGTCGCCGAATTGCAGATCGCGATCACCGAGCGAAACTTTCGCATCACGGGACACAACAAGATTGGTAGCGTGATCCGCGAGCGCGAGCGAATTGCCTTTCCCGATTACGACACCTTTCAGTTCTGCAATCTGACGCATGCCCGCGAGATGCTCGAGCTTTCCCCCGCATGGGTCGTGTACATGCCGTGCAATGTCGCCGTGCGAGCCGAGCAAGGCGCGGTGATCGTCAGTACGCGCTTGCTGCCGACCGACACCGATGACGTCAGGCTCAACGGCCTAGCCGGTGGCATCAATGGTCAACTGAAGGAGATCGTCCGATTCGCGACCGAGGACTGATCGGCCCGGAGCGGGCAACGCCCATCACGCTTTTGGATTTGAAGACAGACGAGGAATCAGATGAGAAGCCTTCGCAAAGCCGCCCAATTGCCGCTGCTGCTGTGTTCCGCATCGCTGCTGATCGGTTGTCCGCAACGCGAACAGGCGGAACAGTCCGCCGACGGCGGCACACCCGCCGCACCGCAAGCGGCGGCGCGCGACCAGAACGATTTCCCGACGCAGGCGCGAGTCGAATACGTGCTGCAATGCATGGTCGAACATGGCGGCCAGAACTACGACAATCTATATCACTGCGTCTGTGCCGTTGATCTGCTCGCATCGCGAATGTCGTACGACGAGTTTGGTCAGGCGCAGACGTTCACCTACCTGTTCAATACGCCGGGTGAACGCGGCGGAGAGTTCCGCGATCCGCCGGAGTCGAAGCGGCTTCGAACGCTGTACAAAGAGGCCAGGACAGCGGCCGAGTCAAGCTGTTTTCCGAAAAAGCCGCAGCCCGCGGACGCCAGTGGCGCGGCGCCAAAGAAAAAGTGAACGCCCGCTGCACGAGGCCATGATCAGGACGCGAGCACGGCGTTGATGCGGCTGATCTTTCCGGTCTGCGTCAGGCGATAGAACCGGCGCAATTCGCGCATCATCTCCGAGTTGCGGTTGTGCTTCAGATAGCGATCCTCCAACTGAAAGCAGAAACGTCCCGCGTAGTGGCTGGCGTCGACATAGCGGCAACGTTCCTCGTCACCGAGTCGGACGTCGAAACTCGGCCCGTCGAAAAGGCAACGCCACAACTGGTTCGGACCTAGCGTCTGGCGCTGCTGCGCAAACAGCGCCCAAGCGATGACGTATTTGTCGACCTCTGCCTGCATCTCCAGTTCGAGCAGCGTCACCTCGCGATCGAAAGCGGCGTTCCAGATCAGATAGAGAAAATGACTCACCCCTTCAAGTACCAGCAGGAAGTCGGCGATATTGTCCCCATGCAGGGCCGCAAGCGGACAATCCCGCTGCAGACGCCCGACCACGTCGGCATCTAGGTACAGGGACAATTGCACCTCGTCGCCTTGTTGCGCAACCAGCAGTTTCTCCCGATTCTCGCGGGGATGCAGGCTGGCATCTAGTCTGCGGGCAAGCTCGGGGTCGGTGATGACGAAATCCTCTACCGCATGATCGACGTCGATCTGGTAAAGCTCGGCGAGCATCTGTTGCAGAAGGTTCAGCCTCATCGGCAAACCTTCAATTGCGAAAGCCGATGGCCGGCCCCGCAACCGGCTCGATGCCCAACGCCCGCAGCCTACCGGCGGCACGCCGACTCCCGGTGCGCAACCAGAGTTCGTACAGACGCATGATATCGACCTGGGAATTCAGGCACGATCTCTCACCGACCTCGGCTAGGACATCGACGAATGTCGCGAACTTGACCGAGAGTTCCCCGAAAATCGCGCGAAATGCCCGCCCTCTGACGGTGCCCTGACTGGAATCGTGAAGATAGGCGTAGGCCCCGCCGCCCATCGCGATGTAGTAGTCGACATCGACCACCTTGCGACTCAGACTGGATGCGAACAGCCCGGAGATCAGCAACGCGACATCGCCCAAACGCTTCAGCGCGTTGTGCCTCGCTTCCGAGGATTCCGCCTCGACCGCATCCGCATAGATCAGCGCCAGTGGCTTGAGATCCACGCCTTCGGACGTCTGGCAGAACAGATTGTCCGCGTGAGCGAAGTAGGCAAGAAGGTTGACGACGTAGAAGACGGTCTCTTCCGCGGCATCGACGCGCTGGTTCGTCAGGGCGGATTGAACCGACTCCTTGAAGTGTTCCCTGACGTCGACACCGGTAACCAAACCGCCACCGGCCCTGCTGGATTCGATCACGACAGCCTCCTGTAAACGATGACCAGGAAAGCTTTCCTAGCGTTTCGCCCGTCGGGCCTGCCCTTCGTGGGCCGTCGATTCCGAGTATAGCATTGAGGAATTCGTCATAAACAAGCCCGGCCTGTGCGGTCTCGGGCGAATGGCCTGTTTCCGCGTGGCCGCGGACACGCCGCAAAACAGCCTCTCAACGTGCCGGGGTCAGCCAGTCGATGCGCCATCCCGACGCTCCCCCCTCGTCGCTGAGAGCCGAGGAAAGCCAGGGCATCAGGGCCGCAAGCTGCGTGTCGAGACGCCATGGCGGATTGACGATGATCATTCCGGTCGAGTTCATACGATCTGCGTGGTGCCTGGCCTCGATGCGCAGTTCGAGCGATAGCATGTTGCCGATTTCCGTGCGCCTGAGCCGCCGATACCAGCCATCGGTGGTCGTCCGATCGACGATCGGGTGCCATATCGCGAACATGCCGGTCGGCCAGCGAGTCCAGGCGGCCAGCAGCCCCTCGGTCACCCGGGCGCGTTCGTCCTTGCGCTCGTAGGCAGGATCGATCAACACCAGACCGCGCCGCTCCGGCGGCGGTAGGAACGCTTTCAGTCCTTGGTAGGCATCTATCGGGTGCACTCCCACTCGCCGTTGTCCGGCGAACAATGCCCGCAGACAGCCGAGTTCCGCCGGGTGAAGCTCGAAAAGCAGCATACGATCCTGCGCGCGCAACCGGGAAAATGCCTGGAGTGGTGACCCCGGATAACGTCGCGGAGACGCTGAACCGTCGTTGTATCCGACGGACGACAGGAACCGACGCACGATCTCCGGTTGCTCGGAATGCCTCTGAATTCGCGCGATGCCGGTTTCGAACTCGCGATTCTTCAGGGCCATGGCACTCTGCAGATCATAGTCGCCAGCTCCGGCATGCGTGTCGATGAACACGCAGGCCTTTTCCTTTCGATGCAGTGCGTCGAACAACAGCATCAACACGACGTGCTTGAACACGTCGGCGAAATTTCCAGCGTGGTACCCGTGGCGATAGCTCAACATGGCGACTTAACTAAGCCTCTGTATCGGAGGAACGAAAGCAACTGTTTGGAACGGTCGATTTCGGCGGAACATACCAGCCGGCGGGAAGCTTCCAAATCGATCAGAGCTTCTCGAAAGGACCGCAATGCGGATGATAGGACGCGGTAGTGGCACTCGGCGACGGCCATCGTCACCAAGACAACCTGGGTACATGCGGCGTCAAGCCAAAAAAAAGCCCCGCCAGAAGGCGGGGCTTTGCGGTCTGTGGTCGAGAGCGACCGAACCGCGTCTTACATCATGTCATCCATGCCGTGGCCACCGCCGGGCATCGGCTTTTCCTTCTTCGGCAACTCGGCGACCATCGCTTCGGTCGTCAGCATCAGGCCGGCGACCGAGGCCGCATTTTGCAGCGCCGAACGCGTGACCTTCGTCGGATCGAGAATACCCATCTCGATCATGTCCCCGTACTCGCCGGTCGCTGCGTTGTAGCCGAAGGTACCGGTGCCTTCCTGAACACGCGCGAGCACGACCGACGGCTCATCACCGGCATTGGCGACGATCTGACGCAGCGGTTCCTCGACGGACCGACGCAGAATCGAAACACCAACGGTCTGGTCGTGGTTCTTGCCCTGCAGGTCTTTCAGAACGTTCTGCGCGCGAATCAGCGCAACACCACCACCGGCGACGATGCCTTCCTCGACGGCCGCACGGGTCGCATGCAGCGCGTCTTCGACGCGCGCCTTCTTTTCCTTCATCTCGACCTCGGTCGCCGCACCGACCTTGATCACGGCAACACCGCCGGCGAGCTTCGCAACCCGCTCCTGCAGTTTCTCGCGATCATAGTCGCTGGAGGTTTCCTCGATCTGCTTGCGGATCTGCTCGACCCGCGCCTTGATCGCGTCAGCCTTACCCGAACCGTCGACGATCGTCGTGTTCTCCTTGCTGATCTGGATCTTCTTCGCGCTGCCGAGATCGCTCAGCTCCAGCTTCTCGAGGCTCAGACCCAACTCTTCGGAGATCACACGGCCGTTGGTCAGCACGGCGATATCCTCAAGCATGGCCTTCCGGCGGTCACCGAAGCCGGGTGCCTTGACCGCGCAGACCTTGATGATTCCGCGCATGTTGTTGACGACCAGCGTGGCCAATGCCTCACCCTCTACATCCTCGGCGACGATCAGCAGCGAACGGCCTGCCTTGGCAACTTTCTCCAGGGCCGGCAGCAGATCGCGGATATTGGAAACCTTCTTGTCGTGCAGCAGGATGTACGGATCCTCGAGCTCGGCGCTCATCGTCTCCTGCTGGTTGATGAAGTACGGCGACAAGTAGCCGCGGTCGAACTGCATGCCTTCGACGACTTCCAGTTCGTTGTCGAGACCCGAACCTTCCTCGACGGTGATGACGCCTTCCTTGCCGACCTTATCCATCGCATCTGCGATGATGCGGCCGATCGAGTCGTCGGAGTTCGCCGAGATCGTTCCGACCTGTGCGATCGCCTTGCTATCGGTGCAGGGCTTCGACAGCTTCTTCAGGTCCTCGACCACGGTCGCAACCGCCAGGTCGATACCGCGCTTGATGTCCATCGGATTCGAACCGGCGGCGACCGACTTCAAACCCTCACGGACGATCGCCTGCGCCAGAACCGTTGCGGTCGTCGTGCCATCGCCGGCGACGTCCGAGGTCTTCGACGCAACTTCCTTGACCATCTGCGCGCCCATGTTCTCGAACTTGTCCTTCAGTTCGATCTCTTTCGCAACGGACACGCCATCTTTCGTGACAACCGGAGCACCGAAGCTCTTCTCGAGAACCACGTTGCGCCCCTTCGGGCCGAGCGTCTGTTTCACGGCATCCGCCAGCAGATTTACGCCGGCGAGCATGCGTTGACGCGCGTCATCGGAAAAACGGACTTCTTTTGCTGCCATCGTTCAATACCTCCTTTAGAATTCGCTATGCAGCCGGAATTACGCGTCGAGTACGCCCATGACGTCGTCTTCACGCAGCATCAGGTAGTCGACGCCGTCGATCTTGACCTCGGTTCCCGAGTACTTTCCGAACAGAACCTTGTCGCCCACCTTGATGTCCAGCGCGCGGACCTGCCCGTTGTCGAGCAGCTTGCCGTTCCCAACAGCGACGACTTCGCCACGAATCGGCTTTTCCTTCGCGCTGTCCGGAATGACGATGCCGCCCGGGGAGGTCTTCTCTTCCTCGACACGCTTGACGACGATGCGGTCATGCAAAGGACGGATCTTCATAGGTCTTGCTCTCTCCTGAGTTGTTTCGGTTCGCAGTGAATGAAAGCTTTCGTTAGCACTCACCAACGGGTGCTGCTAACAATATAAAGAACTGCTTCCGTTTTTCAAGACCCGACCGATGAATTCTCGCCCGGGCGAGGCCTCTGCTTGTCGACGATACAAGAGGATGCGGGACTTGGAACTCAGTCGTCGGCCAGCAGGCCACCGTTCGATCGGATCACATCCGCGTAGTACCGACCGCTGGCCTTGATGGTCCGGCGCTGCGTCGCGAGATCGACGCCGACGATGCCGAAGCGCTTGCCGTAGCCGTAGCTCCATTCAAAGTTGTCGAACAATGACCAGACGAAGTAACCGCGCAGCGGTACGCCATCGCTGATTGCCGACCGTGCCGCAAGGAGATGGCGCCGCAGGTAGTCGAGACGAGCCTGATCAACGATTGGTCCGGACCCGGCGGCATCATCGAATGCCGCGCCGTTTTCCGTCACGTAGAGCGGCAGGTCGCCATAGCGCCGGTTGATCCAACGAAGCGCACTGCCGAGTCCTTCGGGGAACACCTCCCAGTCCATCGCGGTATGTTGTGCCGACGACTGCCGCACGGCCGAGACGCGGCAGATGTCTCCCGCCGGATCGTCCCGCACGACCGAGCGACTGTAGTAATTCAGTCCGACGAAGTCGATCGGTTGCTGGATCAGGCGCAGATCCGACTCGGGGAAGCGAGGCCAATGTTCCCGGTATATGTCCTCCAACTCCTCGGGATAGCTCCCAAGCAGCGCCGGATCGAGAAATTGGCGATTCATGTAGGCGTGAGATCGTTCCATCGCCGACCGGTCCGCGGGCTCGTTGGAATACGCGAACTTCGGCTCGATATTGACGACCAACCCGATCTCGCCGCGGCCGTCGGCGCGGAAGGCCTGTACCGCGAGCCCATGACCACGCAGCAAATTATGGGCGGCGAGCGGAGCGAGATCGGGACGTCTCTCGCCTGGTGGATGAATGCCGTTGACATACCCGGCATCGACCACGACCCAGGGCTCGTTCAACGTCGCCCAATGCCCGATTCCCTCACCCAGCTCCCTGAACAGCGCTTGTGCATACTCGGCAAACCAGTGGGCGCAATCCGGATGAGTCCACCCGCCACGAGCCGCGAGCGCCGCTGGCAGATCCCAGTGAAACAAGGTTGCGAACGGCGTGATTCCCCTCTCCAACAGGACATCCACCAATCTTCGGTAGAACGCGATGCCGGAAGCGTTCAGACGCCCGCGTCCTTCCGGGAGGATTCGACTCCAGGACACACTGAAGCGGTAGGCTTGAAGGCCCAGTTCAGCCATCAATGTGACATCGTCGACATAGCGGCGATAGTGGTCGCAGGCCACGTCCCCGGTATCTCCGCCGAGGATGCGGCCCGGCTCCCGGCAGAACAGGTGCCAGTTGCTGGGACCGGCACCGTCGGACAACGGCGAGCCCTCGATCTGATAAGCGGAGGTCGCCGCACCCCAGACAAAGTCGGACGGAAACGCTGACATAGCGACTACATGGTTGGATATGACGAACGACCCACCGACCCGGGTGATCCTGCACTGAGGAGTCGCCATGACCGTTGGGTACTTGGGCTGTCGTACCTGACGACGCACGGCCGGGGCGTACGCATCGAACAGATCCAACGGTCGTCATGACTCTGGCCCAATACTGCGCGATACGCTACCGAAAACACCGCGCCTGGTAAACAGCGCCTCGCTGAAGGCATCGGACCCGGCACCAGGCAACGTTCCGCTGGGACTCAAGGTCGGCCCGGCGCGGCGGTCCGCCCGTGAAAATCATCTAAGCTTCAATCAAGACTCGGTCTGGTCCTCTGAAGCACGTAGGGCGGGCCTTGGATGGACTCGGGGTGGGAGGTCCCGGCGCATCGTAGGACTAGGCCGTCATCGACGGCGGTAACTGCAAAACGACCCTCGGCCGATCTGCAGTCCCGCGGGATGCCGATGACTCCTTGTCTTAAGTCACTGCCCCAGGACGTGAGCTCCAAGAGATTTGTGAGAACGAGGCAGCAGCGGTATCGCGCCGAGCCCGCGGCGGCGAAAGCAGGCTTGCAGGGTTTACGAAGCGTGGGATGGCTCGGGGTTCGAAGGGGAATTCCAATACTGGAATGCAACAGTCGGCCTTAGAGACCACAGCATCCGGGACGCGTGCGAACCACTCTCGGACCAGACGCGCAGACCGAGCGTATCTGACGACAGGATCAACAAATCATCGCAATCGCGTGATGTCATGGCACCCATGATCAAGAGAATCCAGAAAGCCACGGCTCGCAGCATCAGTACCAAATACTCGCTGCTGTTCGCCTTGCTCGTCAACGTCACTGTGACCGTGGTCCTCGTTTCGGCGGGCACGATCACGCTAAGCCAGTCCGAAGCCGTTCGCTATCAGGTGCAAGAGGCCGTCATCAAGGCCCAACAGATGAGCGAGGAAAAGGAGCTTCGTCGCACTGGCGCTTACCTGAGTCATCGCTTGCAGGCCGCGCTCGCGAAGGGAGATATCGGCAAGCTGAACGAGCAGATCGAGGAAATCTCGACCTGGTTCCCGATCTCGTCGTTCCTGGTGCTCGACAGGGACGGCAAGGTCGTGACCGATGGCTCCGAGAACGCGTCGGTCCGCGGCGAACGCCTCGCGCTACCGCCGGACTTTCGCCAGGGCAGCATGTTGACGACGGCGGCCACCGGCAAGGAGTTGTTCGTCAAGATCGGTCAACGAACCGACAAGCCCTTGGGGTACGCCAAGATTCTGCTGGCCGGATCGACGACGACCGAGTCCCTGCAGACGCTGGACGTGCGCATGACCGAGTTGTGGAGCTCCTACGCGGCGTTTCTGATCGGCATCGGCGCCAGCGCGTTCGCCCTCGTGCTCTGCCTGGCGGTACTGTTGATCTTCGTGCTGTCCCGATCACTGGCCAGCCCGCTGCACGAGATGATTCGTGCGGCGAAGAACTATGCATCGGGTAATCTCGACGTCCAACTCAGCGTGCGTTCCGATGACGAACTCGGGCAACTCGCTCAGTCCTTGAACTCGATGGCCGCAGAACTGAAACGGACCGGTAGCCTGCTGTCCCGCGCACAGGAAATCGCGAACCTCGGTAGCTGGGAATGGGATGGCGACAACCGCCGCCTCAACTGGTCACGCCAGGCGTTACGCATCCTGGGCTTCCACCACTCCACCGGCAAAATCGCGATCAAGACACTGCTGTTCCGGATCATTCGCAGTGACCGGCGGCGCATCATCAAATTGTTCCGACCGCCGATTCCGGCCGAGTCGTTCAACCTCGACATCGGTTTCCACCGGACCGATGGCGCGTATCG
>JAXMGB010000015.1:0-93120 GCA_046347485.1 Methylotetracoccus sp. | reverse complement strand
TTTCCGGTCGTCTTGATGTAACCTTGCGACAGGAATCCGTGCACCTGCACCGATTCCGGCAGTTCGAGTCCGAGGCTGGAGTACGGGTCGTTCCACCATTCGGTGGCATCGGAGGCGCGGGCCGCGGCGAGCGCCGTCAAGGTCACGATGCGGACCGCCGCGCGCGTCCTCATGCGCCGCCGCTGGCCCCGACGGTCCGGTTCGTGTCCGGCACGGGCGAGGCGGCGCGGCGCGGCCGGGCGCGATCAGTCGCATGGCCGCATCGGGTGTCTTTGGTGCGACCCGGCGACTTGCATCGCATACCAAACCAGAGAGCGCTGTCGTTCCTCACGAGCAACCCGTACCGATTTCCTCCGACCTGCGGATTCGCCCCAAGCCACTGCTTCTAAAGCCTCATGCGATCGGGGGGAGCGAATCGGCGTGGAGCTTGGCGAGAGCGCAACGACCTCGCCGATCAGTCTGGCATCAGGCTCATCTGCACGTGGACCCCCGGCAGAACCCGAATGAAAACGCCCGCGGCGTCCCCGGTTTCCCCCAGCCCGGCATCCACGATCAAGCGATGGCCGTCCATTGATTATACACAGAGGCTTGAAAATCCAAGGACACCGGATGGATCGCCGGTCGGCTCGATGCGGACGTCACGGCCGCTTGCCTGACCGCATGTCATGCGGGAATCGATCCATCTGCCGCAGCGCGGGAAACCAGTGCATCCACAGCATGCCGATCAGCAGCGTCACGACCCCGCCGGCCAGCAACGCCGGCACCAGGCCCAGCCACGCCGCGCTGAGCCCGGACTCGAATTCACCGAGCTCGTTCGACGCGCCGATGAAGATCGCGTTCACCGCGCTGACCCGGCCGCGAATCGCGTCTGGCGTCGATAGCTGAATCAGGTTGTGGCGCACGTAGACGCTGAGCATGTCGCCGATGCCGATCAGCACGAGCGCGAGGAACGACACCGTGAAGTCGCGTGATAGTGCGAAGACGACGGTTGCGGCGCCGAACAGGAACACGCCGTCGAACATTCGACGTCCGAGCCGACGCGACAACGGGCGATAGACCAGCGCGGCGGCCATCAGCGCCGCGCCGACGGCAGGCGCCATTCGCAGCAGGCCGAGTCCTGACGGGCCAATGCCGAGAACATCCCTTGCATAGGCCGGAAGCAAGGCCGTCGCGCCACCGAAGAGAACGGCAAACAGATCGAGTGAGATCGCGCCGAAGACCGTCGGTCGCGTGACGACGAAACGTACGCCTTCGCTGAGCGATTGCCAGTTCAGTGAGCTCGGTGGACAGCGCGGCCGGTGAACCCGGGCGAACCCCAGCATCACGCAGGACAGTGCCAGCAGTCCGGCGACGACCGCGTAGACCGTTGCGGCGCCCGCCAGGTATAGTCCGCCACCGAGGGCGGGACCGACGATCACCGCCAATTGAAAGCTCGACGAACTGAGCGCGACGGCGCGTGCGAACGCGTCGCCCGGGGCGATGTCGACAAGAATCGCCTGCGTCGCAGGCATCATGAACGCCCGTGTGGCACCGTGAACGGCCAGCACCGCGAGAACCGGCCAGACGTCGTTGATGCCGCGGGTGCTGAGCCACGCCAGGGCGAGAGCGCAGCACATCTCGACGAGGTAGCACGAGGCGATGATACGCTTTCGGTTCCACCGGTCCGCCAGATGTCCGGCGATCAGTACCAGCGGCACGAATGGCGCGAACTGCGCGAGGCCGATCAGGCCGAGATCGAGTGGATCGCCTGTCAGGTCGTAGACCTGCCAACCCACGGCGACGCCCTGCATATGGATCGCGGTCGTAGCGAGGAATCGGGCGATCAGGAACAGCGCCAGATTGGCGCGCCGGTAGGTCGGAAGATTTGCGTCCAAGCCGTCAGTGGATCCGCATCGTTGAGAGCCTCACTCATTATCATGGATTCAACCGGAAAAATGCCCGCCGCCGGGGTCGTTCGACTTGGCTGTCGTTGCGGTTTGAGGTTTCACTACCGATGAACCTGGCGGCCGGTGGGTCCTATCGACCAACGCCGTTCGTGCGCGCGTCGGCAGCACTTCATCTGGGCGCACTCGGTCTGGGGTTGGCAAGCCCCGAATACTGGTCCGTGGCGGTCGGGGCGATCGCGGTCGATCAGGCGGTGTTGACGCTGGCAGGCCTATGGCCCCGAAGTTCGCTGCTCGGTGCGAACTGGACGCGATTGCCGACTGCCGCGGCGCACCGGGGCCAGGTCGCGCTGACCTTCGATGATGGGCCCGATCCCGAGGTGACCCCGCGCGTGCTGGATCTGCTCGCACAGTGTGACGCGCGCGCGACGTTCTTCTGCATCGGTCAGCGGGCCGCCGCCTTCCCGGATTTGTGTCGCGAAATCGTCACCCGCGGTCATGCGGTCGAGAACCACAGCCATCGACACGCCCACGGCTTTGCGTTCAGCGGCTTGCGCGGGTTCCAGCAGGAACTGGAGCTGGCACAGCAGACGATCGCCGCGATCACCGGTGTCCGCCCGCGCTTTTTCCGCGCGCCCGCCGGGCTCAGGAATCCGCTGCTCGACCCGGTTCTGCATCGCGCCGAATTGACGCTGGCGAGCTGGACGCGGCGCGGATTCGACACGCGAGAGCGCGATGCGGACGTGGTGCGAGGCCGGCTGCTTCACGGCATTCGGGCCGGAGACATCCTGCTGCTGCACGATGGCAATGCCGCCCGGACCCGGAGCGGCATTCCGGTCGTGCTCGAGGTGCTGCCCGGTGTGCTCGATCGGCTCGCCGCACTTTCGCTAAGCCCGGTGACCCTGGCGTCGGTGCTGTGAACGCCGATTCGACGCTGAGGCGCCTGATCGACGCGGCGGCGGCGCCGTATCGGCAGGCGGGGCGATTCGCGTGGCATTTCGCGCGCGGTAAATTGGCCGGCGACCCGGTATTCGTCGCGCTGCTCGAACGAGGCCTGATTCCCGATCGCGCGACGCTGCTCGATCTGGGCTGCGGCCAGGGGCTCCTGGCGTCCTGGCTCGCTGCGGCCGACGCGGTCGGGGCGAGCGGTGACTGGCCCATTGGCTGGCCGCGGCCACCGCGTGGAATCGACTACTGCGGTTTCGAACTGATGCCGCGCGACATCGACCGCGCACGCCGCGCGGTCGGCGGTCGGGCGCGCTTCGCTCTCGGCGACATTCGTGTGCTGGACTATCCGCCGGTCGACATCGTCGTCGTGCTGGACGTGCTGCATTACCTGTTGCCCGATGAGCAGGAATCGGTGCTGACGCGCGTTCGTTCGGCCTTGTCCGGCGATGGGCTGCTATTGCTCCGGATCGGCGATGCCGCCGCCGGCTGGCGTTATCGCTGGTCGCAATGGGTTGACCGCTGCGTGACGTCCTGCCGCGGTCACCGCCTGGCCGATCTTCATGGACGCCCGCTGGATGAATGGATCGCCGCGCTGCGTCGGCGCGGCTTCAGCGTCGAGGCCGTGCCGATGAGCCAGGGCACGCCATTCGCGAACGTCCTGCTGATCGCACGGGTCGATGCCTGATGCGCGGCCCGGTCCAGGCCGACCTGCCGTGCCCGGTCGGCGAGTCAGCCCGGCGGCGGTTCGGACGGTGTCCGGGCGCAGCGCTCGGCGAGCGACTGCAGGTCGCGCCGCGCCAGCTTCCCGTTGGCCTGTCGTGGCAGTGAGTCGACGAGATACAGCGGCCGAGGCAGGAACGCCGCGTCGATTCGCAGTCGAAGTTCCGCGATCAGTGTTGCCGCGTCGAGGGCCGGCGCGACGGCGAACGCCGACAGGCGCGTCGCCCGATCCTCCGGCGTGTCGCCGTCAGGCAGAAAGAACGCACCGTCGACGACCCCGGCGATCGAACACAGGACCGAATCAAGTGCCGCGAGCGACGTCCGTTTGCCAGCGACATTGATCTGGTCGGACAGGCGCCCGCCGAGTTGAAACCGGCCCCGCTCGGCGAGTTCGATCCAGTCCTGCGGATAGTGCGGCCCTTGCAGATAGTCCGCCTCCAGGCGCATCGCGCCCGCCTCGGGCATCGGTAGCAGGCGGATGCCGGGAAACGGCGTCCACAGATTGTCGACCGCCGGTCTCCGGGTGGCCACGGAGCCGGCTTCGGTGAATCCGTAGATCTCCAGCACACGGCCTCCGGATGCGGCTTCGACCCGGCGCGACAAGTCCGCCGACAGTGGTGCGGTCGCCGATACGAGCAGATCGACAGGCGTCGTCCAGTCACCGTGATCCATGCACGCGCGAAGGTGCACCGGCGTCGTGATCAGCATCCGCGGGCGCGGCAGCGAGGCTAGCGCGGCGTGGATGTCCGCCGGGAAGAACGGACGCGTCCGGGTCAGTACGGACCCGCAGCGTAAGGGCAGCAGAATTGCCGTCTCGAGACCATACATGTGCTGGACCGGTACCGTCGCGACCGCCGCGTAGCCGGGGCACGCATCGACACCCAAGGCCCGTCCGATCAGGTCGGCGCTGTGGCATAGCAGATCCCAGCGCTTCGGCTGCGCCTGGGGTTCGCCGGTGCTGCCCGACGTGAACGCGATCAGCGCAAGATGCTCGGCGGGAATCGCCGGATTCTCGCCGCCTGCGAAGGTCGCGGGATCGGGAATATCGCCGAGCGAAATCTCCTCGATGCCGAGTGCATCCGGCAGCGGCGCGTCGCAGATCGCATAACAGGATCGATGGGCGCGGATCACGCGATCCAGCATTCCGGCGGTACGATTCGGCGGCAGCAAGGTCGTCTGTCCGCGCAGCATGGCGGCGATGAAGCCCAGCAGGAACGCTAAGCGATCATTGCAGAGATTGATCGCGAAGTCCGCCTCCGGCAGTTGCAACGCGATCGTCGCCGCCATATCCAGCAATTGCCTCCCGCTGATCGGGCGACCCTCCCGCATTGCGATCGTTGCGTCGAGCCGCTCGGGCGCGACCAACCGGGCGCGTGGATCGTGGATTTCGGTGCGTAGCGTACGAGAACTCATCGGCGGGCGCGTCAGCGGCTGTTCGCCGGCGTCCGCGCGGGAGCGCTGGGAGGTGACCGACGGCAGCTGAGCTTACGGTATCATAGCATGACCCGTGCCCAATCCCGCGCCCTTCCAAGCCGGCCGTCGAGTCGCGGTGGCACGAGCTCTAGGGCCGGATACCTGACAGGCAACACCGCGATCCTTCAACGCGTGAACGCCCTCCGCCGCTTTGTTCGAACGATCTACGAATACCTGGTGCTGTACGGCGCCTTGACGGTGTTCGGTACCGGGGGGCTGATCTATACGGCCGTCAGCCCGCTGCTGTCCGTGCTGCTGCCGAGAAACCTTGGCAATACCGTTGGACAGCGGGTCATGATGGGCCTGTTTCGATTCTTTGTCGGACTGCTGAGCGCCAGCGGGATCGTCCGCTTCGATCTGAAGCAACTGGATCGGCTGCGTGGCGAGCCGCTGGTGATCGCCCCGAATCATCCGAGTCTGCTCGACGCGGTGCTGATCGTATCGCGCTTGCCTGATGTCGTCTGCATCATGAAAGCACAGATTCTCGACAATCCGTTCCTCGGCGGTGGTGCGCGGCTGGCCGGCTACATCCGCGGCGACCATCCGGTCGAGATGATGCACAAGGCGCGCGAGGCCCTGGACTCCGGCCGGCAGGTGCTGGTGTTTCCCGAGGGGACGCGCACGCAGCGCTGGCCGCTGAATCCGTTCAAGGGCAATTTCGCATTGATCGCAAAACAGGCCAAGGTGCCGATCCAGACGGTGCTGCTGAGTTCGGACAGCGATTACCTGACGCCGGGGTGGACGCTGTTTCGCAAGCCGCGATTCCCGATCCACTTCCGCGCCGAACTCGGTGAGCGCTTCGAAGCCCGCGCCGAGACGCGGGAGTTGCGCGAGGCGGTCGAGGCGTATTTCCGCGATCGGCTGGCCAACGGTGGTGGGGCCGCATGATCCCGTCCGCGACGCATCTGGTGATCATCCCAAGCTTCGATAGCGGTTCGCTGCTGTTCGAGACGGTCCGTGCCGCGCGCGCCGCGTGGGCCCCGATCTGGGTCGTCATCGACGGCAGCACCGATGGCAGCGATCGGCCGGTGCGCGATCTCGCCGCACGCGATCCATGGCTGCGAGTGCTGGATCTACCGCGCAATTCGGGAAAAGGCGCAGCGCTGGCCCACGGCCTTGGAGCCGCGCTCGATGCCGGATTCACGCACGCCCTGACGATGGATGCCGACGGCCAGCATCCCGCGACGCGGATACCGGCGTTCATGGCGGCGTCGATCGAGCATCCCGATGCGTTGATCAGCGGGCTGCCGGAGTTTGGTGTGGATGCGCCGTCGCTGCGTGTGAGAGGCAGGAGGATCAGCAATGCCTGGGCGCGAATCGAGACGCTGGGCCAGGGCGCGCGCGATTCGCTGTTCGGCTTTCGCGTCTACCCGATTCGACCGCTGCTCAGGATCATGCGCGGTACACGCTGGATGCGCCGCTTCGACTTCGACCCCGAAGCCTCAGTGCGGCTGAGCTGGGCGGGTGTACCGGCGCTCGATCTGGCCGCGCCGGTCCGTTACCTGCGCGCTGAGGACGGCGGTGTCTCGCACTTTCGCTACGGCCGCGACAACCTGCTACTGACCTGGATGCACATCCGTCTGATGCTCGAATGGCTGCTGCGCTGGCCATGGCTGACCGTTCGGCGCTACCGGCTGGCCGGTTCCGCCTCGCCGGATGGAATAAGCTCATAATGCATTCGAATACCGGCGGGTCGCCTTCGGTTGCTATAGTCGATCCGGCATGGCCAACGAGGGGTGCCCGGTAAAGCCGGAGCCCTCGTCTCCATCGTCCGGCGGACGACTCGTGAACCTGGAGGTATCGATGGGCGCTCAGGCAGCAGTCCGGGGTCTCCCGGCGCAATACATCATCAAGGATTTTGCCGGCTTGCCGTCCGGCGACCAGTATGTTCTGGTTCGGCATTACCGGGTCGAGTATCGGTCCGGTGCCGGCTTTGCGGAAGAACCCGTGTCCTCGCGCGATCTGCTGATCGAGGAAATGATTCGGGCGTTCGAGGGTCGGGTGCTGCGTGGCCAGGGGACCGTGAATGCCTACTTCGCGGACGATGGCTCCGCTCGCACCTGCGCCGAGGCGATCGAGCGGTACCACGATGGCCATGTTCTGGTCACGGGCCAGCAGTTGACGGTGGCCGTTTAGGCCGTCGCGCGCTTCGGCAGCAGCGTGTGGAGGGGGGCACCCAGGCCCGTGCTCGTCGGCGTCCGGTCAAGGTTCATCGATCAGTCGCGCGGCGAGGCTGACGGCCTGATCCCGGATCTCGGCGACCGCGGTCGTTTCCCAGAGCCGGCCCTTCTGCGGTGGACCGATCGTATGGATTCGCCGCGATGGCTCGGCCGACGCGCCGATCAACCGACCGTCGGCATCGACACGCAGACCCAGCCTCAGCTCATCCGCGGCCGCGATGCCCTGTGTAATGAGGTCGCAGACCAGCGGACTGTGCAGCGCACGGTAGTTGCTTTCAGGTCCGGAGCAATTCAGCACCGCGCCCACCCTCAGGCTCGTAACGCGATCATTCGGCCGTTCGCGTAGCACGATATCGGCCGCCGAAGCGTGTTCATGATATTGCGCGATGCGTCCGACGTGGCGGCACAGCTTTCCCGATCGTTCGAGCACATTGACGCGCTCGGCGACGACCGGGGGCAGACGGTGCCGCAGGCTGTCCCAGAATGGCCGCAGGTGTCGCAGGAAGCGCCGTTTTTCGGCGGTAGGCAGGGCTCCCCAGATGCGTTGTGCCTGTGGTCGCATCGCATCGACGAGGTCTCGCCAGTCGTCTGGATGTCGGTGGAGCATCTCTCGAGCCCAATGCAGCCAACCCAGGATCCTCATCGGTTCAGCGTTCGGCGGCGGCAGTTCAAATCCATGGGACGGCGCGTGGCTTCTGGGCCACTGACCACGCCGAGATACGACGTGGATCCTGCCCGCGTAGCCCGCCTGACTCAGGCTCAACACCCAGTCGATCATCATCAACCCGCTGCCGATCAACAGGCATGCGTCGGTTTGAAGCATCTCGCCGAGTAGGCCTGGCCTCCAGGGATCCCGATGGTAGCGTGGGCTCGAGCACAGGGAGGGCGGACTGAGAGGAGGATCGCCCGGTCGGAAGTTACCGAATGCCAGGATCAGGTGGTCCGCCGTCAGCACCCGCCCGTCGGCCAGCCGCAGCTCGATCGACTCGCCACGGAGCCGCGCGCCGGTGGCCTCGCCGATCGTTCGTCCGAGTCGCACGTCGGGTCTCGCGGACCGCTCCGCTTCGCCGAGGGTCCATCGCAGGTACTCGCCATAGACCTTGCGCGGCAGGAAGCTCGAGCGGTCGACGCCTCGCACCCACGTGGGATGCTCGATCGCATGGGTCCTCTGCAAGGCCCAGTCGAGGAAATGATCCGGAATATCCGGCAACGCGCTCATCTGACCGGCCGGGACGTTCAGCAGGTGACAATCCATGTCGGTGCTGTACGCGACGCCCCGCGCGAACTGCCTTGGTTCCCGCTCGATCAGATCGATATGCGTCGGGTCGCGCGCGAATCGCAACAGATTGACGGCCAGTGCGGTACCGCTGAAACCGGCACCCAGGATCGCAATGCTTCGGACCTTCGACATCAACGGCCAGGATCAGGGATCGGCGAATACGCCGAGGGTGGAGAGGCTCAGACGGGTCGCCCGGGCCGTCGTGGATTCTCCGAGTGTGGATGCGTCCGCGCGCGGTTGCCGCCTCAGATTCCGGCTCCGTCATGGAACGACTCCCGATGGGCGTGTGCCTGCGTGATGTTGCTATCGGGCGGAACGCTGCGGGTCAGCCAGACGTTACCGCCTATCGTTGATCCACGACCGATCGTGATGCGTCCGAGCACCGTCGCTCCGGCGTATATGACGACATCGTCTTCAACGATCGGGTGGCGCGGAATTCCCTTCAGCAGCGTCCCGCGGGGGTCGGTCGGGAACCGCTTTGCGCCGAGCGTGACAGCCTGATACAGGCGGACGCGTTCGCCGATCACCGTGGTTTCTCCGATGACGACTCCGGTACCGTGATCGATGAAGAAGCTTCCGGCGATCTGCGCGCCCGGATGAATATCGATGCCGGTCGACGAATGTGCGATCTCGGCGATGATGCGGGCGACCAGCGGAGCGCCAAGCGCGTGCAGCGCGTGTGCCAGCCGGTGGTAGATCACCGCGGTGACCCCGGGGTAACAGACCAGAACCTCATCGGCGCTGTGAGCGGCTGGATCGCCTTCATAGGCCGCGCGGATATCGGTGTCCAGGACGCGCCGGACCCCTGGCAGTTGGTCGGCGAACTCGCGAGTTATGTCGACCGCATGCCGGGCCTGTATTCGCGGATCGTCGTCCTGTGCCCCGAGATAGCGCAATTCGCGCAGGATCTCATCGCAAAGCGCGCGCAATGCGACATCGAGCGTGTGACCGACATAGAAGTCGATACCGTCGTCCGTCAGATCGGGTCGGCCGAGCCGGTTCGGGAACAGCGCGGCGCCGAGTCCCTCGAGCACGGCAATCAGCGCCTTGCGTGACGGCAGTTTAGGGGGGTTCCCCAAGCGGTGGCGACGTTCCAGCGAGTGGATCCTGACCGATCGAAGCCGCGCGACGATTTCCTCGATTGGCCAGCTAAGCTGTATTTGCGGGGGTTCGGCTTGAATACTCATACGGTCCATGCCTTGTGGAAACTCACGAAATCAACCGTCTACGACGGTCGATTCTCGTGACATACATCCCTCGTGGAGCGGGAAGCCCGAAATCGGGCGTCCCTGGTGACGATCGTCGGCCTTCTGCTGGTCCTGCCGTCGCTGCCCGGCCGATTCCACGGCCCGGAAATGCCCCACGTGTGCTGGGCAAAAAAAAACCAGCGGTCCTGTTGGACGCGCTGGCTTCCGGTGTTCCGGTCAGCGGCATTCGGCTATCACGGTCGGTAACGTGGCGTCGACCCTGATCGCGACCATTCTCGAGTCATTTTCAAGCCGATGCGGCGCAACTCCAAATAACAAATAGGTATCTGGTTATAACGCCGTCGATGCTGCGTTTGCCGCGAAGGCTTCGCTCGCCCATGTCGGGCGGCAATGCACCTGTTGTTCTCCGCCCCTCGCGGTTCAGCTCAGGCGAATTCCTCGGGGTAGTCACGCTTCCAGTCGCTCAAGGCTTCCTCCAGCGTGTACTTGTACTGGTAACCGCGCGCGCGCAGCCAGCCCGGCTCGATGTTCGTCGAGCGGAACAGCTTCCTGATTCGCACGGGACTGATCGGCTGGGTGATCTTCAGTGCACGGGCGACCGAATCGATCGGATAGGACACCCCCAGCAAGGCCCAGCGGGGCACCGACAGCGGACGTCGCTCGAACCCGCCACTGGTGCAGATCGCCTCGACGAAACGCTCGAGTTTCGTCGGCGGATCCATCGTGAAGTTCACGATGACCACGCCTTCGCCGGTATTGGTCTGATAGTCCAGCGCGTACTCGATGACGTGGCACAGCTCCTTGACGTAGCCGCCGGCCTTGCGCGTCTCGCGATTTCCCATGTAGAGGAAGTAGCGGCGGTACAGGCTGCGGATCAGACGCGTCACGTTGCCGCCTTCACCGGGTCCGAACACGACGCCGGGGCGCATGATCAGCAGGCGCCGGGCTTGGTCACCCTGCTGCCACTCACGGTGGATCTTCTCGGCGGCCAGCTTGGTGATGCCGTAAGGCGTTTCCGGCGCCGGTTCGGACTGCTCGGTCTTCGGGTCTTCTGAAGGGCCGTACGGCGAAATGCTGCTGGTGAAGACGATCCGGTTGCAGCCGATCCGTGTGGCGTAGTCGCACACATTCGTCGCGCCAGGGAGGTTCGTCTCGTAGTATTCGTGCTCGGCGTGACCAGGCTCACGGTGGATGGCGGCCAGGTTGAAGATCAGGTCGCCGTGATCCGGAAGATCCCCGATCGGGATCGGTTGCCGCACATCGCAATGGAGATAGACCACCTTGCCGCTGGCCAGCCCATCCTGCAGTTCCTTTGCATAGGCCTGGGTGCGCGGGGGCTTCAGGTCGGCCAGATAGATCTTGTCGGTGAGCCCGTTGCGCAGCAGGTATTGCGTCAGATGGGTGCCGATGAAGCCGGTACCGCCGAAAATGATGCAGTTCTTGATGGGTTCCATTGCGACTATTCCTCAGTGCCCAGGACCAGTCGGCCGAGGTTGCCGATCTGAAAACGTGCGAGAACGGTTGCGGCGCGGGCGCGACGTTCATCGGCCGAATGTTCGCGTGCCTCCGTCAGCGCGGTATCGAGCAGCGCGAGAAACTGTTCGAGGTCCCAATCCTCGACGATGGTGCCCGTTCCCGCCTCCTGCAACAGCTTGCCTACTTCGCTGCCCGGCGAACAGAACGTCAGGATCTGCACCCCGGCGGCGATCAGATTTGGCAGTTTCGACGGCAGTGAGCCGGTTTCGGTGCCTTTCGCCTGCGGAATGATCTGGATCGCCGAACGCGCGTACAACTCGGCGAGTTGCTCCTCCGGAACCAGTCCGTGGAACTGCACGCGGTTGTGCCCGGACTCCCGATATTTTGCCTTGAGCTGATCGAAAATCGGTCCGGCCGAAAAAATATGGAAGTGGGCGTTCGGAAAGCGCTGTGCGGCGCCATCCATGAATTCCAGCAACTGGTCCGGATTCTGCTTCTGGCCGAGCGCGCCGGAATAGACCACGTGCTGCGTCCCATCGGGCAGGATATCGGCGAGCGCGCTGCCTGACGCGCCATCCCCGGTCAGCGTGATGAACGGATATTGCACGGCAACCCGCGCGGCGTCGAGGCCGTAGGCGGCTTCGGCCTCCTTCGCCATGTCATAGGACAGGAAGATGCACAGATCGGATGCGCGGAACGCGAGCCGTTCCACGGCGTGGATCGCCGCACCGATCAAGCGGCCGGCCAGGCCGGCTTGCCGAGCCGCGTAGACACCCTGCAGGTCATGCACCAGTGCCACCTTGCGCACCGTCTTCGGCAACAACGCATGGACCGCCAGTGCAAACAGGCTCGGCGGAAAGATCGAGACGACCGTGTCGACCTGTTTCCGCAGCCCGAATGTCCGACGGGCGGAATAGGCGGCGAACCACAGTTCGAGCACCATGCGCCGCAGCGACGCCGGCTTCGGATAGCGCAACCAACCGCCGCCGCGCAGTATATTCATTCCCGGGAGACGGTCATCGCTGCGTTTCGGCTCCCAGTCCGGGTACAGCGGGTGGGAACAGACCACGGTCACGGCGCAGCCACGCTCGACGAGATTCAGGCCCAGATAGGTGTTGGCCTTGCCGGTGGAGATCAGTTCCGGGAAGTAAAACGGGGAAAAGAGCGCTACGCGCGGACCGGATGGACTGGATTTACTCATGGATTGGGTATTCGTCATGGATCGATCGGCGACGGGACTAGGACGGCGACTCGGACGTGTCGCAGTGACTCAACGTGCACGGCCGCATCCAAATCCAGATGCTCGGATCTGAAGCATGTTCGATGCCAACTGCTCGATGATGCGCCCGGATGCGGGTCGGCGATCGACGCCGATGCCGGTCTGCCGTTCCATGAGGCGACCGGCACCCCACCCTTCGGGAGCGGAATGCGACGGGAACCAGTATAGCATTCCGCTCTGAGTACCCCTCTCGGGCTGGCTATTCGCCGGTGGGGATGGTTTCCCCGCTGTCCGGAGGGGTTTTGGACTTGCTTGCCTTCTTGCCGTCCGACTTCGTCGATTTGCCCTTCTTGAGCGACTTCTTGGCGCCGCCGCCATCGGGCGTAACCGCATCGGCGGCCTCGTGGGCAATGTCCTTCGCGGTACTCTTGACGGCCGATGTGGCGGCTCTTTTTGCAGCATCCTGGGCGATATCGTCGATCCCGAAGCACCAAGCCGATGCAGGGATCCATGCGGCCAATGCCAAGCAGATGCCTATGCGCTTCTTCATGTCGTCCGCTCCGTTTGCTGGGTTGCCGCGAGGGCTGGCGACGCGGATGCGGTTCGCGCTCCGTCCGCCACGGCATCATACCGTTGCGCCCGAGTGTCGACAATCGCGCGAAAGTCAGGGTCGAGCGCCCCGCGACCAGCGCCGCCGCTGCCGAGTCACGGAGGTCGCATCTGGTCGAGCGCAGGGTTAACATGGGCTAGCGAACGGCCCGAGGCTGCCGCGGAATGCGCCGATGCCACCCTGGCCTTGGCGGGCGTGGTCGGTTTGGCGATGGGCCGTTGCGGAGCAGTACATGACGGCCCAGACGATTTCACGCGACGTCCTGATCGAGAAGTACGCCAAGCATGGCGAGACGAGCCGCGACCAGATCTTTCGGCGCGTGGCGGATGCGCTCGCGTCGGTCGAGTCTCCGCAACTCGTCGAGTCATGCCGGGAACGTTTCCTGGCGGCCCTGCAGGCCGGCTTCATTCCCGCTGGACGGATCATGTCGGCGGCTGGCACCGCGATCGAAGCGACACTGATCAACTGCTTCGTGCAGCCGATCGGCGATTCCATCAGCCATACCGAGTCCGGCAAGCCCGGCATCTACGAAGCGCTCGCCGAATCGGCGGAACCCAGGCGGCGCGGCGGCGGCGTAGGCTACGATTTTTCCCGTATTCGTCCACGCGGCGCGCGCGTGCGCGGTACCGCGAGCAAGGCCAGCGGGCCGATCTCGTACATGCGGGTGTTCGATCGCTCGTGCGAAACGGTCGAATCGGCCGGGGCGCGGCGCGGGGCGCAAATGGGCGTGTTGCGCTGCGATCATCCGGACGTGTTCGAGTTCGTGCATGCCAAGGATCGCGCCGGCGAACTCAGCAACTTCAATCTGTCGGTCGGCATCACCGATGACTTCATGCGCGCGGTCGAGGCCGGCGCCGGATGGGATCTGGTGCACGTCGCCGAACCTTCGTCGGAGCAGAAGGCCGCCGGCGCCCGCAGGCGCTCGGACGGGCGGTGGATCTATCGGAGCGTTCCCGCCCGCGATCTGTTCGACCTGATCATGCACAGCACCTACGACCACGCCGAACCGGGTGTGCTGTTTCTCGATCGGGCAAACGCGGACAACAATCTCGCGTATTGCGAGACCTTCGAGGCATGTAATCCCTGCGCCGAACAGTTCCTGCCCGATTACGGTTGCTGCTGTCTCGGCAGCATCGATCTAACGCGCTTCGTCCAGGTACCGTTCACCCCGGGCGCAGTGTTCGATTTCCAGGGTTTCGGCGAACTGGTGGGCGTCGCGGTCCGCATGCTGGACAATGTGCTGGATGCGAGTTTCTGGCCATTGCCGGCGCAGCGGCGCGAGGCGGAGCTCAAGCGTCGGATCGGCCTGGGCTTTACCGGACTCGGTGACGCGCTGGTGATGCTCGGATTACGTTACGACACGGAAGAGGCGCGTGGCTGCGCGGCCGGCATCGCGAACACCTTGCGTGATCGGGCCTATGCGGCATCGCTCGAACTGGCGCGAGAGAAGGGCCCGTTCCCAGAGTTCCAGCCGGAAGCCTACCTCGCGTCGGGGTTCGCCTCGCGCTTGCCCGAGACGCTCCGCGAAGGCATCCGTCAGCACGGCCTGCGCAATAGCCACCTGCTGAGCATCGCCCCGACCGGCACGATTTCGCTGGCGTTCGCGGACAATGTTTCAAACGGCATCGAGCCGCCGTACTCCTGGTCGTACACGCGGCGCAAACGCGGGCGCGACGGTCGCTTCGAGGAGTACACCGTCGAGGATCACGCGTACCGGCTGTTCCGCGAGGCCGGTGGCGACATGAATGCGCTGCCCGCTCATTGGGTCACGGCGCTGCAAATCGGTGCCGATGATCACCTCCGCATGCTCGCCGCGGTTCAGCCGTACATCGACTCGTCGATCTCGAAGACCGTCAACGTGTCGGCCGACTATCCGTTCGACGCATTTCGGGGGCTATACCAGGAGGCATGGAAAGCGGGCTTGAAGGGCCTTGCGACGTATCGGCCGAACAGCATCGTCGGGCAGGTGTTGATCGCGCAGTCCGAAGGTGGCTCGTCACCTGCGGCGTTCGACCAGACCGAACCGGATCGCCGGCTGCGGCTGGAGGCCGTGCCGGAGCCGGTTCTGGCCTCGCTGCGCTGGCGAAAGCGGCCGCGTCCTCCGGGGGGTAATCCGGCCTGGACCTACATGGTCGATCACCCTCGAGGCAGTTTCGCGCTGTTCGTCGGACACGTGCAAGGGCCGGAATCCTCTTATCCGTTCGAGGTATGGGTCAACGGCGCCGAGCAGCCGCGGGGGCTCGGTGCGCTGGTGAAGTCCTTGTCGATGGACATGCGCTCGAACGATCGTGGCTGGCTGCGCACGAAGCTCGAGAGCCTGATGAAGGCGCACGGTGACGATGGCTTCACGCTGGCCTTTCCGCCGGACGGGCGGCCGATGAACGTGCCGAGCCTGGTCGCCGGTGTTGCCCGGCTGATCCATCATCGCTGCGCCAAACTCGGCGCGTTCGAACTTATCGGAGAGACGCCCGTTCTGGCAGCGCTGATGTCACCGAAAGAGCCGAAGACCGGCCCGGACGGTACGCTGGCATGGTGCGTCGATGTCGCCAATCCGTCGACCGCCGATGACTTCGTGCTGTTCGTCAAGGAACTGCAGATGCCGGATGGGCAACGCAGGCCCTACTCGGTGTGGCTGGCGGGTGAGTACCCGCGCGTCTTCGACGGACTGTGCAAGTCGCTGTCGTTCGACATGCGGGTCCTCGACCCCGCCTGGATCGGTGCGAAGCTGCGGCAACTCGCCGATTTTCCCGAACCGCGCGGGGATTTCCTTGCGAAGGCACCTGGAACGGAGCGACAGCAGAGCTATCCGTCAACGATCGCCTACCTCGTCCGCCTGTTGATCCATCGTTATGCCAACCTCGGCATACTCGACGCGGAGGGGATCCCGGTAGCGGAAATGGGCATGCTCCGCTACGAGGCGGACAACGTCGTGCAGTTGCGTGGCGCGGGGTCGCCAAACCGGGATGTCCGCGGCGGCAGGCGCTGCGAGGAATGCGGTGCCTATGCCGTCGTGCGCCGCGATGGCTGCCTCTTCTGTACCGCGTGCGGAGCGAACGGCGGCTGTGGGTGATCTCCTGGCGCGGATTGCAGCGTCGCCAGCTCGTCCAAACGGGCCTCCGGCCCCGTTCCGCTAGTCACGCGGACCTCCTAAGGTGGTGCGTCCCTGCACCTGAGGAACCCCGCGGTTGCGGGTCCTCCTGACTCGATGGCCTGGGCGTTCGCGGTTCAGCCGTTCAGGCAGGGTCCATAGGGTTTGTCGATCTTCGGGATGTGTCCATAGAGCCAGTCACGCACGAAGGACGTGGTGTCCTGGCTGACCTCGGCCTGCCCGGCATGAAACTTCTTTTGCAGATCCGCGCAGGTCGCGACGAGCTTGTCGTGTTCGGCCTTGTGTGCGGCGAAGTCAGGGTAGCCCTTGTCCTGCATCAGCTTTTCTTCGGTCTTGAAATGCATGACGACATAGTCGATCAGCGCATCGAGTTGACGCCCGATGGCCGCGCGGTCCCCGCTGGCCGCGGTGTCGTGCAGTCCGTTCACCATGCGGAAGATCTCCTTGTGCTGATCGTCCGCAACCGTGACGGTTGTCCCGTGCTCTTTCTCGGTCCAGTTCATCAGTGCCATGGCTCCTCCCCATCTATCGTTGTTTGAATCGTTGTTGGTCGGAAATTCAGCAACAGTGAATTTCCGTAAAAAGTGTATGGGAATTGGCCTGGACCCGTCAACTCTTTGGTCGGTCCTTTTGTGGACCGCCGAGATCGACCGTCCTGAACGGTTGATGTCGTGAGGCTCCCTAGGGTGTCTCACGGGCGCCGCGGCCGGTCGGCAACAGTGCCTCGATGGCCTCGGCATCCTCGGCGATCCGGCGGCCTCCACGGTACAGGCGGACGATCCGCAACGGTCCGCCACGCAAGCCCCGAGCGGCGATCTGATCGGGGCTGATCGTCACTCTGCCCAGGACTCGACTGGTCGGCCAGCGCAGGCCGGTATACGCCTTGTAGATCAACTCGGAGCACACGATACGGTCGCTGGTCTCGACGTCGAAGTTGAAGTCGTAGCGCTTGCCGACCTGCCGCAGCGCTTCGACGACGACCGCGGCCCGGATAGCCGGCGTGGTTTCCCTCGGGCGTAGCACCGCAAGGTCGTCGATGTTCAGGAAGTGACGCAGGGTATTCAATTGCACCCCGGAGCGCAGAGCCTCGGCGACCACCCGGTGCTGGCGCAGGGTCTCCTGGTGTCGGCGGACGACCGGGTGATCCCAGATTCCGAGTACGCGCATGTCCCGTTCGGTTCCCGCCCACAATGCGGCATGCCCCCAGAAGCCGGGTATGAAGGCATTGGTCAGCCGGAACGGTGTCTTCTCGAGCAGGATGTCGCCCGGTTCGAGCACGGCTTCCAAGTCCCGGGCCACGTCTTCGCGGTCCGCCAGCTTGCCGGCACGGCTTGCGACCAGTCCGAGCGTGTCGCCGAACAGTGCGCTGAGCATGTTGGTTCCGCTGTCCCTGATGCGAGCCAGAGAGTCGGCGCCAATGACCCCGAACAGTTCGATTCGGTCCTTCCAGACCTCGAGCCCCGAACCGGTCTGGCTGATCCGGTACGACGGACTCTGCGCAATCAGCATCTGCAGGTAACGTGTCCGCTCGTCCCGCGCGATCAGGCCGGCCTGCGTCACTGACGAGGCCTGGAAGTAGGCGATGGCGCGACGCAGCCGGCGACGATTCTCCGGCGAGGCAAAGGCCAGCGACGAGCGGGTCAGTTCGCCGGGCTCGATGTCGTAGCCGATGTCACGCGCATCCTGAATCCGACGCAATTTTGCCGGCTGTTCATACAGGGCAACCGCGAACAGGTAGTTGTCGTAAAGGACCAGCGCGGCGGCGATCGACAGCATGACGCCTTTCAGGCGGACATCGTCCGGAAAGCCTGAACCGGTGGGTGCCGATAAACCGTCGTCGACCCAGCATTCGTGGGACGATGCGACCCGGTAGAGTTCGTCGCGGACCGCCAGATGCTCTGCCGAGCCCCGCTCCAGCGCCGCGATTTCGGCGCCGGACAAGGGCGCATTCCGGGAGATCGTCTCACGTGCCCGCGCGGCGGTCGCCACGGCTTCGGCACGGTAGGTCAGGGCGCGCGTCAAGGTCTGCTTGAACGCGTCGATTTCGTCGTCGACACTCGTACGCAGCGTGGACCATTCGGTGTGGACCTCGTGCGTATGTCGTTCGCACAGGTTGCGCGCTGTTCGCGAGTCGGAAAGGCCAGCCGAGCTTCGATACAGCGGCGGGCTGCACGCGGAACCGAGCAGCGCCGCGGCCACGGTCGCGATGATGCGCCACGCATGGCGGGTCCGCCGCCGCAAGGCCAAGCTCATGATCCCGGAGGGGATCGAGGAACTCAGTCCTCACCTCCCTGGACCGGCCGCCGATCCGCCCGCCAGCGGAGCATGCCTCCGGCCAGATTCGCGACCTTCGTGAACCCTTCGCGGTCGAGCAGGGTCGCCGCCTGCGCGGACCGCGCGCCGGAACGGCACACCGTGACGATGGGGCGATCCTTGTCCAGCAGCCTCGCTCGTTCCCGCAGGGCCCCGAGCGGAATCAGGCTCGCCCCTTCGATGTGACCGAGCATACCGTCGAACTCATTCTTTTCCCGTACATCGACGATCTGCACCAGGCGCCGGTTCTCTTCGAGCCACTGTGGGGACACCTCCCAGAGTCCGGCATAACGGTAGGTCAGCGGGGCCCAGTCGGCTCCGAGAATCCGCGACGGGTCAGTGTCGGTCTCCCCGCAACGCAGGTTCGCCGGTACGGCGACATCGATCTTGTTCGGGTGTGGTAGCGCGAGGTTGCGCATGTAGCCGATGAAATCGGCTTCACCGATCGCGGCGCCGAGCCGCGGGTTGAACAGTCGTTCCTCGCCGACGCTGGTGACCGTCGAGCCGCTGTAGTCGTGTCCCGGATACAGCAGGCAATCGTCGGGCAACTGGAAGATCAGGTCGTGCACCGAGCGGTAGAGACGGTGCGGGTCGCCTTGCTGGAAGTCGGTGCGGCCGCACCCCCTGATCAGCAGGCAGTCCCCGGTGAAGGCCATGGACCGGTCGTCGAGGACGAACGTCGAGCAACCGTTCGTGTGTCCCGGCGTTGCGAGAACCTTGAGATGGCGGTCGCCGAAAGGGATCAGATCGCCTGCGCGAAAGTACACGTCGGCCCCGATGGCGCCGCTGATGGCCGAAATGCCGATGCGCGAACCCAGTTGATGGCGCAGCAGCCATGCCCCGGTCACATGGTCGGCATGGACGTGGGTTTCCAGGGTCATCAGCAGCTTCAATTGCAGTTCGCCGATCAATGCGACTTCCCGCCGCACTTGTTCGTAAACCGGATCGATCAGCACCGCCTCCCGGCTCGCTCGGTCGGCCAGCAGATACGAGTAGGTCGCCGATTGGGGATCAAACATCTGTCGCATGATCAGCATCATCGGTACCTCGGATCAGTGGGGCGTCGGTGGCGAAACGCAGGAACGGCCCGGACAGTGCGTCGCGCATCCCATGCGCGTGCGGATTCGTGCCCGTCGCCGTGGGCGGCCGGGTCGCGGGGTGCAAGTCGGAGCGTGGAGATGTCGGCCGGGGGGTGCGAGGAGGCGTTCGCACCTTGAGTTTCAGCGCAGGCACTTCGGACGCCGAGCCGCGCAAAACGTCAAACGGGTATGGAGCCGCGAGGTGGAAGGACGCACGGCTCCAGGTCGAGGCCCCTTTCGCGTATGGCGAATCGGGGCGCGACTCCGCGGGTTTGCTTAGAGCAGACCCTTGAACGGCTTGAACGAGTCGTCGGCATGCTGCATGCAGACGATGAAGTCGTGCTTTTTCTGATTGATGACTCGCTCAATCTGCACTAGCCCCGTCGTATGTCGGCACTGCGTTCCCTTGACCGTGGCGGCCTGGCATTGACCGACGATTTCCGATGAAGGGGCTTCCACGGCCTTCTTCTCCTTCGGGGCCGGAGCGCGCTTCGGCGCGGCTTCCTTTGCGGCAGCCGGCTTCGGCGCCGGGGCCGGGGCCGCCTCCGCGACGACCGGCGCTTCCGGCGGTGCGGGTGACACCGTCTCTTCCGGCTCGGCGACCGGTGCGGCGGGCGCGGCTGCAGCGGACTGCATCGCCAGGTAACGCCCGACGCCGGTCAGCGCGCCTTTCGGGCCTGCCGGGGCATCGGTCGACGGGGCCGCCGCCTCCCCGGTGGACGAGGCCAGACCATGCAGGCGCAGGTAGCGCTCGACGCCGGTCAGGCCGCTGCTCGACACGGCCGGCGCAGCTTGTTCGACCAGCCCGAGCCTCTCCATGTATCGCTCGACGCCGGTTTTGCCTGACGTCGCTGCTACCGGGGCAGGTGCCGGGGGGGCCTCGGCAGCGCGCGCGGCGACCTGCGTGGCTGGGGCGTGCGAGCCCGGCGCGGGTGAACCCGTAAAGATGCTGCGCGCGAATGCGAAAACTTGATCAACTACGTTCTGTGCCACAAATGTTACCTTTCGTTTCTCGATCGTGATCCGGAGGGACCGTCGGTCCCTGAGCCTGCGGAGCGAAACATGCGACAGACTAGCCGCCGTGTCAAGTCGCATGGACGAGGTTGGGCCGTCGCGTGAGCTCGCAGGGCCCAGGAATAGGCTGGCTCGCCATTCAGGGCTGCGGATCGCGGTGGTGCACGGGTAGAAGCCCATGAGGCGATCGGGGAGGGTCCGGCCGGCCCCCGCCGCGCTGAGGTGCAGTCCTGCGGTGCCGTCGCGGAAGGTCCTCTCGTATCCGCCTTCCGCGGGGCGGCAGCCCGGGACGAAGAATTCGGCGATGGTATAGTGAGCGCGCGTGCACGCGAGCAAGCCGCGGTGGCCCGCGAGGGCATCGAACACGACGTGGCAACTTCATAAAAAAACACGGGAGGAACTCGGTATGAAAAAAAAGGGCGCTTTCATTTGCACGGGCCTATTGCTGATCGGAGCCTGTTCAGAGCAGTCGGCAGACAATGCGTTGACCGAGCGTCGCGTGGCCCTGTGCAAGGATGTCATGAAAGCCTATATCAAGGAGGCGAAGATCTATGAGCGGGACCGCGATCGCCTGATCGGCAGCTGTGGGATCTCCCAAAAAGAGCGCACCGTGGACCAGTGGCAATGTGTTCTAGCGGCCGTCCAGGGAGGACAGAAGTACGCCGAGGCGTCCCAGGCATGCGGCAGCTCGCGATCGGTTCCCGTGCCTTGAATCCGATCGGCCGATGAGGCCGGCCGGCGTACCCGGGCCATCCGGCCATCGCCTCTGGCGCGGTTGGCTGGCGATCGCGCTGCTGGCGGCCGCGGCAGTCAGCTCGGCGGACGAGTTTGCCGTAAAGCGCGGCAGCCTGGTCGAGACCTTGCGCAGCGAACGCCGGTCGCTCGGGCCGCCCTGGTCCAGATCCGAGTTCGACCCGCGGGTGCTCCGCGCGATAGGTAACGTACCCCGCCATGAGTTCGTCGATCCGAAGCTGGCGCCGATCGCCTACGAGGATCGACCATTGCCGATAGGTCATGGGCAAACGATCTCCCAGCCGCTGGTGGTCGCGCTGATGAGCGAGGAACTCAGGCTCGAAAAGGGCAGCCGGGTGCTCGAGGTCGGGACCGGATCAGGCTATCAGGCGGCGGTGCTGGCCGAGCTCGGCGCCTTTGTCTATACCGTCGAAACGATAGGCGAGCTCGCGGATTCGGCCCGGCGCCGGCTGACGCGGCTCGGCTACCCGAACGTCCATGTCCGGACCGGTGATGGCTATCGGGGCTGGCCGGAGGCGTCACCATTCGATGCGATCATCGTGACCGCGGCGGCGCCGGAGGTCCCGGGGCCGCTCCTGACGCAGTTGCGCACTGGCGGTCGAATGGTGATCCCGGTGGGCGCGCAGTCCGAACCACAGCAACTGCGCCTGATCACCAAGCGTTCAGGTGGGCTTCTCGAAACGACCGATCTACTGCCGGTGGCATTCGTTCCGCTGATCCGGCCGCATTGAGACATGCGCACGGATGTGTGGAGCCCTGGGTCCAGGGAACATGGTTCGTGCATCTTCATCCAATGGGCTATTTCCCGTTGATTGCAGTCGCGTTATGCTTGTCTTGCTCGGCGAGCAAGGTGATCGCGTCGTTCGAGCGCGCGCGACGTCGGGCCCGATGGGTCCGGCCCGGCGCACAGCAGCCACGGGGGGTGGATGCCACCGTCGCGAGGGCCGTGCCGAACGGTCCCGGTTCGATGACGGCAAGGGCCTTACCGGGTTCGAGTCGCAGGGTTGCGCGGTGAACACCGGCGAGCGGCTGAAACGAAACTGTTGGCAACCCTTATGTTGGATAAACTTCGCATCACGGCTGTCGCGGGCGCACTGATGCTGGCGGCGTCGTCGACGAATGCGGCAACGCGTTCGTTGTGGCACGACGTGGAGGTCACCGCGACCGATACCGCAAGCAGTTCCACACGCCGTTCCGCGTTACCGAGCCGGTATCGTCTACTCGATCTGGACCTCGAAACATTCCGTCAGAGTCTCGGCACCACGCGAATGCAAAGCCTGGGCCGGCGGACAGCGGCCGGATGGATGGTGGCCTTGCCCCTTCCGGAAGGTGGGTTCCGCGAGTTCGTCATCGAGAGCAACGACGTCGTGCCGGCCGGATTGGCGAAGCGCCATCCGGAGCTGCGCACGTTCTCGGGATACGCGCGGTCCGACCCTACGATGACGCTCAGGCTCGATCTGACGGCAGCCGGCCTGCATGCCATGGTCAGCGACCCGGCGGGTGTCTTCCTGATCGACCCGTACGAGCCGGGGCAGGTCCGCCGTTATCTGAGCTTTCGCAAGGCCGATGCGCCAAGGCCCGCGCGGTCCGCGGTCGCGACGGATTACGTCGACAACCCGGATTTCCGGCGCGAGATGGCGGCAATCGCCTCGGATCAGCCGAACGGGTCGACCGCACGCGCCGGGCGGACGACCCGGACCTACCGGATCGCCGTCGCGACGACCGGCGAGTACGCGCAGTATCACGGCGGGACCGTGCCGTTGGCCCTGGCCGCGGTCGTGACCGCGATCAATCGCGTCGGCGGAATCTATGAGCAGGAACTCTCGGTGAAACTGCAACTCATCGAGGATAACGACCGGATCATCTTTACCGATCCGGCCGAGGATCCGTATTCGAATTTCGATCCCTACGCGCTGCTGTCGCAAAACCAGTACACACTGGACAAGTTGCTGGGCGAGGATCAGTACGATGTCGGGCATGTGTTCAGCACCGGCGGAGGGGGGCTGGCATATGTCGGCGTGGTCTGCGGAAACTGGCGCGCGCGAGGGGAAACCGGCCTCAGCGCTCCGGACGGCGATGCGTTCTGGGTCGACTACGTGGCGCACGAGCTGGGCCACCAGTTCGGCGCCGATCATACGTTTAACAGCCCGCTGGGCTATTGCCAGGGCAATCGAACGTCGAGCAGCGCCTTCGAGATCGGCAGCGGTTCGACGATCATGGGGTATGCCGGGGTCTGTGGCGACGACGATCTGCAGAAGCACTCGGATCCGTATTTCCATAGTCACAGCTACGATCAGATCCGCTCGTTCGTGATGTTCGGCGGCGGCGCCGAATGCGGCAAGGTCAAGGCGACCGGAAATTCGCCACCGGTTCCGCGGGCCGGCAAGAGCGGACTGACGATCCCGATGCTGACGCCGTTCATGCTGATCGGCTCGGGCATCGACGCGGATGAGGATCCGCTGACTTTTTCGTGGGAACAATACGATCTCGGTAATGAAGCCTCGATCGCGCAGACGATGAATCCGGACAGGGTCCCTAGCGGCGTGCCGCTATTCCGTGCCTTTTCTCCGGTCGATGCGCCGCAGCGCGTGTTTCCCGACTATTCATCGCTGTTGTCGGGCGCGGTCAGTTGGGGCGAGGTGCTGCCTGCCGAGGCGCGGGAACTGAACTTTCGTCTGATCGCCCGTGACGGCCGCGGTGGCATCGGGGTCAGCGCCGTCAGGACGATCGAGGTCACCGACAAGGCCGGTCCGTTTGCCGTGACGACGCCGAATGGCGGTGAAAAATGGCAGAGCGACGAGCGCACCGAAGAGGTTCGCTGGGATGTCGCGCGTACTGACGAGGACCCGGTCGGCTGTACTCGGGTCGATATCCTGTTGTCGGTCAATGGCGGTCGGACGTTCGAGTACACGCTGGCCTCTCGAGTGGTCAATGATGGACTCGCGGTCGTCGATATTCCGGCCGAGTCGACCGAACGCGGTCGACTGCTCGTCTCATGCACCAACAATGTATTCTTCGATGTGTCCGACGCGGACTTCGCGATCCTCGCGCCGTCCGGCGGCCGTCACCCCAAGGACCTGCCGTCCGTGCCGCCGGTGCGAGCGGGTGGACGCCCTGCGATGAATTGACCGGATGATCAGCTACGATCCGAAGTCCTGGTGGGGCCTGATCTTCAAGTTTCACCGCAGCGATACATTCCGCATCCTGCTCCCGGCGATGATCACCGTCTCGGTCTTCAGTGGGGTCGTCGTCTACATCGAGCACGGTCTGTTCCCGGCGGTGTTGAAGGGGACCGCGCTGGTGCACTCCCTGCTCGGATTCGTGATCTCGCTGCTGTTGGTGTTCAGAACCAACACCGCATACGAGCGCTGGTGGGAGGGGCGGCGTCAGTGGGGCTCGCTGGTCAATACCTCGCGCAACATCGCGCTGAAGCTGAACGCGGTTCTACCGCCCGAGGACACGTCCCGCGCGTTGTTCGCGGATCTGATCGGGAGTTACGCGACCATTCTTCGCGAGCATCTGCGCGGTGCCCGGATGCCGCATGTTTCGCCGCCCGTGCAGCACTGGCCAAGCCGGATCGCGTCTCAACTGTTCGCGGAGGTTCACCGCGTCCATTGGAGTGGACGGCTGCCCGACATGCAATTCCTCGCGCTGAGCCCGGACCTGTCGATGCTTGCCGAGATCTGCGGTGCCTGTGAGCGGATCAAGCGCACGCCGATTCCCTACTCGTACAGCATCTTCATCAAGAAATTCATTTTCGCGTATATCGTCACGCTGCCGTTCTGTTTCGCCCACGAGTTCGGCTACTGGACGGCGTTGTTCACGACCTTCGTTTTCTACGTCTTCGCGAGCCTGGAACTGATTGCGGAGGAGATCGAGAATCCGTTCGGCGACGATGCGAACGACCTTCCGACGCGCGAGATCGCCGCGACGATCTCGGCGAATGCCCGGGAAATTCTGCTCGGCCCGACGCCATCCGGGACCGCGTGACGCGGCGTGCCGCCGCGCGGTCCAACGTACCGCGGAGCGGGGGCGAACTGGACGATTTGAACTGGAGAACCACGACATGGGCAATGCATTGCGCGATCAGCTATTGAAAGCCGGGCTGATCGATGACAAACGGCTGCGGCAGGCCGACAAGGAAAAGCGCAAGGAGGAGCGGCAGGCGCAAGGGCGCAAGCCGGCGACGAGCGAGGATCAGGTTCGACTGCAACAGGCGCGGGCCGAGAAAGCCGCACGGGACCGCGAACTCAACCGGCAGCGCAACGAGACGCAGCAGAATCGCGCGCGCTCCGCCGAAATCCGCCAGTTGATCGAGGCAAACCGGCGTTCCGGCTGGAACGGCGACGTTCCGTTCAACTTCGCCGACGGCGGGGCGGTCAAGCGTTTGTACTTGTCCGAAGCGGTTAGGGCGCAGATCGTGCGCGGCGCGGTGGCGATCGTTCGCTTCGACGCTGCCTACGAGTTGGTCGACACCGGTGTCGCCAGCCGCATACGCGAACGCGATCCTGGAACCATCGTTCTGTGGAACGAGGGCGTCGAGCGTGACGATGCGGCGCCGGGCGACGATCCGTATGCCGCGTTCCAGGTCCCGGACGATCTGGTCTGGTAGCTTGGTGGAGGTTCAGTAGCCGGATGTCACTTGCCGCGGCGGTCCGGGGGAACGCCGTGCTCGGGCGTCCGGCCGTCGAGCACACACGCAACGCTCATATCGCCCATCAGGTTGACCAGGGTGCGGCAGCGGTCGAGGAACCAGTCGACCGGTAACAGCAGCGCCACATACTCGGTTGGCAGACCGACCGCCTGGAATACCAGGACCATCGTCACCAGACCGGCCTCCGGAATGCCCGGGGCGCCTACCGAGGCGACGACGGCCATCAACGCGACCACGGGCTGACGCAAAAGCGGAATCGGCTGGCCCAGGGCCTGGGCGATGTACATGGGTCCCATCGCCTCGTAAAGCGCCGTGCCGTCGTTGTTGAAGTTGCTGCCGACCAGCGCACCCATCGCCGCCGATTCCTCGCGCAATCCTATGCGTTCGCGCAGGCATTTGTAGTTCAGCGGGGCGCTCGCGGCCGAACTGGCCGTGGAAAACGCGGTCAACAGCGCTTCACTGCCGCCGATCAGGAAATCGCGAGGCCGGACCCAGGACTGCAATCGGACGCGAATCAGGTAGTAACAGGCCTGCAGGAACAACGCGGTCATGACCGCGAGGATGAACCCGAGCAGCGAGCGGAACGGTGCGAACCCCTGGCGCGCGACGACGTGGGCGACGATCGCGAACACCGCGATTGGCACGAGTTCGATGATCCAGCCGAGTGCGGTCAGCAGGATCTGGTAGAACGCCTCGAACAATCCGCCCACGGCTTCGATGCCGGTGCCGCCATCCGAGGTCGCGCTGCGTACGCGCCGCATCGCGACGCCGAGACCAACCGCGATCAGGATCGCCGGAATGACATCCTGACGTCCGCTGTCCCAATGCGGTACCAGCGCTCCGAACAGGCTTTCCGGAATCTTCTTTTTCAACTCGTCCCACAGGTCCAGTTCCGGAAACGTATGCCCAGCGGGTTGCAGCGGTATCGACTGGCTTCCGGGCTGCAGCACGTTCGCAACGATCAGGCCGATCAGAATGGCGACCAGGGTGTTGCCGAGCAGGACCGTCGCAAGCCGCTTCGCGGTCCCCGGCCCGACGTCCGCCGACCATACCGCATGCACGATCGCGGTGAAGATCAGCGGCAGTGCGATCATCGACAGCAGGCGCAGGATCAGTTTGCCGATGTCGAGCAGGTAGTTTGCGAGCTGTGGAGCGCCGGCACCGCCGAATTCGGCGATCGCGATTCCGGTTAACACGCCCAGCGCCATCGCCGCGAGTATCCGGACGTACAACGGGGTGGCGCTGGATCCGGTCGTGGTGTCCGGATTCGAGCTTGCCTGCGGCGGATGGGATTCCAACGGCGTCGGGTCGGTGGCAGTTCCAGGTTACCGCAGTGTACCTCATGCGGACCGCGGAACCGGCTGTTGGTCCTCAGCTGGCCTGACGGGTCCTGTCACGGTCGATCGATGCCTTGCGGGCGCGTTGCCGGGACCAGAAGAGCAGCCCCAGGCCCAGCACGATCAATGGGAGGCTCAGGACCTGTCCCATGCTGAGCCACCAGTGGACGGGGATCGGGGAATGCACCTGCTTGAACTGTTCGAGCACGAACCGCGCACCGAAGACCATGACGAAGAATCGTCCCAACAGGTAGCCGTCGGGTATCCTGCCGACGTGGCGCCGGTAGTAGGAGAACTGCAGCAGAAAGATCATCAGATAGCAGGCGGCTTCGTAAAGCTGGACCGGATGCCGGGGGATGTCGTCGACTCGCGCGAAGATCACCCCCCAGGGTGCGAGCGTGGGGGTACCGAGAATCTCCGAATTGAAAAAGTTGCCGATCCGGATCAGGCAGCCGGACAGGGGCACCGACAGACCGATTCGATCGCAGACCCAGAGAAATCCCTGATTCTCCTTCGCGCGTGAAAAGAGCCAGACCGCGATCAGAATTCCGACGACCGCGCCATGGCTGGCCAGGCCGCCTTGCCAGACCGCGAGTATCTTGGCCGGGTTGGACAGGAAATGCTGCGGATTATAGAAAAACACATGGCCCAGACGCGCCCCGACCAGCGTGCCACCTATGACCGCCAGCACGAGATCATGGACGTCGTCCGGCGGACGGCCCTCGAGGCGGTACATATACCGGAAAATGAACAGGCCATAGATGAAGGTCGAGCCGAACAGCAGTCCGTACCAGTGTACCGGCCAGTGCCAGGAGCCGATCGACAGTGTGAAGGCGATGGGGGAGACATTCCAGATCATGGGTTCTTTGGGGGCGGCGGCTCATAGGCGTCGGCAGGGTACTCCGGCCCGCCTGGGTTGGTCGCCGCAGGCGTTTCATCGAAGGGCCCGTTCGGTTCGGTCGGCCGGGGACTGTAGCGGGGGTTTGGGTCCGGAACCCCGCTGCGGGTCATGTCATGGAGACCCGCGCGGGGAAAGCCCGTCTCAATTCGTCGCGATCTCGATCTTCCGCGGGCGATGTTCGGCGCGCTTGGGAATCCTCAGATTCAACACGCCGTCCTTCAATACCGCGTCGATACGGTCGGTATCGAGTTCCGGGCTCAGCGAGAAGTCGCGGCGATACCTCGTCGATTGGACATCGGCATACAGGGCCTGGATGCCCTCCGGAAGATCCATCCGCACCCGCGCGTCGATCTGCAGCGCGTCGCGATCGACGTGGATGTCGAGCTGTTCCCTGCCGACGCCGGGCAGATCGGCGATCAGCGTGATGCCATCGCTGTCCTCGTAAATGTCGACGGGTGGCAACAATACGATTTCTTGCTCCCCGGTGCGATCCCTGCCGGGCTCCGACGGGCTCGCCGAGGTCGTCGTCATCTGTGTGTTTTCATTCATCGTTCGAGTCCTCCATCACTGCACCGCGATCTGGCGCGGCTTGGCCGCCTCGCGGCGCTGAACCGCGATATGCAGGATGCCGTCACGGTAAGTTGCGTGAACACGATCGGGATCCGCATCGTCGGGAAGCGCAATGACGCGGCGGAAATCGCCGGCAAATCGCTCCCGGCGGTGATACGTGGCCTCGCCCGTGTTCGGCTCGGCGCGCTTGCCGGATACACTCAAAAGGTTTCGTTGGATCGACAATTCCAGCGATTGTGCATCGATTCCGGGAACGAACAGATAGACGTCGATCGCGTCGGGCGTCGATCCGACGTTGACGGCCGGAAAGGTTCCACGCGCTACGGAGCGTATGCCCCGGGACCAGCGTCCGCCACCCACCAGTTGATCGAATTCCCGTTCGAGGCGGCGCATCTGGCCGAAAAGACTGTCTTCCACGCGGCTGAATGAATCGAACATGGTTACCTCCTCGCAGCCCGTTCGGGCTAGCTCTTCTCGATCATGCGAAGTAGGGTCGAAGCACTGGGGTTTCAAGTCCCGCCGCGGTCACGGTCGGCTAGTGTCGACGACGCGAGGGTACTTGCCGGACATTGGGCATTCCACTATAAAAAGCGCGGTCCCGGACGCTCGCGGATCGACGTGGCTGTGACCGGGCGGCACCGGGATGTATCAGCAGCGAACGCATGTCGCATCGCGGGGTCGGGGAGGCTGAATTGAAACGCCGTCGATGGCTGTTCGTGTGGTTTACGGCGCTGATTCTCGGCGGCTGCACTCCGGACGAAGCCGAGCTCGACAAGAACGAAAAGGGCAACTGGGTTCGACGCGAGGCCGCGCCCGAGTCGCCCGTCGACGACGCCGCGCCCGATGAGGATGCGGGCCAGGATGAGTGATCCGCGCGCCGATGAGGCCAGACGCGCTTCCGCCGTGCCTGACGAATGTCAGCGGCTTAACGTGTTGGATTGCGGGGACACCTCCCTTTACCACGGGAAGTTCTGAATCGATCCGAGCTTTCTCAGAAGTCGTTGAGCGCCGCGGCCATGGACTGCGCGTCGCGCTCGGTCAGCCTCGGAGTTGGTTGCTGTGACGGTGGGCCGAATCGCTCGCGGTACTGGAGAGGGCTGATGCCGATCAGGCGGATGAAGGCCCGGCGCATCCGTTCCGGGTCGACGAATCCGGCAAGCTGTGCAACCGTCTCGATCCGATGGTCGGTCGTGCCTAGGAAATGGCGCGCGGCATCGACGCGCGCCTTCTCGACGAAGCGAGCGGGCGTCATGCCCGTTTCCTGCTGGAATACCCGGGCGAAATTGCGCGGACTCATCGCCATGCGTTCGGCCAGGGCCTCGTTCCGCAGGTCCTCTCCCGGATTCTCGATGATCCACAACTGCAGCGCTCGAAGATCGGGTCGCGACGTGGACTCGCTCAGCAGATAGCCGCTGAATTGTGACTGTCCGCCGGGTCGTCGGAGGAACACGACGAGGAAGCGCGCGGTGAACAGGGCCGCCTCTCGGCCCCAGTCCTCCTCGATCAGCGCCAGGCTCAGGTCGATGCCCGACGTCACCCCGCCGGACGTCAGCATTGAACCGTCGCGCAGGTAGACCCGGTCGGCCTCGACCTGCACGGCCGGATAGTCCTCGGCGAGTCGTTCGCAGAACGCCCAGTGCGTGGTCGCGCGCCGGCCGTTTAGCAGTCCCGCCTCGGCCAAGAGGAAGGCCCCGGTGCAGACAGACACCAGCCGGCGGACCCGGCCGGACATCGCGCGTACCCACTCGCACAGCACCGGATCGGCGAGCACCGCACCGACATCCGGCGATCCGGGTATGAACAAGGTGTCGATATCGTCGCGAACCTCGCCATAGGCGCGGTCGGCATAGATGCTCAGGCCGCACGAGGTCCGGATCAGCCCGGGCTGCTTCGCGAACACCGAGACCTTATACACATCCTCGGTGCTGACCCCGGTCTGCCTCATGCCGAGACTCGTCATCGCGAGTACGTCGAGCGGCCCGGTCAGATCGAGGATTTCGACACCGTCGAAGGCGACGATGCCGATGTTCCGGGGTCCCGGGGTCCTAACGGATTCCGATACCGTCGCGTTCTGCATCACGGAGTCTCCCTTAGCGAGTTCGTCTCGACCGTCAAGCCACGCCGGGACCCGGTGTGATGGTCAGCGATCGAGTGTCCGGGCGCTATCCTCCCGAACGCGCGCAATGTCCGCAAGGACATTGCGCCCTCGATTCCGGCCAAGATGCGCGCGAGTGATCCGATTTGCCGTGCGGCTGCGGCGCCATGTGGAACACGGTCGGCCGGCGGTGGTCGCTCATCCGCAACTCGGGATTGAAGACGCTGTTGAACCTCCACAGGCTGCGCAGGAAGTTGGTCTGCCCGCGCAGCAGACGCCGGCCGACGATCGCCGCGGTGCCCGTCAGCGATTCCCGGCCCAGGTGTTTCAGGTTCAGCAGCCTGCTCGGTCCGCACGAGTTCCTCGTAGAACTCCCGCACCGGTAGTCTCGTCGGGAGCACCGCGTGCTGGATGTCGAACAGCCGATGGGCGTGTTGCAGGACATCGGCGCAGCCAGGCCTGCTTGGGGTGGACCGTGCGCTTCAGTCCTCGCGCGGCTTGTGCCGGGCGACCAACTCCTTCTGCACCGTGGGCGGGGCGGGTTCGTAGTGGCTGAATTGAATGCCCCAGTTACCTTCGCCGCCGGTCAGCGACTTCAGGCGTGAGCCGTAGTCCTGAAGTTCTGCCAGCGGGGCCAGCGCATGCAGGATGACCTCGCCCTTGGGACCGGCATCGGTGCCGCCGATCCGCGCGCGACGTGACGAGAGATCCCCGGAGATTGCCCCGGCGCAGTGTCCGGGCGCTGTCACCTCGAGTTGGGCGATCGGTTCGAGCACGACCGCCCCGGCCTTGCCGACCGCATCGATGAAGGCCTTGCGTCCGGCGGTGATGAAGGCGATTTCCTTCGAGTCCACGGAGTGGAACTTGCCGTCGACGACCGTGACGCGGACGTCCTGCAGCGGAAATCCGGCGATCGCGCCGGACGCCAGGGTTTGCCGTACACCCTTCTCGATCGCCGGGATGAATTGCCCCGGAATCGCACCGCCGGTGATCCGGTCGACGAATTCGAAACCACCGCCGCGCGGTAGCGGTTCGATCTGTAACTGGACCTCGGCGAACTGTCCCGCGCCACCGGTCTGCTTCTTGTGTCGACAGAATCCGTCGGCCGGACGGGTGATCGTCTCGCGGTAAGGAATCGTCGGTGGGTGGGTCTCGACCTCGACGTGAAAGCGTTCATCGAGCTTTTCCAGCGCGACGCGCAGATGGAAGTCGCCCAGCCCGCGCAGCACGGTCTCGTTGGCGCTCATGTCATGGTCGATCCGCAGCCCCGGATCCTCGGCGACCAGTTTGTGCAGCACCTCGGTGATCTTCTGTTCGTCGCCGCGGCGCTTGGCCTTCAGCGCCAGTCCGACCAGCGGTGTCGGATAGCTGATCCGTGGCGGGTCCACGCGGTCCTGGTCATGCGTGTCGTGCAGCACCGAATCCTGTTCGATTTCATCGAGCTTGGCGATCGCGCAGATGTCTCCCGCCGCGGCTTCCTCGATTTCCTGGTGTTCCTTTCCGTTGACGCGCAGCAAGCGGGTGACCTTCACCGACTTGCCGGCATGTCCGATCAACAGGTTGCCGCCCTTACGAATACGACCCTGATGGATGCGCAGCAGGCCGATCTTGCCGATGAAGGGATCGAATTCGAGTTTGAACACATGCGCCAAGAGCGGCGCGGACGGGTCCGGTTCGGCCCAGATCTGCGTCGTCTGACCTTCATCCACGGCGATGAACGGGTACGGGTTGGCTTCCAGAGGACTCGGTGCCAGCTCGGCGAACGCGTCCAGTAACTCGGTGACCCCGGCCCCGGTTCGGGCGGACGCGAAGCAGACCGGGATCAGGTGCCCCTCGCGCAAGGCCTGTTCGAACGGCGCATGCAACTCGGCCGGACTCATGTCGCCCTGTGTCAGGTACTGCTCCGTTGCCGTCTCATCAACCTCTACGGTCTGTTCCAGCAGCGCGGCGTGAGCGGCGGCGACCGACGAGAAATCGGCCGTTCCGTCGGCGTGACTGACGACGTCGACGACGCGTCGCGCGTGATCGGCCGGAAGATCCAGCGGCAGGCATTCCTTGCCGAACGCCGCGCTGATCTCGTCCAGCACGTCCTGCAGCCGATCCGGCTCCGCGTCGATCTTGTTGACGATGATCATGCAGGGGACGTGTTGATTCACGACCCAGTCCATCATCCTGCGGGTCATCGGTTCGATTCCCGTTTGCGCATTGACGACCACGGCGATCGTTTCGACGGCTGACAGCGCGCTGAGCGTCTGCCCCAGGAAGTCGGGATACCCCGGTGTGTCAATGAGGTTGATGCGGCGGCCGCGATGTTCGAATCCGATTACCGAGACTTGCAGCGAATGCTGGTGGCGCTGCTCCAGCGTGTCGAAATCGCTCGTGGTGTCACCTTTTTCGACCGTGCCCTGCGCGGGCTTGGCGCCGGCCTGTACTAGCAGGGCCTCGATCAGGCTGGTCTTTCCTGAGCCGGCCTGCCCGGCGAATGCGATATTGCGGATGTTCTCGGTCGGGTAGGCTGCCACGGCGATGTTCCCC
Organism: Methylotetracoccus sp.; assembly: GCA_046347485.1. Classification (GTDB taxonomy): domain Bacteria; phylum Pseudomonadota; class Gammaproteobacteria; order Methylococcales; family Methylococcaceae; genus Methylotetracoccus. Next base: position 59,764 of record JAXMGB010000015.1, on the reverse strand, counting down.
TGCGTATCTTGAGTGATTGGCTTTTTTCGGGAGTATAACGGCGCCGAAACCCGGTCGCCAACGACCCTGACCGGCATGGGGTTCGGCGAATTCGGCGCGTCCGGGCAGAGGACTCGAAGGCTCGTGGTGAACTTGCCCGCGTGCCACCGATCCATATCGTTAAGTGTCACGCTGAATCGTCGGGGTGCCTGCATCCTGCGACTGAACGACGACGACTGAATGGCGACGCGGGGCCGTTGCCGGTTTGCCGCGCGGGATGCTTGTGCGAAAGTGTTGTGCGGCTGAGCAACAGGGGGCTAAGCGATGGGACAGCGCAGGCTGAGGGTTCTGGCCGGCTGCGCGGTACTCGCGCCGGCGATGGTGTTCGCCGAGGTCGATCACCGCATGGGGTTGAGCGTCGTGCAGATCCACGCGTACGGCGGGGACGCGCGGACGTTCTTCGGCTCCGGCGTCGTCGTCGGTCCGGATCGGGTCGTCACGAACTGTCATGTGACGCGTACCGCCAAAGCGGTCGTCATCGCCAAGGGCGGCATGCGCTTTCGAGCATCCTCACAGCGGGCCGACGCGCAACACGATCTCTGTTTGCTGGAGGCGCCGGGGCTGGCGGTTCCGAGCGCACGTCTCGGCTCGTCGTCCGGGTTGCACGTCGGCGACACGGTGTACTTCTACGGGTTCCCGCGCGCGATCGGCATGGCCTTTTCACAGGGTCGCGTCGAGGCCCTGCATCCATTCGAGGGCGCACAGATCATCGAAACCTCGGCCGATTTCACGTCCGGCGCGAGCGGGGGGGCGATCTTCGACGATGGTGGGCGGCTGACCGGGCTTGCGACGTTTCTGCCGTCCGGACACTCGACGCATACGTTTGCAATACCGATCGACTGGTTGCAGCGGGTCGAGCGGCTCGTGGCTCAACCGGTCGCACCGTTCAACGGCGCCAGCTTCTGGGAGAATCCGGCGGGCCTGCCGGCCTTGCTGCGGGTTCCGGACCCGAAGGATGCCGGTGCGAAGTGAAATTGGGCGGGACCCGCGTTGCCGGATTCAGTCGCCGGCCGTGTAGCCGCAGGTGATCGGGTAACGGCGGTCGCGGCCGAACGCGCGGCGCGAGATCTTGACCCCGGGTGGCGCCTGACGCCGCTTGTATTCGTTGCGGTCGACCAAGGCGGTGACGCGCTGGACCTCGGCAGCCGGATACCCGGCGGCGATGATCTCCTCGACCGAGCGGTCCTCTTCGACGTACATCTGCAGTATCGGGTCGAGCATGGCGTACGGCGGCAATGAGTCCTCGTCCCTCTGGTCCGGTCGGAGCTCGGCCGACGGGGCCCGATCCAGCACCCGTTGCGGAATGACCGGCGCGATCCCGTTGCGGTATTCGGCGAGCCGATACACGAGCAACTTGGAGACATCCTTCAGGGGCGCGAACCCTCCTGCCATATCGCCGTACAGCGTCGCGTAACCCACGCTCATTTCGCTCTTGTTGCCGGTCGTCAGCAGGATCCGTCGCTTCTTGTTGGAGATCGCCATCAACAGCACGCCGCGGCAGCGGGCCTGGATATTCTCCTCGGTCGTATCCGGTGGCAGGCCCGCGAAATGTGGTTCGAGCATGTCGAGAAAGGTCTTAAATGCCGGCTCGATCGGAATGACCGAAAACCCGGCCCCCATCCGCTCGGCCTGCAAACGTGCATCGAGCAGGCTGATGTCGGCCGAATAGCGTGAAGGCATCGCGACCGCTTCGACGTTGGCCGCACCCAGCGCATCTACCGCGATCGCCAGCGTCAGAGCCGAGTCGATGCCGCCGGACAAGCCGAGTACCGCGCCCTCGAACCGGTTCTTGCGCACGTAATCCTGGACACCGGTGACGAGCGCTCGATAGATGCCGGCGATATCGGGTAGTCGATCGGCAACCGTCGTAGCGCGTGGTACGACCGCATCGCCGACATCGAACTCGATCGGTACGACCGATTCGGTGAATTCCGGAGCGCGGAAACGGACCGTGCCGGTGGCATCCATGACGAAGGAGGCACCGTCGAATACCAGCTCATCCTGGCCTCCGATCAGATTGACGTAGACGATCGGAACCCCGGCGACCGTGGCGCGATCGCGGACGACGTGCTCCCTTTCCAGCGTCTTGCCGGTGTGGAAAGGGGAGGCATTCAGATTGAGCACGATGCGCGCGCCCAGTTGCGCCGCGCGCTCGACCGCGCCGGGCAGCCAGATGTCCTCGCAGATCGTCAGGCCGACCGGGACGCCTTTCAGATCGAACACGCAGCTGCGGTCACCCGGCAGGAAATAGCGCTTCTCGTCGAATACGCCGTAGTTCGGCAGGGCTTGTTTGCGATACAGCGCGGCGATGCTTCCGTTGCGCAGCACGGCCGCGCTGTTGTAGGGCATGCCGAGCTGCTTCTCGGGAAAACCAAGGATCACGTCGATCCCTGATGTCGCGTCGGCGACTTCGTGCAGCGCACGCTCGATCTGGACCAGAAAGTCCGGCCGGAGAATCAGATCCTCGGGTGGATAGCCCGACAGCGTCAGTTCCGGGTACAGCACCGCATCGGCGTGCAGAGCGTCGCGCGCGTACGTTGCCGTCTCAATTACCCGCCGCGCGTTGCCGCGCGCGTCGCCGACCTTGAGGTTGATCTGCGCGACGGCGATCCGCAAGCTCAAGCCGGGCCTGCCCGCGACGCTCAGGACAATAGAGCCAGCATCTGCTGACCCATGTTCGACGGTGAGTCGACCACCGCGACCCCAGCCTCCTTCAGCGCCTCCACCTTGCTCGTGCCGCTGCCCTTGCCGCCGGTGATGATGGCGCCGGCGTGACCCATGCGTTTGCCGGGAGGTGCAGTCAGTCCGGCGATGTAGCCGACGACCGGTTTCGTCACGCGTTCGCGGATGTATTCGGCGGCGCTTTCCTCGGCGCTGCCGCCGATCTCGCCGACGAGGATGATGCCGCGCGTCCGTTCGTCCTGCTCGAACAGTTCCAGCACATCGGTGAAGTCCATGCCCTTGATCGGGTCGCCGCCGATTCCGACACAGGTGCTCTGTCCGAGGCCGGCACGGGTCGTCTGGAACACCGCTTCATACGTCAGCGTACCGGATCGCGATACGATGCCGATGCAGCCGGGTTGATGGATGAATCCGGGCATGATGCCGATCTTGCACTCGCCCGGCGTGATGACCCCCGGGCAGTTCGGGCCGACCAGGCGCACGGCACTGCCCCGCAACGCATTCTTGACGCGCAGCATCTGCAGCACCGGGATGCCCTCGGTGATGCAGACGATCAGTTCGATCCCGGAATCGGCGGCTTCGAGGATCGCGTCGGCCGCGAACGGAGGCGGGACGTAGATCATGCTGGCGGTTGCGCCGGTTTCCCGCACTGCCTCGCGTACCGTGTCGAACACCGGAAGTCCGAGGTGGAGGCCACCGCCCTTGCCGGGCGTCACACCGCCGACCAGGCGCGTGCCGTAGTCCAGGCATTGTTGTGAGTGGAACGTCGCCTGCTTGCCGGTGAATCCCTGGCAGATCAAGCGGGTCGATGCGTCGATCAGAATGCTCATGGACGTGCCGCCTCCACTGCCTTGCGCGCGGCCTCGTCGAGGTCGGCCGCGGTGATGATCGCGACATCGGCATTGGCCAACATGCTGCGGCCGGCTTCGGCGTTCGTTCCTTCGAGGCGAACGATGACCGGTACCGCGACATGCACCTCGCGGATCGCGGCGATGATGCCCTCGGCGATCAGGTCACAGCGGACGATGCCGCCGAAGATGTTGACCAGAACGGCCCGGACCGTCTTGTCCGCGAGGATCAGCTTGAAGGCTTCCGCGACCCGGGCCGCGGTCGTGCCGCCGCCGACGTCGAGAAAATTCGCCGGCATGCCCCCGCGAAGCCGCACCATGTCCATCGTCGCCATCGCCAGGCCCGCGCCGTTGACCATGCAGCCGATGTTGCCGCCCAGCGTCACGTAGCTCAGACCATGCTCGTGCGCGGCGCATTCGGTCGGGTCCTCCTGGGCGGCATCGCGCAGCGCGACGAGTTCCGGATGCGCGTACAGCGCGTTGTCGTCGATGTTGATCTTCGCGTCCAGGGCCAGCAGCTTGCCGTCACCGTCGATGATCAATGGGTTGATCTCGACCTGACTGAGGTCCTTGTCGACGAGCAGTCGGCACAAGGCGGTCATCGTCCTGACCCAGGCATCGACCTGATGCCCGCTGAGCCCGAAGGCAAAGGCCATCTCGCGGCCCTGATACGCCTGGATACCCGCGACCGGGTCGACGTGACAACTGAGGATGCGCTCCGGATGTTCGGCCGCGACCTCCTCGATGTCAACCCCGCCCTCGGCGCAGCCGATCATCGCGATGCGCTCGCGGGAACGGTCGACCAGCGCGCCCAGATACAGTTCACGGGCTATCGGCTTGACCTCTTCTATCAACACCGTGTCCACGGGCAATCCTGCCGGGCCGCTCTGCGCCGTGACCAGACGCGAACCGATCATCGCGCCGGCGGCGTCGGCCACGGCCGCCAGGTCATCGACGACGCGGACCCCGCCGGCCTTGCCGCGGCCGCCGGTGTGTGCCTGCGCCTTGACGACCCAGCGTGACCCGCCGAGAGCGCGTGCCGCCTCGCGCGCGCCGTCGGCGCTGGATGCGGTCGTGCCACGTGGTACGGCGATGCCGTAATCGGCCAACAACTGCTTGGCTTGATACTCGTGTAGATTCATCGGTGCGTGCGGTGAGGTTCGGTCGGGGTCCCGCCCGGTCGGGTTCCGGTACTCATGGCCGGCGCGGCGTTCGATGTTCAGTGAAAGCGCTCGTCTATTCTAAGCGATGTGGCGCCCAAACGGCATCGACACGGCAAACTCGTGCCCAGGCCAACATGCTTGCGGGCGGCGCCGGGCATGGAGATACTTCGCCGCAAACGTTCGGCGGCTGCAGTTGTCGCCGTCACCATCCCTGGGTCAACGCGTAACGAGGTCATCGTGGACGGCAGCCGAGAACAGCGATCGATCGGCAATCCGCTGTTGGTCGCGTCCGAACGGGAAGCGTCGCTGACCCCGTGTCCGTTCTCGCCGCATTTCAGCGTGCCGGTGGAGCAGGCGTGGCGCTCGCTCGGCCTGTTCGTCGCCTACCGGATCGGCCTGGGTCTGCTGCTGGCGGTTCCCGCGTGGCTCGACAGTCCCTTCGCGCTGCTGTCGGTGCTCGACGGCCGGTTGTTCATCATCGCCGCGTCGGCCTACCTCGGGTCCGCGATACTGGGGCTTCCGCTGTTGTGGCGGCGCAAGCCGGCATTCGCCGCTCAGGTGCATTTCCAGATCCTTGCCGATGTCTGTGCGATCTCGGCGCTGATGGCGGCTTCCGGCGGGGTTGCCAGTGGGCTCGGCATTCTGCTCGCGTGCACCGTGGCCGCCGGCGGTATCCTGACCGGTGGCCGCTGCTCGGTTGGATTCGCCGCGCTGGCCAGTATCGGGGTTCTGGTCCAGGACCTGACGGTTGGCTTAAACGATCCGCGCGGGGCGGGATCGTCGATGGCGGCGGGTTTGCTCGGTGCGGCGTTCTTCGCGATCGCGCTGCTGGCGATCGCGCTGTCCCGCCGCGCCGAGCAGAGTCATCTGATCGCCGCGCGGCGCACGCACGATCTGGCGAATCTGCGGCATCTGAACGAGTTCATCGTCGAGCACCTGCAATCCGGTATCATCGTGCTCGATGCGGGTCATCGTATCCAGATGGCCAATCCGGCAGCACAGCGATTGTTGGGCCTGAATGCTCCGTTGATCCATCTCGACCAAGTGGGAGCGATGCTCCGGAACGCCTACTTCGACTGGCTGAACGGCGAAACCAGCGAGGACACCCTGCATGCCTCGTCCGGGCCCGACGGTCAGTCGGTTCAGGTCCGGTTCGCCCGGATGGGGCCATCGGAGCCTGTCCTGCGCATGGTGCTGCTCGAGGACAACGCGCTGCACAAGCAGCGGGTTCAGCGCAGCAAGCTCGATTCCCTGGCCCGGCTGGCCGCCAGCATGGCGCACGAGATTCGCAATCCGCTGAGCGCGATTCATCACGCATCACAACTGTTGAACGAGTCCGCGGGGCTCGCCCAGGAGGATCGTGGCCTGCTCGACATCGTGTTGAAGCACACGCGTCGCGTCAATGAAATCATCGAAAACATCCTGCAGATCTCGCGGCGGCATTCCTCGCATCGTACGAATGTCGATCTAGGTCCGTGGCTGAGCCGCTTCCTGTCCGATTTCGCGGAGGAGCACCAGCTCGCGCCATCGCCGTTCGTGTTGAGTGGGGATGGACGCGGATTGCGTGCGATGGTCGATCCGAGTCACCTGAAGCAGATTCTCGATAACCTGTGCAGCAACGCGTTGAAGTACGGTGATCCGGGCAAGGCCGGCATCGAGGTCATGCTCAGGCGAGACCCGGTCGATTCGCGGCCTTGCATCGACGTCATCGATCATGGCGGCGGCGTCGAGCCCAGCGTCGCGGAACAGATTTTCGAGCCGTTCTTCACCACCTCGCGGGCCGGCAACGGCGTCGGGCTTTACATCGCCCGGGAACTCGCCGAGCTGAATCAGGCGCGCGTGGAGTACCGCCCATGGCGGGACGGAAGCTGCTTCCGCGTCGTGCTCGCGGATGGCAGCCATGTGGCGGTCGAGCTATGAGCGACGCGGTGGTCCTGATCATCGACGACGAACCGGATATCCGTGAACTGATCGCGATCACATTGCGGCGGATGGACGTTCACGTGAAGACCGCCGCGAACGTCGCCGAGGCGAAAGCGGTGTTGCAACATCACGCGCTGCACCTGGTGCTGACGGACATGCGGCTGCCGGATGGCGACGGGCTCGACCTCGTGGACTACATACAGGAGCACTACCCGAAGCTGCCGGTCGCCGTGATCACCGCGCACGGCAACATGGATGCGGCGATTCGTGCGTTGAAGAACGGCGCGTTCGACTTCGTGCCGAAGCCGATCGATCTCGAGGGCCTCAGGCGGCTGGTCGATGCCGGGCTGCGCCTGGGACTGCTCGGCGATCAGATCGACCGTCGTTCGCGCGACACGCTGATCGGCGAGTCGCCGGCGATCCGCGAGATTCGCAGCAAGATCGTCAAGCTGGCGCGCAGTCAGGCGCCGATCTTCATCAGCGGCGAGTCCGGTACCGGCAAGGATCTGGTCGCGCGGCTGATTCACAGCAAGAGCGCGCGGGCGGACAAGCCGTTCGTCGTCGTCAATTGCGGCGCGATTCCGTCGGAGTTGATGGAGAGCGAGTTCTTCGGCCACCGCAAGGGCAGTTTTACCGGCGCGATCGCGGACAAGCAGGGCCTGTTCAAGGCCGCGGACGGGGGGACGCTGTTCCTCGACGAGGTCGCGGATCTGCCGTTGTCACTGCAGGTGAAGCTGCTGCGGGCGATTCAGGAGAAGTCGTTCCGGCCGGTCGGGGACTCGGCCGAGATACGCGTCGACGTGAGGATCCTCAGCGCCAGCCACAAGAATCTGCCGGAACTCGTCCGCGACGGGGCGTTCCGCCAGGACCTGTTCTATCGGATCAACGTCATCGAGCTCAACGTCCCGCCGCTGCGGGCGCGCAGCGAGGACATCCCCTTGCTGGCGGAGCGAATCCTTGCCCGCCTCGGCAGGATGACCGGGGTTGAGCCGGTACGACTCAGCGACGATGCGATGGCCCGTTTGTCGAGGTACCGGTTTCCGGGCAATGTCCGCGAACTCGAGAACGTTCTCGAACGGGCGGTCGCGTTGTGCGAAGGGGCCGAGATCCAGGCCGAGGACATGTTGCTGTCCGATGATGCGGGCATCGCGGCATATGCGATGCGCGAGGCGGTCGAAGCGAACCCGGATCCCGGCGTTCCGCTGGATCGCTACATGGAGGATATGGAGCGGCGGGTGATTCTCGAGGCGTTGGAGCAGACGCGGTGGAACCGGACGGCGGCCGCCCGGCAGCTCGGCCTGACGTTTCGCTCGCTGCGCTATCGGCTCAAACGGCTGGGACTTGAATAGGCAGCCCCGGGGGGCTCGCGCAGGTCGGGCATCAGCCGTGGTACTTCGGCATCGCGCGGAGCTGTTCCAGCGCCGCCTTCACTTCCTGTGAGCCTTTGTCGTCCAGCTCGTTCGCCTTGTAGATCCGGTCGAGCAGTTGCTCCGCGACCAGAGCTTCCTTGACCCATTTCTTCGCGAAGCGGTAGTTCGTCGGAAACGGGCAGGTTTCGCCGGTGGTCGGATTCCGCAACTGAACGGCCTTGTCATCGCTCGCGTCGGCAACGGCTTCCGTGGGTGTCGACGCGGCCGGTGCCGGCTCCGCGTCGGTCACGACGGCTTCGGGTTCGGCCACGGCGGGCACCTCGGCGGAGGGTGGCGTGACCGCCTTGGGGCTTCGTTTTGCGGGTGTCTTCGCAGGCTTGGACTGCGTGTTGACCTGGGAGACGGTCTTGAACACTTCGTACAGCACGTAACCCACGAATGCGACAGTCAGTCCCGCTACCACCTGCAACATGTTCGGTCTCCTCACACGGCCCCGGTTCTCGACGCTTGTTGTTCCGATCCCGTTCTGCCGCCCGGTCGTCCGGTCCGGCAGGGGTGTGCACACCATAGGGCGAAATGCGGGAAACCGCAATATCTGTGGCCTTGTTCCGGCTGGCCGGGTTCCGGGCTTCGTTCGGTGCGGTTCAGTCGACGCGGTCCGGGGTCACCTGATGCAGGAACGGGTTGCTGCCGAATTGCAGCGCGTACAATTCCGCGTAGGCGCCGTTCCGGTCCAGCAGTTCCTGGTGCGACCCGTGTTCGACGATCCGCCCCTGACGCAGCACGAATATCCGGTCCGCTCCCTGAATCGTCGACAATCGATGCGCGATCACGAGGGTCGTACGGTTGCGCATCAAGACGTCCAGCGCGGCCTGCACATGCCGCTCGGATTCCGCATCGAGCGCCGAGGTCGCTTCGTCGAGGATCAGGATCGGGGCGTTTTTCAGTAGGGCCCGGGCGATCGCGATGCGTTGCCGCTGACCGCCGGACAGCACGATGCCATGCTGTCCGACCGCGGTGTCGAAACCCTGCGGCAGCGCTTCGATGAAGTCGAGCGCATGGGCCGCGCGCGCGGCCTCGCGGATTTCCTCGCGCGAGGCATCACCCTGACGTCCATAGGCGATGTTGTTCGCGACGGTGTCGTTGAACAGCATGACTTCCTGGCCGACGTAGGCGATGTGCGAACGCAGGTTCTGCAGGCTGAGTGTGCGGATGTCGTGGCCGTCGATCCTGATCTCGCCGGCGCTCGGTTCGTACAGTCGCGGCAGCAGGCGCACCAGCGAGGTCTTGCCGCTGCCGGATTGTCCGACCAGCGCGATCGTCCGTCCGGCCTCGACGGTCAGATCGATCGAGGACAGGGCGGGCGTCTGGTCCGAGTTGTAGCGGAGATCGATGCCGCGGTACTCGATGTGCCCCCGTACATCGTCGAGCCGGAGCGCTCCGATATCCTGTTCGCGCTCCGAATCGAGCATCTCGAAGATGCTGTCGCCCGCGGCGATACCCTTCTGAATCGTGCTCATGACGCTGATCAGCCGCTTGATCGGGCTGAGCATCATCGCCATCGCGGCGACGAAGGCGATCAGGCTTCCCGGGGTGATCGATTCGCGGACCGACTCGACCGACACGACATACATGATCGCCGCGAAGCCGCTGACGTAGATGAACTGGATCACCGCGCTGCTGAGCGAGTCGGTCGCGATCAGACGCATGTAGCGCCTCGCGTTGGTCTCGTTCTCGCGACGGAATTTCGCCGTCTCGTAGTCGGAACCGTTGAAGACCTTGACGATCCGGTGGGCGTCGATGACCTCCTGCGCGACGTGCGAGACGTTGCCCATCGACTCCTGAATGCGCATGCTGATGCGGCGGAAGCGCTTGCTGACGAAGCGGATGCTGAACGCGAGCAAGGGGCCGACAAACATGAAGATCGTCGACAGCGTCAGGTTCTCGTAAATCATCAGGGCCGTCAGGCCGATGATCGTCAGGGTGTCCTTGAACGCCGACACGAGCCCGGTGGTCAGGGCGTTCGACACCTGTTCGGTGTTGTAGAGCAGGCGCGACAGCAGTTGACCGGACGAGGACTGGTCGTAGTAGCGGCACGGCAGGTACAGCAACTGGTCGAACAGGTCGCTGCGGAGTTTGGCGATGATCTGGCGGCTGACGTAGCCCGAGCAGTAATCGCCCGTGAACCCGGAGATACCCCGGGTCAGTGACAGGCCGAGCAGGATCCACGGCGCATTCCGCATGACTTCCGGATCCTTGTCGATGAAGGTTCCATCGATCAGCGGTTCGATCAGCTTCGCGAACGCCGGGCCGAGCATCGCGTAGACGATCATCGCCAGCACCGACAGCGCGAACATTCGCCAGTACGGCAGGCCGTAGCTCAGCAGACGCCGGTATACGACCATGCCGTTGTTCAGGCGTTCCGACTCTCGGGCTTCTCTCATCGTGCGCGGCCGCAAAAACCCCACATGATAACCGAAAGGGTCGTACGTCGCGGATCAGGCCATCCAGTCGAGCGGATCTTCGTCCGGGGAGGGGCGCAGGCCGGGGCTTTCGATGAACAAGCGATGCCAGATCGCGAACTGCATCAGGCAGAAGATTTCCCGGGTCGCGTTGCCTTTTCGCCGCTGGGCCTCGAACAGCGCCGGCAGGTGGCGCACGTCGAACCAGTGCTGCACCGCGGGGTTGGCGCTCAGGCGGTGTTCCAGCGCGTTCAGGAACGGGCCCGACAGCCACTCGCGCACCGGCACCGTGAAGCCGCGCTTCTTCAGTCGCAGGTGTTCGCGCGGCAGGTATCGCTCGGCCCAACGGCGCAGGAAGACCTTGGGTTCGTCGCGATGGACCTTCAGCGAGTCCGGCAGGCCGAGTCCGAACTCGACGACGCGGTGATCGAGGAACGGCACGCGCCCTTCCAGCGCGAAGCCCATCATCATCCGGTCGACCTTCATCAGCAGGCTGTCCGGCAGGTCGGTCGCCAGGTCGGTGTACTGACAGTGCTGCAGATGGCTCCAGTCTGGTGGTGCCGCCTGCCACGCGCGGACATAGGGTTCGCGAAAGGACTCAAGGCGCGGTGCGAGTTCCGGGCCGAACAGGCGCCGCGAGCGTCGCCGCCACCAGTCGCTGCGCGTGCGGAATCCGCCGGAACCCGGCGCGATCAGGTTGCGCAGCCACCACGCGATCGCCGGCTGCCGATAGCGTCGATAACCGCCGAATGCCTCGTCTCCGCCCTCGCCGGTGAAGACGACCTTCAACTCGCGCCCGGCTGCCTCGGACAAGGCCGAGGTCGGCAGGCTGGCGTAGTCACGCATCAGATCGTCCATCGCCCAGACGGTATGCGGAATCCGCCGGAACAAGGCCGCGCGCTCGATGCGGATCGACGTGTGCTGGCTGCCGCAGACGCCCGCGATGTACTCGGCATCCTTCAGTTCGTCGCGCAGCGCGGCATCGACATAGCCGATCGAGAACGTCCGTACCGGTTGCGACTGCAGCCGGCTCAACATCGCCAGCAGGATCGCCGAGTCGTTGCCCCCGGACAGGAACAACCCGTACGGGACGTCGGATCTGACGTGCTCACGCATGACCTGTTCGAACAAGGGCTCGAATTCTTCCGTGGCCTCGCCGAGGCTCAGTCCACGGGTGCGCACCGGCAATGGTGTCCAGTAGCGACGCGGATGCACGACCAGGTCGTCGCCGACCTCGATCAGTTCGCCGGGCGCCAGCTTGCGGATGCCGGCGAACATCGTCGACTCGCCGAGCGTGCAGTGGTTGTTGAGGAACTGGGAGAAGGCGTCGGCATCGATGTCCGGCGTCCTGGGCAGCAGCGGAAGGATCGCCTTGATCTCCGACGCGAACACGAACCGGTCGGGCAGGCGGGCGTAATAGAGTGGCTTGATGCCGAGGCGATCGCGCCCGAGGATCAGACGGCGACGCTCCCCGTCGTACAGCGCGAATGCAAACATGCCGTGCAGACGGTCGATGAACCGTTGTGGGTCCAGCGCATAGGCCTGCAGGATCGTTTCGCTGTCCGAATGCGTCGCGAATCCACACCCGGCCCTTTCCAGGTCCTCGCGCAGTTCGACGAAGTTGTAGATCTCGCCATTCGCGACCACGGCCAGCCGCCGTCCGGGATCACGGATCGGCTGTTGTCCGCCGGCCAGGTCGATGATCGACAGTCTCGTGTGAACCAGCCCGAACGGTCCCTCCGAGAAAAAACCGTGTCCATCCGGGCCACGATGCTGCAGTCGATCGGCCATCGGCTGCAGCAGGGTCTGATCGACCGTCGTCCCGGGAAGGATCACGCCGGCAATACCGCACATCGACTTACTCCTCGGTCATCGCCGCGCCCTGCGTCGGTAAGTGTTCCCCGAGCAACGCGGCTGCCGCCGACAACACATCGGCCACCGTATGCAGCCGCATGCACGTGTAGTCACCGTTGCAGGTCGGGTGCCGATAGCACGGGAAGCATGGCAACACGTGATACAGCGCTCGCGCTGACGGCGATCCGGTGTCGAAATAAGGATCCGTGGAACCGAGAAGGCTCAGCGTCGGCCGCCTCAGGGCGATTCCGGCATGCGTCCAGCCGGTATCGACGCCGATGACCAGGCTTGCGCCCTGAAGCACCGCGGCGCATTCATCGAGATGCGTAAGCCCGGCGAGACTCACCGTGCCATGACCCGCAGCGGCGGCCATCTCCGCACCGCGCTGCCGTTCGCCGGGTCCGCCGACGATCACCGGACGCAAGCCGAGGGTTTCGTGCAGTGTGCCGGCGAGTTCGATCCAGCGCTCATCGAACCAGTGCTTTTGCGGCCGCGTCGTGAATGGGCACAGCACCGCGTAAGCAGTATCGCCCCCGGCATTCGCCAGCAAGGCCTCGGCCGACATGCGCGCCTTGGGCGGGACCACGATGTCCATCGCGAACCGCTCGGGCGCGGTGCCCAATACGTCCATCAGCTTGCGGTATTCCTTCGCGATCAGAGGACTCTTGTTCTCCCGCTCGACCACCTCGGTCATCAACAGCGCCGAACCCTCCCGTGAACCGAGGCCGATGCGACGCCGTCCTCCCGCCAGCCAGGCCCAGACTCCGCTCTTCAACAGCCCCTGCAGGTCGATGACCCAGTCGAATTCGACCTGCCGCAGCGCGCTGCGCAGGGCCCGAAACTCGCGCCACCACGTGAGATACCGGCGCTGTTGCAACAGGCTCTTCCAACGACGGCGCGGCCAGACGAACACGCGGTCGAGGCGCGGATTGGAGCTGAGCAACTCCTCGTTGCCCTCCTCGACGAGCCAGCACAGACGGGCATCGGGGAAGGCCGTGTGCAGGCAGGGGATGACCCCCGAGGCCATGACGATATCGCCGATCGCGGTCAACCGGACGACCAGAATGTTCTGCGGCGACCGAATGTCGGAACGGGTCATCGTCGAGGAATTTTTTGTGCCCGCCGCCGGACTGGCTATCCGGCCGACCGGGTTCCCGGATCGGACCGCGTATCGGACCGCGTGTTGAGCCGACGCGGCGAGCGAGGAGCGGGCAAGGTGGCGAACATCGGGATCAGGTGTGTAGGTGACGGTCCAGATCGTCGGATTATATCTGCTAAGGCCACGGACCGGTGCGTGTGTGTCGGGTCGCCAGGCCGCGCGGCATCGGCAATCCTACGGATGGGTTTCGCGCCCAGGACCTGCTATCTGTATCACGTCCTCCATGAGAGTCGGGGTTCCGTTCGAACCGCGCGTCCGCCCGGCCGCACCGAGTCGCCCGGGTCAAGAACGCGATTCCGGCGCAATATCCGCGGGTTACAAGCCGCCCGGAAGGCCGCTGCGCGTCTGCCCGACGCAGCGATGGCCCCCTTCAGTTCGTGACCGAGAGACTCGAGGTATGGGTCTTGCAGGAACAAACGCGGTGCCGCGGCTCGCAGCGCGACACCGCATGGACTCTTTCGCGACAAGGCCTTGGGGGAAAGGCGGTCCCGACGGAGTTTGACATCCGGCGAGCGGCAGCGTGTCTGGGGATCGAGTGTCGGGCCTTCACGACACCTCATAGGCCCAGGACCTTAAGCCGTCATCGCCTAACGGGGCGGGTGCACCGGGTCGTTCGCGACCGAGTTCTGCACCACGGTCCCAAGGCGATCGCATTCCGCGGTGCGCCCGCTGGGGAGTAACAGTCATGGCATTCGCAAATCAGCCGCTGGTCTCGGTGGCAATGGCCACCTACAACGGTGAGAAGTATGTGGCGGAGCAACTGGAGTCGATCTTCAGTCAAGACTACCCGAAGATCGAGCTGGTCGTGTTCGACGACCACTCGCGAGACGGTACCCTCGAAATCCTCGAACGCTACCGCTCGCGCAACGATATTCGGGTCTTTCGCAATCCGCGCACGATCGGATGGAAGCGGAACTTCATCCAGGCAATGATGCGGTGCCGGGGCGCATTGATCGCATTCGCCGACCAGGACGATGTCTGGTTGCCCCAGAAGATCCGGCGATTGGTCGAGGAGATCGGTACGAGTTCGCTGATCCACTCCGATGCCGCCGTGATCGGCGAGGACGGCTCGCCGATCGCGCAGTCGGACAAGGACTACTTCCAGGTCGATCGTCGCGATCTCGCCGATTCGTCCCAGTACGGCATCGTCAACGGACTGGTGCGAGGTTGCGAGATGATGTGCACGCGCGAGGTCGTCGAGCGCGCGATCGTCATCGCCCGGCGAACGTATCTGCCCTCGCACGATCTGTGGATCCCGTTCGTTGCGAGTTCGCTGTCCGGTTGCCGATTCCTCGACGAACGCCTGATGAACTGGCGCCTGCATGCCTCCAGCGCGATCGCCCAGCAACGTAAGCTGCCGCGAGCCCTGCATGACATCGGCGTCGCCGCCGGGTCGTGGTTCGTGCGCGCGCAACGGCGACGCGCGTTCACCCATTTGCTGCGGGCTCACTGAGTTCGGTGTCCGACCGCAGCCGGATGATGGCTCGGGATCCTGGGGGCGGAGCCAAACGCCAGCAGATCCGGTCTGGATCTGTTGCTGCTTCGCGGACGGCATGGCGTCGGTCAGCCGTCGTGTTTGCCGTTCAGGTCGCCACGATGACGCGATCGGGTGCCGCGGGGCGTCGGCTCAGTTCGGGACCGGACCGTTCAGGCCCAGCACCCTCAGATACTGCATCGCGCTTCGCCCGACTGTGTAATCGGCCACGGCCTCGCGCAGAACATCGGCCGGGAGCGGCGCATCGAGCGTTCGCTCGATGGCATCGGCCAGCGCAGCGGCGTCGCCCACCGCGACGAGCGAGCCGTAGCGGCCGTTCTGCAGCACTTCCCTCGGGCCGCTGCGGCAGTCGGTCGCGACCGATGGTGTGCCCAGCGCCAGGGCTTCGGTCAGCACGTTCGGACTGCCTTCCCATCGCGAGGACAGCGCGAATACGGCGGCGCGTGACATGAACGCATAGGGGTTCGCGACATAACCGGTAAAGCAGACATCCGCCTTGATGCCTGATTGGGCAGCGCGAGCTTCGAGCGCTCCGCGCAAGGCTCCATCGCCGAGTATCACGAGTCGGCATGCGCGGCGCTGCCGAAGAATGCGGAATGCATCGAGCAGCGTCGCGAAGTCCTTCTGCATGGTCAGGCGACCGGAACTAACGATCACCGGGGTTGTTCGGCGCCGAACCAGGGGTGATCGATGGGTTCGGCACCCAATTCGGCGAGCTCGGGCGTGACGACCGGATTGCGAATCACCTCGATGCGCTCCGACGGCAGCCGGGTCAGGTTGCGCGTGTCCTCGGCAACGCCCTCGGCATTAGCGACGACGCAGTCGACCGAACGATAGATCCAGCGCATCGGCCAGGTTCTGAACCAGCGCGCCAGCGGAGTGCGCCGCTCCAGAGCGGCCGACAGGTGCGTGCCGAGTCTGCCGACCAGGCGCGGTCGATAACCACTCAGGCAACGGGCCAGGACCGCCGTTCGAATCGCCCGGTCCTTCGCTGCCAGGATGACGTCGGGGCGGCTCGTCCGCAGGTAGCAGGCGAACGCCGGCGCCGCCAGCGTCGTGTGGCGCGTTCCGAGATCGATCAGCCGCACGCCGGCATCGCGCATGCGAAACACCTGCGGGATCGGGGCGCGCAGGATCGCCGCGAGGTCGACCTCGATTCCGTGCTCGACGAATTCCGGCAGCAGATTCAGCACCATGCGTTCGACGCCGCCGGTGCCGGAGAACGAGATGAATACGGCGAGTTTGCGGGGTCGACGGATCGCGCTCACGCTGGTCGGGACCCCTCCTGCACCAGCCCGAATGCCCGGAGGTAGGCCTGCGCGCTGGCCGCCACGGTATACGGCGCGCTTGCCCGTTTCAGTTGATCCCGGTCGGCGGGGGCCGTCAGCGTGGCGGCAATCGCGCGTGCCATGGGCTCGGGTTCGCCTACCGGAACCAATGCGCCGTGACGACCACCATCGAGAATCTCCCTCGGGCCATGCGGGCAGTCCGTCGCGACGACGGGCGTTCCGCAGGCCATGGCTTCGATCAGGACGTTCGGGCCGCCCTCGCGCAGCGATGACACGACGAAGACCGCGGCTCGGGCCAGATAGGCATATGGATTCTCGACGAATCCGGTCAGTTCGACGTCGGCGGCGACACCGAGGCGCTCCGCGAGCCGCCGGAGTTTCGCGCTCTGCCGGCCTCGCCCGAGGATCATCAAGCGGCACGGACGTTCGCGGCGCAGTATGGCGAAGGCTCGCAGCAGCGTCGGGAAGTCCTTGACGCGACCGAGTCGGCCGGCGCCCATGATGATCGGAATCGTCGCGTCCCGCAGCCAGGCATGGTCCACCGTTTGGGTGGCGAGGCGGTCGAGGTCCGGTGCGACCGCGGGGTTCGGCGCGACGGCGATGCGCGACGCGGCGATCCCCAGGAACGCCGTGAGGTCGCGGGCGACGCCGTGCGAGTTCGCGACGATGCCGTCACAGCCGTCGAACAATGCGCGCAGCCGTTGACGATGCAGCCAGCGGGTGACGAAGAACCGGTGACTGGCCCTGGATTGCTCCGATAGCGGTGTGCCCACATTCAGGAACAGGCGGGCGTTGCTCGCGATGCGCCGTCGTGCGGCGACGGCGATGGCATCGTCGCGCTGCTGGCCGGTCATGATGATCTCCGGCCGGTCCTTGTCGACCAAGTGCGCCAACTGTTCGATCAGCGACGCGTCGCCATCGTCACGCATCACGACGTGCCGGACCGACGACGCCAGCAGGTCGAGAAACGCACCGTGTTCACAACAGCTGATCAACGTGACCGGGCATCCCGCCGCCGCCAGTCCGTTCGCCAGGTAGACGAAGTTGCGCTCGACGCCGCCGTCCCCGAACGTCGGGATGAACAAGGCGACGCCACCGGTCGCGGCGACCGTCATAGCGTCGCCCTGCAGATCGTGGTCCGGCCCATCGATCAGTCCGCGAAAAAGGCGCGCAACAGCCGGATCATGTAGGAATGGTCCAACACGCCGGCACTCTCGCGAATGCTGTGCATCGCCCACATCGGGTTGCCGATGTCGATCGTCGGGACACCGAGCCGCGCGGCGCTGACCGGCCCGATGGTGCTGCCGCAGGCGAGATCCGTCCGGTGGCTGTAGGTCTGGTGGGGCACGCCTGCCCGCTGACACAGCGCGGCAAAACGCGCCGCGCCCAGTCCATCGGTCGCATAGCGTTGATTGGCGTTGATTTTCAGCACCGGGCCCTCGTTGACGCGGACGGTGTGCTGTGGCTCGTAGGCCGACGGAAAATTAGGCTGATACGCGTGCGCCATGTCGGCGCTGATCATGAGGCTGCTTGCCAGCGCGCGCATGTAGCCCTCGCGGTCGTCGTCCTGCGCCAGCAGGATCCGTTCGAGCACGTCGCCGAGCAGGCTGCCGTCGGCGCCTTGAGCGCTCTCGCTACCGATCTCCTCGTGGTCGAACAGCGCCACGACGCGAGTAACGGACGATCGTTCGTGCGAAGCCGTCAATGCCGTCAGCGCCGCGTGACAGGATGCCAGATTGTCCAGCTGGCTGTCGGCGATGAATTCCTGCCCGGCGCCCCAGAAGCTTCCGGGCTGGGTATCGTGAACCGCCAGATCGAAGCCGAGGATGTCCTCGGCGGCGCAGCCTGCGCGCCCGGCGAGCAGTTCGACCAGCACCCGCTCGGGCGGGCGCTCATCGGGCCGCGCCGAGGAGCAGCGGCAATTCGGACTGCTTGTTCAGCTTCAGTCCATCCTCGTTGACACCCCGATTCATATGGATCGCGAGGTTGGGCAGACGGCAGACAGGATGCGGGAAACGCACGAGCCGCGTCTCGACGCCCTCGCCGACACGGATGCCGAGGCGTCCGGCGAGGCTCAGGTCGCGGTCCGTGAACGTCGCGAGAATCGGGCCACCATAGACTTCGACGCCGATGCGCAGCATCGCCTCGGCCTTATGCACGGCGCGCGGCTTGACGCGCAGCCCCGGGGAATCCGTATGGGCGCCGACGATATGAAAGCCTGATTCCGAGGGTTTGCGCTGGCCTACGACGAACGCGATGATCGACGAGCCGCCGCGGACGACGAAATGACGCTCACCGGGCGACAGGCGCCACTGCAGGGCTTCGTCGAGTTCCGTGAAGCCCTGTAGTTCGAGCCGCCGGCGGATCTCGGCGACGGCATGCCAGGGACTGGGACTGGCGTCGATGAAATCGAGCAGGTCCTGCGCGGCCGCGTGAATCGAATCCGGGGTGCTGATCGACGCCATGCGTTGACGGGTTAAGCAGTCTGGGCGCGCTAGCGCTGCGGATTCGGCGCGGGTTCGGTCGTTGGCCGGGCGACCTGGTCCCAGGCCTGGTCCTCATCGATCGCCTTCGGCGTGTACTTGGTGAGGAGGTAGCCGACGAAGTCGAGCACTTCGATCTGGGCTTCCCGCGGCAGCAGGTTCGCCTGTCCCGCGATCTCATCGACGATGCTCATCAGAATCTCCTTGATGCTCGGGCGTTGACTTCTTGTGACGATCGGACTCGCTATTACGGCGCTTCGCCGAGGATGAGTTCGAGCCGGGACGGCACGCGGCCATCGACCGTGTCGCGCGCCTCGTCCGGACCGAGTTTGACGCGGTTGCGGTCGAATCCGGCCCGTGCGGTGATTTCCTTCAGAACGACCGCCGCCCGTCGCTTCGCGAGTTCGGGAAGTTCGGTCGGCGGAAGTCCCTGCGCTGCAGCGAGCCGGTCGAACAGGATACGATAGAACTCGGTGTCCTGCGTGGCCTTGCCGACCAGGGAAGACAGGCCGCTGATGCGCGACGGTTCCTTCCCGGTCTTTTCCCGATATTCGCCGATTGCCTGTTGCAGCGCGGTCTCGCCCGGTTGCTCGGCCGCCAGGTCCTCGAGCGCGCGCTGGGCCTTGGCCGTTTCGAACGCGACCGGCCCCGGGTCTTCGCCGGGGGCGAGCTTGGCCCCGAGTTTCTCGACCACGGCAACCCTGACGGCTTTGGCTTTCAGGGTCTCGCCATCGAGCTTCGGATCGAAGCCGGCGCGAATTTCGATCGCGACTTTCGGACGCTTCGTCAAGGCGGCGGCCAGATTCTTGATCTTCTCACGCTCGCCGGGTGGCAGGTAGTCGCGCCCGCCGCCGAAGAAGATCTCGTTGGCCTGATCGCCGCCGTCGGAGAACAGACCGGCCAGCGCGGTGAAGGGGGCGCTGACGACGCGCAGGATCAGCGAGGAGATCGCATCCCAGACGACCGGGCCTATCGCGAATTTGGGGTCGTTGACATCGCCTTCGATCGGGATCGACGCCGAAATCTTACCCTCGTTGTCGGTCAGCAGGGCGACCGCCAGATCGAGCGGCAGGGATTTGGCCTTCGGGCTCTCGACCTGCTCGCCGAGCGCAAGCTGGTCGAGCATGATCTTGTTCTGGCTGCTGAGCCGGTTGTTCTCGATCTTGTAGTCCAGGTCCACGTTGAGCTTTCCGGACTTGATCCGTCGCCCGGCAAACGTGCCGCTATAGGGTGACAGGGAGGACATGTCGACATTGCGGAATACCACCGCCACGGTGCTGTACGTCTTGAACTGCATCAGGTTCAAGGTCCCGTTGAGGTTTGCCTCGCCGTAATCGTCGATGCGACCCTCGAATTCCAGCTGTGTCCGGCTCGCCGGCGAACTCGAGATCCCCGAGACCGTGCCGTGAAAGTCCTGGATGCGCGTCTTGAACGGGAACACCAGGGATGCATCGGCGAAATCGACGATCGCATTGTCGACCCGGACACGCTCGACTCCGAACGGGAACGGCTTCGCCGGGGTCGTCCGTGCGGCGGCCACCGGCTTGTCCGTCGGGCGTCGTGCCTCCGCGGGAGCCTTGCCGGCTGGCGGCGGTGTTGCCGCGCGACCACTCGTCTTCTTCGGTGCCGGTGAGGCAGCAACGGGGGCCGCCGGCTTCGGTGCGGGCGCGGGTGTCGGGCCGGCGTCCTTGACGGGGGGCTTCGCGTTGAAGATCGCGGCGATGTTCGTCGTGCGGTCCTGGAAGATTTCGACGTTCGCGCCCGGCTGGCCCAGGCGGATCTCCTCGATCGCCAGCTTGTTGGGCTCCAGTCCGAAGTCGATGCCGGATACGGTCAACGTCTTCCACGACACGAAGCGTTTTCCGCTGGCCGATTCGCGCAGCAGCAGATCGTTGGAACGCACCTCGCCGCGCGCCTTCAACGAGGGCGCGGCGTCACCGCGCACGAACGCGACGTTCATCTTCGTCGACACGTCTCCGCCCTCGATCTTCAACGAGGCGAACTGGCCGATGACGGGTTGCAGGCCCTTCAGGTCGAAGCGCTCGATGCGTACGTCGGCGTCGGCGCGCGCGCCGGTCTGCGAGGCCGTGCCCGAAACCGTGACCGTGCCCCCCTGATCGATGCGCAGCGCGGCCGTGAACGGCACCGGTGTCTTGCCGTCATTGACGAGGTTCTTCGCGCCGAGATTGATGTCGCTGAGGTCGTAGGCGAGCGCGGGCGACAGGCTGCGGTCGGCGATCGACAAACGGAAACCCTGCAAGCCGGCCTCTTTCAGCGTCAGGTGCCAGGCTGGCGGGGCCGAGTCCGCTGCGGCGCCGGCGGGTGGCGCGGCCGGCGGCGTCTTGCCGGTCGAGCGTCGCGATTTCTGCTTCGTCGACCGTTGTGCAGTCGTGTTGGCCGCGACCTCGTTCTTGCCCGGCGGCGCTGGGATCGCGGCAGGCGATGCCTGCGCCGCGGAGGCGGGGGCGATGCTCCGTCGGTCCTGCCGGTGAACGCATCCAGCGGTCGTATGAGACCGTCCGGTTCCTTCGATACCGCGAATGCGCCGCCGTTGATCAGAACCTGCTGCAGCGAGGCCTCGCGCTTTTCGAGGTCGACGTGGCCTCCGCCGAGGTGAATCGACTCGATCCTGGCGAGTGGCTCCTTGCGTCCGAATTGCTGCAGCGCGATCCCGCCGACATCGGTGGCGAATTCATCGACATTGACCTTGGGCTCGCCGGAACCGATGTCGCTTCCGGCGCGGAATCCGAACCCGAAGCGGTCGATACCGAGTTCCAGCGGCGTCTTGCGGCTTCCGTCGATGACCTGGATCGCGATGCCGGCAAGCTTGAAGGCGTCGAGATCGATGTGCCACGGCGCGCTTTCGCTCGCTGTCTGGACCGGTGTGGCGGTCGTTGCGGACGGCGCCGCCGGAACCGCCGCGGTGTTCCCTGGCGGCTCCTGAACCGGCGCCGGGTTCGGAGTCGCGGCGGTCGGCGGGTTCGGCGATGCCGCCTCGGGTGGTGCCACGGCCGTAGCGGTTGGCGGCGCCGGAGCTGCCGCTACCGGGGCGTTCGGTTTGACGATGTCGAGCCAGCTGATGCGGCCGGTCTCGTCGATCAGAGTCCGGACTTTGCCGTTTTCGATGGTGAACGATGGCACATGCAGTTTGCGGGCAGCCAGATCGAAGCTGGCGTCGGTCAGGCGGATGCTGTCCAGGGTCAGCATCGGCTCCTTGGCCGCCGGCGCCAACAGGCTCAGGCCGCCCAGCGCGACCGATATTCCTTCGACCACCGCGTCGAGTTGTTGCGGGTCCTTGCGGACGCGGTAGTGCGCGGCCACGTCGAGCTGTCCGGCTGGCGGTTCCAGATTGAAACGGTTCCTGACGAAATCCCACGGAGTCGCGAGTTTGAAGCCGTCCAGCCTCACGTCGCCCTCGGAAAAAATCGGATTCAGGGACACCGTGCCCTTCCAATCGAGCGTCGACGCATCGCCGAACTTAGCCTGAATGTGCAACGGGCCCTGGGCGTCGGGCAAGGTCGAGATTTCCTCGAGCGCCAGATTGATCGCGTCGACGTGTTGCGCGATCGGCTCGCCGCGCGACCGATCGATGAATTCCACGGACCCGTCGATCAGCGCCGAGTGGCGCAACTGGATCGCCGGGGGTGGAGTCGGTTCGGTCGGTGGCGGTTCCGCGGATGGCGGGAACGCATCGGAGATCTTCGACAGATTCAGCCGGCCGTCGGCGTCGATGACCGCGTGTACCGCGGGCTTTTCGATCTCGATGCGATCGAGGATTACCGCGCGCTTGATCGCGCTGGCCAGTTCCAGGTCGGCAAACAGACGCCCGACCGACAGCAGGGGTTCGCCATTCTGTTCCTTCAGCGCAAGGTCGCGCAGCTCGAGCGACAGTCGAAAAGGATCGAGGCGGGCCTGTCCGAGCGTGACCTGTCGCTGCAACTTCTCGGACGCGATCGACGGCACGAAGCGCTCGATCAGATAGGGGATCAGCACGTAGCCGAGGATCGCATAGAGCGGTACGGCCGCGACCGCGGCGATGAACCATGGGTTCCTCACCCACCGCAGAAGTCGCTGCATCGTCTCGTGCCCCGTCGCTGACCCGCTGTTTTGTCCCAGTGTCACGTCCCCGGCCGTTCGGTGCCCCGGAACGGCTCAAGCCAGTTGGCGACCGGATCATCGAACCCCGGTGTCACGGTTAAGCGCGACGTCGATTCCGGCCATTGAGCATTCTACACGGAGCGGCGGGCGCACGGAGCGCGGGGCTGTATCGCCGGTGAGGGTTATGCCGCCGAGTTTCGGTCGCAATTCTGGTACTCTTGGGCAATCTCCGCAGCGGAAGAGTCGTTCTGGTGAGACCCGTGACCCCCTTGCTGGCGGCGGATGCGATCATCGAATTGATCGATCGTCCCGGTCGCCCAATCGTATTGATCGAACGCCGCAACCCACCGCATGGCTGGGCGATTCCGGGGGGCTTCGTCGATGTCGGCGAAACCGTCGAGCATGCCGCGGTGCGGGAAGCCCTCGAGGAGACCGGTCTGGACGTGGGCTTGAAGGTCTTGCTCGGTCTGTACTCCGATCCGGCCCGCGACCCGCGCGGCCATACGGTGACGGCGGTCTACGTGGCCGAGGCGCTCGGCGTGCCCGAGGCAGCCGACGATGCGCTGCGCTGCGCGGTGTTTCTGCCGGACGCGCTGCCCGAACCGCTGGTCTTCGACCACCGGCTGGTGCTGGATGATTACCGGCGCTACCGGGCGGCCGGGAACCTGGCCCCACTCCGATGAGCTGGCTGGCCCAGGTTGCCATTACCGTCACGCTGGCGCTGTCGTCGGGCTTCTCGTCTGGCCCCGCGTCGGCGGCCGGCGGGTTGCGCGGTCAGACGGTCTACGTGCCGGTGTACTCGGAGATCAGCTATGGCGAGCGACGTACGACGCTGAACGTCGGCATCACGCTGAGCGTCCGGAATACCGATCGCCGCAATGCCCTCCGCATCGCGCGTGTCGATTACCACAGCTCGAACGGTAAGTTCATTCGCGCCTATCAGCCCGAACCGGTGTCGCTGGCGCCGCTGGCCGCGGCCGAATACGTCATTACCGGCGGAGACCGCAGTGGTGGCACCGCGGCCAGCTTCATCGTCGAGTGGGATAGCGCGACGCCCGTGTCGATACCGGTGATCGAAGCCGTGATGATCGGCGCGGCTTCGATGTCCGGGGTCTCGTTCACCAGCGTCGGGCGCGTGCTCGAGGAACGCCCCTAACGGCGGATGGTTTTCCGTATGCCATCAGGTCGATTCGCCGGGACCTCATCGCGAGTCTCGGTTCCGTCCCGTGAGCCGTTTGCGAATCTCCGTGGCTCGCACGGGACGGTGTTTACCGTTTCCGGACTTTTCGCGGCTTCGCCGATCGAAATCGGAGGCTGGGCGTGAGCACCCGCATGTCCGGTGTCGCAGGGAACGCACGCCATGCGTCGAATGTGCCGGATTTGCCGCCGACGTGGCGCCTGATCGAGTGCGATACGGTGCCCGACGGCGAACAGGTGCTCGGCGCCGTCTGCTTCGCGGGATTCGCGCCGGAGCGACCCGAGAGGCCTGACGGAGCGCCGTTCTGCATCGTGCCGCTGACCGCGTTGGACACCAGGCTTCCGGCGATCGTCTGGTACGGTCGGGGTCCGACCGCTGGCGAGACGCACGACGCGCTCGCGTACCGGACCGACGGCGAAACCCTGTTCGGCGTGCTGCGTGACGATCGCTGCGAGCCCGGCCAGGTTCAGATGGCGACGTTCGAGGCCTACGAGACCCTGCTCCGCGCCGCACGGGAGCTCGGTTACCCCGAGGTCTACAGGCTGTGGAACTATCTGCCGCGGATCAACGACGAGACCGAAGGGCTCGAGGTCTACAAGGCCTTCTCGATCGGTCGCCGTCGCGCCTTCGATCGCCATGCGCCGATCGCCGGCGGCGGGGTGATGCCGGCCGCGTGCGCGATCGGCACGGATGCGCCACGCGGGCTGGCCGTATGCTTCCTCGCGCGGCGGGATGTCGTCTCCGCGGTATCGAACCCGCGCCAGATCGAGGCCTTCGATTATCCACCGATCTACGGACCGACCAGTCCGGCGTTCTCGCGGGGAGTCGTGGTGCGCCGCCATCGATCAGCGGTGATGCATTTATCGGGAACCGCGAGCATCGTCGGCCACGCGACCCGTCATCTCGGCGATATCGACCGCCAGATCGACGAAACCATCGCCAACCTCGATGCCTTGCTGCAGACCGTCGGATCGCGTCTCGCCAACATTGCCGATGGGGCGCTGCTGACCGTCTATCTGCGCCATGCGACCGACTACCCGGCGGCCCGGCGGCGCTTGTCGGAGGTCCTGAAACCGAACGTCAAGACCTTGTATTTGCGCGGCGATATCTGCCGCCGCTCGCTGCTGGTCGAGATCGAAGGTATCATTGAACTGCCCGACAGCCCTCGCGCTCTGCTAATGGATCGGGGCGGGCGCAAGTGATGGATGCCGCTTCTGCCGATGAAATCCCTGACCGAACTGGAACTGGAAGTCGCCCGGATGATCGTTTCGGTGCTGAATCTCGATGTAGCCGCCGAGTCGGTGGATCCCGAGGCCGCACTGTACGGTCAGGGCCTCGGACTCGACTCGATCGACATGCTGGAACTGGCGGTCGCGATCAAGAAGCGCTACGGGTTCCAGATCCGCTCGGACGATCCCGAGACGGTGCAGACATTCTCTTCGCTGCGCAGTCTGGCCATGACGATCGAGCGGCGTCGCGAGCCGGTCTGATCGGCGTGCGCTGTTCGGTTGCGCCTGCAGTTCGCGTCGCATGAGGCCTTCATCCTCCGAGCTGACTCCTGCGGGAATCGTCGGCGGTGAATTCCTCGTCGAGCCCGGGCACCCGTCGCTGCCCGGCCATTTTCCGGGAAATCCCGTCGTACCGGGAGTTCTGCTGCTGCAAAGGATCCTCGCGGCGATCGAGGACGCGGGCGCCGCGTCCTGCGAGGGCATCGTCGTGGACGCGAAGTTCCTCGAACCGGTCCGGCCCGGCCAGATTTGCTCGTTCACCGTCAGTCGGATCGAAGCCGGGCGGCTGAGGTTCGAATGCCGGGTGGATGGTCGCACCGTCGCCAAGGGGACGCTCCGCGGCGAACCGATCCGCTGAGGTCCGTGATGGTCCGCCCGCGCTGGCTGCGTCAGAGGGAGCGCAGCAATCTGTTCTGGCTGCACACGATCGTCTGGATCGCGCTGCACGTCGGGCGTCCCGCGGCACGTCTGTTGCTGCTGCCGATCACCGCCTACTTCCTGGTGTTCTCCAGTTCGGCGCGTGGTGCTTCGCGCGATTATCTGGGACGGGTCCTGAAGCCGCCGATCGGGGTGGCGCACTTGTTCCGTCACTACCATACGTTCGCCGCGACGATCCTCGACCGGGTGTTCGTCTACACCGGGCGGCATGACCTGTTCCGGCTGGATGTGCGCGGCTTCGAACTGCTCGAGGCCAGGCTCGCGATCGGCCAGGGCTGCGTTCTGGTCGGCGGCCACGTCGGCAGCGTCGATCTGTTGCGCGCGCTGGGCATCGTCGACAAGGGGCTGTCGATCCGCGCGATGATGTATCCGGAGAATGCCGAGCGGATTCAGCGGATCTTCCGTGGACTCAATCCCCGGCTGTGCGACGACATCATCGAGATCGGCCGTCCCGACTCGCTGGTCGACATCGGCGACACACTGCAACGGGGCGCGTTCGTCGCCTTGCTCGGAGATCGCAGCGTGCACGGCGAGAAACGCACGCGCTGTACCTTTCTCGGCTCGCCGGCCTGGTTTCCCGAAGCCCCGGCGCGGCTGGCACGGATGTTCGAGGTTCCACTGATCCAGTTCGCCTGCCTGTACCGCGGGAACGCGCATTATGAGGTGCGCTTCGAACTGTTGCACGACTTCGCGCGCGATCCGTCCGTGGACCTCCCCTCCGTCATCGGACGATTCGCCGCGTGTCTCGAGACCCTGTGTCGTGATGCGCCGTACAACTGGTTCAACTTTTACGATTTCTGGAGCGACGATGCGTGATGAGGCGAGGCCCGGGGTGGCCGGCGTGATCCGATTCGTCGTCGCTGCTGCGTTGTCCCTGGGCATCTCGTTCGCCGCGACGCCGGATTCCGCCCATCAACCCTGGACACTGGAGCGCTTGCTCGCCCGCATTGCGCCACATGACGAAGGCACGGCGCGATTCAGCGAAACCCGCTACCTCAGCGTTCTGACGGCGCCGCTGAAGTCTTCGGGCGTGTTGCGTTTCCGCCGTCCGGACTTCCTCGAGAAGCAGGTGCTGCGCCCGACGAAGGAATTGCTTCGCGTCGAGGGCAATCGGGTGACGCTCGACGACGGTGGCGGCGGGTCCCCGAGAACGATGGATCTGGACGATTACCCGCAGATCCTGGCGATGATCGCCAGCATACGGGCGCCGCTGACCGGTGACGTAGCGATGTTGAACCGCCTGTTCCAGGTCTCCGTGGGCGGTTCCGAACGCCGCTGGCTGCTCGCATTGACGCCGCGCGATGCGCGGGTCGCCGAACTGCTGCGCGCGGTCTATATCCGCGGGCGCGAGGATGTGATCACGGCGATCGAAATACAGCAGCGAAACGGCGACCGCTCGGAGATGGCGATCGAGGTCGTGCGTTGACTCGGCGCCATGTGCTGGCCTCGTGGCTCGCGTTGATGCTCGTCAGCGGATGGATCGTCTGGCGTTCACCGCCGATGAGCCGGGACCTGACCTATTTCCTGCCGCGAGACCCGGGGCTCGTCGATCAGATCCTGATCGAGCAACTGCGCAGCGGCCTGCCGTCGCGGCTGATCCTGATCGCATTGTCCGGCGCTGATTCCGCGGGGCTGGCCGATGCGAGCCGGCGGCTTGCCGCGACGCTACGCCCCCGGCCGCTGTTCGAACGCGTCGACAACGGGCAGCTCCGGTCCGAAGGCGCCGAGCTGCGCTTGCTCTACGAGCATCGCTACCAGCTCAGCCCGGCCGTGCGTGCCGGGCATTTCGACACCGGGGCACTCCGGCGGAGTCTCGTCGAGCGGCTCCGCGAGTTGAACTCCAGCACCGCGGGTCTGCTGACCCGGCCCACGCTGCGCGAGGACCCGACGGGCGAAGTGCTCACGGCGGCCGGCCAGTTGTTCGGGCACTCGCAACCGCGATCGATGCACGGTGTCTGGTTCTCGACCGATGGTTCGCGGGCGCTGTTGATCGCGCGGACCGGCGCGCCGGGCTTCGACCTCGATGCGCAGGCCGACGCCGTGCGGACGATCCGCGATGCATTCGCCGGCCTCGGCGCCGGTCCAGCGATCGAACTGTCGCTGAGCGGGCCGGGGCCGTTCTCGGTCGAGATGAACGAGACGATCACGCGCGATGCCGAACGAGTCTCGAGCCTGACGATCGCCGTCGTCAGCATGTTGCTGTGGCTGGTCTATCGCTCCGCTCGCTTCGTGTTGCTGACCTTGTTGCCGCTGGCGTCCGGGGCATTGGTCGGCATGGCCGCGGTGACCCTGATCTTCGGCAACGTGCACGGCATCATGCTCGGTTTCGGTTCGGCGCTGATCGGCTTTGCCAACGATTATCCGATTCACCTGTTCACCCATCTCAGCGGGCGCGAGCCGCTCGAGGTATCGATCCGTCGCGTGTGGCCGACGATCCGGCTCGGGGTTCTGGCAACGGTGGCCGGCTTCGGCGCGATGCTGTTCTCGGGTTTTCCGGGACTCGTCGAACTCGGGGTGTTCTCCATCAGCGGTCTGCTGGCGGCGGGGCTCGTCTGTCGCTGGGTCATGCCGGTGATCATTTCGCGCCCGATCGGCGTCCCGGACTGGACGCCGCTGGTCGGCCTGCTGACGCGCTTCGCGCGCTACGGGTCCTGGCGACTCGCGCTGGCATTGGCCGCGCTGATCGCGATCGGACATCTGCGGGCCGCGGGGCCGTTGTGGGACGACGACATCGGCCATCTGAGTCCGCTGGCCGAGGCCAGTCAGCGCTTCGACCAGGACCTGCGCTCGGAACTGGGCGCGCCCGATCTGAACCATGTGATCGTGCTGGTCGCCTCGGATGCCGAGGCGGCGCTCGCGAGCAGCGAGCGGCTGGCGGGACGTCTCGATGAACTGGTACGGACCGGCCGGCTGCACGGCTATGATCTCGCGGCGCGCTATTTGCCGAGTGCGGCGCTGCAGAGGCTGCGGCAGCAGGCATTGCCCGAGCCGTCCAGCCTGCGTGCCGCGCTCAGCGCGGCGCTGGTCGGCCTGCCGTTTGCACGCGGTACGTTCGAGCCCTTCGTCGAGGCCGTGGAACAGGCACGACATCGGCAACCCCTGACGCTAGATGATCTGCGTGACACCGGGCTCGGCGCGATCGTAGAACCCTTGCTGTTCCGTTTCGGCGAGCGATGGGTCGCGCTGATCACCTTGAGCGGTGTCGTTGACGCGGCGGCACTGGCCGCGGCGAGTGCCGAGCCGGGTGTTCATTTCTTCGACCTGAAGGCGGAGTCCTCACGGCTGGTGACGCGGTACCGGCAGGAGACACTGGCGATCTTTGCGCTGGGCGTACTCGTGATCACGCTGTTGCTCCGCGTCGGCCTGGGCGACTGGCGCGCCGTGGGTCGCGTGATGACGCCAATGGTCCTGGCGCTGGCCTCGACCGCGCTGATGATGCGCGGTGATGGGGCCGGCCTGTCGCTGTTCCACCTGATTGCCTTGTTGTTGGTCATGGGCCTTGCGATGGACTACGGCCTGTTCTTCAATCGCCGGCCGGACGATGGTGAGGACCGGATGCGTACCCATCTCGCGTTGGTCGTCTGCACGGCGACGACGGTCATCGCGTTTGGTTCCTTGCTGGTTTCCGACATGCCGCTGTTGCGGGCGTTCGGCGGGACGGTTGCGCTGGGCGCGGGAAGCGCGTTCGTGTTCGCGGCCTGGCTGGCACGTCCGCTTCGTGTTTCGGCATAATCCGCGGATGCGATCGTTTCGAGCCACTCTTCCGGTCACGCCGCGTGACCGGCAGGTGCGGGATGGGACCCGCGCCGATGCCATGATCCACGAATGAATCCTCTCGCCGTCTCCGCGTACTCACTGGTCAGCTCGATCGGCCGGACCAGGCAGGAAACGCTGGCCGCGCTGATCGGGCGCAGCGGCGGCTTGCGGCCCTGCGATTTTCTCGACTTCGACCTGCCGACCCAGGTCGGCCGTGTTGACGGCCTCGAGCAGGCACTGATCCGTGGTGTGCTCGCTCACTTCGATTGTCGCAACAATCGCCTGGCCGAGATGGCACTGCAGGCTGACGGCTTTGCCGAACGGGTCGCGCAGGTCGCGTCGCGCCTCGGCGCCGGTCGCATCGCCGTGATCCTCGGGACCAGTACCTCCGGCATCCTGGAATCGGAACTGGCCTATCGGCGCCGTGATGCGGCCTCGGGCGCGCTACCACCGGAATTCAACTACCAGCATGTCCACAACACGTTCTCGGTCGTCGACTATGTCCGGCACAGGCTTGCGCTGACCGGTCCGGCGCAGGCGATTTCCACGGCCTGCTCGTCCAGTGCAAAGGCATTCGCCAGCGCGAGCCGAATGATCGACGCCGGGTTTGCCGATGCTGCGGTCGTCGGCGGAGTCGACAGCCTGTGCGGCACGACGCTGTGCGGGTTTCACGCGCTGGAGCTGACTGCCGGAGGGCCGTGCCGGCCGGCCGACGCGTCGCGCGACGGCATCTCGATCGGCGAAGCCGCGGGCTTCGCGCTGCTCGAGCGTTCCTCGGAATCCACGACGCCGGCTTTGCTCGGCTACGGCGAGAGCAGCGACGCCTATCACATGTCATCGCCGCACCCCGAGGGCCTCGGGGCCCAACTGGCGATGCGGCAAGCACTCGATCGGGCCGGTTTAGCGCCTGAACGCATCGACCACGTGCTGCTGCACGGAACCGGAACCCGTGCCAACGATGCGGCCGAGGACCGCGCGATCACATCGCTGTTCGGTGCTCGTCCGGGCTGCAGTTCCATCAAGGGCTGGACCGGCCATACGCTGGGCGCGGCCGGCGTGGTCAATGCGATCGTCGCGCTGCTATCGCTCGAATCGGACTTCGTACCGGGCACGCTGCAGACCGCTCGCGTCGATCCGGCTTTCGGCAGCCGCGTGCTGATCGAGAATGGCTCGGGACCACAGCGGGTGATTCTCAGCAATGCGTTCGGCTTCGGGGGCAACAACGCCTCGCTGCTGTTCGGATGGCCCGGACCATGAGGTGCTGGATCACCGGTATCGGCGTCAGCGGACCGGGTCTGCCGGACTGGCCCTCCGCCAGGACCGCTCTCGGGCCCGCGGGTGCCTATGTCCCGCGTGCCTACCAGCCCAGTGGTCGAAGCCCTCTGGAAGGCCCCGAGCGGCGGCGTGCCACCGCGGTCACGAGACTGGCACTGGAGGCGGCGATGGAGGCCGCCGGTCCCGACCGCGGCCGCTGGGACATCCCGACCGTGTTTGCGTCGTCGGGTGGCGAGGTCGATACCTGCGACCTTATTTTCGATCAGTTGGCCAGGCCGGAACGGTCCGTGTCGCCGACGCAGTTCCACAACTCGGTGCACAACGCGGCCTCGGGTTATTGGGGTATCGCCTCGGGATCCCATCAGCCATCGACCAGCTTGGCGTGCTTCGATGACACGGTCGCGGCGGCCTTGCTCGAGTCGATGGCGATGCTGGCGGGAGGCCATGAGGAACTGCTGATGGTGGCCTACGATTGCCCTCCACCATTTCCGATCGGGCCGTTTCGACCGCTGCTGGCGCCATTCGCCGTGGCGTTCCGCCTGGCGGCGCGGGACTGTTCGGAGGCTCTGGCCTGCCTCGACGTATCATCGTCGCCCAGGGGACACGAGAGGCCGACGGTGATGCCGGTGCCGGAACTGGAGACACTGCGAGTTGGAAATCCAGCCGCGCGCGCCTTGCCGTTGCTCGCGGCAATCGCCGGCACCGGAGACGCGACGATACGCCTGGCCGGCAGTGACTCGGCGTTCATCTTCGTGCGCGTGCTTCGATGATGCACGCCCGCGACCCCGGTCTTGATCTGCTGCCCCACAAGGGCGCGATGTGTCTGCTCGACCGGGTGATTTCATGGGATCGGCGGCATATTCGGTGCACCGCCGTCAGTCATCGCGCGATCGACAATCCCTTGCGGGAACGGGGCCGAGTTGACGGCATCTGCCTGATCGAATACGCCGCGCAGGCGGTCGCACTCCATGGCGGGCTGATCGGTAATGGCGCCGCGGCGCCGGGGTATCTGGCAGCGGTGCGCGACGTACGCCTGGCGGTTCGGGCGCTCGAACGGATCGATGCGGAACTCGTCATCGAGGCCGAATGCGAACTTGCCGATCCATCGGGTCTGCTGTACCGCTTCGCAATCGAGGCGGCCGGGGCGAAGCTCGGCAGCGGGCGCCTGTCGATCTCCCTCGCGCGGCGAACGGTGGCAGCATGAGGCGGGCCCTGGTCACCGGGGGAAGCGGGGCGATCGGCGCGGCAATCTGCCGACGGCTCGCCGCGGACGGTCTGCATGTGATCGTCCATGGTTCGGGCCATCGCAACGCCGTCGAACCGATCGTCGATCAGATCATCGCCGCGGGCGGCTCGGCCGAGCAGATCTGTTTCGATGTCACCGATTCCGCAGCCGCCACGAGCATCATCGAATCGCTCGTCGTCGACGAGCCGATCCAGGTCCTGGTCAATAATGCCGGGATTCACGACGACGCGCCGTTGGCCGGAATGAGCCGTGCGCAGTGGGAAAAGGTCATCGCAGTGTCATTGCAGGGTTTTTTCAACGTGACTCAGCCCCTGCTGCTGCCGATGCTCGCTACCCGCTGGGGACGCGTCATCAGTATTGCCTCGGCGGCGGCCCTGGCCGGCAACCGCGGCCAGGCGAACTACGCCGCGGCGAAGGCGGGGCTGATCGGAGCCAGCAAGTCCCTGTCATTGGAACTGGCCTCGCGCGGCGTGCTCGTCAACGTCGTGGCGCCCGGCATCATCCGTAGCCCGATGCTCGGGGATGCCTTCGACGACGGCCGCGTGCGCCAACTGGTGCCGATGCGTCGTGTCGGCGAGCCGGAGGAAGTCGCGGAACTGGTCGCGTTCCTCGCGTCGGACCGCGCGTCCTATATCACGGGTCAGGTGATATCGATCAACGGAGGGATGTTGTGAACGCGACGCTGGCACTCGAATCCGTGTTGACCGACACGCTGGTACAGCTCTCGGTGATTCTGCTGGCGGCCAGAATCTGCGGAACGATCGCGCGTTGGCTCGGCCAGCCGCGCGCGATGGGTGAGATCGTCGCCGGCCTGTTGCTCGGCCCATCGCTGTTCGGGAAGATCGCGCCCGAGCAGTCCGTCGCGATATTCCATTCGGGGCTGTCCGAACCGATGACGGTGATCAGCCAGATCGGCCTGATCCTGCTGATGTTTCAGATCGGCATGGAGTTCGATTTCGTTCATCTCCGTGAGCGCCGGAATCGCACCGCGGTATTTGCGATCACCGCATGCGGCATGTTGTTGCCGTTCGCCGCCGGGGTCGGTTTCGCGCTGGCATCGGCGTCGCGGCTGGCACCGGACATTGGGACGAGCGGGTACGCATTGTTCATGGGCGCGGCGTTCTCGATTACCGCGCTACCGATACTCGGCCGGATCATGCTCGAGTTCCAGCTGACCCGAACCCGGCTCGGGGTCGTGACGATCGCCGCGGCCGCGTTGACCGACGCCGTCGGCTGGCTGTGTCTCGCGTCGATCGCCGCGGTCGTGACCTCCGGCTTCGACCCGCAGGTATTCGCGTCGCGATTCGCGTTGTTGATCGGGTACTGTGTCGTGTGTTGGCTGCTCGTGCGGCCACTGTTGCGTGCCCTTGCCCGCACGCTGTCGCGCCGGACCGGCGAACCACTACCGCCGAGCTTGCTGGCGATCCTGCTGGCCTGTGTGTTCCTGTCCGCGACCTTGACCAGCGCGCTGGGCATCTTCGCGATATTCGGCGGGTTCGTCATCGGCGTGTTGCTGTACGACCAGGAAAACCTGGTCGCCGCATGGCAGCGGCACGTCGGGCGATTCGTCGAGGTATTCTTCCTGCCGATCTTCTTTACGTATACCGGATTGCGGACCGATCTCGGGCAGTTGCAGTCCGCCGAGTCCTGGGCCTGGTGTCTCGGGCTGGTCGCGACGGCTTGTCTGGCGAAAATGGCCGGCAGCTACCTGGCGGCGAGGTTCTCGGGAATTTCCGTCAACGAGTCGAGGCTCGTCGCGGTGATGATGAACACTCGCGGACTGATGGAGTTGATCGTCGTCAATCTCGGGTTCCAACTCGGCGTGATTCCACGCGAGGTGTTCACGATGCTGGTCTTGATGGCGCTCATCGCGACGATCCTGACGGCGCCCTTGTTGCGCCGCGGACTGATCGGCACCGACGTGGCGCTGCCGCACCGCGTCGATGTCTGAGGGGCCTCCCCACGGCCGGACTCGCGGCCGTCGTCACGCGCATGTCAGACCGCCAGCGCGGCCGACGCATGTACCGGCGACGAGACGTTCA
The DNA here is from genome assembly GCA_046347485.1 of Methylotetracoccus sp. Taxonomy (GTDB): domain Bacteria; phylum Pseudomonadota; class Gammaproteobacteria; order Methylococcales; family Methylococcaceae; genus Methylotetracoccus. Next base: position 25,436 of record JAXMGB010000015.1, on the reverse strand, counting down.
TGTCGCAGAGGCTCTGCAGCAGGCCGATCGCCTCTCGACTCAGCAGCGCCTTGCGCAGGTGATCGAGTTCCGCGCTCGTGCCTTCGAAAACGATTTCGGAAACCTGCTGGCCGGTCTTCCAGTGCGCAGATGTGTTCTCGTGTCTTTCGTAGCGAGCCATTGCCGTTCTCCGCCAGAATGCCTGTTCTCGTTGAGTGTCCACCTGTCTAGGGTGAGGTGCGGTCTCATTCAACCGACGAGATCGAATCCATTCTCGCTCGGCCGTTCCATCCGTCCTCGCATATCGTGAAGCAGATATCGTGCCACGCGCTGGACGCGTTGGATGGCCCTCGGCGCCTGGAGTCGCTGCGGCACGAGTCCGGGCTGAGACAGATTCAGGCTGTCTCGCGCTGTTTCATGGGTTGTCTCGTGACACGCGTAGCGTCCCGGTCAGTCGACGTCGAACCTCCCACCGCTCCGGGGACGACATAACGAAAGCGCACGGGCCGGCCGATAGGCGGCCCGTGCGCGGCGAGTCGTCAGTGTCCGGATGACTTAGGGTTGGCGGTCTTCCAGGCTTTGAGGTTGTTGAACACCGCCGAGCGAATGCGCGTCGCGCCGTTGTAGCCGGTGCCGTCGACGCCATAGGCATGGATGCCGTAGATGATGCGCGAGCCGGTCGACGAGAAGTAGACGTAGACGCTGCTGCCGCTCATGCCACCGGCGGTGTCGCAGGCGTAGTACAGCCGATAGGTCTGGTTGATCGTCAGCGGGCAGTCGGCATGCCACATCGTGCCGAACGGCTTGTCGCCGGGGTACCCGTTGATGTTGACGGTGTACAGCGGCAGGCTGTCGTTGTAGCCGTAGCCCATCCAGCCGACGGTGTTGCCGATCGGCTGGCTGAGGACGATCATCGCGTAGTCGTAGTTACGATCATGGTTCTGCGTCCAGCCGGTGACGCTGATCGCCTTGGACCAGCCGATCGTGCCGTAGGGTTTGCTGGCGCCATTCTGCGCCGGTGTGAAGTTCAGGCTGGAATACCACTGATTGGTCGCGGTGTTGTAGACGCAGTGGCCGGCGGTCAGCACGTGCCGGGGACCGATCAGCGTGCCGGAGCAGCCGATGTCGATGCGGCCGAAGGTGCGCCACGGGTAGGTCGTCGTGCCGAAGACCTGGGTGCGGGTATCGGCGCCGATGACCGATTCCGGATGGTAGTTGGCGTCGCGTTCGCGGGCCGAGGCCCGCGGGCCTTTTCCGGACTGCCGAAGTTCAGCCCCTGCGAGGAATCGGACCAGCGGGCGACGGCGTTGGCGAAGGCGGCGCGGTCCTCTTCGGTCAGGGTCGCGGAGTAGGTCTTGCCGTTGCGGTCGACGGCGACCGAGGTGAGCTTGTCGGCTTCGAACTGCGGAGCGAGGCCGCCGTCACCGGAATCGACCAGCGGAAGCTGGCTCGGCGGGACGAAGCTCGGCGAAGTGTCGAACTGCGCCGTCCGGCCATCAGGGATGAAGTTGGCGACCGGCTCGGCGGCATAGGCGCTGAGCGCGATCGAGGAGGCCGACAGCGTGATCAGGGCCAAGCGCTGGATCTGGGACGACGAGGTTTTCATGGTGAAACTCCGGAACGACGATCGATTGAAGGATGATGCCGTCCTGGTCGGCGGGCTGGGTGCTTGCACCGCGGCGCCGGCCGGGAAGGTGGGTACAGCTTAGGGGCGCGGGGCGAGCCGGACAGTGAACGGATACGAGTCGGGGATGTGGATTGTTCGCCGTCCGGCAGCGGTAATTGTTCCGCGGGCCGGGCGTCGCGATGGTCTAGGCGGTGGGGCCGGGAACCGGCCTGGGAGCGATTCGGTCGGGAAGCAGGCTCAGCGGCTGAGCTGCACCAGCCAATCGCGCAGTGCGGTCGGTCGATCCGCTCGCGCCGACAGAGCGAGGATGCCGTCCGGTCGAATCACGAGGTAGCCGGGTTCACCGAGACCGAGTCGCCGCAGCTCGGCCGGTGTCGCGGTGGTTCCGCCGGTCGTGCTGTCGGCGTTCAGATCGAGCGGAATCAAATGCTCGCGCCATGCGTCCGGTGCCGATTCGAGCAGCGATTCAGCGCTGCCTGGCGGCGATCGCCAGCCCACGACGAGCATCGCGGCGTCGCGCAAGGGATCGGACAGATGCTCGTAGTCGGGACAGCCGAGCAGGCGGATCGGCGGTACTCGCTGGCCGGGTCGGAGTGAGCATACGCGCGCGTCTCCGGGCCCATTGAGCGGGCTTGATGGATAGGCGACGTCGAGTTCGGTCAGCATGCGCGCCGCCCGTGAGCGGATCGCCGGGATCCGCAGCGCCAGCGGCACCAGGGTATCTCGTCCGAAGCGTGCCAGCGGATTCGCGAGCATCGCCATGCGCAGCATCCGCGACGTTTCGCGGACGACCGCCGCGCCCACGGGCGCGCGTTCGTCGTGATAACTGTCGAGCAAGCGGTCGCCGGCCAGGCCGTGGTTGCGCAACGCGAGCTTCCAGCCCAGGTTCAATGCATCCTGGATGCCGGTATTCATGCCCTGGCCACCCGCGGGGCTGTGTACGTGCGCGGCATCACCGGCGACGAAACATCGCCGTTCGCGGTAGCGGTCGACGATCCTCTCGTTGATATGGAACGCGGATATCCAGGCCGGGTCGCGCAGCCTTAGCCCGGTCGGCCCTCGCCGCTCGACCAATTGCCGGATGTTCTCCAGCGTGGGGGCGTCCGGCTGATCCGGCTCGGGGTCCGATGCGATGATTCGCCACCGGTCGCGGTCGATGCGGAACAGGGCCAACATTCCGCTGGCATGCCAGTAGATGATCGCTTCCGCGTCGGGTAGCCGCCCATCGATTGCGACGTCGGCAAGGACCCAGCGGTACGGTTCGGTCACGCCGTCGAACGAAAGGTCGAGGGTTCGACGGATCTGGCTGTGGGCGCCGTCGCAGCCGACCAGCCAGTCCGCGTCGATCTTCTCCGACATCCCATCGTGCCGGCCAATCGTGCAGGCGACGCCCGTCGCGCTCTGTTCGAACGCGGTCAGTTCGGTTTGCCACTCGATCGTTGTGCCGTGGGTTCGCAGATGTTCCGCCAGGTGTCGCTCGGTTTCCGACTGGGGAATCATGATGCCGGCACCGTACGGCGAGTCGGTCGCGGCGAGTTCGATGCCGCCGATCTGCCGATCACCGTGGCATATCGCGCCGCGTCGTACCGGCAAGCCCGCCCTTAGCAGAGGTGCCACCGGCGCTGCCGTATCGAGCTGTTCCAGGGTCCGTGCCCAAACGACCAGGGCCTTCGACAATGCCGTGCACCCGGCGTTGCGGTCGATGATCCGAAACGGAACCTGGAAGCGGCGCAACTGCGCGGCGAGGGCGAGACCGACCGGGCCCGCTCCGCAGATCAGTACGCCGGTGCGGGAGGATGGAGTCATGGCATCGTCAGCTTTTGCGGCCGCATTGATGGATACCCGCTCGTGTCGTTCAGGACAGTGGCTGAAAACGCGTTTCGCGGGTGAAGAAGGCCGTCGTTACGAGTGAGATCGACGCCGCAGCGGCAATCCAGTAAGCGGGCGTGATCGGATTGCCGGTGCGGTCGATCAGCCAGGCCGCGATCAGGGGCGTACTGCCGCCGAACAAGCCGATCGACAGGTTGTACGCGAACGCGAGTCCCGTGCAGCGGATCGATGCCGGAACCAGCTCGACATTAGCCGCGACGCTGCCGCCGTTGCTCATGCCGACCAGGAGTGCGAATCCGGCCTCGCCGATGAACACGGTCAGCGGATCGCCGGAATGGATAAGTTGAAACAATGGTATGGCGCCCAGGCTCAGGGCCGCGAATGCCGCCACGAGCAACGGCTTGCGCCCGATCCGGTCGGAGATCCACGCGGCAAGCGGCAGGATCACCAACAACAGCGCCATCGCGCCGGTATTCAGGTCGAACGCCAGTTCCTGCGACAAGTGGTCGATGTCACGGATGTATGACACCGAGTAGATGAACGCGGCGTAAAAACCAACGCCGCCGCCGATGTTCAGCAGAGCGACGCGCAGCACCGCCGGACGATGGCGCCCGAAAACCTCACGGATCGGGTTCCCGGTATCGTTGGGTACGGCATCACCGGGCAGCTTGCGGCGTACGAGAAAGGCCGACAGCGCAACCAGGCCACCTAGCGCGAACGGGATGCGCCAGCCCCACAGGAGCAACTGTTCTCCGTCGACCATCTGCGTCAACAGCGCCCCGATCGCCGAACCGAGCAGGATGCCGGCCGAGGCTCCCCAACTACCCCAGATGGCAGTGGCGGCGCGCTTCTCGGGCGGCGAATGCTCGACTAGGAAGATCAATGAGCTCGTGAACTCTCCGCCGACGGACAGACCCTGTACGATGCGCAACAAAACGATCGCGATCGGGGCCGCGATACCGATCGTCTGATACGTAGGCAGGCAGGCGATCAGGATCGTTGGCAGGGCCATCGCGAGAACCGACAAGGTCAGCGCGCGGCGTCGGCCGACCAGATCGCCGATCCGCCCGAATACCAGTCCGCCGATCGGGCGAACCAGGAAGCCGGCGGCGAATGCGCCAAACGATGCGATCAGCGAAACGGCCGGATCGTCGGATGGGAAGAACAGTCGCCCGATGACCCCGGCGAAGTATCCATAGACGGCGAAGTCATACCACTCCATGACATTGCCGGCGAGGCCGGCAAGTATCACTCGGGAACGTGGGGGGGCTTGTGTCGGGTCGGTCATGTCGGTCCATTCAGCTTGGGTCCAGCAGATCGCTATCGGCTGAGTTCCGCATTTCGCCCAGGGCCCGTGCTACGCCGTGCGAAATCGGTTCGAAGCCAATTCGAGAAGTCTAGTCGGCGATATTGCAGTGCGGCCGAACGCGCGGCCCCTCCGTGGGCAACGCGCGGCGCAGGAAGTCGGGGTCTTGCGCTATTCAGGTCTCACCGCGCGGTCGCAGGTGCTCAAGGATCTGCTTCACGAGATCATCGGGGGCGAAGGGCTTGGCGATATGGGCAACCATCCCAGCGGCCAGGCATCGCTGACGCTCCTCGTCGTAGGCATGAGCGGTCTGCCCGATGATCGGCAGGTCCGGCGCGATTTTTCTGATTCGCCGGGTCGCTTCGTACCCGTCCATCTCCGGCATCTGTACATCCATCAGCACGAGGTCGAAGGCGTCGGCGCCCAATTCGGCGATGCGGCGAACAGCCTGCTGTCCGTCCGCGACCAGGATCACCTTGGCGCCCGCTTCGGCGAGAACCTCCGACAACACCGTCTGGTTGATCGGATTGTCCTCGGCGACGAGAATCGAACGGCCGAGCAAGGACATCGAATCGCCTTGGGCCGCGCCGAACGCGGGGTCGTCGGAGGCGTGGCCTTCCGGGTCGATCGCGGAAGGTGCGTAGGGCAGCCGTACCTCGAAGGTGCTGCCGATGCCGACCGCGCTCTCGACCAGGATGTCGCCGCGCATCAATTCGGCGATGCGCTTGGCGATGGCCAGACCGAGTCCGGTTCCGCCGAAGCGCCGCGTGCTCGAACCATCGGCCTGCTCGAACGGTGTGAACAATCGGCCGGTCTGCTCGCGCGTCATGCCGATGCCGGTGTCCGCAATGCGGAACAGGAGCATGCCACGTTCGAGGTCGGCGGTCAGCGTGATGCTGCCGGACTCGGTAAACTTCAAGGCATTCGACAGCAGATTCAACAGGATCTGACCGATGCGCAGCGGGTCGCCGAGGCAGCGAGCGGGCAGCCGCGCCGACTTGCGGACATGGATGACCAGGCCCTTGGCGCGCGCGCGATCGCGCACCATGTCGACGTTCTGATCGATCAGTGCGTTGAGGTCGATCGTGGTTTGCTCGATCGTGAACTTGCCGGCATCGATCTTGGAGAAGTCGAGAATATCGTTGATGACGCCGAGCAGCACCGTCCCGGAGGCGATGATGCGTTCGAACGCCTCGCGCGCCTTTTCGGCCTGGCTGGCCTTCCTGAGGCCGAGTTGCGCGAAGCCGAGCACGCCGTTCAGCGGCGTGCGGATTTCGTGACTCATGTTGGCGAGAAACGCGCTGCGGGTGCGCGCGAGGTTCTCGGCGGCGATCAGCGCTCGCTCACGTGCCTCCTGCGCCGCGCGTTGCACGCTGACGTCGACGAAACTGACTACGGCCCCGGTGATCCGTCCGTCGTGGAGCATCGGATGCACCGAGTACATCACGGGGATCGGGTGGCCATCGGCGTGCCAGTAGACCTCGTCGTCGACGCGGAACGAACCGCCATCCGAGATTGCATGGTGACTGGGACACTCTTCGATCGGGTAGGCCGTGCCATCGGCATGGGAATGGTGGAACAAGGCGTGAACCGAACGGCCGATGACCTCGACCGGGCTGTAACCGAGAATCCGGCAGGCGGCGCGGTTGATGAAGGTCGCGCGGCCTTCGGTGTCGATCCCGTAGAGGCCGTCGGCGCTGGATTGAAGGATGTGGGTGGCCTTCGCCTCTGTGCGCATCAACTCGGCCGTTCGCTGGGCCACGAGTTCCTCGAGGTGATGACGGTACCGGTCGAGTTCCGCCTCGTTGCGCTTGCGTTCGCTGATGTCGGACACCGTGCCGACCATGCGCAACGGGCTGCCGTGCGGATCACGCTCGACGACCCGTCCCTTGGCCCGCATCCATCGGACATCACCCCTCGGGGTCGTGACGCGGTACTCGAAGTCGCTGAGCCGGGTTGCGCCCTGCAGATGTGACTCGATGATCGTGGTGATCCGTGGTAGATCCTCGCGGTGAACCGTGCGTTTCAGGAAATCCAGATCGGGTTGCGCCGCGCCGGGGTCCAGTCCGGTCATCTCGTAGCAACGCGGGGTCAGGAATGCCTTGCCGGTTCGCAGGTCCCAGTCCCATACGCCGTCATCGGTCGCATTGAGGGCCAGGCGCAGGCGTTCCTCGCTGGTCTGTAACGCCGCTTCCGAAGCCTTGACGTCGGTGACGTCGCGGAATGACCACAGGCGGGCGCGCTCGCCATCGATCGACAGCGGTCGCGTGTAACGCTCGAAGACGCGGCCATCCTTGAACGCGAACGTGTCGAATCGGGTCTGGTCCGTGGCGTAGATCTCCCGCACCAGTTTCATGAACCCGTCGGGATCGGCCAGCTGATCCATCGCGCACGCCAGCAGGGTTTCGTCGCACCCTGACTTCGCCGATCCTGCCGGAATTCGCCACAGTTCGAGGAAGCGATGATTCAGTTCGAGCACGGCACCGTTCGCACCGATCACCAGGATGCCGTCCGCGGTCGAATCCAGGGTCGCGCGCAATAGGGTCTCGCTGCGCAACAGGGCCTCTTCGGCGCGCTTTCGGTCGGTGATGTCCTCGTACATGCCGAGCACGCCCAGCATATCGCCGTCCGCATTGCGCAGCGGTACCTTCGACGTACGCAGCCACAAGGTCTCTCCGGTGGGCGAGGTTTGCGGCTCCTCGTACGCGAGCTTGGCGATGCCACTCTCGATCACTTGCCGGTCGTCGCACTGGTAACGATCCGCGTGGTCCCGCCAGGACAGGTCGCTGTCGTGTCGGCCAACGATCTGCGTCGGATCCTGTCGTCCGGCATCATGCGCGAACAGCTGGTTACAGCCAAGATAACGAAAGTCGACGTCCTTCCAGAAGACGCGTGTGGGGAGATTCTCGATGATCGTTCGCAGCAGGGTGTGCGACTCGCTGAGCGCGCGCTGGGCGGCGACCCGCTCGTGGATATCACGGCCCGTGACGACCAGAAATGGCTCGCGCCGATCGTCGAGTTGTACCCGCACCCCGCGGTAGTGGTACATCCGCTCGCCGTGCGCCGTGCGCAGCGGTACCTCGATTTCCGCACGACCCGTGCCGAATGCGGTCGCGATCGCCATCGATACACGCTCGTGGTGAGCGGGTGAGAAGTGCTCGAGAACCGGCATCGAGAGCAACTCGGGCTCACTCTTGCCGGTCACCAGGCAGGCCTGGTGGTTGGCCCAGGTCATTCGCCCGCGTCGGTCAAGCTTGCACAGCACATCGGGCTGCGCCTTGGCGATCGCCTCGAGTTCCTCGACGGTCACGGCCAGGAGCGACTGGGCGCGGCGGTGCTCTTCGATTTCCGCGCGCAGCCTGGCGCAGGTTCGTCCATTCTGGATCGTGGTCGCCAGGTTGCCGGCGATCTTCTGCAATGCGTGCAGGAAGTCCGGATCACGGATCCAGTGGCAACATCCACGTAACTTCAGGACGCCTCGACCATCGAGGGGCAGCAACGCGCAGTGGCCCCATTCGATCGGTTCCGCCTCGGTGAGGCCGGGAAACTCGCCAGCGTCGATCGGATACACCTGCACTCCCCGCTGCTGGCCGAGATGCCACCATGGCGCGTCGAGCGACGCGTCCGTCGGGGCACCGAGGATCTCCGGGGTGCGGTGAAGAAGCCGCGGCCGCGCTGGCGTTCCGGGCTGCGCCTCGGTCAGCCACCACACCGCGACCGACGAAAAGCCGGCGTGCTCGATCAACTCGCGGGCAAGGTTTCGGCAGGCATCCGCCGGGTCGACGGTCTGCCCGGCCGCGAGCGCGAGTCGATACAGTAATGCAGTCGCCGCGTTAGCTTCGTCCTGATCGACGTGAGTGGTCGGCGGCATCGGCGGAGGGGGAGGAGAACGGATGGAGGATCGACCGCGTCAAGCGGCCGGGGTTTCCGGAGCGCAGCATGTTCCGTGGAACGCGGCTTGTCAACAGCCCGCGAAAATGTGGAACCCCGTCGTATGGCCGGGCCGGATGGGCGCGGTCAGCGCGGATCACGGACCGTGAAGTCCACGCTGTCGATGGAGTGTCCATCGGCGCGGAGCAGCGAGAGCCGATGACGACCAGGAACCGGTTGCCAGGGGACCGGTCTGCTCGCGCTACCCAGGGTTTCGTCATCCAGGCGAAAGCTCAGGTCCGCCGTCGCGGGACGCGCGATGAACATCATCGCCTGGTGGGTCGCCGGCATGTCCGGGTCCAGCGCGACGACCACGCCGCGGGGTGGCGACGTGATGCGGGCGCGTCGGCGGGTCGGGTCGATCATCGCTATGGTCGCGCTTTCGGTGCCCGCGATGAACCATTCCTTGCGCGGGGGCTCGACCGCCGGATTGAATCGTACTTCTCGCTGGGTCAGGCCGGAGGGTGGTGGCGGCGGTATGCCGGCGGCCGCGTCGCTGCCATTTAGTTCGTTCATGATCTCGAGCCATACCGGCGCGGCACCGGTGATGCCGGAGACCTCGTGCATTGAATCGCCCTCGAAATTTCCGACCCAGACCCCGACCGTGTAGCGCTGGCTGAACCCGATGCACCAGTTGTCGCGCATGTCCTTGCTGGTCCCGGTCTTCACGGCCGACCAGAACCGTGTCGTCAGCGGATTGTCCAGACCGAACGTGACGGCGCGGCCGGCCCGATCGGCGAGAATGTCGGCGACGATGAATGCGGCCCGCGGGTCGAACGCATCGACGGCGTGTGGTGTCGCCTGTGGCGGCATTAGCGTCAAGGCCGTCAGCCGTCCGCCATTGGCCAGGCTGCGAAACGCGTTGACCTGTTCCCACAGGCTGACGTCCGCGGAGCCCAATGCGAGCGAGAAACCGTAGTAATCGCCTTCCCGGACGATGCCGCGGTAACCCAGATCGAACAGACGCTCCCGGAATCGATCGACACCGACCAGCGACAGTGCGCGCACGGCCGGGATGTTCAACGAGCCGGCCAGCGCGGTACGCACGCTGATGATTCCCTTGAAGTCGTGGTCGTAATTCTGCGGAATGTACATGCCGCCGCTCGTTTCGAGGTTGACCGGCGCGTCGTTCAGCAGCGAGGCCGCGGTCAGGTAGCGTCGTTCCAGCGCAAGCCCGTACAGAAAGGGCTTCAGGGTCGAACCGGCCTGCCGGCGTGCCCGGATGCCGTCTACGCGTGGCGCGCGGGAGTAAGGACCGCCGGACGCGACGTAGGCGAGGATTTCGCCAGTCGAATTGTCGGCGACGAGCGCCGCGCCGTCGCGGACGTTGCGCCCCGCGAGCAGGCGCAGTTGTTCCTCCAAGGCACCGAGAGCGATGCGCTGTATCGTGGCATCCAGCGTCGTCGTCACGGACTGGCCGGGTTCGCTCAGCAGTTCATGAGCGAGATGCGGTGCAATGCCGCTCGCGGCGGACAGACCTGCGGCCGGCGGCAACTCGCCGGCTCGCACCCTGATCGAAGCGCAATCGCCGGGCAGGTGTCGCGTCGCGGCCAGCGTGCATGAGCGATCGGCGAGCTTGCCGGCGTCGGCGCCTGGCGAGCGCAGCAGGGCCGCGAGCAGCAGCGCTTCGTTGAAGTCGAGACCCGAGGCCGCCTTGCCGAACAGACCCTGAGCGGCAGCGCCGATTCCCTGCAACTCACCGCGGAAGCTGGCGAGATTCAGGTAGGCCTCGAGGATCTGCGGCTTGCTCCATTGACCTTCGAGCTCCAGCGCCGCAAGGATCTGTCGAAGCTTCTGGATGCTGCTGCGGCGTGCGCCGATGGGGGAGAGCTCAGGATCGAGCAGCGCCGCGACCTGCATCGACAAGGTGCTGGCGCCGCGCGGCGGCCCTCCGCGCAGCCGGTTCCACGCCGCCGCGCCCAGCGCCTTCCAGTCGACGCCGCGATGCTCGAAGAACCGTCGGTCCTCGGCGGCGACGACGGCGTTGATCAATGCCGGCGACATCGCGCCGAGCGGTACCCAATCGAGTCGGCGAACGCGTTGATCGAGCCGCAGCCGGTGTAGCAGCCCCCCGTGACGATCCAGCAGGACCGCGTCTGACGAACGCCAATCGGCTCGAACCGCGCCGAATCGCGGTGTTGCGTCGATCGACGGGCTTACCGCGGCAAGCCACAGGACAAGCAGACTGACTCTCACGAATCGCCGTTGATATCGATCGGCTCGTTCGGCCATTCGCCCTTCACTTCGGGAGCGTACAGCGCCTCGACGCGCGTCGGCGGCAGCGAGAAGCGCCCCGGGTTGTTCAGCCTAACCGTGTACTCGATAGTCCATGGACCCTTCGGCACGTAGTCGTAGTACGCGCGGAACGCCTCGAAGCGTCGTTCGACGTAGATTGGCCAGACGCGTTGCTCCGAACGTTCGCCCGCCGTCAGCAGGCTCGAGTCCCGGCCCAGTCCACCGCCGAGGATCGTCGCTCCGGCCGGCACCGGGTCGTCGACGACGACCCAGGTCATGTCGGCCTGGGCGTCGACTTCCAGGCGAATCCGGGCGACATCGCCGCGGCTCCAAGTGCCTGCCTTACGCTGCTCGACCGGAACGATGGTCCGCTTGATCGAATACCCGTTGAAGTCGGGGCGGGTCAGCGGGATCGCCGCGCGACTCTGTATCGTCACCCATGGTGCCCCGCTACCCTGATGGTCCAGTTCAAGCCAGGTCTCGCGATCCGGCCAGTCGAGATCGAGCTCGGCCTGCCGCGTCTCCGGCGCCCAATCGGCCGACTGTCGGGTCAGGCCGAGTGTCGCGGCGGTCTTGCCGGCGACCGGCTGCGCCTGGAACGATGCGTTGAATTTCTCCATCGCCAGGGTGCCCCAGGCGTTCGCGAGGGTCGTGTCCCAATGGCCGCGAGATTGCCGTCCGATGGCGCCGGAAACCAGGCGCGGAAGATCGCTCCGCCAGGCCGGTTCATCGGCCAGCAGCGCGATCGTTCGGACCGCGTTCGAGTCGATGCTCGTCATCAACCACCACAGCCGATCGTTGTCCTCGCTGGAAAAGCCCATCGTACTGCCGCGGAACGTCAGTCGGGACCGCAGGATCTGCTCCGCCTCCTGGTGCCGAGCGGCACGATTCGGGATCGTCTCGACGCGTTTCAGGATGCCCAGCCAGTCGAGTACGGCCGAGGTGGGCCACAGGTTCGGCGCGATCGTGATCGAGCCAAGCATGTCGGCATTGGCCGCGCCGAAGCGACTCAAGGCCTCGATCGCCGACAATTTCCGCAGCGCGAGGTCGGCGGTCGGCAATGGGGAGCCGCGTGCCACCTTGGCTGCGACGAAGGCCTTCAACGCATCGATACCCCGGGTGCGGGCGCCGTCCGGCAGTGGCCAGTTGGCCTCGTGGCCGGTCGCCAGCACGTAAGCCGTCAGCGTGTCGCTGCCGTGCAGGGAGTCGGTCGGGAAGTACTTGTACAGCCCGTCGCCATCGAGGTAATTCGGCAGCTGCGCCATCGTCTCGTCCCATAGTGAACGATCGCGCAACGCGACGGCCTTCGAGACGCGCTGTTCCAGGCAGGAATACGGGTAGCCGCGCATGTAATCGCGTACGCCCGTTCCATCGTCGCCGAGGCGCGCGGCGAGCAGCAGGCGGACTCCGCCTCGGCCGGGTAGCGCGTCCGCCGGACGCTCGATGGCCATTCGGATCGGCTGCGCAAGCTGCGCCAGCGTGGCCTGCTGAACGCGAACCGGAACGGCCGGAATGACGGTTTGCGACAGCTTCAATCGATCGCTGGCATTGCCAGGCTGGTCCTCCTGTGCGCCGAATTCCCAGTCCAGGCGTTGGGCGCCGGCCGGGACCTCGATGCGCCACGAGGTCTCGCGCGCCTCGCCCGGCTGCAGCGTCAGGGCTTGTGCCGCCAGTGCCGGCGCCTGTAGCGATGAGGGTTCGATGCCGATATGCGGCTCGGCATGGATGGACAGCGGTCGGTCGGCGCCATTGCGCAGGGTGAATACCGCGTCGAACTGGTCCCCTTCGCGTACCAGTGGTGGCAGACCGGAGAGGGTCATCAGGTCCTGCGTCGTGCGGATCGTGGAGGCGCCGCTGCCGAAGCGGTCGGCCCCGGCACTGGCGACCGCGGTCAAGCGAAATGCCGTCAGCGAATCGTTCAGCGGTACGTCGATCGAGGTTTCACCGTTTGCCGGTAGGGTGATGCGCGCCTGCCACAGCAACAGCGTGTCGAACAGCTCGCGGGCCTGCTGGCGTCCGCCGCCACCGCCGTGCGGGACCGCTTTGCGCCCATAATGCCGTTTGCCGACGACCTGCATCTGCGCGGTCGCGGTGTTCACCTCGATACCTCGCTCGCCCATCATCCGATCGAGCAGGTTCCACGACGCATTCGGCTTCAGTTCCAACAGGCCCTCGTCGACCGCGGCGAACGCGATTTCGGTTCCGGCCGGCAACGGTGCTCCGTCGGCGCGCCTGACGTTGACGTTGACCCGCGCATGGTCCCGGACCTTGTAGCTCTCGCGTTCCGGGGTCACGCGCACGTCCAGACGGTTCGGCGCCCAGCCGACATCGATCCGGCTCAGGCCGAGTCGAAACGCCGGCTTGTTCAGGTCGATCAGGGCCGTCACGCTATCGTCCGGCCCGAGGATGCGCAGCTTGCGGCCGAGCGACTTCAGCCAGCCGTACTCCTCGTTCGGGCGGCCACGCACCGCCAGGACCGAGACGTACACGTTCGGTGTGAAATGGTCCTTGATCGGTACCTCGACGACCGGCCGCGTACCTTTCAGCGGGACGACGAAGGCATCGAGAACACCTTCACGTTCCACGGTGACCAGCGCGGTGGCGTCGCGGAACGGACTGCGCACCTGGAATTTCGCGGTCTCGCCGTGCTCATAGGCCTTCCGCTCCGACAAAAGGTCCATGCGGTCGCCAGCGCCACCGGCGAACCACCAGTCATCGCCGGACTCGATCCAGACGTCCTGCGTCGCCCGCGCAAGATTGCCCTGGGTGTCGGTCGTCGTCGCGCGGACGATGACATCGCCGGAAATCCCTGGCTTCAATTCGCAGGCCAACACACCGTTCGTGTCGGTCCGGCCCTCGCAGCCGACATTCAGCCTGGCGATCTCGGCCCGGTCTTCATAGGCATAGAAACCTCCGATCAGGCGCTTGCGATAGGAGTACGTCGTCCGCCGCAATAGGTCGACATGGACGTCCTGGCCGACCGCCGGCTTGCCGGAGAGGTCCAGTGCGAGCACCTGGAATCGAAGCTGTTCACGGCTGGCGACCCACCCTTCGGTCCGCAGCCCGAGATTGACCGATGCCGTCCACAACGGAATGCGTTGCGCGACGGTCAGGCGCTCGCCGTTGGCATCCTGGTATTCCAGTTCCGTCAACAGATCGTGCGGCTCCGACAGCTTGGGCAAATCCGCTATCGCCGCGCGCGCCGCGCCGCCGCCGTCGAGCGTCAGCGGCAGTACCGTGGCCGGGCGGCTGGTCGGTTCGGGCACTGCATCGTCCGAGTCGGTGTCCGGCTGTACGCCTTCGACGTAATCCTGTCCGCCGAACGCAAAGTCCGCGTAGTCCCGGTAGTTCAGGGTCTTCGACTGGACCTGCGTGCGTAAGCGAACCGGCAGGCCCCCGGCACCACCGCCGTTCAGGTAGCCGACGAATACGTCGACGTCTGCGGCGCGCGCGTTGATCAGCGGCTTGGGCCCTGGCTGAATCGATGCGCGCATCGTCGGGATGCGGAACTGTTGAACCTGAAAGTCGCCGGCATCGTAGCTCCACTGATCGCCGCGAAACAGCTTCGCGGTGTACGTGCCTAGCTTCGCATCGCGCGGAATCGTCCAGGTTCCGGTACCGATGCCGAGCGCGTCGAAGCCGATCGGAAGACGGTATTCCTGGCCGGACGCATCGTGAACGATGCGCAGCTGATCCGGTGCCTGGTCAGCCGGCGGGATCGCGAAGCCGTTCATGACCCGGCGGCGCAGGTAGATCTTCATCGACACGGTCTCGCCGGCGCGGAGCAGCGTCCGGTCGAACACCGCATGTGCGGTTCCGGCCTGATAGGCCGAACCGGAGTTCAGCCCGAAGTTCGTCGGCTGGATTCCCCGGCTCCAGCTCGACAGCGCGAAGCTCATGTCGCCGTTCGTACGCGCGCTGACGAACAGCGGAGGTGTCGTGTCGTTGGCGTCGTCGCATTCGCTGTCATCATGCGGTTCCGGCAGCGCGCCGCCGGGAACCCGCGCCAGGCCGCTGTCGTCGGTCTTGCCCTGCCAGATCAACGAACCGTTGCAATAGCTGGTCACGCGGACCTCGGCATCGGCTACTGGGCTCGCCTTGTCGAGTGTCGTGACCCATACGACGGAGGCTTCACGGCCCCACTTCAGATGTACCGAGAGGTTCGTGACCAGGGCCGCGGTGGCGACGTAGCGCGGGCGTGCTTCGCCCAGCAAGGCCGCGCCGAGCCGCGGGCTGGCCAGTTCGACGACGTGAAATCCGGGTTGTTGCAGAGGTATGCCGATGACTTCGAATGCCTTCGCGCCGAGCGGCTTCGGCAAGGTGAATTCGGCGGTGTCCGGCTGGCCTTCGAAGATCGAATCGGCCCCGGTCAGTTCTCTCCAACGGTTCGTGCCATCCGGCGCGTCGATCCATTCGCCGCGTCGCTGGCCCGCGTTCCTGACCTTCTTCAGCCAGGTAATGACTTCCGCATCGTCCTGGCCGAGACGGCGGCTCTTGCCGGGAATACCACCGTTCGCGTCGGCCACGGCGGGACCGGCCTTGCGCGTGGGTACCTCCTGTTCGAGGTTGCGCAGGGTCACCGGCAGCACGCCGCCCTCGTTCGCTTCGAGGATGCCGAAGTCGCCGGAGAACTTGGCCAGTGGCGGATACTCGTCGGTCGCGACGCTCAACGGAAACTGCGCCGCGTTGTCGAGCCGGCGTCCCGCGTCATCGCTCAAATCGGGCGGCAGGCGGATCTCGAAGCGGGCCGACTCCGGCCATTGTCCCGTGAACTCGACGCGATCGACCGTCGGCGCACGGGCCGGGTCGATGGAGCGGGGCGGGTATTCGGTGCCGTCCTTCGCGACCAGGCGAATCTTCGCTGCCTGATCCGCCGGAACCTGCGCCGAGAACAGCAGCCGCAACGGCAGGAACGGCACGCACTGCGCATCGGCATTGACGCGCTCGCATTCGAAACGCGCCGTGAACGCCGACCGGGAGTGGAAGTTGAAGGTTTGATCCTCGGCGGTCGCCGGACCATCACCGACGTTGATTCCGGCTCCCCAGACGAGCCGGATATCGGTGTCGGGAGGAAAGCTGCGCCGGCACTTCAGGCCGACCAGTCGCTGGGTCAGCGCGTCGTCGTCGGCGAAGCGTTCGAAAAAGTACGCGTAATTCTGGCGAACCTCGGATGACAGCGCGGCCGCTCGTGCGTCCGCCTGCAGCACCTCGACGCCGATGCGTTCCTGAAGTCCCTCGATTTCGCAATGCGCATGCTGCTCGATCGCGGCGCGATCGGCGGCAGCGTCGAGCGCGAGCAGGAAGATCTGATTTTCGTCGATCCCGCCATTCCCGTCGCTCGGCAGGGAATCGGCGACGGATGGTCCTCCGGTATCGAACGAATAGCGCGGCTCGCCAGCGACCTGTTTTCCTGAAAGCGTCCGCAGTTCCGGCTTCGGCGAGAAGTGGCAACGCAGCCCCGCGGGCAGGTCGCGGTCGAAGTCGTAGGTCCAGTTCTGCGCGTCCGCCCAATGTCCTCGACCCCCGACCGGGCACTCCGCCTGCAGGGGATCGCCGAGCCGGGTGTCGCCGAAACGTACCATTGCTTCCGAGAAGCGGACGACGACCTGTCGGACGCCCTTGACCGAGCCGGTCGGCGAGAACGATTCCACCCGCGCCACTGCCGTCGTACCTCTCGTCCGGGGCTGGGCGAACGGACGCGCGACGGCGTTCGACGCGATGAGGATGGTCAGCAGCAGAATCAAGGCCCGCATGGCGCCTCCTTGGCGTCTGAATGATCTGAATGATGAGGACTCCGCGCGATTCTACGCCGAGCGGGCTTGAAGCCGAATCATCCCGTTCGGTGTGGTGATGTCCCGGCGCGCTGGCGATGCCTCAGTCCCTGCCAGAATATCCAACCCGCGGCGGCGGCGATCAGATGCTTCAGTGTGTGTCCGCTGAAACCGAGCATGCGATAGAGGCCGTCATCGCCCATCTCCGCCAGTTTGGCGAGCACGTAGGCGGCGAGCATGCCCCAGAGATAGCCGACTCCGTTGAAAACCGAGGGGAACGTCAGCAAAATCAGCGGCACCAGAACCATCGGCAGGAATTGCACGAGTCCGTACAGCCGCAGATCGCCTGCTCCGCGTAACTCCATCGCGTACCAATACATCACGGACCCCACGCCCAATGCGATCAACGCCGGCAGTAGGCGCAGTGCAAAGCGCTCATTCATGTGCTCGCCGACGATGATGGCGACGAAAGCCATGAACGACACGCTCATCGGAATACGGTCCCAAACCAGCGAGGCGTTCGTCGGCGCCAGATGATAGTAGGCAGAACCTGCGCCGATCAGCGCGAATCCAACGAAGAACGTCCGATATGCCGGAAGCAGGCTCGACACGATCGCGCGCGTGGGGTTCGGTCCGCGGAGGCCAGCCAGGCCCAGCAGCCCGACGAGAACGAACCCGAGGTTGCTGACGACATTGGCAAAATTCGGTATTCCCAGCCATGTGCGCCGGTCGGCGAACAGATGGTAACCGGGGTCCTGGCGTATCGGCGGCAGCAGAGCCATCGCACATATCGCGGTGGCGCTGACCGCAAGGAGCATCAACGTTCGCCAATCCGCGCCGGCTGGTCGTTTCATCGCGTGCGATCCTTCTTGGGACGGGTCTTTCGACATACATCCGGTACCGGACTGCCCTAGCATGCGGCGTGACCTGTCCAGTAATCAACCGCCGCGGCGGCGCTTCTCGGTTTAGGTCGGCGCGTGTCCTCCCCCTGTGTGCTGATCATCGACGATCAGGAGATCGCCCGGGAGATCCTCGCGGCCTTGCTCAGTCAGGAGAACTATCGTCTGGAGTATGCCAGTTCCGGGAGCGAGGGCGTGCGTCGCGCGAAGGAACTGCAGCCGGACCTGATCCTGCTCGACGTCATGATGCCGAACATGAACGGGTTCGAGGCATGCCGGTTGATCCGCGCCGATGCCGATATCGCGGACATACCGGTCGTGATGATCACGGCGCTGGATGATCCTGATTCTCGGCTCGAGGGCATCGACTCCGGCGCCGACGATTTCCTGGCGAAGCCGTTCAACGCCGCCGAGTTGCGGGCGCGAGTCAGAACGACGGTCCGGCTGA
This sequence comes from Methylotetracoccus sp., assembly GCA_046347485.1. GTDB lineage: Bacteria > Pseudomonadota > Gammaproteobacteria > Methylococcales > Methylococcaceae > Methylotetracoccus. The sequence goes on along the minus strand of JAXMGB010000015.1, from coordinate 7,411 downwards.
ATCGCTACCGCAAGCTGTGCGAGGCGAAAACCCGATTTGCCGAGCTCACGGCCCTGCTGCCGCATGGTGTTCTGCTCGTCGATTCCCATTCGGTCATTCGGTTCGCCAATGAGGCGATCGTGCGACTGCTTGGCTTCGATGAGGACAGGCAATTGATCGGGCGCGACTTCATGAGTTTCATCGCGTCCGACCACGCCGACTATCCGCGCGCGTGCCTGGGCGCACTGCAATTCGACCCCCTGGCCTGCCGCAATGTCGATACGATGCTGATCGCTCGTGACGGCAGGACCTTCCCGGCGACGATCGACGGTGTACAACATCGCTGGGAAGGGGCCACGATGTCGCAGCTCCTGGTTCGGGATACGACCGATCAGACCGCCTATCTGCGGGCCCTGGAACAACAGGCGTACTTCGCGCGACTGACCGATGTCGCGAACCTCAAGACGATTCACCGCATGGAGGGGCTATCCCGGCAGCTGCTCGCGACCCAGGAATTCGAGCGCCGCGCGCTGGCCAGGGAACTACACGATGAGATCGGTCAGCAGCTCGGCGCGTTGAAGCTGCATCTGCGTGTTCTCGGCCGAGGCGTCAACGACGCCAAACTGACTGCGCGGCTCACCGACTGCCTGGAAATCGTCGATTCGACGATCGTGTCGATTCGCAACCGGGCGCTCGAGCTTCGTCCGTCGATGCTTGACGATCTGGGTCTGAAGGCTGCGGTCGATTGGTATTGCAGCCGGCAGGCGGAGCGAAGCGGCGCCCATTTCGACGTCGCCGTCGCATCGCTCCGGGAAAGATTGCCGACGGAATTGGAGACGGCCTGCTTCCGCATCGTTCAGGAATCGGTCAACAATGCGCTCCGGCACGGACAGGCCAACTCGGTCACCGTCGTGATCCGGGTCAGAGGCGGCCGGATCAAACTGGCGATCCGGGATGATGGCCTCGGCTTCGACGCCCGTCGGGTGCTCGCCGCATCCGGACTCGGCAGCGGGTTCGGTTTGTTGAGCATGCGAGAACGGTCTATGCTGCTGGGCGGGCGTTTCGGTATCCGTTCGGCGCCGGGGCGCGGAACCTTGATCTCGTCGAGCATGCCGCTGGTCGCTACGCGTTCCGGCGATGGTCTCGATACCTAAGACATCCCCGATCGACGGATCGCCCAACGGCTCGTTGCGGATCGATCATGGCGGGTGTCGTTTCCTCGCCGGTGGATAGTGTGAGGGCTATGAGCAAGACGACGGTATTACTGGCTGACGACCACAGGCTCGTGCGCGCGGGCTTGCGAGCCCTGATCGATGAACTCGGCGATTACGAGGTCGTCGCCGAGGCCGATGATGGGCGCGAGGCGGTGCAAGCCGCGGTTCGGCTTCAACCCAACATCGCGATTCTCGATCTGACGATGCCGGGCATGAACGGACTGGATGCGACGACGCGGATCGTTCGGGACTGCCCCCGAACCCGGGTCGTCATCCTGTCGATGCACGCGACCGAGCATTACGTGCTCGAGGCCTTGTGTGCCGGTGCGCTGGCCTACGTCGTCAAGGATTGCGCGATCGATGAACTCGAGCAAGCGCTACGACTGGTGTCGGCCGGCGAGTCGTACCTGAGTCCGACCATTTCGCGGCACGTCATCGGCGGGCTGACGCGGCTTGCGCGCGGGGAGCGGGGGTCACGCCCGAGCGACAACCCGATCGACAGCCTGACGCAACGGCAGCGCGAGATTCTTCAACTGATCGCCGAGGGCAATTCGACACGAACGATCGCCGAACGGCTGAACATCAGCGTGAAGACCGTCGAGACCCATCGGTCGCAGATCATGCGGCGCCTGGACATACACGACGTGGCTTCGCTGACGCGCTTTGCGATTCGCAATGGCCTGATCGCCGACGCGTAAGGGCGGACGCGCCGCAGCGCCAGTTGATTGCCATCAAATAGTAAGGGATTTCCTGGTGTTGAAATACAGGCTTTCGCCGATTTCCAGCATCGCCGTAGCGCACTAATCTTGATGTCGCCTCTCGAGCGTGTGCAACGCACGCCGTGTCTAGGGAGAGGCGCGGAGTCCCCTGGTGAAACCCCAGTTCGCCAGGGGCGCCGTTAGACCAACCGCTCCAAGCTTCCGCCGTCAATCGTTCAAGCCGGCCGGTTCCCGCAAGCGGATCTCCGCGCGGTATCCTGATGCTCTGCGTTCGATTTCCGCAACGGGGCGGCTGACCCGCTCCGCGGGTGGCTGATCAGACCGCAGCTTTCGGTTCCGATCAGCCGTGGTCCGTTCAGACCAGCGCCAAGGCCAACAGAATTCCGCTCCACCCGATCAGCCAGCCACCGGTGACCGTCATCGCTTGCGCCATCGCCTTGTCGACGTTCTTCTCGCTGTCGATCTTGATGCTCATGACACGTCTCCCGTCCGGACTGATAGACATCGGGTCGGTGCGCTATGTTCCGAGGGCCATCGGTTCCTCGGGACGTCCGATCACCTTTGGCCATCAGTCTGAACTCACGAGGGATCAGCGTCCGTGAACTATTTGCCGGGCCTCCTGCGCACTATGAACCAGCCCCGTCGAGGCCCGGGGAACCCCGCCGGCGTTGGTCAGCCGTCGATTTCGGCCGAAAGGCGCCCCATCAGGTCGGCTATCGAGATCCGTTCCTGCTGCATCGAATCGCGGTGACGCAGCGTGACGGTATCCCTGAGCGATTCACCGTTTTCACCTAGCGTGTCGAAATCGACCGTGACGCCGAATGGCGTTCCGATCTCGTCCTGCCGTCGGTAGCGCCGGCCGATCGCGCCGGATTCATCGTAGAAGACGTTCCAGCGCCGACGCAGAGCGTCATAGACCTCGCGCGCCTTCGCGACGAGTTCCGGCTTGTTCTTCAACAACGGAAAGACCGCCACTTTGACCGGTGCGATCCGCGGATGGAAACGAAGTACCGTGCGCGTCTCGGCTTTGCCCGAGTCATCGGTGACGGTTTCCTCGGCGTAGGCATTGGCCAGCAGCGCGAGAATCAGGCGATCGACGCCGGCCGAGGGTTCGATGACATGCGGTACGTAACGCCCGTCGAACAGCTTGGTCATGAATGCCCGTGCATCGTCGGCCGAGCGCCCCCGGGCTTCCCAGGCGGCGACGGTGCGATTGACCAGCGCGTTGCGGGCCGTCTCGTCCAGCCGTGCCGCGGCCGCCTTGAGTTCGTCGTCGAACACCTCGAGTGATTTGCCGCTGTGCTTCTGATGTTGCGATAGGTCGAAGTCGCTGCGCGCGGCGATGCCTTCGAGTTCCTGAATACCGAACGGGAATGCGTACTGAATGTCGACGCAGGCGCGCGCGTAGTGCGCCAATTCGGCGGCATCCTGCCAGTATTCGACGAGCGATTTCTGCGGGAGTCCAACGGCCCGATACCAGGCAAGGCGTTGCGCGACCCAATAGCCGTGCCAGACCTGCCATCCCCACGAGGGCTGCGGTGTCGTGAGATCCGGTTCATCTTCCATCGTCGTCACGCGACCGCACAGGATCTCGATCGCTTCATCGGGGCGGATGAAGAATTCGAGTTCCATCTGCTCGAATTCCCGCGAGCGAAACGTATAGTTGCGGGGCGTAACCTCGTTGCGGAACGCCTTGCCTATCTGACAAATGCCGAACGGGACCTTCTGTCGCGCGGTATCGAGCACGTTCTTGAACTGCACGAAGATGGCCTGCGCTGTTTCCGGTCGCAGATAGGCGATGTTGTCGGCGCTTTCGAGTGGGCCGACGTTGGTCTTGAACATCAGGTTGAACGGCCGCGCGTCGGTCTTCTCCCCGGCGCAGGCCGCAACACACTCGCTGGGTTTCGTCGGGCACGGAATCTCGTTGATCTGATCGGCCCTGAAGCGGCCCTTGCAGGTTTTGCAGTCGATCATCGGATCGGTGAACGTGTCCACGTGTCCGGACGCGACCCAGACGTCGGGATGCATGATGATTGTCGCCTCGAGGCCGACGATGTCCTCGCGATCCCGCGTCATCGATCGCCACCATTGATCCTTGACGTTGCGCTTCAACTCGGCGCCCAACGGACCGTAATCCCAGAAGCCGTTGATGCCCCCGTAGATCTCCGACGACTGGAAGATAAATCCGCGACGCTTGCAAAGACTCGTCAGCGTCTCCATGAAGGCCTTCGTCTTCTTCTCGTGCTCGTTGCTCATGATCCGATGCCGCCCGTGGTGCAAAATCTTCATTGTAACCAAACTGCCCGTGGAGCCGTGAGGCGGTCACCGATCCTCGGGAGACTCCCGTCCCTCTCCAGGCGTGCGAAGAGTACTCGTTCCGAATCCGGGCGTGCCTGCGGTTCCTTGACCGTGGCGCCGAACGTCGCTCGGACGATGTTCGCTATACTGGCGCCCGGCCGAGGCGTCGTCGATGATCGACAACGTGCGGCACATCCGGTTTTCGGTGCAAGGCGTACTAAGAAGCGGGATCGGTCGATGAACGGAAGCGCGTCAGACTCCAGCGAAGAACCCGATGTCGACGAAGGCGGTCCGGCGCTCCGCCACGATTCGGCCGACGAGGTTCGACTGCGGGATTGGCTGGCGCGCATCGTCGATCGCGACCAAGAGGCGATGACGCTGTTGTACGACGCATTGTTCGGGGTGGTTTACGGCATGTCTCTGCGAATCACCGCGCGCGTGCCTTTGGCCGAGGAAGTAGCGCAGGATACATTTTGGCAGGTCTGGCGGCAGGCGCCGCGTTACCAACAGGAGCGTGGATCCGTTCTGGCTTGGGTCATGACGATCGCTCGCAGTCGCGCGCTCGATGCGTTACGGCGCATCGAACCCCGTGAATGCGAAGCGGATCCGGACATGCTGGAGGCCATCGAGTCACCGTCCGGTGGCGCGCCGCCGGATCTGCTTGCCGCCTGCCAGCAGGCTGATCGCGTACGCTGCGCGCTGGAAACGCTCGAACCGGTCGCGCGCGACCTCGTGTCGCTGGCGTTTTTTCGTGGTCTGACACACGAGGAAGTCGCCGCGCATACGGGATTGCCGCTCGGTACCGTGAAGAGCCATATCCGGCGCGCGCTCGGTCGACTCCGGGACGCTCTGGCAGCGGAGCGCGAGCAGGACGGTGAAGCCAATGAATGAGTGGAAACATCGTCTGCCGGGCGATGATGAACCCGAGCAGCGCGAACTGAACGAATTGCTGGCCAGTTTGATCGCGCCGATCGAGCCAGCGCCAGAACGTGGCAAGGCCTTGCGCGCGGAGTTTCTCGCGCACACCGCTGGCAGTGTCGCGGCTGACCAGGGCCTGCGTACCGTTCGCAGCAGGGACGGAACCTGGCGCGACGCGCGACCCGGGGTCCGCTTCAAGCCTTTGTGGGCGGGACCGCATGGGCGTTCGGTGCTGATCGAGTTGATGGCCGGCGCATCGCTGCCGAGCCACCGGCATCGTTGGGTCGAGGAAGGGATCGTGCTCAGCGGCGAGTTGTCGATGGGTGACTTGAGGCTGGGGCCGGGCGACTACCACGTTTCGCCGGTCGGCAGTCGACATCAGCCCATCGTCTCGCGAACCGGGGCCTTGGCTTACCTGCGGGGCACGTCGCTCGGCGACGTACGGTCGTCGGTCCGTGAACTCCTCGGAGGTTTGCTCCCTTATCAGGGCGCCGCGTCGCAATCCGTGTTCGCTGCCGATCCGTCGCGCTGGGTCGATATCGCACCGGGCGTGATGCGAGCGGACTTATGGAGTGACCGCTCGATGATTTCCCGCTTCTATCGCCTCGAGCCAGGCGCCGAATTGCCGGCCCACGATCACAACGGCGACGAGGAATGCATGATGATCGATGGCGAGGTGTTTCTCGGTGACATCCTGCTGTGTCGCGGGGATTATCACATCGCCTCCGCCGGGAGTCGTCACGGCCGGGTCAGCAGTGATGTCGGCGCGCTGCTATTCGTTCGCTGCCCACGTGCCGATGCGCCTCCATGAAGCCGCATCGTCCCGATGTTCCGTCGGGATTCTCGATCCGGTTCGAGCAAGGCCGGCAGGGTTTCAGTGCGGGCGCTTTTCGGATGATGGGGCGGTCGGCGTGGTCGCTCGCGCGCCCGGTTGATGCACGACGCGAGAACGTACGGTCGGGTCGGCGACGATCTCCTGCACCCGACCGTTCTGGTCCCAGATCAATTGGTATTCGTCGAAGCTCGACAGCCAAAGCCGCCACATCGGCGCATTCAGAGAGGCGTTCTCACTCGTCAGCGGATACCCAACCGATATGATCGCCTGCTCCCGGGTCATGCCGGGCATGACCTTGCCGAGTCTGATCGCCTCTTGGACGTCTGCCGGAAAGCCGGCGATCGTCCGATGTGGATCGCTCTTGACGACCAGCTTTCCGACCCATTGCTCGAGGCTCTCCTGTTCCCGGCCGTAGTCGTGTCCGAGCCGGAATCGCTGGCCGCGGATTTCCGCGCCAGCCCAGTTTCCTCCGTAGCTGGTGACCTTGATCGCGGTGCCGGCCGGTATCATCGGCAACTCCGCATAGTTTCCGTCGTTGATCCAGTCGCCTTCGTAATGAAGGTTGCAGCACGTATAACCGGAAAGCAACGCGGAATGGCCCGGTGGCGGTGTCGTGCGTTTCGCGCAGGCGGCCACCGCTAGAATGAGCAGAACGAGAGGAAAATGTCTTAGGGAAAGCCCTTGACTTCGAATCATGGCTCATCCATCCGGTGGTAGCGTGCCTATGAATGAAATGCTGGCCAGGATGCTGGCCGGCTACGCGGACCCTACGCTATCATAGCTGCCGCCACGTCGTTCCGGCAACCCGAGGGCCTCGGGACGCGCCCGGTCGGGGCAGTTCGCCGATGCGTTTGACGAACGGCCCGATCTTGCGCGAACTTTGGTTCGTCGCTGCGGCTTCTACCGTATTCCGTATTCGCGGGAGACGGCCGGTTACGGGTCGGCGCGGGGTTTGGGCGGCTGGGTCGGATATGGCCGTGATGCGGGTTCGTCGGTTCGTCGGTGGGGAAAGCCTGGGCGTTTGGCGGACTGGGCTCTTAGGGGGTCGCCATTTGGCTGGCAGAACGGAACGCCGGCCTTTTCGTTTTGCATTCTTTCGGAGTTTTGCATGGGCAAGAGATTGTATGTGGGCAACCTGAGTTACAACGTGACCAGCCGCGACCTGGAAACGCTGTTCTCAGCGCATGGAACCGTCGAGTCGGCCAATGTCATCATGGATCGCGACACCGGTCGTTCGAAAGGCTTCGGCTTCGTCGAGATGGGCACCGATCAACAGGCCAAGGCGGCGGTCAGCGCCTTGCACGGCAAGGACTTCGAAGGGCGCGATCTGACGGTCAATGAAGCGCGTCCCCGCGAAGAACGCGCTGGTGGATTCGGTGGCGGCGGCGGTGGCGGTGGTCGCGGCGGATTCGGCGGAGGTCGCCGCTTCTAGTCGCCTATCCTACACC
>JAXMGB010000014.1:0-98474 GCA_046347485.1 Methylotetracoccus sp. | reverse complement strand
CGCCACCAAACGTGACCTGACTCACAGTCCCTACAAACCGGGCCGCAACACCCACGAGCCGTGCGCCGACAGCCACAAGGTCAATTGGAGCAACGGGAGACACGGCTGCGTCGGTTCGCCGTGAGGTCCTCGCGTGCACGCACGCCTTGAGGCCACCACACTACGCGTTCGACGCGAGGGCGAGAATTCCGGCGAAACAGGAGGTTGAGACCCGACAGCCACGATGGCGCCGGTTCAACCCGGCCGGGCGACACGCTGAACAGCTGCCGTCCTGACGCCGATCGAAGCCGGTCAGTCAGACAACGATCGAGTCGAACGGGAGATGATCGACCGGTTGCTACGGTCGATCGCTGGGCGGGATACCGAGGATTCCGGAAACCCCATGGCTCGACTGGAAGATCACTGGCGGATGCGCGTCAACCGCCAGGGGGATCGACGTGATGGTACTGCGGTCCGGCCCCGGGGGACCAGCCTCCTTGGCTGGACGATTGGTGGTGCGACGATGAGCCGGATCAGTCGCGCCTGACGTATTTGTAACGGGGATCATCCGGCGAACCGGGCAGTAGTCCACCCGTCTCGTCGGCGGCATCCCACTGAACGAACTGTTCGATCTTGCGCGCCAACGCGAAGTCCTTGTCGGTCACGCCCTTGGCCGAGTGAGTAACCAGCTTGACGATGACGAAGGCATACGACACAGTCAGGTCGGGGTGGTGCCATGCGGCCTCGGCAAGATGCCCGATGGCGTTGACGACCATCAGCGTGGCCTTCCAACCGCTGGTCCGGTACTTGCGGCGAATCCATCCGTTCTCGTAGTACCAGTGCGGCAGTTCGCACGCGAGACGCTCGATGATCTCGCTCTCGCTGTAGGTCCGTTCCGACATATCAATCTCCTGAGACCGCGGGCACGAGGCGTCGGTGTTTAGCAACAGCGATTGACACCCCGCCACCTGCGGATAATGCGTTGACGGAAGAAATCATCGCGGCTCAAGGGCGCCGACTCCCGGTCCGAGTGACTGCGACGCCAGTGTTCCAGATAACGGCGGTAGGCATCATCCCCCGAAAGCCAGTCCCGCAAACGCCGGAGCCAAGTGCTCAATGGCAGCCTCGTCGCCAGGGTTTCAAACAAGCCCACCCGACACCAGCCGCGGCCACCGATCGACGATCATGATGACGAATGGGCCCAGCTCGATCGCTTGGGTCACCGGGAATTTAGAACGCATAACCATCTCCGGCGAATCCATTCGGATCTCCCGACAACCAGGCAATCGCTCCATGGATGGGCCGGCCACAGGGTTTCGCTCCATAGACCCGCATCAATGCCGCGGCACACCGCTCGGCAGTCGGCGTAAGGTAGAACAGGAACGACTCGCCATCCTGCGACCAGCCACCGAACAAGGCAGCGCCGGCCGGCCCGTTACAGGCGATGAATCCGGCGTGAAAGACCGCACGGAGCACCTCGCTGGCGCCGGACTCGAACTCGTCGCGCGACATGTCGATCCGGTACCACGGGGCCGGGCTTGAATTCTGAACACTCATCGAGCCCACACACCATTGCCTGTTTCCAGGACGTCATGATATCGAAACCCGGTTGAGCGGGAACCCTCCGCGCGACCGACCCATCACATCGTTTGAGCAATCGGCCCACCGCCGCAACATTGAGCCCGACTCCGGGCATCACTAAAATCACGCTTTTAGCCGGGGAAGTCGACGATTGAACACGAGCCCGAACGACCGCGCGGTTGAGCAGGCGGCCATGAGCCTGATCGAAGCAGGCCGTTACATTCACGCGCGCGGATGGGTGCCGGCGACGAGCGGAAACTTTTCGACCCGCCTCGCGGATGGCCGGATCGCGATCACGGTGTCTGGCCGGCACAAGGGGCAGCTGACGATGGACGACATCATGCTGCTGAACGCCGATGGCAAGCCGCTGGACGAGCGCAAGCCATCGGCCGAGACGCTGCTCCATACGACGATCTACCAGCGTGACCCGCGAGTCGGCGCGGTGCTGCATCCGCATTCTCCGAACTCTACGATAGCGTCCCGACTGTTCCGGCATGAAGTGGTTCTGGCCGATTATGAGCTGTTGAAAGCGCTCGACGGGATCTCCACCCATGAAAGCCGCGTCGTCGTGCCGATCTTTCCGAATGACCAGACGATCCCCCGGCTTGCGGCGCGTGTCGATGAGTACATCGCGCTGCATGGCGAGATCCGGGCATATATCATCGCCGGTCACGGCTTTTACACCTGGGGGGCTACGATGGCGGATGCGCTGCGCCACGTCGAGGCCCTCGAGTTTCTCTTTGACCTCGAAGTGCGCATGCACGGAGTTCGAACATCATGAGTCTTTTGACGATACACCCCGAAATCAGCCCCGAGCAGTGCCAGGTTGTTCGTGATCCGGACGAAATCTCGGCTGCGTTGGCGAAGATTGGGGTCAGTTTCGAACGATGGGATGCCGCGCGGGATCTGGCGGACGACGCCGATCAGGACACCGTTCTCGATGCATACCGCGTGCCGGTCGAACGACTGAAAGCCCAACATGGCTTCAAGGCAGCAGATGTCATCAGCGTCAAGCCGGATCACCCCCAGCGGGAGGAGTTGCGGGCGAAGTTCCTCGCCGAACACACTCACGCGGACTTCGAAATCCGCTTCTTCGTCGTCGGACAAGGGCTGTTCTACCTGCACGCCAAAGACCAGGTGCACGTCGTCTGGTGCCAGCGCGGCGACCTGATCAGCGTACCGCCGCATGTTCGCCACTGGTTCGACATGGGCGAATGTCCATCGCTGACGTGTATTCGACTGTTCACGACGCCGGAGGGCTGGGTCGCGGATTTCACCGGCGACCCGATTGCCGAGCGATTTCCGCGATTCGACGAATACCGGGCGCTGTACGCATGATCAAGGCGATCCTGACCGACATCGAGGGCACAACCTCGTCGATATCCTTCGTCAAGGACGTACTGTTCCCGTATTCGCGCGAACGTCTCGGCGAATTCATCAGACTGCGGCGAAACGATGCGGACGTCGGCAAACTGCTTGACAGCGCCAGGGAACTCGCCGGCAAAACTCTCGACGAGGATGCACTGATCCGGCAATTCGTCCGCTGGATCGACGAGGACCAGAAGGTGACGCCGCTGAAGGCCTTGCAGGGCCTGATCTGGCAACACGGCTATGAACACGGTGATTTCCACGGACATGTTTACGAGGATGCCGTTCGCCGACTGCGCGAGTGGCGACAGCGCGGCCTGCGCATCTACATTTTCTCGTCCGGCTCCGTGCACGCCCAGAAACTGTTGTTCGCCCACACCCAGTTCGGCGATCTGACATCGCTGTTCTCGGGCTATTTCGACACTCTAATCGGACCGAAGCAGGACGCCGAATCGTATCGCAAGATTTCCTCGATCATCGGAAACCCGCCCGACGAGATCCTCTTCCTGTCCGACATCGAGGGTGAACTCGACGCCGCGCGCGCCGCCGGTATTCAGACGGTGAAACTAGTGCGGGACATCGTTCTGCCGCCGAGCCGACACCCGCAGACCGCCAGTTTCGAATCGATCGCCTGCTGAGCAACGACCGAAACGGCCATGCGCGCCAAGCCGGGGCATCGCTCCGTCTTGGTGCAGGCACGAATCCGAACCCGGCATTGCGGCCAGGTGAAATCCGCCTGAAAGTTGCGCCACATCCCGCGCGCGGCACCATGTCCGGCGGGTCCAAGCTCTAAATGCAGACCCGCTTGGCGCAGGTTTTGCTTAAGAAACAATGAGCAAGAAGGTTGATTTATGCCGCCGGTTGCGGATATAGTTCGACGCTGGTGGGGCGGGTCGCTGCGCGAATCGTCCTTTCGTATAACGACAGGCTGCCGAAAAAGACCCCGGCTGAACGATTCAGCCTATCCGAAAACCGCCGGATAATCCGAGGGGATTTTTTTCAGCACCCTGCCTTAGCAGTCATCCTCGAGGATAGCTGCGGGAGGGTCTATGACTTTTAGCCGATCTGCGCGCGCGTCCGTCGAAAAGCCACGCGCCGGGATCTCGAGACGATCCTTTCTGCTGAGAACCGGCGCTGCCGCCGCCGGAGCACTTCTGGTCCCCTCGGCCGAAGCTTTCACGCGAAGCCTCAGCCGCGAACGCATCCTGAGCTTCCATAACAAGAACACCGACGAAGAACTCACGATCGCGTGCTGCCCGGAAAATCATTACGATGAACGGATCATGCGGCGCTTCAGCCAGTTCATGCGGGATCACCATAGCAACAAGGTGCACCCGATCGACCCGGCGCTGCTCGACCTACTGTACGCGGTATCCGTCCTGACACGCAGTCACGGCACCTTTGAAGTCATATCGGGCTACCGTGCGCCGGAAACGAATCATATGCTGCGACGTATGAGTCGACGCGTCGCCGAACACAGCCTGCACATGGAAGGTAGGGCCATCGACATTCGCATGAGCGACACTGACATCCGCACGATCCGGAAGATCGGTCTCGCGCTGCAAGGTGGCGGCGTTGGCTACTATCCGTGGGCCAACTTCGTGCATCTGGATACCGGCGACATCCGCACCTGGTAAACGGACCGGTTGAAGCCCGCCGCGCGACAAGGCCGCGGGCTTACCCTCCTCTAGAGCGATACCGCAGCCAGCGGAACATACATTTCCGCCTCGCTGAGACCGCCATGCACGCCGATCTGCGTATAGCGACACTCACCGGGCAGCCAATCGCAGAGGACATAGTTGTCCCGCATCAGCAGGACGTAGTCACCGATCCGGTCGCTGAGCGCCGGATGCGCATCCCCAAAGCCGAAGTATCCGTCGGCGATCAATTCGCGACTCGGCACGAGAAGCGCACAGTGACCGAGTTCCTCGCGCACGCACGACTCGAATACGTCGCCATACCCGTTGCGGACGTAACAGTAAGGCGCCCGACGCTCCCCGCACAACGGCACATCCAACAGACGCGCCAGATCCGGGTGGCTGGACAGATCGATCGTGTGGGCCTCGTCGGTATCGATCATCCCGTGATCAGCGGTCAGCAACACGAACGTCCCGCTGCCCTCTAGGCGACGGCACAAACGACCAAACCGCTCGTCGAGTTGCGCCAGCAGCGTGTCCGTTTCACGGCTGTCGACGCCACACTCGTGACCGACCGTGTCGATGTCCGGCCAGTACGCGTAGACGAATTGCGGACCATCGCGCGCCTCGCGACTCACCTGCGCCAGCATCAGAAAGAATTCGTCGAGCGTGTCGTACGCGCGGACCTCAGCCCGACCGCAATGCGTTCGATTGTAGTTGGAGCCGGCGATGCGGCGAGGACAGATGACGACACTGCGCCGCTGCAGGCGATCGCTGATCGGAACGCCATCGAAGACGATGCCGGAATCATGGGCATTGCGGCCGCCGGCGACGCGACCTCCCCTCAACACGCCCGGCAGAACCGCGAACACGCCGCCGAGTTCGCGAAAATACATGAACCAGCCGGTTAGCCCGTGCTGCTGGGGCGCACGGCCCGTCATGAAGCTCGTGATCGCGGCGACGGTCGTCGATGGAAACACCGAGCTTAGCCGCGCGGACAATCGGCTGTGGATCTCACCCCCCGCAGCGCGCCGGCATAGGAGATCGTAGCCGAGTCCGTCGATCACCAGAAGCAATACCGTCCGATGACGGGCAAGCGTATCGATATCGACAGCTGTAGCGCACGGCGGGTATCGCGGATCGGCCGGCACCGCGCCACAGGCCTGTGCGATCGACTCCATCAGGTTGACGATGCCATGGCCCTGATAGTCGGGCACTACCCCGGGCCGGGCTGGCCATACATCATACAGCGGCAATGCGAGATTCGAGCTTGCGTCCAATTCGCTGATCTCCTGCCGTCAGAAACCCGCCGTACCGCTGACGATACAGGGCTGCATGAGCTTCGATCCGGCCCGAAGCTTCCCCTGGCTTCGAACCGTATCGCCGTATGCCGGACTCGCCGATGGCCCGTTCTCTGTCCGCGCGACCAAAGCGCGACTCACTATCGAAACGAGCGCTAACGACATTGCAATAACCCGGCGCCGACCAAGGTCGTGGCGCCGCAGTCTAGCGCCGGACGAGCGCAAGTCAAGCAGCTACGCTCAGCGTCCCTGCAAACGAGTGGCGATACGCTCCATCTGCCGTCAACCTGACAGTTCCATAAAGAACCAGATCGTCCTGATTGGCCCGCAAAACGTCTTCGAACAGCCGGTCACCGAGCGCGTCACGGAGTCCGCGCAGTCGTTGTGCAAGCGTCAAATGCGGCGACTGCGTGACGTTTTCATAGACCGCCGTGCACCGCAGCTCCGGAAAATGCGGGGAGAGCAGTGCGCGCAGGCGCGCGATCGAACGGTCGAATTCTTCGACTATGCCGATAAAGGGCAGGCGGTCTGCGGCGATCAAGGCGCGAACAAGGACACTGTCATCACCCGGCGAGGAGGTCTCGGAGTATCGCGCGAGGCGGCGGGCCTGGAAGTTCCGGAACACACCATCGTGGGTCATGCGCCACTCGACGTAAGCACGAAGATCCAGTTCCTTCGCTCGATTGGGCCCGGGCGCGTCCAGTCGATCCCCGACGCCTGGGTTCCGGTGACGAACACCATCATCGTGTTACGACTCCCACCGGGGAACCGTCAGCCGGGAACCATGGCCAAACACCGACCAGACTGCCCGACGGCCCAAGTCCGCATCATCGTCCAGGCAACAGCCCGGACACCCTCACCCAGCGCATCAGCCGATCACACGGGCTCCGCCCATATACGGCACGAGCGGCTCGGGAATCGCGATTCGTCCGCTTTCGTCCTGATAATTCTCCATGACCGCGATCAATGTGCGACCGACCGCGAGTCCGGAGCCATTCAGCGTGTGGACGAACTCATTCTTGCCGGTCTGGGCATTGCGCCAGCGAGCCCGCAAGCGTCGCGCCTGGAAATCACGAAAATTGCTGCACGAGGAGATCTCGCGGTAGGCCTTCTGTCCCGGGAGCCAGACCTCGAGATCGTAAGTCTTGGCCGAGGAAAAACCGGTGTCGCCGGCACACAGCACGACCCGCCGAAACGGCAGTCCGAGCTTGCGCAGGATCGCCTCGGCGTGCCCGGTCAGGGCCTCATGGGCCGCCGAGGAATCCTCGGGGCGCGTGATCTGCACCAACTCGACCTTCTCGAACTGGTGTTGGCGGATCATGCCGCGGACGTCCTTGCCGTAGGAACCCGCCTCGCTGCGAAAACATGGCGTGTGACAGGCGAACTTCAGCGGCAGGCTGTCGGCGTCGACGATCTCGTCGCGGACCAGGTTCGTCACCGGGACCTCGGCTGTCGGGATCAGATAGTACGGCGGATCCCGAACGATCTTGAACAGATCATCCTCGAACTTCGGTAACTGACCCGTGCCGCGCAGGCTGTCGGCGTTCGCCATGAACGGAACGTAGATTTCCCGATAGCCGTGCTCGGTGGTGTGGACATCCAGCATGAACTGGGTCAGCGCGCGCTGCAGACGCGCCAGCGGCCCCGTCAGCGTGACGAATCGCGCACCGGCCAGCTTGGCTGCCGCTTCGAAGTTCATCTGGCCGAGCGCACCGCCGAGGTCGAAATGCTCCTTCGCGGTAAACGGCGGGTCGGCGATGTCGCCCCAGCGATGGACTTCGACGTTGTCGGCATCCGAACGGCCGTCCGGAACATCGGCGTCGAGCACGTTGGGAATCCCCAGCAGTAGATCCTCCAACTCGACCTGAATCGCGTCGAGTTGCTGCTCCTTGTCCTTCAGATCATCGGCGAAGGCCTCGACCTGAGCGAGCAGCGGCTGGATATCCTCACCCCGCGCCTTGGCCTGACCGATCGCTTTCGAACGACTGTTTCGTTCGTTCTGCAGACGCTGGGTCTCGGTCTGGATGGCTTTGCGTCGCGCCTCCAGGTCCGAGAAGGACTGCTTGTCGAGGCGGAAACCGCGGCGAGCGAGGTGCGCCTCGACCTCGTCGAGCTGCGTGCGAAAAAGACGGGGATCCAACATGTTGGGACTGGCTCTTGCTGAAGGTCGATAGGGTCGTGGTGCGATCCAGGGGACAATCAGGACCCTGAACCGGCGCGCAGGGCGCCAAGCGTCTCCGGCGACGGGCGCGTGACGACGCCTCGCTCGGTGACGATGACATCGATCAGTTCCGCCGGCGTGACGTCGAAGACCGGGTTCCAGGCCGATGATGGGCCCGATTCACGTCGGTAATAGCTCGGCAGCAGTTCCGACTGATCGCGTTCCTCGACGGTAATGCCGTCGCCGGATGCGGTGCTCCAGTCGATCGTCGAGGTCGGCGCGACGACCATGAATCGAACTCCGTGATGACGCGCCAGCACCGCGAGCGAATACGTCCCGATCTTGTTCGCCGTGTCGCCGTTCGCGGTGATCCGATCGGCCCCGACGACGACCCATTGCACTGCGCCATTGCGCATCAACATAGCGGCCGCCGAATCGGCGATCAGCGTCGCCGGAATGCGATCCTGATGCAGTTCCCATAGCGTCAACCGGGCGCCTTGCAACCAGGGCCGCGTTTCCGTCGCGTAGATCGAACAACTGGCTCTGCGGTAGGTGCTTCGTACGACACCGAGCGCCGTGCCATAGCCACCGGTCGCCAGCGAGCCGGTGTTGCAATGCGTCAGAACGCCGGAGGCACCGGCGATCAGATCGGCGCCGAGTTCTCCCATGCGTCGGTTCGCGGCGACGTCATCGGCAAGGATCGAGTGCGCCGCAGCCAACAGGTCCGCCAGCGGGTCGCCAGCGACTGCCGCGACTTTCCGCATGCGGTCGATGGCCCAGAACAAATTGACCGCCGTCGGACGTGACGCGGCGAGCCTGCGCAGGTCGCTGTCGAATCGATCCCGCCAGGATTCCGGACTCGCGGCGAGGGCCGCGCGCGCCGACAGCACGGCGCCGTACGCCGCGGCGATTCCGATCGCCGGCGCGCCGCGCACGCGCATCGTCGCAATCGCTTCGGCGGTATCGTCCGCTGTCGCGCAGAGCTGGTAGGCGATTCGGTCCGGCAGCAGGCGTTGGTCCAGCAGCATCAAGCCCTCATCGGTCCAGCGCAGGGCGCGTACCGAATCGTGCGCATCAGAAATGTCGATGGCGTCCTCGTCAGTCATGTCCATATCAAGGGTGCGATGCGAACTCCGGGCGCTGAAACGCGGTCTATGTCGATAGGTGGCCGATCTGGCGGCACGTTCAAATGGCCGGTATTGTAACCGGTGACGAGGTCCGACCGCCCAGTCCCGATTGGGCTCCGGATTGGGCCCGCCAGAGACCGTGCCGTGCCCGGCGCGGCCCTGTGATATCGGCTGCAAGGGCGTTCACAACAGGACGTCGGAAGACCAGGATGATTCGAGCGCAACCCGCTGCTCGACCAACACCGGACGCAATGAACGAGGTGATCTCACGATGCTGCTCGAACTGTACCTTTGGGCTTACCCCCGCATCAATCCCCGCTACCTGATCCGCCGCGGCGGATACCTGCTCGGGCTGGCGGTGCTGCTGGTCGGGCCTCTGCTGTACGTCAACATCGACCTGATCCGCAAGGGATTCCGTCCCTCCCAGGCGGGGCTCCATCTCGGCGCCGACAGCGGTTCACGGGCGGCGAGCGGTTATTATCAATTGCCCGAAGACGACGAATAGTCGACCGAGGATAAGAGCCAATGCGCTGCGGTAACGACCGGCCCTAGCCCTAGCTCGGGTCGCTCAGGGTGTCGTGACGCGGCGCTGGCGCAAAGCCTCGTACAACAGCACACCCGCCGCGACCGAGACGTTCAGGCTTTCGACCTGACCGTACATCGGTATTTCGACGAGGACATCGCATTTCTCGCGCGTCAGACGCCGCAATCCCTTGCCTTCGGCGCCGAATACCAGCGCCAACGGAACCGTCAGATCGGCTTCGTACAGGCTGCGCGGGGCATCGCCCGATGCACCGATGACCCAGACGCCCGAGTCTTTGAGCTTGTCGAGACATCTGGCCAGATTGGTCACGCGATAAAGGGGAACGGTCTCCGCCGCTCCGGAAGCGACCTTCGCAACGGTGGGCGTCATGCCGACGGACTGATCCTTCGGGATCACGACGCCGGTCGCGCCAACCGCATCGGCGCTGCGCATGCAGGCGCCCAGATTGTGCGGGTCCTGAACCTGATCGAGCACAAGCAGCAGGGCCGGCCCGGTGCACGCACTGACGGCCTGCATCAGATCGTCCTCGTCGCGCTCTGCAGGCAGGACGATTTCAAGAATGATTCCCTGATGATTACCGCCGCGCGCCAGTTCGTCGAGGCGTCGGCGTGGAACGGTCTCGATATTCAGCCCGGCGTCAAGCAGACGCCGGACCAGCTTGCCGAGTCGCGCATCGTCGCGACGGGCATCGACCCAGACCCCATTGATGCGCTCGAGGCCGTGTTCGACCGCAGTCGATGCCGCATGCAGACCGAAAACCAGCCGCCCGGATCCCATCGTCTAACGCCGGCGGCGCTTCTTCTCGGGGCGTGCTTCACGCCGTTCCTTCAGTTGCGCCAGTTCGAGGTCGATCTTGCGGTCGTCCAGATCCACGCGCGCGACGAGAACCCTGACCGTGTCGCCGAGCCGGTAACGCACACCGCTACGCTCACCGACCAGCCGATGTCCGATCGGATCGTAGTGGAAGAAATCGCGATCCAGGGTCGACACGTGCACCAAGCCATCGATGAAGATGTCGCGCAATTCGACAAAGAAGCCGAACGAGGTTACGGCGGCGATCACGCCGTCGAACTCCTGCCCGACCTTGTCGAGCATGTACTCACACTTCAGCCAGTTGACGACGTCGCGCGTTGCCTCGTCCGCACGTCGCTCGGTGCTCGAACACTGGTCCCCGAGCATCACCAGATCGTTGGCCGAATAGCGGAATTCTTTCGCCGCCGCCTTCTTCAGCGCGTGGACGATGCCGCGGTGCACCAGAAGGTCGGGGTAGCGACGGATCGGTGACGTGAAATGCGTGTACGCATCGAGCGCCAGACCGAAATGGCCCTTGCGCTCGGGACTGTAGACCGCCTGCGACAGGGACCGCAGCAGCACTGTCTGGATCAGGTGTTCGTCGGCCCGGCCGACGATCTTGTCGAGCAGTCGGTAGTAGTCCGTGGGCTCGGGCTTGTCCCCGCCACCGAGGGATAAACCGACCTCGCCGAGAAACGTCCGCAAGTCGGCCAGCTTCTCGGCCGAAGGACCATCGTGCACACGCAGCAGGTGCGGAACCTTGGCGCGAGCGAGGAAATGCGCGGCGCACTGATTCGCCAGGATCATGCATTCCTCGATCAGACGATGCGCGTCATTCCGTTCCGATGGCAGGATCTGTTCGATCTTCTTGCCATCGCCGAAGACGATGCGTGATTCCCGGCTCTCGAAATCGATCGCGCCGCGCTCCTCGCGCGCCCATCGCAGGCGCTTGTAAAGCGCGAACAGTTCTTCGAGATGCGGCACCAGCGAACGGCGCGCACGCCGCAGACTCTTGTCGTTGTCGACCAGGATCTTCGCAACTTCACCGTAGGTCAGGCGGGCCTGCGAGCGCATGACAGCCTTATAGAAGCGCGACCGCGTCGCCGTGCCGGCATTATCGACGGAGATCTCCGCCACCATGCACAAACGGTCCTCGTCGGGATTCAGCGAGCACAATCCGTTCGACAAGGTCTCCGGCAGCATCGGGATAACCCGCTGCGGGAAATAGACCGAGTTGCCGCGCTTCAGCGCCTCCTGGTCAAGAGCAGAGCCCGGCTTGACGTAATGCGAGACGTCGGCGATCGCGACAATCAGCTTCCAGCCCCGAGAGGTCCGTTCACAATAGACGGCGTCGTCGAAATCCCGTGCGTCCTCGCCATCGATCGTGACCAACGGCAGGTGTCGCAGGTCGACGCGCTCGTCGGCCTCGTCGACGACGACTTCCGGAGCGAGTCCGGAAATTTCGGCCAGCACCGCATCGGGCCAGTCGTGCGGCAGATCGTAGCCGCGAATCGCGACCTCGATTTCCATGCCAGGGGCCATGTGCTGTCCGAGGACTTCGACGATCCGGCCAATCGGTTCCCGCCGCAGGGTCGGTTGCTCGATGATCTCGGCCACACAGATCTGGCCGGCCTGGGCATCGCCGATCATCGCTTCCGGAATCAGGATCTCGTGGGTCAGCGTCTTCTTCTCGGGAACGACGAAAGCGATGCCTCCCTCGATATAAAGCCGACCAACGACACGGCTGGTGTTCCGTTCGAGCACTTCGACGACCGCGCCTTCGCGACGACCGCGTCGATCGATGCCGGTCACGCTGACGACAACCCGATCGTTGTGCATCAGCGAGCGCATTTCCCGCGGCGAAAGGAAGAGGTCCTCACCGCCATCGTCCGGCCGGAGAAAGCCGAATCCATCCGGATGGCCGAGGACCCGCCCGGTGGTCAGATCCTTCCGGTTGACTACGCAATAGCGCTCACGCCGATTCCGCAGCAGTTGTCCATCCCGCTCCATGGCCTGCAGACGGCGCCGCAAGGATTCGATGTCCTCCTCGTCGGTGACGCCGAGCAATCGCGCGAGGTCGTCCTGCTTCAACGGCGCGCCCTGCTCCTTCAGCACGTCGAGGATCACCTCGCGGCTGGGGATCGGTCGCGTGTACTTTTCAGCCTCGCGCTCGGCGAACGGGTCTTTGATTTTGAACATCCGGGGCTTCCCGGACTCTGCGTTATTCATGTAGTGATCAAGTTGGAGATAAAGAACAACCGGCATTCCGGCCGGAACAGCAGCCCCGAAACTCATCGAGCGAGTTCACCGGGGCGATTGACATACGTGGCATCGTTCCGTATTCTTACCCGCTCAGCGGTTGCCTAGGTAACCGACTGCGCCGAGGTGGCGAAATTGGTAGACGCGCATGATTCAGGTTCATGTGGGGAGACCCTTGGAGGTTCAAGTCCTCTCCTCGGCACCACCCTCACCCGCTCATTCGAACGGGTTCTTCAGCATCATCGTATCTTGACGGTCCGGCCCGGTCGACAGAATCGCCACGGGCACTCCGACCAGTTCCTCGATCCTGCGTACGTAAGCTCGCGCATTGACCGGCAGATCTTCCAGGGTCCGGGCGCCCGCGGTTGATTCCGACCAACCCGGCAGAGTTTCGATGACCGGTTCACACTGCGCGTAGTTTTCCGCCCCCTGGGGCACGCTGTGCAACTCGGTGTCGCCGATACGATACGCGACGCAGACCCCGATCGTCTCGAGCCCATCGAGTACATCAAGCTTGGTCAGACACAGGCCGCTGAGGCTATTCAACTGTGCCGATTTGCGCATCAACACGGCATCGAACCATCCGCAGCGCCGCCGTCGTCCGGTCGTCGCACCAAACTCCGCGCCCCGCGCCGACAGGTGCTCGCCGACGTCGTCGAACAACTCGGTGGGAAACGGCCCGTTGCCGACTCGCGTCGCATACGACTTCGTGATTCCAAGCACGTAATCGAAGTCGAGAAGACCGACGCCGCTGCCACAGGAAGCTCCGCCGGCCGTCGTATTCGACGAGGTCACGAACGGATAGGTGCCATGGTCGATGTCGAGCATCGCGCCCTGCGCCCCCTCGAACAGCAGGTTACTGCCGCCCGCGCGCAACGCGTACAGTGTCTCGGCCACATCACCGAGCATCGGCCTGATCTGCTCCCCGAGCGCCAGCAACTGATCGAGCATCTGCTGGTAGTCGACGCCGGGTTCCCGGTAATACTGGGTCAGCGCGAAGTTGTGGAAATCCCATAGCTCGCGCAGTCGTTCGCTGAACAGGCGCGTATCGAGAAAATCCCCGGCGCGCAATCCGCGGCGCGCGACCTTGTCCTCGTACGCCGGCCCGATACCACGTCCGGTCGTGCCGATCGCGTTATTGCCACGATGTCGCTCGCGCGCCGCATCCAGTGCGACGTGTAGCGGCAGGATCAACGCGCAGGACTGGCTGATCTGCAGCCGCTGACGCACGGACAGGCCCGCCTGCTCGAGAATCTCGATCTCGTGGATCAGCGCCTCGGGCGACAACACCACACCATTGCCGATCAGGCAGCGAACCCCGTCCCGCAGGATACCCGATGGAATCAGATGCAGAACCGTCTTCTCGCCGTCGATCACCAGCGTGTGACCGGCGTTGTGCCCGCCCTGGAAGCGGACCACGGCATCGGCATGCTCGGTCAGCAGGTCGACCAGTTTTCCCTTGCCCTCGTCACCCCACTGGGTGCCGATGACCACGACGTTCTTTCCCATTTACTGTCCTCTGTACCCGTGGAGATTGCGGTCCGGTCAATGGCTGACCGGCTCGACGCGCCAGGCGTCGCCGTTCATCACCAGCCGGAATCCGCAGCCACAGTCGGCCGCATTGCCGATCTGCCCTGGAAGTTCTTCGATGACGGTTCGTCCGTCCGCGCGCAGGCGGCGAATCGATTCGCGCAGACCGGCGTCGGGGACGGCCGGCGCGAAAATCGCATCGCGCGACCGCTGATTGGCTTCGTACGCCTTGCCAAGGCGCAGCAATACGCGCAGGTCCGCGCTGAAGCCGGTCGCCGGCCGCGATCGGCCGAACACCCGACCTATATCGTCATAACGTCCGCCGCGGGCGATCTCCCGGCCGTAGCCGGGAACGAACGCGGCGAAAACGATGCCGGTCTGGTAGTGATAGCCGCGAAGCTCGGCCAGGTCGAAATGCACCGGAACGTCCGGGAAGCGCATCGCCAGACTGGCCGCGATCGACTGAAGATCATCCAGAGCCGAGTCGATCCGGGGATCCTCGACCGACGCAAAGCGGCGACGCGCCTCGTCGAGCACCTCGGCCCCGCCATTCAGATCCATCAGTGCGGCGAACAACGGCTGCTGCGAGCTTGGCACGCGAGCTTCGTCCAGCAGTTCGGAAAGCTCCGGCTTGGCCTTGCGCTGGAGAATCGCGAACAGTTGTGATTCGAGGGAGGAATCGAGGCGGACATGCTCGGCCAGTGCACGATAGATCGCGACGTGCCCGAGATCGAGATGGACGTCGCGGACGCCGGCGACATCCAGCATGTCGATCAGCAGTGAAATGATCTCCAGGTCGCTGCCGATTCCCGAGTGCCCATAAAGCTCTGCGCCAACCTGCATCGGACTGCGCGACCGTTCGACACGGTCGCTACGCGTATGCAACACGGTGCCGAGATAACACAGCCGCGCAGGCAAGTCCGAGTCGCCATGACGGGCATCGATCCGGGCGACCTGTGGCGTCATGTCCGCACGAACCCCGAGCAGGCGTCCGCTGATCTGGTCGATCAGCTTGAACGTCTGGATATCGAGATCGTGGCCGGTACCGGTCAGCAGCGAGTCAAGAAACTCGACGAACGGCGTTACGACGAGCCGATAGCCCCAAGCAGCCAGCCGGTCCAGCACGTCCCGCCTGAGTCGCTCAAGGCGCTCGGCATCGTCCGGCAGGATTTCTTCGATGCCCTCGGGCAGCAGCCAGTTGTCGTCGGTCACAATCGAGTGGGTCATTTGATCTGGGCGCATGGCGATACGTCCGGGCCCGTGCTCGCGCGCGGGCATCTCAGGACGCGATCGAATCAGCCTGGGCAGTCAGCGCCCGCTTCCCGGCAGGTCAGGCGAACCCATCACCTGCGGCGGTCTTGAAGCGTGGCGTGCTCTTGCTCCGGATCGACGCTACCCGGCGTCCGACGGAGCCATTCGACTGCTCCGCCGGGCGTCGAGCCGCGACAGTCTACCGGACTTTTTTGAAGTAGCGGAAGAAATCGGAATCGGGATCGGTCACGACGGTGTTGCCGTCACCCTTGAATGCGCCCTGGTAAGCCGCAAGGCTGCGGTAAAACGCGAAGAATTCCTTGTTCCGGCCATAGGACTGGGCGTAAATCTCCGAGGCGGCCGCATCCCCTTCGCCACGCTTCAATTCGGCATCCCGGTAGGCTTCCGCCAACAACACTTCGCGTTGCCGATCGGCGTCCGCCTTGATGCGCTCGGCGACTTCAGCCCCACGCGAACGAAAATCACGGGCCACTCGCGCTCGCTCCGCTTCCATGCGGCGATAGACGGAGGAACTCACCTCGGTCGGAAGGTCGACCCGCATGATCCGGATATCAACGATCTCGATTCCCAATTCATCGGCTTTCGGCGCGAGAACCTTGATCAACATGTCGCGCAGTTCGTCTCGCTCCGACGACAGAAGATCACGGATCGTGCGCCGGCTGAATTCGCTACGCGTCGCATCCTTGACACTCTGATCGAGCCGGATGTTGGCTTGCACGACGTCGCCGGAGACCTTCTTGTAGTAGGTTGCGGCGTCCTTGACACGCCACTTCGTGAAGAAGTCGACAATGACGTTCTTCTTTTCGGACGTCAGGAATCGCTCGGGCCGCGTTTCCAAAGTCAGGATCCGCGCGTCGAACTTCTTGACGTTGTTGATTAGCGGAATCTTGAAGTAAAGCCCGGGGGAATAGTCCGACTTTACGATCTCACCGAGCTGGAACTTGACGGCCTTTTCCGTCTCCGACACGGTGAACATCGACATCGTCAGCAGGAACAGCAGTACGCCAACGCCTGCAATGATGATCTTGGCCTGGCTCATTGCTGCCCCCTCCCTTCACGACCACGCGTAGTCTGTCTAATCACGCGCTGCGACCCATCGGAGGGTTCCTGCGCTTGTGGAATGCGTTCGTCCTCCACCGGCGACGCGGCGACCTCACTGCGGTTGCGCAGCTTGTCCAGCGGCAGATAGAACACGTTGTTGCTGCCCTTGACATCGACCATCGTGACGTTGGCCCGCCCGAGGATGTCCTGCATCCCTTCGAGGTACAAACGCTCGCGGGTGACTTCAGGTGCCTTCTCGTACTCGGCGAGCAACTGGCTGAAGCGACCGGCCTCGCCCTGCGCTCGAGCGATGACACGCTGCTTGTAACCTTCCGCCTCTTCCAGTAGCCGGGCCGCGGCTCCCCGGGCTTTCGGTATCACATCGTTCGAGTAAGCCTCGGCCTCGTTTTTCAACCGCTGTTCGTCCTCGCGCGCCTTGATGGCGTCCGCGAAGGCCGGCTGAACCTCCTCCGGCGGCTGCGCGTCCATCAGGTTTACGGTGATCACGCGGATTCCCGTGCCGTAGTCATCCAGCATTCGTTGCACTTCGGTCTTGACCTCGTCGGCGACATCGCTGCGCCCCTCGGTCAGTACGAAATCCATCGTGTTCTTGCCGATCACCGCGCGCTGGGCGCTCTTCGTGACCTGCTTCAGCGTCGCATCGGGCGACAGTACACTGAACAGATATTCCTTCGCGTCCTTGATCTGGTACTGCACGGTCAAATGGAGATCTACGATATTCTCGTCCTGCGTCAGCATCAGTGCTTCGCCGGTCGCGGTATCCTGAGTCGACCGCCCGGTGGACCGGGTCCCGACCTCGACGATCCGCTGCTGCTCGACGTTAACGACGGTCACCCGCTCGATCGGCTTGGGAATGTGCCAATGGGGCCCCGGCATCGTCGTCTCGACGTAGCGGCCGAACCGCTGCACGACCCCGCGGTTGCCTTCGTCGACGATGTAGATTCCGGTCAGAAGCCAGATCACGACAGCCGCCGCCCCGACCAAGCCCGCAACCCGCCCCGGGCTGCCAAGGGACCCTCCACTGCCCCGCCCGCCACCGAACAGGCGGACGATCCGATCCTGTACGGATTTGAGCACTTCTTCCAGGTCAGGCGGGGACTCTTGCTGGTCGCGCCCGCTCCACGGGTCTTTCTTCGGACTGCCCGGTTCATTCCAGGACATCGGCTGGCTCCTTTAGATTCGCTCTGATGTGACGCCAACGCGGCGGCGAAAGCCCGGAATTATGCGAGAAATCCGGACACGATACAAAGAAACGGCGAGGCGGGCGGCGTGCATGGATCGGAGTGGGGGAACATCACGCCGCAGCCTCGTGCGGCCCATCGGTTCCCAGGTCCGCGACCTCGTCGCCGAGGGACAACCAGTGACGCTGATCCATCTCCACCTCGAGCACCCAGCCGCCGAGCTCGTCGGTTTCATCCCTTAGAACACGGCCGAGCCGATAAAGTTTAGCGCGGAGGGCCGCATCGGTCGGACCGATGTGGATGACCGAACGCACGAGTGGCCCACCGAAGTACTCGGCCAGCGCCTGATCCAGCAGATTCAGGCCGGTCCCGCTGCGCGCCGACAGCCAGATGCGGCTGATGCGCCCGCTTTCGTCGCGCTCCGCGCGCGGCTCCAGTTCCGGAATGGTGTCGATCTTGTTGTAGACGAGGATGCGCTCCACGCCGTCGGCGCCGATTTCGGCCAACACCGCATCGACCTGCGCGATCTTCTCGGTCGCCAGTTCATCCCCGGCATCGATGACGTGCACGAGCAAATCCGACTCGCTAGCCTCGCGCAGCGTCGAACGGAACGCCGCGATCAACTCATGAGGAAGCTGGCGGATGAATCCCACGGTGTCTGCGAGAATAACCTCGAGACGCCCCGCGACCGCATGGCGTCTCAGCATCGGATCCAAGGTCGCGAACAATTGATCAGCCGCGTACGTTCCGGCACGGGTCAACGCGTTGAACAGCGTCGACTTCCCGGCATTCGTGTAGCCGACCAGAGCGACCACCGGAGCACCGGCACGTCGCCGCGCGACGCGGCCCTGATGCCGTTGGCGGTCGACCTTGTCCAGTCGCTTCTGAATCTGCCGGATACGGTCCGCGAGCAGGCGCTTATCGGTTTCGAGCTGCGTTTCACCGGGTCCGCGCAAGCCGATTCCGCCCTTCTGGCGCTCGAGGTGAGTCCAGCCACGCACGAGCCGGGTCGACAGATGACGGAGCTGCGCCAATTCGACCTGCAGCTTGCCTTCGAACGACTGCGCCCGTTGCGCGAAGATGTCGAGGATCAATCCGGTACGGTCGACGACGCGGGCATTCAACGCGCGTTCGAGATTGCGCTCCTGGCTGGGAGTCAAGGGGTGATTGAACAGCACCAACTGGATGTCGTGCTGCTGCACCGCCGCGGCGATCTCTTCCAGCTTGCCCTTGCCGACGTAGTAACGGGGATCGGGAGTATGGCGGCGACCAGTTACGGACACGAGAATCTCGGCGCCAGCGGAACTGGCGAGATCCCGGAGTTCCTCGAATTCGTCGTGGTCGTCGTTCGAGTACAGGTGAACGAGCGCGGTACGCTCGCCGGACTTAGGCCGTTCGAACAACGAACGCCCTCAACGGTCGCTTCGGAAACAAGCTCTTTCGAACCGGGATCAAGCCTCGCTGGATTCCTCGGCGGATTCGCCGGAATGAGGCATGCGCACTTGGCGGGCTGGCACGATCGTGGAGATGGCATGCTTGTAGACCATCTGACTGATCGTGTTCTTCAACATGATCACGTACTGGTCGAATGAATCGATTTTTCCCTGCAGCTTGATGCCGTTGACCAGGTAGATCGATACAGGGATGTGCTCTTTCCGTAGAGCGTTCAGGAAAGGATCCTGCAGGTTCTGCCCTTTCGACATCCGATTTCTCCTTATAGTTATCGCTAGCTGACACTGGCGCTTCGCGTTTGCCTCTTATTTAATCAAAAAACACCCCCCTCCGCCATCGCCGGACCGGAGGGCCTGTGCCGCGTTGGACCAAGGTCCGGGGGGGCAGTTCAATGACGCGACTCACCCGCGACTTTGCGTGACGGTCGCTGCGTTAAAATGTGCGGCCGTCACCCCCACAACCGAAGCACCATCCACCGCCATGTCCTCGTCGCCCACACGTGGCCTCGTCATGATCGACCTAGAGGGGTTCGCGCCCACCGCCGACGAGCAGCGCCGATTGCGCCATCCGTCGACTGGCGGCCTGATTCTATTCGCACGCAACTACACGAATCCCGAACAGTTGTGCGAACTCGTCGCGAGCGTACGCGCCGTCCGACCGGACATCCTGATCGGCGTGGACCACGAGGGTGGTCGCGTTCAACGCTTTCGCGACGGCTTCACGCGGATTCCGGCGGCCGCCAGCTACCGGGCCGCGGCCGACGGCACGCAACTCGCCGAACGAGCCGGTTGGCTGATGGCGATCGAGCTTCTCGCCTGCGGCATCGACTTCAGCTTCGCTCCGGTGCTCGACGTCGATAGCGGCATCAGCCAGATCATCGGCGACCGTGCCTTTGCGGATGAGGCCGCCGAAGCCTCGCGCCTGGCGATGGCGTTCTATCAGGGCATGCGGCGCGCCGGAATGGCCGGCGTCGGCAAGCACTTTCCGGGACACGGCGGCGTGGCCGCCGACTCCCATCTGGCGCTTCCGGTCGACGAACGAGCCGTCGAGGCGATCGAAGCACGCGACCTCGTGCCGTTTCGCGCGCTGATCGACGCGGGCATCGAGGCGATCATGCCGGCCCATGTGATCTACGCGCGTTGCGATACGTCGCCGGCCGGGTTCTCCCGCTTCTGGATACAGGATGTCCTGCGCGCGCGCCTCGGGTTCGGCGGCGTCGTGTTCAGCGACGACCTGTCGATGGCCGGCGCGGAGTTCGCCGGGGATTTCGTTGCGCGCGCGGAGCAGGCGCTGACGGCCGGCTGCGACATGGTGCTGGTATGCAACCAGCCGGGCGAAACCGAACCGGTGCTGGAAGCGGTCGCCGAACTGCCGCCCCGTCCACAATCCGTGGAGCGGCTGCAGCGGATGTGCCGTCGCACGACCGTCGACCGGGCCGAACTGCTCCGAACCGCCGAATGGAGGGAGACAGCTGATTTGATCTGCCAATTCGGAGGACGCGCATCATGACCGCCCTGGATCATCTGACCGAAGTCGAACGCTCGGCCGAGATCATTCACTCACGCGAGGCGGTCGACGCGGCGATCACGCGCATTGCCGGGGAGATTTCCCGGACGATCGGCGACGCCAATCCGGTGATCATCACGGTCCTGACTGGCGGCATCGTGTTCAGCGGACAACTACTGACCGAACTGGATTTTCCGCTCGAACTGGACGCCGTGAGCCTGAGCCGCTATCGGGGGAAAACCCGAGGCAGCGAGTTGCACTGGCGCCTCAAACCAACGACGCCGCTGCATGGCCGCACGGTGCTGCTGGTCGACGACGTGCTCGACGAGGGCATCACGCTGGCGGAACTGAAACGGTATTGCCTGGCCGAAGGCGCCGCACGCGTCCTGATCGCCGTGCTGGTCGAGAAGCGCCTCGCGCGGGAGAAGCCGTGCGAAGCCGACTTCGTCGGGCTGCTCGCCGATGACCGCTATCTGTTCGGCTACGGCATGGATTACCGGAACTACCTGCGCAATGCGCCCGGCATCTACGCCTGCACGCATCTTTAGATTAGAAGAGACCAAGGACCACGCTCATGGGAAAGTTTGCGATCATCGGCGGTACCGGATTGACGGCCGTCGAAGGGCTCGAACAAAGAGAGCGCATGGCTATCGACACCCCGTACGGCGCTCCGTCAGCCGAACTCGTCATCGGTGCCATCGGCGGCGGCGAGGTCGTGTTTCTCGCTCGTCACGGCTCCCCGCATCGGTTTCCACCGCACGAGGTCAACTATCGCGCCAACATCTGGGCGCTGCGCGAAGCCGGTGTGGACCGAGTCATCGCGGTTGCTGCGGTCGGCGGCATACGCGCCGACATGGCACCGGGATGTGTCGCGGTTCCGGATCAGATCATCGATTACACGTACGGACGCCGGCATACGTACTTCGACGAGGGTCTCGACGAGGTCGTCCACATCGACTTCACCGAACCCTATTCGGCGTCGCTGCGCGCGGGATTGCTGAACGCCGGCACCGCGGCCGGCATCGCGGTGATCGACGGAGGGACTTATGGCGCCACCCAGGGACCACGCCTGGAAACCGCCGCCGAGATTCTCCGGATGGAACGCGATGGCTGCGCGCTGGTCGGCATGACCGGCATGCCGGAGGCGGCGCTCGCGCGCGAACTCGGACTCGACTATGCCTGCTGCGCGGTCGTCGCCAACTGGGCTGCCGGAAAATCGCCCGGCGAGATCACGATGGCGGAGATCGAGACCAATCTGCGTGAAGGGATGCGATCGGTGCTGGTGATACTCCGGCGATTCGGACGACGACGAACTGATCAACGACAGCAAAAAACACCCCTCCGCCTGGAGGGGTGTAATCGCAGCCGCCTGTCGGCTGACCGCTCAGGCAAGCCGATAGGTTACCGGCATGAACCCGGCAGGAATTTCTTGATCGCGGTGTCGCCCGTGCAGACGAACGAGCCGACCTGGACCGGGATTGATCCGACAGCGAGGGCGGCGCTGGAACTATCGCTTGGCGTCAGATAAACCTTCGAGTTATCGACCGCCGCATCAATTCCCCTGAACGTGACTGAGATTTTTCCGTTTGCATCAGTATTAATCGCCGACACATACTTCGTCGTGGTCGAGTTTTCACCACAACCCCAACCATTGGCTCCTGGTTGTGTACCAGCGATTGCTGTCTGATAGACTTCAGCGACCGTCGTTCGGCATTGGCTGGTCGCCAAGATGCCCTCAGACACCTTCGCCTTGATCGTGTAATCCTTGTATGCCGGCAGTGCGACCGCGGCCAAGATGCCGATGATCGCGACGACGATCATCAGTTCGATCAAGGTGAAGCCCTGCTGTACGCGGGATACCTGCGGCTTGTTCATCATGTTCATGGTGTTCATTGTGATCTCCGGTGACTCGTGGATTTTGGGTGTTCGG
Organism: Methylotetracoccus sp.; assembly: GCA_046347485.1. Classification (GTDB taxonomy): domain Bacteria; phylum Pseudomonadota; class Gammaproteobacteria; order Methylococcales; family Methylococcaceae; genus Methylotetracoccus. The sequence continues at coordinate 75,792 of JAXMGB010000014.1, read as the reverse complement.
GACATACGTTCTTGTGATGACTTCCCGTTTGTTACGATCCACGAACCGTGCCAACCATCATAACCAAGCCCGGATCCAGCAACGGCGCGGCTTTCGCTCTGTCTTGACGCATCCCGATACCGAACGACTCCCGCTGCGGCTGTTGCCCGGCACGTCGAAAAGTGACGTTTTTTGTCAGTTCCTCCCACCGGAAGCCCCATCCAGTCCTCAGCGCGCGGCCGCCGATGCGTTCGGCACGTGGGCGCTCCGATCCTTCCCGATACGTGCGCGTAGATCCTCGAACCGCTCCGCAGTGTGGCTGGACGTGCCGAGCACGCCTTCTGCGTGCGAGACGAACTGCACCGCATCCGCCGCTTTTCCGGTCCGCACCAACCAAAGAGCGATCGTTTCCGCGAGATCTTCGCTGGGATACACGCTGAAGGCATCCCGCATCGCGGCGATCCCACGCTCATCCTCACCCGCCAAGGCCAGCAACCGTCCGCGGATCGTCGACAAGCCGTATCGAGTGCCCGGGTTACGGGCGTACAGTGGCTGATCCAGAAACGCGCCGGCTACGCGCTCGATCGACCGCAGGTCCGCGACCTCGCACTGCCCGCTTTCGATGAGCGTCACGAGGTTGCTCAGATTGGTCACGACGTCCTTGTTGAAGGCCATGCGCGGCACATCAACGATGACTCTCCGCATCAACTCGCCATAGCTCGCGCGATCGGCGACCAGGCACTGCGTCACCAGCACCTGCACAGCGAGCGTGGCCTCGGTCGGGGCCCGTTGGTAGTGTTGAAGGATCACATGCGCGACGCCCGCATAGTCGCCGCGTTCCTGAAAGGCGGTCGCGAGATTCTGCGTCGCGCGGACCGAGGTCGGATGAGCCATCGACCAAGCTTGCGCGGCGACCGCCGGATCGCCCCAACTGGCTGCGGTGCGCCACAACAGCAACGCGAACAGCGCCGCGTACAAACCGATCGCCGGCCGCGGCCAGCGTGCGTCCGCCGACCAGGCCGTTGCGACGACCGCGCCCAGAGGCCCGAGCGATGGCAGGTAATTCCGGTGCTCGAAATACAGTTCCAGCGGAAAGACGGTCGATTCGAGCAGATGACCGGCTAGGAAGAACAGCACGGCGAACGCGAACGCCGGCCAGCGTCGGCGCATAAGCACGGCGGCGGCAACCGCAACGAGCCATCCCAGCACCGCGGCCAGCGGCAACGCGCCGGGTCCGAGGATCCTGCTCGTGTCGTCCTGCAACGGGCCCATGACCCCGATGTCCGGCAGTAGGATCTGGCGGACGTAGGCGAACAGGATGACCGGTTCCGACCACAGCCGCTGCTGCAAACTGAACGGCTCGAATTCGTAAGCGGCCAGATTCGCCTTCCACGACCACACAACGTAGCCGAGCAACAACAACACCGGACCACCGAAGAACAACGCGCGCCAGAAGGACCACGATCGCTGCCTGACCGGTGCGTAGACCGACAGCACACTCCATTCGAGCACGCCAACGAGCAGCGGCAGCAGGGCTGCGTTCTCCTTCGCGAGCACGCCGATCACGGTACCCAGCAGCAAGCCTCCGCTCATCCACAGGTACGCCCCCACCGGTTGCCGGCCGACGAGATCGCGCCCCTGCAGATAGGCGAGGACGCCCGCCAGCGAACAGGTCGCGGCCAGCAAGGTCATCCGCTGTACGGCCATCAGCGAGGTCGATACCAGCAACGGCTGCAACATCCAGACGATCGCCAGCACGATCGCGAAGCCCTCCGCACGAGGTGCCAGCGACGGAACGAACCGCGCGACCCGCCACGCGACCGCGGCGACCAGCAAACCGTTCACGACATGCATCGCCACGTTGATGGCACGGAACCCCGCAGGATCGTCCGGCCAGTCCGCCCGATTCAGCAAAAAGCTGGCCATCGACAGGGGCCGGCCTATCGTCCCACCGTAGGGGTTGCCGAACACGAACTGACGAGCTGCTTGCACATCCGTGACGGATGCGAGACCAGCCAGATTCTGCCGGTCATCGAATGTCCATGCTCCCGGGAATCCGAATGAGTACAGCAGGTATGTCAGCGCGCCGGCGGCGGCGAGCAAACCGAGCCAGGACAAGAGACGTAGCGGACCATTCGGATGCACGGGAGATTCCATCGATCGATTCCTCGTCCAGACTTGTTGAATGGCGGACTTCCGCCGCCCCATTTACCTGCTCGCTCCAGCCCACCGGATACTCGGAACGGCTGCTAGCATTCCTTAAGCATACGCGCCGAATCGTCCCGACACGGAACGGGACCCGGTGCGCGCCCTTACTGCTGCGTTACAATCGGCGCGTAGCCCAGTTCCGAGTCATTTCAACAGCGTGACAAGCCCCTTCCGTGACGAGGCGTTCCGACGAGCCTGCAGTAGCCGCGCCGTGACGATGCCGGGCACGGATTCTCTGCCGATGCATACCCGGCGGTCCGGCCGAATTCGTGTAGCGATGCTGACGACCTCCTACCCCAGCGCATCGAACCCCGCCGCCGGATGCTTCGTCGCCCGACTCGCCGAAACCCTGGCCGTTCGCGCCGAGATCACCGTGTTGACGCCGTCCGGGACGGCTCCCGAAGCCGAAACCAATGTTGAGGCCGTCAAGACCATTCGCTTCCGCTACGCGCCGCGAACGTGGCAGACGCTGGCACAGAGTCCCGGCGGCGTTCCGGTGGCGCTGCGGCGGAATCCCTGGCTCGCGCTCACCTTGCCGTTATTCATCGCGTCGATGTTCATCGCCGTCGTGCGCCACGGACTACGCAGCGATATCATCCACGCCAACTGGGCGGCCTGCGGTGTCGTGGCCGGTTTGGCCGGACTGCTGATGGGACGACCGGTCGTGACGACCCTGCGCGGCAGCGATGTCCGTCGCGTGCGGGAATCCGTTATCCAGCGCGCGATCCTGCGCGCGTGCCTCGCAAGCAGCTCACGCGTGATCTGCGTCAGCGATTCGATCCGCACACTGCTCGCCGAGAGCTTTCCCGAGCGGGCTCAGCGGCTGATGGTGATCCCGAACGGGGTGGATGCAGCCCACTTCGCGCCACACCGACGCGCGACGATCGAGCCGGGTCGGCTGCGGCTCATCACCGTCGGCAGCCTGATTCCCCGGAAGTCGTTGCAGACCCTGATCGCGGCGCTGGACGAACCACATTTGTCCGGCGCGACTCTGACAATCGTCGGCGACGGTCCCGATCGAGGCGCACTGGAGCGGATGGTCGATGACGCAAGCCTCGGACCGCGCATCAGGTTCTGCGGAACCGTACCACCGACGGAACTCCCCACGCTGCTGGCCGATGCCGATGTGTTCGTGCTGAGCAGCGTGTTCGAAGGACGTCCTAACGTCGTTCTCGAAGCGATGGCCGCGGGTCTGGCAGCCGTCGCGACACGGATCGATGGCGTCACCGAGTTGATCGAACATGAACGCAATGGATTGCTGTTCGAACCGGGCGACGCCGCGGGACTCGCATGTCAATTGCGTCGACTCGCGGCCGAGCCGGAGTTGCTCGAACGACTTGGTCGGGCCGCCCAACAGACCATCCAGGACTTCAGTCTCACGTGGGAACGGGCCGCGGACGATTACCTGGAGGCATATCGCCAGGCCACCGACCGCACGCGGGCATCGACGATGAACACCGCCGCCAAGCGGCCGACCTGAGGACTCATCGACGATGTGTGGAATCGCCTTCCTCGCGCAGCCGACGCTGGACCACGCGAGGCTGATCGAGCACATGACCGCCTGCCTGAACCGGCAGCGTCATCGCGGACCCGATGAATCCGGCATGCAGGCCGGCGACGGCTGGATCATCGGTCACCGCCGCCTGTCGATCATCGACCTCGCGGCCAGCCACCAGCCGATGTGCGACCCGTCCTCGCGCTTCTGGCTGTCCTTCAACGGCGAGATCTACAACTTCCGCCAGCTTCGCGAACAGCTCGCCTCCGCTTGGAGCTTCTCGACGTCCGGCGATACCGAGGTCCTGCTGGCGGGCCTGGTTCGTCATGGACAGCGCTTCATCGAGCGCCTCGAAGGCATGTGGTCATTCGCGCTATGGGACAGCCATGCCGGACGGCTGCTGCTGAGCCGGGATCGCATGGGAAAGAAGCCGCTGTATTATCGACCGACGCCCGGCGGCATCGCGTGTTCATCCGAATTGCCGGCGCTGAAGCTGTTGAGCCCGGGCGACTGGCGCGAGGACCTCGACAGCTCCGCGGACTATCTGCGCTACGGCTACCAACTTCCCGGGCACACCGCGTTCGAGGGTATTTCCGAGGTTCTGCCCGGTCATACCCTTGTCTGGCAGACCGACGGCCGGCTCGAACAGGTGCAGTACTGGAGGCTGAACCCGGCTCCCGTTGCATCCAGCCATGGACAGGCCGTTGAACAGCTGCGGGAAGCGTTGACCGATGCCGTCTCGACCCGCCTCGTAGCCGACGTCGAGGTCGGCGCGTTTCTGTCGGGTGGCGTGGATTCGTCGCTGGTCGCCGGAATTGTTCGCAGGCGGCTGAACCGCCCGCTGAAGACCTTCACGGTCGGATTCGAGGACCCGGCCTATGACGAACGCGGCTTCGCGCAACTCGCCGCCGAAGCCTTCGCGACCGAGCACCATGCCGATGTCATGGGCGACTGGGACGAGCAGGAACTCGAACGACTGGTGTTCGAGCACGTCGGACAACCCTTTGCCGACTCCTCCCTGCTACCGACGATGCTGGTGTCCCGGGCCGCCGCCCGCCACGTCAAGGTCGCGCTGTCGGGCGATGGCGGTGACGAGCTGTTCTCCGGATATCAGCGTTATCAGGCGAGACAACTGCTTCGCTGGTATACGCGCCTGCCACGGTGCCTCCGCACCAATACCAGTCGACTGGTCCGCTTGTTCCCGGAGCCGACCGCGCACCACAGCCGCAGCCTGATCAAGAAGGCGCACCTGTTTGTCGACGTGGCCTCGCGCATCGAGGCCGAAACGCCGTACTTCGCCCCGTGGATGTTCACCCCGTCGAGTTACCACGCGATCGCGCCCGAACTCGCCGGACGGGGCCACGAACCACCCGGCATCCCGCAGACGACCATGCCGGACGACATCCATCGGATGATGTCCGCCGATGCCCTGATCTATCTGCCGCAGGACATCCTGGTCAAGGTCGACCGCGCCAGCATGGCGCACTCGCTGGAGGTTCGCGCGCCATTCCTCGATCGACGCGTCGTCGAACTGGCGTTCAGTCTCCCGCGGAGCTGGCATCGGCGCGGTTTTTCCGGCAAGCGGATGCTCGCGGAAGCCTTTGGCGAACTGCTACCACCGGCCATCTGGCGACGCCGCAAGCAGGGCTTCGGTGTCCCGATCCATCAGTGGTTCCGGGACGACCTCGGCGAGAAGCTGCGGACCCTGTTAGAGGAATCCCCGCATCCACTGGCGAGCCAGGGCGTTCTGGACCTGCTCGACCAGCACCGCCTCGGCCAGCGGGATCACGGACATCGCCTGTGGCTGATCTATGTCTACCTGCTATGGCGGAGCCGCAGTCCGGATTGACGCGGATCACGCTGGTGCTGCCGGATCTTCGAACCGGCGGCGCGCAGCGCGTGATTCTGATGCTCGCGCGGGAATTTTCCGCGGCCGGACACCGCATCAATATCGTCGCAGGGCAAGCCGAAGGCGGGCTTCTCGATGAGGTGCCATCGTCCGCGCGGCTGGTCGATCTGCATGCAGCACGTGGTGGCGGACAGCTCGGATTCGCCGCAAGATTCACATACCGGCTCGCGCGCTACCTGCGGACGGAGCAACCCGACGCCGTCCTGAGCACGCTGACCGGCACGAACATCGCGGTGGTCATGGCCCGGCTGTTATCGAGATCCAGCACCAGAGTGGTCCTCCGGGAGGCCGCCTCCCCGTCGGCGGCTGGAAATCGATGGCGTCGAATGCTACGAAACTGGACCTATCGGCACGCCGACCACCTGATCGCGCTGACCCCTCGCATGCGCCAGGAACTCCTGGCGCTTGGCACGAGCCCCCGCGAGGGCATCAGCGCGATTCCGAATCCGGTCGACCAGCCGGCGATCCGGTCCTTAGGAGGGGCTCCGTGCGAACACCCCTGGCTGACGAAACACGATCGGCCTGTATTGATCGCCGTAGGCCGGCTGATACCCGAGAAGGACTACCCGACGCTCCTTCGTGCGTTCTCGGTGCTGCAGCGTGAGCATCCCGCAAGGCTGTTGATCCTCGGCGAGGGTCCGGAACGCGCCCGGCTCGAACGATTGGTGGCCGCGTTGAATCTGGGCGATACCGTGCAGTTGCTGGGCCACCAACCGAACCCTTGGGCGTTCATGGCGCGCTGCGACCTGTTCGTGCTGTCCTCACGTTCGGAGGGATATCCGAACGCCGTGTGCGAGGCCCTGGCACTCGGTCTTCCCGTCGTCGCGACCGACTACGACGGAACGGTAGGCGCGACGTTCGGCGATCGCTGCCGGGTCACCGCTCCGGGGAATCCGACGGCACTGGCCGATGCACTCAGGGATGTACTCGACGGCAACTCGGGGCGATGCGGATCGAGCAAAGCCGATCCGACGCTGAAGAGCGTCGTGCGCAGTTATCTCCGCGTTTTGCTGCCTGCTGCGACCGATGCCAGTTGAAGGTCCACATAGCGAACCCGGACGCGACGCGCGGCGCCGGCTGATCATCGTATTGCCCAATCTCCGCGTCGGCGGTACGGAGCGCGTCATGCTTCACGTCGCCAATGCTTTGTCCCTGCAGGCCGACGTGACCCTGGCCCTGGTCAGGCCGCAAGGCGAACTGCTGGAGCGCCTTGCTCCCGGTGTACGGGTGGTTCCCCTGGGCGGATCGATCGCCTGGCCGTTCCGGTTTCTGAGGATGGTCTGGCGGGAACGACCGCACGCGGTGCTCGGCGCCATGGTCGACATCAACATCGCCTTGCAGGCCCTGCGCTGGCTGATGCCGAAGTCACTTCGCCTGGTCATCAGGGAATCATCCTCGCCGTCTGCATGGCTGGTCTATTGGCGTTATCCCCGAATCACCGAATTCCTGTACCGAATCACCCACCGGATGGCCGATCGAATCGTCGTGCTGACTCGCGCGATGGAGGACGAAATGAAATCGATGATCGGCGCCAACGGCCCGAGGATCGACATCATTCCGAATGCCGTCGCGAACGATAGGCTGGACGCTAACGCGGCAGGCCCGAGCTTCGCCAAACCCTATCTCATCGCCGTCGGGCGATTGGTCGGCGAAAAGGGCTACGATCTGCTGATCCAGGCCTTTGGCCATATCGCGGCTCAGTTCCCCTCTCATCGTCTCTTCATCGTGGGGGACGGCATCGAGCGGCGTAGACTCGAAGTGCTGGTGGAACGATTGGGACTGTCAGGCCGAATCGAGTTGGCCGGCCACATGGACGATCCCCTGCCCGCGGTCAGGGCAGCCGAATTGTTCATCTTGTCCTCGCGTGTAGAAGGCATGTCGAACGCGCTGCTCGAGGCATTGTGCGTCGGTACGCCGGTACTAGCGGTCGCCGAGCGCACCGGTGCGGATGAGATCATCACGGATGGTGAGAACGGCTTTCTCGTCCAACGCTGTGAGCGCGACATGCTGGCCGGCGGCCTGGTGCGGGCTCTGCGTGAAGCGAATCGTCTCGACCGCGAGACCATCGCCTCCCATGCACGCTCACGCTACGGCATGTCGGCGATGATTGAGGCATACCAACAGGCACTGTTCGGATGACCAACAAACCGTCAAGCTTCGATATCGAACACGCGGACGCGACAGCTGGTCTCGGACCTCTCCCCCGACGATGACGCTCGCACCCCGGCGGACATCCCTCCGCGCGAACGTCATCGCCAATTATGTAGGCCAGGCCTATTCGGTATTGATCGGCATCGTGCTCGTCCCGGCTTATCTGCATTACCTCGGCCCCGAGGCTTATGGCCTGATCGGGGTTTTCACGCTGATGCAGTCGTGGTTGCAGTTGTTGGACTTCGGACTCAGCGCCACGCTGATGCGGGAGACCGCCCGGTTCCGCGCCGGCGCCATCGATTCCGTGATGCTGCTCGAGCTGCTGCATCGTCTGGAAGGGCTGTTCGTCATGGTCGCGCTGATCGTGGCCGGCTCGATCGCGTTCGGCAGCGAGACGCTTGCGACACGTTGGCTCGAGCTCAAGACACTGCCGATACGTGAGGTCGGCATCGCACTCGCGTTGATGGGTGGCTCGGTGGCGTTGCGCCTGATCGGCGGTCTGTATCGGGGGATCATCAACGGTTTCGAGCGACAGGTCTGGCTGAATGGTTTCGTGATCTCCAGCGCGACACTGCGCTTCGGTGGCGTGCTGCTGGTCCTGGTGTTCATCGAGGCCAGCCCTGGAGCATTCTTCACGTATCAGATCGCGGTGGCCGCCTTCGAACTGCTGGTGCTGATGATCAAGTCCTATCGGCTCCTGCCGGCCAGACCGGACGATACGGAGTCAACCAACATCAGCCGATCATCCCCGGGCCTGCTTCGTTTCGCAGCGACGATCGCCTTCACGTCGACGGTGTTCGTGCTCGTGTCCCAGACCGACAAACTATTGCTGTCACGCTGGCTGCCGCTGGACCAATACGGCTACCTGACGCTCGCGTTGACCGCGGCCGGTGGGATCGGCATGATCGGCGCCCCGATCGGGCAAGCACTGCTGCCGCGACTGACCGCATTGGTCGCCGAGACCGCGGTGCCGAAGGCCCTGCTGCTGTACCGCCGCAGCAGCGCGATCGCCTGCCTGTTAGCGGCTCCGGTCAGCCTGAGCCTGGCCTGCTTCGCCGAGCCCTTTCTATGGGCATGGACCGGCGACCACACCGCCGCGGTCGCCGGAGCGGACACGCTGACGCTTTACTCGCTGGGCAACGCCATCCTGGTGCCGGCCGCCTTCGCCTATTACCTGCAATACGCATTCGGCGAACTGCGGCTTCACTTCTGGGGCAGCGCGCTATTCCTGGCCCTGCTGATGCCGCTACTGGTCCATCTGGTGCCGCAGTATGGCGCTAGGGGAGCGGGCTGGAGTTGGCTGATGACCTGCTCGGCGTACTTCGCGTTCTGGGTACCCCTGGTGCACCGCAGGTTTGCTCCTGGCCTGCATCTCCGATGGCTGGTCCGCGACGTCTCGGCGTTCTTCGCATGGGCGCTGCTCGGCGCCTTTGCGTTGCGGCCCTTGGTCGATCTCGCCGGAACTGACCGGATCATGCTGCTGATCGTGATCATCGGTGGAACCGGCTTACAGATCGGCATCAGTGGTGCGGCGCTTCGAGCCATCTGGCGGCGTACCGCCGCCGAGCCGGCAACATCGAGTCACCGAACATGATGCCGTTCGCCCGGAATCCAGGTCGCCCCCATTGCATCGACCTGTTCGGCGCCACCAGCCTGGTCGTCGCGAACATGCTCGGTACGGGCGTATTCACCTCGCTCGGATACCAGCTCCTGGACCTCCCCCCCGGGCTGCCGATCCTTTTGGTGTGGCTCGGAGGCGGATTCCTGGCGCTGCTCGGAGCCACGTGCTACGGCGAGATCGCCTCACGGATCCCGCGTAACGGCGGGGAATACCGATTTCTCAGCGAGATCTATCATCCGGCGATCGGTTTCATGGCCGGATTCACCAGCGCAACGGTCGGGTTCGCCGCGCCGGTGGCAATGACGGCACTCGCACTCGCCGCCTATCTCCGCGGGGCCTACCCGGACATCGATGAGTCGACCACGGCATCCGGCGCGCTGATCATGATCACCGCGGTAATGACGTTCGGACCGCGGATCGCCCTTGCGTTCCAGAAGGCCGCCACTGTCTTGAAGCTCACCATCGTCGGCGGATTCATCGCGGCCGGTTGCGCCTTCGGCGAGCTTCGGCACGTGTCCTTCGCCGTCGGAGCCGTGCAATGGGATCAGACCCTTTTGGCCGGGGTCGCCGTGAACCTGGTCTGGGTATCGTTCGCCTACAGCGGCTGGAACGCCAGCGCTTATCTAGCCGGAGAGATCGCCGACCCGCAGCGCACCCTCTCACGGAGCCTGTTGATCGGCACGACGATCGTCACGATCTCATACCTCGCGCTGAACGCCACGTTCCTGATGGCGGCGCCGGCCGAGACGTTGCGCGGCGTCAAGGAGATCGGCCTGGTTTCTGCCCGGTTTCTGCTGGGAGCGCCCGCGAGCCGCGCGGTCGGAGTCACGATCAGCCTGCTGCTGGTATCGTCGATCAGTTCGCTGATGATCGCCGGTCCCCGGGTCATCCAGGAAATTCTTCGCGAGGTCCCGTGCCTTCGCCTGCTCGGTGGTGCCGGTGATAGCTACCCTGTTCGGGCCACGCTATTCCTGATGGCGCTGTCCCTGCTTCTGATTCACACGGTGGATTTCGCCCCGCTGCTCTACTACACCGCGTTTACGCTGTCGTTGTTCACCGTTCTGACCGTTGCCGGCGTCTTCGTGCTTCGCGCGCGACTCGGACCGCCAGGCGGATACCGGGCGTTCGGATATCCGGTGACACCTGCTCTGTTCGTCGGCGCGAACGCTGCCATCGGCGTATTCTTCGCCTGCCGGCACCCATCCGAGAGCCTCGCGGGCTTGTCGACCGCGCTGGCAGGTCTGGCCTTGTACGGGCTGTCGGACCAGCGTCGCAACCGGCGCCTCCGAGCGGATGCGGACTTCAAAGACTCCGGACGATGAGTGTCGTGACGCCCTGCCCGCCCGACACCATACGCATACGGCACCCTATGAGCCCTCCCTCTCGCCAGCATGACGCATAGGCCATCGATGACGACGCTCCGCTTCCTGTTCGCCGGCAACACCAACTGCATGCCATTTCGTTACGCGCGCGAAATCAAACGGCAGGGGCACGACGTGCTGTTCATCATCGACCAACCCCGGTCGCTGCCTTTACATCGTCCGGAAGCGCTGTTTCCCGAAATCCCGTACCCGTACCCCGACTGGATCCTGGAGCTCGGGTGGACCCCGCGGAATACGACGTTCCTGTTACCCGACAAGCGGCTGAGCCGCCTGCTGGAACTCGTCAACCAGCAAACCTTCGACGCCGTCGTACTGTGCGGATACTGGATTCGCATCGCGGGGCGCATCGACCACGGCCCCGAACTCATCGCCCTGCTCGCCGGCTCGGACCTGGATGTGCTGACCGACCGCCGCGCGGCGCTGTTAGGCAGGCACGCATGGAATCCAATCAAGGATCTCGCCTCACGGCTGATGCTCTTCTGGGGTGCGGAGGCACAGCGGCAAGGGCTCCGGCGCGCCGGCCTCGTCAATTACTATCCGGAAGGCATCAACCCCGAGGGCGACCGCTTACTGAAGGAGGTCATGGGTCGACGACCCTACGCGCGCTTGCAAACACGCGGACTCAGCGTCGACCTGGTACCGTACTCGGAGCCATCGGATCGACGGGGCAATGCGGTCCGCCTGTTCTCGCCCACGCGATTCCTCTGGCGCCAACCCTTACCCGCGGGATTCAGCGCGCTGGAGAACAAGGGCAATGATGTCATGTTGCATGGTATCGCGCGCTTCGTGCGGCAGAGCGGCATCGAGCCCCGCATCGACCTGGTCGAAAAGGGGCCCGATGTCGCCGCGACCAAGGACCTCGCCGAGCGCCTCGGCATCTCGCCCCTGATCACATGGCATGCGGAGATGAGCTACAACGAGTTGTTCCAACTGATGCGTGACGCCGACATCGTGTTCGACCAGTTCGGTCCGCATTGGCTGGGAGCCGGCGCGGCCGATGCAATGCTGATGGGACGAGCCGTCATCGGAAACGGACGCCCCGAGATCTTCACGCCGCTGCTGGGTGAACCGCTGGCCCTTTGCCACGCGACTGACGAATCGGGGGTTGCGGAATGGTTGCGCCTTTTGGTCGATGATCCCGAGGAGCGCCACCGGCGCGGCCTGCTTGGACGCGATTGCATCGAGCGAAACCTGAACAGTGTGGACACGGCGAGCGCGTTGATCCGCCATGTGCGTCAACGTGCAGCCGCACGCCGTGGGCCTGGCGACGACAGGTCCGACCGAGTTCGGGCCTGATTTTTTGTCCGGAGTCTGGGACGGCCCCCCCCTCGCGATCACAGTGGACTCGGCGGTGTCGACGAGGAACCGGCACCTGATGTAGTTTCAAATGCGGGACGGGGGTACCGCGGCAAAGCCACCAACGAGCCGCGATGATCGATTCGGCGGAAGGCCAGACCGGCAAGGTCGCCCACAGAACAATGCATCGCGCGAACGACCACCAGAACACCACTCAGCACGGGGCAATCAATGGATACAGACATCATCGCTACGGTCGCGCGAGGCACTCTCGACGGCAGCATGCCATTTCCCGAGGTCGTCCGCCGCTTGATCGAAACCGGCGTGGAGTACTACCACGTCGACTATGTCGCGCTGCGCAAGAGTTTCTACAGCGCATCGGGAGACATCGTCAGCACGCCGATCACGTACGAGAGACTGCCGCCGGTCGCGACCGATTTCGACGCGCCGGGGCTGCGTGCGGCGATCCTCGACAGTCAGCTGAACGGCCAACATTATCGGGACTTCACGGCACGGGCGATGGCCGCGGGCGTTCAGGGCTACATCGCATTCCTGCGCGGCCAGCGAGTCACCTACTGGGGGCGAAACGGTGAGCAGCACACCGAGTGGTTCCCGGGCGCCGGCCGCGCTGCATCCGAATGAGCGCAGGGCCGCCGCTGTTCGTCGCCGGAACGAGCAGATGCGCGCTGCTTCTCTCTTCTCTTCGGCAGATCGGCGAAGACGACTGGCAACGGTCGTATGTCGACGAACGGTCGGGGATCGTGTGGATTCGCTTCCGCCTATGGGATTACCACGGTTCGGGCCCCGACTGCCTGCGCCGAGGGAATCCCGATTTGAAGCAGATCATCGAAACGATCGAACGGAGCCGTGATGTTGCCGAGATTGCCGCGGCGGCGCACTTCCTGGCGAACGAACTGCCGGGTCGGCAGGAAAACTATGAGCCCTTGCTGAGAGCGATGGAACGCACCGAGGCTAAACCCTGGTCCGTTGCAGAAGCGCTGAACGTCGCCACCGCGATCGTGTGGTCGGGAATCGACATCCCGTTCAACCACCGTGACCCGAACGGCAGGTCAGTCGCCGAAATTTACGCGGATTTCGAGCATTTCCGGCAACTGGCCACGCGCGCGGCCAGTCTCAAACAACGCGCCGAGGCCCTGCTGGGCAGGCCTATCGAGCGCGACATCCGGATATTCGACTGACTGGCCGCGAGCCGAGCGACTCGATCAAAGCCCGCCTCCCGCGGAAGCGCTTCTCGATAGGCGGATCACGGGGTCGCGCCGATTGCCTGACACCGACTATGGCTTGGCGGCCAATATCCGCGACAGGTTCCTGCGGTCCGCATCGCGGATTTCGATGATGTTGATCGAGAGCAGCACCAGTTCCCGCCCCATCAGATTGCGGGTCGGGCGCGACGCGGCGATCTGACCCTGGACTTCCTGCACCTGCAGACTTCCATCGCCGTTGGCGATATTCACGGCGATGCGTTCGCCGGCGATCGGCATACCCTGCGACGCGTAAAACTCGGCGACCAAGTTTTTCTCGCCGAGGTGCCGCAATCGCCCCCGGAACGTCCGGTTGTGGAACTCGACCGCCACCTGCCCGGTGATCTCCATCCGGTGCTCCTGATGCCCGCCCTGTTGGATCAGGCGCCTGATCAGGTCCTGATCGTCGCTCGACGTCACCAGCGAGGGACGGCAATAGATGCCCCAATACATCAGACCGATGATGACCCCGCCCAGCGTGTTCCCCAGGGTCACCGGCAACAGATTGCGAAAGACCGCGTTGAACAGGTTGATGTGCGGAAAGGCATCCGGCGTCGTGCCCAGCACGTTCCAGAACTCCGCCGACGCGCCTTGCTTGATGAACAGGCCGATCGACAGGAAGTACATGTTGGCCACGCTGTGCTCGAAACCGACCGTCACGAAGGCCGTGATCGGGAAAACGATTACCGCGACCTTGTCGATCACCGAGCGGCCGGACAGGCTCAACCAGATTGCCAGGCACACGAGAATGTTGCAGAACATCGCCCGGCTCACGGCCTCGCCGAACGTCAGCGCAGTCTTCAGTTCGGCGATGTTCAGCGCGGTCAGGCCGACCTGGCCCTTCGTCAGGCCATACTGCCCGGTCAGAAAAATCAGGTACGCGCTCAGCGTCGCGCCGATCAGGTTACCGATGAACACGATGCCCCAGTTGCGCAACACGCGACCCGCGCCGATCTTGCGACTGGCGGCGGCCATGACCAGCAGCACGTTGCCGGTGAACATCTCGGCACCGGCGATGATCACCAGGACCAAGCCGAGACAGAACACCGAGCCACCGATCAGACGCATCACGCCGAATGGCAGTTTGATCGCGCCATCGAAGCCGTTGCCGCTGAGCACGGTCGTGCTGAATACCGCGCCGAAACTGATGAATGCTCCGGCGAGCACCGACAGCAGCAGGGTTGACTGAACGTCCAGATTCGCTTTGACGACGCCGGCGTTCTCGGCGCGCAGGGCCACATCCTTGGGCATCAGGTTGTCGATCGTGTTATGCGACATGGCGGCAGTGACTTCCAGGAAGGATCGAATACCGCGGCCGATTCGTACCGCGGACGGTCGACGACCGAGTGCATTTGCACCGGCGCCCAAGAGCGAAGACTAAGACTTTTCGGCCGGTCTTGGCAAAGCAGATGTACTGAAAACAGGCGCGGCTCGCCTCCGGATGCCAGGCGATCATGATCGACCAGATCCAGAGCCCGCATCGAAATCAAGAACCGGCGGAAGACGACCGGAAAACAGAACCGGGAGTGCGAGTGAAGGAATCGTAGGCACCGGGCGACCACTGCGGCGCTACGATTAATCGCTCACGTAGCCGTGACTACGGACTCTTCTCTGCCAGGAGTTCGAGCAAAAGATGCTCCAGATCATGGCTCATCAGGTTCACGTCGGACTCGACCATGTCCAGCATGACGGCCCGATCTCGCAGTTCATCGATGGTGTATGCGCCCCCGCGACTGAAGAACAATGCGATGCGGTGTCGCTCGGTATTCGATCCGGCCTCGCCCAGGCGGCCGTCCTTGCGCCAGCGTGCGATCAGGGTCTCGCGCAACGATCGATGCGCGGGATCATCCGCCAGCGGCCGGTTCATGAACCGCCATACGGACATCGGAAACAGCCGCGGCCTCGCCGGCGCCTCCCAGATCTCCTTGAGTAGATTCCGCTCGTGGCGAAGCTCGAACTGGATATCGGACGAAAGCGCCAGCGCACCGAACGTCGCTTCCGACGTACCGGCGACTATGCCGACCACGCCGGCCGCCGTCGCCTGAGCGGCGAGGGACAAACCGCCCGACAGAATCCCGCCGAGCCCGCTTCCCAGCAGCGAAAGAATCGTGAATCGCTTCGACCGCTCGTCCTGTTCCTCTTGCAATCGATCGGCGACGTCGTCAGCGCGAGTTTCCTCGCAATCCGCCTCTGCCGCCGCGCTCTTGACGTCCAGCAGCGCGAGCAGGATTCGCATATAGGCCTGTTGCCGAACCTGGAGATAGCGAATCGCGTCCCGGGCGCTTTCCGGCGACTCCATCCGCTTGGGAGCACGAACTTCCCCGGAATTGCCATCGACACCGATGATCTCGGCGATTTCCCTCACGCGTGGAGACAGGCTGACCGGGCCGGGCCGTCCATTCGATGGCGGTACGGCCTCCGGTGGTTCAACCATCGGATGCGTGGCAAACGACGACGATGGGCCGCATTGCCGCTCGACGGCATGAACCGCCTGGGCATCATCCGGTGAGCGGAGTTTCGGACCAGCGCATCCGGAAAGCAGACAGACCGTGACCCACGACGCGAGGCACCCGCACGATTTACGTGCGCTCATCCGACACCGAACCCGTCATTGGTCGATTCCCTCGCCAAAAGTCCCCCCTCGAAAATTGCGCGGATCGCGGAGATTATGCCAATCCTCGAAATGCGGTTGCGAGAATCTATGTGCTGTTGACCATCCCCGGGTATCAGCGCCTGTGTCCCCTATCCATCGTTGACTCGCCGAGGCAACTCGCGGCACCCACGTGACGTCGAGTCAGCTCCCGAATCCCTACGAGCTTGCCGATTTCTCTGCAGTATGCGCGGAGTTCGCGAAGCGCATCATTCGCGATCAATGCGCCTCCGCCGTCGGCGCATCCTGCGCCCCACCTCGTCATTCCGGGTGGGAACCCGGAATCCAGGCGCCAGGGATGGGATGGCCCATGTGTGAATCTCAAACTTTCGAAACGCGTCGTTCGCGATCGATGCGCCTCCTTCGTCGGCACGCCCTACGCCCCACCTCGTCATTCCGGGCAGGACCCCGAATCCAGGCGCCAGGGACGGCATAGCCCATGTGTGAATCTCAAACTGAAACGCGTCGTTCGCGATCGATGCGCCTCCTTCGTCGGCACATCCTATGTCCCACCTCGCCTTTCCGGGTGCGACCCTGGAATCCAGGCGCCAGGATGGCACAGCCCATGTGTGAATCTCAAACTTTCGAAACGCGTCGTTACCGATCGGCACCTCCTTCATTATAAATCCTACGCCCCATCCCGTCATTCCGGGCAGGACCCCGGAATCCAGGCGCCAGGGACGGTATAGCCTATGTGTGAATCTCAAACTTTCGGAAACGCGTCGTTACCGATCGGCACCTCCTTCATTGGCAAATCCCCTGGTAGTGTCCCGACTTCTGTGCAAAAGCGATTCTGAGTAGGATCGTTGAGGGTGGTCATGGTAAGAGGTTGATTGCGACATCGACCTTGAACCCGAAGGAGGGCAAACCATGACTGAGAAAGAGCATAAGACGAAGCCGTCGCTGATGGAACTGATGACGGGCGACCGAGACCTCTTGAAGGCGTTGATGCAGCAAGCGCCGCAGACGGTGCCGAAGGTGAGATGACGGATTGTCTGGGCGCGGCGCCGGGCGAGCGAACGAGCAGCGGACGCGGGGCTATCGAGCGGGGTACTACAGCCGGCAGCTGGTGACGCGCATCGGCAAGCTGAACTGAGTGTGCCGCGGGACCGTAATGGCGATTTTTCGACGGCGCTGTTCGAACGCTACCAGCGCAGTGAGAAAGCGTTGTTGCGGCCCTGGCGGAAATGTACGCACAGGGGTGTCGACGCGGAAGGTCAAGGCGATCACCGAGGAGCTCTGTATTACCGGTTTTCGGCGAGTACGATCAGGCCAGATCAACAAGGGCCTGGACGCGGCCTTGAGCGCTTTGGCCACCCGTCCACCGAGGAGGTCTATCCCTATCTGATCCTGATGCGCGCCATGAGAAGGTGCGGGAGAACGCGGTGATCCAGACCCAGGCGGTGCTCATCGCGATCGGCATCAATGGCGAGGGCAGCGCCAAGTGCTGGCGGTGGACACCGCCCAACGGGAGAGTCGCAGCGCCTGGAAAGACCGGTACGCCTCAAGGAGCGCGGACTGGCCGGCGTCGAGTTTGTCGTTTCAGACGATCATGCCGGATCAGCGCGCCATCGGCGAAGTACTGGCGGAAGCGGCTGGCAGCGCTGCTATGTGCATCTCCTTCGCGCAACGCGCTGGATTACCTACCCCGCAAGGCCGACGACGATTGCTTACAGGAACTGCGCTGGCTGTATGACCGCCGCGACCACCAGAAGCCTGTGCGCAGGACGGTCGCCTGATCGGCAAGTGGGGTCGCGTTATCCGAAACTCGTGGATTGGGTGGAAACCTATATCGGTGAGACGTTGACCTTCTATCGTTTGCCGCGCCAGCACCACAAGCACATGAAAAGCACCAACATGCTGGAGCGCTTGAACGAGGAGATCAAACGTCGCACTCGGGTGGTCCGGATCTTCCCCAACACCGAGTCCTGCCTCCGCCTGGTGCGCGCGTTGTGCGTCGAAACCCACGAGGCCTGGTTGGAGGATAACCGTTACCTGAACATGAGCTCTGCTCGTCGAGCAGAAAAAGGAACTCCAAGTGATTGCGCCTGACTGCCTATCGACTCACCTCACCCATGACCACCTTTTTGCACAACTTGACGCACACAACCCAAATCCTACGCCGCACCTCGTCATTCCGGGCAGGACCCCGGAATCCAGGCGCCAGGGACGGCATAGCCCATGTGTGAATCTCAAACTTTCGAAACGCGTCGTCCGCGATCGATGCGCCACCTTCGTCGGCACGACCTGCGCCCCACCTCGTCATTCCGGGCAGGACCCCGGAATTCAGTCGCCAGGGACGGCATAGCGCATCGACAAAGTCATCGAACCATAAACAGGCCTCCTTCCCTGGCGTGTTGCCACTTCGGACGACGACTCAGCGCCCGCCCGTGACCCTTCCGTGTCGTTCGAACCACCGCCCGAGAGCCTCATTATTCGGGCTTAAGAAACACCAGCCCCAGAGAGGACCGTCCTGTTCCGGCGGTGATTTGTCTACTCGTTGACGTGAATTCCGACATGGTTTAGCGTCTACTTCAAACCTACACGCTCCGCGCCTTGGGGAAGGCGCGAGCTGTCTGCGGAAAGGCGGGTACCTTCAGTCTCTTTCCTTTACAGAATCTGCTTAGTACGTCGGTCACACATTCTGCCTAACACCGTCAAGACAGATTCTGCAAAGTAACAAGTTGTGTACTTTTGCGCTAGAGGGGACTTCGCGTGATTACCGAGATTCACATGGATGCTGTTGCGAGCATCAAGCGGCCCGCATCTCTCGTGACAGACAAGAAGATTAACTTGGTCTACGGCCTGAACGGTGTTGGAAAGTCAACAATCTCCAACTTTCTCTACGCCCCAGATGACGCGCGCTTCGCTCAATGCCGGAAGGTGCCTGCTCAAACAGAGCCCGTATTGGTTTACAACCAAAGATTCATTCAAGACAACTTCTTTGTTGCCAATAGCCTAAAGGGCATTTTTAGTCTCTCAAAAGAGAATAAGGATGCTGAGGAGAAAATTGCCAAGGCGACGAAACGCTGTGGCGATCTAGCGCAATCTTTACAGGAAAAGCATGCCGCGAGAGAACAGGTCGCCCAAACGTTCGAGACACAAAAGCAACAGGCCGCAGATGAGATTTGGAAGATTAAAGCGCAATACTCTGGAGGCGATCGAGTGCTTGAGTATTGTCTTGATGGTCTAAAAGGACAAAAGGACAAGCTCTTTTCCCATCTCCAAACGATTCCAAAGCCAGACAGCGAGCCAAAAAGGGACATTAAGGCGCTTCGCAAAGAAGTCGACGCCCTTAAGGGGGATACCGCCCAGTTGCAGCAACAGGTTCCAAACCTCGAATTCATAGCTGGTGAAATCGAATCCGACGCCATTTTTGGCAGAACAATTCTTGGTAACGCGGACAGTGAAGTAGCCGCACTGATAGAGGAGCTTGGAAACTCGGACTGGATAAAGCAGGGGCTTGGTTTCCTCCCGAAGGAAATTCAGGAAAGCGGTGAGTCCTGCCCTTTTTGCCAGGAGAGAACGATTACGTCGAAATTCATTAAGGGGCATGAGGATATTTCGACGACACCTATCAGAAGCAAATGGATCAGCTGGAGACCTTCAAAACGCGATACGTTTCCGCAATCGGACAGTTGCGAGATATCAAAAGCTATACGGAACACCCGTTCGCACGTGAACACGTGGCGCCCCTCTCCATCAGGTATCAGGCGGTTAGTGACGCCCTGCGCAGCAATCTCGAAAAGATTGAGAAAAAGCTAAGAACCCCAAAGGCACTAGAAGCTCTCGCAGATTCCAGCGGTTTGATTGCAGACTTCAATCGTGAGGTTGCCGCGATAAACAAAGCCATTGACGACTACAATGAGCGCCTAAAGAATCGTGAGTCTGCACTCATTGCCCTAAAGGACGAATTCTGGGGGCTTATGCGGTGGCAATATGATCAGACGATGACTCGGTTTGAGGTCGATAACGAGAGTGCAAAGCAGAAATTGAAAGAAGCTGACGAGGCAATTGCCAAAATAAGGGACGACATTGCCGATGCCGAGAGAGAGATTGCGCTGGCTCAAAAGGAAACGGTTAACACGGATGAAGCCGTGGTTGCGATCAATACCGGCTTGGTAGATATTGGGATTGATGGCTTCAGTATTTCTAAGCACGCAGAGGGGTTATATAAAGTCGTTCGCGCCGGCGAGTCGGAGCACGCTTTTCATACGCTGAGCGAAGGCGAGAAAATGATGATCAGTTTCTTGTACTTCTGCGAGCTATGCAAGGGAAAGTCTAGCCCAGAGGATACGCATGCTCAGCGTATAGCTGTGATAGATGACCCAATATCGAGCCTTTCCCATGTATTCGTTTTTAATGTGGGGCAGCTCATACGGTCTGTGTTCTTTAGGAATACTCGTTTCAGTCAAGTGTTCGTGCTAACACACAGCCTGTATTTCTTCTATGAGTTGACCGATCCCAATCACGACCGGCGAAAAGAGACGCAGAAGCTCTTCAGAATCACTAAGTCTGCGGCTGGTAGCAGTATCCAGGAAATGAAATACGAAGAGGTTCAGAATGACTACCAGGCATATTGGTCGGCGGTCAATGACCCAACGCAACCGCCTGCGCTCATTGCCAACTGCATGCGCAATATCATCGAATACTTTTTTAACTTCGTGAGAAAGAAAGACCTAAACAACGTATTCCTCATGCCAGAACTACGGGATGCGAAATTTCAAGCATTTTGCCGCTACATTAATCGAGAGTCGCATTCCCTAGGGCAGAACATCATCGATATGAAGGAGTTCAACTATGACACCTTCAAAGAAGGCCTTCGGTTAGTCTTCGAAAAGACAGGGTATTCCGATCACTTTAGAGAGATGGCCAAGCTGTAGAGCTCCCTCTGGAGCGCTGTCACGATGAAGGGCGCACACAACAACCGCTTCGAGTCCGACGGCTTACCCTTCCGCTGCGCTCCAGGGCAAGCCGTGGCTCAAGCGGAACGTTGGACGTCTTCCCAACCGTGAGGTGGCTACTTCTATTGGTGATTTCTTGCGTGGTCGGTGCCCTGGCATATACCCACTTCCCGGCGCACAAACTGGCCGCTGGCGCCCGCGCCGACCGCGTAGTGGTGCTGAAGAGTGAACGAAGGCTCATCTTGATGAATGGTGATCACCCGTTGAAAGAGTACCGGGTTGCGCTTGGCCGCAATCCAGTCGGCTCCAAAACACAGGAGGGAGATGGGCGAACACCGGAAGGACAGTACGTCATTGACTATCGAAAGGCCGATAGCTCTTACCACAGGGCGCTCCACATTTCGTATCCGAGCGCAGCCGATGCAGTGCAATTAAAAGCGCGCGCGCTAGATCCGGGTGGACTGATCATGGTTCACGGCATTCGTAACGGCGTGGGGGTTATCGGACGCCTGCACCAGCTGGTCGATTGGACGAACGGCTGTATCGCGGTCAGGAACGCCGAGATCGAGGAGATTTGGCGCGCAGTTCCAAACGGGACCCCCATAGAGATTCGACCATGACAGAGAAGACGTCCAACCCGGCGCTCCAGCGGACTCGCCAACAGCGGCGCGCCGCTGATCTGTTGCGTTAAACGGCACGAACTCCCATCACCGTCTAAGGCAGAGGCGTGAAGTTCCCGGTGCTATGCATCACGCGCGAGAGCGCCGTCTTCCTTGCATTGAGGCCCGAGGAACTCGGCGCCACTCGTGTATCGCAGGCCTGGACTGACCGGATCATTGGAGGGATGAGAATCGTCGACTCCAGCGGCGAGTGCTTCCTCGTGCGGTCCTACGAGATCGAGTCGCCAAAGAGTGCTGTCCTGCAGCGAGCCGCGACGCTCCTGGAGCTACAGCGGTCGCTCCGCCTGCACGCGGAGGCGATCGCGCCGCTCCACTTCTCGGAGGTCAAGTCGGCCGTCTTCCGGAGCATGGAAGATGACCCGGAAGGGTTTGAGGAACTCTCAGGTATGGACGCGGACTGGTGGCTTGAAGAACTGAGTCGCGCGTCTTCGTGCTCGGAAGTGATTCGCGCCTTTGCTAAGGCCGCAGGTGCTGCCTCTCAAGAAACACCCATTGAGGCCGGGGCGAGCAGAGACGTCGGAGGTTGATTAGCGTCGCTGGGGACGAGAGCTAAACCGAGTTGTTCGGCACGCTTGGCGAGTTGTCGGATGACCCGTTCGCGGTAGCGTTGTTCGTAGTAGTTCTGGCCTTGGAGCCTGGTACCGTCAAGGCGGGTTGCATTTGGGGAGAGCCGCTCGCACCTGCCACCGGCGATTCGCAAACCGGACCCGCACAGCGCTCTTGGCCTATAAGCTCCCGAATGCGCGCCTTCCGGCAGTCAGCTTAACCGTCGTCCCGACTGACTACTCGGCAGCGCCATGCGTTGCCGGGCGGGAGTTTCCAGCGGCGGGCCTGCATTTCTTTGGCTACCATCAAGACCCATGGGTCTCTTGATCACACTTGTCGCCTTGCTTACGGTCGTATGGGCCGTGTTCAGGGTCATGGCGGAGCTACGGGTTCGCCGTATTACAACCGCTGAACTCGAACTCGTCGTGTTCGGGGTGCCGATGGAATACCTGCAATTCATCGGACTCCGCCGAGCGTCGGTGGTCAGGTTTCGCGAGTTGGTCGAACGGAAGGACCTGGCGTCGCTCTGTCGGGAGTGGCCGAAGCTGGAGAAGGATTTCCGGGCAGCAGAGCATGAGGCAGGGCATCGCGGACGCCCGTTGATCATGGACTACATGCTCAATCATCCAGCGTATATCCGCGAACTGAGGCGTCGTAAGGCTGTTGCTTGACTGAGCGCCCGAGGTGATCAAATTACCCTTGGTGCCAGCGACGCCGTCGGCTGACCGGCGCGCCGCGTGATCGCCAACGAAGCGATACACCGCCTTACGTGCACCTTCGTCATCGACTGGATGCGTTCAGCGCGCAGCGCCTGCAAAGGCCTGGACCACACGATCTGGGCGCATTGGGGCCGCTCAGTCGAACATCGGGGTTTGCGGCGCCAGACCGGGATGATCTGTACGTCGCGTCGGCTCATTCGCGCGGGCACCCCGTTGCGTCGCCAATTGGCGATCGACAGGTCGAGTCAATCCGCGTTGAGGTAATACGTGGAAGGGACCCCGTACCTGTTCCAATGCCTGGTGTCGGCGCGCGCGTCTACCTGACGTCTACCGCAGTTTGGAAGCGGACGACGGGTAGGCTGAATAGATTGATCGACTTGGTGGCCAGGGACGGAATCGAACCGCCGACACGGGGATTTTCAATCCCCTGCTCTACCAACTGAGCTACCTGGCCTGCTCGGAGGGAGCGCAAATTAAATAGGTAAACGGGCCATGCGTCAAGCCCGATGCGCGCGCACTCCGGAATGCCATGAAGCCTCAACGCCTTACGGCACGAGGCCGCCTGTCAGCGTGCCGCCCGGTCGATGGCGCGGTAACCGATGTCGGTCCGGTAATACACGTCCGCCCAGGTGATCCGGCGCAC
The DNA here is from genome assembly GCA_046347485.1 of Methylotetracoccus sp. GTDB lineage: Bacteria > Pseudomonadota > Gammaproteobacteria > Methylococcales > Methylococcaceae > Methylotetracoccus. The sequence continues at coordinate 52,347 of JAXMGB010000014.1, read as the reverse complement.
GCCCTCGTAGGCGAGCTTCTGTGCCGCCGCAACATCGTCACCCAGCGCGCACACGCAGAGCACCCGGCCGCCGTCGGTTACGATCTGGTCACCATCGCGCCGCGTCCCCGCTTGGAAGACCTTGGCCCCGGCTCGATCGGCCTCGACGAGACCCGCGATCGGATCACCCTTGCGGTAGTCGTTCGGGTACCCGCCAGCTGCCATGACGACGCCCAGCGACGCGCGAGGGTCCCACTCCGTCTGGCAGCGATCGAGTGCGCCGTCCAGCGCCGCTTCGCACAGCGTGACCAGGTCGCTCATCAAGCGCAGCATGATCGGCTGGGTCTCCGGGTCTCCGAAGCGGCAGTTGAATTCGAGTACCTTGGGCACGCCCCCGGCGTCGATCATGACCCCGGCGTAGAGGAACCCGGTGTAGGGAATCCCATCCGCGGCCATGCCACGCAGGGTCGGCATGATGACCTCGTCCATGATCCGTCGATGCACCTCGGCCGTCACGACCGGAGCGGGCGAATAGGCCCCCATGCCTCCGGTATTCGGTCCGCGGTCGCCGTCGTCGCGAGCCTTGTGGTCCTGCGAACTGGCCATCGGCAAGGCATGGGTTCCATCGGCGATGACGATGAAACTGGCCTCCTCCCCGGTGAGGAATTCCTCGACAACGACGCGGTGTCCGGCCGCGCCGAAGGCGTTGCCGGAGAGCATGTCGCGGACCGCGGCGATCGCTTCGTCGATTTCCTGGGCCACGACGACCCCCTTGCCCGCGGCCAATCCATCGGCCTTGACGACGATCGGCGCGCCGCGCTCGCGGATGAAGGCAATAGCCCGATCCACGTCCTCGAAGGTGCCGTAGGCGGCGGTCGGAATTCCGTGGCGAGCCAGAAACTCCTTGCAGTAGGCCTTTGAACCTTCGAGCTGGAGCGGCTTCTCGCGTCGGCCCGAAACAGCGAAGGCCCGCGGCGGTGAAGGCATCGACGATTCCGTTGACCAGCGGCACCTCCGGCCCGACGATCGTCAGGCCGATCCGCTTGTCGCTGGCGAAGCGGACCAGGGCCGCGATGTCGTCAGCGGCAATCGCGAGGTTCTCGACCTTCGGCTCCAGGGCGGTGCCGGCGTTTCCCGGCGCCACATAGACCGTTTCGACCTGCCCCGACTGGGCTGCTTTCCACGCGAGGGCATGTTCGCGGCCGCCGCCGCCGACGATGAGGACATTCATGGGGGTCTGATCCGGAAACGTAGTGAACGCGAAAGCCGCCGATTATAAGGCCACCTGTCGACGCCGGCCGCATCGTCGCGGCGCTTTAGCCGCGCACTCGGCGGGAAGACCGCGATGTCAGGCTATGCCGCGATTCCCATTGGCCACGGTGATTCGTATGCGTATCATCCGACGAGTCCCTGTGTCCGGGGCAGGTGGATCGCCAGCATTCATTCGGACGGACGTGGAGTGTCGAAAACCGCTCGCGATCGCTTGATCGAACCGCAATCCGCCCCTGGTCGCCGAGAACATGGCGAATGTGTCGACCACGCGGCGCTCGCTAATAATTGTTCCGCTATTCCCGATCGCATAAAGTATGCCTGTTACAACCCTTAACCCATGAGCGTCATGAATAACCCTCTCCAGGATGAGCGGCGTCCGCAAACCAGCACGATGATTCAGGAACTGCTGGCCGAACGGAAGCAGGTCTGGGCGCTGTACTGCGAACTCGGCGGCATGAAGCCGTTTGCGCCGGGGCGCACGGTCGATCGGAAAATCCAGGAGTTCTGCCAGATCCTGATCGACTATATCTCCCTCGGTCACTTTGGGGTTTATCGGCGGATAATCGATGGCACCGAACGGCGGCGCAAGGCGATCGACGCCGCGCAGCAGGTTTATCCGGCCATCGAGGAAGTCACCGACACGGCGCTGCAGTTCAATGACAAATACGCTCAACCCGAGGCCCAGGCCGTTTACCTGGAGCTGGAGAAGGATCTTTCCCAACTCGGCGAGGCCTTGGCGACCCGCTTCGATCTGGAAGACCAATTGATGGCCAGCCTGCTCGCATGAGTCGCGCCGGCATCAAGGGTCGCGCTGCGGATTTGCGCGGAGTTCGGCCCGCCACGCGATGAAGTTCTGCTCGGTCTGCGGCGGCTCCGTTCGGGTCGCGATCCCCGATGGAGACGACAGGCCTCGCCACCTGTGCGACGCCTGCGACACCGTTCATTACCAGAACCCGAAACTGATCGCCGGATGTATTCCGGTCTGGCGGGACCGTATCCTGCTGTGCCGCCGCGCGATCGAGCCGCGCAAGGGCTACTGGACCCTACCCGCCGGTTTCATGGAGATGGGCGAGACGATCGCCGAGGCCGCGCGTCGCGAGGCCCACGAAGAGGCGCTGGTCGATGTCCGGATCGGCGAGATCTTCACGATCTTCAGCCTGCCGCACATTTCGCAGGTATATTTTTTCTTCCGCGCCGAAATGACCGACGAGCGCTACGCGGCCGGTCCTGAAAGCCTCGAAGTCAGGCTGTTCGACGAACACGAGATTCCCTGGGACGAACTGTCGTTCGAGACCGTGCGACGTTCGCTGCAATTCTTCGTCGAGGACCGCCGTAGCGGACAGTTTCAGTTGCGCGTCGAGGACATCGCGCGCGATCCACGGCGCGTCTTCGAACGCTAGCCAAACGCGGTCGTTCGACTTTCCGATTGGGTCCGGAACGGACTTGCTCCGCTACCCCTCGCTTGAGGCCGGACTGAGCTGGCAGGCCGGCGGCGGCGAACACCATTCACGAATTCCGGATCGACACGTCGCAGTCGCCCCGACCCGGCCTAAGCTCGGTCCGGCTACACCATTGTTTGCTCAAAAGTTCCAACTCGTTCACAGAACTGACCTGTCAACGCTTTCGACCGCTAAATAATTCGCCGGAACCTCCGAAACACGCCAAATCGACCCTCGATCGCGAGGGTTACCGCATCGGATCCCCGTTGGAGGGTAAAGGCGATGATCGAGGCATTGGTCGTAGTTCGAAGGGCGGTATCGTATTTCCGGCGATTGACGGGGCTCGAATCTCCGGCTTCCCGAGCACGGTCCGTTCGAAAACACGTCGCGGGCACTCGCCTGGCCGTACTGCTGTTACTGACCCTGACACCGTGCCTTGCCCATTGGCGCGATCCGCAGAGCTTGGTGCCGGTGGATCACCGCGTATCGGTCACGTTCGCTCCCTGGCAGTACGATGCACGCACTGGAGCGCTTGAATCCCGCGCGACTGCCCGAAATTTCTCAGGACGTCCGGTCTACGCACCGCTGCGTCTGGTCCTGGATGACAGCGACCATGGTGCGCTGACCGCCGTCAACCCCGCCGGGCGCACGGCCGATGGCCGCCCGTACTTCGACTTCACATTGGTCAACGGCGCACTCCAAGGCGGTGAAACGACCATCGCACTGACCTTGAAACTCGTCAGGGAACGCAGAAGCGCGTGGGATCGCTTCGACCTAAAGCGCTATCGACCCGACTATCGACTCTATGCGTCCACATCACCGGGCAACGTAGCGCCAATCGCCAACGCTGGCCCCGATCAGTCGGCGCATATCGGTGAGCTTGCAACGCTCGACGGTGCCGGATCATCCGACGCAAATGGCGATCGGCTCCGGTTCCACTGGACCTTGACCCGGCGTCCTCCGCAGAGTCGATCCGACCTGATCGGTGCCGAAAACGTACATCCGACGATCATGATCGATCAGGCGGGTGACTACGAGGCCGAACTGACCGTGAGCGATGGGCGATCGACTAGCGGCGCGGACGCCGTCCGCATCAGCACGATCAATTCCAAACCCGTCGCGAAGGCAGGCCCCGACCAGACAGCGCCGGTCGGCGCCCGCGTCGCCCTCGATGGCCTGATGTCGACCGACGTCGACGGTGACGCGCTGAGCTATCGATGGCGGATCACCGCGAAACCGGAAGGCAGCCAGTGCGAACTCGATGACGGGATGAGCCCGGCGCCGACGATCACGCTTGACCGACCGGGACGTTACCAGGCCTCGTTGACCGTGAACGACGGAGCTCTGGACAGCGAGGCCGACGCCTTGTTCGTCGACACCGTGAATTCGCGACCGGTCGCGGTGACGGGATCAGCCCGCGCGGTGACGCTCGGCGAGACGGTCTCCCTCGACGGCAGTGCATCGAGCGATGCCGATGCCGATCCGCTGAGCTTCTCCTGGTCCCTGATCAAGACCCCTGACGGCAGCAAGGTTCAGGTGAAGGACCCCTTGCAGGTATCCACATCCTTCACACCCGATCTGCCCGGATCCTACCTCGCACAACTCGTCGTCAACGACGGTGCCCTGGACAGCGAGCCCAGCACGACCGAGGTGAGCGTCTCGCAGGCTCCGCCCCCTGAGAATCACGCACCCGCGATCACGTCGGTACCGATCCTCTCCGCACAGGCAGGCGTGCCGTACGAGTATCGGGTGACAGCCGAGGACAGCGATGGCGATGCGCTGAGCTTTGCGCTGCAGGTCGCTCCGGTGGGCATGGTCGTCGATCCACTCTCGGGAGTCGTCACGTGGACCCCGCTTGACGAACATTTAGGGACAACCGCTGTCGTCGTCACCGCCAGCGACGCCAAGGGCGGTACCGCGGCACAGCACTACGCAATCGACGTGCAGCCCGGCATCGACAGGACGGTCGTGCCGAAGCTGAGCGGCTTGAATCGCCCCGAGGCCGAACGTCTCGCCCATGACAACAAGCTCATCGTCAGCACCGTAACGTTCGCGCATGACAAAGCGCCGGAAGGCACGGTGATTGCTCAGATGCCAAACGCCGGCGGCGTGGTCACGATCGGTGCGTCGATCGCATTGACGATATCGCTCGGAGCGGATGCAGGGCTGCCACCGTCCCCGGCGACGGTCGCCCCGCCGCTCGATCCGACGGCACCCGCGTCGCCAGCCGCCACGATGGACTTTCTCTACAGCGGCCCGAATCCGACCCAGACCGGGGTCAATCCGGGAGCGATCGACCGTCTGCGAGTGGGCGTCATACGCGGTCGCGTGATCAGCCGAGATGGCGTGAACATTCCCGGCGTCTCCGTGTCGGTGCACGGACATGCCGAGTTCGGCTCAACACGCTCGCGAGCTGACGGAGGCTTCGACCTTGCCGTCAACGGCGGAGGAATTCTGACCGTTGACTTTCAGAAGGCTGGATTCTTGCCGGTCCAGCGCACCATCAGGCCAGCCAATCAGGACTACGTGGTTCTCGATGACGTGGCGATGATCGAACTCGACAGCCGCGCAACGCCGATCTCGCTCGGGTCCACGGACGGCATTCAGGTCGCGGAAGGCAACCCGGTTACGGACGAGGACGGTAACCGCCTACTCGCCGCGATGTTTCCGGCGGGTACGCACGCGTCGATGAGACTGCCTGATGGATCGATTCAACCACTGACCACACTTACCGTTCGGGCGACCGAGTACAGCGTTGGTCGCAACGGTCCTCGCAGCATGCCAGGCGCCCTGCCCGCAACCAGCGGCTACACCTATGCCATCGAGTTGTCGGCCGACGAGGCACTGGCAGCCGGAGCCGAGCGGATCGAGTTCGATCGTCCGGTGCCCGTCTACGTCGACAACTTCCTCGACTTTCCGGTCGGCACCCCGGTTCCTGCCGGATACTACGACCGGAACAAGGCCGCCTGGATCGCATCCGAAAACGGGCGCGTCATCAAAATCATCGGAGTCCAGGGCGAACAGGCCCTGATCGACGCCGACGGTAATGGCGCGTCGGACGACGATGCCCAGTTGTCCAAGCTTGGCATATCCCTCGATGAGCGCACGAGTCTGGCGAACCGGTATCAGGTGGGTCAGACCTTTTGGCGCGTCCCGATCACACACTTCACGCCCTGGGACTTCAACTGGCCGTTCGGTCCGCCGGCCGATGCCCGGGCGCCACTGATGGCTGCGCCTTCGGTGGCCAGTGGCATGGATGATCCGGACTGCCAGAGCGGGTCGATCATCGAATGCCAGACGCAGACTCTGGGCGAGGTGCTGCCGGTCTCTGGCACGGGCCTTAGCCTCAACTATCGGAGCGACCGAACAGCCGGCCGCAAAGCCGCACGAACATTGACGATTCCGCTGAGTGGTCCGCAAATCCCGACGAGCTTGAAGCGCATCGACCTGGAGATCAGCGTTGCGGGCCGTCGTACGACGCAATCGTTCGCCGCGGCAGCCGGACTTTCAACCCCGTTCACGTGGGACGGCCTCGACGCCTACGGTCGCCCGCTTCACGGCACCGCACCGGTCGAGATTCGAATCGGCTACGTCTACGACGCGCAGTACCAGACACCGGCATCGTTCGAACGTTCGTTCGGAGCAGCGTCCGGGGTGCCGATCAGCGGTAACAAGGCGCGGCAAGAGATCACATTGTGGCAGGTACATCACGCAAGCGTCGGCAGTTGGGAAGCGATCGGCCTGGGGTTGGGCGGCTGGAGTCTATCGATCCACCATGCCTACGATCCTGGCGGTCGAGTGTTGTACCGAGGCGATGGCAGCCGGCAGAGTGCTGACGCCCAAGCCGCGTCGATCATCACGACGGTTGCGGGAGGATGCGGTGGGAGCAGCGGTGACGGTGGTCTCGCTACGAAAGCATGTCTCGATTACCCCGAAGAGGTCCTGGCGGCGCCCGATGGCGGATTCTTCATCGCCGACGAGCTGGCCAACCGTGTCCGACGCGTCGATTCGGCTGGCATCATTCGAACCGTCGCGGGGACGGGCATACTCGGTTACTCGGGTGACGGCGGGCCTGCGACCAGCGCGCGGCTGTATCACCCCAAAGGACTGACCCTCGGCCCGGATGGCAGCCTGTATATCACAGACTGGGGCAACGCCGTGATCCGTCGGGTCGACCCCAAGGGCATCATCACGACGATCGCCGGTACGGGTAAGGCAGGTTACTCCGGAGACGGCGGTCCTGCGACGTCTGCGCAACTATTCTTTCCGACCGATGTTGCGGCAGGACCGGACGGCAGTCTCTATATCGCCGACGAGGAGAATAATCGGATACGCCGAATCGACCCGGACGGCCGGATCACGACCGTCGCCGGAACCGGCGTCGCGGGATTCACCAAAGAATCACTGCCGGCCACCACGGCCATGATTTATTGGCCCTATAGCGTCGCCGTCGGAACGGATGGATCGGTTTTATTCTCCGAGCGTCCGAACCATCGAATCCGCCGCATAAGCCCGGACGGCATGCTCTCCACGTTTGCCGGTAAATCCGGACCATGGGAGCTACGCGACGGACAGCAGGCGACCGACACCCTCGTTTACAGCCCGGTGGGAATTGCACTGGGCCCCGATCAGTCGCTGTATTTTCTTCAAGGCGGTGAGCATCGCGTCCGGCGGGTCGGGCCGGATGGCATCGTCACGACGATCGCTGGCAACGGGACCCGTGGACAGGGAACGCCAGCGCTGTTTCGAGACGGGTGGCCGGCGACACTAGGTGCACTTCAGGACCCGATGAACGCATCGGTCGGTCCGGACGGTAGCCTGTATATCGCTGATTCGATGGATCGCGCCATTCGCCGCATCAGTCCGGCACTACCGGGATTCAGCTCAAGCGAGATAACGATCGCTTCATCCGACGGCGCTGAAGTCTATGTGTTCGACCAGGGACGCCATACGCGAACACTGAGCGCCCTAGACGGACATACCCTCTACCGCTTCGCCTACGACCCGCAAGGAAGACTTATCGCGGCTACGGATCAGAACGGGCTATCAGTCAAGATCGAACGCGACAGTCTCGGAAATGCTACTGGCATCGTCGCGCCGTTCGGCCAGCGAACCGCGCTTGGCTACGACGACATGGGGTATCTGTCGTCGTTGCGCAATGAGGCGGGCGAAGCGTTCCTGATGGAGTACTCGAAGGAGGGACTGCTCGCCCAGTTCACGACACCGGAAGGCCATGCCAGCACGTTCCGTTACGACCCGTTAGGCCTGCTGACCGAGGATCGCGACGCGGCCGGCGGATCGAAAACGCTGACTCGCGTCGAATTGGCCCAGGGCTTCACAGCGAGCGTCACGACGGGCCTGGGTCGCTCCACGCAGTACACGATCCAAAATCTCGCGACGGGAGCCGAAAAGCGCCGAACATCGTACCCGGATGGCGCGTGGGTCGAGCGACTGATCGGCACCGCGGGGGAGACTCACGTCTCCTCGCCGGATGGCTCGTCGACCGATGTCGTCGTAGGACCTGATCCACGTTTCGGCATGCAGGCGCCACAGCTGCGGAGCGCGACGATCACGACGGCCGGTTTGACTCAGACGATCGCGTCGGAACAGACCGTAGCGCTAAACGACCCAAGAGACATCTTCAGCATCAAGTCGCTGTCGGAGAAAGTGACCGTCAATGGCCTCAGTTCGACAACGATTTACGACGCCGCGAGCAGAACGCTGACGACGACCAGTCCGGCCAAGCGATCGGCCAAGACAACGTTCGACGACAAGGGTCGGGTCGTCCAAGTCGAAGCTCCGGGACTTCCGACGGCGATCTATCACTATGACGCGTTCGGGCGAGTCGACCAGGCCACGCTGCGCAGCGGCCACGATGAACGTACCGTCGGCGCGGAATACGACGCGCGGGGTCGTCTGGGCCAGGTCTCCGACATGCTCGGCCGTATGGTGAGGTATGAATATGATCTCGCCGACCGTTTGGTGAGCCAGACCCTCTCCGATGGTCGCTCGGTGTCGTTCGAGTACGACCGGAACGGGCTGCTAAAGGCGCTTTCGCCGCCATCCCGCCCCGCCCATCGCTTCAACAGAACGAAGACTGGAAGCATCCAGGAGTATGCGCCTCCGACCATCGCCGATGGGGGCACGACCCGATTCGAGTATGACAAAGACGGCGGCCTCACTCGAATCACGCGACCCGAGGGCGATGTCCTGGATCTGGCTTACGACAACGCCGGGCGACTCAGCACTCTGACAACCCCTGATAGCGAATATGGGTATCGCTACGACGCAAACACCGGTCGACTCGTTGGCGTCGTCAACGCCGACGATGCGTCCATCGAGCTCGGCTATCAAGGGGCCCTGATCACTCGTATCGGTTGGGTCGGCGCGATATCCGGAACAGTGGCCTATCGCTACGACAATGACTTTCGGGTGTCCACAATCAGCGTCAATGGAGCGGACCCGATCGCCTATCGGTACGACGCCGATGGCCTGTTGATCAAAGCCGGCGACCTCGTACTGACCCGCTCGGTGGAAAACGGCTCGTTGCAGTCAACAACGCTGGGAGCGGTGGCCGAGACCCTCACCCATGATGGATTCGGGGACGTCTCGGACATTCGCGCCGTCTATGGCGAAACCGAGATCCTGTCCCTTCACTATCGCCGCGACGCCAGCGGGCGGATAGTCGGTCGCAGCGAGACAATCGGAACGACGACTAGCGTCTTCGACTACGAATACGACAGCGCTGACCATCTTTCCGCCGTGAGTCAGGACGGACGACTGGTCGAATCGTTCCGCTACGACGACAACGGCAATCGACTGGAGCTGGGCGGCGCCACCGCCGTTTACGATGAACAGGACCGTCTCATCGAAGGCGCCGGGATTGAATTCCGGTACAACAAGAGCGGCCAGCTGGAATCAAGGACCGAGGGGAACGCAATCACTCGCTACCGATACGACGCACTCGGGAACCTCCGCCAGGTCTCGTTACCGAACGGGAGGCACATCGAATACCTGATCGATACGGGAAACCGACGCGTAGGCCGGAAGGTGGATGGCGCGCTGACGCAGCGGTTCCTGTATGAGGACTCCCTGCGACCGGCGGCCGAGTTCGACGGCGAAGGCACCCTCATCGCCCGCTACGTCTATGCCACTCATCCCAACGTCCCTGACTACATCGTCAAGGGAGGACGAACTTACCACCTGATCACCGATCACCTCGGAAGTCCGCGACTTGTCGTAGCAATTGACGATGGAACCGTCATACAACGAATCGACTACGACGTTTGGGGCAAGGTTACTCGCGACACCAACCCCGGCTTCCAGCCATTCGGATTCGCCGGCGGTCTGTACGACCAGGACACCGGCCTGGTCCGCTTCGGCGCTCGCGACTATGATCCTCGAATCGGTCGCTGGACGGCGAAGGATCCGATATTGTTTGAAGGGGGGAGTGGAAACATTTACGGCTATGTAGGAAATGATCCCTTACAGCGGACCGATCCGACTGGTCTGTTGTTTGGGGGAGCCCTAGATGCAGGCGAATCCTACGGCGATTCAGCAGCACAATATTGGGCAATCCTAGCCGCGCGGACTGGTCATCGAGTTTATGACGTCGCCGGCGTACTCGCTGCACTATGGACTCCGTGCACAAGCGATGCAACTGCTGCGACTCTTTCCATTGCGACTGGTTTAGGACGGTACTTTGGAAGACCGTTTTGGCAATACTATCCCGTCGAAACTCCATCGTATGTTAGCCAATGGATGACTCGTGGCTGGGGATGGAAGCCGCCATATTCTTTAGGCGAAGAGGCTGTGCGAAATCTGAGTCTCCCGGCCTGGAATCCTGCCACAGCGGTGAGACCTATAAATCCGCCATGGTGGCAATTTGTCAGAGGACCGCGACCAGTAAAATCCGGTAATGGCCATCCTGGTGGAGGACTTGAATATTACCGTAACTTGCGCTGGCCAGACTAACCATAAAATGAGATGTAGCATGCCATGGCGTATCGGCATTCCGGGTCCCGGAGAAATCGAGTCGCCACCTTAGGTAGCCTCTGTAGTCGTCGTAATCCCGACACCAGAAGTTGTTCAAACTGACCCATATTCTAAAGGCAATTTCTAGGCTACCGCGGCATTGAATAGAACCAAACCTGCTCAACGGAATTCAACTGCACAGAATACGGTGGCAAATATAAAAGGTTCAACTCGCCGTGTTGCTTGTCAACGCAAGGCAATCGCGCGAAGGAAGGATCTGATTGGGCTTGACCGCGGGCATGCGCACTTGTTCCGGATCAACTTTCGGTCGGGAGTTGTCCGAACGCATGGAAATCCGGGAGCACGCGGGGCTGTGGGGGCGAACCGAGCTGGCCTGGCACGACGTTCCTGCCGTTTGCCTCTGGGATGGCGTCACACGATATCTTTGGCCGGGTGTTCGCGCTATTGAACGCGCTGTTGCTGAAGGGCTGTCCGGTGACCATTGATACCATGGGATGTCAGATGGCGATCGCCGCCAGGACAATCGAGCAAGGGTCCGATCACGCGCTGATGGTCAATAACAACGGGCCCGGCTTGGCTGCAACCATTGAGGCGAGGTGCAAGGCCGCGGCCCTGTGTCCGACGGCTCTGACAGCCTGCGGACGAGAACATCACTCTTTCAATGTTGCGCTCAGTAACAGAGGTTACCGATATGTCACTCTCAAGATTTTTTCGCACTGTATCTGATGGCCTGACAAAAATGCTCGGATGGAGCCCCACTGGGAGGCGCGTAAAAATAACCATGTCAGAAAGCCTTGATGGCTCCCTATTTGGCCAGGTCATTTCAGGAAAAATAACCGAAATCGCGCACACCAACACGCCAGACAGTCATGACACCATACAAGAATACGCCATAGTTGATTTAGACTTTAATGTTAACTACATGAATCATCACCTAACGAAAATTGCAGTCCTTCCGAGACACATCGATTATGGACTATCGCGCCTGCCCTTCACTGGAATTGGGGTTTATGTAATCCCAGCGGATGATTTAGACGAAACAAACGAGGCGAGCGTTACTAATGCTGTTGCGATTTGGTGGCTATCACTATAAGTGATCTGCTAACAAAAGCCGTCCTGATTAGCGATAAAGTTCAGCCACGACTCGGCAGTGTCATGTATTGAGACGGTCGCCCACTAGACTGGGGGCCTTCAACCTGCGGAGAACCCCCATGGCGATGAATCGAGTGCAGTTCCAGGCGGGCCTGTCGATGCGGGAGTTCATGGCGCGTTACGGTACCGAAGCGCAGTGCGTGGACGCCATGGCTGCGCAACGGTGGCCGGCAGGGTTCCGCTGCGCGGCCTGCGGCAGCGCCGCACACAGCCGTTTCGCGCGGAAGGGGCGCGCCTACTGGCAGTGCCGTGACTGCCGGCACCAAACCACGGTGATGGCGGGGACGATCTTCGAAGCGACGAAATTGCCGCTGACGGTGTGGTTTCTGGCCATGCACCTGCTGACTCAGGCCAAGAACAACCTCTCGGCCTTGGAACTGAAACGTCACCTCGGGGTGTGCTACCGCACCGCCTGGCTGGTCAAGCACAAGGTGCTGCAGGTCATGGCGGAGCGTGAAGCGGATCGGGTCCTGGCCGGACGTGTGGAGATCGACGATGCCTACCTCGGCGGCGAGCACACCGGGCGACCGGGCCGCGGTTCCGAGAATAAGGTCCCGTTTGTGCTCGCGGTGGAAACCAATGAACAGGGCCATCCGTTGTTCATCAAGCTGAGCCCGACCCCCTTCACCAAGACCGCGCTCTCCGCCTGGTCGGCAGCCTCCTTGAACCCTGACGCGTATGTCGTTTCCGATGGTCTGGGTGGGTTCCGCGGGATCACCGGCACGGTGACCTGCCATCACCGCATCATCGTCGGTTCGGGACGCGCGGCCGTCCAGCACGCGGATTTCCGTTGGGTGAACACCATCCTCGGGAACCTCAAGACCGCGATCGCCGGCACTTACCATGCATTCAACTTCGCCAAGTACGCCAGTCGCTATCTGGCGGAGGTGCAATACCGCTTCAATCGACGCTTCGATTTGTCTGTCATCCTCCGGCGCCTCGTACACGTGGCGGTCGCTACCGCACCCTGGCCCGAGCGGACAATTAGGCTGGCTGAGCTTCATCGCTAATCAAGAAAGCCGTTAGCAAGCTATCACCAACCAAAGACGAAAACGCGGTAACTGAATAAAACCGACTACCTTCACGTCGCCAGCATATTACCAAAAGAAGAAGAAACGAGAAGGAATTCTTCCGGGCGAATGGATCGGGCTGAGCCTTGGTTGGTTTTGCTGTGATCGATCCGCACTACCCGGACGCCTGCCGACTCGGTCGCCAATCGCTTCCGATGGTGACAATGTACAGGCTCGATTTCCTGCAGCAATGTTTTGCACCGGTGGACCCCGAGTATCGAAGACGCGTTGAACGAGAACTAATCGATGCTACGCTTCGCCGATCTTGAGTAGAGCAAAGAAACCGTGACTCTCAAGTCTCGGCGCCTGATGGATCGGCATGAACTTCCCGAAAGGCGGATAAATATCATCAACTAATTGCCGAAATTATGGGGTATATGCGGCGATCACTTATACCTCAACAAACCGGTTAACCCGTTGCCATCACATACCGCCATCCTGGTTATATTGGCTTGACCCAACACGTGACGCTCAGAGCATTCTGAGGTCTTCCATTTGCGAAAGGAACGTTGTCGATGTGCGCCGCTGGGAATTTCGATTACGACCAAGAGCATCTTGTATTCGATGATGCGGTCACGCGCAACTTCCACTTCATCGAGCGGGAGTACGGATACAGACTGTCGCACAAGGCGGTGTTCGGAAATTGCAAGATAATCCGCTATGAATCGCTGGATATCTACATCACATTTGCATATGGACCACCGACGTACGAGGTCGAAGTGTCGTTTGGTCGCATTGGAATCGACGACCAGGCCGACGCTTACAGCTTTTGTCCCGGCGACTTGATCCTTCTCGAAGCCTGTGAGAACTGGGCGTGGCGCTCGGAGAACCTCGATCCGCTAAACGGATTCATCACCGAACTCGCGCGACTTTTCAAGGAATGCGGATCATCATGCCTGCGTGGCGACCCGACGGTCTTCGATCAGATGAAGCAGCGACGAGATCTTTCGGTTGAGGTGTGGCGGAAGAGGGAACACGAGAACGACATCCGTGTCCGTGCAGAGAAAGCGTGGGCAAACAAGGACTATGCTGCCGTTGCGCGCCTCTACGGGGAGATCGTCGATTCATTAACGCCAGCAGAGGAGCGGAAGCTTCAATACTCGCGGAAACGGAATCTACGCTAAAGCACCCGACCATCGATGCCGCTGTGCCGCGAGGGTCAACCAATTGCCTTCCGATGGGTGGTGTCTCCGCCGGAGGCAGGAATTCCTGAAGAACGAGAGGCTTCAGCGAGCTTCGTCAGACGCATCGGGTATCATGGCATGACATGCGCCCCCGGAGGACTGAACCCTGCCAACGATCAACACGACGCTGCGGCACCTCGCCGTCGCCGGTTTGCTATTGATGGCTAACGGCTGCGACCCGATCACGGAGTGGAACGCGACCCGTCGCATTACAACGCCAACGGATCGTTCATTTGAAGACGGTGGGTGGTGGGGTCGCCGTCAGCGCGTCAATCGCGCGTTGGTGCAGCAGGGCGGGTGGGACGTCGTCTTCATCGGAGATTCGATCACGCAAGGCTGGGAAGGCGCCGGGGCCGAGTTCTGGAACCGATACTACGCGCCGCGCAGGGCGCTGAATCTGGGGTACAGCGGCGACCGCATCGAACACGCGCTGTGGCGGCTAGACAATGGAGAAACCTCGGGTCCCGCACCGAAGCTGGCAATCGTGCTGATCGGAACGAACAACACCGGCTATCGACTGGATCCCCCCTCGGTGATCGCTTCGGGCATCTCGACGCTGATCGAGCGCCTGCAAAAAGCTTGGCCGACGACGCGGATTCTATTGCTCGGGTTACTGCCGCGTGGAGAGTCGCCCGACGACCCACGGCGAACCAACAATGCGAACACCAATCGGTTGCTGGCTGGCCTTGCGGATCAGCGGCAGGTCTTCTTTCTCGACATCGGCGCCGGCTTCGCCGAAGCCGATGGGCGCATTTCACCGTCCGTCATGCCGGACTTTCTGCATCTGTCGACCGATGGCTATCGAATCTGGGCCGAAGCGATGGAACCGACACTCGACCGATTGCTCGGCGAGGTATCCCCGGCAACGACGGGCACGCCCGGTTCCTGAAACCGATCCGGACACACCGTGCGGCGGAGCACAAGCGGAGGCTCTGGCGCATCCTGTATAATCGGGCGTTTAAGAGGAACAGAACAGCAAAATCCCTAGACTACAGAGAGTCCATGAGCGAACCAGCGAAGAACATTCCGGGCCTTCTCGACGAACACCACAGCGATCCGGGCGGGTACTTCAGCCACCTCGACGCGCTGGAAGCCGAATCCATCTTCATTCTGCGCGAAGTCGCAGCAGAATGCCGGAATGCCGCGCTGCTGTTCTCCGGCGGCAAGGATTCGGCCGTCGCGCTGCATCTGGCAAGAAAGGCGTTCTACCCGGAACGGGTCGGATTCACGCTGCTGCATATCGATACCGAGCACAACTACCCGGAAGTGATCGAGTTCCGCGACCGCACCGCGGAAGCGCTTGGCTGCAAGCTCGTCGTACGTTCGCTGGAAGACTCCATCTCGCGTGGCACAATTCGGCTCAAGCACCCGACTGAATCGCGCAATGCGTATCAATCGGTGACACTGCTCGAGGCCATCGCGGAGTTCGAGTTCGACGCCTGCATCGGAGGCGGTCGGCGCGACGAGGAAAAAGCCCGCGCAAAAGAGCGCATCTTCAGCTTCCGGGATGAATTCGGTCAGTGGGACCCGAAAAATCAACGCCCGGAGCTTTGGGAACTCTACAACACGCGGGTTCACAAGGGCGAGAACATGCGCGTGTTCCCGATCTCGAACTGGACCGAACTCGACATCTGGCAGTACATCCTGCGGGAGCGCATCGAACTGCCCGAGATCTATTTCGCACACGAGCGCGATGTGGTCCGACGAAACGACGTGCTGGTCCCGATCACGCATTTGACGCCGGCGCGCGATGGCGACCAGATCGAAAAGGTGTGGTGCCGATTCAGGACCGTCGGTGATATTCCATGCACCGCCCCGGTTGAGTCGAGAGCCCAGACGCTGGAGGAGATTATCCGCGAGACGGCGGTCACCCGTATTACCGAGCGTGGCGCGACGCGTCTGGACGATCAGACATCGGACGCGGCCATGGAACGCCGAAAGAAGGAAGGCTATTTCTGACGCCCGACGGCTACCGTCGACGGCAACGGATCGGATCGACCGTTCCGCGTTCATCCGGATCTCGGGCCATCGCACCGATCCCATATTCAGCGCCCGATGCGCCAAGCCGCACCGAATCCACTGATTCGGTTCGGCGCCCAAGGGCACGCGTTTTTTCCCAATCTACCTGCGGAGCGGATCTAACCCGATCATGAGCACCCACACTGGATTACTTCGATTCATCACCGCCGGCAGCGTCGACGATGGCAAGAGCACCTTGATCGGGCGCCTGCTCTACGATTCGAAGAGCATCCTCGCCGATCAGTTGTCGGCGATCGAACGAACCTCCGAGCGGCGGGGACTATCGCAGATCGATCTGTCTCTGCTGACCGATGGCCTCGAGGCCGAACGCGAGCAAGGCATCACGATCGACGTCGCCTACCGTTATTTCGCGACCGCGCGGCGCAAGTTCATCATCGGCGACGCACCGGGCCACGAACAGTACACGCGAAACATGGTCACCGCGGCCTCAACCGCCGACGTCGCCGTGATCCTGATCGACGCGCGAAAGGGCGTGTTGCCGCAGACGCGACGTCATTCCTATCTCGCGAGGCTGGTCGGTATTCCGCGCGTCGTCGTCGCGATCAACAAGATGGATCTGATCGATTACGCGCGCGAAGTCTACGAAAACATACGCTCGGACTACCTGGCGTTCGCCGAGAGTCTCGGCTTCACCGAAATCATCCCGATCCCGATGTCGGCGCTGAACGGCGACAATGTCGTCGACCCCGGGCAGGAAATGCCTTGGTACGAGGGGCCGACCCTGGTCGATTATCTCGACGAGGTGCCGGCACTTCATGATGTGTCGCATCGCCCGTTCCGATTCCCGGTTCAGCGCGTTTCCCGCGTGATGCTCGGCAACCAGGCGAACGATGGCAGCGGTGGCGAGTCCGAATTTCGCGGCTACCAGGGAACGGTTGCCTGCGGGACGGTGCGCGTGGGTGATGCCGTGCGTGTGTTGCCGGTCGGCCGCAGCAGCACCGTGAAAAGCATCCAGACCGCCGACGGCGCTCTCGACGAGGCCAAGGCCGACTCGGCGATCGTCGTCGAACTGGCCGACGAGATCGATATCTCACGCGGCGACATGCTGGTGTCCGACGACATACCGCCGCTGGTCACGCAAGACATCGACGCGCTGGTCTGCTGGCTGTCCGAGGACAACCTGACGCCGCAACGCAAGTACTCGGTCAAGCACACGTCGCGCACGGTCCGGGCACTGTTCAAGGAACTGCACTACCGGGTCGACGTCAATACCCTCGAGCATCTCGAAGGGCCTTACACGCTGCACATGAACGACATCGCGCGTGTCAAGCTCCGCCTGCAGCAACCGGTGTTCGTAGACCCTTACGCCGAGAATCGGATCACCGGCAGCTTCATCGTTATCGACGACACGACCAATAACACGGTCGGGGCCGGAGTCATCGTCGCGGATTGATCGCGACCGATCGGCGGGTGGACACGTGTAAGTCGGCACGGTCCACTCGCACAGGCATCCTGGTGGCGCCAACGTAAGCGACTCGGGCGCCACGCGGCACGTCCGGGCGAGCACGGGATCAGCGCGTAACGCACGCAAAGGCGTATCATCAGGCGCAGGGACAGCCCCGAACCCCGCAAGTCCACCCGACGATCCACATGTCCGACGCCGCGCACCTGAAGCACTCGCCGCTCAACGATCTGCACCAGTCGATGCAAGCGCGTTTCGTCGAATTCGCCGGTTACTCGCTTCCTTTGCACTATGCGGCAGGCATCATCCAGGAGCATCTCGCAACGCGCGCCGGGACCGGCCTGTTCGACGTCTCCCACATGGGACAGATCGTAATATCCGGCGACATAGACGCTCTCGAGCGACTCTGCCCGTTGGACCTGACGACGCTCGCGGACGGGCAACAGCGCTATTCGGTTTTCACCAACGATCGTGGCGGCGTCTGCGACGACCTGATCGTCACCCGGGACGGCAGCACCCTTCGACTGGTGGTCAACGCCTCACGGCGGGACGCTGATCTCCTGCTGTTGGTTCAAGGGCTCGAGCCACACGGGTGCGTGGTTTCACCGCTGGCCGATCACGCATTGCTGGCGCTCCAGGGCCCGTCGTCGGCCAAGGTGATCGGCGACATCTGGCCTCATTGCGTCGACCTCACGTTCATGAGCGGAACCCACGCCCAGCTCGAATCGCACGACTGTTACATCACCCGATCGGGATACACCGGCGAGGACGGGTTCGAGATATCGGTCCCGGTCGAGGTCGCGGACAACCTGGCGCGGCGCCTGTTACGCGGGTCCGATGTCACACCCGCCGGTCTTGGTGCCCGCGACAGCCTTCGGCTCGAAGCGGGGCTCTGCCTCTACGGCCATGAACTCGACGAGACGATTTCCCCGGTCGAAGCGGGCTTGGGTTGGACGATCGCACCGACCAGACGTACCGGCTCGCGGCGCGGTGGTTTTCCCGGCGCGAATATCATTCTGGAGCAACTGAGCGAGCCCGGCGCCGCGCGCAAGCGCGTCGGCCTGCGCCCGGAGGGCCGAGCGTTGTTGCGCGAAGGCATGGAACTGCGAACGACCGACCACCACCCCGTCGGGCATGTCACGAGCGGGGGCTACAGTCCGTCGCTGCGCTGTCCGATCGCGATGGGACTGGTCAACCGCGAGTGCGCCAGCGAAGGAACGACATTGCGAGCAAGCGTTCGCGGCGCGGAAGTCGCCATCAAAGTCACCCAACTTCCGTTTGTCCCGGCGCGCCAGGTCCGCCGAGCGCCTTAGGAGACCGCCACAGCATGAGCGAGGTACCGACTTCAGCCGATGCGATGGGGACGTCACAGTCCACGCATCAATGCCTCGAGGAACTGGAGCAGCGGCGAGATTTCCTGCGCCGGCACATAGGCCCGGATGCCGAGCAGACGCGCCGAATGCTCGAGACCCTGGGGATGCGATCACTTGATGAACTGATTGATCGCGCGGTTCCGATGTCAATTCGCGGACAGGGAACGCCGAATCCGATCCAACCCCGGAACGAACGAGAGACCATCAGCACGCTTCGTCGAATTCGGGAACGCAATCAGGTCTTCGTCTCGATGATCGGCATGGGGTATTACGGAACCGTGATGCCGGCGGTGATCAAGCGAAATGTACTGGAGAACCCCGGCTGGTACACCGCCTACACGCCGTACCAAGCGGAGGTCAGCCAGGGTCGACTGGAGGCGCTGCTCAACTTTCAGCAGATGATCCTGGACCTGACCGGGATGGAGATCGCCAATGCGTCGCTGCTCGACGAGGCCACGGCGGCAGCCGAGGCGATGGCGATGGCCCGGCGCGTCGCCCGACACGATGGAGGATCGTTCTTCGTCGATCGGGATTGCCACCCCCAGACGATCGCGGTTGTCCAGACACGGGCGAGACCCTTGGCCATTGACGTGATCCTCGGCGATCTGGCAGACGATCCACTGCCTGACGACTGCTTCGGGGCACTGATTCAATACCCCGGGTCCAGCGGTGCGGTGCGGGATCTGCGCCCGTTGGCGGAAAAGGTCCATCAACGGCATGGGCTGCTCTGTGTCGCTGCGGATCTGCTGGCGCTATCGCTAGTCACTCCACCCGGCCGGATGGGCGCTGACGTTGTCGTCGGAAGTTCTCAGCGTTTCGGGGTGCCCATGGGATATGGCGGCCCGCACGCGGCATTCTTCGCGACCCGGGATGCATACAAACGCTCTACACCCGGACGCATCATCGGCGTTTCGGTCGATCGCGACGGGCGACCCGCGTTGCGCATGGCCTTGCAGACCCGGGAGCAGCACATCCGCCGGGAGAAGGCGACGAGTAACATCTGTACGGCCGAGGTGTTGCCCGCGGTGCTGTCATCCTTTTACGCCGTCTACCATGGCCCCGACGGTATCCGGACGATCGCCGAACGCGTCCATCGACTGAGCTGCATCGCCGCTCTGGGCCTGCGACGCCTCGGTCACGACCTGGCGCCGGTTCCATTCTTCGATACTCTCACCGTCCATGTGCCCGGCATGGCGCGACGCATCGCGGCACGCGCACGGGAAGCGCGCATCAATCTGAGAATCGTCGATGCGGATCGACTTGGCATCTCGCTCGATGAAACGACCCAGCGCAAGGACATCGAATCGCTGTGGCGAGTGTTTGCAAGCCATGGCGCGGCGCTTCCATCGATCGATCTGCTCGACGCCGAGGCCAACTCGCCGATTCCCGCTGAACTCACCCGGCGCCGCGACTACCTGACGCATCCGGTGTTCAACCGATATCACAGCGAAACCGAGATGCTGCGTTACATTCGGCGCCTGGGAAATCGTGACATCGCGCTCGATCGGGGAATGATTCCGCTCGGTTCCTGCACGATGAAGCTGAATGCGACCACCGAGATGCTTCCGGTGACGTATCACCAGTTCGCCTCGATGCATCCGTTCGTGCCGCTGGAGCAGGCACAGGGCTACCAGCAGATCTTCGAGGAACTCGAGGACATGTTGTGTGCGATCACCGGTTTCGACGCATTCTCGCTGCAACCTAATGCCGGATCACAAGGCGAATACGCCGGCTTGCTGGTCATACGCAACTACCATCAAAGCCGCGGCCAAGGGACTCGGAACATCTGCCTGATCCCCGCGTCCGCGCACGGAACGAACCCGGCAAGCGCTGCGATGGCCGGACTCGAAGTCGTCGTCGTTCGATGTGATGACGACGGAAACGTCGATGTCGCCGATCTGCGATGCAAGGCCGCGCAACATGCGCCGCACCTGGCGGCGTTGATGATCACCTACCCGTCGACCCATGGCGTTTTCGAGGAAGCCATCATCGAGATCTGCGCGATCGTCCATGATCACGGCGGCCAGGTCTACATGGACGGCGCGAACCTGAACGCATTGATCGGCATCTGCCAACCGGCCAGAATCGGCGCCGACGTCTCGCACATCAACCTGCACAAGACGTTCTGCATCCCTCACGGCGGTGGTGGGCCCGGCATGGGACCCATCGGCGTAAAACGCCATCTCGCCCCCTTTCTGCCGGACCATCCGGTGGTCGAGGGCGTCAACCCCGCCGCGCGTGGCGGTCAGACGATCGGCGCAGTTTCGGCCGCGCCGTGGGGGTCTGCCAGCATCCTGACGATCTCATGGGCCTACATCCTGATGATGGGCACCGATGGCTTGAAGCGGGCGACGCAGGCCGCGATCCTCAACGCCAACTACATAGCGGCCCGCCTGGCGCCCCACTTTCCGATCCTGTACACCGGCCAGAATGGCATGGTCGCGCACGAATGCATCATCGACCTGCGCCGGATCAAGGCCGCGACGGGCATCACCGTCGATGATGTCGCAAAGCGGCTCGTGGATTACGGGTTTCATGCGCCGACGATGTCGTTTCCGGTCGCGGACACGTTGATGATCGAACCCACCGAGAGCGAAGACCTCCGTGAACTGGACCGGTTCTGCGCCGCGTTGATCGCGATCCGCGAAGAGATCGCCGAAGTCGAAAGAGGCGCGGCCGATCGCGAGGACAATGTACTCAGGAATGCTCCACACACCCAGGCGATGTTGATCGCCGAATCCTGGAATCATCCGTATTCGAAGAATCGCGCGTTTTTCCCGCTATCGGACCCTAACACTGACAAGTACTGGCCACCGGTCGGGCGCATCGACAACCTGCTTGGCGATAAACACCTGGTGTGCAGCTGCAGTGAGTTCCAGGTCGACGAGCATGACTAGTCGCGCGATGACCGTCGAGCGCGGCGATCCATGACACCCTATTGGAGCCGGGCACGTTGAAACAGTTGAATTCCCGCGAAAGACGCCCCGGGGCAGGAGGCACGCCTGGCGGAACCGCCGAGTTCCTGCTTGGCCTTGCGCTGGCCGTTGCCGCGGTTTACATGCTGACCAGCAAGGTCACGGTCTCGAGCGGCTATTGGGAACTTTGGGGCCACGACGCGTTCGGTTTGTCGCTGATTCCATTCGTGCTCGGCGTCGGCTTCCTGTTCGTCAATCGCGCATCCACGATCGGCTGGCTGCTGCTCGGTAGCGGGATCATCATTATTGTCTCCGGGATCCTGATGAACCTGCACTTCTACTTTCAGCCCACCAGTCTTTTCAACACGCTGCTGATGCTGGGGCTCCTTGCAGCAGGCATCGGCTTGATCGTTCGCGGTCTACAGCCGCACTGAGACATCTCCCGGTCCGCTCCGACTCTCGACTCCAAATCGAGCCACTTCATCGAGCGAATTGCCGCCCGACATCGAGCGGCACATGCGGAGACGTATAGGCCGATCAACGCCCATCGCGCGGTGATTGACGTCGGGCGATGGCAGGACGATACTCCGACCGAAGGATACCGTCTGATTGACCCGGCTCTCCCCAACGGATCCGGACATGCGACTTTCTTCCAGTTCGCGTAGGGCCATTGGGCTAAACTAATTGCACGACGAATGATGGAATGAGGGCGATCCCGTGACCGAAACGAATGTTCCCCTGCAGCGCTTTGTCGAGGCGGCGCAGGCATTCTGCCAACTGGTGGAAAGGTACGGATCGTATGGTTTCGACAGCAAACGTTGGCTCGAGGAGCTCGGACAGGTTCTTCTCCGCCTGCATGCGACGATCGCCGCGCTCAAAGTGACCGTCGGCGAGGGTGACTACTCGATGTTGCAGGACCTTGAAGAACGCTTCGTGCTGTTTCAACAGCTCAAGCGTTTTCTCGGTGGACTGGACGAGTACTGGTCCGAGGGGGATCTCGAGGCCGGTGACGGCCTGAAGACTGGCAGCCTCGCCGACGACGTCACCGACATGTACTTCGATTTACGGCGCGGCTTGAACCAATTGCAAGCCGAGCCCGGCGAAGAGCGCAAGGCATTGGAGATGTGGCTCTACAGCTACCGTGTTCACTGGCAGCAACATCTCCGCGACGCGACCCGTCAACTGTTCGAGTTTCGAATCGCAAGCTGACCTCGACTTGCAGACGTACTTCACAGCCCGCTCGTCCCTCCGCACCCGGCGATTGGCCCATCTCAACGCTAGTTTGAGCGCGCAAGCTCGCGTCGTTGCGACGGCGCGGTTACACTAGCGTCGGGAGTCGGCCAGGCAGTCGCTCTTGGCGCCTAAATGGCGTCGAGGGAGGAAAGTCCGGGCTCCACAGGGCTGGGTGCCAGGTAACGCCTGGGGGGCGCGAGCCTACGGAAAGTGCCACAGAAAATATACCGCCACGCGTGAACGCTGATGCGATCCGCGGGGTAAGGGTGAAATGGTGCGGTAAGAGCGCACCGCGTTGCCGGCAACGGGAACGGCACGGTAAACCCCACCCGGAGCAAGACCAAATAGGGGAGCATAGGCTTCGGCCAAACGTGTGGCCCGCACGGCTCCCGGGTCGGTCGCTAGAGGCACGTGGTGACGCGTGCCCCAGATGAATGGCTGCCCTCGACAGAACCCGGCTTATCGGCCGACTCCCTTTCCTCCAGGCGCCAGTTCAGGCCCGAGAAGTCTCATCCAACGAATTACCCGCCACCGCCGCCGATACATCGCTGGATCCGTCAGTTGACGCGGTCGCAGAAGGCATCGAGCCATGAAGTCGGCAACACACGCCTTAGCGATCCGAACAGATACGTCGGAAACGTGACGTAATACCGAGGCCTCGGTCGCTTCGACTCCAGCGCGTGAATCAGCTTTCGCACGACCGCCTCAGGACCGAGCGTGAACGGCGCGGCCGGGCCTTTCTTGACCAGGCGTTCCTCGAGCGCCATGTAACGATCGCGGAACACGCTGTTCGCGACGTCGATGTTCCGTCGATACATGACGAGCGAGTTATCACGAAAACGGCTCAGGATCGGCCCTGGCTCGATTAGCGACAAGTGTACGTTGGAACCGCGCAACTCGAGCCGTTGGGTATCCGCCAGGCCTTCGAGCGCGTACTTGCTGGCGTTGTAAGCGCCACGAAACTTCAGGGACACCAAGCCCAGCAGAGAGCTGTTGTGAATGATTCGACCGCTACCCTGGCGTCTCATGACCGGGATGAGCAACTGGGTCAACTCGTGAGTTCCGAAAACATTGGTTTCGAACTGTTGCCGCAGCACCTCACGACTCAGGTCTTCGACGGCTCCCGGCTGACCGTAGGCGCCGTTGTTGAACAGTCCGTAGAGAGCGCCTTGGGAGCGGTCCAGAACGACCCCCACAGCCTCCCGAATCGACGCAGAATCGGCTAGATCGAGCTGAACGGAATCGAACCCGTCGGCCTCCAGAGCGGCCACGTCCTCGGCCTTACGCGCGGCCGCGAAGACGCGATAACCCCGCCCACGAAGCGTATCGGCCGCACAGCGACCAATACCCGACGAACAACCGGTAATAAGGATGGCCCGCGTACCGGAGGGACTCTTCGTAACGATCGCCACGACTGTCGATAGAAAATTGATCTTGGGAACTATGGGTGCCCGAAGGGCCGCGACACGATGTCGTGAACGGCGTCAGATCACCACATCAGCGGCTTTCGATGCTCATTCCAAAACTGCAGCAGACTGACCACGGCGATTCCGACGAAACAGATCAAGACCCACGCAGGCATGCTGAGCCCGAACAGGGTCCAGTCGACCTTCGCGCAGTCGCCAGTACCCGTGAACATCGCCTTGACCGTGTCGGACAGCGGGAAATTCTGCAGCATGTAACCCAGTCCGGGGCCACACGCGGGAACCTCTTCGGGCGGTAGATGCTGCAACCAGACGTGACGCCCGGAGACAGCCGCGCCTCCCATCGCGGTCGCGAATCCGAGAATCGCGTAGACTCGCGTACCCAGACGCGACGGTCGATGCACGACGGCAAGCAACATGACGACACCGACGAGTATCACCATGATTCTCTGCGTAATGCAGAGCGGACAAGGCTCAAGCCCGCCAACGAACTGAAAGAACAACGCAGACGCGATTAACGCGGCGCAGAACGCCAGCAGCAGCGAGAAGAAAAAATGTGGACTGAAGCGTAAATCCATATCGAGTGTTTCGGTTCAGCGTATCTATGGGGTCCAACGCACTGCGCCCGATGGAGCGAGTTCCGCGGCGTGTCCATAAGTCCCTTGCGCCGATCGGCACGCGAAGAACGCCCGTCCGACGTCAGCACCGCCGCGCACGGCGCTCGTTAGCAAACCCTGCGTGCCCGGTCTGCCAATGAAGCAAGTACTTTGGAACCCACAAAACGTCATCCCCATGAACGACGTGTTCAGTGAACCGCTTCAGCGATCTCTTGGACAAGTACCCACGGTGCGACCACCACGCCCCAGAACATCGGCTCGCGCCGCTTCCAGTCATCCCCGTCCCCCTGAGTGGCCGGGTTTACCCGTCCGGATTCCAGAAGTTCGGAGAACCGCGCGGTTTCGTCACCGGCGATGCACGCGGCGACATCGACCAGATCTAGATCCTGGGCTACTTTGACTACGGCACCACGGGAGTAGTGCCGTTCAAGTTCGTGCCAAGAGACTCGGCCGGTCTCCTGATTAAGCTTGGCGCGGAGCGCTTCCCTCGAGTCATTCATCGGTCATGAAGATATGGTGTCACGGTCCAGCGCGTAAGGCTTCACTGCCCCGAATCTGCCGGATCTCGGATAATGGCTCAATCATGCCACTCCGCAGAGGGAAAGGAAACGCCCCGCGCTGATCTTGCGAGGGACTTTCGCCATCGCCTGGGCGCAATCCTGCTAATACCCGGACGTGTTAGCCTCCACCCACCGATCACCCTTTGGAAGAGTCTCCTTCTTCCAGAATGGGGCGCGCGTTTTCAACTCTTCGACGACTGCCCGGCACGCGTCGAATGCCGCGCCCCGATGTGCGGCCCACACAACGACCAGCACGATCGGATCACCTGGAAAGATCTCTCCGACACGATGAATCACCAGCGCGTCGAGTATCGGCCATCGAGCCGCTGCTTGAACCAGGATGGCCTCGAGTTGCCGTTCGGTCATTCCGGGATAATGTTCCAGGACCATTCGGTCCACGCTCTCGCCGTCGTTGAAATCCCGCATCGTGCCGATGAAGATCGCGGTGGCGCCGAACGAGAGGCTTCCGCTGACAGACGCTCGCTGATACTGATCGAGTTCGACCAAAGGGTCGAATTGGCTCGTGACGATATGAACCAACATACGATCAACCTCCCGTAACCGGGGGGAAGAATGCGACCTCGTCGCCGTCATGAATCGCGGTTTCGGGATCGGCGTAGTCCATGTTGACCGCACAAAGAATCTGCTCTGGCAGGGGACGACCCTCGCTGACCGCCTTCCAGACATCCGCCACCGAGTTAAGTCCCTCCGGCGAAAGACTCTCCTCCACACGCCCCATGGTCTCGCGCAGACTGGCAAAATAACGGACTCGTATCGACATGGCGGGCCGCGGGAGCAGATCGAGGCAAGTCGAATGATACACACGAACACCGAGACCGCGAAAGGCAAGGCGCGGACATCGGTTGATCATTGAACCCCGGGGAATGAATGCAAGCCCGTGACGATCATGTCACCCGAGCGGACGCTTGCGCCATCGACGCGGTTCCCGGGCAGGACCTTCAGGAGAAACGATGAAGATTATCGACGGGTGGCTGACGAGCGCTCGCATCGCCGAAAGCCCAAACTGCGACGAGCGCCCGGACGCTGACGACGTCTCGCTGATCGTAATCCATTGCATCAGCCTGCCACCCGATCAGTTTGGTGGCGACTGGATCGACCGGCTGTTCTCGAACCGACTGCCGCCCGACGCCCACCCATATTTCCTGGGAATCCACCAACTCCGGGTTTCGGCTCACGTGCTGATCCGGCGGGATGGAGAAATCGTACAGTACGTGCCTTTCAACAAGCGGGCCTGGCACGCTGGCGTTTCGACATTTCGCGGACAGTCAACGTGCAACGACTTTTCAATCGGCATCGAACTCGAGGGGACGGAAACCATTCCCTACACCGATATGCAGTACGAGACACTGGGGACCGTAGCTGGTTTGCTGCTTGCCAGCTACCCTACGCTCTCGACGGACCGAATCGCCGGCCACAGCGACATCGCGCCGGGCCGGAAAACGGACCCGGGGCCATCGTTCGACTGGCCCCGCTTCTATCGCTCGATTGGTGGGTTGGCAAGCTGAGCGACTCTGCCACCAAAGGCATCGCGGTCGCGATGAATCAACGCGCCCAGGTGGTCTCGCCGGTCCCGAATGAACCATCATTGTTCTTGTCCCACCGACGGACACCGACATTGTCGAGTTCCATCAAGCCGTCGGTAGCCTGGGCAGATCCGGTAATCGGCGTGGCACGTAACGTGTATGTGCTCCCCGTATTGGACTGCAGGGCCAGATTGTAGACTTTTCCTGTTGAGTCCTTAGGTGCCTGGGTAAACGGCAGGGTCGGGCTGGCGCCTGTACCCGAACACAGCCCGGCAATCGTTGCGGTGCACTGATAACTGCCGTACTGCGTGTAGAAACGTTCCATGAAACTCATGAGCTCCATCAGGCAACCCTGGGCCTCGGCGCGCCTGGTCTTGGCAAGCTGCCCGGTGTAACTGGGGACGGCTATGGTCGCCAGGATCGCAACAACCGCCACGGTAATCATCAATTCGATCAAGGTGAAACCAGCGGATCGTTTTTTGGCTGACATGGGTCTGTACCTCATCGTTTTTGACCATCGCCTCAGCGTATTTGTACCCAGGTCTGGCGCCCGCGGCCCGCGCCACCAGTCTCCCGCGTCATTTCCAGATCACCGCTCGAGCCGCTGGTGTACTTGTATTCGAGGTTGCCGCCGGCGATGACACCCGGAGTCTTGATGATGCCGACATTGGACTGCTTCCCGGACGGCGCGTAAGACTGCCCATTGATCGTAATCATGTCCTGATCATCGATCTTTCCATCGGGCTTGCCGCCGGCACCGTAGATATCCCATGGCGGTGTGTTCAGTCGAGCACCATTGATTGCGTTCATCTCCATAAGCCAACTGGTTCCACCGTAGTCGCAAGGATTTGCGGATGGAATCAACGTGACGAAAACGACACGCTCGCCGCGCAGCAGTGGGAAACTGACGACCCGCTCGCCCTCGCGCGTCGAGGAAGGAGGCTTGACGAGATCCATATACCAGCCTTTCTTTGCAGTTACCGTCGATCCATCGGATAGCGTCGTATTTTGATAATAGACCGAGTTCGCGGAGGTCAACCGAAGGTTGAATCCGCCCTTTGACGTTTCCGCCGTGATGCTCTGCGCTTGCAGTGTAGTGCGATCCGTGATCCGGTCATTCGAGAATGTCCCGCTATTTCTATCCCATAGCCCGTAAAAACTCTGAATCTGCGGTGTCGCGGGCACAACGTTGTCATTCTCTTCGAAATACTTGCCTGTTCCGAAATAGACCATCACACCGCCATCCTGTTGCGAGTCCGTCGCAAGACCGACCTGCGGCTTGCCGGTGATCGGCTGACGGTTCGCGTCGCTGCACGTGCTTCCCGCCGCAGCACAGGCAACGAAGAATGGTGACGGCGTACTGCCGCCACCCGCTACCGTCCAACTTGATGCGGACGTGCCCGTAACATCGAATTTCCAGAGATTCCCAGCCAGATCTCCCGCGTAGATGTAGTCAATGATTCGATCTGTCACCGGGGTCTGCTCGTCAGCCCCAATGGTCCCATCGCCATTCAGATCCATGACGCGCGGGACGTCCACGGCGATGGGCGTAGACAGGCCGTTCTTCGTAACAACCGTGTTGCCAGTCGCCTTCGTATCCAATTTTGCAATCAACTGCCCATTCGCTGCATTGATGATGAATAGTACGGCCTTACCGCTTGCACTGTTATAACCATTGGCAACGATGGCTGCCCAACTGCCATTGTACATGCGCCCGATCGCAGGCTGCGGCACCGAATACCCGACATCGGCGCGATAGTACAATGGATCTGTAACGTCACTTGGTCCATCGGTATCACTGAACTCCCACATGACATTTCCGGTGCCGAATGACCCAGGGCTTGTCACATCTAACGCGAAGACGCCCTTACCACCGCCACCGGTGGTGCCCACCAGAATAGTCTTCCATGCGCCGCCAACGAAGACGTCTCCCCCTCGTGGCGATCCATCGACGAGATATTTGTGCGTGTAAGGATCGCTCGACAGCGAAAGAAGATTTGCGCCGATAATCGAATTTGGTACATACGCAAAGCTCTCGACTCCTTCATTCGTTCCCTCGGACGCTACGAAGCCATGCAGCATTCCATCATTCGCGCCAACATAAATCATCTTTGTACGTGACGCCTTGTTTTGCAGGAAACTCGAGTAACTCGACCCCTCGCTCGCCAAGGACTCGTATCCATAGTTCTCCGAGCCCACGAATAATGGATCGGAATTCACTATGTCGCCCAATCGATTGCTCCGATCCCGCAGCAAACCATCGTTGTGCTTCTCCTCGGTTTGGTCGCCGCGCAGGTAATTTACGACATCGGCGCTGACCAGCGCCGTCTGCTGCGTGGCATTGAGATTAGCCCACGAAAAGATCGTACCCTTTGTGCCAGCGGCCAAAGGATTATAAGTATAGATGTTCCGGGAACCCGCGGCCGGAAGCTTTTTTGCCGCATCCCAAAATGCATCGCGTTCGTCGATGATGCCGTTTCCATCGTTATCGTGGATTGCCCCGTCTGAGTCGATCTTGAATGCCAACAACTGACCGCTCCAATCGGTGCTGTTGAACTTCGCCTGGTAGATGAAGGTACCCGTATCGAGCCGCGTGGAGTTCGTTGCGATGCTCGATGCCGAGCCGATACGTGACTTGATTTCATTGAATGCCTTCGTCAATTGTTCCTTCAACTTACCGGCGTGCGTCACCAAGAAATAACTATCAGGAACCCCGTCGTGATCCAGATCCCACTCATCCCCATCCAACTGGTTGTTGCTGAGGTTTGTCGACGGATCCTTGCGGTCGTAAAAGCCACCCCACTTGGCCGCGTACCAAAGGGGGTCATGCTTCAGATAAGACGCCGAGGTCGTCGTGCCAGCGGTGAACGTGCGTGTCGCGGACAGCGGCAAGGCCTGGCTATCGCTCCACGTGCCTCCTGGAAGTTGACCTGGAGGGGTGTCAAGAAAATAGTCGACATCCGAACCGGACGCGGTATCCGAATCCCGGACTTCGAGGTACGTGCCGTCCCGGGTCGTTCCGGAAACCACGTAACCCATGTGCTGTATACATCCGCCAGCCGCGTAATTCGAATTCAGCGCGACGCTGACGGTATTGTCGGCGGCGACCGTGAACGTGTACTCGACAATCGCGTCCATGTCATGGTCGGAACCGTACTCCGAATCCTCATAATTGATACGGAACCGCCCGAATGGACGCCCGGCGTTTACGGTATCATCATGATTCGGCGTGCCGGTATTCTTGATCGTATCAACATAGAAATCGACGATCGTATTGGTCGGCTGATATGAGCCAGCGTTGCGGCTAAAAGTACCGCATCCTCCAACGGTCTTACCAAATGGCACCAGTGTAATGACCTTCCCATTTACCGGAATTTCGATTCGTGGCAAGGGCGACGCCAGAACGACGGAGAGAGTATCGGCCTTCTGCGGGCCGGCAACGGCATTGAGATCGTTCAACTTCCCGAACTGTGCCGCACTCGCAGAGTAGAATCCTCCCTGAAGCGTCGGCCCCTCAGGCGCCAAGCCGCGGATGTTCTTGAAGCTGCTGACCGATTTCGGCGTTGGCGCGCCGTCAAAGGTCGAACCGGATTGACCGATGAAGATATTCGACGCTTCACTCTCCTTGCTCCAGATGGCCTGAGCCTCGGCCGATGCATCGAATCCAGCGAGATCTCCCGAGTAGCTCCCGAAATACGTTCCTGGAACCTTATCCGTATCGTAATTCGGATTGATGTCACTGATGACCAGTTGGCTCGGCTTCGAACAGCTTGGGTACCCGCTTGTGTAGTTTGTACCCATATTCGCGGTGTATGGGTTCGACCAGGTCGGCTTCGACAGGCTCAGGGTCGCATCATCTCCAGTGGTTCCGATCGAGAAATCACTGCTTGGCCCCGTCTTGCCGGCGAAGTAGCGCAGGGACTCGTACATCATTTCGGCGGTCGGATTACCCCACATGCGGCAATCACCTTCCGCTAGTGGGTTGTTGACTTCCGGCACCGTGCAGTTGTCCGTATATTGATAGGTTCCCCCGAATCCAACCGTCTTGAGCTTGTTGATCGTATCGATGATCCCGCCTCCTGTCGGGGCCAGATATTGGCCGGTCGCGGCATTGACTTCGTTCTTGAAGGACAGGATATTCTTGCGAAGAATTCCTCCCGAGGTATTCTTCGTGTAGGAACCGGTGAGCAACCCGAACATCATCGAGTCGCTTTCACCGTGTTCATTCAATAGACCAGCCGGCTTATATGTCGTCGTAGTACCCGATTTGTACGGCCGGCACTCGCTTTCCAACAATCCTGCCATACATGCCTTGACCCGCACGGTGTAGTCGGTCATTGACGAATCTGGCGTAGACTTTTGCCAGCGCAGATAATACCCGGCGTCCCCGTCCTTCTCCTGGTGACGGAACAGGATCGTATGATTGCCTGCGGTCAAGGTTGCGGTACCGGTATGTGTATTACAGCCACAGGCGCCGTGGCCGGCATACCAACTCGCCACGAGGGTTCCGTCGATTTTCAAATCGATCGCATCGTCACCGTCAATTGCAAACGTGTAGGTCCCACCCTCTCCCGCAGGGATCACCAATGTGCCGGAAAATATCGTAAGGTAGTTATCCTGCTGCGAGGTAAACGGATTCGTCGTGCCGTTGATGGTCGCTGCCGCACCCGTACCCAAGCGCTTACCGACGATCCCGTAATTCGTCACCAAGGTGTCGAACTGCGCGGTCGTCGTCGGATAGGTTCCATAGCCGGTGGTGTTGTAGACCGTCTGCGTCAGATTGGTGAAGTAGCCTGCCGGCACGATCTCCCAGAAGGTGCTGCCGGCAACCGCGCAATTGCTGCGAACGTTATTGCCGGTTGCGCATTCGGTACCCGCCACAGGTCTCTCGATCGAGAGCCATTCCCACACGCGGAAGGAGCTGTTCGTCAAAACGCGCAACAGCGGGGTCGTCGTACTGAGCAGGGTGGTATTGGCAAATATGTGCCTCGTCCCCTTCGCCGGCAAGGTCAGTGGCGTGTACTGTGTAATATCGTAACCGTCGACTGCGACGCTGGTGTATTCCTTGCCCCAGCTATGGGCATCCTGGGGTATAAGCACCCTCTCGAGGATCGTTTCAGTCGTCGTATCGGAGCTTCGGTAACCTCCGTATAAAACTCTGCGCAATGCGTCCATGCGCGAGGTAGTGAGGTAATTCAGGTAATCGCCACTCCAGTTTCCTGAACACGTCTTCGTGTCTGTGTTACTAGCTGGGGTAAAGACACCAGAACTGTAGGAATAGCATTTATGTGAATCGAAATATCCGAAGTACTCAATGGTTGGGTTGTATCTGGTATCCAGCACGCCGTCGCCATCCAGATCGGAGGCGTCGTTATACGCTTCGTAGTAAAGCTTGTGGTCACGCCCCATCGTGATCATAACCAGCGGCGGAGCACTGATTCCTATGAAGAGTGGTGATTGGGCAATGTTTCCGGCTCGCAACGAAGGGGCGGCCAAAACGGCGGCGGCACACAGCACCATCCGCAGGCTCGTTTTTGTGCTAGGACGAGCACGCATGTGTACAGCATTCATCGGAGCCTCTCGCCACACGATGGTGGCCGTTAGCGTTTGTAGGTCGCGCGCAGCCAGACGGTTGCCCCCTGAGCGCCGGCGGTACCTTGAGCGGTGATACTGTAATAGCAGTACTCGCTCGCCACGCCGGCTTCCAGCCCTGCACCTACCGGGCATGCATAATTGAGTTCCTTGACATAATAGCTAGGACTTACAGAGACACCCCTCAGGACATTTTTGCTGTCGGTACACGACTTGTTGGCGTCCTTGATCTTGTACCCGACGGCTCCTGACGAGGAGAACAATGAAGTGGTCGGCGTGGGTTCGCTATCGGCGGCCCTATACAAAGCCGCGGTACAAGAATCGCATTCGTTCGCATTGAAGTTGGTCGCGGAGACACAGGATTCGCCCCCTCGAAGCGCTGCCTCGGCAGCCTGGAACGCAAGACTTCGATCGCGGGCGTTTCCTGCCATGCGCTCCTCCAACGACGTCACATGCATGGCGGCCACTCCGGTCATCGTCATCACCAACAACATCAGGAGGCCCACGACCAAGGCGCCGCCGGTCTGCGATTTCCTTTTGTCTACAGCCACGTGATTCATTAGAGTCAGCCTCATGGAACGCCGTTGCGCAACGCGATCGTCGTCGAGAAGTTCCGGCGAAGCCGACGATCGGTGTAATTGACCCCATTCAGCGTGTACGACTCCGGTGCGGCCAACAGGTTGTTCTCGCTGGAAACCAACTGATAACTGACCCTCACGCTGACGACGTTTGCCCAATTTGCTCCGACATTCGCGGCTGAGAGATAGCGATTGGCCGCCCGATCCATCGGCGAATCAGTATCAACGCCAAATAGAATATGGGTAATGCCGAAGCCATTGACGAACGGCTGCGTCGTCGTGGTACCGCCATTCGTTGCGGTACACTGCAATTCGTCGTTGCTGGCGATCGTGTCGCCCTTGGTATCAACGGAGAATGTACTTATCGCAGTTGTGTTCGCGGCGAGCGCGCCGCCAAGACAATCCTGCAGACTGCCATCCGCGGCGCCCTGATAGCGCACACTGAGCTTGCGCAAGTCAGCCACGGATCCAGAACCATAAACGGCACTGATCACTTGGCCGCGCGCGGCAAACGCAGGGTTGGTCCCAGTTCCGGCCACGATGGGATAACCCGCTGTCGCGGCGGTCCACGAATACGTCTTGAATCCCGCTGGTCGAATAGTCTTCGCCAAGAATTCAGCGACGAAACGCCCGTCTTCCTGGAGTCGGCTTTGAGCATCCTGCAATCGATAGGTTTGCTTGTTCGCCAGATAGACCTGACTCGCGCCAGCGATCAGAACCAGGCCCGCGGCGAGGCCAACCATAAGTTCGATCAACGAGATGCCAGCTTGGCTCATCGGCACTCGAACTCGACTCGGCTTGGTTCGAATCAGGAACTTCATGGCTGGAAACTCGTAACGAATCGCTGGTTGGCAGCGCCTTGCCTATCCTCGTCCCACCAGATCTTCACCGCGTAGGCGGCACCCAAACCGTCGCACGCCGGAGCTGCAGAGGTGCCATCATCCGGCGTGCTGTCAATGCAGACCGTCCCCGCTCCGCTAGGCAGACGGGCGGTCAAATCAGCAGCCCATTGCGCCAGATCGAACCCCGCCAGCTGGGAAACGGAACACGTGACCCCGACATTCCCGTCGTCGGTTGCGTCGTCGCAGTCATCGGTCGTAGCGGCCTGATTGTTGTAACGGCCCGCCGAAACCCCTGGCTGATTGGCGCGCATTCGATCGGCGATGTCGTACGCGGACTGGATCGCCTGTGATCGCAGATAGGCCGTCTGGTTGTTGCGCATTCCGGTCACCTGAAGCCCGGCCAACCCAAGCAACCCAATCGCCAGTACAACACATGCAATCAATACTTCGATCAACGAGAAACCACGTTGAGCGCGAACGATTTGGTTCAGGCGAGATTGATGCTTCATGGGCAGACATACTCGCTTAGCGACAAACGCCCGGTCCTGCTCAACACCATACTTCGGCCCTTGGCGGACCCACTGCCGGGACACAAGGTCAAGGTACCGGCCTGGAAACCACCTCCGGTCAGTTGGGTCGAGCCTGAGGCAACGTAGGATACATAGCTGGCGACGTTGGTATTCCCGGTCAAGGTGACGTCGGACAGGGCTCCGTACACTCGGAGTATCGAACCGGTTCCATCGTCGGCCGCAGCATTGTTGTTGTTGTCCGTGAAAATGATCCAACCCTGCTGCCACCCACCACTCCCCGCGCAGGAAGTCGAGGTGCTGCTCTTGCAGATGGTTATCCGAGTGCCGCGCTTGATCGCCTCGCTTCGCGCAAGATTCAGCGCGGCGACGAATTCGTTGGTCTGCGTCGTAACCCGGTTGCTCTGTATCAGCTGCTGGAAACTTGGAACGCCAACGCTCATCAGGATCGCAGCGACGGCCACCGTGACCATCATCTCGATCAGAGTGAAACCGGATTTAGGGAGGTTGTTCATGGCGACAAAAAGTCAGGCCCCGTCGTGTTTTATAGCAGGCGGCAGGACTGGACAGTGCGAATTGGTTCAAGGATCGGTGACCTGGCCCAGGGAGTCACCGGGCAGCATGCCCACAACTTCCTCACCCGGAGGAGTGACGGGTTCCGCCCACAGTAAGGTATAGCATCCGGCGTCTGGCCCGTGCCGAAACGCGGCCGACGGAGACTGGCCGATCGCTGTGATCGGCAAAGATCGAGGCGGGTTTTACCCGGGCAGATGGTCCGGATTGACGGGTGCCGTTGCGTGACCGGCGAGTTCTCGCCAGATCCAGTCACCACCCGGAAGAAGGGCCAACTCGGCGTCGTAACAGTCGGCCAGACTACCCGCGGTGGTGAATTTGCTGCGGGCAAGGACGATGTAGCTGACGCCGGCCTGTTCCAGCAAAGCCAGCATCCGACGGATCATGTCGCCGGCCAGATCGGCGCTCTCGAGGTCCAACACGGCGAATCGAGGTGCGATCAGCAGCATTCTGGCAATTGCGAACGTCTGCTGATCGCGCACCGACAACAGCGTGTTCCAGTCCCGCTCGACATCGAGCCCACCCGAGACGGCCACAACGGACTCGAGCGACAAGGCGACGAGCACCTGATCCAGGCGATCATCCGTGTGATTCTTCGCAGACATATCGGAGGTCAACGCCGTACGCAGACTCCCTGGCGGCAGGTACGGCGATCCCGGAAGAAACTGGATCCGGCCATGGCAAGGACGCAAGACCCGCCCCCGTCCGGTGTCGGCAAGCCCCGCGGTCGCCTTGAACAGCGCTTCACGGGCAGCATCGGACTGACTCGTCACCAGAACCCTCGTTCCGTGAGGGATCGACACCGACAGGTTCCTAACCAGCATCTCACTGGACGTCGGCGTGAACAGCGTCACGGACTCGTACGCCACGCGGTCGTCATCCTCGGCGAGATTCAGTGCCGACACCGTATCGGTTTGCGCGAGTTCGATCGCATACCACAGATTGACCAGACGCTGAATTACCGCCGCAAATGACGAAATCGACTGGAACTGAGTGATGATCAACGAGAACGCACCGATCATGGTGCCGAACGCCATGACCGACTGCGTGACCACTCCGAACTCGACTTCGCCGGCGATGAACAGCGGTGCGACGAATACCACTGGCAAGACCTGAGCCATGTAGTAATACCCGGTCGTGAAGAAGCCCAGATTGCGATTGACCCGGATGATCTCCCCGTTGTTCGCGACGAGATCCCCGAAACCACGCGACAGGCGCTTCAACAAACGCTTTTGATACTGCAGCAACGCCAGCGACTCGGCATTTTCTCGTACGTGCACGATACCCGACCGAAAGCTTGCTTCCTTGTCCAACTGCGCGTAATTGAGATCGACCAGGGACAGACCCAGAACCACGGTCATAACCGATCCGATCGCCGCATACGCTAACGCGAGACCGAACAGCCCGGGACTGATGGCCCACAACACGCCGGCGAACGCCAGCACGGTGAACATGCCGTTCAGCAAGATCACCGCGAACGACAAGGCCGTACTGGTGAAGGCCCGAACGTCATCCGCGATCCTCTGATCCGGATTCTCCATGCCGGCGGTACGCATCACCGAATCGCTCATCCTGAAGTAAGTCGGGTGCTGCATATACCGGGTGACGAAGCGATCCGTCATCCACTCCCGCCACAGCAGCGCTAGCCGCTCCTCGAAAAATCGCTGCAGCACCGCGACAACGGTCGATGCGCCGAGCACGGCCACGTACAACAGGCCCAGGAGCACGTACCCACGCAAATCGCGTTGCGCGATCGCAGTGAAGAAATCCCGGCCGACATAACTGTTGGCGATGTTCAGACCATTCATCCCCAACAACGCGACCAACAGGAGTACGCCGAGCCACAACGCTCGGTGGCCGGCATCCGAGGCCGCGAAGCTCCTGATGAGGCGGAGCATCAGGCCCCAGCCCTGCTCGTTGATGGGGATGTGCAGCATCGGATTATCGGCTCCGCCGATGGGCGGTCCAGGAACTCAGATCGGGGCGGTTATCGCGTCGGCGACAGGCTTGCACGAATGCCGTTTCGGCGCAATCCCGCGTTTCGGGGCCGCGATCATTCGGCCCGGAAGGCGAGCAAGGTCACATCGTCCGCCAGCACTGAACCGCTGCGGAATTCATGCAGCGCTTCCAATAAGCCGGGCAACATCCGCTCGGGCTCGAGGTCCGCACCCGACGCGAATAACCTGGCAAGCCGATCAACCCCGAAGTAGTCCCGCTGCGCGTTTTCGGCATCGACGATGCCATCGGTGTACAACAAGAGCCGATCGCCCGCAGCCAGTTCGATCTGGCGCGCCTCGAACGCTACCGTCGGCTTGATGCCCAGGATCATGCCCTCGGCGTCCAGCAATTCACAGTTCATGCTTCCACTGCGGCACAGTAAAGGACGATTGTGCCCCGCATTGGCGAACGACAAGGTGCGCGCTTCCGTATCGAAGCGCAAATAGAACATGGTGATGAACAGGTTGGACCGATTCAGATCATCGAACAGCAACTCGTTCAGCGCCCCCAGGATGTCGGCGACCCCCGGTCGACGAACTCCGTTGGCAGCCCGCCGCGTCTCGGCTTTCAATGTACTCCGAACCCCGGCCATGACGAGCGCAGCACCCACGTTATGGCCCGATACATCGGCGATCAGGGCATCGACGGTTCCGGGCGCGACGGAGAAATAGTCGAAATAGTCGCCACCGACATGCGCGGCCGGCACGCACACTCCAGCGCCCCTAAATCCCGGAACCACTAGTGGGTCCTTCGGCAACAGCGACATCTGGATCTGTCTGGCGATCTCCAACTCATGCCGTTCCACCTGCGCCCGCAAGCGCTCGGTGACGTCCGTCTGAATACCGACGTAGTGCGTCAGGCGGCCGCTCTCGTCCCGCACCGGAGAAATCAGCAACTCGTTCCAGAACGCCGTTCCGTCCTTGCGGTAGTTCCGCAAGACCACCTCGCAATTCCGACCTTCGGCCAACGCGCGGCCGATCGCCTTGACGGTCTCCGGATCCGTTTCAGGCCCCTGCAGGTTTCGCATGTTCTTGCCGATCAATTCCGCACGGGTATACCCGGTCATCCGGCATAGCGCGGGATTGACGTAGATGTTCGGTGTGTCGGGCGCGAGCGCATCGGTGATGTTGATCCCGACACTTGCCGACTCGATCGCGCGGTCGCGCAAGCGCAGGGCATCCTCGTACTGCTTGCGCGAGGTGACGTTGTGGTCGACACCGCGCCACTTGACCAGACTGCCGCCGTCATCGAACAGCGGTTCACCGCTCGATTCCGTGAACACTTCCCGGCCGTTCTTGTGCCGATAGCGGTTGATCAGTCGATAGAAACGGTGGCGGGAATCCGGAATAGGCACCAGACCGGATGTCCAATGCAGCCGATCTTCGAGTGTCAACAGATCGAGATAACGTTTGCCGATGATTTCCTCGGGTTCATAGCCGAGTATGTCGCGGACCGCGCCGCTGCTGTAGATGTAACGCCCGCCCGGATCCTGTTCCCAGAGCCACTCACCGGTCATCTCGGCGATCTGCCGAAAGCGCTCTTCGCTCTGTTGGAGGGCTTCCTTGGCCTGCTTCTGCTCGGTGATGTCCTGTTGGATCGACAAGAAATGCGTGATCACACCCTCGGCGTTGCGAATCGGCGAGATCGTCTCGATCGCCCAGTACATCTCGCCGCTCTTCTTGCGGTCCCGTGTCTCCTCCTGCCACACGCCACCGTCGAGCAGAGTTTTCCACAGTTGCTGATACTTCTCCGGGGCGGTATGCGGGACGCGCAGCGCGGATGGATTCCGGCCGACCACCTCATCCGACTCGTAACCGGTCAGCGCGGTAAAACTCGGATTGACGTACTCGACGATCCCTTCGAGACTCGCCAGCAACACGGCATTCGGGCTCTGCTCGACCGCCGCGGACAAGATCGAAAGACGTTGCTCGGCGAATCGCTTCAGCGTCAGGTCATGCAGGACCGCGACGAAGAGTCGGCCGTTGGCGGTCGATGCCTCGCCGATCGCCAGATGTAATGGGAACAGGCTTCCATCCTTGCGGCAGCCCTTGACCTCCCGACCAATGCCCACGACCTTGCGCTGTCCGGTCCGCAGATAGCTCGCGAGGTAGGCATCATGGGCCTCGCGTTCGGGCGAAGGCATCAGCATCCGCACGTTGCGGCCGATGACCTCGTCGGCGCGATAGCCAAACAGGGTCTCGGCGGCACTGTTGAACAACTGGATGACACCGCCCTCATCGGCAGCGACGACGCCATCGACGATCGTGTCCAACACGACGCGAAGCCGGGTGTCACGATCGGCCAGATCGTCCGCGACCGACACCGCCTGAGTCAATGGACGGAAGCGCAACACCGCACCATCGGCCGTACCGGCCCGGAACAGTCCGTGCAGTGTCAGGGAGATCTGAACGTAGCCGCCGTCCCGACGCTTTAGTTCCAAGGGTTCCAGCGTGGCGATCTCGGCCGAATCCAGTCGCTGTTGCAACTCGACGCGCAGTGACGGCGCAAACAGCGTATCGAGCGCGTTTCGACCGACCAAGAGGGCTTCGTCCCACCGCAGGATTTTCGCCGCCGCGGGATTCAGCGCCTGAACACGACCGCGCGAATCGAGCAGGCAGACGCCCTCGTCGAGACTATCGATGACTTGGCGAAGCCGTTCCATGAATCCACAGGCAGAACATGGATAATCGCGAATCCGGGATGGGTTCGAGCAACTCCCTCCACGATAGGGAACGGGAACCGCAGGCGCACCATCACGGTCTTAGCTTCACGCAGTGCACATCCATCGAAACAAGAAGGATACACTGCGTGGTGAGAGCGTCACCGGCGTAGAGTAAACGGGAGCCCGCAGCGCTGGCAATTCGTTACCCGTGCAGAACGACGTGGCTACGCCGCGCACAATGTTCTGACACAGCGATTGGCTAACGCCAGGGGCACCCCGCCCCACGGCCCCCGCGATATGAGACCTCACCGGTCCGCTCCATGCGAAGGAAGTCGGCATGACCGCCGTGACTTCCATCCATAACAACAGTAACGACTCACAATCGAGAGGTATTGCGATGAACATGCGACTACATCCTCTATTGGTCGGGATTGCACTGGCAGGTTTGAGCTCGACGGCTCTCCATGCTGAGGAAAGCCACATCGCCGCAGCGCTGACTCACGCCGAGGCGGCGGCAGGCGCTAGCGACGCCAAGGGCGTAGCCGAACACGCCGATGTCGCGAAGACGCACGCAAAGGTCGCCGACGAGCACCTGGACGCTGGAATCAAGAGCCTGGATTCGGCGATCGAACACGGCAAGATGGGGCATGTCGATCTGGCCAAAAAGGCCGCCGAGGAAGCGGTTACCCACCTCAAGGCCGCCCGGTAAACTAAGCCGGAACTCACTGTACCAACCCTCGCTGGCGGCGGATCCAACGATCGCGTCCGCCAGCGATGCACGGACCACGTCGCGTTCCTGTGATCGAACACCGCGGCTGGCCTCGACGAAAGGCTGTCCGACTCGTCGAGGCCGCAATGCAGGGCCGCAGGCCCGATCGACAAACCGACTCCCCGCTTGATAGCATGTCCCCTAGCTCCCGGGACGTGCGGCGTTTACGTCGAAGGACGAATCGGGGCACGACCACGCGATCAGGCATCGAGCCACAGCTCGCCCATCAATAAGAAACGAATCGGCGAGACTTGAACCTACTCCTCCGTCCCAACGCCCGATGAGATCGGACAGGGAACATCCCCCGAGCCTCCCGCTGCTGGCCTTGGGCGCGATCGGCGTCGTCTATGGCGATGTCGGAACCAGCCCGCTTTACACGATGCGGGAGATCTTCAACGGCGCGCATGCCGCGCCAACGACACCGGAAAACGTGCTCGGCGCGCTGTCGCTGATCTTCTGGGCGCTGACGATCGTCATTTCGATCAAGTACGTCCTGTTCATCATGCGCGCGGACAACCGGGGTGAGGGCGGCATCATGGCGTTGATGGCGCTGGCCCTGCACCGCCGCCACCGGCGCCGGCACCGGACACTGATCACGACGATCGGCCTGTTCGGTACCGCGTTGTTTTACGGTGATGGGCTGATCACACCGGCAATCTCGGTGTTGAGCGCGGTCGAGGGGTTGGAGATTGCGGCACCGGCTTTCCGCGCATACGTACAGCCGGCCGCGATCGTGGCCCTGCTCCTGCTGTTCTCGATCCAGCGTGGCGGAACCGCGCGCGTCGGATTCCTGTTCGGCCCGGTCATGGTCGTCTGGTTCATGGTCCTCGGACTGCTGGGCTTCCGCAGCCTCGTACAGAATCCCGAAGTCATCGAGGCCCTGAATCCGGTGTACGCCATCGAATTCTTCGTTCGCAATCGCTGGCCGGGAGCATTCGTCCTCGGCGCGGTCGTGCTGGCGCTAACCGGCGGCGAGGCCTTGTACGCGGACATGGGCCACTTCGGCCGTACGCCGATCCGCCTGTCGTGGTACTTCTTCGTGCTGCCGGCGCTGATGATGAACTACCTGGGTCAGGGCGCGTTGATCCTGCGCAATCCCGACGCCGTGCACAACCCGTTCTATCTGCTGGTGCCGGACAACCTCCTATACCCGATGATCGCCTTGTCGACACTGGCGACGATCATCGCATCCCAGGCGGTCATCTCCGGCGCATTCTCGATGACGCGTCAGGCGATTCAACTCGACTACATGCCGCGTCAGCGGATGATCCACACATCGGAGGCGGAGATCGGCCAAATCTTCGTTCCGGCGATCAACCGCATGCTGCTGCTCGGCGTCACCGGTCTGGTCCTGCTGTTCGGGTCCTCATCCGATCTGGCGGCGGCATACGGCATCGCCGTGACCGGCGCGATGTCGATCGACACGATGCTGGCCTTCATCGTCGCGGTCGATACGTGGAAATGGCGTCCGGTGTGGGCCGGCCTGCTGATGGGCGCGTTCCTGATCGTCGATCTGTCGTTCTTCAGCGCAAACATCCCCAAGATCCCGCATGGGGGATGGTTCCCCTTGCTGCTGGCGTCGGTGATCTATTTCGTCATGGCGACATGGAAGAAGGGCCGCGAGTCGCTGTTGCACCGCTTGCAGATGGACTCGATGTCCCTGGGCAACTTCCTCGAAAAGGTCGCCGATGAACAGCCCTATCGCTGCCCGGGCACCGCGATATTCCTGAACGCGCGCCACCTGAGCCTG
The DNA here is from genome assembly GCA_046347485.1 of Methylotetracoccus sp. Lineage (GTDB taxonomy): Bacteria > Pseudomonadota > Gammaproteobacteria > Methylococcales > Methylococcaceae > Methylotetracoccus. The sequence continues at coordinate 9,857 of JAXMGB010000014.1, read as the reverse complement.
CCGTTCGCGTTGCTGAAGAACTACGAACACAACCACGTCGTCCATCAACGGGTGGTGTTGCTGACGATCCTGTTCGAGGACATTCCATTCGTCGCCGACAAGGACCGATTGATGGTGGAGATCCTCGAGCAGAATTTCTACCGAATTACCGCGCGATTCGGCTTCATGCAGTCTCCTCACGTGCCGCGGGCGTTACGCCGGTGCTCACATGCCGGTCTAGAAATCGATCTCGATCAGGTCACGTTCTTCCTGGGACGTGAAACGCTGATCCCGACGCGCAGGCGCCTGCTGGAACGATGGCGGGAGAAGCTGTTCATTTCGCTGTTTCGCAACGCCGCCAGCCCGATACAGTTCTTCCGTCTCCCGGCCGAACGTGTACTCGAACTCGGAACCGTGGTCGAGATGTAAAGGACTGGACTGACTCGGTCCGCGCGGTGCGTTCAGACGGTGGCCGACAGTCCGTACTTGCGGACGCGGTAGCGCAAGGTTTCGCGGGTGGTACCGAGTGCGCGCGCTGCGGCGGTGACGTTGCCGTCGTAGCGATCGAGCACGGTTCGGATGATGTAACAGTCCATATCATCCAGCGCCATGCTGCCATCCAGCGGGATGCGCAGCCCGTTGTCGTCGGCTACTCCGCCGGCGCCAGCGATCGGCGTCGCGCCCACGCCCGGCAACTGCAGCCACTGGACCGGAAACACCGGTCCGTCGGACAACAGCACGCAGCGTTCGATGACATTACGCAATTCCCGGACGTTCCCGGGCCAATCGTAGGCATCCAGCTGTTGCCAGACCTCCGTGGGTATCTGGCGAACCTGCCGATTCGAACTGGCGTTGAACTCGGCAACCAGCAACGGGACCAGGTCCTTCAGGTCCTCCTTGACGCTTCGCAAGGCCGGCAGTTGCAGCCTGAATACGCTGAGCCGGTGGTACAGATCGCTGCGAAATTGCCCCGTTTTCGACAACTCGGCAAGATCCCGGTTACTGGCCGCGATGATCTGCACGTCGACCGAGATCTCCTTCTCCGAGCCCAGACGTCGGAACTTGCGGTCCTCGAGCGCCTTCAGCAGCTTTGATTGTAGATCCAGCGGCATCTCACCGATCTCGTCGAGGAACAGCGTGCCGCCGTCGGCCTGTTCGATCAAGCCGCGGTGACGCGCGACTGCGCCGGTGAATGCGCCGAGTTCATGACCGAACAATTGTGATTCGAGCAATTCACGCGGCAGCGCAGCGCAATTCAGTTCGATCAGCGGCCCTTGCGAGCGCTTCCCCCCATAGTGGAGTATCCGCGCCGCGAGCCCCTTGCCGGTGCCGGTCTCTCCACCGATGATCAACGCGCTGAACGCGACCTGGGTCAGGCGTGCGAGCAGCTCCCGTACCTGCTGAGCGGCGGCGCTCGCGCCGACGTACGCCGACGGCGAGTAGCGTTGGTGACTCTGTTGCGCCTGATCGAGCAGGCGCCGATGCGCCGACGCCGAGCGCGCCGCACTGCTGACGATCAGATCGAGCCGCTCCAGTTCGCACGGCTTCTCGAGGAAGTCGTAGGCGCCGATCCGCAGCGCTCGGACCGAATCGGGAACGCTCCCGTAACCGGTCAGGAACAGCCATTCGGCGTAGCTCGCCCGATCCCTCTGCGATTCCATGAAATCCAGCGCGTTGCCATCCGGGAGATTCATGTCGGACAGCACGACGAGGGGATCGAGACCTTTGTCCCGGAGCAACACACCGGCCTCGGCGAGAGTGCTCGACCACTCGACGTCCCATCCTCCCTTGCGATAGTGGCGCGACAATTCAGCGCCGAGCAGCGCCTCGTCCTCGATGATCAACAAGCTGTTTGGCATCGTCCTAGTCTCGTGGCTGGAGCGGGAATTGCAGCGTTACGCAGGCCCCTCTGGGGTGGAGATTCGCCAGCTTCAGTTGGCCCCCGACATCGCCGACGAAACGCTGGACGATCGCCAGCCCGAGACCGGTTCCGTGCGTCCGGCCCGTGGCAAACGGCCGCACGCCGGCATTCAGCACGTCGCGACTCAATCCGGGACCGTCGTCGGTGACGGTCACGACGATCCGATCATTGTCCTGTCGACCGCCGATGACGATCTCGCCAGGCCGGTCATCGATCGCCTGCGCCGCATTCAATACGAGATTGAGGATCGCCTGACGAACCCGACACTCAGGTAACCGGCAGATCAGCGATTCGGGCACCTCGCTTCGCAACTCGATCTGCGACGGAATCTGATAACGTGTCAGCGCAACCAGTTCGCGGACCAGTTCCCCCAGATTGCAGTCGGTCGCTGAGGCCGGTGTCTGCTTGCCTCGCTCCAGCAGCTCCGACAACAAACGGCCCATGCGCTTCAACTCGGCGATGACCAGATCCAGCCGTTCCTGTTTTTCCGGATCCTCGATCTCGCTGCGCAGATTGACACAGCTCATTTGAATGCCGGCCAGGGGATTGCGCAACTCGTGAGCGATGCCCGCGGCGAGTTCGCCGGTAGCGGCCAGCCGCTCCGACTGCGCGAGACTCCGCTGCTGTTCGAGCAGAGCCCGCGTGGCCGCGCGCACCTCGGCTTCGAGCGACTCGGCGTGCATCCGCTTGGCCTCCTCCAGTTCGCCGAGATGCTTGACCATGTCGTTGTAACTGTTGAACACCGGCAGCAGTAGCGGATCGAGCCGGCGTGTGTCGATCGGCGTGAAATCCTCGGCCGCGAGCCGCATGAGCAACTCGCGGAGGTCGTGCAGCGGAGCGAGGATGCGGCGCCGCAGAAACTGGAATGCGACGAGCAGTATCGTGGCCAGCGTCCCGCTGGCCAGCCCGACCTCGAAGCGCGTGTCCTTGCTGATGTCCTGCAGCATCGTTTCGCGTTGGCTGGTCTCCCCGTCCAATGCGGTGTTCATCATCGACATCGCGGACAGCAGGCGCGCCTTCAGGGCCTCGGGCGAGTCGCCGTCATCCCCCGCTTCGTACAAGGAGCGTTCGACCGACAGCAGTTTGATCGGCGTCGCCGGATCCAGATGTTCGTCGAGCCGGATCAGATCTCGAACCTGATCCGAGATCGCGCGCAAGCTCGCGCTGTCGATGCCCGCGGGTTCGGTCAGATGCCCCATCAACGCATTCTGCATGCTCAGATTGGCCATCTGGATGCGATGCGAATAGCTGACGTACGAGCGTAGCGATTCCACCCTCGCGAGGTTGCGCCAGATCATACCGATCAGGAGCAGCAGCACGAGCAACAACAAGCCCAGGAGGGCCCATCCCCGGAGCTGGGCGGGCGGGTAAATCAGCGATTTCACGCGTAGACCTGAAGCCACTGCGGACAGGGCATTATAGTCGCCCCGCATGGCCGGCTGCATGCGCATGCCGAAGGTTCGGGCTTTGAAGTCGGTGCGGGCCATAGTCCGATGGCGAATCCGTTCGTGCTCACCAACCGAGGAACAAGGAACCCATGATCAGATTGTTGTCGGTCTCGTTGATCAGGTTCTTGTCCTCGACGTACTGGTTCATGTAGCCGAGTTCGGCACGCACCGACGGAGACACCGTCCAGCCGACCCCGAGGAAGGCCCGATTCTGATCGAAGCCCGCGCGCCCGCCCCACTCGGTGCTGTTCAGTCGGACGAACAGTTCGTCCCAGGCAACCAGGCTGAGCCGAGGCTCGAATTCGAACGGGCGCATGAAGCGGATCATCTGGCGCGGGCGAAAACGTTGATCATCACCGCGGATGAAGTTTGTCTCGAACATCGTTCGGAACATGAACGTCCCGAACTCGGTCGGCAGAATGTAGCGGAATGCCGGCCATAGGTCCTGCTGGGCGACATAGGGTTTGCCGGCGAGTTGCGTCGGCAGGAACGTGTACCCGACCCAGACCGTCGCACGGTCGCTCAACGAATACCCGAGAGCGGCCCTGGCCATACCCTGATACCAGTGCTGCCAGTCCTCGTTCCAGCGCATCTGGCCTTCGAGCCAGACGCGCATCGATTTGAGGTTCTGGTCCATGAACGATAGATCGCCCTCGGCGATGACCTGCGCCCAACTTGCCAGCTATCGGTGATCTCGGCGGACGCGGGCATCCGTGACGAAGCGAACCGCACAAGGCCGAGGAAACCACGAAAGCAGGTCGAACGGACGCCATCGCCGGCTCTCGCCATTACCGGCGTAAGCGCGGTGCGTTGCTCAGGCCGAACCGGCACGGACGAACACACCGCTGTGCCGGCGCGTGGTGGCTCGTCGGGTGCTGGTAGAAACCCCAACAGGATTCGCGCGAAACATCGCACAAGTCCTCGTCCCGGCATTCCGCGCGGTAGATGGCGACGTTCCGCAGCCCGTCGCGGCGCCACGCGATAGTCGCTGCGAATACTTCCAGGCGCGCGGGCACCTCGGCATCATTCAGAATCTTCAGATCGACCGATGGACAGGCCAGATCCTTGAGCGCCTGCGCCCGTACCGAACGCAGTGCGACCGCCGGAGTTTTCATCGAGCAAGGCCTTGTCGCATGCGAAGAAGGCGCGCGGAACGGCCGAGCAGGCGGCGACGATCAGCACCCACCTGCGACGCTCGGACGATGCGCCGGGCTCGCGGATGAGGAAGTTCGCTGCATGATCCTCCAGCGGTTGGCTGACCGCCCACCGACACGTCTGCTCTATCGTCGAGGAACATCGTCCACGGCCATCCGCCCGGCTTCTCCTCATCATGGACTTCCCAATTCGCAACGCCGTCCTGATCCGCAACCCGCCGGCCGCGCGCCCGGATCACGCGACGAGACTCAACGCGCATCATCGGCTACTTCCCCCTGACCGCCTGGACGGGAGCGTCCAGCAGGCCCCGGAGCAATTCGCGGCTGGCGGACAACCAAGGATGACCGCGTCGACCGGGATGACATTCTCGACCGCGCCGCAACTGGCGTAAGACACACCGAACTCTCCGCCATCGACTGCGCATGTGCCCACGGCGACGACCCATTTGGGATCGGGTGTCGCACGGTAGCTTGCCTGTAGCGCGTGCTGCATGTGCCGGGACACCGGACCCGTAACCAACAATACATCCGCGTGGCGCGGTGATGCGACGAAATGGACCCCGTAGCGTTCGAGATCATAGAACGCGTTGTTCAGCGCGTGGATCTCGAGTTCGCAACCGTTGCAGGACCCGGCATCGACCTGTCGAATCGCCAGACTCCCGCGAAAATACCGATCAATCACGGTCCGTATCTCGACGCCCAACGCATCGAGCTCGGCATCCCGGAACGTGGAGAACTTTTCGGTGACCACCCCGACACGGGCGATCTTTCCGAGCATCGTCATGTCATCACCGATCTACTCAGAGGTCGTGCCCGGAATACGAGCCATTGACCGATTTGTTGCACAACGGAAAGTCCGGAACGATGTTCCCATGGATCAGTCGCTCCAGCGCCGGCCAGTTGAATACACTTGGATCGCGTGGGTAGTAGCGCTGTACCCGCCCATTCCCGTCGAAGCGCAGGTAACACAGGGTTTCGCCACGCCAGCCCTCGACGACGCCTAGCCCCTCGACCTCTCGGCCATCGGGCCACGGCACGGCTATCGGCCCCGGCGCCAGCCGGCCCAGCAGCGCGAAATCCCCTCGATCCGGTCGAGAGCGACGAAGAGTTCCTCGAATCGGACGGCAGGCGCGCGCCGCGACATCGTTCGCGGACACGATCGCCGAAAACTCGACCTCATCGTGGAGCGTGGCGCGATCGACGTAGGTCGAGGCCAACCCCGCTGGCGTCCGACGTACCCGACACAGCCCAGTGCGGCGGCATCCCGATGCTGGTCGACCCGCTGCCTACCGAGACGATCCGCCTGCAAGGAATGATTCTCATCGAGCAATGGCCGAAGCTCTACCCGCCGGCTGGGTCGATGATCATGGCCATCCGGCGCGGCAGCCTCGACCGCGAGATCGCGGGCGACGCCGCCCGGCACGACGACGTCCATCAGAAGCCGATGACCGAACCATTCCAGGTTGTCGCGGAGCCATAGTTCGCGCAAACGGCTGAACTGGTATTGCGCGAACGGGAAGCCGACGTCGTTGCAGATCGCCCCGATATCGCCGAGATGATTCGCGACGCGCTCGCGCTCGGCCAGTATGCCGCGAAGGCGCAGCGCCCGGATCGGAACCATGACCGCGTGCGCATGTTCGGCGGCCATGCATGCGGCCCAGGCGTGGGCGACCGTCGAATCGCCGGACACGCGACCGGCCAGCCGCGCGACACCGTGGACGTCGCGCCCCTCCGCGGCCTTCTCGATGCCCTTGTGGACGTAGCCGAGGCGCTCCTCCAGATTCAGTACGTTCTCCCCGACGGCCAGGAAGCGGAAGTGCCCGGGCTCGATGATGCCGGCGTGTACCGGCCCGACCGGGATTTCATAGACATCGGGCGAGGTGCTGCCCAGGAATTCGTATTCGTTGTCCGGTGGTGTCTGTTCCGGTGGACTCCCGCCGCGTGGAAAGTGCTTGCGCAACGGAAAATCATCCGCCGTCCACGCCTGATGACGCACCCATCGCCGCGCATCGGGATGACCGACGAACTCGACGCCGAATAGGTCCGCGGCGTGTCGTTCCAGACGGTCCGCGGCAGGGTACTGAAAAACCTGTGTCGGCAGCTTGCACTCCGAATCCCGCAGTTCTGCACACGCGACGAGGTACCCCCCGGATCGACTGAACGCGACTCGGGCCACGAGCCTGCCATCACCCAGATCGTCCAGCCATAGCCCGGCATGGCGGCAATCCAGGCGCTTGGCCTCGGTCGCCAAAGCCGCCCAATGCTCGGGGTCGATCCACCAACTGGGCGTACCGCTGAAACCGGTGCCGTCCCGGACGGCCACACCCAGTGCTTCTAGCCGACCCCGCAAGTCCCGCGTCCAGGCGACGTGCGAGTCGCCGAGCGGAGCCCAAACATCCATAGGATTCTCCCGCGGTTCGCGAAAAACCGCATGTTGACGGTACTCGGCGTACTTCACATCGGCATGCTGCCGGCGATCAGCCGAGTGGCTTCATTGAACCAGTCCGCGAGCCCCGACGGTATCGCCAGGCCGAGCCACAACACGATCGCCAGATGGGCAAACACCGGCCACAGGTTCGCGCTGACTGGTTGCTGGCCTTCCGGAGCATGGCCATACACCATCGGGTGCAAATGACGGAACAAGCCGGCGAAGGCGATGCCGATCCCGAGCAGCAGCAGCGGTGTCAGCCAGGGATAGCTCCGCATCGTCGCCAGCAACAACAGGAACTCGCTCGTGAACACGCCGAACGGCGGGAATCCGGCGATCGCCAGGGTGCCGATGAGCAGGCCCCAGCCGATCGCCGGCTGGGTATTGATCAAGCCGCGGATATGCTCCATCCGCTGGGTTCGAGCGATCTGTGCCGCGTGCCCGACGGTGACGAAGATCGCCGATTTGGTCAGCGAATGGACCGTCATGTGCAGCAGCGCCGCGAAGGTCGCGAGCGGCCCGCCGACGCCGAACGCGAACGTCATCACGCCCATGTGCTCGATGGACGAATAGCTGAACAGCCGCTTGATGTCCTTCTGGCGGTGCAGAAACAACACCGCGACAAGAAACGACAGCAGACCGAACGCCATCATCATGTGGCCGGCCGTCTGACTTTGCGTCGCACCATCGACCAGCATCTTGCAGCGAACGATCGCGTACAAGGCATCGTTCAGCAGCAGTCCGGACAGGATCGCCGACATCGGCGTCGGCCCTTCGGAATGAGCGTCGGGCAGCCAGTTGTGCATGGGCACCAGACCGGTCTTCGTGCCGTACCCGACCAGCAGGAATACGAAGGCCAAGGTCAGCACGTCCGGATTCAGTTCCGAGGCGTGCTGATAGAGCCATGACCAGGTCAACGCGTGCTCACCGGCTGTCGGCAACTGCTCGGCCGCGAAGTACAGCAGCACGGTGCCGAACAGCGCCTGGGCGATGCCGAGACCGCAGAGAATGAAATACTTCCACGCAGCCTCGATCGATTCCGGCGTCCGATAGAGTCCGACGAGCAACACCGTCGCCAGCGTCGCGCCCTCCATCGCGACCCACAACAGGCCCATATTGTTCGCCGTCAGCACCAGAAACATCGCCAGCATGAAGCCCTGGTACATCGCGTGATAAAGACGCAAACCACCGGCGGTCAAGCGTCCATGGCGCATTTCGTTGTCCATGTACGGCGACGAGAACAGCGAGGTCGTCAGGCCGACGAACGCGGTCAGCACGATCAGGTAGACGTTGAACGCGTCGACCCGGAGCATCTCGTTGTGGCTTTCGATCGGCCCGTTGCGCGCGACATCGAAGGCCAACAGCAGGCTGACCGCGAGCAGGACGGCATTGACCTGAACGTTGATCAAACCCGCCCGCACGCGATGTCCGAGTAGCGCGAGCGCGAGCATGCCGATCAACGGCACCAGCAGGATCAGCGAAATCATCAACGCTCCAGTTCGTGAAGGCGACTCAGTTGATCGACGTCCAGCGAATCGATGCTCGACCGGATATGAAAGAAGAAGACGCCGAACAGCACCGCCGCGACCAGCACGTCGAAGGCCACACCGAGTTCCACAACCATGGGCATGCCGTTGGTCGCGGTAACCGCGGCGAAGAACAGGCCGTTCTCGATCGACATGAATCCGACGACATGTGTCACTGCCTGACGCCGCGAAATCATCAACAGCATGCCCAGCAGTACGACGGCGAAGCTGACGGCGATGGCATTGCGCGTCGCCAGCGTCGACAACTGTTCGATAGGCAGCACGACGTAGTAGCTGAACAGCACCAGTCCCGCCGCGGCAGACATCACGTAAGTCGGGTACAGCAGCGACTCGACATCCCGATGCACGTTCAACTGGATGATCCAGCGGCGCAGCATCCATGGAATGAGGATCGTCTTGATCAGCAGCGTCATCGCCGCCGACAGGTACAGATGCGGATAGTCGCGGTTGTAGGCGACGAGCGCCGTCGTGACCGCCAGCAACAGGCCTTGCGAGGCGAACAGCCCGATCAGCGGAAACAGGCGTCGCTGGGCGAGCATCAGGAACGACGTGAACACGACGAACGCCGCGAGGAACAGCACCGCCTGTTCGAAGATGGTCTGGCGCATCAGCCCCATTTCAGGCCACCTCGAGAATCACGTGGCTGAGCATCCCCAACAGGCTCAGCAGATATGCGAAGCCGAGGAATTCCTGATAGCGGAACACCCGCATCTTCGCGACCAGCGTCTCGCCGACCGGCAAGGCGACACCGAGGACCGCGAGTTTCGCGATAATCGCCACGAAGCCGGTCGTCAGCGCGTCCCGGTCGAAGCTTTCGGCAATACCCCACGGCACGAAGATGTTGGCGATCAACACGCCGTACAGCATCAGCTTGATCTGACTGGCCCACTCGATCAGCGCCAGATACTTTCCGCTGTATTCCAGGATCATCGCCTCATGCACCATCGTCAGTTCGAGGTGGGTCGCGGGGTTGTCGACCGGAATCCGCCCGGTTTCGGCGATCGCGACCAGAACCAGTCCGCCCAGCGCGAACAGGAACGACGGGCGCAGCACCAGACCCGTCTGCAGCACCCAGTCGATCGCCTGCGACAGATTCGTCGTGGCCGCGCTCATCGCCAGCGTGAAGACCGCCATCAGCATCGCCGGCTCCGCCAGGGACGCGATCATCATCTCCCGCGACGAGCCCATCCCGCCGAAGGCGGTGCCGAGGTCCATGCCGGCCAGCGTCAGGAAAACCCGGCCGAGCGCGAAGAAACCGACCAGAACGATCAGGTCGGCAATCTGCGCGGTCGGCATGTGGGCCGCGGCGAACGGAACCACTCCGGCGGAGAACACCGCGGCGACAAGGACGACATACGGAGCCGCCTCGAATAGCCACGA
>JAXMGB010000013.1:0-152030 GCA_046347485.1 Methylotetracoccus sp. | reverse complement strand
TGTGCGTCTTGCTCGGGTCGACGGCGATTTCCGCGCCGGACACCGATACACCCACGCCCTGTGGCAGTTCGCGCGTAAGCGTGCCTTTTTGGCCCTTGACGGTCAACTGCAAACCTTCCAGCCGCGCCTCCACACCTTTCGGCAGGACGACTGCGTTCTTCGCTACTCTAGACATAAACGATCGAGCCTCGACCCTTTAGCTCACGACACACAGGACTTCGCCGCCCTGACCGGCTTCGCGGGCCTCTCGATCGGACATCACGCCGCGCGACGTGGAGATTACCGCGATGCCCAGACCGCCGATGACTCGCGGCAACTCGTCCTTGCCCTTGTAGACCCGCCGACCCGGCGTGCTTACGCGACGCATCGTATCGATGACCGGCGCGCCGTTGAAATACTTCAGGCCAACCTGAATCCACGGCTTGCCTTCGATTTCCTGTTCGGAAAACCCGGCGATGTAGCCCTCGGACTCGAGCACGCGGCAGACCGCCAACTTCAACTTCGACGCGGGCACGAGCACCTCGCTCTTGCCGGCGGACTGCGCATTGACCACCCGGGTCAACATATCCGCCAACGGATCCGTCATGCTCATATTCGTCTCCCGTACCAATCCATCACGATTGTTCTGTAACTTACCAGCTTGCCTTGACGACGCCCGGCACGTCACCGCGCATTACGGACTCACGCAGTTTGTTGCGCCCGAGACCGAACTTGCGATAGACGCCGTGCGGCCGGCCTGTAATGCTGCACCGCTTCCGACCGCGGGACGGCGATGCATCGCGCGGCAACTTTTGTAGTTGCAGCAGTGCGGCCTCGCGCTCTTCGTCGCTGGTCGACGGGTGCAGAATCGCCGTCTTCAGGGCTCTTCTCTTCAGTTCGTATTTCGCCGCGAGCTTGCGCCGCTTCTCTTCCTTGGCGATCATGGATTTCTTGGCCACGTTAACCCCTCTTAGGTTCGAAACGGGAACTTGAACAGTTCCAGCAAGGCGCGCGCTTCGGCGTCGGTGTTCGCCGTCGACGAGATCGTGATATCCAGACCGCGTATCGCATCGATCTTGTCGTAGTCGATCTCGGGAAAGATGATCTGCTCCCGAACGCCCATCGAGTAATTGCCGCGCCCGTCGAACGACTTCGGGTTCAGGCCGCGAAAATCGCGAATTCGAGGGATCGTGACGCTGATCAAGCGATCCAGGAATTCGTACATGCGCTCCCTACGGAGCGTGACCTTGCAACCGACCGGCATGCCCTCGCGAATCTTGAAGCCGGCAATCGACTTCCGCGCGTGGGTGATGATCGGCTTCTGTCCGGAGATCTTTTGCAGATCTTCAACGGCGTTTTGCAGAATCTTCTTATCCGCGACAGCCTCGCCGACGCCCATGTTCAGCGTGATCTTCTCGAGCCGCGGAACCTGCATCACCGAGCTGTACTGGAACCGCGACAGCAGTTCCGGAACAATCTTTTCTTTGTAGAGGTCTTTCAGCCTAGCCATGTCCGAAACCCGTTCCTAAACGTCTACGACTTCGTTCGAAGCCTTGAAGTAGCGGACTTTCCGGCCGTCCGCGAGCAGGCGGAACCCGACCTTCTCAGGGCGATTCGTTGCCGCGTTGAACAGCGCGATATTCGAGATGTGAATCGGCATCGGTCGCTCGACGATCCCGCCCTCGATGCTCCGCATCGGTACCGGCCGTTGATGCTTCTTGACCAGATTGATGCCTTCGACGAGCACCCGGTCGTCATTGCCAACCGACAGAACGGTGCCACGCTTGCCGCGGTCCCGCCCGGCCACAACCACGACTTGATCGCCTTTGCGGATCTTGCGCATACTGCTTGCCTCAACTCACAAAACTTCAGGCGCCAACGAAATGATCTTCATGAACTTCTCGGAGCGCAGTTCACGCGTCACTGGCCCGAAGATGCGCGTGCCGATCGGTTGATGCTGGTTATTCAGCAGCACCGCGGCATTGCTATCGAAGCGGATCACCGAGCCATCGGTTCGCCTGACGCCCTTCCGCGTCCGGACGACGACCGCGTTGTACACTTCGCCCTTCTTCACACGGCCACGAGGAATCGCATCCTTGATGCTCACCTTGATCACGTCCCCGATGTTTGCGTAGCGCCGATGCGACCCACCGAGCACCTTAATGCACATCACCTCGCGCGCACCGCTGTTGTCGGCGACGTCGAGGCAGGTTTGCATCTGAATCATTTCGCTCCCTCACTCAACTCTACTGTTCTCGCGCCGGCCCTCAGAGGGACTTCGCGATGACCCGATCGACGATCCAGGCCTTGCGCTTCGACACGGGGCGCGTCGAAACGACCTGGACGACGTCGCCCTCGTTGCATTCACCGGAGCCGTCGTGGGCCAGAACCTTTGCACTGCGCCGTATGTATTTCCCGTAAAGCGGATGGGCGACCTTGCGCTCGACCTTGACCACGACGGTCTTGTCCATCTTGTTACTGACGACCGTGCCGACCAGCACCCGCGTTGCCTTGACGTCTTCGCTCATTTGCCTGCACCCTTTTCCGTCAGGACCGTGTTGATACGCGCGATGTCCCGCCGGACATTGGCGAGCTGATGAGGCTTGCCGAGTTGCCCGATGCCTTTCTGCATCCGTAGCGTGAACTGCTCCTTGTGCAGTTCCAGCAATTGTTCTTTCAGCTGTTCAGCGCTTTTGGCGCGCAGGTCGGTGGTTTTCATCACAGGACCGTTCGATAGGCAAACGCAGTTTGGACGGGCAGCTTCGCGGCGGCCAGGCGAAACGCCTCGCGCGCGAGTTCCTCCGTCACCCCTTCGAGTTCGTAGAGCATCGTGCCCGGCTGCACCTCGGCGACCCAGTACTCGACGCTTCCCTTTCCGCTACCCATCCGCACTTCGAGGGGCTTGCGTGAAATCGGCTTGTCGGGGAACACGCGGATCCACATCTTGCCGCCGCGGCGGACATGACGTGTGATCGAACGACGAGCGGCCTCGATCTGCCGGGCCGTCAGTCGACCGCGGGTCACGGCCTTCAGACCGTACTCACCGAAGCTAACCTTCGCTCCGCTGGTTGCCAGGCCGGTATTCCGACCTTTGTGCTGCTTGCGGTATTTCGTTCGTTTTGGTTGCAACATGGCCGTCGCTCACACTCACTGTTCCGTCGTGGACGTCTTTGCGTCCGGGCGCGCCTCGTTGAAGACCTCGCCCTTGAAAATCCACACCTTTACGCCGATGACGCCGTAGGTCGTCTTCGCCTCGGCGAAGCCGTAGTCGATGTCCGCGCGGAACGTATGCAACGGCACACGGCCCTCGCGATACCATTCGCTCCGGGCGATTTCCGCGCCGTTCAGTCGTCCTGCGACGTTGATCTTGATGCCCTCGGCGCCCAGACGCAGCGTATTCGTCACCGCGCGCTTCATCGCCCGGCGGAACATGATGCGTTTCTCAAGCTGCTGCGCGACACCCTCTGCAACCAGCTGTGCGTCCAGCTCCGGCTTGCGGATTTCCTCGACGCTGACCTGTACCGGCCCGCCGAGCATCGCACCGAGTTGCCGACGCAGCGCATCGATATCCTCGCCCTTCTTGCCGATGACGATCCCCGGACGCGCGGTATGAATCGTGATCTGCGCGTTGTTCGCCGGCCGGTTGATCTGGATTCGGCTGACCGAGGCGTGAGCCAGCTTGCGCCGCAGGAATTCCCGCACCGCCAAGTCCTTGCGCAGATACTCCGGATAATTCTTCGAACTCGCGTACCAGCGCGACGTCCAGTCCTTGATGTAACCGAGCCGTATACCGGTCGGGTGAACTTTCTGACCCATGCGCGTCGCCCCTATTATGCTTCCGAAACGCGAATCGTTATGTGGCTGGTCCGCTTGAAGATCTGATTCGCTCGGCCCTTCGCGCGGGGCATCATGCGCTTCAGAATCGGACCCTCGTCGACCATGACCATCGAGACCTTCAATTCGTCGACGTCGGCGCCCTCGTTGTGCTCCGCGTTCGCGATCGCGGACTCGAGCACCTTGCGAACGATCTGCGCGGCCTTCTTGCGATGGAACGTCAAGATCTCCATCGCCTTGTCAACCTTCAACCCACGGATCTGATCGGCCACTAGCCGACACTTCTGCGGCGAGATCCGCGCTTGAGTCAGTCTTGCTGTTGCTTCCATCGATCTGCCCCAGCCCTACTTCGATTTCTTGTCGGCCTGGTGGCCGCGGTACGTGCGCGTGGGAGCGAACTCCCCGAGCTTGTGTCCGACCATGTTGTCGGTCACGAGCACCGGCACATGTTGCCGGCCGTTATGTACGGCTAGCGTCAGGCCGATCATCTCGGGCAGGATCATCGAACGGCGCGACCAAGTCTTGATCGGTCTCTTGCCCCCGGTTCGCAATACTTCCTCGACCTTGCGAAGAAGCTGGTAATCGACGAACGGGCCTTTCTTGATCGAACGTGGCACCTTTACCTACCCCTCTGATTACTTTTGCTTCCGCGAGCGCACGATCAGCCGATCCGTACGCTTGCTGTTTCGGGTCTTGTAGCCCTTGGTCGGAATGCCCCATGGGGAAACGGGGTGCCGGCCGCCGCTGGTCCGGCCTTCGCCACCGCCATGCGGATGGTCCACCGGGTTCATCGCGACGCCTCGTACCGTCGGTCGCACGCCCCGCCAACGGGATGCACCGGCCTTGCCCAGCGACGCGAGATTGTGTTCGGAGTTCGAAACCTCGCCAATGGTTGCGCGGCAATCCGCCAACACCTTCCGCATTTCGCTCGACCGGAGTCGAATCGTCGCGTAGGCGCCTTCCTTTGCAACCAGCTGAACCGAGGCACCGGCGCTGCGCGCGTATTGCGCGCCCTTGCCGGGCTTGCCCTCGATGCAGTGAATCAAGGTGCCCACCGGAATGTTCCGGATCGGCAGACAGTTACCCGGCCGGATCGGAGCAAACTCGGCCGACACGACCTCCTGTCCGGCGCTCACGCCCTTGGGCGCGATGATGTAGCGACGCTCGCCGTCCCGGTAGAGCACCAGCGCAATGTGCGCGGTCCGGTTCGGATCGTACTCGAGCCGCTCGACGACCCCGGGAACACCGAGCTTGTCGCGCTTGAAGTCGACGAGGCGATAGTGCTGCTTGTGGCCACCACCCTTGTGCCGCGCGGTGACGCGGCCCTGGTTGTTCCGGCCGGAGCCCTTCTTCTGTCTCTCCAGCAGAGGCGCGTGGGGCGCACCCTTGTGCAAACCCTCGCCACGGACCCGCACGACGAAGCGCGTTCCGGCGGAGGTCGGTTTCGACTTGATCAGCGCCATGTTGTTAAACCACTCTATCGCTATTCGCTACACGTCCGGCAGTCGAGCCCGCCGACTACGCCACCGACAATTCGATGTCGTAGCCTTCCTTGAGCTTTACGTACGCCTTCTTCCAATCCGAACGCTCGCCATAAAAACGGCCGAAGCGCTTGTGCTTGCCCTTGACGTTGAGGATGTGCACCGAGTCAACCTTGACATCGAACATCAGTTCGACCGCCTTCTTGACCTGGGGCTTCGTCGCGGTACGAACCACGCGAAAGACGAAGCGTCTCTCCCGTTCGGATGCCGACGTGCTCTTCTCGGATACGATCGGCGCCTGGAGGATCCTGATGATATCGATCTGGTTCATGACAGCCGTGCCTCAATCTGCTTCGCCGCGCCCGAGGTGATGATCACCCGCTCGCTGTTGACGAGCGCGACCGGGCTGAGCGACTCGCTGGTCAGAACCTCGACCGAGGGAAGATTTCGCGCCGCCAGATACAGGTTGCGATCCACGGCCTCGGTGATGATCACCGTCGTACGATCGGCCTGTTCACCCAGTGCCGCGACCAGTTGACGCGTCTTCGGCTCCGCCGGACGAATGTCGTCGTTGACCTCGAGGCGGCCCTGCCGCAACAACTCGGAGAAGATCGAGCGCAACGCCGCGCGATACATCTTCTTGTTCAGCTTCTGTTCGTAATTGCGCGTCTTGGCGGCGAACGTGACGCCACCGGTCCGCCACAGCGGACCTCTCGTCGTGCCGGCGCGCGCGCGTCCGCTGCCCTTCTGTTTCCACGGCTTCTTGCCGCCACCGGAAACTTCGGCCCGCGTCTTCTGCGCCTTCGTCCCGGCACGGCCAGCGGCCAGGTAAGCAACGACCAATTGATGAACCAGGGGCTCGTTGAAGTCGCGGCCGAACACGGACTCGGCGACTCCCAGTGCTGCGCTACGACTTCCGTGCGCTGCCGGAATTTGGAGACTCATCGCTTGCTCATCCTTTCTTTACAGCCGGGCTGACCATGACATGGCCGCCCTTCGGACCCGGAATCGCGCCCTCGATCAGCAACAAGGAACGCTCTGCGTCGACCGCGCGAATTTTCAAATTCTGCACCGTGACCATCTCGTCACCCATATGCCCGGCCATGCGCTTGCCCTTGAACACTCGGCCCGGGCTCTGGTTCTGACCGATAGATCCAGGCGCCCGATGCGACAACGAGTTGCCGTGCGTGGCGTCCTGGGTCCGGAAATTGTGCCGCTTGACGACGCCGGCAAAGCCCTTGCCGATGCTGCGCCCACGAACGTCGACGTATGCGCCCTGCTCGAAGACCTCTACACTCAACTCCGAGCCAACGGAGTACTTCCCGAGGTCCTCGTCGGAGACGCGAATCTCGAACAGCCGAACTCCGGCATCGACACCCGCCTTGGCGTAATGTCCGGCGAGCGGCTTCGTCAGGCGCGATCGCTTTTGCGAGCCCGTCGCAACCTGAAGCGCCGAATAGCCGTCGCTATCCTTCGTCTTGACCTGGACCACGCGATTGGCGTCGACGTGCACGACCGACAGCGCAACGGCCGAACCGTCGTCGAGGTACATTCGCGTCATTCCGCACTTTCTACCGACCAAACCGATACTCATCGCGAGGCTCCAAACGATCCTTACTTCAGTTCAAGCGAATCTGCACATCGACGCCGGCCGCCAGATCGAGCTTCATCAGCGCGTCGACGGTCTTGTCGGTCGGCTCGATGATGTCCATCAGGCGCTTGTGCGTCCGCAGCTCATACTGATCGCGAGCGTCCTTGTTGACGTGCGGCGAGATCAGGACGGTGAAACGCTCCTTCTTCGTTGGCAGCGGAATCGGGCCGAGAACCTGAGCGCCCGTGCGCTTTGCGGTCTCGACGATTTCACTGGCCGACTGATCGATCAACCGGTGATCGAAGGCCTTCAGGCGAATGCGGATTCTTTGCTTAGCCATGGGAAATACTTACTCGATGACCTTGGATACTACGCCGGCGCCAACGGTCCGGCCGCCTTCGCGCACCGCGAACCGCAGACCTTCCTCCATCGCGATCGGCGCAATCAGCTTGACCTGGATCTTGATGTTGTCGCCCGGCATCACCATCTCGACGCCTTCCGGCAATTCCACCGACCCGGTCACGTCCGTCGTCCGGAAATAGAACTGCGGACGGTAGCCGTTGAAGAACGGCGTGTGTCGTCCGCCTTCTTCCTTCGACAACACGTAGATCTCCGCCTCGAAGTGCGTGTGCGGCGTGATCGATCCCGGCTTCGCCAGAACCTGTCCACGCTCCACTTCCTCGCGCTTCGTGCCGCGCAGCAACACACCGCAGTTGTCGCCCGCAACACCCTCGTCCAGCAGCTTGCGGAACATCTCGACGCCGGTGCAGGTCGTCTTCACCGTGTCCTTCAAGCCGACGATCGCGACTTCATCACCGACCTTGACCTTGCCGCGCTCGACGCGACCCGTGACCACCGTGCCGCGACCCGAGATCGAGAACACGTCCTCGATCGGCATCAGGAACGGCTTTTCGATCGCTCGCTCCGGCTCCGGAATGTACGCATCCAGCGCCGCCACCAAGGCCTCTACCGCCGGTATCCCGATCTCGCTCGCATCGCCTTCCAGCGCCTTCAGCGCCGAACCCTTGACGATCGGGATGTCATCGCCCGGGAAGTCGTACTTCGACAGCAGCTCACGAACTTCCATCTCGACCAGTTCCAGCAGCTCCGGATCGTCGACCATGTCCGCCTTGTTCAGGAACACGACGATGTACGGCACGCCGACCTGCCGCGCCAGCAGAATGTGCTCGCGCGTCTGCGGCATCGGGCCATCGGCCGCCGAAACCACCAGGATCGCGCCGTCCATCTGGGCCGCACCGGTGATCATGTTCTTCACGTAGTCCGCATGCCCCGGGCAGTCCACGTGCGCGTAGTGCCGGTTCGGCGACTCGTACTCCACATGCGCCGTAGCGATCGTGATACCACGCGCCCGCTCTTCCGGCGCGTTGTCGATCTGATCGTACGCCTTGAATTCACCGCCGAACTTCTGCGCCATCACCTTCGTCAGCGCCGCCGTCAGCGTCGTCTTCCCATGATCCACATGGCCAATCGTCCCGACATTCACATGCGGCTTGGTGCGCGTAAACTTCTCTTTGGACACGTGCTCTACCTCGTTGAAGACCTGTTTCGGCCGCTCTCAGCTACGATGCCTTCTTGATGATGGCATCCGCGACATGGGTCGGCGCCTCGACGTATTTCTCGAACTGCATGCTGTAGGTCGCGCGCCCCTGCGTTGCGGACCGGAGGTCGGTCGCGTAACCGAACATCTCCGACAGCGGAACCTCACAGCGAATCACCTTGCCACCGGGCGCATCGTCCATGCCCTGGATGATCCCGCGCCGGCGGTTCAGATCGCCGACGACATCACCCATGTAATCCTCGGGCGTGACGACCTCGACCTTCATGATCGGCTCGAGCAACGCGGGAGAGGCTTTGCGAGCGCCTTCCTTGAAGCACATCGATCCGGCGATCTTGAAGGCCATTTCGCTCGAGTCGACATCGTGGTACGACCCGTCGAAGATGGTTACCTTGACATCGACGACCGGAAAGCCTGCCAGTATACCATTCTGCATTTGCTCCTGTACACCCTTGTCGACGGCCGGGACGTACTCCCGCGGAACCACACCGCCAACGATGGCATTGACGAATTCGTAGCCGGTACCGGGTTCTCTCGGCTCCAGGCGCAGCCACACGTGACCGTACTGACCACGACCACCCGTCTGCCGGATGTACTTGCCTTCCTGCTCGAGGGACTTGCGAATCGTCTCGCGATAGGCGACCTGAGGCGCTCCGACGTTTGCCTCGACGCCGAACTCTCGCTTCATACGGTCGACGATGATTTCCAGGTGCAATTCGCCCATGCCCGAGATGATCGTCTGACCCGACTCCTCGTCGGTCCGAACACGGAATGACGGGTCTTCCTGCGCCAGCTTGCCGAGCGCGATGCCCATCTTTTCCTGATCGGCCTTGGTCTTCGGCTCAACCGCCACGGAGATGACCGGCTCCGGAAAGTCCATGCGCTCGAGCGTGATCACGGCCTTGGGATCACACAGGCTGTCGCCGGTCGTGACGTCCTTCAAGCCGATGCACGCCGCGATGTCGCCGGCGCGAACTTCCTTGATCTCCTCGCGATTGTTCGCGTGCATCTGCACGAGACGGCCGATGCGCTCACGCCGATCCTTGACCGCGTTGTAAATGGTGTCGCCCGAGCTCAGCACGCCCGAATAGACACGAATGAACGTCAGTACGCCAACATAAGGGTCGGTCGCGATCTTGAAAGCCAGGGCCGAAAACGGCTCGGTATCCGCGGCGCCGCGCTCTCCCTCGGTCTCGTTTTCAAGGATGCCCTTGATCGCCGGCTTGTCGATCGGCGACGGCAGATATTCGATCACGGCGTCAAGCATCGCCTGGACGCCCTTGTTCTTGAACGCGGAGCCACACAGGGCAGGAACGATCTCGCCGGCGACGGTACGCTTACGCAGACCCTGTTTGATCTCCTCGGTGGTCAGTTCGCCACCTTCGAGATACTTCTCCATCAGTTCTTCGCTGGACTCGGCGGCCGCCTCGACGATGCCCTCGCGATACAGCGCGCATTCCTCGGCCATGTCCTCGGGAATGTCCTTCTCATCGAACCGCATGCCCTGCGTCGAATCGTCCCATAAGATCGCCTTCATCTTGACCAGATCGACGACACCGCGGAAATGCTCTTCCGCGCCGATCGGCAACTGCAGCGGCACCGGGTTACCACCCAGGCGGCTCTTGATCTGATCGACGACACGCAGGAAATTGGCCCCGGCGCGATCCATCTTGTTGACGAACGCCAGGCGCGGCACGCCATATTTATCCGCCTGCCGCCAGACAGTCTCGGACTGGGGCTCGACGCCACCAACCGCGCAGAAGACCGCGCATGCTCCATCAAGGACTCGCAGCGAACGCTCGACCTCGATCGTGAAGTCGACGTGGCCCGGCGTGTCGATGATGTTGATGCGGTGCTGCGGCCAGCTCCCATCCATACCCTGCCAGAAACAGGTCGTCGCGGCGGACGTGATCGTGATGCCGCGCTCCTGTTCCTGCTCCATCCAGTCCATCGTGGCCGCACCGTCGTGGACCTCGCCCATCTTGTGGGAGACACCGGTATAGAAGAGGATTCGCTCCGTCGTCGTGGTCTTGCCCGCGTCGATGTGGGCCATGATCCCGATGTTCCGGTACCTGTCGATTGAAGTCGTGCGTGCCACTGTCAGAATCCGCTAAGAAACGATTACCAACGATAATGAGAGAAGGCCTTGTTGGCCTCGGCCATGCGATGCGTATCCTCGCGCTTCTTGACCGCCGAACCGCGGTTTTCATGCGCATCCAGCAGCTCGCCGGACAACTTCAGGACCATACCCTTTTCGCCGCGCTTCCGCGCCGCATCGATGACCCAGCGCATCCCGAGCGCCATGCGCCGCGACGGGCGGACCTCGATCGGCACCTGGTAGGTGGCACCGCCCACACGCCGGGACTTGACCTCGACGATCGGCTGAACGTTTTCCAGCGCCTTGCTGAGAATCTCGAGCGAATCCTGGTTCGTCTTCGACTCGATCCGGTCCATCGCACCGTAGACGATGCGCTCGGCGACCGATTTCTTCCCGCTTTCCATGATCATATTGATGAAGCGAGCCAGCATCTCGCTACCAAAACGTGGATCGGGATTGACTTCCCTGCGTTCGGATCTTCTTCTGCGCGACATAGTTGATTACACCCTGAACTAGCTCTTCGGACGTTTCGCACCGTACTTCGAACGGCCCTGCCGACGCTTCTGCACACCGGCCGTGTCGAGGCTGCCGCGAACGACGTGGTATCGGACACCCGGCAAGTCCTTGACGCGGCCACCGCGAATCAGGATCACCGAGTGCTCCTGCAGATTGTGTCCCTCACCACCGATATACGTGGTGACTTCGGCCCCGTTCGTGAGGCGCACGCGCGCGACCTTACGCAAAGCCGAGTTCGGCTTCTTCGGCGTCGTCGTGTAGACGCGCGTGCAAACGCCGCGCCGCTGCGGACAGCCATCGAGAGCCGGCACGGTACTCTTGTACTTCTTGCTGACCCGTGGCTTTCGAACCAACTGGTTGATCGTGGTCATCACCGAACTCCCGGTACTTCTATCGCGTTTCTATCGTTCGTCGATCGGAACACCCGCCCCAAAGGAAACGGGTAAAGCCGCCTATTGTAAATTCAAAGGGAAAGCGAGTCAATCCGACCGATATCCCGACGTCGCCCGGCCGCGGCACCAATAAAAAAGGCCCGCATAAGCGGGCCTTTTGCGTGTTTGGCTCCCCCGGACGGGCTCGAACCGCCGACCCGCTGGTTAACAGCCAGCTGCTCTACCGACTGAGCTACAGGGGAACTGAACCGTGCTTGCCTCGCGCGTATCGCACTAGGCAAACCAAACCAAAGTGGCGCGCCTGGAGAGATTCGAACTCCCGACCACCTAGTTCGTAGCCAGGTACTCTATCCAACTGAGCTACAGGCGCACCGGAACGCGAATTATGCATGATCCACGCACCCAGGTCAAACTCCGAATAGGGCTCGCCGCACGTGCCGGAGCCCGGATGTGTTTGCCAACAACGCCGCGCGTGTTAAGTTCTCGGAACGGAGTAGATCCGCCGGTTGCGGCCCGAGGACTTGCGGCCTTCCGCGCATTGGGCCCGGCGTCACCGCTAGGCCGGCCGGCGCCGGGGCAGGTGTCGCAGCTTCCCTACGCATCTACAGGCCCGAATCTTTCAACCATTTCAAACGGACCGGGCCTTTTGTGGCGCCGGCCGCATTTCGACCGCGACGATGACAACCAGACTCCCCCGCTACATCGACACCGCCGATGAACTGAGCGCGTTCTGCGCCGAGCTTGCCGACGCGCCATGGATCGCACTGGACACCGAGTTTATTCGCGAACGTACGTACTACCCGAAATTCTGTCTGCTGCAGATCGCCAGCGGGAGTCACGCCGCCTGCATCGATCCGCTCACGCTGACCGACCTCAGCCCACTCCATCCCCTGCTGTTCGCGACGACGGTAGTCAAGGTCTTCCATGCCGCGCGACAGGACCTGGAGATCCTCTATCGGCTCCTGGGTCGTATACCAGAACCCCTGTTCGATACGCAGATCGCCGCCCCTTTCATCGGACTGCCGGAACAGGCCGGTTACGCGACACTGGTCCAGGAACTGCTCAACGTAGCCCTGGACAAGGCGCACAGCCGGACCGACTGGGCGAGTCGTCCGTTGTCCGCCGAGCAGTTGAGCTACGCGGCGGATGATGTCATCTACCTCGGGGAAATCTATTGCCTGCTTAAGGATCGACTATCCCGACTCGGACGACTGGAATGGGCCATCGAGGAAATGCGCGGGCTCCGCGATGCCAGCCTGTATGCGCCGTCGGCATCGGATGCATGGCAAAGGATCGGCGGAACTGCCCAGTTGTCGCAGACTCAATTGCAGCGACTGCGCGCGCTCGCCGCCTGGCGCGAGGACACAGCAAGGACCCAGGACTGCCCTCGCGGTTGGCTGATCAAGGACGACGTCCTGGTAGATATCGCGCGACGCGGCCCATCGAGCACCGCCGACCTCGCGCGCATTCGCGCGCTCGACGAGCGTTCGCTCAAGCGCCACGGCCATCGCTTGCTGGAAGTACTTGCCGACACCACCCGGCAGGACGACACCGACCGCTGCACGCCGCCGCCTCGTACGACCGAATCGCCCGCAACCGAGGCTGTGCTGGACGTATTCTCGGCACTCGTCAAACTTCGCGCGTCGGAGGAGTCGCTGAACCCCACGGTGCTCGCCGGTCGGCGCGACCTCCGCGAATTTCTCGAACAACCGGACCGCAGCCGCCTGACGCAGGGCTGGCGCAATCACGTCATCGGCGAGGACCTGCTGGCAATGCTGCGAGGTCAGAAGCAACTCGCGGTCGTCGCTGGTCGGCTGAAAGTCACGTCGGGTGTCTGAAGACACAGGCCGCGAACTGATCCGAGGCCTGCTTCGCGCCGAGGCGTACCCGCACGCGACCGGCACGATCGAGGTCCGCGAGACCCACATCTCGTGGATCATCCTGACCGGCTCGTTCGCCTACAAGATCAAGAAGCCGGTGAACTTCGGCTTCGTCGATTTCTCGACCGCCGATCGTCGCCGATTCTTCTGCGAGGAGGAGGTTCGCCTGAATCGCCGCTTGGCACCCGGGTTGTATCTGGGTGTCGTCACGATCACCGGCTCCGCGACCACACCCAGGATCTCGGGCGATGGCCCGGTCCTCGAGCATGCCGTCCGACTGCGGCAGTTCGACCCGAACGCGAGCTTCGATCGACTGGCCCACACGCGTTCCATCGAGGCGAACCACATCGACCGGCTGGCCGACTTGCTGGCATCGTTCCACCGAACCGCCCCCAAGGCCTCGCGCGACAGCCCGTGGGGAACGGCCGAATCGACAGGCACGGCGATGCGCGAGACGCTCGACGAACTCGCGCGGCGCATCGACAGCCCGGTCGAGCGGCGTCAACTCGTGGCCTTGATCGACTGGAACGAACGTCGGGAATCGGAACTGCGCAGACTGCTGGAGCAGCGCAAGGCCGGTGGATTCATCCGCGAATGCCACGGCGATCTGCACCTCGGCAATCTGGTGATGCTCGACGGGGAACCCACTCCATTCGACTGCCTTGAATTCAACGCATCCCTGCGCTGGATCGACATCGTCAGCGAAATCGCGTTCCTGACGATGGACCTGCACATCAGCGGCGCCGGCCCACTCGCATACCGCTTCATCGATCGGTACGAACAGGCAGTCGGCGACTATGCCGGACTTCGGCTGCTTCGCTATTACCAGGTCTATCGAGCGCTGGTGCGCGCCAAGGTTGCCGCGCTGAGCTCACCGCCGAATCGCGGCGGGATCACCGATGAAGACTCGGAGCGAGTCAGGCGCGCATATCTCGACTACGCCTGCATGACCGCCGGGTGCCGGCCGACGGCACCGGGCGCGAGCAGTCGTTCCGCGCTGCTGGTCACCCATGGACTATCCGGGAGCGGCAAGTCCTCCCTGGCCGCGCAGATCGCCGAACGTCTACCGGCTATCCGCCTGCGTTCCGATGTCGAACGCAAGCGCCTGTTCGCCGACGACCGGAATGGGCCAGACGCCCCGCATCTGTATAGCGCAAACGCAACCCGCCGCACCTATCGACGACTCGCGAAACTCGCGGCCACGGTGCTGGACCTCGCGATGCCGATCATCATCGATGCGACATTCCTCGCACGCTGGCAGCGGGATACGATGCATGAGCTGGCGCGACGACACGGCATTCCGTTCGTCGTCCTGGATCTCGTGGCACCCACGCATTTGTTGCGGGAGCGCATTCGAAAGCGCGCGAGCGATGGCGCAGACCCGTCCGACGCGACCGAAGCCGTATTGATGAGGCAGATCGCCCTGAGGGAGGAACTCGCGCCCGACGAAGAACCGGCGCGGCTCGCGATCGATGCCGCAGCGCCGGACATCGAGGCATTGTTATCGGCTATCCGCGAGCGGTGCAATCGCCTGATCGCCCCGCCGTAACCAACGCCTCGGTCGATGCACGACCCGGACCCTACCGGGATGTCTTGACCGATTCGACCGTTCCGGACACTCGATTGCGCGAAGGGACGGGGAACCCGCTAAGCCTCAAGGAGCAAAGCCGCGAAGACTTTGCTCCTATGCCTCCCTAGGGGACGACCGTCCCGGCAACGAAGTTTCCGAATCCCCGACTGCCGTTTCCCGTTGGAATCGTCGCCTCGACCTTCAACGAAGCGGCGTCGATCACGGTCACACTGTTGCTGAACCAGTTCGCGACGTAGATCCTTGCTCCGTCCGCGGATGCGGCGACCCCTTCCGGATATTCGCCGACGGGAACCGTCGCGACGACCTCGTCGGTCGCGGTATCGAGCACCGACAGCGTATTGTCGTACTGGTTCGTCACGAAGAGCCTGGTGCCGCCTGCGCCGAGGGCCGACGCGTAGGGCCGATCGCCAACCTTGACCGATTTGACGAGACTCATCGTTCGGGTGTCGACGATCGATACGTCATTGCTCTCGACATTGGCGCTATACAGACGATCGCGGCTGGTGTTCAGCGTAATGCCGAATGGGTGTTTGCCGACCTTGACCGTGCCGACGATCGAACGCGATGAAATGTCGATGGCCGAAACACTGTCGTCATCACGGTTCGCGACGAAAACCCGGGCCCCGTCCGGACTGACGACGACGCCAGCCGGCGTGTGTCCGACCGGGATTCGACCAACCGGCTGCATAGCGCGAAGATCGACGATCGACAGGTAGTGTTCGTACCATTCGGCGACGTACGCACGGCTGCCCGCGGGATCGACCGCGATGCCGAGAGGGCCCTCGCCCAGGCGCAGTTCGCCGATGACCTCGTTCTTCAGGCCATCGATCAGCGTGATCGACTTGCCGCCCGGGTTGGATACACAGATTCGTGTGCCGTCCCGATTGACGGCGACTCCAGCCGGTTCGGCGCCGACCGCAAGCGTCTTGACGACTTGCGCGGTCGCGGTGTCGATGACGGAGACCGAGTTCGCCTTCTGGTTCGTCACATAGGCGTACGGGGCGCCAACACCCGCACCGCTGGCCGACAGCGCGAACGCGCCGGCGAACCAACGGGCGAGCGCAGGCGTGCGTCGCATGTCCGACACCGATTTACTTCTTCGACTCGGCAAGCGTCTTCAGGCTGGCGAGACACTCCTTGTACAACGTCGTCACGGCCGCGAACGCGGCGGCGTCGTTCTGCTCCGGAGGGGGATTGTTGGTCATGAAGCTGCGATAGAAGGCACCGCTCCACTCGACCTTGCTGCCACCCGCATCGCCCGCTTTAACCTCGAATGTCGACGAGTAGTTGGCCACCGGGAAGTCCGCCGGATCGACCTCGGTGATCTTGTACTGGAAGCTCATCTTGTCGGCTTCGTACGACTTCAGTTCCTCCTTGATGACGTGCCCGTTGGCCAGCTTCAACTCGCGGGTCGCGCCTTTCTCATTGCCACCCTGACCGCTCGTTCCGGCGATCCGTGGACACCAGGTATGCATCGTGCCGAAGTCCTTGACGACCTCCCAGACCGTCGCCGGCGGCGCGCTGATATCGATGGACTCCTCGACCTTCTGCCGGCTCGGTCCATGCGCAAACGCCACGCCCGACCAAGCCGCCAATGCCGCGACGGCCACGCTCACAGTACGTCTCATGACTCCTCCGTTCGATGGTGTAAAAAAGGCGCTAAGTATAAGGCAAATCGCCGTCCAATCTCGCTTGCCGACGCTCGGCCCACGCGACGATCTCATCGAGCCAGCCACTCTCGACCGAATCCGCACTGACAGCGCCACGCAGCCCGGCGATCGCCGCCCGAAACGCATCGTACCCCCGCACCGGGCCGCCGGGTGGGGTCTGTAGCCGTTGCCGGCAGAACTCACGCCAACGGCCGAGTTCGTCGGCGTCGAGTGTCGCCGGATAGTTTCGCGCGCGATAACGGAACACCATTTCCGGCAGGCGCCGGTCATCCCAGACGAGTCCGTCGCGAGGCCAGTCCTCGACTGCCTGCCGGTGCAGGAAGTCCAGGGCCTGCCGATCCTTATCGCCGAGAAAGCCACCGCCATACAGCAATGCATCCGGATCCTCGTTCCCCGGACGTGGCTGGTCTGCGAACACCGCACCGATCCTGCGCGAAAGATCAGGCGCATCGCGAAGCCATTGCAGATGCCGCATGATCGCCCCGGTGTCGATCGCCAGGCGCTCGAGGTCGCCCGAGCGCAGCACCTTCCACGGCGCGATGACCGGGCATTTGTTCAGGTGAACGATCTTCAGCGGAACGCGCTGGACCCCATCCTCGAGTTCGGCCGTCGGCGTGAACACGCGCCGGCGGATCTCCTCGACCTCAAGCGAAATCAACGGCCGCGGATCGACCGACAGGTCGTACACCGCGACGCCATTGCGATTGGTCGGATCAGCCGCCAGCGCGACCACCGGCGCCAGGCAGAAGCGCGCGGCCGGATAGCGGCCGGAGACATGGACGACCGGCTCGAAACGTCCCAGTTGCAACAGATCCGACGCCGCATGGCGGCCGCGGTTGCGGAATACGAAGTCGAACAGCTTCGGCTGGACGTCCCGTACGCGCTTCGCCAGCGCGATCGTCGCGCGGACGTCGGCCAGCGCATCATGCGCGTTGCCGTGCTCGATTCCGTTGGCGATCGTCAGTCGGTCCAGCCGAAAGCTGGGCTGGCCATCGTCCGACTGGGGCCAGGACATGCCGTCGGGACGCACCGCGGCGACCAGGCGGATCATGTCGATGATATCCCAGCGGCTGTTGCCGTTGCGCCATTCGCGCTCGTAGGGGTCGAAGAGGTTGCGATACAGCGCGTGTCGAATGACTTCGTCGTCAAAACGCAGGTTGTTGTAACCGGCGACGCAGGTTCCCGGAACCATGAATTCGCGCCGGATCGCCGCGATGAATTCGGCTTCGCACACGCCCTCGCGTTCGGCGACCGCCGGCGTGATGCCGGTTACGAGGCAGGAGGACGGGTCGGGAAGATAGTCGGCCGGCGGCCGACAGTAGAGAATTCGCGGCGCACCGACCTCGTTCAGATCCAGGTCGGTGCGAAGGCCTGCGAACTGGGCCGGGCGATCCCAGACCGGGCTGAGCCCGAAGGTCTCGAGGTCGTACCAGTAGAGGCTAGGCCCGTCGAACGAGCCGGCCGGCGCGCTCGACACGGCCAACGCGAATGCGCGCGACGCGCGATCAGGAACTCTGCATGGCCTCGCGCTGCGCGGCTTCGGCCTTCAGCCGCTTGTCACACTTAGTCGTACAGATGCAGTTCGCCCCGTTGGCCCCACCGCACGAACCCTGATCGCCGCGCGCCAAACAGCACACCGACGGCCATCAGCAGGAACACCAACGCGAAAACACCGAACGAAATCAGGAACAGGGTCATCGGAATACCTCGACATCAAGAGACAAGGCCCGGAAGCGCCTGAAGCGCACCGGGCCCATTCGCGTAGCGGCTGCCGTCCGCGGCAACCGCCTCGAGTGCCGTCAGCCGCCGAAATCGTCGAGCATGATGTTCTCGCGATCTACACCGATATCCTCGAGCATCCGGATGACCGCCGTATTCATCATCGGCGGGCCGCACAGATAGTACTCGCAGTCTTCCGGTGCCGGATGGTCCTTCAAGTACTTGTCGTAGAGGATCTCGTGGATGAAACCGGTATAGCCGGTCCAGTTGTCCTCGGGCTTCGGCTCGGACAAGCCGATGAACCACTTGAAGTTGTCGTTTTCGGCCTGCAACTGGTCGAATTCACCGACATAGAATGTCTCGCGCAAGCTCCGCGCTCCGTACCAGAAGCTCATCTTGCGCTTGCTCTTCAGACGCCGCAACTGGTCGAAGATGTGCGAGCGCATCGGTGCCATGCCGGCTCCACCGCCGATGAACACCATTTCCTTGTCGGTATCGCGGGCGAAGAATTCGCCGAACGGGCCCGAGATCGTGACCTTGTCGCCCGGTTTCAGACCGAAGATGTACGAGGACATCACGCCCGGCGGGATCTCCGGCGCCTTCGGCGGCGGCGTCGCGATACGGACGTTCAACATGATGGTGCCGTACTCCTCCGGATAGTTCGCCATCGAGTAGGCGCGGATCGCCGGTTCGGCGACATGCGACTCGAAGCGCCAGAGGTTGTAGCCATCCCACTCGTCACGGAAACGCTCCTCGATCTGGAAGTCGGCGAACTTCAGGTCGTAGGCCGGACACTCGATCTGAATGTAGCCGCCAGCGCGGAAGTCGACCGTCTCGCCCTGCGGCAGTTCCAGCACCAGTTCCTTGATGAAGGTCGCGACGTTGTTGTTCGAACGGACCGTACATTCCCACTTCTTCACGCCGAAGACTTCGTCGTGAACGTGGACCTTCATGTTCTGCTTGACGGTGACCTGGCAGGACAGACGGTCGCCCTGTGCCGCCTCGCGCTTGGTGATGTGCGACAACTCCGTCGGCAGGATTTCCCCACCGCCCTCGGAGACCTGCACCCGGCATTGCGCGCAGGTGCCACCACCGCCGCAGGCGGACGACACGAACAGGTTGTTGTCAGCCAATGCCGTCAGCAGCTTCGAGCCGATCGGGACGAAGATCTTCTTCTCGTCGTTGATCAGGATCTCGACGTTGCCCGACGCGACCAACTTCGACTTCGCGCCGAGAATGACGAACACCAGCGCGATCACGATCAGGGTGAACAGCAGCACACCCAAAAGGATTTCCAACATAGCTTAACGCCTTACGCTTACAGTTGAATGCCGGAAAAAGCCATGAAGCCCAGCGCCATCAGGCCGGCGGTGATGAACGTGATACCGAGACCACGCAAACCCTCCGGCACATCGCTGTACTTCAGCTTCTCGCGCACACCGGCCATCGCCGTGATCGCCAGCGCCCAGCCGAAGCCACTGCCGATACCGTAGACGACGCTCTCGCCAAAGTTGTAGTCACGCTCGATCATGAACAGCGAGCCCGCAAGGATCGCGCAGTTCACGGTGATCAGGGGCAGGAAGATGCCCAGCGCGTTGTACAGCGCCGGGAAAAACCGGTCCAGCACCATCTCGAGAATCTGCACCATCGCCGCGATCACGCCGATACACGCCATCAACGCGATGAAGCTCAGGTCCACGTCCGCGAGCCCGGCCCACGACAAGGCCCCTTCCTTCAGCAGGTAGGAGTAAATCAGGTTGTTCGCCGGTACCGTCAGCGTCTGCACGATCGTCACGGCGATTCCGAGGCCGACCGCGGTTTCGATCTTCTTCGAAACGGCAATGAAGGTGCACATGCCGAGAAAGAACGCCAAGGCCATGTTCTCGATGAACACGGACTTGATGAACAGGTTGATATAGGCTTCCATCAGTTTGCCTCCCCATGGACTGCCGGCAGAATCGAGAAATCGGCTTTTTCCACCTGTTTCGGCTTCCAGCTGCGCACGGCCCAGATGAACAGGCCGATCAGGAAGAACGCGCTCGGCGGCAGCAGCAACAAGCCATTCGGAACGTACCAGCCACCGTCCTTGACCAGCGGCAGCACGTCGATGCCGAGCAGCTTGCCGGACCCGAGCAGTTCGCGAATGAACGCCACGCTGATCAGGATCAGGCTGTAACCCAGACCGTTGCCGATTCCGTCGAGGAAGCTCTCCCACGGCGGATTCTTCATCGCATACGCCTCCGCACGGCCCATGACGATGCAGTTCGTGATGATCAGACCGACGAAGACCGACAACTGCTTGCTGATCTCGTAGGCGAATGCCTTCAGGATCTGATCGACGACGATCACCAGCGACGCGATGATGACCATCTGCGCGATGATGCGGACGCTGCTCGGCACGTGGTTGCGGATGAACGCGATACCGGCGCTGGAGCACGCGGTCACCGCGGTCAATGCGAGGCTCATGATCAGCGCCGTCGACATCTGCGAGGTCACGGCCAGCGCCGAACAGATGCCCAGCACCTGCAGCGTGATCGGATTGTTGTCGACCAGCGGTTCGACGAGAACCTTCTTCGACTCTTCGTTCATAGCCATAACGATTAACCCCTGCCGCTTCTAAACGTTACCAGGTACCGGCCGAAACCGTCCTTGCCCATCCAATAGCGAATCAGATTGCTGACCCCGCGACTGGTCAGCGTCGCGCCGGCCAGAGCATCGACCTGATACTCGGAACCGGGCTTGCTCGGATCGACGCTGCCCTTGACCAGGCCCAGAGCGACCTCGCCGATCTCGATACTCTGACCCTTCTCGCTGAGATTGCTCTCGAGCACCTGCTTCGACGAAAGGTTGTAGACCTTTTTGCCCTTCCACAGCGCTTTCCACTTCGGGTTGACGACCTCGCCGCCCAGACCCGGAGTCTCCGCCTGATCGAACAGGTTCAGGCCGATCACCGTCTCGCCGTCACCTTCCAGCGCCAGGTAACCGTACATCGTCGACCACAGACCGTAGCCGCTAACCGGCAGCACGATCGTCTTGGTCTTGCCGCCCTCCTTCACCAGGTAGACCTTGGCGTACTTCGGTCGGCGCTTGATGTTCGCGATGTCCTGGTCGGCCGGGATCGCGATGCTCATCGCCGGGTCCTTCGCCGCCTTGCGCTGGTCGAAGCTCGCCGGATCGATGTTGTCGACATACTGCCCGGAGGCCAGATCGACGATCTTCGGTTCGAACTGCTTGAACGCCTCGTCGACCTTGCCCTTGTCGGTCAGCAAGCCGGCGACTTCGAGAATGTTGACCTTCTCGTCCTTCGCCTTGTTGCTCTCCTGCAGCGACTTCAGCGCGACCGCCGAGCCCGACACGAGGATGGCGCCGGCCAGGCATAGCCCGAACGCGACCGCGACGGTCTTTTCGAAGCTGTCGTTCGGCAGCGCGAGGACGTGCTGGATGTAGCGGTTGGCCTTCTCCTTCAACGCGTCGAAGCGTCCGCCCTGCGGATTGTTCAGATTGTCGGTCGTGCTAGACATGGCGGCGCACCCTTCTGCTGATGTTGGCCTTGATCACCGCGTAATCGATCAATGGCGCGAAGATGTTCGAGAACAGGATCGCGAGCATGATTCCCTCGGGGAACGCCGGGTTGACGACCCGGATCAACACCGTCATGAAGCCGATCAAACCACCGAAGATCCAGCGTCCGACGTTGGTCTGCGCGGCGCTGACCGGGTCGGTCGCCATGAACGTCGTGCCGAACGCGAACCCGCCGAGCGTAAGGTGCCAGTAGAACGGCATCGAGAACATCGCATTGGTATCGCTGCCGATGATGTTGAACAGCGTCGAGGTCACCGTCATGCCGAGCACGACCCCGGCCATGATGCGCCACGAGGCGATCCGCGTGTAGATCAGGAACGCCGCGCCGAGCATGCAGGCGATGGTCGAGGTTTCACCCAGCGAGCCACGCTCGAAACCGAACAGCGTCGCCCACCAGGATATGCCGCCCTCACGAATGGCGTCGACGCCGCCGAGCGCTCCGAGACCCAGCGCGGTGGCACCGGCGAAGCCGTCGACCGCGGTCCAGACCGCGTCACCGGACATCGAGGCGGGATACGCGAAGTACAGGAACGCACGCCCGGTCAACGCGGGGTTCAGGAAGTTCTTGCCGGTCCCGCCGAATACTTCCTTGCCGATGACGATGCCGAACGAGATACCCAGCGCGACCTGCCACAGCGGGGCGTTCGGCGGCGACGTCAGCGCGAACAGGATCGACGAGACGAAGAAGCCCTCGTTGACCTCGTGCTTGCGCACGACAGAGAACAAGACTTCCCAGATACCGCCGGCGACGATCGTGACGATGTAGATCGGCAGGAAATACAACGCGCCGTGCATCAGATCCGACAGCGGGTTGTACGGGTTGTACCCGAACAGGCTCATGATCGAGCCGCGCCAGCCAGGCGCCGCGCTCACGCCGATCGCGGCCATGGCCTGGTTCGCCTGGTAGCCGGTATTGAACAGCGCCATGAACACACACGGCATCGTCGCGATCCAGACGTAGGTCATGACCCGCTTCAGGTCGACCGAATCGCGCACGTG
Source organism: Methylotetracoccus sp. (assembly GCA_046347485.1). GTDB lineage: Bacteria > Pseudomonadota > Gammaproteobacteria > Methylococcales > Methylococcaceae > Methylotetracoccus. Next base: position 129,122 of record JAXMGB010000013.1, on the reverse strand, counting down.
CGTAGCGCCGCGGGTCACATCCGGCGGTGTATACAGGAAGGTATCGACCATCTCATAGACGGGATACAGGACCTGCAGGCGCCCGCCTTCAGCGAAGTACGGGTGCAGTTTGTCGAGAAACTGACGAGTGCGCGACATTAGCCTTCCTTCTCGATTTGATTCAGATTGGTTCTCAGGACCGGGCCGAAATCGTGTTTCCCCGGATCGACGAACGTGCACAGCGCCAGATCTTCCTCATCCAGTTCGAGACAGCCCAGCGATTGGGCCATGTCGGTATCACCCACGACCAGCGCACGCAACAACTGCGTCGGCAGAATGTCGAGCGGAATGACGTCCTCGAAGACGCCGACCGGCACGATCGCGCGGGGGCTGCCCCACAGCGCCGTATTCAGCGGGAACTTGCGGCCGCGCTCCTTCGGCAGGCTCGACAGCAGCACGTTCAGGAACGAGTATTTCTCGCGGCTGGGGATGATCCAGCCCATGAACTCGCGCTCGCGTCCCTCGGCGACGAGGCTGACCTGGTTGTGGTACAAGCCGAGGAACGACGCCCAGCCTTCGGCGGCGCGCCCGAACAGGACCGAGCCGGAGATGATTCGTGCCTCCTTGTTCGGATCGACCTCGTCCCGAGCCAGCTCGGCGAGGTTCGCGCCGACGCGGGTGCGAACCAGCCGCGGGCGCGTGGCGATCGGCCCGGCCAGTGCGACGACACGCTCGACGTTCAGACGACCGGTGACGAACAACGCACCGATTGCGATGACCGACTGATAGTCCAGGTGCCAGACGGTCTTCGTCGGGCCGACGGGATCGAGATGATGGATGTGCGTGCCGACCAGTCCGGCCGGGTGCGGTCCTTCGAAATCGGCGACTTCGCAACGCGGGATGCCCGCCGCATCGAACGCAAACGAGGGCGACTTGCAGACAAACAGCTTGCCTTCGGTCAGCTTGCCGAGCACGACCAGACCGTTGCGAAAATCCGCGAGCCGTTCGGCGATGACGACTTCCGGCCTGGCCGCCAGCGGGCTGGTGTCAATCGCGGTGACGAACAGCGAATGGGGGCTGGATTCCGGTGCCGGAACCTTGCTGAACGGACGGGTCCGCAGGGCGGTCCACAGACCCGAAGCCAGCAGGCTGGACTTGACCTGATCGGCCGACAGCGAGGCCAGCTCGCCCTCGGAGTACGCCGGAAACGTGCACTCCTCATCGCCGTCCAGTTCGATCTCGACCGACTGCAGCACGCGCCGCGCGCCACGATTGATCGCCTTGACGATACCCGTGCCCGGAGACGTGTACTGCACGCCGGGGCTCTGCTTGTCCGAGAACAGCACGTCGCCGAGCTTGACGCGATCACCTTCGGATACCGCCATCGTCGGCTTCAGACCGACGATATCAGCGGCGATGACCCCGACCGAACGAACCGCCGCGGCATCCGCGTGGATCGTTTGCTCCGGCTCGCCGGTAATCGGCAAGGTCAAGCCCTTCTTTGTTGAAATCACCATAAGTCCAGCCTGAATTACCCAGTAGAAAAGCGCTATACACCCACCGCGCGACCGAAACAGACCCGCGCGGACAAGCGGGGGGATCCTTGGGATGAATACGAGAACCGTGCATCCGGTGTCATGCGGAAGTTCCTGTGCGACGAACCGAATACCGTTCGTGCGGACCCGGCCATGACTGACGGCCTACGCCAAACCTCAAGCAAAACAGCTGTATTAGACCATATATCGGCCTTCCCGGACAAGCTCGAAAGGCCCGCCGAATGCGCCTTCGGAGCCGATCGGGGGCACTCGAACGCAGGGCCATCGGACTCCTCGCGGCCCATCCGGAATCGCGCCAGACATTGACCTGAATCGAACTTCAGCGCAATCCCGGCTCTCGCAGTGCCGCCGATGCGGCCACTGGCGCGCCGCATGGCGGCGATCGGTTTACGGTGTATTTTCCGATCGGATCGAGACCGGGGAACTTCCGGCGGCCCGACTTGACAACCAAGTCCGGAACTAGGAAATTCGTCGCTACGGCTAACGCCGAAAGCCTACTCGCTGTTATCATCAGCGGCTTTGTTCAAGCGCTGATAAAGGAACCAGCCGCCCGAAGCCCGACGAGTCGGATGACAAGCTGCGCGGGCCGGAGCGGCAAGCTTCCTTCGACCAGAACCAACCGGGGGCTCCCTGATGAATCGAAGAAACACCGTTGGCGTCACCGTCGGCAACGTGCAGATCGGCGGAGGTGCGCCCGTCGTCGTCCAGTCGATGACCAACACCGACACCGCGGATGCCGCCAGCACGGTTCGGCAGGTCATGGATCTGGCCCGGGCCGGGTCCGAACTGGTTCGCATCACCGTCAACAACGAGGATTCCGCGAGCCAGGTCATGCGCATCCGCGAGGAACTGGACCGCAATGGCTGTCACGTCCCGCTGATCGGCGACTTCCACTTCAACGGGCACAAACTGCTCGCGAAGTACCCGGACTGCGCCGAGGCACTGGGCAAATACCGGATCAATCCGGGAAACGTCGGCCGTGGCTCCAAGCGCGACCCGCAGTTCGCGCAGATGATCGAATTCGCCTGCCAGTATGGCAAGCCGGTCCGCATCGGCGTCAACTGGGGAAGCCTGGACCAACAGGTGCTGGCGCGGCTGCTCGACGAGAACGCACAGCTCGCAGAACCCCGCCCACTGCCCGAGGTCATGCGCGAGGCGGTCATCACGTCGGCGCTGGAAAGCGCCGAGCGCGCCGTCGAACTGGGTCTGCCGAAGGATCGCATCGTGCTGTCGTGCAAGATGAGCGGCGTACAGGAGCTGATCGCCGTGTACTCATCGCTTTCCGGCCGTTGCGATTACGCGCTGCACCTGGGGCTGACCGAGGCGGGCATGGGCTCTAAAGGCATCGTCGCATCGACCGCGGCGCTGTCGGTGCTGCTGCAGCAGGGTATCGGCGACACGATCCGCATCTCCCTGACGCCGGAGCCGGGCGCAGATCGCACGCAGGAGGTCATCGTCGCGCAGGAGATCCTGCAGACACTCGGCATCCGCTCGTTCACGCCGATGGTGATCTCGTGCCCCGGTTGCGGACGAACGACCAGCGACTACTTCCAGCAGCTGGCGCAGCAGATCCAGAGCCACCTCCGTCACAAGATGCCGGAGTGGCGCAAGAAGTATCACGGCGTCGAGGACATGAACGTCGCGGTCATGGGCTGCGTCGTCAACGGCCCGGGCGAAAGCAAGAACGCGAATATCGGCATCAGCCTGCCCGGCACCGGCGAGCAGCCGGTCGCGCCGGTGTTCGAGGATGGCGTCAAGACCGTGACGCTGAAGGGTGATCGCATCGCCGAGGAATTTCAGGACCTCGTCGAGCGCTACGTGGAGTCCCATTACGGGCGCATCGAGACCTCGTCGGCGGCCTGACGCCTTGCATCGCGCGCGGTCCGGCGGCGCCTGATCCGAGCCGGGCGCTAGCGGGACTCGTTTTCCAGCCGATCGAGTTCCGAGGCCGAGAAGCCCGCGGCCGCACGCAGTTCGCGGTTGTACGGGCCGCGTACGACGCCTCGCATGTGGCGTTGCAGCAACTCGAAGTAATGCGCCTCGCTCGGCTGTCCGTCGCGCTCGCAGACCCAGTGAAACCAGCGCGAGCCCTTCGCGACATGGCCGACCTCATCGGCCAGGATGCGCCGCAGGATGTCCGCGCCACTCCGCTCGTCGACCCGTTGGAGGCGCTCGATCATGCCGGGCGTCACGTCGAGCCCCCGGGCTTCCATGCATCGCGGCACCAGTGCCAGGCGCGCGGCCAGATCGCCCGCGGTGTCCTCGGCGACGCACCAAAGCCCGCGATGGACGGGAAAATCGCCGTAGGCGTAGCCAAACTCGCCAAGCCGGGCATTCAGCATCTCGAAGTGCTGCGCCTCCTCGCCAGCGACGGACAGCCAGTCGCGATAGAAGCTCTCGGGCAGGCCGGGAAACCGGTACAACAGGTCCCACGCCAGTTGAATGGCCGTGAACTCGATGTGCGCAACCGCATGCAGCAGCGCCGCGCGGCCCTCGACCGAGGACGGCGCCCGGCGCGGAAGCTCGCGCGGTTCCACGGCGATCGGACGCTCGGGGAAACGCACGAATGTTACCGGCAATACCGCCCGATCGGCATCGCCGACGTCGATCGGGCGCGTATGGAAGGTGGAACTCGCCTCGGCCGTCAGCGCGAGCTTTTCGTCGATCGTCGGGGCGCCGAGGCAGGCCTCGGCGAAGCCGAATACATCCATGTCGCCACCGGCGCCCGGATCGGCCGCGTCAGGCGGCCGCTTTCGACGCCTTGTCGACGAACTCCGGAAGCTGGTCGAAGTTCATGTAACGGTAGGTGTCAGCGGCTTCCTGGTCGATTTCCCGCATGAACGCCATGTACTCGTCGACCGTCGGGATACGCCCGAGGATCGAGCAGACGGCCGCCAACTCGGCAGATGACAGGAACACGTTCGCCCCGGCGCCGAGCCGGTTCGGGAAGTTACGCGTCGACGTCGACACGACCGTGGACTGGTCGGCAACCCGCGCCTGATTGCCCATGCACAACGAACATCCCGGCATTTCCATACGTGCGCCGGCCTTGCCGTACGACCCGTAAAAGCCCTCCTCGACGAGTTGGGCCTGATCCATCTTCGTCGGCGGCGCGATCCACAGACGGCCCGGCACCTGCTTGCCGAACTTCTCGAGCAAGCGTCCCGCGGCGCGGAAATGACCGATATTGGTCATGCATGAACCGAGGAATACCTCGTCGATCGCGGTACCGGCGACTTCCGACAACGGCTTCACGTCGTCCGGATCATTCGGGCAGCACAGCAGCGGCTCGCGAATCTGATCGAGGTCGATCTCGATGACTTCGGCATATTCGGCATCGGCATCCGGTTCGAGCAGAACCGGCGCGGCCAGCCATTCCTCCATCGCCCGGATACGCCGTTGCAGCGTGCGTGCATCGCCGTAACCCTCGGCGATCATCCACCGCAGCAGCACGACGTTCGACTTCAGGTACTCCTCGATCGGCGCCTTGTTCAGGCGCACGGTACACGCCGCCGCAGAGCGTTCTGCGGATGCGTCGGCCAGTTCGAAGGCCTGCTCGATCTTCAGGTCGGGCAGCCCCTCGATTTCCAGGATGCGGCCGTTGTAAACGTTCTTCTTGCCCTTCTTCTCAACCGTCAGCAACCCACGCTGCAGCGCGGCGTACGGAATCGCGTGCACCAGATCGCGCAGCGTGATGCCCGGCTGCATCGTGCCCGTGAAGCGCACCAGCACCGATTCCGGCATGTCCAGCGGCATGACACCGGTCGCCGCGGCGAACGCGACCAGTCCCGAGCCGGCAGGAAACGAGATGCCGATCGGGAAACGCGTGTGGGAGTCGCCGCCGGTGCCCACGGTATCGGGCAGCAGCATGCGGTTCAGCCAGGAATGGATGATGCCGTCGCCCGGCCGCAATGCGACGCCGCCGCGGTTCATGATGAAGTCCGGCAGCGTATGGTGCGTCTCGATGTCGACTGGCTTCGGATAAGCCGCGGTGTGACAGAAGGACTGCATGACCAGATCCGCCGAGAAACCGAGGCAGGCCAGATCCTTCAACTCGTCCCGGGTCATCGGGCCGGTCGTGTCCTGTGAACCCACCGTCGTCATGTGGGGTTCGCAGTAGGTTCCGGGGCGCACGCCGTCGACTCCGCAGGCCTTGCCGATCATCTTCTGCGCCAGCGTAAAACCCTTGCCGCTGTCGACCGCGGCCTTCGGCCGGCGGAACACCGGTGAGGGGCCGAGCCCCAACGCGCGCCGCGCGCGGTCGGTCAGCCCGCGACCGATGATCAGCGGGATGCGCCCGCCGGCCTGAATCTCGTCGAGCAGGATGTCGGTCTTCAGCGCGAACTCGCAGACGGTCTCGCCGCTGCCGTGACGTTTGATGACGCCCTGGTAGACATGGATGTCGATCACGTCCCCGGTATTCATGCCGGCGACATCGCATTCGAGCGGCAGCGCCCCGGAATCCTCCATCGTATTGAAGAAGATCGGTGCGATCTTGCCGCCGATGCAGACCCCGCCGCCGCGCTTGTTCGGCACGTGGGGAATATCGTCTCCGGTGTGCCACAGCACGGAATTGGTCGCCGACTTGCGCGAGGAACCGGTGCCGACGACATCGCCGACGAACGCGACCGGATGACCCTTGGTCTTCAGCTCGGCGATTTGCTTGCCGGCGTCGGTCACCCCCTCGCGCGGGTTCTTCAGCATGGACTTCGCGTGCAGCGGAATGTCCGGCCGCGACCAGGCCTCGGTGGCTGGCGAGAGGTCATCGGTATTGATCTCGCCCGGCACCTTGAAGACCGTCACGGTCAGGGTCTCGGGCAACGGCGGACGGCTGGTGAACCATTCGGCGTCGGCCCAGGACTTCAACACCGCCGCGGCATGGGTGTTGCCGGCCTCGGCCTTTTCCTGCACATCGTGAAACGCATCGAACACCAGCAAGGTCGACGACAAGGCCTTGGCCGCGGCACCGCCGAGTTCGGCATCGGACAGCAGGTCGATCAGCGGCGCGACGTTGTAGCCACCGAGCATCGTGCCGAGCAGTTCGACCGCCCGGACACGACTCAGCACCGGCGACGTGGCTTCGCCCTTGGCGACCGCCGCGAGGAAACCGGCCTTGACGTAAGCGGCATCGTCGACCCCCGCGGGAACGCGATGCGTGAGCAGATCAAGCAGGAACTGTTCCTCACCGGCCGGAGGCGCCTTGAGCAATTCGACGAGCGCCGCGGTGTGCTCCGCGCTCAGCGGTTTCGGAACCAGACCCTGCGCCGATCGCTCGGCGGCTTGCTGACGGTACTCTGCGAGCATGGGGACGCTACCTGTGTTGGTTGGACGAAATGGCGGGCGAGCGCCGGGTTCGTTCCATGATCTGGACGGGTACACGGCCGTGCGGCCATATCCCAATCTCGTGCGTAGGTTATTGGCGCTATTATAGGGGCCCCGACTGTGGTTTTACGAGAACGCGGCCGATGACGACGCTGTACTTCCACCACGCGACATTCGCGGCCCATGACACCGGGCCCGGCCATCCGGAATCGACCCAGCGCTACGCGGCGATCGAGGCCGGACTCGCGGACGGCGAATTCGCCGCATTGCTGCGCCGCGAGTCCCCGGCCGGCAGTCACGAGCAACTCCGTCTGGTGCATTCGGAAAGCCACATCAGCCATGTGCTCGAGGCTGTTCCGCAACAGGGCTACGCGCATCTGGACGGCGACACGGTCGTCTCGCCGGGTTCGGGCGCTGCCGCGACACACGCGGTCGGCGCGGTCTGCGCGGCGGTCGATGCGGTCGCGCGCGGCGAGGCCTCGAACGCCTTCTGCGCGGTGCGTCCGCCGGGTCACCACGCCGTGCCCGGCCACGCGATGGGCTTCTGCCTGTTCAACAACGTCGCGATCGCCGCGCGCCACGCGCAGAAGGCGCACGGCATCGGACGGGTCGCGATCGTCGATTTCGACGTGCATCACGGCAACGGCACCCAGGACGCGTTCGCCGCCGACCCGACGGTGCTGTACGCGTCGACCCATCAATCTCCCTGGTATCCCGGAACCGGTTCGGCCAGCGAAACCGGCGTCGGCAACATCGTGAATGTGCCGCTGGCGGCCGGTACCGGCTCAACCCGCTTCAGGGAGGCCGTAACGGCGCGGATCCTGCCGGCGATCGCCCGCTTCGAACCCGAACTGATCCTCGTATCGGCCGGTTTCGACGCTCACCGCGACGATCCGCTGGCCTCGCTGGAACTGGTCGAGGACGATTACGCGTGGATCACCCGGGAACTGCTGCGGCTCGCCGCCGAGCATGCCGACGGACGGCTGGTATCGACGCTGGAGGGAGGTTACGAACTCGGTGCGTTACGCCGCAGCGTCGCGGCCCACGTGCGAACCCTGCTGCACCCCGGCTGAGCCGGGTGAGACCGGCTTCCGGGGGGTTAGGGAACGGATCAGTCGACTTTGCCGCGACCGATCGCGTAGTAGTCGAATCCCATCGATTTCATCATCGCCGGATCGTAAAGGTTGCGCCCGTCGATGACGACCGGCGCCGACAAGGAACGTCGAATGCGTTCGAAATCGGGGCTTCGGAACACGTTCCACTCGGTCACGACGAGCAGCGCGTCAGCGCCTTCGAGTGCGCCGTCCTGCGACTCGCACAGCACCAGATCCGGCCGCTCGCCGTAGATCCGCGCCGCCTCCTCCATCGCCACCGGATCGAACGCGCGAACCCGCGCACCGGCCTTCCACAGCGCTTCCATCAACACGCGGCTCGGCGCATCGCGCATGTCGTCGGTGTTCGGCTTGAACGCGAGGCCCCACAATGCGAACGTCTTGCCCGACAGATCGGTGCCAAAGCGCGCGGTGACCTTCTCGAACAGGCGAATCTTCTGCCGCTCGTTGACCGCTTCGACCGCGCTCAACAGATCGGCCGCGTAATGGACATCGCGCGCCGTGCGTTCCAGGGCCTTGACGTCCTTCGGAAAGCACGAGCCGCCATAACCGCAGCCGGGATAGATGAAGTGGTAGCCGATGCGCGGATCCGAACCGATGCCGACGCGCACCTTTTCGATGTCCGCGCCGAGGCACTCGGCCAGGTTCGCCAGTTCGTTCATGAAGCTGATCTTCGTCGCGAGCATCGCGTTCGCGGCGTATTTCGTCAGTTCCGCCGATCGGATGTCCATGCAGACCATCCGGTCGTGGTTACGGTTGAACGGCGCGTACAGCGCGCGCAGCAGTTCGGTCGTACGCGGGTTGTCGGTGCCGACGACGATGCGATCCGGCTTCATGAAGTCATCGATCGCGGCCCCTTCCTTGAGGAATTCCGGATTCGATACGACATCGAACTCCAGTTCGATGCCCCGTTTCGCGAGAACCTCGGCGACCGCGCCGCGGACCCGGTCGGCGGTGCCGACCGGCACGGTCGACTTGTTGACGACGACGCGATAGTCCTTCATGTGCTCGCCGATACTGCGGGCAACCGCGAGGACGTACTGCAGGTCGGCCGAGCCGTCCTCGTCCGGCGGCGTGCCGACCGCAATGAACTGGAACAGGCCGTGCGATACCGCGAGTTCGACGTCGGTCGTGAAGCTGAGCCGCTTCTGCGCCATGTTGCGGCGGACCATCGCGTCCAGACCGGGTTCATAGATCGGTACCTTGCCGGAATTCAGTGCATCGATCTTGCGCTGGTCGATATCGATGCAGACGACGTCGTTGCCGACCTCGGCGAGGCAGGCGCCGGTGACGAGCCCCACGTAACCGGAACCGAAGATCGAAAGCTTCATGGCCGTTCCCTCCCTAGGAATACGTCTAGATTAGCTCAGGCCGCGAACGCCCGACCCAGGTCGCGTTGCAGGTCATCGACATCCTCGAGCCCGACCGCGACGCGGATTAGGCTGTCCGAAATACCGGCCGCCGCGCGTTCCTCGGCATTCAGGCGACCATGCGTGGTCGTCGCCGGATGCGTGATCGTCGTCTTCGCATCGCCCAGATTCGCCGTGATCGACACCAGCCGCGTCGCATCGATCAGGCGCCACGCGGCGTCCTGGCCACCCTTGACCTCGAATGCGACGATGCCGCCACCGGATTGCTGCTGCACCTTCGCCAACGCGTGTTGCGGATGCGAGGGCAGACCGGGGTAATACACCCGCTCGACCCAGGAACGCGACTCCAGCCAGGCGGCGAGACGCGCGGCATTGTCACTGTGCGCACGCATCCGCAGCGACAGCGTTTCCAGGCCCTTCAGGAACACCCAGGCATTGAACGGGCTCATCGACGGGCCGCCGGTTCGCAGGAACGGATAGATCTCCCGATCCAGCAGATCCTTCGCGCCGACGATCGCGCCGCCGACGCAGCGACCCTGTCCATCGAGATATTTCGTCGCCGAATGGATGACGATATCGGCACCGAGCCGCAGTGGAAGCTGCAGGGCGGGCGTGCAGAAGCAGTTGTCGACGACCAGCAGGCTGCCATTGCCGTGCGCCAGCGTCGCCAGACGCCCGATGTCGGCGATCTCGGTCAGCGGGTTCGACGGCGTCTCGATGAACAGGAATCTCGTTTCGGGGCGCAAGGCCTCGGTCCACGCCGGATAGTCCGTCAAACCGACGAAGCTCGCCGTGACGCCGAATTTCGCCAGATAGTTCTGGAACAGCAGCGTCGTATTGCCGAACACGCCGCGCGAACAGGCCACGTGATCACCCGACTTCAGCAGCCCGAAGGCGGTCGAGGCGATCGCCGCCATCCCCGATGCGGTCGCGATGCAGCGCTCGCCGCCCTCGAGCGCCGCGAGCCGGGTCTCGAACGCCCGGACCGTCGGATTTGTGAAGCGCGAATAGATGTTGCCGGGCTCCTTGCCGCTGAAGCGGGCCGCGGCCTCGGCCGCGCTGGCGAAGACGTAGCTGGAGGTCGCGAAGATCGGATCGCTGTGCTCCTGCTCCGCGGTGCGGGACTGCCCGGCCCGCACCGCGCGCGTCGCCGGACCGTATTCGGCCCAATCGGAATCGTTCATGGCTCGTGTCCTTGCTGACTGGGATCATCGCGCCGCGTCGGGTCCGTTCGGGCGACGGCGCATCGCACGCCGCCGGTTCCACGAACCGCGCCCGGCGATGGTGTTTCAGGCGGAGTTGTGAAGCTCCATGATCGAGGCATCGGCGCCGCGCTGAACCTTGGCCTGATCGCAGCGATGCTGGCCGAGGTAGTCCAGATAATCCTGATTGACGTCGCCGGTCACGTACTCGTTGTTGAAGCACGAGGTATCGAAACGCGTGATCCGCGGGTTGCCGCGCTGCACGCTTTCGACCAGGTCTTCGAGATCCTGGTAGATCAGCCAGTCCGCGCCCAGTTCCTGCTGCACCTCCAGATCGGTGCGATCGTGCGCGATCAACTCGTGCGCCGCCGGCATGTCGATACCGTAAACGTTCGGAAACCGCACCGGTGGCGAAGCCGATGCGAAATAGACCTTGCGCGCGCCGGCTTCCCGCGCCATCTGGATGATCTGCATCGAGGTCGTGCCGCGCACGATCGAGTCATCGACCAGCAGCACGTTCTTGCCACGAAACTCGAGGTCGATCGCATTGAGCTTCTGCCGCACCGAGCGCGAGCGCTCCTGCTGTCCGGGCATGATGAACGTGCGACCAATGTAGCGATTCTTGATGAAGCCTTCACGATATTTCACGCCGATCCGCGTCGCCAGTTGCAGCGCCGCGGTGCGGCTGGTATCCGGAATCGGAATCACCACGTCGATGTCGTGATCGGGACGCTGGCGCAACAACTTGTCGGCCAGCATGTCGCCCATGCGCATCCGTGCCTTGTAGACCGAGATGTTGTCGATGATCGAGTCCGGACGCGCAAAATAGACGAACTCGAAGATGCACGGCGAGTGCAGCGCCGTCTCCGCGCATTGTTGGGTGCGCAACGCACCGCTTTTCTCGATCAGCACGACCTCGCCCGGTTCGACGTCACGGATCAGCTTGAAGCCGAGCACGTCGAGCGCGACGCTCTCGGACGCGATCATGTATTCCTTGCCGTTCGGCGTAGCGCGTTCACCGAACACCAGAGGCCGGATTCCGAATGGGTCACGAAAGCCGATGATGCCAAAGCCGGTGACCATCGCGACAACCGCATAGGCCCCGCGACAGCGCCGGTGGACCGCGGCAACCGCGCGAAACACGTCGCTGGCGTCGATGCGCAGCTTGCCGGTCTCCTGCAACTCGTGCGCGAACACGTTCAGCAGCACTTCGGAGTCCGAGTCGGTGTTGATGTGTCGCTGGTCCTGAACGAACAACTCGTGCTTCAGGATCTCGGCGTTCGTCAGGTTGCCGTTGTGCGCCAGCGAGATGCCGTACGGGGAATTGACGTAGAACGGCTGCGCCTCGGCCGTCGTCGTGCAGCCCGCGGTGGGATAGCGCACGTGACCGATGCCCATCCGACCGTGCAAACCGACCATGTGCCGGGTATGGAACACATCCCGCACCAGGCCGCTTTCCTTTCGCAGGTGCAAACGGTCACCCTCGCAGGTGACGATTCCGGCGGCATCCTGCCCTCGGTGCTGCAGGACCGTGAGGGCCTCGTAGAGGTCCTGATTCGCGCTCCCGTGAGAAACGATGCCGACGACACCACACATAGCTCTAGTTCTCCGTCAACGACGCTGCAACGGACGCCGACCCGTCACGCCGCGATCCGCGACGCTAGTGGTAATTCAGGTGGCTCAGCCAATCGGCCGGAACCTGGCCACGAACCCATTCGGCCAGCGCCTGAAACGGCGGAATCAACTTCGATGCCTTCCACCACGATGACTGCGGAGCCGGCGTCAAGCCGGCAACCAGCACCAGGACCGCGACCACGAGCGCACCCCGCAGCAGGCCGAACAACAGGCCGACGATGCGGTCGGTGCCGGACAGTCCGGCGCTCGACACCAGGCTGCCGACCACGGCCCCGATGATCGCTCCGATGATCAGCCCGGCGAACAACACGATACAGAACGCCGCCGCCTTGCGCAGCGGCACCGGCTCGATGAAGGGCGCCAGACGATCGGCCAGCATTCCACTGTAGTGCACGGCGACCCACACGGCGGCGATCCAGGCGACCAGCGACAGAAACTCTCGGACGAACCCGCGCATCAGGCCCAGCAGCGCGGATATGCCGAGCAAGCCGAGCACGACGTAATCGACCCAGACCCATTCCACCGGCAACGCGCCTCAGCGTGAAACGGGCGACGATTGCCGCGACACGCAAACCCAACAGCGACTCGCGAGGACGGCGATCATTGGTGGGCCGCCACGAGGCCGCGTATGCCCGCACTGGACTCGAGGCGCTTCTTGACCTGCTCGGCGCGCGTCTTTTCCAGTTCCGGTCCGACCTGCACGCGATAGATCGAACCCTTCTGCCCGGTCACGGTCTCGACGAATGCCGGAAACTTGCCCTTCCGCAGTTTTTCGGCCAGGGCCTTCGCATCCTTCTCGGTGGTAAAGCTGCCGGCCTGTACGACCCATACCGACGGCGCGGGCTCGGGCTTCGGCTTGGTGTTCGCATCCGCGCCTGGCTTGGCTTCGGGCACGGACTTCGCTGGCGTCGCGGATTCCGGTGATTTGGCCGGCGTCTGCGTACGCTCGGTCGGTGCAGCGGGCTTCGGGGCGGGTTCAAGCTTCTTGGCCGGTGTCGCGGCCGGTGGTGCCTTAGGTGCGGCATCGGCCAATTTTGTCGCCGCACTCTTCGGCGGGACCGATGCGGCTTCGGGGCTGGGCTTCGCTGCCACCGCTTTCGGCGGTGTCTCCGTCTTCTTCTCGGTCTTCGACTCGTCGGCCTTCGCTGCAGGTGCTTTCGCCGGTGCCGGCGCCTTGGCGGGTGTCGCGGCGGGCGGCTTCGGCGCCGGCTTCGCCGGAGGCGCTGTCTTCTCGGTGGTGGCGAGCTTTTCGGCAGTTCGCTTCGCTTCGCTTGCGGTGGCCTGGGACTTCACGTCGCCGGCCGGGGGTTTGGCGACCGGCTGCGCCGATTTTGCCGGGGCCTCGACCGGCTTGGCCGGCGTCGCCGGCTTCGGACTTGCCGCCGTCGGTGGCGCGGCCCGCGCCGCGGGCGTCGGCTGGATCGGCTTCAACGCCGGCGCATCGGGCTTGCTGGCTCGCGGCGCATCCTGCTGCGGCGATCCATCGGCCGACTTGCGCGGCGCCGGTCCCTTCACGCCACGGCCCAATGGGCTGTCCCGGGTCGGCAGTTCCGCGCCCTCCTCGGCACCCTCGTCTTCGCCGAATTCGGTCGGCGGGGCACCGGCCATCCCACGACCGTCAGCCGCAGGCGCCGTATCGGCGGCGGGACGTTCCTCGGACGACGGCTCGCGCCCGTCCGTCAGCGGAATGATGCGGTAGGAACTGGCGCCGGTTGACCTGGCACCCGCGTCGCCGGCTTCCGACGGCATCGTCGGCAGCGCGATCTCCCGCTCTTCGATCTCCTTCGGCAAGGGCGGAATATTGTTCGCGCCGATCGTGCCCCGCGGGTCCGACTTCTCGTCGAACAGCATCGGCACGAAGATCACGACCAAGGCGACGATTACCGTCGCACCGAGCAGACGTTGTTTCAATTGATCGTCCAACGACCATTACCCCGGCTGTGCGGCACGCCGAGCCAGGAACTCGGCGACCAGAAAAAACGATCCGAAAACCACGATGATCTCCCCCCTTCGAGCGTTCGCGCTCGCCGCGGCGACCGCCTCGGCCACATTGGAAAACGACCATTCTACGCCTTCCGAGCCGAGACTTCGAAGTGTCTCAGCCAGCACATCGGGCGCTGCCGCGCGACTCATCGCCAGTGGAGGCAAATACCAGCGACGCACCAGACCCTCGAATTGTCCGGCGACGCCGACCGCATCCTTGTCGCGCATCAGCGCGAAGACCGCATGCACCGGCCGCCCGGCGAAGCGTTCGCGCAGCATGCCGGCGAGCACGCCCGCGGCCTGCGGATTGTGTGCGACGTCGAGCACGATCGGCACGTCTCCGGGCAACACCTGGAAGCGCCCGTCGAGTTCGACCTGGCTCAAGCCCCGACGTATCGAGGCCTCGTCGACCGGCCAGCGGTCGGCGATCCGCTCCAGCAGTGCCAGCGCGCCCGCGGCGTTCTGCACCTGATGCGCGCCGGCCAGCGCCGGCAGCGGCAAGTTGTCGTGGCGCGCGGAACGTCCGCGCCAGTTCCAGGCTCCGGGCGTCATGGCGTAGGCGAAATCCGTCCCGGAACGGGCCAGGTCGGCCGGCAGGTCCAGCGCATGCCTCACCAGGGACGCCGGCGGGTCTGGATCGACGACGACTGCCGGACGCGACCGGCGGAATACGCCGGCCTTCTCGAAGCCGATCGATTCGCGCGACTCGCCGAGCCAGTCCTGATGATCGAGCGCGATGCTGCCGATCAGCACCGCGTCGGCATCGACGATGTTGACGGCATCCAGCCGACCACCGAGTCCGACCTCGAGAATCTGCACATCGAGTGGCGCACGACCGAACAGGTCCAGCGCGGCGAGCGTGCCGAACTCGAAGAAACTCAGCGTCGTGTCACCGCGCGCCTGATCGACCCGGGTAAATGCGCTGCAGATCTCCTCATCGCCGAGCGGTACCCCCTGGATGCGGATCCGCTCGTTGTAGCGCAGCAGATGAGGCGAGGTATAGGTGCCGACACGATAGCCCTGCGCCCGCAGGATCGCATCCAGGTAGGCGACGCAGGACCCCTTGCCGTTGGTGCCGCCGACGGTGATCGTGAAATGCCGGACGCCCTGCCCCGCGAGCCGCCGATAGACCGCGCGGACGCGATCCAGCCCCAGGTCGATTGTCCTCGGATGCAGCGTCTCCTGCCAGACCAGCCATTCGGCCAGTGTCGCGAACCGCATCGATCAATCGATATCCGATGTATCGACCACGGGTGGATTCAGCGAGCCTGGCGGTTCGTCGCGCGGCGTCTCGATGCGGACCAGACGCTCCGGCGGCGCCGAGGGCGCGGACTCGCGTCGCGTCAGCAGCGCCAGTAGACGGTAGATCCGGTCGCGCATCTCGCGGCGGTCGATGATCAGGTCGATCGCGCCGTGCTCGAGCAGAAACTCGCTGCGCTGGAAGCCTTCCGGGAGCTTTTCGCGGACCGTCTGTTCGATCACCCGCGGGCCGGCAAAGCCTATCAGCGCACCGGGTTCGGCAACGTTGACGTCTCCGAGCATCGCCAGACTGGCCGAGACGCCGCCCATCGTCGGGTCGGTCATGACCGAGATGAACGGAACGCCAACCCGCGCCAGACGGGCCAAAGCCGCGCTGGTCTTCGCCATCTGAAACAGCGACAGCAAGGATTCCTGCATCCGCGCGCCACCACTCGCCGAGAAGCAGATCAGCGGAATTCGTGCCTCGATGCTGTGATTGACGCCGCGCACGAAGCGCTCACCGACGACCGACCCCATCGAGCCGCCCATGAAATCGAAGTTGAACGCGCTGGCGACCAGCGGAAGGCCTTTCAACTTGCCCCGCACGACGATCAAAGCGTCCTTTTCGCCCGTTCCCTTCTGTGCCTGGTTCAGCCGATCACGGTATTTCTTGCTGTCCTTGAACTTCAGCGGATCGACCGGCGTCAGCGTCTCGCCGATCTCCTGGCGATTGCCGGGATCGAGAAACACGTGCAGCCGCTTGCGCCCGCTGATGCGCATGTGATGGCTGCATTTTGGGCACACCTCCAGGTTGCGCTCGAGCTCCGCCCGATACAGGATCGCCCCGCAATGCGGGCATTTCGACCACAGCCCCTCGGGCACCGGGCTCTTCGTCGACGCCTCGGTGCGGATCTTCGCCGGAACGAATTTCTGGAACCAGCTCACGATTGGCCTCCGCCTGCAGTGCGTGCATCCATCGCCGCGCGCATCTCGCGCAGCAAGCCGACGATCGCTTGGCGAGCTTCCTCGGGCCGCCCGGCACAGCGCTCGATCTGACTGACCAGGGCGCTGCCAACGACGACGGAATCGGCAAATCCGGCGATCGCCGCGGCAGTCTCGGCATTCTTGACACCGAAGCCGACGCCGACCGGCAAGCCGGAATGCGCCCGTATTTCCGCCAGCTTGCGCTCGACCTCGGCCAGATCCAGATGCCCGGCGCCGGTCACGCCCTTCAGCGACACATAGTACAGGTAGCCACGTCCGAGCCGGGACATCGCCTCGATGCGCGCGGCGGTGCTATTCGGCGCCAGCAGGAAGATCGGGTCGATGCCGGCATCGAGCAGCAGCGGCAGCAACTCCTCGGACTCCTCCGGCGGCATGTCCACCGTCAGCACGCCATCGACACCGGCCTGTTTCGCGCGGGTGGCGAAGTCACCGTAGCCCATGCTCTCGATCGGATTCAGGTAACCCATCAGCACGATCGGCGTTCGCGAATCGTCGCGACGGAACTCGGCGACCAGATCGAGCGTGCGGCGCAGGCTCATGCGCTGAGCGAGCGCGCGCTCGCTGGCCTTCTGGATCACCGGCCCATCGGCCATCGGGTCGGAGAACGGCACGCCGAGTTCGATGACATCGGCGCCGGCCGCGACCATCGCGTGCAGGCTGGGCACGGTGAAGTCCGGTGTCGGATCGCCGGCCGTGATGAACGGAATCAGCGCCTTGCGCTGGGCCTTGCGCAGCGCGTCGAAGGTTTCGGTGATGCGGCTCACAGCGTGATGCCCTCGCGCGTCGCGATCGTGTTGATGTCCTTGTCGCCGCGCCCGGACAGATTCACCAGGATCTGCTGATCGGGCCGCATCGTCGCCGCGAGTTTCCGCGCGTAGGCAATCGCATGGCTCGACTCCAGCGCGGGGATGATGCCTTCGAGTTCGGTCAGCATATGGAATGCCGCCAGCGCCTCGTCGTCGGTGATCGCCGCGTACGACGCCCGCCCGCTGTCCTTAAGCCAGGCGTGCTCCGGTCCGACGCCGGGATAATCGAGACCGGCCGAAATCGAATGCGTCTCGATGATCTCGCCGTCGTCGTCCTCCATCAGGTACGTCCGATTCCCATGCAATACGCCGGGCCGTCCGGCGTTCAGCGGCGCGGAATGCCGGCCGGTGTCGATGCCGTCGCCGGCCGCCTCGACGCCGTACATCCGCACCTCGTGATCGTCGATGAACGGATAGAACAGGCCCATCGCGTTCGAGCCGCCACCGACGCACGCGACCAGCGCGTCGGGCAGGCGCCCGGTCATGTCGATCATCTGGGATTTCGACTCGCGCCCGATGACCGCCTGGAAATCGCGGACCATCGCCGGATAAGGATGCGGCCCGGCCACGGTGCCGATGATGTAGAACGTATCGTCGACGTTCGTGACCCAGTCGCGCAGCGCCTCGTTCAACGCGTCCTTCAAGGTCTTCGACCCCGACTCGACCGGCACCACGGTCGCGCCGAGCAGCTTCATCCGGTAGACGTTCAGCGACTGCCGCTGCACGTCGACCGCGCCCATGTAGACAATGCACTCCATGCCGAGCCGCGCGGCGACGGTCGCCGTAGCGACGCCGTGCTGCCCGGCACCGGTCTCGGCGATGATGCGCCGCTTGCCCATGCGCTTGGCCAGCAGGGCCTGTCCGACGGTGTTGTTGACCTTGTGCGCGCCGGTATGGTTCAGGTCCTCGCGCTTCAGATAGATCTGCGCGCCCCCGGCCTCCCGGCTGAACCGCTCGGCGTGATAGATCGGCGACGGCCGACCGACGTAATGCGCCAGGTCTCGATCGAGCTCGGCGATGAAATCGGGGTCGTCGCGGTAGCGCTCGTACGCCTGCTTCAGTTCCTCCAGCGGCTCGATCAGCGTCTCCGCGACGAACACACCGCCGTATCGGCCGAAATGGCCGCGCGCGTCCGGCAGGCTATAAGGCTCCGGCGATGTGCCGCTGTGCGTGATCAAATTCGTAGACCTCGTTGAAAAATACCGCCATCTTCCCGGCGTCCTTGATGCCCTTCGCGCTCTCGACACCACTCGACACGTCGACCGCCGACGGCCGCAGCGCGGCGATACCGGCGCGGACGTTGCCGGCGTGCAGGCCTCCCGCGAGAATCAGCGAGACGTCCGGCGGCACGCGGACCTCGCTCCAGTCGAACTGCATCCCGGTTCCGCCATGCGCATCGGGATGATAGGCATCGAGCAGCAGCCCGCGCGCCTCCGCATAGCGTCCCGCCTCGACCGCCAGATCGGTGTCCGGTCGCACACGGATCGCCTTGATATAAGGCCGGCCGAAGCCCCGACAGTAGCCGGGGGCCTCGTCGCCATGGAACTGCAGCAGATCGAGACCCAGCCGCGTCGTCGCCGCGTGCACCAGGGCCGGATCCTCATCGACGAACAATCCGACCGTCGTGACGAACGGCGGCAGGCCGGCAACGATGGCCTCGGCCCGTTCGATCGTCACGGCCCGCGGGCTCCGTTCGTGGAACACCAGTCCGATCGCATCCGCGCCGAGTCGCGCCGCTTCCAAGGCGTCGGCCGGACGCGTAAAGCCGCAGATTTTAACGCGAGTTCGCCGCGAACGATACGTCGTCATCGTCGACCTCGGGCTGGAAGCGCGCGGCGTCGGCCGGTAACCGGGCAAACATCGCGTCGCACGGCAGACCAAACGCCGGAGGATAGAAAACGCCGGCGAGATACAGACCATCCGGCGGAGCCGTCACGCCGGCGGCATCACGTCGCCGCGCGCGCAGCACCTCGCCGGCCCAGTCGGCTTCGGCGCGACCGGAGCCGATGTCGATCAGCGTGCCGACGATGTTCCGCACCATGTGATGTACGAACGCGTTTGCCGCCATCTCGATCGACACCTGGTCCCCGTCGCGCGACACCTCGATGAAATGCATGCGCCGAACCGGGCTACGCGACTGGCAGTCCTGCGCGCGGAACGAGCTGAAATCGTGCTCGCCGACCAGATGGCGCGCGGCGTCCTGCATGCGCCGTTCGTCCAGCGGCCGGTGGCACCAGGTCATCCGGCCACGTTGCAAGGCCGGCCGGCTCGGTCGATTCAGGATCACGTAGCGGTAAGCCCGGGCGATCGCGCTGTAGCGCGCGTGGAACTCATGCGGCACCTCGCGCGCCCACAGCACGCGTACCTCGTCCGGCAACAGCGAGTTCGCGCCCATCCACCACGCCTTCAGCGGCCGCGGCGACGACGGATCGAAATGGACGATCTGCTCGAGGGCATGCACGCCGGTGTCGGTCCGTCCGGCGGCGTGCGCGCGGATCGGCGCATCGGCAACCTGGGACAGCGCCGCTTCGAGCACGGCCTGCACGGTGCGGCGGCCCCGTTGCCACTGCCAGCCGGCGAAGGCCGCACCGTCATACTCGACGCCGAGGGCGATGCGCATCGTCGAAGTCAGCGGATTACCAAAAGCGCGCGATTCTACCCGATCACACGCCGCGCGGCATCATTTCGCCGGAGCAACGGGCCGTGCGCCCGTATCGGCCGGCTTCACCAGGGGATCGAAGAAAGCCCGGTCCTGACGGTTCGCACCGCGCGGCAGGTGCGGCGCCGGCAGGCTCCTGTCCCAGGCCATCAGCTTCTTCTGCAAGTCATCGGCGACGGCCGGAAACTCGGACAGACGGTCACGGTTCTCGCCCTCAGCGCTGTCCAGATCGAACAGCAAGCGTCGGTCGGGACCAACCAAGACGAACTTCCAGCGCCCGGCGCGCACCGCCCCCTGCGAGCGCCAGCGCCAGAACAGCGCCTCATGGGGATATCCGGTGTTCCGCCCGGTCATGAATGGCACGAGATCGACGCCGTCCAGCGCCGGATCGTGCGGCAGGCCGGCCAGCGCGACCGCGGTCGCGGCGACATCCAGGCTCGAAACCGGCCGCTCGTAGACCTTTCCCGCCGGCAGCGTGCCGGGCCACGCAGCGACGAACGGGGTTCGCGTACCGCCGTCGGTCAGCATGCCCTTCTCGCCGACCAGTGGCCGGTTCAGCGAGCCGTTCCATGCTTTGGGGCGCAGCGGCGCGCCATTGTCGCCGATGAAGAAGATCAGCGTGCGCCGCTCCATGCCGAGCGCGCGGAGTTTCTCGCGCAATCGCCCGACCCCCTCGTCCATCGCCGCGATCATCGCCAGCGCCTGACGGCGTTGCAGCGGCAGTGCCGCGGATGTGCGCGAAAACCAGGGCTCCGGGGACTCGAGCGGCATGTGCGGCGCGAACCAGGCCAGATAAAGAAACCACGGCTGCTCGGGCTTCGCGCGCCGCCGGTCGAGAAACGACAGCGCGGCCTCGGTCTGCACGACGATGCGGAAGCGATCGTCGGCCAAGCGGTGCGGCGCATCGGCGAAGCGATGGCCGTCCAGCGCGTGGGACACGACGTACTGCCCCATCTCGCCGCGCCAGTATTCGTCGAAGCCGTGGGCCTGCGGCATCAGCGCGAGTTGCGGCGTGCGGTCGCGCTCGCCGTGCTCGCCGATGGCCTTCGGCAGATCCAGGTGCCATTTGCCGACCTGGCCCGTGACGTAACCCGCGGCGTGTAGCCGCTCTGCGATCGTCTGCTCCGATAGCGGCAAGCCGCCCTGCCGGTTGTCCTCGAGCCCGAAGCGCTGCTGGTAGCGGCCGGTCAAAAGTCCCGCCCGCGATGGCACGCACTGCGGCGCCGAGACATACCCGTTCGTGAAGCGCACGCCCTCGCGCGCCAGTGTGTCCAGATTCGGCGTCCGGATGTCGCGATCGACGCCCTGCGCACCGAGATCGGCATAACCGTGGTCGTCGGTGAAGATCACCAGGATGTTCGGCTTGGGCTCGGCGTGCGCGGCCCACGGCAAGACCGCGCACAGCAGCGTCAGCACGCGGATCATCACTGGACGAATCGAACGACGCGGCGTCGCCCGTATGCCCAACATGCCTTGAGACTCAGCGCCGCGCATCGGGCGAGGGGGGAGCCACGGCGGCGCCCGACGATGGGGCTCCGTAAGCGCTGACCAGGTAATCGATGATCGGCCCGACCTCATCGTCCGGCAGCGGCCAGCCGAACGCGGTCTTCATCTTCAGCACCGTCTGCTGCCAATAGCCTCGATCGGCGTCGGGCGGCTGCGAGGACACGTAGTCGGCCGAGTGGCAGACTAGGCAGTTGCGTTGCGCGAGTGCATAACCGGGCAGCGCCGAGGGCCGGAACGATGCACTATCGGCCGGCAACTCGATCTCCACTGCGGCAAGCGGAGCGGCCATTGCCGAGGCTCCGAGGAGAATCGCGATCCTGCGCATCATCGGCTTACCCGGCGATGATGCGAACGGACATCACCGCGTTGTAGCGGTAGCCCGATGGATTCCACAGCGCGGTGTCCGGCTGCCGTTCGCCGTTGACGCCGATCGCACGGACCCTCAAGTCGTGGGGCCCGGCGCGGTCCGGCTGGAACGTCGCGGTCCACGGCCGGAACGAATAGCGCCCGAGATCGGTGCCGAGCGCCGCCGCCTGCCAATGTGCTCCACCGTCCGTCGAATACTCGACGCGCGCAATGCCGTGCCCCCCGTCGAACGCGATGCCGCGCAGCGGGATCGACCCGCCGACCGGATGCCGCGTGCCCTCGGCCGGCGAGGTGATGAACGAGCGGATGACGAAACGATCGATCGGGCGCGTTCGGTCAGGCTTTCCACCGAGTTCGACACAGCCGCAGTCATTGTCGGGAATCCGGTAGGCCGTGCCCATGAAAAAGCCGTCGTATTCACGATCGACGACCTCGATGTCGCTCAGGTGTTTGACCCAGTAGGTGCCGAAGTAACCCGGCACGACCAGCCGCAGCGGATAGCCGTTCAGCATCGGCAGATCGGCGCCGTTCATCGCCCAGGCCAGCAGCACCTCGCCGTCCATCGCATGCGCGACCGGCAAAGCCTTGACGAAATCCGGTGTCGCCGGAAACACCGGCTTGTCGAGTCCGTCGAACGTGACCTGAACCGCGCCCCGCCGGATGCCGGCGCGTTCGAGCACCGCGCGCAGCGGCGCACCGGTCCAGCGCGCGTTGCCCATAGCCCCATGGCCCAACTGGCCACCGTGGATGCGGGGATCGAAAAAGCCGCGACTGTTGCCGGAGCACTGATGGACGGCAACCAGGTCCTGAGCCGGCCCGATGCGCTTCACGTCGTCGAGAGCCAGGGTCAACGGCCGTTCGACCAGGCCACCGACCCGCAAGCGATATGTGGCCGGATCGACCCGCGTCGGAATGCCGCTCAGGTGATAGCGGACGAAGAACGCATCGTTCGGCGTCAGCAATCCCTCGTCGAATACCGCGAACGGCGTTTCCAGCTGCGGCGGCCGCCCGGTCAGGCGGATCAACGGCCGCTTCTGCGGGTAGCTCGCCAGTTCCCGTTCGCCGTTGGCAAACGGCAGCGTGATGTGATCGGTTTCACCGGCGGCGAGAACGGATCTGAGCCCTGACGCACTCAGCCCGAGCGCCATGGACTGCATCAGGAACCGGCGTCGCGCAAAGCGGGAAGGAGGAGGTCGATCCGCGGGAGACATGGTCGGGCCCGTTGGCTGCGGAGGGCCCGAGCATGCGCCGCGCGCGCGGGCTTGTCAATTTGACCGGGGCCGGTGCGGTGGAGCGACTGAACCTAGGTCACCGGCGGCACTGAGCGCAGGCGCTACGCCTGCAGCCGCTAGGGAGGCACGCCATCCATGGCCATCTGGATTCCTGAGTCCATCCGGAATGACGCGCGCAACCCTGCGCGACGCCGCGGGGAGACTGATCGTTCCCACGCGGAGCGGCGAACCGCCTCGCGTGGGATTCGCCAACTAGCTCGGCTCGCTCGGGGCGTAGTGGCTCGGCTTCGTCCGCTCGCGGATGCACTGCAGACCGTCGCCCCACCATGCGTGCAGCTTGTCGTCGCGCTTGCAGACGAACCGGGCGTCGGCGAACTTGAAGTTGCGCAGTTTGCCCTGGTCGTCGCGTGTCCTGATGTTGCCGCTCAGCACGTACGCATAACGGCCGGCGGTCATCGGCGTGAACTCGCTGATATACGCGCCAGTCACGAACGGCTGTTTGAATTCCTCAGGAAACGGCATCTCGCGCAGCACCTCGCCGTGCGGCCCCAGCAACTCGATCGTCCCGGTCAGATTGACCTCATCGTCCGGGTAGGTTTGTGGGTCGCCAGGATTGTTGTCGCCGACGCTGACGAATCGGCCTCCAGCGACCCAGCCGCCTTGATCGTCAAACTCTGCGTCAACGAATGGCGAGAACGCAAAGCGTGCACGCTCGTTGACAAACGGCGGGCTATTCTGCAACCCGACCAGTAGCACGACACCCTCATCCGGGTAGCCGTGAACATCCTCGTACAGATCGGCCTGCGCGGCCGCGCAAAAAAGACAGCCAGTCGCCATGGTGCCGGCGATGACCTTGGAAAATCGCTTGCTCATGTATCGGTCTCCAGGATTGGTGCAGATCTTCTTTCTCGGGCACCCTCACGACAGATGTCCTGCCGTGGTGCCCCGGAATGGATGGCCATCACTCCTGAGGAAAAACCTCGGGCGCGCGCGGCTTGGCCGGCTGGATGCACGTGAAGGTCTCGTGACTCCCTACCGAGCAGATCATTCGCCCGTTGAAGCGCTGTCCGTTGATCCGCCCGCTCATCTTGAACGCGTAGATTCCCGCCGGGTACGGCGTGAAGTCGACCGTGTAGCGCCCCAGCGACGGCTGTGCCAGGCGCAGCTTGCCGACCTTTTTCTCGGCCAGGACCTTGGCTTGTGGATCGGCCGACTCGAGGACCTGCACCGTCGCCTCCAGACGAACCGAATCCTCCGGATGTTTCGTCGGATTGATCGTTCGAAACCGCGCCGGATTACCGTTCGCGTCGTACCGGACGTCCGCCTTGGCGAAAATCTCGATGCCGTTCGGCTCACCCTCGTAGCCGGGCTCGAGGATGAAGCCGACGAAAAATCCGACGGTCTTGTCACCGACCGGCTGGAAGAAATGCGCTTCGGCCATGCCACTGATCGCGGCCAGCGACCCGGCAAGCAAGGCCGGGACGAATGTTCGTTTCATGTAGAGCCTCCTTCGAAGCTTGTGTCGATCGATGGGTATCCTGGGTCCCGGGTGGCGCCAGGCAGGTATCGGCATGGCGATGACCTACCTGGAGCCGTTCCGGCTCCCGGGCGTTCGGCCTTGTTGTTGGCTTCGTACACACCGCCTGCCATGAGCCTCAGGCGCCGGCACGCTCGACCATCGGCTGACCCTGACGCACGGCTGGCGCGGGTCATCCCCCTTGTGACGGTCACGGCGCACGAAACTGATGCCCCCAATCACCGCGGGGCCTCGACCCGCTCGTGGGTCGCCTGCCCCTCGTGGGCCATCGGAGTCAGGTAGGGGGGGGGGCAAGATCCATACCAAGTACCGATCCGCCTTGTGGCGCATGGCGTTCGTGCCAGGGCCCACACCATCGAAAAACCGCGCGGCGCGGTATGATTCGGCGTCCGAAGCGTTCGCCGCTGCACGCTGTCCGGTGTGATCCGTGACCGCAGACGGCGCTCGCACACTTGCGGCATATCCCTCAGGGATGCCGCTCTTCGGCCAGCGAATTGCGTGATTTCGCGTACCCGGGATATTTACCGCGCAAGGGACGCATGCCATGCCCGGCGACCGACCCGCCCTGCTCCCGCAACTGCCGGGCTGGTCAATCCCCCGGCAGAGCGCTCCTTTGGATCAGTGGCGCCAGCGCCAACCCCAACGCAGCGTGATCGGAACGACCGGAGTGGCCTGAAATTTGCGGACATATCGATCGCTGCACTGGCGATCGAACCGTCTCGAAACGACGAGCCGATGCCCGTGCCGTTCACGCCTCAAACACATTGGGAGTTCCGCAGATGAAACGCTTGCGTACCGCCGCGACCGCGGCTGGCTTGCTGGCAGCGCTGGCCCCGCCAGCCGATGCCCACTACTTCGTACCCGTCGGCGACGGGAGCGTCGGCTTCTTCCTCGGGTTCATGGTCGAACCGGTATTCGAGGGCGAGCCGAACGGCGTCGAGATCTATCCGTTCAAGGACATCACGAAATATAACAACGGGGTGCCGCTCGACGGACGTCCTGTCGGCAAAGCGGACGAGGTACGGATCAGCGCCGTCGTGCAAACGCTGGACGCGCCGGGCGAAGCCGGCAAGGTGATCGCGGAACGCAAGCTCGGCTCGCTTCGTGAATTGTTCACGCCGCGGCGCTACGCGCGGGAGTTCAGGCCGTATCCGGCGGGCTACTACGCGTTCCACCTGAAGGGCACGATCAACGGCCAGGCGATCGATGATACGTTCTACTGCACGCCCGGCAGCCATGCGACGTTCGGCTGCGTGGATCCGGCGCGCCCTCCGTTCAAAGTCATCTTCCCCCCCAAATCCGCCGCTGGCGACGCCACGGACTGAGGAGACGCCAGACCATGAACAGAACCCTATCTACTCTTTCCGCCGCGCTGCTGAGCGGTGGGCTATTGGCCGTTGGCCCGGTCCAGGGAGCGCTCATCTTCGAGGATGTCGCACCGACCCCAAATGGGCGCCTTCAGATCATCGTCGGCTTCGCGAACGACATCCCGTATGTTGGAGAGCCAGCGACGCTGCAGATGTCGCCGTACCTGTTCCCGAAAGGGGAACCGGACAACTGGAACGATGCCCGCTTCGTGAGCATGAGCGACAATCAGCCGGGAAATCCGAACACGTATCCCCATGACAAGGTCGACATCACCGCGACCGTCGAATTGCTCGACGATCAAGGCAACGTGATCAAGCGGGGAAAGTTACCGGACAAATTCGACCAAGTCGACCATGGCACCTATGAGTCATCGTTCGTTCCAGGAACTGCCGGAACCTACGCGTTCGTCCTCAACGGCACCGTCAACCAGTTCACGATTCGCGACATGCGCTTCGTCTGCAAGCCACTCGACCAGCTGCATGCGCGGCTTGGAGACGGCATACCGTGCGTGATCGACCGGGTCAAACCGATCCCGTTCGCGCCGGAAGCGCCGTCGAACTAGTCACGGGCCCGACCGACCAGGAAGGTTCACTCCGGCGTGACGGCCCGCTGCGCCTGAAGCCCCGACTTCCACGGGGCTTCACCAGTCCAGCAGCAGAGATCGACGCATCGGCGCCGGATAACGCGCGTCAGGACACCAGACCCTGACGCGTATCGGGCTTGCCTGGAATCGGACCGTCGACTCCGGTTCGCCGCTTCACGGTCCGCCACAGGTAACTCACGATCAATTGACGCCGGAACCGCCGGGTGACGGTGCGCAGCGAATGGTAGCCGCACCAGATGCGCCGCCAGTGCTGCTGCACGCTGGCATCCCCCCCGAGAGCGCGGACCTGATCCAGATGCAGCAGGATCGCCTCACGCGCGAGCGCCGCGTGCCCCCCGGCCAGCGTGTCGATCGACTGATGCAGCCGGACGACCAGCGGGTCGATACCCCAGAATTCCAGTTCGCGCGCGGTGCGCTGATACCCTGCTCCGAGTCCGCTGAGTTCGATCGCGAGATTCAGGCCGAGGATTTCCGGCAGCCATCGGCGCGGCGCCAGCGACAAGCCCAACATGTAGACCGGCAAGTCGAACGCGGCGTCGATGAATCCGGAATGCCCCGCGAACGCCGGGTTCGTGATCGCGGGAAGTTCGAGCCCTAGGGAGCGCAACAGATCACGGTAGACGACCGGATGGCTGCGTTCGGCATGCCCGTCGCCGAGTTCGTCGCGATGGATGCGCTGCAGACGCTCGGCCACCTCGGGCGAACTCTCGCACAACTCCCCCGCCCGCTGCAGCCAGCAGCCGTCGACCAGTACCGCCGGAGCCATCTGCTCGATCGCGTACACATAGGCCTGGCGCGGCAGTCGCGGCCGCGCCGGTGTAGCAACGGCGCCCGGCGGACGATAGCGGCTCGCGAGCCACGCGTCGAAACGTTCGGGCGTAAACGTGAAGCGGCTGGACCATTGCCGCATGTCACGAGCAGTACCGCGAAGCCAGCGTGTGACCAGGGCACCGGCATCCTCAAGAGCATCGGGTTCGCCGTCGATCATGACCAGTCGATGGAACGCGCCGCGCGATTCGACCGCGCCAGGATTCGGCAGTGTCACCTGTCCCAAGGTGCCGAGGACGAACCGGCCGCGATCCGCCGCAGGAACTCCCGAATCCGCGCGGCCTGGATCCGCCGCCGGCATCGATCGTCGATCGGTTGGCGAGTCGACCCCGGCGCGCGTCCGCGCCACGAAACGCAACCAGGCCATGAGAACCTCGCGCTCCGCCGCATCGAACACGCCGAACATCGGTCCGCCGAAATCGAACAGCGCAAGCAAGCGGCTGCGCTCAGGCACGTCGCGGTCGACCCAATCCGACCGCGCCAATGCACCGAGGAGATCTGCCGGCGATCGGTGCGCCGCGAACCAGTCGTCAAGGCGGATGTCACCGACCCTGACCGAGTGATGATAGCCCTGGGCGAACCGGGCTTTCTCCCTGAGAATCGCCGCCAACGCATCGGCCGGCGCTTGTCCCGGCCTGCCCAGCATCGCGGCCAGGGTGCCTCGCAGCTCATCGGTCAGGCGGCGATACAGCGCCACGCCGTTCCGAATGGCCGATGCGGCCAGCGCCATACGCTCGCCGACATGTTCGGAGAGATGCAGACCGATCGCCGCCCGCAGCGCGCGTCGGCGCGATGCGCCGGCGAGTTCCCGCGCGGCCAGATAGTCATCGAACGAACCGCGCAGCGGGCCATCGGCGATGACGGCAGCGAGGTCGAACAGCAAGCCGTTCGCCGGACAAGCCTCGGCCAGCGCAAAGCCGAGCAACTCACCGAGTCGGCGGCGGGGAAAGCATGACAGCGCGAGCATCGTCGCGACCGCCCGGTCGATCGGATCGGCATCGCCGCTACCATCGACGAATCGGCACCGGTGCGCACCCTGACGCTCGCCGCCGCGTTCGAGCAGTCGCCGGTATGCTTCGGCCGATCGCTGACCGGCCTCGTGCGCGGACCACGAGATCAGGCTCAGGCGCGGAACGGACTCCCCGGCATCGGCCGCAGCGATCCGCCGCAGCACGCGGCCCTCCGCGCCCAGCCACGGCGCGAACGCGCGCAGCGCTCCCAGGACCCGCGACGAGAAATCCGCCGTCGAGCGATCGATGTCGGCATCGACCTCGCTCGATGCGCACGCCGCACGCGACGTCGACACCGCGGCCGACAAGGCCTGCTCCACACAATCGGCCGCCGCCCGAAGCGCCTCGGGCGCATCATCGCGCGTCTGCAAGGCCTCGGCGAGTTGCCGATAGCCCCAGGGTCCGATCGGGCCGCCGGCCGCACGGTCGGGGATCTCGTCGCATCGCCGCTCGGACACCGGGACCTCGCTCAGATGACCGCGGACAGCGGCAACACGCGAACCCGCGCCCCGGCAGCGGTCGGACCTGAATCGTGCGGCAACACGATCAGCGCGTTCGCGAGGCTCATCGACCGCAGCATGCCGGAACCCTGTGCCCCGGTCGGAGCGACCTGATAGTCGCCATCGTCGGCGGGCATCAGTACCGCGCGCTGAACCTCCATGCGGCCGGGCTTCTTCCGCAGCGGCGTCTCGCAACGCGCATTGATCAGCGGAACCAGCGGGCGCTCGACGATGCCCATGCGGCGCTCGATGACCGGCTTGACCAGCCAGTAATACGTCACCAGCGCCGCAACCGGATTGCCCGGCAGACCGAAGAAGGTGGCGCGGCCGATGTGCCCGAACAACAGCGGACGACCGGGCTTCAGCGCGATCTTCCACAGACTGACACGGCCGAGCGAAGCGAGCGCGGAACATACGAAATCGGCATCGCCCTCGGAGGCTCCGCCGCTGCAGAGGATCACATCGGCCGACCGGGCGGCAGCGGACAGGCGCGCCACCAGTCCGTCCGGATCATCCGGGGCGATACCGAGGTCGTGTGTCCGAACGCCGAGCCGGGCAACCGCCGCCAACAACGCATACCGGTTGCTGTCATAGATCGCCCCCGGCGGCAGATCCCGACCCGGCGGCTTCAACTCGGCTCCGGTCGACAGCACCGCGACAGCGGGCCGGCTCCGAACGCTGACCTCGCTCATCCCCAGCGACGCCAATACGCCGATGTCGGCCGGCGTCAACCAGCGCCCGGCGGCCAGCACGGTGTCCCCGGCTTGCATGTCCTCGCCGGCATCGCGAACGTTCGCTCCGGCCTCCGGCGTTCGCTGGACCACGATGGTTTCACCATCGGCCTCGACCTGTTCCTGCATCACGACGGCATTGGTTCCGGGCGGCATCGGCGCGCCGGTCATGACCCGCACGGTCTCACCGCCACCGACCGGCGGCCCGGCGTACGGCACCCCGGCCAATGCCGTACCCAGCAGCCGATACGCGGCACGCCGCTCTACCGCCCGGGAATCGCCGTGCACGGCATAGCCATCGACCGCGGAGTTGCGATACGGTGGCACCATGCGCGGAGCCTCGATCGGCCTCGCCAGGACCCGGCCGGCTGCGTCGATCAACGCCACGACTTCCCGCCCCTCGACCGCGGCGACCTCACCGAGCATCGTCCGCAGCGCGACATCGACCGGCATGCTGTCTGCGCCGCGAGGGTTGCCGCATTCGTCGATCGTGTTCAGTTCCTCATGCATACTTTTACCCTGTGGGACGATCCACACACCCCAGCCCGGGTGTTACCATCGGCCAACTCATGATCCCGCCCGGGCCCCGATACGATGCGCCGTCCACCAGCACCAATCAAGGGCCGCGGAGCCGTCGGCAATCCCGGTTCGCGCTATGACCGGACGACCCGCGAGCGCGACGAGGACCTCGAGGAAGAAACCGATGTGGCCGCTCCGGAAACTCGGGTCACGAGCGAGACGATCCGCTCGATCATTACCCGGAATTCGTCGCCCGACATCCCGTTCGATCGGTCGATCAACCCTTATCGCGGTTGCGAGCATGGCTGCATCTACTGTTATGCGCGCCCCGCTCACGCCTATCTCGGCCTTTCACCCGGCCTCGACTTCGAGACGCGCCTAGTCGCGAAGAGCGACGTCGCCGAAGTCCTCGAGCGCGAACTCGCCCGCCCGAACTATGTATGCAGGCCGATCGCGCTCGGCGCCAACACCGACCCGTACCAACCGATCGAACGCCATTACCGTTCGACCAGGCAGATTCTCGAAGTGCTGCACGATTGGCGTCATCCGGTGACGATCACGACGAAGTCGTCGCTGATCGAACGGGATCTGGACCTGCTCGCAACGATGGCGGCCGACGGGCTGGCCGAGGTGCAGATCTCGGTGACGACGCTGGAACCGGGGCTCGCTCGCGTGCTTGAACCACGCGCGACGGCGCCGGCGCGCCGCCTGCAAACCGTGGCTGCGCTGGCCGGGCACGGCATTCCGGTCCGGGTCATGATCGCGCCGGTGATCCCGTTCATCAATGACGCGGAGATCGAAACGATCCTCGCGGAGTCGGCCCGGCATCAGGCTCGCGATGCCGGCTATATCGTGCTGCGCCTGCCGCTCGAAGTCGCCGATCTGTTTCGCGAATGGCTGGAGACGCACTTTCCACAGCGGGCGACGCGCGTGTTGCACTGCGTCGAGGAGATACACGGCGGGCGGATCTACGATTCGCGGTTCGGCGTGCGGCAATCCGGCAGCGGCCGGTTCGCCGAGCTCCTGCGGCAGCGCTTTCAGCTCGCGCGGCGGCGACACGGTCTGGAAGGCCCGTTGCCCCGGCTTGCCTGTGATTTGTTCCGGCCACCGGCTCGACCGGGCGGCCAGCTCGATCTGTTCGACTAGGGTCGACCTGCCGAAGCCCGGCTGCCCGCGCCTGCCCTGTGCCCTGGCGGGACGGCCTCGGGTCAGGGCTAGGACCGAGGCCGCGCGTTGCTATTTCGGAGCCGCGTTGCCGCTCGCGGGCGGTGTTGTCGGCTTCTGCGGTGTCCCCGCCTCCATCGAACCGTTCGGCGCGTTCTTGCCGGCCGGCGATGAGACCTCGGGCGGCGGCGGAGCATCCGCCGGAGCGGTCTTGTTCTGATACTGAACCAGGCGCTCGACGTTCGCCTTGGTCTTCAGGTCCTCGATATGCTTGTGCAGGCGGTCCGTCTGCATGTACGACAGGATCTGCTCCTTGACGCTTTCGAGCGCCGGCGGCGGCTGCTCGCGCGAATCCTCGCGCTGGATGATGTGCCAGCCGAAGTCCGACTTCACCGGAGTCTGCGTCGTCTCGCCGTTCTTCAAGGCCGCGACGGCGCTGGAGAACGGTGGAACCATCTGCTGCGGGCCGAACCAGCCCAGTTCGCCGCCGGAATTCTTCGAACCCGGATCCTTCGAATACTTCTTCGCGAGCGCGGCGAAATCCTCGCCCTTCGACAAGCGCTTCATGACATCGAGCGCGGTCTTTTCGCTGTCGACCAGGATATGGCGGGCCTTGTACTCGACCTCCTTCATCTCGCCGACACGCCGC
Source organism: Methylotetracoccus sp. (assembly GCA_046347485.1). GTDB lineage: Bacteria > Pseudomonadota > Gammaproteobacteria > Methylococcales > Methylococcaceae > Methylotetracoccus. The sequence goes on along the minus strand of JAXMGB010000013.1, from coordinate 97,240 downwards.
GCGTACTCCTGCTTGATTTCCTCGTCGGTCGGCGAGAACTGCTTGATCAGGTTCTCCGCCGCGATCTGCGACAGCACCATACGAACCGCGTTGTCGAGACGAGCGGCAACTGCCGGTTCGGCAATCCAGGATTGCTTCTCGGCTTCCTGGCGCAGGACCTCGCGCTTGATCAGTTCATCGATGATCTTTTCCTTTGATACCGAATCGGCGCCCCGGCGTTGCGCCAGCTCGCTTTCGACCTGATCCACCGACAGCTTGCTGATCGGTCTGCCATTGACCAGCGCCGCGCTGTCGCCACGGGTAACCTGCGGCAGGGGCATGCCGCCGGCCGATCCCGATTTGCCGCCAGCACCCTGATTACAGGCCCACAGCGCGACACCACAGACGGCGAGCAGCGGAAAAAGCGTCTTCATCATGAGGTTCCTTGTTGTTCGGTAAATTCCGATGGAGTCAGCACGCGCATGCTGAAGGCGTGGATCTCGCGGCCCATCAGTTCACCGAGGGCGTCGTAGACGAGCCGGTGACGAGCGACGAGATTCTTGCCGGCAAAACAGTCGGCGACGATGATGGCCGAGAAATGACCGCCTCCGGACGCCGCTCCGGCATGCCCCGCGTGCGCCGCGCTGTCGTCCTGAAGCTCGCAGTGAAGCGGCTTGAGCGCCGCGTTCAAACGTTCGCGAATGAGTTCAAGTCGCGTCATTGTGGAAAAACCCGCTTGAACGGTTTGACCGTGACCCGGCTGTAGACACCCGCCGCACGGTAGGGATCGGTATCGGCCCATTGTTGCGCGTCCTCCAGCGACGGGAACTCCGCAACGATCAGGCTGCCGGTAAAACCCGCCGGACCCGGGTCATTGGAATCGACCGCGGGCAAAGGGCCGGCGAGCAGTAGCCGCCCCTGCTGTTGCAAGTCCTCGAGCCGGCTCAGATGAGCCGGGCGCGCTTCGAGCCGACGCGACAGACTTTCGGGTACATCCTCTGCGAAGATGGCATAGAACACGGCTTACTCCCCGTCGGGGTCCGGAATGTAGCGGGCCAGGTATAAGGATTGCAGCACGACGAACAGCATGGTCAGACCGATCAGTCCGAACAGCTTGAAGTTGACCCAGGTCGCGGTATCGAACGAATAGACGACGAACAGGTTGATGGCGCCGAGGATGACGAAAAACACCATCCACATCAGATTCAGACGGCGCCAGACTGGCGCCGGAAGGCTGACGTTGCCGCCGAGCATCCGTTCAATCAGCGTGCGTTCACCAAACATCTGGCTCGCCAGGAATGCCACGCCGAATAGCCAGTTCAGCACGGTCGGCTTCCACTTGATGAACATCTCGTCCTTCAAATACAGCGTCGCCCCGCCGAACACGACGATCAGCACTAGCGTGATCAGGTGCATCGGCTCAACCTTGCGCTTGCGAATCCAGACGTAGGCGACCTGTACCACCGTGGCCGCGATCGCCACCATCGTCGCCGCGTAGATGTCGTAAAGCTTGAATGTGATGAAGAACAGCAGGATCGGGAAGAAATCGACGAGAATCTTCATGCGGTCGCGCGGAATAGTGCTTGAAATGGAGCCGGCATGCCAACGAAGAACAGGTGGCCGGAATTGCGCGGCTATGTATGTCGGCCCCAGGACGGGCCGGACTCCCGGCGTGGGATCGGCGGTACCGTAAACTCACGACTCAAGCCGTAATCCCGCGGCAGAGCCGTATTGCACGCCATCGTTCGCTGCGGCTGATACCTTATCGCGTTATGATACAACAAAAAAACGAACGGCCCGGCGGCAGCGCGACCTGATCAGCAGACCGCGCCCCGATCACGCCCTGACATGACGAATGTGCGCGCGATGGACAACGAACTACGCATCGAACTGGAAGCCGCCGCGTTCCGGCGGTTGGTACAACACCTGCAGCAGCACCCGGAGGTTCAGAACATCGAGTTGATGGCTACCGCCGACTTCTGTCGGAACTGTCTCGCGAAATGGCTCGCCGCTGCGGCAGAGGAGCGCGGCCAGATGCTCGATTACGCCAGTGCCCGCGAATGGGTTTACGGCGAACCCTACGAGCAGTGGAAAGCGAAGTATCAAACCGAGGCCACCCCCGAACAACAACGCGCGTTCGACGAGCGGCAACGCAGCAAAACCGTCAGTTAGCCCGACCGACCGCTCAGGCGACAACGAATTGCGCAGCTGCCTTCGGCTGAGCGCTCAGCCCGGTTCGAGGCCGATCAGTTCGACCTTGTAACCATCCGGGTCATCGACGAAGGCGATGACGGTCGTGCCGTGCTTCATCGGCCCCGCCTCGCGAACGACCTTGCCGCCCGCGGCGCGTATCCGCTCGACCGCCGCGTAGACATCATCCACACCGATCGCGATGTGGCCATACCCGGACCCGAGCTCATAGTTGCCGACCCCCCAGTTGTAGGTCAGCTCGAGCACCGCCTGCTCTGACTCGGGGCCATAACCGACGTAGGCCAGCGTAAACTGACCGTCCGGATAATCGGCTCGCCTGAGCAAGGCCATGCCGAGCACATCGGTATAGAAGCTCAGCGAACGGTCCAGATCGCCGACCCGAATCATCGTATGTAACAGACGCATCGTTTGAACTCCTCGTATGTCCCGGCGGGCGCGTCAGGCTGACAAGGCCTGCCGGACATCGTCGGCCAGACGATTGGCCAGCGTGTGCACGAGTTCGGCATCCTGCCCTTCGACCATGACCCGAATCAACGGTTCGGTACCCGATGCGCGCAACAGCACCCGCCCGCTGCCGTTGAGGCGCTGTTCGATGTCGTGCTTGGCCTTCTGAATCGTCGAATTCGCGTCGACGTCAACCTTCTCCCGCAACCTGACGTTGACCAGACATTGCGGGTATTTGCTCATGCCCGACTTCAGGTCATACAGGCGCGCCTGCCGCATCTGCATCTCCGCCAGCACCTGCAAGGCCGCGATGATGCCATCGCCGGTGGTCGATCGATCGAGACAGATGATATGCCCCGATCCCTCGCCTCCGACGAGGCTGTCGCTCTGCTCCATCAGTTCAAGCACGTAACGGTCGCCGACCGCAGCCCGCTTGAGGTCGACGCCCAGCTTGGCCAGCGCGTGTTCGAGCCCGAGGTTGCTCATCAAGGTCCCGACCACCGGACCGCGCAGCCGTTCCTGCCTCAAACGCGAACGGGCGATGATGAAGAGCAACTCGTCACCATCGACGATCTCGCCCCGGTGATCGACCATGATCACACGGTCGCCGTCGCCGTCGAGCGCGATGCCCAGATCCGCCTGCTCGGACAACACCGCCTTCTGCAGCGTGTCCGGCTTGGTCGCGCCCACGCCTTCGTTGATATTCAGTCCGTTTGGCTGCACGCCGATCGGTATGACCGTCGCGCCGATCTCGGAGAACACCAGCGGCGCGATGTGGTAGGTCGCTCCATGGGCGCAATCGACGACGATGCGCATGCCGCTGAAGTCCATCCGTGCCGGGATCGTCGCCTTGCAGAACTCGATATAGCGGCCGGCCGCATCCTCGATACGGCGCGCGCGTCCCAGCTCGGACGAGGCCACCGTGGTCATCGGCCGCTCGAGCTGCTCTTCGATCCGCTGCTCCAGTTCGTCGGGCAATTTCGTTCCCTCGGCCGAGAAGAACTTGATGCCGTTGTCCGGGTACGCGTTGTGCGATGCGCTGATGACAATTCCGGCGCTCGCGCGAAACGTGCGCGTCAGATAAGCGATCGCCGGGGTCGGCATCGGCCCGAGCAACTGCGTGTTGACACCGGCGGCCGACAGCCCCGCCTCGAGCGCGGACTCGAACATGTAGCCGGAGATCCGCGTATCCTTGCCGATGACGACATCGTGGTGACCGACTTCATCGGCGAACACACGACCCGCCGCCCATCCGAGCTTCAGCATGAAATCGGGCGTGATCGGATAGTCACCGACACGCCCCCTGATGCCATCGGTACCGAAGAACTTCTTGCTCATTAGCGATTGCTCCGTGTTTCGAATGCCCCGGGCGCGCGACTGTCGTGTTGCCCCGGCTGACACTGCCGCGCAGCGACGCGCGTCCGAGCCGCGAGGCTTAGGCGAAGAGCATCGGTTGTACACGCACCGCGAACTGGGAATTCGGCCGAGCGTTGCGCCCGCGCCGCGACTTCAGGACGCCCCCGGGCATCCGTGTCGACCAAGTCCATAGTGTAGTCGATCGCGCATAAACGAAGACCCCCGGCTCGCCGAGCCGGGGGTCCGTTTCAGACCGCGAAGGGTCGGGACAGGATCAGTGTTGCGCGGCCGGACGTCCGAAGCCACCCGCCTCGTCGGTCGAGCTCTTCGGCTTCGAAGCGCTGCCGGACGCCTCACCACCCGCAGGCGGCGTGCTGTCGTTCCAGCTTTGCGGCTCGCGCGGTTCGCGCCCTTCCATGATGTCGTCGATCTGCAGACGGTCGATCGTTTCGTACTTGATCAACGCGTCGGCCATCATGTGCAACTTGTCCATGTTCTCGCGCAGGATACGCTCGGCGCGCTCGTAGTTACGGTCGATGATCGAACGGATTTCCTCATCGATCAGGTGAGCGGTTTCCTCCGAAACACTCTTGTGCTTCGTGACCGAGCGACCCAGGAACACTTCACCCTCCTCCTCGCTGTACGCCAGAGGACCCAGTCGCTCCGACAGGCCCCAACGAGTGACCATGCTGCGCGATAGATTCGTCGCCCGCTCGATATCGTTCTGCGCGCCGGTCGTCACGCGATCCTTGCCGACCGTCAGTTCCTCGGCGATGCGACCACCGAACAGGCTGGAGATCTGGCTTTCCAGTTTCTGCTTGCTCGCGCTGTACTGGTCACGCTCCGGCAGGAACATCGTGATACCCAGGGCCCGGCCACGCGGCATGATGCTGACCTTGTAGACCGGATCGTGCTCGGGTACGAGTCGCCCGACGATCGCGTGTCCCGCTTCGTGGTAAGCGGTCAGACGCTTCTCCTCGTCGCTCATGACCATCGACTTCCGTTCGACGCCCATCAGGATCTTGTCCTTGGCCTTCTCGAAGTCGTCCATATCGACCTGACGCTTGTTCTTGCGCGCCGCGAACAAGGCCGCCTCGTTGACCAGATTCGCTAGATCCGCGCCGGAGAATCCCGGGGTACCTCGCGCCAGGTACTTGACCTCGACGTTGTCGGCCATCGGCACACGCTTCATGTGCACGGTCAGGATCTGCTCGCGACCGCGGACATCCGGCAGACCGACGACGACCTGACGGTCGAAGCGACCGGGCCGCAACAGCGCCGGGTCAAGCACGTCCGGGCGGTTCGTCGCCGCAATGACGATGATGCCCTCGGTACCCTCGAAGCCGTCCATTTCCACCAGCAACTGGTTCAAGGTCTGCTCGCGCTCATCGTGACCGCCGCCCAGGCCGGCGCCACGATGGCGACCAACCGCGTCGATTTCGTCGATGAAGATGATGCACGGCGCATGCTTCTTCGCCTGCTCGAACATGTCGCGGACGCGGGATGCGCCTACGCCGACGAACATCTCGACGAAGTCCGAACCCGAGATCGAGAAGAACGGTACCTTGGCCTCACCGGCGATTGCGCGGGCAAGCAAGGTTTTGCCGGTTCCCGGCGGGCCGACCATCAGCGCGCCACGCGGAATCTTGCCGCCAAGCTTCTGGAACTTGCTCGGATCCTTCAGGAAGTCGACCATCTCGGTAACGTCTTCCTTGGCTTCCTCGACGCCAGCCACGTCGGCGAACGTGACCTTAACCTGATCTTCCTCGATCAGCCGGGCCTTGCTCTTGCCGAATGACATCGCACCGCGGCCGCCGGCTCCGCCCTGCATCTGTCGCATGAAGAAGATCCAGACTGCGATCAGCAGCAGCATCGGGAACCAGGAGATGAAGATCTGCATCAGCAGAGACTGCTGCTCCGGCGGTTGCGCCTTGATCTCGACGTGGTTCTTCAGCAGGTCGTCGACCAGGTGCGGATCCCCGGGGCTGTACGTCGCAAATTTCTCGCCGGCGCCGAGGATGCCCCGGATCATCGGCCCATCGATCGTGACCTGTTTGACCTGACCTTCGTTCACCGCGGCGATGAACTGGGAGTAGGACATACTGGAATCAGCGGTCTTGCGATTGCCGAAATTATTGAATACGGACATCAATATGACGGCTATCACGACCCACAGAAAAATGTTCTTCAACATATCATTCACTGTCGCCACTCCCTTATCGGATGTGCATCCGAGTGTATCTCAATGTTTAGCAAAAAAGTAAGGTTTGATCCCTAAACGCTTTGTCGCTCGCCCAAGACCGGCGGCTTGTTGGTTCGACCGAGTCACTGCGCCTTGGTTCCTCGCGATCGGCATTTTGTCTGTCACGGATGGGCGGCGTTGCGTCCGGTCGCGACCAGATAGGTCTCGGCGCTGCGGCCGCGAGAGGACTTTGGCTTGAACACGACGACGCGGTCGAAAAAGCGCCGCGTCGAGCGTACGAACTCGTCGAACCCGGCAGTGGTGAACACCTTCACGATGAAGCCACCGCCCGGTCGCACGAAGTTCACGGCGAAATCCAATGCCAGTTCGACCAGCAGCATGGCTCGCGGACCATCGACCGCCCGCATGCCACTCAGGTTCGGCGCCATGTCCGACATCAGCAGATCGGGCATGGCCGCGTTCAATGCATCACGGAGTTGTTCCAGGACCTCGTCCTCGCGAAAGTCGCCGCCGATGAACTCGACGCCGTCCAGCGGTTCCATCGGCAGCAGATCCAACGCTATAATGCGGCCTTTTTTGCCGACCCGCTCGCGCGCGAACTGCGACCATCCGCCGGGGGCGGCGCCGAGATCGATGACCGTGCTTCCGGGACGCAACAGGCCGAAGCGTTCGTCGATCTCCTTCAGCTTGAACACCGCCCGCGATCGATAACCCAGTTCCCGCGCGCGCTTGACGTACTCGTCACTGTGGTGTTCGGCCAGCCAGCGCTGACTGCTCGGCCGCCTAGCCACGGTGCCGCGCCGTCAGATCGGAAGAGACATGATGCGACGAGTGAGACCCCATGGATTCGCGCCGAAAAAAAGAGCTTAAAGCCAGGGCCCACGCGATCAAGCCCGTCGTCCTGACCGGACACGCGGGGCTTAGTGAGGCAGTGCTCGCCGAAATTGATCGCGCGTTGGACGCGCATGAATTGATCAAGGTTCGCCTGGTTGCGGTGGATCGCGACGACTGCGCGGCTCAGGCGCAATCGATTTGCGGAACGACGAGCGCCGAACTGGTGCAGATCGTCGGACGGGTCGTCACGTTGTTCCGGAAGCGCCGTGACGCTTCGTGATGCACGGCGTCTAGATGTAGCTTACCGCAAGGATCTCGTACTCGCGAACCCCGCCGGGCGCCTGCACGGTCGCGATATCGCCGACGCTCTTGCCGATCAGCGCCCGGGCGATCGGCGATGAGATGGAGATCATCGACTGCTTGATGTCGGCTTCATCCTCGCCGACGATCTGGTATGTGACCGCGACTCCGGTCTCGGCGTCCTCCAGTTCGACGGTCGCGCCGAATACCACCTTGCCCTGCGCATTCAGTTTCGTCACATCGATGATCTGCGCGTTCGAGAGCTTCGCCTCGATTTCCTTGATCCGTCCCTCGGTGAACGCCTGCTCCTCGCGCGCCGCGTGATATTCGGCGTTCTCCTTCAAATCACCGTGGGCCCTCGCATCGGCGATCGCCTGGATGATCCGGGGGCGTCGCACCGACTTCAATTCGGTCAGTTCTGCTCTTAGCTTTTCCGCTCCGCGAGCGGTGATCGGCGTCTTGTTCATGCTGCCTCAATGCCTCGCCCGGGCACTGTTACTGTCCGAGGACAGGTCCTGATGGAGATCCTGGAGACGGGTGACGGACTGCGCCTTGAGTTCGTCCAGAGCGTAACAGATCGCACGCGCACCTGATACCGTGGTCGTATACGTGACCTGCCGTTGCAGCGCCTGTCGACGGATCGTGAAGGAATCGGCGATCGCCTTCGCGCCTTCGGTCGTATTGATAATCAACTGGAGCTGATCGTTCTTGATCATGTCGACGATGTGCGGCCGGCCCTCGTAGACCTTGTTGACGATTCGACACGGCACACCGGCCTTTTGCAGGAACATCGCCGTTCCGCGCGTCGCGACGATCTCGAAGCCCTTGTCGACCAAGTCCAGCGCGATCGGAACGATCTTCGGACGATCCGCCTCGCGGATGCTGATCAGGGTCACACCGCTTAGCGGCAGTCGCACGTTCGCGCCGCGCTGCGCCTTGCCATAAGCCTCACCGAAGCTCGCCCCGACGCCCATGACTTCGCCGGTCGACTTCATTTCCGGCCCGAGCAGCGGATCGACGCCCGGGAACTTGATGAACGGAAACACCGCTTCCTTGACCGAGAAGTAGTGCGGGATGCGTTCCTCGACGATCCCCTGCTCGTCCAGCGAGCGCCCGACCATGCACAGCGCCGCGATTTTCGCGAGCGCGTAGCCGGTGGCCTTGGATACGAACGGCACGGTCCGCGACGCGCGCGGGTTGACCTCGAGCACGAAGATGTCCGTGCCCTGGATCGCGAACTGGGCGTTCATCAGGCCGACTACGCCGAGCGCCTCGGCCATCACCACCATTTGTTCGCGCACGCGTTGCTGGATCCCCGCATCGAGATCATACGGCGGAATCGAGCAGGCCGAGTCACCGGAATGAACGCCGGCCTGCTCGATGTGCTGCATCAATCCGCCGATCAGCACGCGGCTGCCGTCGCACACGGCGTCCACGTCCATTTCGATCGCGTCGTCGAGGAAACGGTCGAGCAAGACCGGGGATTCGTTCGACACACTGACGGCCTCGCGCATGTAGCGGCGCAACTCGTCATCGTTGAACACGATCTCCATTGCGCGTCCGCCGAGCACGTAGGACGGTCGAACGACCAGCGGATAACCGATCTGCTGTGCGCACAGTACCGCTTCCTCGAGCGAGCGTGCCGTGCGATTCGGTGGCTGCCTGAGCCCGAGGCGCTCGATCAGTTTCTGGAAGCGCTCGCGGTCCTCGGCCAGATCGATCGAGTCAGGCGAGGTCCCGATGATCGGCGCGCCGGCCAGCGCGAGATCGCGCGACAGCTTCAATGGCGTCTGCCCGCCGTACTGCACGACGACGCCGATCGGCTTTTCCAGTTCGATGATCTCGAGCACGTCCTCCAGCGTCAGCGGTTCGAAGAACAGACGGTCGGAGGTATCGAAATCGGTCGAGACCGTTTCCGGGTTGCAATTGACCATGATGGTCTCGTAACCCGCCTCGCGCAGCGCCATCGCCGCGTGCACGCAGCAGTAGTCGAACTCGATGCCCTGGCCGATGCGATTCGGCCCGCCACCGAGCACGACGACTTTCTGCCGCGCCGAGGGCAAGGCCTCGCATTCCTCTTCGTACGTCGAGTAGAGGTACGCGGTCGCCGTCGCGAACTCTGCCGCGCAGGAATCGATGCGCTTGTACACCGGTCGCACGCCGCCGCGGTGCCGCGCCGCGCGCACCTCGTCGGCGGTGCTGTCGAGCAGGGTCGCCAGGCGTGAATCGGAAAAACCCTTGCGCTTCAACGCGCGGAGTTCGCCGGAACTGAGCGTCGCCAGCGTTCGCCGCGCCAGCCGCTTTTCCTCCTCGACCAGGTCCTCGATCTGCGCGAGAAACCACGGATCGATCCGCGTGTAGCGCTGCACCTCGGCCAGAGGCCAGCCGGCGCGGAAGGCATCGGCGACGTACAGGATGCGGTCCGGTCCGGGGTGCCCGAGTTCGCGTTGCAAAATCGCGCGCGCCGCCTCGTCAGTCGGATCGAGTCGCGGCACGAGGCCGTCGATACCGGTCTCCAGGCTGCGCAGCGCCTTGTTCAGGGATTCCTGGAACGTGCGCCCGATTGCCATCGCCTCGCCGACCGACTTCATCTGTGTCGTCAGGCGATCATCGGCCTGAGGAAACTTCTCGAACGTGAAACGGGGAATCTTCGTGACGACATAGTCGATCGTCGGCTCGAACGAGGCCGGCGTCGCACCGCCGGTGATCTCGTTGCGCAGTTCGTCGAGCGTATAACCGACCGCGAGCTTCGCCGCGACCTTGGCGATCGGAAAGCCGGTCGCCTTGGACGCCAGCGCGGACGAACGCGACACCCGGGGGTTCATCTCGATGACCACCATGCGCCCATCGTCCGGGTTGATCGCGAACTGTACGTTCGACCCGCCGGTATCGACACCGATCTCGCGGAGTACCGCGATCGATGCATTCCGCATGATCTGGTACTCCTTGTCAGTCAGGGTCTGGACCGGCGCCACGGTGATCGAGTCTCCGGTGTGCACACCCATCGCATCGAAGTTCTCGATCGAGCAGACGATGATGCAGTTGTCGCTGCGATCACGTACGACCTCCATCTCGTACTCTTTCCAACCCAGTACCGATTCCTCGATCAGCAACTCGTGGGTCGGCGACAGATCGAGCCCGCGCTCGCAGATTTCGACGAATTCCTCGCGGTTGTAGGCGATGCCGCCGCCGCTACCGCCGAGCGTGAACGACGGACGCACAATCGTCGGATAGCCGATTCGGTCGAGTACGTCCAGTGCTTCCTCGAGCGAATGAGCCACCTCCGAACGTGGCGTCGCCAAGCCTATGCGATGCATGGCCTTGCGGAATTGATCACGATCCTCGGCCTTGGCGATGGCTTCCTTGCTGGCGCCGATCAGTTCGACACTGAACCGTTGCAGCACGCCCTCGCGGTCCAGGTCCAACGCGCAATTCAGCGCCGTCTGACCGCCCATCGTCGGCAGCAATGCGTCGGGACGCTCCTGCTCGATGATCCGCGCGACGGTCTGCCAGTCGATCGGCTCGATGTACGTCGCATCGGCCATCTCGGGGTCCGTCATGATCGTCGCCGGATTCGAGTTGACCAGCACGACGCGGTACCCCTCGTCCCGCAGCGCCTTGCAGGCCTGGGCGCCCGAGTAGTCGAACTCGCACGCCTGACCGATGACGATCGGTCCGGCGCCGAGCAACAGAATGGATTCGATGTCAGTGCGTTTCGGCATGATGCGGCGGCGTTGCGGCCAGACGTTGGCGTTGCATGAGGTCGATGAAGGAGTCGAACAGCGGGATCAGATCATGCGGACCCGGGCTCGCTTCGGGATGTCCCTGGAAACTGAATGCCGGCCGATCGGTGCGGACGATACCCTGAAGGCTTCCATCGAACAGCGAGCGGTGCGTCGGCCGCAGCGTCTCGGGCAGGCTCGATTCATCGACCGTGAAGCCATGATTCTGGCTCGTGATGATGACGCGACCGGTCGCCAGTTCCTGCACCGGATGATTGGCGCCGTGATGCCCGAATTTCATCTTCTCGGTACGTGCGCCGCTGGCCAGCGCCAGCAGCTGATGACCGAGACAGATACCGAACACCGGCACGCCGGCATCCAGAATCTCACGAATCGCGGCAATCGCGTAGGTGCAGGGCTCCGGATCACCCGGGCCGTTCGACAGGAACACCCCGTCGGGTCGCAGGTTCAAGGCCTCGGCGCTACCGGCCGTCGCCGGCAACACCGTGACCCGGCAGCCGCGGTCCGCCAGCAAACGCAGAATGTTGCGCTTGACCCCGTAGTCGTAGGCGACGACATGGAACTTCGGAGCCTCCGGCTTGCTGAATCCCTGCCCCAGAACCCAACTTCCCTCGTACCATTCATAGGGCTGGCCCGTCGTGACTTCCTTGGCCAGATCGAGGCCTTGCAAGCCCGGAAACGCGCGCGCCCTGGCAATCGCCTCCTCGGCCGAAACGGCCGGCCCGGCCGCCAGACAACCGCGTTGAGCGCCCTTGTCGCGCAGGATGCGGGTCAATCGGCGGGTATCGATGCCGGCGATGCCGACGACGCCCGCATCGGACAGGAAATTCGGCAGGCTGCGCTGCATCCGCCAGTTGCTCGGGACGACCGGAACGTCGCGGACGATGAGGCCGGCGGCGTGAACCGCCTGCGATTCCACATCCTGAGCATTCGTTCCGACGCTGCCGATATGCGGATAGGTCAACGTGACGATTTGCCGCGCGTACGACGGGTCGGTCAGGATTTCCTGATAGCCCGTGATCGACGTGTTGAATACGACCTCGCCGACGGAGCAACCGTCGACACCGATCGACACACCTTCGAACAGGGTGCCGTCTTCCAGTGCGAGGAGTGCCGGTCCTTTCAAAAAAACCACCTTCTAGACGTAGAAAACGGGAGGAGTCCGAAGGACTCGTCCCGTCGAGATACGCTGACAAGCTGAACGCAGCTCAAATTCGCCGGGATTTTACGGGATCAGCGGCGGGACTGTCCATCCGCCGCCGCGGACGGACGCGACTCTATACGGACCGCAACCCCAGCACGTCCTGCATGTCGAACAGTCCATGCGGGCGACTCATGATCCAGCGAGCGGCACGCAGTGCGCCCTGCGCGAACGTCAGCCGACTCGATGCCTTATGCGAAATCTCCACCCGCTCGCCGTCGTCGGCGAAGATCACCGTGTGCTCCCCGACGATGTCTCCCGCCCTGATCGTCGCGAAACCGATGGTCTCGCGATCGCGCGCCCCGGTGTGTCCCTCGCGGCCGTAGACCGCGCACTGCCGAAGATCGCGCCCCAATGCGTCGGCCACGACCTCACCCATGCGCAAGGCCGTGCCCGAGGGCGCATCGACCTTGTGTCGATGGTGCGCTTCGATGATCTCGATGTCGGACTGCTCGCCGATCGTCCGCGCGGTGATTTCGAGCAGCTTGAGCACGAGATTGACCCCCACGCTCATGTTCGGCGCCAACACAATCGCCACCGACTCGGAGGCCAGCTCGATCGCACCACGTTGCTCGGGCGTCAGGCCGGTCGTACCGATGACCATGCGCACGCCGGATTGACGGGCGAGTTCGACGTTGGCCAGCGTCGACTCGGGGCGGGTGAAATCGATCAGTACGTCGATGTCCGCAAGCACCTGCTTCAAGCCGCCGACCAAGCGCACATCGGCCTTGGCCAAGCCGGCCAGCTCCCCGGCATCGACGCCGAGCAGGCTGCACTCCGGATGTTCGATGGCCGCCGCGAGCCTCAAGCCCTCGGTCTGCTGGCAGGCGTCGATCAGGGTCCTGCCCATGCGGCCGGCGGCGCCGGCGATTCCGACCCGTATCATTGAACGCTTACCACTCTGCTTGTCGTCGGACCGGGCCCGGCCACTGTGCCGGACCTCATAGCCCTAGTTTGTCGAAGAACTGCTTGACCCCGTCGAGCCAACCTTCGGCCTGCGGGCTGTGGCGGCTGCCCCCGCCGGTTAGAGACTCGTTGAGGCGCTCGATCAGTTCGATCTGCTCGCGGTTCAAATGTACCGGCGTCTCGATCTGCACGCGGCACAACAGGTCGCCCTGCGCGCCGCCCCGAACCGGCTTGACACCCTTGCCGCGCAGTCGGAACAGGCGACCGGACTGAGTCTCCGGGGGGATCTTCAGCACCACCTTGCCGTCCAGAGTCGGCACATCGAGTTCGCCGCCGAGGCAGGCGGTCGGAAAGCTGATCGGGACTTCACAGTAGAGGTTCGCGCCATCGCGCGTGAAGATCGGATGTTCCTTGACCGACACCTGCACATAGAGATCACCGGCGGGCCCGCCATGCTCGCCGACCTCGCCCTCGCCACCGAGCCGGATCCGGTCACCCGAATCGACGCCGGGCGGTATCTTGACCGACAGGGTCTTCGTCTCCTGGATGCGCCCCTGCCCCTGGCACGCGCGACAGGCATCCTTGATCTGCTTGCCGGTGCCGCGACAGGCGGGACAGGTCTGCTGCACCGAGAAGAAACCCTGCTGCAGCCGGATGTTGCCGTGCCCCTGGCACGTCGAGCAGGTGGTCGGAGTCGAACCTTTCTTCGCACCCGAACCGCCGCACTCTTCGCAGTTGGTCCAGGTCGGAACACGAATCTTGACGTCGGTACCGGCAACCGCCTCCTCGAGTGTCAACTCCAGGTTGTACCGCAGATCGGCGCCGCGCTGCGCGCGACTTCGGCGGCGCGAGCCACCGAAGATGTCGCCGAACACATCGCTGAAGATGTCGCTGAAACTGTCGCCGGCGAAACCGTGACCACCGGCCGCGCCCATCGAGGGATCCACGCCGGCGTGACCGAACTGGTCATACGCGGCCCGCTTCTGCGGGTCCGACAGAATCTCGTAGGCTTCCTTGATCTTCTTGAACTGTTCCTCGGCCTGCGGATTGTCCGTGTTGCGATCCGGATGAAACTTCATCGCGAGCCGTCGGAAACTCTTCTTGATATCGCTGTCGCTGGCGTTGCGCGCGACTCCCAACAACTCGTAGTAGTCTTCTTTGGCCATATCGGAAACAGAAAACAGCCGGCTGGCTCAAGCGCGCCCAGGTGAGCGTTTCACCGCCAAAGCCAGCCAGTCTACACTATTTGCGCTCGTCCTTGACTTCCTCGAACTCGGCGTCGACGACGTCTTCCTTGGGCTTTTCGCCGCCATCCCCGTGGCCGCCTTCGGCATGGTGCTCGCCCTCACCGGACTGGCCCTTCTGCGCGTAGATACGCTCCGCGAGCTTGCCCGAGACTTCCGTCAGCGTCTTCGTGCGCGCATCGATCAGGTCCTGATCGTCGCCCTTGATGGCCTCCTTGAGCTCATTGATCGCATTCTCGATCGCGCTCTTCTCCTCGCCCTCGACCTGATCGCCGAGTTCCTGCAGGGACTTGTTCGCCGCGTGGATCATGCTGTCGGCGTGATTCCGCGCGCTGACCAGCGAGTGCATCTTCCGATCTTCCTCCGCATGCACCTCGGCATCCTTGATCATCCGGGCGATCTCGTCGTCGGACAAACCGCTCGACGCGCGAATCTGGATCGACTGCTGCTTTCCGGTCGCCTTGTCCTTCGCCGACACGTGCAGGATGCCGTTGGCATCGATATCGAACGTGACCTCGATCTGCGGAATCCCACGCGGTGCCGGCGGGATGTCGGTCAGATCGAAACGGCCGAGCGACTTGTTGTCCCGCGCCATCTCACGCTCACCCTGCAGCACGTGGATCGTCACCGCAGTCTGGCTATCCTCAGCGGTCGAGAAGACCTGCTGCTGCTTCGTCGGAATCGTCGTGTTCTTGTCGATCAGCTTGGTCATGACACCACCCAGCGTCTCGATACCGAGCGACAGCGGAGTCACATCCAGCAGCAGTACGTCCTTGACCTGTCCACCCAGCACGCCGGCCTGGATCGCCGCGCCAACGGCGACCGCCTCATCCGGGTTGACGTCCTTGCGTGGCTCCTTGCCGAAGACCTCGCGGACGAAATCCTGCACTTTCGGCATACGCGTCTGCCCGCCGACCAGGATCACTTCGTCGATTTCCGACGGCTTCAGGCCGGCGTCCTTCAACGCCATTTCACACGGTCCCTTGGTCTTCTGGATCAGATCCTCGACCAGAGCCTCGAGCTTGGCGCGAGTCAGCTTCAGATTCAGGTGCTTCGGTCCGCTGGCATCGGCCGTGATGTAAGGCAGATTGATCTCGGTCTGTTGGCTCGACGACAGCTCGATCTTGGCCTTCTCTGCGGTCTCCTTCAGGCGCTGCAGGGCCAGGGGATCGTTGTGCAGATCGATGCCGTTCTCCCTGCGAAACTCCTCGGCGATGAAATCGATGATCCGCAGGTCGAAATCCTCACCCCCGAGGAACGTGTCGCCATTCGTCGACAAGACCTCGAACTGATGCTCGCCGTCGACCTCGGCTATCTCGATGATCGAGATGTCGAACGTTCCACCGCCCAGATCGTAAACGGCTATCTTCTGGTCGCCCCGGCTCTTGTCCATGCCGTAGGCAAGAGCGGCCGCGGTCGGTTCGTTGATGATTCGCTTGACATCGAGTCCGGCGATACGACCGGCGTCCTTCGTCGCCTGACGCTGCGAATCGTTGAAGTAGGCCGGGACCGTGATGACCGCTTCGGTGATTTCCTCGCCAAGGAACGCCTCGGCGTCCTTCTTCAACTTCATCAGCACGCGCGCCGAGATCTCCGGCGGCGCCATCTTCTTGCCACCGGCGTCGACCCATGCGTCGCCATTCTCGGCACCGACGATGGTGTACGGCACCATCTTGATGTCCTTCTGCACGACGTCATCCTTGAAGCGGCGCCCGATCAGTCGCTTGATCGCGAACAGCGTGTTCTTCGGATTGGTAATGGCCTGGCGCTTCGCCGACTGCCCGACCAGTACTTCACCATCGGACGAGAACGCAACCACCGAGGGCGTCGTCCGTCCGCCTTCCGCGTTCTCGATGACGCGCGGCTTCCCCGCCTCCAGGATGGCGACGCAGGAGTTCGTGGTCCCGAGATCGATTCCGATAATTCTTGTCATTGGTTGAGCACTCCGGGTGAATTGGGTTCGGTGATTGGCTAGCTGGGTTGTGTGGGCATCGCGCGGATTTTCAAGCCTCGCCGGCCCCGTTCCCGGCAGGTAGCGCCTGCGCGATGACGACCAGCGCCGGACGCAACAGCCGGTCATGCAGCAGGTAACCCTTCTGGAAGACCCGGATTACCGTGTTCGGAGCGGCCTCGGCGGTTGGCTCCATGGCCATGGCCTGGTGCTGATCGGGGTTGAAGCGTTCACCCAGAGCCTCCACCGGCCGGATGCCGGCGCGATCGAGTACCGACAACAACTGCTTCAGCGTCAATTCCATGCCTTCCCGCAGCGAGTCGGCTTCGCCCGTCTCCGCGCTCGCCGCCTGCAAGCCCAATTCGAGGCTGTCGACTACCGCGAGCAGATCCTTGGCGAAACGCTCCAGCGCATACTTGTGCGCATTCTGCAGGTCACGTTCGGAGCGGCGACGCAGGTTCTCCAACTCGGCCTGCGCCCGGACATAGCGTTCCCAGTTCTCGTCCGCCTTCCGGGACAGCTCGGCGACGCGCTCTTCCGATACCTCGGTGGCCTCGCCCACCGGCGTTGCTTCGGCCGTGTCCTCGGCCGCGTCGAAAGCCTCGACCGCAGAACCTTCGTTCTCGGCACAGGTTTCGAACTCTTCATCATTCATCGTACTGACTCCTCAGACGCGCGAATCGCGAATTGATCGTCAAAAAAACAAATCCGCCGGGCACGCTGTGCCCCGGCAACTCCGGAGATATGGAGCATCCGGTGAACGGTTTAAAGAGGTCTGGCCCCCACGTCGGGCATACGCCCGGATCCGGCCGTCAGGACCGGCTGTGCAGCGCGGCGCCGAGCAGGCGCGCGGTGATGTCGACGAGCGGAATGACGCGCTCGTACTCCATCCGCGTTGGCCCGATCACCCCGAGCACGCCGACCGCCTGCCCCTCGACCGAATACGAGGCGGTCACGACGCTACACGGCTCGAGCGAGCGGCATCCGCTCTCTTCACCGATGAAGATCTTCACGCCGGACGTCTCGAGGCAGCGGTCGAGCAGGTGAACGATATCTTCCTTCTGCTGAAACACTTCGAACAGACTGCGCAGCCGATCCATATTGGCCAATTCCGAGAACGCCATCAGTTTCGTCTCGCCGGCGAGAAAAAACGGCTTGCGACGGCGTTGTCGGTCGGACAGCGCGAGCTTGACGATGTCGGCGGCATCGATCAGTTCCTGCCCGATCTGGTGGCGACTCTCCTCGAGATCCTGGGACAGCGTCTCGCGCACGACCGCCAGATCACGCCCGATACACGTCGCATTCAGGAAGTTCGCCGCGGCTTGCAACTGGGCGGGCGAAAACGTCCGGTCACAATGGATGATCTTGTTCTGCACCTCGCGATCATTGGTCACGAGGATCACCAGCAGGCGCCGCTCCGACAAGGGCACGAACTCGATGTGGCGGAACGTTCGGGTCTCGCAGCGCGGCACGGTCACGAGGCCGGCCATGCGGGTCACGTCGGACAGCAACTTCGACGCCGTCTCGAGCAGTTCCTCGGGCGTGTCCTGCGTCTCCAGGTCGCCCTGCATCTGCTCGATCAGGTCCGGACGCAATGGCCTGACGGTCAGCAGCGAATCGACAAAAAAGCGGTAGCCACTGGCCGTAGGCATGCGCCCGGCCGAGGTATGCGGCGAGGTAATGAGCCCCAACTCCTCGAGGTCGGCCATGACATTTCGAATCGTCGCCGGACTCAGGCTCAAGCCGGCATCCCGCGCCAGCGCGCGCGAGCCGACCGGATGCCCATCGTCGATGTAGCGCTCGACCAGCACCTTGAATAAGTGCTGCGCTCGGTCACTCAAATCCGGATAATTGACCACGACGACGGACGGGGGCATTAGCACTCATTGGGCAAGAGTGCCAAAGGTAACAACCCCTAGATAATGTGTCAATAAGGTCATACCATTACCGCGTTTCACACGGAACTGCGCCCGACGGACGTCGCGTGCCAGCGTGGTTCCGGAACCCCTACCCGTTCTGCCGGAGTATCCTATGAAGGGCGACCCGCGAGTCATCGACTACCTCAATCGCGCGCTCGGCAACGAGTTGATCGGTATCAACCAGTACTTCCTCCACGCGAGGATGTTCAAGAACTGGGGCTTCGACAAACTCAACGCGCACGAGTACCACGAGTCCATCGACGAGATGAAGCATGCGGATAGGCTGATCGAGCGAATTCTATTCCTCGAGGGTCTGCCGAACCTGCAGGATCTCGGTCGCCTGCGCATTGGCGAGAACACCGCCGAAATGCTGTCGTGCGACCTGCAACTCGAGCAACAGGCGCACAGCCTTCTGAAGGAGGCGATCGCCTGCTGCGAGGAAACCGGCGATTTCGTGTCGCGCGAATTACTCGCCGACATCCTGAGCAACGAGGAAGAACACATCGACTGGCTGGAAACGCAGTTGGCGTTGATCGAGTCGATCGGCCTCGAGAATTACCTGCAATCCCATCTTTAAGATCCCTGCTGACCCGGTCGGGCGCGCGGCCATCGGCGATCGCGCGAGCGAATGAACGCGCCGTTCTCCACGATCGCACTGATCGGCAAACCGGACGCCGACCGGATCGCCGAGACTTTGTCGCGAATTCATCGGCACCTCGACGCACAAGGCTATCGGGTCCTCGTCGAAAGCAGCTGCGCAGGCTACTTGCCGGCACAGGCCGAGATCTGTTCGATCGACGACATCGGACGCCGGGCGCAGGTCGCGATCGTCGTCGGCGGCGACGGGACGCTGCTGACGACCGCGCGGATACTGATCGACTCCGGCATTCCGCTGATAGGCGTCAATCTAGGTCGGCTCGGCTTCCTCGTCGATATCAGCCCGGATGAAGCGACGACGCGACTGGACGAAATGCTGACGGGGCGCTTCCAGTCAGAGGAACGGCCATTGCTGCATGCCGAGGTCATCCGCGACGGCGCGGTCCTGCACGAACAGACTTCGGTCAACGAGGTGGTCGTCCATAGCCTGAATGCGACGAGCATGATCGAGATCGAGACCAGCATCGACGGCGCCTTTCTGAACTCGCAGCGATCGGACGGCCTGATCGTCTCGACGCCGACCGGATCGACGGCCTACGCGCTGTCGGCCGGAGGGCCGATTCTGCACCCGGCGCTCGATGCTCTCGTTCTGGCACCGATCAACCCGCACACCCTGACCAATCGGCCGATCGTCATCAGTGGCGAAAGCCTCATCGAGATCGCCTTCCGGCCGGGCAAACAACGCCGCGCGCAGGTCGTCTGCGACAATGTCGCGTTGCCCGACGTATCGTTGAGCGACCGGCTGCGCATCCGTAAGCACCGCCACTCGTTGCGGATGCTGCACCCGGTCGATCACGATTTCTTCGCGATCCTGCGCAGCAAGTTGAACTGGAGTAGCGGCAACCGCAACTAGCGCCATGCTCGCGAGTCTTTGCATTCGAGATCTGGCCGTGGTCGAGTCGCTCGACCTCGAGTTTTCGCCAGGCTTCACGGTCCTGACCGGGGAAACCGGCGCGGGCAAGTCGATCCTGTTGACCGCTCTCGGGCTGGCCCTGGGGGAACGTGCCGACACGATGCTGATTCGGCCGGGCAGCAACCGGGCGGAAGTGACTCTGGCTTTCGACCTGAGCGACGCGCGCGATGCCCGTAGCTGGCTGGAGGAACAGGAACTCGGCGACGGGGAGACCTGCATGCTGCGCCGTACGATCGGCCGCGATGGGCGCTCCAAGTCCTTTATCAATGATCGGCCAGTGACGGCACAAGCCCTGCAGGAACTCAGTTCGCGGCTCGTCGAAATCCACGGACAGCACGCGCATCTGGTTCTGCTGAACCCGGCCGAGCAGATGCGCCTGCTCGATGACTCGGCCGGCAACCAGAAGCTGCGGGCCGAGGTCGGCGCAGCCTATGCGTCGTGGAAGTCCATCGACGCGGAGCTCCAGCGACTGCGTCACGACGGCGCCGCCCGCAGCGCGCGCGAGGAGCTGCTGCGATACCAGCTAGAGGAACTCACGCGTTTCGAGATCGCCGATCTCGATTACGAGCGCCTGATCGAAGAGCACACTCGTTGCGCGAACGCCGGAAAGATCGCGACTCTCGGGCAGCAACAGATGGACCTGTTGTACGATGACGAGCATCACTCGATCAGTCGATTGCTTGCCCAGGCGCTGGCCGGCATCCGCGAACTCGGCCACCTCGCCCCGGAATTCAGCGAACTCACGGAACTGCTGGACGGCGCGCAGATTCAGGTCAAGGAGGCCGCCTCATCGCTAAGGCGCTCGTTGGACCACCTCGAGGCCGACCCGCTGAAATTGGAACAGATCGAAGAGCGTTTGGCGGATGTCCACCGGCTGGCACGAAAACATCAGGTACCTCCGGCGCAGCTGCGCGAGAAGCTCGAGGAACTGGCCGGGGAAGTCGGCGGACTGGCGCAGGACAACGAGAAGATAGTCGAACTGGAACAGTCATTGGACACGGAATGGGCTCGCTATCGTGATGCGGCGAACCGCATATCGGCGCGCCGCATGGAAGCAGCCACCGGTCTCGGCGATCGCGTTACCGCGGTGATTCGGGAACTCGGCATGCCTCATGGTCGATTCCAGGTCGCCTCTCGCGCCGAAGCAGACGAGCATCCGGGCCCTCTGGGCCATGATCGTGTTGAATTTTCGGTCGCCTCCAATCCGGGACTGCCGCCGCGACCGATCGGCAAGGTCGCATCCGGCGGGGAGCTCTCGCGCATCAGTCTGGCGATCCAGGTCAGCGCGATGGATTACAAGGCGACGCCGAGCCTGATCTTCGATGAAGTCGACACCGGCATCGGCGGCGGCGTCGCCGAGATCGTCGGACAAAAACTGCGTCTGCTGGCATCGGACCGGCAGGTCTTCTGCGTGACCCATCTGCCGCAGGTCGCGGCATTGGGACATAACCATCTGGTCGTCGAGAAGACGACGCAGGGGGACTCGACGACGACATCGGTGCGAGCCCTGTCGCCCGAAGAGCGCACCTCGGAGATCGCCCGCATGCTCGGCGGGGTCCGCATCACGGAACAAACGCTGCGCCACGCCGCTGAAATGTTGGAAGGCGGAGCGGTCTAAGGACCATCCCCCATCACCTCTTGCTTTATCGACCCATGTCCCACGACGACTTTACCCACTCCGGCGACACGCGACGGCTTCCCGCCGAATGGGCGCGACAGGCCGCGATTCTGCTGGCCTGGCCCGCCCCGGACGGCGATTTTCACCGGTGGTACACGGACGTCGAACAGACCTATGCGACGATCGCGGCCGCGATCACGCGGGTTCAATCACTGCTCGTCGCGTGCCGCTCTGCGGCGCACCACGAATCGATCGTCGACCGGCTTCGGTATGCCGGCGTGGATCTGGCACGTGTGGTGTTCGTCGAACTCGGCTATGACGACATCTGGGTACGCGATACCGCGCCCTTGACGATCGAAACCCCCCGCGGCGCGGCCCTGGTAAATTTCCGCTTCAACGGCTGGGGCGGCAAGTACGACTGCCGACGCGACGCGTGCTTCGGGGAGACACTGATCGGTCAGGGGATCTTCGGCGAGATCCCGTCGGAGCCGATCGACTTCGTGCTGGAGGGTGGAAGCATCGACAGTGACGGCATGGGCACCTTGCTGACGACACGCTACTGCCTGTTGAATCCGAACCGTAATCCGGGCCACTCGGAAGGCGAGATCGCGGCCGTGCTCGAACGACATCTCGGTGCTCGGCGAATCCTGTGGCTCGGGCACGGCAGGGCCGAGGGCGACGACACCGATGCCCACGTCGACACGCTGGCCCGGTTCTGTGGGCCCGACGTGATCGCACACACCAGTTGCACCGACCCGGCCGACGCGCAATACGACGACCTGCGGACGATGGAAGCGGAATTGCGGGCCTTCCGCACCGATCGGGGTGAACCCTATCGACTGGTACCGCTGCCGATACCGAAAGCGATCCTGGACGAGGATGGCGAACGACTGCCGGCGACGTACGCGAACTTCCTGATCATCAACGACGCGGTGCTCCTGCCCGTTTACGACGACCCGGCCGACCGGATCGCCACAGAACGACTCGCGGCGTGCTTTCCGGAACGGCAGATCGTGCCGATCGATTG
This sequence comes from Methylotetracoccus sp., assembly GCA_046347485.1. Lineage (GTDB taxonomy): Bacteria > Pseudomonadota > Gammaproteobacteria > Methylococcales > Methylococcaceae > Methylotetracoccus. Next base: position 74,734 of record JAXMGB010000013.1, on the reverse strand, counting down.
CCGCGCATTGATCCGCCAATACGGCAGCCTGCACTGCATGACGATGCAGTTTCCCGATACCGTTCCAATCCACAAGCCATGAGAAAGAAGCTGACCGTCGCGTTCGTGCAGCAAGCCTGCAATTTCGGGCGCGAGGAAAACCTTGCCTTATCGATCGCCGGGATTCGCGATGCCGCCAAACGCGGCGCCGATCTGGTGCTGTTGCCCGAATTGCATCTCGGACCTTATTTCTGTCAATCGGAGACGACCGAGCATTTCGATAGCGCGGAGCCCATTCCCGGCCCCACGACCCAGGCTTTGGGCCTGATCGCGCGCGAACTTCAAATCGTCATCGTCGCATCGCTGTTCGAACGCCGCGCCGCCGGCCTTTATCACAACACCGCGGTCATTCTCGAACGGACCGGCGAACTGATTGGCAAATACCGCAAGATGCACATCCCGGACGACCCCGGGTATTACGAGAAGTTTTACTTTACCCCAGGCGACCTGGGATTCACGCCGATCGACACGTCCTGTGGCCGGATCGGGGTTCTCGTGTGCTGGGACCAATGGTATCCGGAAGCAGCCCGCTTGATGACGCTGGCCGGAGCCGACGTGCTGCTCTATCCAACGGCGATAGGATGGAATCCATCCGACGACGAAGCGGAAAAAGCCAGACAGCTGGAGGCCTGGGTAACGGTGCAGCGGGCGCACGCGATCGCCAACGGATTACCCGTCGTGGCGTGCAATCGGGTCGGCGTCGAATCGGCGACTGATGGCAGCGACTCCCGAATACACTTCTGGGGAAACAGTTTCGTTGCCGGACCGCAGGGCGAATTGCTCGACCGTGCCGGAAGCGACGAGGCCGTCGTTGCTCTGGTAGAGTTGGACTATGGGCACGCCGAGGACGTACGACGAATCTGGCCATTTCTCCGCGACCGTCGAATCGACGCCTACGGCGACCTGACGAAACGCTACCGGGACTGACCGCGGCGCGAAGGATTATCCGGCGCCCGAGACGGCGCTTTACCGCCCCCGACGCCGGACTTGCAACAATCGAAGATTAAGACTGGACTTCGAATTCGGCCAACTGCCGTCCCTGGTTCAGCAGACTCTGCAGCCATTTCGGCTTAACGCCACGCCCGCTCCACTTTTCGGCCAGATTGGACGGATTCTGGTATTTGATCGGAACTTTTCGCCCTTTGCGCCCAGGCGCCGCCGGGCTCTCGACAATCTCGACACCAACACCGATCGACGCAGCCAACTGCTTGATCTGATTGATAATATCCTTGCGCTTTCCTTGCTGCCGCTCTTTCAACGCGCGACTCGCGCTGTCGATCATCGACTGCAGCTCACTTTCACTGAGTTCCTCAAAATTTTTCGTCATGACCTATCTCTCTGCTCACTCTGATCTTGTTTCCCATCAATCAACACCGCCGGAACTTCGAATGCGAATCGACGCATCTCAACTACGGTCAGACCTGATGAAGGTTCATTTAGTTCGTTACCGGCGAGAAAGTGTTGCCCCCTTGGCATGAATATTATATATGCTCGAATCTCCGTGCAAGATGATCCTCATGACTTACCGGCCGGATTACGATTATTTCGCTGACTATCTCCGAGACAATACAGCCGACTCCGGCGAAACAGCCCACACCCGTGATGCGGCGCCCGATCTCGCGCACAGCTAATTGTAGAGCATCGATCCAACGCGACGGGCACGGCCTGGAACGGATTAACGAGGTCCCGGACCCAGGGCTGGTCACCACGGAATATCTGCGGTCGGAACCCCAATGAGGCACAGGACAAAAGCGACCCTGCCTTTGTTCACAGCCACAATTCCCCGTATCGCGGGAAGCGCTGAATAGATCGGGGCTTCCTTGGTCGTTTGTCCTCCCGGCAAGCGACCGGGACTGACCACTTCTAGTCGATTTCCAACCGTTCCCGACGAGAGTTATCGGGGTGCGTCGTTCCTGTTTAACGGACCTCTCAACAACGGCGATCCTGGAGTTGTTCAGAGCAGCCGGGGCGAAACGCGGCTTCGCCTCGCACGACGAAATCAATCGCCTACCACGGTGATTTCGGCGATACCTCCCTGTATCGCGGGAAGCGCTCAATTGATCCGAGCTTCACTAGATGCGCCTTGGCACATTCCCTCCCAATCGCCGGCATTGCGGTATCGCCGCCGCCCCGGCGCCTTGACTCGATCAGGGGCTCGGGCAAGACTGCGTTCATGTGCTCCCAAAACACCTGGCGGTTTACGAACCTCACCGCCGCACGACGACTTTCTCCGCGGGAAAGCGACATGGCATCGCCGATGCAACTGCCACCGACTCCACGCATCGGGCTTTTCGGGCAACGGCAATACCTTTGCCAAAGCCATAGACTCCGGGCGATCGGACCTCCATGAACAGACTCATGCGCGCGATCGGGGCACTGTCGGCCGGGTTGATTCTCGCGGCCGGCTACGCCTGGTATAACCGCCGTGCAACCGACGAGTCACTTGTGCTTTACGGTAATGTCGATGTGCGCGAGGTCGAAATGGCCTTCCGTCAGCGTGGACGTCTGCTCGCGGTCCACGTCGATGAAGGCGACATCACCGAGTCGGGCCGGGTTCTGGCCGAACTCGACGACAAGCCTTTTCGCGACGCCGTAGCGGTCGCTGAGGCGGCACGACTTCAGGCCGCAGCCGAACTCGACAAGTTGCGCCACGGCAATCGGGTGCAGGAGATCCTTCAGGCGGAACAGGCCGTACGCCGCGCCGAGGCCGCGCTGAAGTTCGCCATCGGGGAATCGAAGCGGCAAGGTGCGGTAGTCTCGTCGGGTGCGACCACGAAACAGGCGTACGATCATGCTCACGCCGCGCGCGATCAGGCTGAGGCAGATCTGGCGTCCGCCCGGCAGGCCTGGGCCTTGCTCAAGGAAGGCGCTCGCGCGGAGGACCTCGCGGCTGCAAAGGCGCGTCTTTCCGGCGCCGAGGCCGCGCTCGAACAGGCGCGAACCGCGCTCGCCGATACCCGGGTGGCGGCCCCGGCGCATGCCGAGGTTCTGGCGCGCGTACGGGAGCCCGGCAGCATGGTCGACAGCGGCGCGCCGATCCTGACCTTGTCCCTGCGTGATCCGGTCTATGTTCGGGCCTATATCGCCGAGCCGCAGCTCGGTCGCGCGGTACCCGGTACGCACGTGGTTCTGCGAACCGACTCCTCCTCTCGCAGCTACCATGGACAAATCGGCTTCGTATCGCCGCGCGCCGAGTTCACGCCGAAAGCGGTCGAGACCAGCGAACTGCGCACCGCCTTGGTCTACCGGCTCCGCATCGTCGTCAGCGATGCCGATGCATCGCTCCGTCAGGGCATGCCGGTCACGGTCAGCCTGCCACCGCCACAATCCGGGAAATGAGCGCATGAGCCCTGCGCAATCGGACCCGATCGCCGCCGTCGAACTGATCGGCGTGACCAAGCGCTTCGCTGGTACCTTGGCCGTCAACGAAGTGGGTTCGTCGATCATGCCGGGTCGACTGACCGGTCTGATCGGCCCCGACGGCGCCGGCAAGACGACCCTGATGAGGCTGATGGCGGGGCTGATGATGCCGAGTTCCGGCCGCGTTCGCGTATTCGGACACGACACGCGAACCGAATCCGAGCAGATTCCGGGCCTGATCGGTTACATGCCGCAACGATTCGGGCTTTACGAAGACCTGTCGGTACTGGAGAACCTGCGCTTGTACGCCGAGCTGCGCGGCCTCCCGGCCAGCGCGCGGCAGGAGACGTTCGCGCGCCTGCTGAGGTTTACGCGGCTCGAACCGTTCGTCGCACGCCTGGCCGGCCGTCTGTCGGGAGGCATGAAGCAGAAACTCGGCCTGGCCTGCGCGCTGATCTCCGCCCCAGGACTCTTGCTGCTCGATGAGCCGGGAGTCGGCGTGGACCCGGTCAGTCGTCAGGATCTGTGGCGAATCGTCAGCCATCTGACCGCCAGTGGCGTTGCGGTCGTCTGGGCGACGGCCTATCTCGACGAAGCCGAACGTTGCGACTCCGTGATGTTGCTCGACCAGGGCGGCGTGGCCTACGAAGGCACGCCAGCGGCCCTGACGGCCAAACTGGCCGACCGGACCTTCCGCATTCCCGAGCCGGAAGGAGACCGGCGCATGTTGCTGTCGCGGGCGTTGGCATCGACCTCGGTGTGCGACGGCGCCATCGAGGGCGACGCACTGCGCATCGTCCTCCGGGCGGGTGCTGAATCGGACGATATCGCGCACCTCGCCGCGAACGCGAACGCGGTGCTGGAGCCGGTCGCGCCGCGCTTCGAGGACGCGTTCATCGACCTGCTCGGCGGAGCCCCGTGCGCAAGCTCGGCGCTGGCTGAACACATGGAGCCGGTCCGGCTCGAGGTCGAACATGCCGTCGAGTGCCAGGCACTGACCCGTCGCTTCGGCGAATTCACGGCCGCGAGCGATGTCAGCTTTGCCGTCGCGCAGGGGGAAATCGTCGGTTTGCTCGGACCGAACGGCGCGGGCAAATCCACGACGTTCAAGATGTTGTGCGGACTGTTGAAGCCTAGTTCCGGAGAAGCGCGGGTTGCCGGTGTGAACCTGCGCAGCGCGGCCAGCGCGGCGAAGAGCCGGCTCGGCTACATGGCGCAGAAGTTCTCGCTGTACGGGCTGATGTCGGTACGCCAGAATCTGGAGTTCGCCGCCGGCGTTTATGGCCTGGCCGGCAACGAAGGCCGCGAGCGCATCGCGGAGATGATCGAGATCCTCCATCTCGGGCGCTTTTTGAGACACTCGCCCGACGAATTGCCCTTGGGTTACAAGCAGCGCTTGGCCCTCGCGTGCGCCGTCATGCACAGGCCGGCGGTGTTGTTCCTCGACGAACCGACCTCCGGCGTCGACCCGGTGACGCGAAGGGAATTCTGGGCGCACATCAACGGCATGGTGCAGAAAGGCGTAACCGTCCTGGTCACCACGCACTTCATGGACGAAGCGGAGTATTGCGATCGCGTGGCCTTGATGCACGAGGCGCGGGTGATCGCGCTGGACACGCCAGACGCGTTGAAGCGCAGGGCTACACGCAAGGGTGAGGCCCCGCCGACGATGGAGGAAACCTTCATTCGATTGATCGAAGGCGAACGCACCAGTGCGTCAACCCCAAGCGCGGCGCTTCGGTCATGAGCGCGTTCGCGCACGAGATGCCGTCGTCGGTCCGCCGGATCGTCTCGCTGGCGCGCAAGGAGACCCTGCAGGCACTGCGCGATCCTTCCGTCATCGGCATCGCATTCGTCCTGCCGGTGTTCATGCTGTTCGTGTTCGCAACGGCGGTGTCACTGGATCTCCGCGGTATTCCGATCGCGGTGGTGCTGGAATCCGATGGCGCGAAAGCACAGTCCCTCGCGGCGGCGTATTCCGCCACCCGCTACTTCGTCGTCACACCGGCGAGGGATAGACGCGAGGTGACCGAACGATTCGCCGACGGCGCGTTCCGCGGCCTGGTAGTGATCCCGCACGATTTCGAACGACGCCTTGCCGCGCGGGGCGCCGAGCCGCTGATTCAGGTCATTACCGATGGCACACAGCCCAACACCGCGAATTTCGTCGCTGTCTACGCGAGCGGGGTTCTGGCCGCGTGGAGGAGAGCGCCACGTCTCATCTCGCTGGAACCCCGGTTCTGGTTCAATCCGGAGATCGAGAGTCGTCGATTTCTCGTCCCCGGCGCGGTCGCGGTCGTGATCACGATCATCGGTACACTGCTGACCGCGCTGGTCGTCGCGCGCGAATGGGAGCGGGGGACGATGGAGGCGTTGCTTTCGACCCCGGCGACGATCGGCGAAATCGTCTGCGGAAAGCTGGCTCCGTATTTCATCCTCGGACTGAGCGCGACGCTGATCTCGGCCGGTGTCGCGATCGGGGTATTCGACGTGCCGCTTCGCGGGTCCTGGCCGGCACTGATGGCGCTATCGGCGACGTTCCTCGTTCCGGCGCTGGCCCAGGGTCTGTTGATTTCGACCCTGGCCAAGAACCAGTTCATCGCGGCCCAGGCCGCGCTGCTGTCGGGATTCCTGCCATCGTTCCTGCTGTCCGGCTTTCTCTATGAGATCGACTCGATGCCGGCGGCCGTGCGGGCGCTGACCTATGTCGTGCCGGCCCGCTACTTCGTCAGCGCATTGCAGACCATCTTCCTCGCCGGGGACGTATGGGAACAGCTGCTGCCGAATATCGGGGCAATGCTGCTGATCGGTCTGGCCCTCTTCACGCTGGTCAGACTCAAGACGCACCGAACCCTGGACGAATGACATGGCGCTGTTGTCGACCCGGCTGCGGGCGCAGATCATCAAGGAACTGCTGTGCGTCTGGCGCGACCCGAAGAGCCGCTTCATGCTGATCGGCCCACCGCTGATGCAACTCCTGGTGTTCTCGTTCGCCGCGACACTGGAGATTCGCAACGTCGATCTGACGATTCTGAATCGCGACACCGGGCGCTGGGGCGACGAGTTGGTCGCGCGAGTCGATGCCGCCGGTTTCACGGGCCACATCACCCCGGTTTCGAGCCAGAAGGCGATCGAGGCGAATGTCGATCGCCGGCGGTCGATCGCGGCGCTCGACATCCCCGAAGCCCTATCGCGCGACATCGCCGCGGGACGCGACGCGCGCGTGCAGGTCATCCTCGACGGCCGACGTGCCAACGCCTCGCAGATCCTGCTTGGCTATCTGAACCAGATCATCAGCGATCTCCAGGCCGAGTTGAGCGGCGCTGGCTCCGCTGATCCCGTCGCGGTGCGCCATTGGTTCAACGAGAACCTGGTGTATCGGTGGTTCATCGTCCCGGGACTGGGGGGAATCCTCGTCATGTTCGCGACGCTGTTGATCACCGCGCTATCCATCGCCCGCGAACGCGAACTCGGCACATTCGACCAGTTGCTGGTCTCGCCGTGCACTCCCTCGGAAATCATCATCGCGAAGATCGTGCCGGCCCTGCTGATCGGATCGATACTCGGCATCCTGATGGCGGCCGCCGCGGTTCTGGGCTTCGGGGTTCCGTTCGTCGGCTCGTATGCCATGCTGTTCGGCTGCCTAGAACTGTTCATCCTGTCGATCGTCGGCATCGGACTGATGATCTCATCGATCTGCACGACACAGCAGCAGGCGATTCTCGGAACCTTCGCGATTGCCGTACCGGCGGTTCTGGTGTCGGGCTTCGCGACGCCGATCGAAAACATGCCGAAGATCCTGCAATGGCTCGCGGAAGCGATACCGCTGAAGCATTACCTGTTGATCCTGCACGGGAGCTTCCTGAAAGGCCTGTCGCCATCGCAAATCGCGCATCACGCCTGGCCAATGGCCGTGATCGCTATCCTCACGCTATCCACCGCCACGCTGGTGGTACGGGGCCGGCTGCAATGAAGCCTGCTGGCGCCAGATGGCTGGTCACGACGCTGCTACCGCTGGTCGCGGGATGTCCTGTAGGGCCGGACTACCGGCCACCCGCGCTGCCGGTACCCGGGCACTGGAAGTCCGAGCGGGTTGCGGGGTCCGGGCTGACCCACGATTCCTCGGGAGCCTTGCATGCGTGGTGGGAGACGTTTCGCGATCCGATTCTGACTCGTCTGATTACGCGTGCGGAGTCGGCCAGCCTGGACCTCAAGTCCACGTTTGCCCGCATCGAACAAGCGCGCGCCGAGTATCACGCCGAACAATCCGCGCTGTATCCGAGCGTGTCGGCCGACGCCGTCGGTGCCCGTGTCGACAACCTTCTGCCGATCGCCGTCGGTGACCGATCCCCGCCATTCAACTACTTTCTTTCCGGGTTCGATGCCGTCTGGGAAATCGATCTGTTCGGACGATTGACCCGCCGACGGGAGGCCGCAGCCGCGCAACTCGAAGCCGAAGCGGAAAACTACCGGCAAGCCTGGGTGATGCTGTCTGCGGAACTCGCGCGCAACTACACCGAATTCCGCAATCTGCAATCCCAACTGCGCATCGCGCGCGATGCGAACAACTCCGCCAGACAGACTGCCGACTTGACTGATCAACTCGAACGCGAAGGGCTCGGCACCCGCCAGGATACCGACAGGGCGCGTGCCCTGACCGCCGACACGGCCGCCCGCATTCCGGCGCTGGAGGCACAGATGGCCGATGCGCAGCGCCGCATCGAGATCCTCGCGGGCGCAGAACCAGGCGCCTTGCAGCGCGACCTGGGTCCGTTCCAACCGTTTCCACGCGTACCGGCCAAGGCGCTTCTGGCAACCCCCGCGGAGAGCCTGCGCGCGCGACCCGATGTACGCGCCGCCGAGCGGCGGCTCGCCGCCGCGACGGCGACCCAGGGCGCGGCTTTCGCCGAGTTGTTTCCGAGGATCTCGATCGCGGCCTTCGCGGGACTGCGCAACGCCGAACTGCAGAACCTGTTCCGGTCGGCGGCGTTCGCCTGGGCTGGTGGCGGCGCGATCACACAGCCGATCTTCAATTTCGGCCGCATCCAGGCGGGCATCGACCTCGCGGATGCACGGCAGCAGGAGGCCTACTTCGGCTATCGGCAGGCGGTACTGGTCGCGCTGCATGAAACGGAAACCGCATTGACGCTGCTGTTGAAGGAAGAGGACCGACGGCAGCGACTGGCCGAAACGGCCGAGCACCGCGGCGACGCGACCCGACTGCTCGAAGAGCGCTTCGCCGCGGGCCTGGCGACACGACTGGACGTACTGGACGCGCGCAGATCGCTTTACGCCGCGCGGTCGGACCTGGCCCAAGCCGAATCGCAGGCCACGGTAAGACTGATCGCGCTGTACAAGAGCCTGGGCGGCGGGATACGGTCGATCCCTCCGGCGATCACACCGGAGGACAGTCCGCTCGGCTGAGTCATGCGAAGCTCAGGGCTTCGAGAAGCGGAGCCCGAGGATTTCGCCATCGAGGCCATTGGCAACCCCGGCAGTTCCCGCGCTTCCGTGATCGGTTCCGGCTTCGCGCGGTGGGATGGTCACCGATCGTCAAGCCGGCCCCAGATCTCGCGCAGGCGCCGGCTGAGGACGTCGGCATCGGTTACAAAGACGCGATCGGCGTCGAAACGCAATTGACCGCCGAGATTTTTCGCAACCTGCATCAGCGCATACGGAATATGGCGGCGTCGAACTCCGTAACGGGTGCCGGCTAGACGAAGGAATAGTAGTGTGTCGGTGCAGAGCGTGTTCATCGGGGCGTCCCGGTCGGGATGCGCTTACGGGGGAATCGAATGAAGCATAGTTCGACTGGACGCGATTTTCGTGACTTCGGCCGGCGAAATGCCGCACTCCGTTCAGGTCGCGAGCGAATCGATACCGAACTGATCGACACGCGATGCTGCCGCGTCGACAGCTCCGCACGAGCACACCCGGCTCTGGTTCCGATTGGCGATCGCGTTCCTGCAAAAGCAGGTGGCGGGCAATGAGCGGCTATGCGCTGATCACCGGCGCTAGCCGCGGAATCGGTGCGGCCTTCGCCGAACGACTGGCTATGCGCGGCCGTCCGCTGATCCTCGTCGCCCGTGACCGGCAGCGCCTGGACGCTCTCGCAACCGACCTGACGGCCCGTCACGCGGTGCCCATCGAGGTCCTCGCGCTCGACCTATCCGTGCCGGGTGCCGCTCGCTCGGTACACCGCACGTGCACGGAACATCGGTGGCAGATCACGACCGTGGTCAACAACGCAGGAATCGGGCGCTTCGGCCGGTTTCTCGATCATCCGATCGACGACTACATCGCCATGTTGCAGCTGAACGTCATGGCACCGCTCGAACTGTGCCACCTGTTTCTCGGCGACATGTGAGTCATCGGCCGTGGGGAAATCCTCAACATGGCCTCGATGGCGGGGCTGCAACCGACGCCCTACCTCGCCGCCTACGGCGCGACGAAGGCCTTCGTGCTGTCGTTCTCGGAAGCGCTGGCCGCCGAGTGTTCCGGTACCTCGATTCGCGTTCTGGCGGTCTGCGCCGGAGCAACCCGGACCGAGTTCTTCGAAGCCGCGGGGATTAGCGACTTGCGCCGTATCGAGTCATTCCCAATGCAGTCCGCCGACGAGGTCGCCCTGGCTGCGCTCTCGGCGCTGGAGAGCGACACGACGTTCACGATTCCAGGCTGGCGCAACCGAGCGTTGGCCACCCTCAGCGGCCTGATTCCGCGTCGCTTGAGATTGAGACTTACGGCAAGAGCTCTGCGACGGCAGTTCGCGATCGGCGATACACACGAGTGAACGCCCAGGAACCGCTCCGTGGCCAATCCCCGACCGTGCAGGGTAACCCGCCGCAGACTCCAAAACGGCAAAAGGCCGGCACACGGGCCGGCCTTCGACCGAATCCGGCCGGCGGACGATGCGCGTCCCGCCGGCCGGTGTCTGCTCAATACCGATAGAACGTGGCCGTCACCGCCGGCTTGACCGTTCCGTCCGTCATTGTTGCCCGCGCCGTCAGCGTATGGGCCACGCCGGTCGCCAAGGAATACGTATTGAACGGCAAGGCCAAGGTCGACGTCGAGCTGGAACCTGAAAAATCGAATGGCTTCAGATTCTCGGTGCTGGTCGGGGTTGAACTGGTCGGCTTGTCCAGCCAGAACTGAACCCGTGCGACCCCCTGATCCTGAGCCGCGAAGAAATAGACCGAACCGGTCACACTGCTGCCTTGCAGTGTCTTCGAACTGCTGCGGTCGGGATTCGAGCTGACATTCAGCGAGATGTTGCTGGTCGACCCGATCGGACCCGATGTCGTCCACGCCCGCAGGTTCGACATCCCTCGCCACCACGCGTTCGTCTGCGCCGCCGAATTGATCGACGTTACCATCAGGATGTTGCCGTTTGGATTATCGTACGTACGCGCGATGTTCCGACTCCAGACGCTACCGTACATGTCGAGGAACGAGACCCGCTTGGCCGAGACCATCCAGTCGGATGAAACCAATCCGTCCACGATACTGCCATCCCCATCCCATCCGCCCGGATAGACCGTGCCATCCGCCGTGCGATACGACTGGTTGTACATGAAGGTCCGGAAAGACTTGTTCGGCAGATCGCTCAGAATACGAGCCTTCGGGACCTGTCCCCCGCCGAACGGAATAGAAACGATGCGCAGGCGATTAGCCGCGATGTATAGCGCCCAGGTATCGGCCCAGCCGTTGTAGTCCTCTCCCAAGCGGTTGAACCCGGAACCGGCCCCATTGATCCAGACCATAACCATTTTGTCGGCGATGGACTTGTCCTGCAGATAAGCATCGACAACCGTCGAGGCCGGTCCTCCGACGACTACGACGAGGGGCTTTGCATAGCTGCACTTTCGCGCCTCGTTGACGATCAGCTGTCCACCTGCTGTCCATGCTGGAGAGGTGCTGTCGATCAGTCCATTGGCGGGCTTTTGTAACCGCCCACGAACACCACGAACCGCACTTGCCGGAACGTTGTTGAAACCGCTTGCTCGCGCGCTGGACAGCGCCGAGTTGTAAAAATTGACCGCGTTATCGTAGTTCCACGGGGTATTGGGTGAGTCGATGATGCTTGTGACGATCATTCCCTTGAGCGAGATCTCGCCTGAACTCGCCATCGCGAGCGCCAGATCCTCGGCATATACATCCCCCTGGGAATCGTTATCGTAAATAACCGGCGACGAATTGTTGTAGGGAAGCACCACCGCGGCATGTACGTACGGGGTCACGACCATCAACGACAAATAAAACAAGCAGATTCGTTTCATTGTTTCCAAGCTCCTGCGAATCATGAGTGGTTTTTCCGCTGCGCTCACGCGTAATGCACCGCTCGCGACGCTCCAGACCGTAAAGGTGTGGACGAAGCGCTTGCCAACCCGCCCGCGCAAGACATGACTGCCGTCCGTTCGATGTGTACGGCGATGAACGATCCGCGCGCAGTGAGGCTGGCCTTCGGTGTGCGTGTAGTCGGCGTCCGATAGAAATCCCGGCGAGATCCGCGACGGCCGAACAACCGTTTGTGGGCGGACCGCAGTCGGGAAGGAGTCTATTCGGTCGGCTCAGCGGCGTTTTGGCATTCTTGGTAATTGGCGCCGATAGATCGGCTCGACACATGGATGTCGACAATCAGGCCGAGCTTGTCGGCTACCGAACTCGCGAACCCCCGATATGGATTGCGGGTTCCGCACCAACACAGCCCCACGCCGTCAGCCAGATACCGACAGATCGTCCTCGGCTTGCGCTCGCGACGACGTTCGGAGGACTCTGCAGTCGGGCAATGATCCTCGCAGAGAGATGGTTACAAGTTTTCCATTCGACATTTAAAGCTACCTTTTATGAGGGGGACCTTTAATACCGAGAGCGCGACTCTCCGTTACTTCACTCCAGTCAGCAAGTGCAAGTGCGCTCAGGGGTTTCTACACCGCGCCGCAAATCCTCGCGCGACTCCGTTGAAAACGGTCGAGGATCTATCTGTTCTGCGCCAGGCGCAAAATCGTGATTCGGCGACACGGCATGGACTGAGGGTTTACCCTGGTTCAATCATCGCAAATACTCCATGTTTGGAATGGTTATAGCCACTCAACCAATATTGACTGAAGTGCTCTCAAATTCGATAAATGCAATTCATATGCCAATCAATATATAAACCGGCCAGATACGCCAAGAGCCGCACGGAACGTGCCGATTGGGGAGTCGGTCAGAGTTGGGCCGCGGACCGTGGCGCCCGCCATTGACCGCGGACCTGTCGGGGGGGGGCGACACACATCGCGCGGCGAATCGGGGTCAGCGCCGGCGGGCCCCACTTCGGAAAGCAGCCGCGGAGATGGATAGTTGGGCGAACCGGATGCATCCGTTTAGGCAGGATCCGATCCATATCAGAGCGTCCCGCGATTCGAGGTATCGCCGGAATCGATCGTGCTGGACAGTTGGTTCGTCAGTGAGGCGAGACCGCGTCGGGTCTCAGCGGCGCTGAACGAGACCCGGATGGCATTTGTCAGAACCGCCAAAAACGAGGCGTGGGTTGAGCGCAGACGGGTGCTTGCACCCGGGAGGATTGGGCTGAATCAGCACCGTTCAGGTAAACAGCAGCGCGCTTTCCTGATACTCCGGAACACGGACGCACCAACCGAGTTGCTCCTGGATCGCCAGACGCAGCGCATCGGCGGCCGCCGGTTCACCGTGCGTGATGTAGGTCATCCGCGGCGGTTCGTCGAAGCCGCGGAGCCACTCGATAATTTCGCCGCGATCGGCATGTGCCGAAAGGTTCGGCAACAAACCGACCTCGGCGCGCACGGGCACGTAGTCACCGTGGATCTTGACCGTCGCGGCACCGGCCAGGAAACTCGCGCCGCGCGTTCCGCCGGCCTGGTAGCCGGTGAACAGGATGCTGTTGCGATGATCCGGCGCGAAGGCCTTCAAGTGATGCAGCACGCGCCCACCGGTCGCCATGCCGCTGGCCGAGATCAGCACCATGGGCACCCTGAGCGCGCTCAGCGCCTTTGACTCCTCGGGCGTCGTCACATAGCGGACGGCCCGGCACATCGCTTCAGTCTCCGCCGGACCGATCCGATGCTCACCGGCATGGCGCCTGAACATTTCGGTCGCGTCGATCGCCATCGGGCTATCGAGAAAGACCGGAAGATCAGGGATCCGGCCCTGCGCCTTGAGGCGATGGATGCAATACAGCACGGTCTGCGTCCGCCCAACGGCAAACGCCGGAATCAATACGACTCCGCCGCGCGCCGCGGTGCACGTGATCCACCGCCCCAGAGCCTCGATCGGATCCTCCGCTTCATGCTGCCGATCGCCATAGGTCGATTCGACGATCAGATAATCGGCGCGAGCGATCCGCGCCGGAGGTCGCATCGTCAGATCATGTGCGCGTCCGAGGTCGCCCGAGAATGTCAGGGTCCCGGTCGGACCGCGCAGGCTAACCAGCGCAGAGCCGAGCAGGTGCCCGGATGGCGCGAAGCGGCAGGTCAGATCGGCGTCGAGTCGGATATCGCGGTCATAGTCGACGGGATGCAGTCTGTCGAGCGCCCGCTGTGCATCCTCGCTCGTATAAAGAGGCAAGGCCGGACGGTGCTTCGAGTACCCGTGGCGATTCGCAAAGTTCGCCTCTTCTTCCTGCAGGTGGGCGGAATCGGGCAACAGCAGCGCGCACAGTTCGGCGGTGGCCGGCGTGCAGTAGATGTGGCCGTGAAAGCCGTTGCGCACGAGCAACGGCAGATAGCCGCTGTGGTCGAGGTGTGCGTGGGTCAGCACCACCGCGTCGATCGCGGCCGGATCACCCGGAAAGGGCTCCCAGTTGCGCAGACGGAGTTGCTTGTATCCCTGGAACAGGCCGCAATCGATCAGCACCGGCCGACCGGAACGCGGCGTGAGCAGATACTTCGATCCGGTGACGGTGCCGGTCGCGCCGAGAAATCTGAGCCTCACGACGCGGCACCGCGGCGAGGTAGCGCTCGATCTCCCGACACGGACTCAGGGCGAAGTATCGCGGCTTGCGGGAGTCTTGGACGCATGCGAAGTGCTGCCCGACTTGCGCCGATGAGCCTGATCGTGCTGCTTCATCAACATCCGTTGCTCGCGGATGTCGTGCAACTGTTCCTTCATCAACTGCAATTGCTCATCCTTCAGGGCTTGGCGCTCCTTGTCGTCCTTTGCGTCCTGAATCCTGTGCGACAACTCGTGCATCTTCAGCAACTGGTCCTGACGTCGCCTCAGGATCTGATCGACCGGCTCGCCGGTCAGCCCGGCAGCCTCCGTGCCGACTGCGGCTGTCGCCGGTGCCTGCTGACTCGTGTGTCCTCCTGACTCGGCCCAGGCATCGGCGCTCAGAGCGAGCGCGCCGACCAGGATGACCGTGCAATATCGCCGAATAGTCATTGTGCGTCTCCTCGAAATCCAATCGCGCGTGACGGCGAGCCACCGCGCGGAACCATACCACCCTGCCACACGGCTACGCCAGCGAAGGCGGGTCGGCCAGGTAGTCTCCACTCTCGGTAACGGCCACGGCGCGAAGCAAGGACAAGGGACCGAGATCGAGCACACGGGCGTAATCACTGCGATTGCGAACGAACAGCGACCCGACGAAGCCTAGCGCGTTGACCGATATACCTTCGTGCGATTCAACCGATCGCGGCACGACCATCATCCAGCGACGCGTCATGATCAGGTTGTACGGGCCGGCCGCGCGGAGCAATTGCTCCGATCCCAGCGGCGCCAGTCCAACCGCATCGAGCAACAGGCCATAAACCGCTTGCGCCTCCTCGGCCATCGCCGCCACGTCGTTGTCCGCGGACGGATTCAGCGCCGCGATCGCGTGGCGGAAATTCAGCCGCGCGACGGGCCCGGTCCGGGTCATGTCCGTCCTATCCAGCAGGCTCGCGAACGGGAAGGGAAGCAGATCGGGCCCGAGCGGAAACGGCACGATCTGCAGGTGCTTGTGTGCTTGACTGGCCCCGGCATCAGGGCCGCTGTTGTAGAACGCCAGCCCCTCGATTTCGGCCAGACAGGTCGACACCGCCTCGAAATCAGCGAACGTCAGGATGTCGTCCTGCGGCTCGAACCGCCGCGTGACGACCAGCAGGTGATGATCGACGACGTTGAACTTGTTGAACAGGCACACGTGACTCGGCGTCACGTCGGCGACGAACAGATCCGGGTCATAGGGCAGAAACGGATTCGCTCCGCGCGTCCCGGCAGCGTCCGCCTGCCGCTTCCGCTCCAGATTGACGGCCAGTCGAATGACGAATGGAACTCCGTCCTGCTCGACGGTTGATGCCTCGGTTTCAATGGGTTGCAAGGCACCGGACACCTGCGCGGCGGTCGCGCGGGCAAGTACGCGGGCCCAGAAGCGGCCCCTTGGAAAAAGCGTCGTCACCGGTTCAAGCCTCGTCACCTATTGCATCCATCCCTGCACGTTAACACGTCGCCGCCACACGGACGACGGGCGCGAACGCGTCGCAACCGAGCGGTTGCCCGAAGTGGATCGGGTACAATCCTCGGCCATGAACAACCCCCGCCAACCGGAACTCTACGTCAGCGTCGACATCGAGGCCGACGGCCCGATTCCCGGACCGCACTCGATGCTGAGCCTGGGCGCGGTCGCGTACACGACCGCGGGAGACTGCGTCGGCGAATTCTCCGTGAACATCGAAACCTTGCCGGACGCCTCGCCGCATCCGGCTATGGCCGAGTGGTGGACGAAATTTCCCGAGGCATGGCAGGCCTGCCGGCAGGACCCGCAAGACCCGAAAGTCGCGATGACGGCATTTGCCGACTGGCTCGAAAGCCTGCCCGGCCTGCCGATCTTCACCGCCTGGCCGGCGACCTGGGATTTCATGTGGGTCTATTGGTACCTGATCAAGTTCACCGGCCGGAGGCCATTTTCCGAGCACGGGATCGACATCCGTTCCTATGCGATGGGCATGCGCCGCAAGCCGTTCGGCAAGAGCGGCAAGAATTACCTGCCGAAACGATGGTTGTCGCCTCGCGAGCATACGCATGTCGCGCTCGACGACGCCCGCGAACAAGGCGAATTGTTCATCAACATGATGATCGAGAATATTGCCGGCACACCCCCGCATTGACGTAGCGACATGCCGCCGACACTCGGCGTCAACCGTACGACCTGTGGTACATTAGCAAATCGAACATGGCAACCGTTAGGTAGACACACAACCCGGCCCGCCGCACCGCGATGAATCCGACCCGCGAGAAACGATGGGTCCGTTGGTTGGTGCCAGCCGTGATCCCCTTTTCGGCGTGCGCGCTCCAGTGGGCTCTTTGGCCCTACCTGCAGCCCTTCGTCTGGTTCATGTTTTTGCCGGCCAGTTTCGCCAGCGCATGGATCGGCGGGCTGCGCGGCGCGGTCATCGGGACCGGCCTGTCCATCGCACTGGTTGCCCGCATCTTCATTCCACTTGCCACGGCCAGCGGCGTCGCACCGACCAGCGCCGGGCTGAGCGTCGGTGGCTTCGCGCTGATGGGGCTGTTGTTCGGCCTGGTCTGGGAACGGCAGCAACGCCTGGAACGGCGCCGTGCGCAGGATCTCGAACAGTTGCTCGATACGCTGCCGGCCGCGGTCTGGATCTCGCAGGACCGCCGATGCAGTCAGGTGCACGTCAACGCGTTCGCCCGACGATTGTTCAGCGAGCGATCCCCCGAACACAACGATACCGAAAGGCAACGCTGGTCCCCTCTGCGCTTCCTGCAGAACGGTCGCGAGCTTGCCAGTGATCAAATGCCGTTGCGGATCGCCGCGCGGACCGGGCGGCCGGTCGACGACGTCGAATTGACGGTCGAGTCGGCCGATGGTCATGCATACAGCCTCGTCGGTGGAGCGACCCCGCTGCTCGATGACGCGGGGCGGCCGCGCGGCGCCATCGCCGCGTTCCAGGACGTATCGGCTCTGCGCCGCGCCGAAGCCGAATGCCGGCTCGGCGAGGATAATCTGCGCCGGCTCGTCGAAGGGCTGCCCCTGCTGATCTGGAGTTGCCGCGCGGACGGCATGACCGACTATCTGAGCCCGCAATGGGTGCGCTATACCGGCATCGATGCCGCCGAGCAAATAGCCGATGGCTGGCTCAGTCTGATCCATCCCGACGATCGAGCACGTGCCGCTCGGGCCTGGGCCATGAGCACCGCCTGCGGCGAGGAGTTCCGCGTGCAATGCCGGATCCGACGGCGCGACGGCGAGTACCGCTGGTTCGATACCCGCGCCATTCGGATTCCCGACCGCGCGCCCGATGGCGCGCGCTGGTACGGATTCTCGGCCGATTTCCACGATGTCCGCGAATATCTGGAGCTTTCGGAGCGGCATGCGAAGCTGATCGAACTCTCGTTCGACCCGGTGTTCGCGTGGAACGACCGCGACGGCATCGTGTTCTGGAACCGCGGTTCCGAACAGCTCTACGGCTACGCCGAGCACGAAGCGCTTGGACAGAACGCGCAGGCCCTGCTGGAGACCCACTATGGCGCGCCGCGTGACACCGTCGAGGCGCAGCTCGCCACCGGCGGCCAATGGGCCGGGGATCTGCTGCAGACGACGCGCGACGGGCGCGAAATCGAGGTCGAAGCCCGAATGCAGCGCATCGAGATCGGCGACCGCGTATTGGTTCTGGAGACACACCGCGACATCACCGAGCGAGCGCGCGCGCAGCGCATCGAACGTGAGCATCGTGAGACCGAGCGCCGCTTGCAGAGCCTGATCAGCTGCCTGCCGGGCGCCGTGATCAGCTACCGCTTGCGCGCGGATGGCTCGGCGCATGTCGGCTTTGCCAGCGACGGCATCCGCTCCATCTACGGACTGGATTACAGCGAGGTCGCCGACGACGCCGGCCCGATCATCGACCGACTGCATCCGGACGACATCGAGCGACTGAAGACGCAGGCCGCTGCCGCGCGCGATGATCTGCAAGCCTGGCAGACGGAATTCCGCGTTCGCCATCCGTTGCGCGGCGAGATCTGGGTCGAAAGCATGGCGAGCCCGCACCGCGAAGCCGACGGAGCGGTCGTGTTCCACTGCTACCATCACGACATCACCGCGCGCAAGCAGGCCGAACAGGCGCTGCGCGAGAGCGAGAACCGGTTCGCGACGACGTTCCGGGCCAATCCATGCGGATTGATGATCCAGCGCATGCCGGACGGCGCGATCGTCGACGCCAACGATGCGTTGTTGGCGATCTTCGGTTGCACGCGAGAGCACATGTTGAACCGCACGCCGGTCGAACTCGGCTTGTGGGCCACGCCGGAACGGCATGCCGCGCTGCTCGAAACATGTCGCGCGACCGGCCGCATCGACGGCGAGCAACTGGCGTTCCGGCACGAGACCGGAACGATCGGCTCGCTGCTCTTTTCAGCCGAGTTCGTCGAACTGTCCGGCCAGACCTGCCTGATCAGCATGTTCCTCGATGTCACGGCGCGACAACAGGCCGAGCGGGCGCTGCAGGACAGCGAATCCCAGCAGCGCATCATCCTCGATACCGCGCCGGTCGCGCTCGGCCTGCTCGATGCCGAGGGTCGCATTCTGTACCTCAACAAGACATTCATCACGGATGTCGACAACACGGCGAAGTCGCTGGCCGGCGTCCCGTTCGCGGACGCCCCGCTGTTCGCCTCTGATGAATTCACGCGCGAACGCGTTCGCGGCTGCATCGAACGCGGCCGGCGCGGCGAACCGAGCCAGGTGCGACTGACACATCGGATCAGCATCGACGACGTTCGCGAGATCGACTTCAGGTTACAGCCGGTGTTCGACGCACAGGGCTCCGTGCGCGCGCTGGTTCCGTGCGCGCTCGACCTGACCGTACCGATCCGGCAGGAGGCGGAGCTACGGCAACGGTACGAGGAACTCAGCCGGGTCAATGCCGAACTGGTCCGGGCGACTCGCCTCAGGGACGAGTTCCTGGCGACGATCAGCCACGAACTGCGCACGCCGCTGACCGGTGTCCTGACGCTGTCCGAACTGATGCAACGCGAGACCTACGGACCCTTGACCGAGCGCCAGCGCCACAAGCTCGGGGTCATCGAATCCAGCGGACGCCACCTGCTGGACCTGATCAACGACATTCTCGATTTCGCGCGACTGCAGGCCGGCAAGGCCGAACTCGACATGCAGCAGGTCTCGCTCGATTCGCTGTGCCGGGAAACCCTGTGGTCGATCGATGGCCTGGCGATCAACAAATCGATCGACGTCGGCTATCACATCAACGACCCGGATGCGCGGCTCCGCGCGGACCCACAGCGCCTGCGGCAGATGCTGACCAATCTGCTCGGCAATGCCGTCAAGTTCACGCCACACGGGGGCCGCATCGGGCTGGAGGTTGGCGGCGACGAGCGTGCCGGAATTGCCGAATGCTCCGTCTGGGATACCGGTATCGGTATTTCGCCCGAGGACATGAACCGTCTGTGCCGCCCGTTCACACAACTGGACGGTGGGCTGGCGCGCGGGTACAGCGGTGCGGGAATCGGCCTCACGCTGGTACAACGCCTGGCCGAGATGCATGGCGGGAGCATCAGCATCGCCAGCCAGCCCGGCCAGGGCAGCCGGTTCACGCTCCGGCTGCCGGGACTTCAATCACTCGAACACTCGTCGAACGATCCCGTCCTCGGCGGACGCATCGGCACCGGATATCGGATATTGCTGGTCGATGACGACGACCTGAACCTGGAAATCTACCAGGATTGCCTCGCCGAGCAGGATTTCGTCATCGACGTCGCGCGCAACGGCGTCGAGGCTCTGGATGCGCTGGAGCGGCGCGCACCGGACCTGATCCTGATGGACATTCAGATGCCCCTTCTGAACGGCCTCGAGACGACCCGCAAGATCCGCTCATCCCGGGACGCATCGATCGCGGCGATTCCGGTCATCGCATTGACCGCGCTGGTCATGCCCGGCGACCGGGACGCCTGCCTGGATGCAGGCTGCGACGATTACCTCGCGAAGCCCGTACCCGTCGACGTGCTGCTCGGCACGATTGCACGCCACCTCGGATCCAGGCGAGCCGGGACCGATCGCAGTACGCGACGGGACCGGGCCGGACTGACGCTGTCCAGTTGATCGACGCCCCGGCGAGGCCGTCGCCGGCCCTTGCCGCGAGGACAATGGTCCTTCTGGTGCTGTTGGGCCTCTCGCTCTCCGCCTGCGTCAATCTGCATGTCGGCTCACCGGCGCCCTGCTCCATCCGCGTCGACCCGCCGGAACCGCTGCCCCTCGCCGCACACCCCTCGCGCGTGCGCCTGCTGAGCTGGAATCTGCACGGTGTACCAGCGGCCGGCCCGATGCAATCCAGGATCGCGCGGGTTGCCGCGGTGCTGCGCCGCCTGCAACCCGATCTCGTGCTATTGCAGGAACTATGGTTCGACGGTGACCGCGGCGCGCTGGCGGCCGCGCTTGCCGACCTCTACATCGGCGTCGAGGACGATCCGGCCGTACGATCCTGGCTATGGCCCTTGCTTCGGCTGAGAAATGGCGGCCTGGCGGCTTTCGTGCGGCGCGGATCGATCTGGCGTGTCGACGAGCACGCCAGCCGTTTCGTCCGGTTTGCCGCGAGCGCGCCGGTATGGCGTCTGACCGAAGGGGATGGGATCGCCGGCAAGGGCTATCAGACGATCGTCATCGCCAACGACCTACGACGCGTGACCGTGATCAACGCGCATCTCCAGGCAAGCTACCCCAGACGTGGCCACCCCTACGACGAGGTGCAGAGAGCGCAGTTGCACGAACTGCTCACCGCCGCTGAACACACCGCCGACGATGTCATCATCGCCGGTGACCTGAACCTTGATGCCGAGCGTCTCCGGCACCTCGCACCGCCTGGCTGGTCAACCCGCTGGAGCGACGTCACTGAAGAGTTCGAACGTGGCTGCCGCTGCGGCACGCATGTGTCGCGAAGCGGTCGTAGCGGCGAGTGGATCGATCGGGTGCTGGTGCGAACTGCCGGCGCCAGACGAATCGCGCCGCTTTCGCTCCGCCTGATCCGGAATTCAGCGACAGACTGCCCGTATTCGGATCACCACGGCGTGGAAGTCCTCGTGGAACTGCCCACAGCGCGTCCCAAGGTCCCGAGCGGCACCAGATGACCGAGGTCAGGCGCGCGCCCGTCGTTGGCCATGCGTCGCCAGATTGTGCGCGACCACTTCGAGCAGCCGCGGCAAGGCACAGGGCTTGACGATGTAGTCGTCGGCGCCTGCCGAGCGGCACCGTTGCTCGTCGCCGGGCATCGCCAGAGCGGTCAGCGCGATGATGGGTACACCGGCCTGCGGACCGGCGCCACCGCGAATCTGCCGAATCGCCTCGATGCCGTCCATCTTCGGCATCTGGATATCCATCAGGATCAGTTGCGGCTGAGCCGCAACCGCCATGTCGACCGCCTCCTGGCCATTGACCGCGCTCGATACCGCGAAGCCGCAGCGCGTCAGGTAGTCTTCGAGCATCATCCGCAGATGGTCGTTGTCCTCGGCAATCAGGATCCTCCGACGCGGGCCGGTGGAACCGTCCGGCAGGAATTCGATCGGCTTGGCCTCGACCGCGACCGGCCGCAACAGGGGCAGCGTGACTTCGAAGCGGCTACCCTGACCCAGACGGCTGCGGACGTTCACGCTGCCGGCATGCATCTCGACCAGTTTCGCGACCAAGGACAAACCCAACCCGGTCCCGGCATACTGACGCGACAAGCGCGCGTCGATCTGCGTGAACGGCTTGAAAAGCTTGTCGAAATTTTCCTCGGCGATGCCGATCCCGGTATCCCATACCCCCAGACTCAGCGTCCCTCCGTCGCCATCGATGCGGCAGTCGACGCCAACCCTGCCGGAGTGCGGCGTGAACTTGACGGCATTGCTCAGCAGATTGACCAGTACCTGACGCAGTCGCCGCGGATCGCCGAGAAACGAGACCTCTCCGGCATCCGCGGAGTGCATCTCGATCCGCTTCGCGTCGGCCAAGGGCCGAACCATGTTGATACTGTCAGCGATCAACGCCCGAAGAGAGCAATCCTCGAATTCCAGTTCCATCTGCCCGGCACCGATCTTGGCGAGATCGAGTACATCGTTGATCAGCTCCAGCAGGTGTTGACCACTCTCGCCGATGATGCCGAGATAGCGCGTCTGGTCCTCGTTGAGACTGCCAAAGGACTCGAGCTGCAGCGCCTCGGTCAGTCCCAGGATCGCCGTCAGCGGCGTGCGTAATTCATGACTCATCGCCGCGAGGAACTCGTCCTTCATGCGGGATGCGCGTTCGAGTTCGATATTGGCGCGACGCAGTTCGTCCCGGCTCTCGGTCAACGCGGCCTCGGCCTCACGGCGGCTGTCCTCGTTGCGCCGCGCGGCGATGATGCCGCCATAACTGGACAACAAAGGCTCGAGAAACTCGATCAGGCGCTCGTCGCAGCCCCCTTCCCGCTTCGCCAGGCCGACCGCTCCGACCAGACTCGCGCCGTTGAAGATCGGGAGCGCCAGCAGACAGTGGGGGCGCGATTCCGTTCCGGCTGGAGGTACCTCGATCATCGCGGATCGGCCGGTCGACAACACCAGGTCGATCGATTCGCCGACACGCCCGAAGCTCACGGCCACCTGGGGATTCGACGCGATGTTTGCGGATGCGCACTCCCGCGCATGTTCCTTGAATTGCACCCCACTCGCCCCGTCGCCGGCAAACTCGCCGATCACGCCGCATTCGCTGGCGGAGAAGCTCAGCGCCAGCGCCAGCGTCTGCCGGGCGACCTCGTTTCGCGGCCCTTCCAGCATGAACCGGGACTGCATGTCCCTGATCGCCATCAGCAGCGTGGTCTTGCGCGCGATATCGACTTCCACCCGTTTGCGGTCGGTGATGTCGCGGCACGCGCAGACCAGATCGCCGGTCGGAATGATCGTCAGATTCAACTCGACGTCGAACCGCTCACCGTCCTTCTTGCGGCCTTTCACCTCGCCGGTCCAGTGGAGATCGGCGCCGAGCCGCGGAAACACCTCGCGCTCGAGCCTTGCGATTTCGTCGTCGTCGTACAGATTGCGCCAGGAACAGCCGATCAGCTCCTCGACCGAGAAGCCGTACATCGCCGCGTGCGCCGGATTCATGTAGATGTACAGATCGGATTGGAGGATCGCCATGCCCTCCATCGAACTGTCCATCGCATGGGCCTGGCGCTCGATCTGACGCCGGTCCTGGGACATCGTCAGCCGCTTTCCAATCGGCCCGGATGACCCGGATCGATGCCGCACGCCAGCCGTTGGATGGAGTGACGCCGTGCTGCGTCGCAGGCTTGGCCGAGCATCAGGCGAGGTTAAGCACTGCCGGCACGCCCCAACAAGGCCTCGATCTTCGACAACAGGCGATCGAATTCGACCGGCTTCGTATCGTAGTCGTCGCAACCGGCCTCGAGGGCCTTGTCGCGATCGCCGGACATCGCATGGGCGGTCAACGCAATGACCGGGATGGCCTGCGTCGCGCTCTCCGCCTTGAGGCGCCGCGTCGCCTCCCAGCCATCAAGGACCGGCAAACTCATGTCCATCAGGATGATATCCGGGGCATCGCTCTGGGCCTTGGACACGCCCTCGGCGCCGTCGACCGCGATCACCAACTCATAGCCGCGCCGCTGCAAGCGCCGACCGAGCATGTCCCGGTTCATCTCGTTGTCCTCGACCAACAGAATCCTCGTCATCGCCCATCTCCGTTACGCAACCCTGCCAAGACATTCCGCGATCCGGTTTCCCAACTCGTCGAGCAGTTCCTCGCGACCCCGAGAACCCTTGCTGACGATGTATTCTACATAGCCGTTCAGGCGCTGACGATCCTCGACCGTCAGGTCCTTCGCCGTCACGACGATGATCGGAATCCCGCGCCAGGCCGGCTGCTGGCGCAGCGCCTCGAGGAAAGCGAACCCGTCCATCTCCGGCATCATCAGATCGAGCACGATCAATTCGGGGCGATTCTCCGCGACACGCTCGAGCGCCAGGCGCCCGTTTTCCGCCTCGGCGACGGCCCAGCCCTCCTGCTCGAGCATGCGGCGCATCAGTTCGCGCAGTTCCGGATGGTCCTCGACGACGAGCACCGGGCACGGCGGATTCGCGCAGCGATACTTCTGCAGCAACCGGCTCAGATAATCGCGGTTGATCGGTTTGGTCAGGAAATCGGTCGCGCCCAGCGCGAACCCAAGGTTCTCCTCGTCGACGAACGTCGCCATGATGACCGGGATGGCCGCCAGATCCGGATCCGCCTTCAACGCAGTCAGCACTGCCCAGCCATCCATGCCCGGCATCATGACGTCGAGGATGATCACCGCCGGTCGCAACTGGTGCGCCATCCGCAAACCTTCGGCGCCGCTCGCGGCACCGGCCATGTGCAGGCCCTGGCGATCGAGGAAGCGCTGCATCAGCGCGTGGGTGTTGGGGTCGTCGTCGATGACCAGCACCGTCGGCAAGCCGTTCGCGGTGCCGGCCGGGCGCTTCACCATGCCACCCGCCGCCGGCAGATCGATCGTGAACGTCGAGCCGGCCCCGGCAGCGCTCTCGACGCTGATATCCCCGCCCATCATGCGGCAGAAGGTTCGACTGAGCACCAGGCCCAGTCCGGTGCCGCCATAGTTCCGCGAGGTCGACGCGTCGGCCTGGGAAAACGCCTGGAACAGCTTCTGCATCTGCTCGGGGGAAATGCCGATGCCGGTATCACTGACCGCCAGCCGGATCCAGTCGATACCATCGCGCGTCTCACGCCGCGCCGACAGCTTGACGACGCCGTTGTGCGTGAACTTGCAGGCGTTGCTGAGCAGATTGAACAGCGCCTGACGCACCTTCGTCAGATCGGCCCGCAATGCACCCAGGTCGGGTCCGAAATCGAGCTCGAGGCGATTGCCGTTCTTCGCGACCAGCGGTGTGATCGTCGAGACGACGTCGTCGAGCATCGGCGGAACATCGAAGGTTTCGAGATAGACCTCCATCTTTCCGGCCTCGATCTTCGACAGATCCAGCACATCGTTGATCAGCGCCAGCAGATGCTTCCCGGCCGAACGGATCTTCTGCAGATCGCCGAGTTCCTCGGTTCGCCCGCAATCCTCGGCATCCTCGGCGAGGATCTCGCTATAGCCGATGATCGCGTTCAGCGGGGTTCGCAGCTCGTGCGACATGTTCGCGAGGAATTCGGACTTGAGGCGCGTCGCCTCGAGCGCGGCATCGCGCGCCTGCGCCAGTTCGACATGCGCCTTCTCCAGCTGCGCCTTGCGTTCCTCGGACAGCTTGACCGCCTCGATCAGTTGCAACACCTTGGGAACCTGCAGAGGCAGGACCACCGCGGTCGCCACCGATACTGCCGCGGTCAACAACTTGGCGTAACCCGACAGCCAGTAGCTCGCGTGCCAGATCGTCCATGCGCCCATGAAATGGGTCGTCGCGCAGGCGACGATGAACAGGCCGAACGCCAGAAAGATCCAGGAAAAGGGAATGTCCCGGCGCGCGCGGTTGATCAGATACACGAGCGTCGCCGAGATCGCGACGTACGAGACGCCGATCAACATGTCGGTGCCGAAATGCAGCCACCACAATTGAGGAACCCAGAGAAAGCAGGTTCCATGGGGCATGAAGCTCAGATCGCCGATTCCGGTCGCGAGCAGATTCTGCGCGAGATTGGGCCATGCGACCAGCAACACCAGCGCGGTCGCGATCATCGCCCCGCCATAGGCGAGCCAGCGCGCCGACGTGACCTGCTCGATGCTCGTGGAATCGGGAGTGCCCGGGGTCGACGTGTCGGTCATGCTGTTTCCTCAGTCTTGAATCCGGGGCGGTGGACGATTCGATTCCCCGGGAATCCGGCTCGATTCCCGCCGACCGGCCTCGCGTCAAGGGGTGTCACGGTTCAAATATCGACCGGCCGAATTATCGCGTAAGATACACAAAGGCTCGTCCGTTGGGGGACTTTCACGCAACTGACGGAGCCCCGGGGAACGCCGCGGCAAGGCGATCGCCCGTTTACGACGACACGAAATCGATCCCGGCGGCATCATCGGGCCCGGCACCGCAAGCGCGGGCCCGCAACGGTTCGGGCTATCCGAACGAGCCAGTCGGGGCTGGGTCGACCGCCCCGTCCGGCGGCGCCATTGCGGGACACCGGCGGTCATCAACATGGCACATGAATCACCGACCGGCTCGGCGACACTCGAGCCTGACTCATCGAGGGTGGAGTCCGGCAATGCCGGCCTGCAGGCAAAACTCAACCTGGCGAAGATCCGCCACGGGCTCAGGACGCCGATCAACCACATCATCGGCTACACCGAAATCCTACGTGAGGATGCGGCTGACCACCTGCCTACGCAATTCCTTGCCGATCTGGAGCGGATACATACCAGCGGCTACATTCTGCTGGCCCTGATCAACCGTTACCTGGGCGAGGATTGCTTCGACACCGCGGCACACGAGCTCGGCTCCGTGTGTCATGAGTTGCGAACCCCGGTCAATCACATCATCGGCTACGGCGAGATGCTCGCCGAGCAGTGCGACGAACTCGGCCAGACCGAGTTCAAGCCGGATCTCGATCGAATCGTCACGGCCGCGCACACCTGGCTGACGTTAATGGAGCAGCAGTTCGCCGACCCCGAAAGCTTCCGGATGACACGGACGGCGCCCGCGGCCGAAGCGAACAGCCGAACGACCAAGCTCGCGGCCAACTGGCTCAACAGCGTGTTGCCCGACCATCCGACACCGGGCAGCGGCGGCCATGTGCTTCTGGCCGAGGACGACGAGGCGAATCGCGATCTGCTGTGCCGGCGAGTCGAAAAGCTCGGCTACCGGATTACCGCATGTGGTGATGGCGAACGAGCCCTAGAACTCGCCCGGGCGGTCTCCCCCGACCTCGTGCTGCTCGATCTGCTGATGCCGCGGCTCGATGGCCACGAGGTACTGGTCCGGATGAAATCGGACGAGGCGCTGCGCGACATTCCGGTCGTGATGATTTCCGCCCTCGACCAGGTCGACGGCATCGCGCATTGCATCGAACTCGGCGCCGAAGATTACCTCGCCAAGCCGTTCAATCCGACCTTGTTGCGCGCCCGCATCGGCGCCGCGCTGGAAAAAAAGCGGCTGCGTGATGTCGAGCGGGTCTATCTGCAGCGGATCGAGGAAGAGCGCTCGCGATCCGAGCGGCTGTTACTGAACGTATTGCCGCGGCCGATCGCCGAACGACTCAAGGGCGGCGACGCGCGCATCGTCAATACCTTCGATCAGGTCACGGTGCTGTTCGCCGATCTGGTCGGGTTCACGCAACTCTCGGTCTCGATGTCGCCGACGAACCTGGTCAAGCTGCTCGACCAGATTTTCTCGGCATTCGACGCGTTGGCGGAACGACACCGGCTGGAGAAGATCAAAACGATCGGCGACGCCTATATGGCCGCCGGCGGCTTGCCTCTGCCTTTGAACGATCACGCGGCAGCCGCCTGCGCGATGGCGAACGACATGCATTGCGCGATTGCCGAGTTGAGCGCGCGTAACGGCATTCAGCTGGCGATGCGAATCGGCATCTGCACCGGGCCGGTCATCGCGGGCATCATCGGTCAGAACAAATTCATCTACGACCTGTGGGGCGATACCGTAAACACCGCGAGCCGGATGGAGTCTCATGGACTGCCCGGCATGACCCAGGTGGCCGAGCCGACCTACGAACTGGCACGAGACCGCTTCCGCTTCGATCCGCGCGGACCGATCGACGTGCGCGGCAAAGGCCGGATGATCTCGTACCTGTTGAAACCGGAAGCCGCGCCGGCACTCGATTAGCCTCCGGCACGCGCTCCCGCGTCTATTCGGGGCGGCATAGCGACTAGCGGCGTCACACCAGACCGAAGGCCGTGCGCGTTGTCACCGCGCCGCGTATGCTTGCGCTCGCAGTGCCTGCGAGCGGGTCCGGCTCCCCGCGATGCTGCCGGGCACCGAATCACAACCAGCGATCGAACGACCTCCACGATAACAAGAATCGACAACGCGCGAGTGGACCCATGAGTATTCAGCCCGTCAAGAGCACCGTCAGCAAAGTCATGGTCGGAACGGACCGATCCGCGACCGCCGAACAGGCGGTTCGTTGGGCCGCCCAGTTCGCCGAGCGTTACGGCGCGGATCTGTTCGTCGTCCAGGTCATCGTGCCGCAGAACCCTGCGGCTACCGAATTCGGCGCGGCCGAGCGGACGCGCGCCGCAGCAGCAGCCGAGGACTTGACGAGCCATGCGCGCGAACTTGCCGGAGAGCGTGGTCGGGCACTCGTCGTTCTGGATGTCGATCCCGCCGGGGCGATCTGCCAGGCCGCCGAGCAGGAGGACATCGACGTGCTGGTCGTCGGCAACTACGGCATGGCCGGACGCAAGGAATTCCTGCTCGGCAACGTACCGAATCGCATCAGCCACAACGCGCGCTGCACGGTCATCATCGTCAATACGCTGCCGGTGGTCGCCTCGGCACCCGGCGACGCGCCGCCGACGGTCATCCGCCACCGCGAACCGGCAACGACGGAACCCCGCCTCGCCGCGCGCGGCGCGGAAATCGCCGCGGTCATGGCGAAACATGGACTGCGTGAACTGTTCGGCCGGCCGGACGAAGAGGGTACGACCGGCCGGCGTCGGGAGGCCAAGCGGCTGCGCTCGGCGCTCGAGGAACTCGGGCCGACGTTCTCGAAGCTCGGTCAGATCCTGTCGACCCGGCCCGACCTGTTGCCGCCGGAGTACATCGAGGAACTCGCGCTGCTGCAGGACCAGGTCCCGCCACTGGCCGAGCGCGACGTCGTGCACGTCTCCGAGCTTGAACTCGGCGTGCCCTGGGAAGACGTGTTCGAGTCGATCGAGCCCAAGCCGCTGGCCGCGGGCACGATCGCGCAGGTGCATCGGGCCACGCTGGCCGGCGGACGGCGCGTCGTCGTCAAGGTGCAGCGACCCAATGCACGGCGCGAGATCGAGCAGGATCTGGCCTTGCTCGAAGTGTTTGCCGAACGCATCTCGGCAAGGCCGGCGCTGCAGAAGGTCATCGACATGCAGACCGTGTTCGAGCACCTGTCGAACTCGCTGCACCGCGAGCTCGATTTCCGCCAGGAAGCGGGGAACATCGAGCGGATGCGGGAAGTGCTAGTGGGTTACGACCGCCTCGACGTGCCCGCGGTGCACCGCGACCTGTCGACATCGCGTCTGCTGGTCATGGAGGAGATCCAGGGTGTGCCGATCAACCAGGCGCCCGACTCTCCGGAACGCAAGGCCGCCGCCCGGCAACTGCTCGAAAGCTACTACAAGCAGATCATGGTCGACGGCTTCTTCCACGCCGACCCGCATCCGGGCAACCTGATGTGGTGGAACGAGCGGATCTACTTCCTCGATTTCGGCATGGTCGGTAGCGTCAGCCCCGATATCCGGGAACATCTGACCCTGCTGTTGATGTCGTTCTGGCAGGGCGACGCCGAATTTCTCAGCGAGATCGCGCTAATGCTATCGAGTGCGATAGACCGCAGCGATCTGGACCTGCCGCGGTTCCAGTCAGAGATCGGCGAACTGATGGGCAAATACCGCACCGCTGCGTTGGCCGACATGCAGATCGGCGCGATTCTCCAGGAGATGAGCGAGATCGCCCTGCGCCACGAGGTTCCGATGCCGGCCGAACTGACCTTGATCGGCAAGGCCCTGGCCCAGGTCCAACTCGCGACCGCGCAACTCGACCCCGAACTGGACCCGTTCGAAGTGGCCGGTCGTTTCCTTGCCGGATCCTTGCTCCGCAACGTGCGCCAGCGACTCAGCCCGAAAGCCATCCTTTACGAATCGCAGAAGCTGAAGCTGCGCGTGACCCGGGTCATCGAAAGCTTCGAGCGTCTGGTCGGCGCGCGTCCCGGCAAGAAACTGGAGGTGAATTTTCAGGCCGGCTCGCTCGAAGAGACCGTGCGCCACACCGGCCAGCGACTCGCAGCCGGCCTGACCGCCGCGGCCAGTGCGCTCGGCTGCGCGATCACCGTGGTCTCGCCCGAAGTCGCCGACTGGATTCCGGCCAGTTTCGGCGGAACCGCCGCGGTGTTGACGCTGGGCCTGATCATCGATCTGTTCAGTCGCCGCTAGGCCGGGCCTCGGTTCAGCGACCCGGCGCTCAACTCGTGCGGGTCGCCGGGAACGGTATCGGCCCAATCCCTGAACCCGCCGCGGGGCTCACTTGCGGTCCCACGGATCGCCCGCGACCGCCTTGACCTCACCCTCACGAATCGAGCGGATGACTGCCCGCTCGAGGAGATAGGCCAGGGCCCCCATGGCCATGCCTACCATCGAGCGCTCCAGACGACGCAGAAAAGAAGATCGCGTCCGCATCGTGTTCATGTGTACACCGTCGTTCTTGTATGAGCCAACGTGAAAGGCGTTGCCGCTGCATTGTCCATCCAGTCTTCGCGTCCGGCAAGCTCAAGCCTTGCCCAATGCCGCGAAAGCCTGCGCGCTCCTCGCTCAGCCATCCTGACCGAGACGTTTCAACAGGTTTGTCAGCGTCGCTTGTATATGTGGCTGCTCACCCGCGAGGCGCGCCGCCTCACGCTGCCGTTCGAGCGCTGCGTCAAGATCGCCGGCGCCCATCAAGGCTTGCGCCCAGCGATGCCAGATCACGGCCTTCCCGGATGACGGCACCAGTTCGATCGCGCGACCGAAAGCCTGATCACCCGCGGCACGCTGACCGGTGTGTATCAGGGCCTGACCGAGCCGCGCATGCGCCCAAAAATGCCCAGGCGCCTGAAGGGCGATAGCCTTGCGCAGCGCCTCCTCGGCTCTCGTCCAGCACGCCGTGTCACACAAGATCTCGCCGAAACGCAGCCAGCCCAGGGGAGCCTCTGGCGCGAACCGGACAGCCTGCTCGGCGCATGCGAGGGCCTCGTCCAGCGCGCCGAGTTCTTTCGCCACCGCCGATTGCGCCAACAACAGTGACGGCTCGTCCGGACAATTCGACACTGCTTCGCGTGCCGCTTCCAGCGCCCGCTCGTTGTCGCCAGCGGCTTTCAGAAAGTCGATGAGCCTGAGCCATACGGCGGTTCGATCGGCCGCGCCCAAGGCCGCATCACGATAGAGGCGGACGGCGCCATCCATATCGCCGGAAGCCGCAGCCTGATCCGCTTCGTACAAGCGCGAGAGCCCCTGTGTGGCCGTCCCGTCGGGTCGCTCGGGGGCTACGTCGTAGGCGGGGACTCCCGATACGGCCAGCAGACGTTCGTGAACGTCCCGAATTTCATCGAGCAACGAAGCATCGAGTTCGTCATGCCCGAGCGAATCCACGTCGCTGACGTTGCGGTGGTGGATCAGGTCATCACGGTAGAAGGCCGCGATCGCCGCCGAGTCGAGCCGGCCATCGGCGAGCCAATCGCCGCACTCCTCATTCAGCGCGCGATCGAGTTGCGCTTCGAACGCTGCGGCCGGCAGATCAAAACAGAGAATCGGGAACGGACTACGATCGTACTCGGTCAACAGTTCGCGGTTGTAGCGCAGCCAGAGAGCGAGCCCTTCGCCCAAGGGTTTGCGCGACCGCACATACAAAGACACGGCAACAGCGATCGGATCACGGAAGATGCCGATCCTTCGCGGATTCGGAACGGCCTCCCGCCAAAACGGCAACACCAGCAACAGCCGCGGATCCTTCAACAACCATGGACGTCCCTCGCGGGCGACGCTGTTCAGGATTGCATCGCGAGTCGCGCGTTGTGTGTCATCGATCGTTAGCGAACGGGTCTTCGGTGGCTTCTCCCATCCGCCTGCGTTCGCCCGCAGCAGCGCTTCGTTCAGCCGCACGACTTCCGGATTTTCCCGGTTGCCTTGCCGATTGTCGGTATTCCACTGTTCGACGACGCCGCTGGCAAAACCGGAAAGTTGCAACATGCCGGCCAGACAACTGGTACCGCTGCGATGCATGCCGAGCACGAACAATCCGGGCTGGGGAACGTCGGCCACCGGCAGGGCCGCAAACAATCTCGCCGCAGCGGGTCTGGGACGGCCGTAATACAAGGGCTGCCGCCAATCCGAGCGGAAGGGCTCGCCGATCAGCGCGCGGTACTCATCGTGCATGCGGCGCCAGCAGCTGTCATCGTGCGCCGGAAAGTTGGTCGCGACTCCGCCATGAAACTGGTGAAAGGTGGCCTCGCCGAGCAACAACACCGGCACGATGCCGGCACGACGGTGTACACGATTGAAGAATTCCAGATTCGCCAGACCTCCGCCCGGACTCTGGAAGCGCTCGTCGAAGCCACCGAGTTCGAGGAACATTTTACGGTCGATACAGAACGCGTTGCTCTCGAAGATGCGCCCGGTGTAGCCCTGGCCATGCGATGCGGCCGCAACGGAGATGTCGAAAAGCCGATAACCGTTCGAGCGCCACGGAACGGACTCGAGCAACCTGTCCTCAGTGGCCTGATCGTAACCGTCGAGCATCGACTCTCTCTGCAGGCGCGGCCCCAGATGCATGCTGAGTGTGTAGATGAACGCGTTCGGACATTCCCGCAGGCACGCCAGCGCACCACTCAACAGCCCCGGCGACGGGATGCGTGCGCCATCAATCAACACCATGACGAAATCGCCGGTCGCGCGGGCGACCGCCTCGTTGATCGTCCGACACGGCGACGGATGATCTGGACTGACGAACACATAGCGAAAATTTGCGCCGTACGCGGTGACCTCTTCCGATGTCAGTGGCAATTCGGACCCATTGTCGATCACTTCGACATCGTAATCCGTTGGCGTCACGCCGAGCTGGTACGCCGCGGTCAGCGCGTACAGCGTCCGCGGCGTTTCTCGGCGCATGTTGTAGCTCACTACGATGACCGACAGCGGCCGGGCGGCGTCGTTCATTTGCTGATCCGATTACCGAGTTCGTGGGCCTTGCTCACGGACATATCGTCTCAGCGAGCGCCGTACCGACGATGTCTGATCGGTCCCCGAACCGCCCTCCCGAAGCCGCCGCAGATCGTCGAGCATACCGGCTATCGCTGGATCCTCAGGGTGTATTGCACCGACCCGATCAATGATCGCCGCCGGCGGCGAGGCCCCGGCTTCCTTGTTGAACTTGGCGACGATCGGGTTGTATTGGTCGACCAACTGCCGATTGCGTGGACTGAGTCCTAGAACCAACAGCAATCCCGTCGGATCGGTGTCGATCGGTACCAGCACCAGATCCGGCCGGTAGTTCCTGAGGCACTGCAGCAATTTCCACACGTCGCCGGTCCAGCAACGGGTGCAGCGTTCGCGCTGCGCCTGCTCGATCGAATTCGGGAACACGTCGTCGATGACGATCACGCTGGTCGGCGAGCAGCGGCGCTCGATCTTGATGAAGTCCCGCAGGGCATACTCGAACAGATGCATGCCATCGATGAATGCGAGATCCACGGGGTCGGTCAGCGCGCGGTCGGCCTCGAGTTCGAAGAAATCATCACTGCTCATCCGAAAGAGCCGAACGTCCGCGCCCGGCTGAAACTCCGGGTGCGGGCATGGGTCGATCGCGATCGCCGGACGGCGCGCAAGCCCGAGGCTATCGCCGCGACGAATGCCGATCTCGAGATACGAGCGCGGTGCCAGCGTCGCGTGCACGGTCGTCAGCACGTCCAGATAAGGTGCGGCACCGGCGACCCGTTCCGAATCCGAACTCATCGGGTGCGCCGGTTTGAACGGCGGCGGCGCCTCCAACGCGGGAGGCATCAGCATCGGACTGTTCTCTTTCGCGGGATTCTTGCTGAAGACGCCGACGAGGTCGCGCCATGGCCCCCGTTCATCATGCCAAAGCGCGACGACGACGCAACCGGCCAGCCGCGCCAGCGCACGATAGGCGTCCGGATAAAAGCGATAGCAGTCGACGGGGTAGCGATGGATCGGCCCGGCCGATGGCGCGATCAGGATCAGATAGCCATCCGGCGACAGGATTCGCGCCATTTCCTGAAACGCCAGCCAGGGGTATTCGCAGTGCTCGAGCATCTGCCCGGAAATCACCAGATCGGCCGAACCGGTGGCGACGGGATAGGCATAGGCTTCGTCCAGCACCTGATCCACGCCGGATCCCGCCTGCAGATCCAGACCGAGGTAATCCACGCCGTAGTCGGCAAACAACGGTCGATAACTCCCGTTGACGCTGCTGCTGCCCACTTCGACCACCCGCCTCGGGCGGTCGGCGAAAAACGCCGCGCCGACGTAGCGGCTCAGCGCCTTCTGCATGTTCTCCTTCGACGATGGGTGCATGGCGGGTCTCCCTACCGTCTGCCGTCGCGTGGACGGATTCGGCAGCCTGTGATCAAGTACCGGCGTGGGTCTCGTAAAAGCGGATATCGTCCGCGAGTATGGCTCGCAGTTTCGCCGTCAACACCGCGTCACCGAGCAGTTCCGCCCTTTGCTCGTCATAGCCGGGAAACTGATTGGAATTCCGTTCCGCGCGAGTGCCGCGACGGCCGAGGATCGTCTCAAGCCGCAAGGTTTCAGCATCGAGTCGCGCGTAATCACCGATGAAATCGAACGTACTCATGTCGACATCGCGGAAAAAGCAGCGGGTATAACATCGACGGATCTCCGGCAAGCTGGCAAAACTCAGCAAATCGTAGCCATCCTCCACGACTCGCCGGTGCAGGGCATGACCGTGCAGCGGCAACTTGATCCAGTAAAAGTAATGCGAGATCGTACGCTCGACGGGGCAACGCACGAAGGTCATGCGAAACGCGCGTTCGATCCGTTCGTATTTGCGGGCCCAGAAATGGCCGTGTACGGCCTCGATGCCTCGCGGCAACTCGGTTCGTGTCGAATGCTCCGCGAGGAAGACCTGCGGATCGACGTTCATCGGCGCCGTAGGATCCAGTGGCCGGTCGGTATAGTCGTACAGCACAAGACCGGCGCCGAATGCCGTGTCCAGCCACACGCGAAATGACGTGCCCGCGCTTTTGGGCAAGTGAACAGAAACCAGCGGCGAATCCATCGAAACCCGTTCAGCGCGCGGGGAGCCCGGGAACGACACGTCGGACGGTCATCAGCGAGGGTGTGAGCGCACGAGGCTCAGCAACGAATATCATGCATCGGGATTATATCGAATACGCTGGATCGATGGGCCGTGCCGACTGCGGCGTGACCATAGGCCTGATCGCCGATACCCACGGTCTGCTGCGACCGCAAGCCCTCGCGGCACTGCGCGGCAGCAGCCTGATCATCCATGCCGGCGACATCGGGGACGGCGGAATCCTCGAATCGCTGCGCGGTATTGCGACCGTCGTCGCGGTGCGGGGCAATAACGACCGTGGAGCGTGGGCCGACGATCTACCCGACGTCGCCCGGACTCGCATCGCCGGCATCGAGATCCTGACGGTGCACGCGATCGCGGATCTCGGACTCGATCCGATCGACAGCGACGTGCGCATCGTCGTGCATGGACACTCCCATCGACCGGAACGGCGCGAGCAGGATGGCGTGTTGTACATCAACCCCGGCAGCGCCGGACCACGGCGATTTCGCCTGCCCGTCTCGGTCGCACGCGTGACGCTCGCGGCGCGCCGAATCGATGTCGAGATGCTGCCGCTGCTCTGAGTAAGTCACGCAACGGTCCTCAGCCGCCGATGACGGCGACTCCCCGGAGTCAGGGCACGCTCCGCGAGGATCACGGGCATTTCCAGGGGCCTCGGCGGCGAGCGGACCGCATTTACCCAGGTGTCCGACGACCGCGGGAAACCCGCACCGCATCTGCAAATCACACACCCCGGGCCAGCCCGACCCGTCCGTCGGATCGCGTCGGTTCTGTCGATGGCCACCCCGGGCCGGTGTGCAGTCCACCCCTCGCCGGCTCGAGAATCTCGTTGAACTCGCCGATCTCAAATCGCGGCGGGGATACCGAACCACCTACCCGGCCTCGGGCGCCAGCACGCACAAGCCAACGATCGGCCAATGGCACGTATTCTGCTTGAACCCTGTGACAGCCTTATCGGGGCTGGATTTCCCGTTCGTCATTTCCGTCTTACAAGGAGTTGAACCTCATGCTGATGGGCGCATTCGCCGCTTTTTCCCTGGTCGCCGCCATGGGGCTGGCTATCGTTCGTGACGTCTGGCGCGGTCGCGCAGTGGACCCGTTCTACCCGGTCGTGCACGGCGCCGCCGCGCTGTTCGGCTCGGCACTGGTCATTCTCGTCGCCCTGGAAGGCGACCATAGACTGTATGTCAACATCGGCCTGGCCGTCGTGATCATCCTGCTCGGGGTGCTCATGGGGCTGCAGAGCAAGCGCGGCAAGAAGGTTTCGCGAGGCATTCTCGCTGCACACGTGTCGCTGGCGCTGGTCTGCTACGGTCTGCTGGCATTTCTGACCCTGAACCCGCACGCAACGATCCCGGGTATCTGATCGAGCAGACCGAACCACTCCGCGCGTCGGCGTCGGCCTGACACGCGGACGGTCGCGGACCGACCAGACGTGAGTTTCAACACGCGGTAGCGCCAGCTTGCCGGGTCCCATTCCGCGCCCCCCTTCCCGAGCCGATTCCTCCAGTAGATTCGTGTGCTCCGTGCCGTCGAGCAGGGGGCACACGCCCTTTTTCGCGATGTCGCCCCCCATCCTCACATGGGTGATCGCGGTACGGCCACTGCCGTCACCGGGCCGGGATATCCCGCAGGCACTCAGTGATTTGCCACGGCCTCACGCAAACAGCCCGCAGAAGCGCCTGATTTCGTTGCACTGCCACGCTGGCACGAATCCTGATTACGTAACTGCACGGGCGTAGCCGGCAGGCCATCGACACGTTCAGATGCGGCCAGCCCCCGGCACGGACGCATTACGGGTCATGTGGCGATCGATCGGCTTTCGGTCGGGCATGCCGCACGGTAGCCCGGCCCCGCGGGGTGGCAGATGCCACAGTCCGGCGCCGAGGTGTATGCGATTGAACAGTTAGAGCCCTGGGTTCGGGGGGACCGAATCGAACAGGGTCATCAGGTGAGCGACACGATTCCGATGTGGTTCCACAACCATGACTGACCGGGCCCCATGCAGGCTGTGGCTGCTATGGGCCGCGTTCGCGCTCGTTCCGGTCAGCGGGTCGGCGGCGACGATGGCGCAGGCCATTCACCCCTCCGCAACCGGCTTCAGCAAGATCGAGAGTCTGGACGTCGTCGCCGACCAGGCCAGGCTGCATCTGTTGCTGGCCGGCAAGCAGGTCGGTGGCGGGGACGCCGTCGTGGCCTACCTGTCGTCCGATGACCGTGGCGCCACGTGGAGTCGTCCGGTGCGCCTGGACCAGACCGGCGACGCTCCGGTGATCTCGAAGCGCGGCAACGACGTGCAGATCGCCGTCCGCGGCAAAACGGCCGTCGCCGTCTGGCAGGCACAGGGTGAATTCCCGGGCAGCGGCCCGATGGTCGTCGCGTTCTCGATCGACGGCGGCAAGCACTGGCGGCGCGGTAGCAACCCGGCGCGCGGCGATGGCACGCACAACCAGTCGTACATGGACGTCGCCACCGACGCCGAGGGGCGTGTGCATGTGGTCTGGCTGGACGATCGAGAGGAGAACGGCAACACCCAGGGGCTTCGCTACGCCCGATCGAACGATCTCGGACGCCACTGGCAACCCGAAACGACGATCGATCACAAGGTCTGCACCTGCTGCTGGACGCGGCTGGCGATGCTCGGCAAGGGCAATCCGGGCGTCCTTTACCGGGATGACAGCCCGCATGACATGCGTCTGGCCTCCCACGGACACCGGGACTGGTCCGACCGATCCGCGGTCGGGGGATTCGGCTGGGACTTCACCGGCTGCCCGCACTGCGGAGGCGGCCTGACCGCGGACACGGCGGCCAACCGCCGGTTCCTGTACGGGGTCGTCTGGACCGGCAAGGAGAGCGTCGCGGGTCTGTATTTCCTCGCTTCAAGCGACCTCGGGAAGACCTGGTCCCAGCCCTTGGCGATCAGCGACGGGCACGGACGCGAGGCCGACATTGCCGCTGCGTCCAACCGGCTCGCCATCGTGTTCAGCCATGAAACGGACGAGGGTATGGCCGTGGAACTCAGGGAATCGAGAGACCGCGGCGTGACCTGGTCGCCGCCCCGTGTACTGTCTTCGGCCGATGCCGAGGCCGATCACCCCCGAATCGTCGCGACGGGCGATGATCTTCGGGCATTTTGGACCGAAAAGACCGCGGATGGCGGACGCATATGGGCAATGAGCCTCATCGACTGACGACTCCCGAATTCCGGCTGGCGCGCAGCCTTATCGGCGCCCTGGCGCTGCTCACGCTGAGCGGACCGGTGTTGGCACACGCGATTCTGGTCAAGGCGGCACCGGCGCAGGAGTCCGTCGTGGCCAACGCGCCCGAGGAGATTCTTCTGATTTTCAATGATGGAGTCGGCGAGCAGTATCTGGCGCTCGCCGTCACGGACGAGGCAGGGAAGCGGGTGGACAACCACGATGCCAAGCTCGACTTCACCGATCACTCGCATCTGCGAGCGACGGTGGCGACGTTGAATCCGGGACGCTACATGGTGCGTTACCGGGTTCTATCGGCGGACGGCCACGTGGTCAGCGGTAAGTATCACTTTCAAATCCAAGGTAAGAAGCAGGAGGGGACACAATGATTGACACACGCACAGGTTCGGGACTCGCCGGCATGCTGGCACGGGGCATTCTGCTCGCATCGGTCGTCAGTGGCGCGGCGGTAGCCGCCAACGCGCCGCGCGATCCATTCAACGGCCGGCAGACCTACTCCGGTTCCAACATGGGTTGCCTGATCACGAACGACTTCTACGCGGTACATTTCTCGGCGCTCCAGGAAGGCCGCAATCCCAACGAGAGAACCGATTTCGTCAAGTACTGCCAGGAGATCCCGTCGGTGGGCAAGACCTACCTGAGCATCGACCTGCTGGACCGTGACGTTCGCAAGACACCGGTCGCGCTGAAAGTCGTCGAAGAATCCTACAGCAACGATGGCCAGGCGCCCCGTGAAGTCCGCACGCTGGTCGAGGTCCCGGCGCAGATTTACAAGAGCGGCACGGCCGACACGCAGGTCGCGATCACGGAACCCGGTCACTACGCGCTGATCGCGACGATCGGTGAGGAAGCGATGTCCGAGGATGACCAATTGCGCATTCCGTTCAGCGTCGGCATCGCGCCGGCCCCGCAGATTCACCAGTATTTCGGCAAGATCACCGGCGCCCTGGTCGCGCTGTTCTTCGCCGTGATGGGTGTGATCGGCTTCCGCGCGTTCCGCGGCTACCGTCCGACGGGCGAAACACCAGCTCCCGTGGTCGAGAACAGCGGCTGGACCGGACAGGTCAAGGAAAAGCGCACTTGAGTGCCGCCGGTCACGCAAGCAGGGGGCGCCGTGCCCTCGCGTCGCGGCATCCCCTGGCGTGGCTTCTGGCACTCACCTTCTCGTTATTGACGGGTCGCTCGGCCGACGCGGACTGGACCGCAGCGGCCGGCTACCGCGCGCTGGCCGAGGTAGCTGTCGGGGAGCACGGCATCACCGTCGATCTGCGGGCGTCACGCGCCGAACTGCCCGCCCTCCAGCGACTCGTCGGCATTCCCGACGCGCCGACGGCCTCACCCGAACTCGTCATGCCAAGGCTGCTGCGACTGACGGCCGGCGGTATCGATCTCGTCGGTCGCAGCCAAGAGAACGCCGAATCGAGCCCAACCGTACCCGAACAGCATCAGGCCGCCACGGACTCCGCGGGCATCGTCGAGATGCGCTTGAGCTACCCGGCGCTTCCCAGGGGTGCCGTGCTGCGGTTAACACCGCCGGACGGCGCCGCCGGAAAGGATATCGGCCTGATCGTCCTGGATCGCGGGGTGCCGGTCAGCGATCCATTTCCGCTCCACAAGCCGGAGTTGCTCAGATTCTCGGCGACCGATCCCTGGGCCTCGTCATTCGCCGATCCCGCTCATGTCCGCACGCACAACGCGCCACGATCCTACCTGTATGTCGAACCGTTTGAGGTCCGGCACGAGTTGCTGAGTCGACTCGATGATCTGGACCTGGAACTCTCGAAGCCGGGTGTCCGCGGCGAACCGCTCGATGCAGCAGCCCGCGACAGGTTGAAACAACGCCTAGCGGCGCACATCGTGCAACACAGCCCCTTGTCGATCGACGGACAGCAGACCCCGGCCAGAATCGATCGCGTTGCTTTCGTCCGATTCAGCCGCAACGGCGTCGAGCCGATCCCGGACAGCGCGCCGCTCGACCTCCGCGCGGCGATGCTCGGCGTCGTTCTCGTGTACCTGACGCCGAACCCCACGCAAACGCTCGACCTGCGCTGGGAACTCTTTGGCCGATCGAAGTTCCCGCGCGGTGTCAGCGTGATTCTCGGTCGCGAGTCATTCGATGCACTGATGACACCGAACGAGCCACGATTCGATTGGCGGCGTGATGAGGCGCTCGACGCGGAGGAACCCGACCACGGCGCACTCGAGGTACCGCGCACAGACCCCATTATCCAAACTGCCGAACCACGATGGATCTCCGTCGGGGCCGCGGTCCTTCTGCTTCTGGCCCTGCCGGCCGTGGCCTGGCTTGCATTTCGCGAACGGCGCGCGATTGCCGGTCTCGGACTCGCCGCGACCATCGGCGGGCTGGCACTGCTGGCGCCAATCCCGCGTGGAGAGCTCGCAGCCGCATCACCCGATGCGGCACCCCATCGGCTGGACGAGCGGACCGCGACCGAATTGATCGCGGCACTGCTGCACAATGCTCATCGCGCGTTCGAACTGGCGGGCGAAAAAGACAGCTACGATCGACTGGCGATCAGTCTGGATGGCCCCTTGCTGGACCAGGTCTACCTCCAGCAGCGCCGCGCGCTGCTCGCACAGGCGCACGGACTCGGCGGCGAAGGCAAGGTATCGCGCGTCGACGTGCAGACCTGCACGATCGAAAGCCTTGGCAGGCAATCACCCGCTTACCGGATCGACGCTCGCTGGACGGCGACGGGAACGGTGTCGCATTGGGGTCATTCGCATGAGCGCCGCAACGCCTACCACGCCCGGCTGACGCTGAGCCCGGATACCCGGGGGCGCTGGAAAATAACCGCGATGGACTTCCTCGACACGAGATTCGACGGAGGCGGTGCCGCGTGATCACCGTTTCCCGGCTGGTCTTTAGCTACCCGGACGGCCGCTTCGTTCTGAATGTCCCGGAGTTCCGCGTCGAGACCGGCGAACGTCTCGCCGTGATCGGCGCCAGCGGTGCCGGCAAGTCCACGTTGCTGAAACTGATCGCCGGCATCCTGCTGCCCGACACCGGGACGATCACCGTCGACGGTACGCCGCTCCATCAGCTGAGACCGGCCGAGCGCCGCAACTTTCGCATCAGCCGCGTCGGCTTCGTGTTCCAGGAACTGGAGCTGCTGGAATACCTGAATGTCCTCGACAACATTCTGCTGACCTACCGTATCAATCCGGTACTGCGCCTGGATCGCGGGGTACGTGACCGTGCCGTGGCGCTGGCCCGCGAGACCGGCCTCGAGGACAAGCTGAGTCGCCTCCCCGGGGAACTATCGCAGGGTGAACGACAGCGCACTGCCGTTTGTCGCGCACTGGCATCGGACCCCCGCGTGCTGCTGGCCGACGAGGCCACCGGAAATCTCGACCCGACCAACAAGATCAGGATCATCGACCTGCTGTTCCGTGCGGCCGAGCGTCGCAAGGCCTCGCTGGTCGCCGTAACGCACGACCACGAACTGTTACCGCGATTCGACCGGGTCGTAGACCTCACGAACCTGCTGGGCTAAGCGCCGATGTCCAGCGATTTCTTCCTGGCCTGGCGG
Organism: Methylotetracoccus sp.; assembly: GCA_046347485.1. GTDB lineage: Bacteria > Pseudomonadota > Gammaproteobacteria > Methylococcales > Methylococcaceae > Methylotetracoccus. The sequence goes on along the minus strand of JAXMGB010000013.1, from coordinate 32,601 downwards.
TATCTCCGTTACCACAAGACGCGTACGCTGATTCTGATCGGCTGCCTGAGCCTGATCGCGGCGGTTCCGCTGGCCCTGCATCGATTGCTCGACGAGGGACAGCGCCAGATGACCGCGCGTGCGGCCGCGACGCCACTGCTGATCGGCGCTCGTGGCAGCGCGCTGGACCTGAGCCTGAACGCGCTCTACTTCAACTCTCCGGCTCCGCCGGCCATTCCGATGTCCGAGTCGACCAAGGTCGCCGACAGCGGGTGGGCAAGCCCTCTGCCGATTCACGCCCGTTTCCGCGTGCACGGCCATCCGCTGGTCGGGGTTTCGCTGGACTATTTCGACTTCCGTGGCCTTGCGGTCCAGACCGGTGAAACCCTGGGGATGCTCGGCGACTGCGTGCTCGGCGCCAATGCCGCGACCGAACTCGGTCTAGCTCCGGGGGACACGCTGCTGACGACTCCGCACAATCCGTTCGACTTCGCCGGTAATTATCCGCTGAAGCTGCGCGTCGCTGGCGTGTTCCGGAAGACCCATTCACCGGACGACGATGCCGTGTTCGTCGATCTGCAGACGGTCTGGGTCGTCGAGGGCTTGGGCCATGGTCACGCCGGCACGGCCGCTGCGGCGCAGCCCCCTGCATTCGGGGTCAGCGACCAGGCCGCGACGCAGGCGAACGTCGCGACGTATAGCGAGATCACGCCGGACAATATCGGCAGCTTCCATTTTCACGGCGACCCCGAATCCTATCCGATCACCGGTCTGATCGCGGTGCCCCGCGACCACCGTGCCGCCACGCTGCTGCGCGGTCGCTACGTCGACGACGCCAGCGCGGTGCAACTGGTGCTTCCGGAGCAGACGACCCAGAGCCTGCTGGATACGGTGTTTCGCGTCGGCGCCTTGTTCGATGCAGTCGTGCTGCTGGTCGGCACGGCGAAACTGCTGGCGTTGGCTCTGGTGTTCGCGCTGTCGCTGCGGCTGCGTCAGCGCGAGATCGAGACGATCGTCCTGCTCGGTTCCGGTCGCGGCAAGGTGTTTCGACTGATCGTCGCCGAACTGGTGTTGCTCGGCTGCGCGAGTGCGCTGACTTGCCTGATCACACTGCGGATCCTGCATGCCTACGCCGGAGATCTGGTCCGGCATTTCGTCATTCCCTGAAGGAGGCCCCATGCGACCTTGCCGCTTGCCGATTCTGATGCTGCTGGCCACGTTGCTCGGCGCGAACGCCAGGGTGCGCGCCGAGGAACCCCCGCCGCTGACAGTCACCGCGCTGAACTACCCACTGAGCTATTTCGCCGAGCGGGTCGGCGGACACCAGGCACAGGTCAAGCTTCCGGTTCCGGCCGGCCAGGATCCCGCGCAATGGAGACCGGACCCCGCGGCCGTGCGGGACATGCAGAAATCCGATCTGATCCTGTTGAACGGCGCCGGCGCCGAGCCCTGGCTGACACAGGTCAGCCTGCCACGACTCAAACTGGTGGACACGTCGGCCGGATTCAGGAGCCGTTACATCCAGATGGAAGGCCTGGTCACGCACAGTCATGGCCCCGGGGGCACCCATACGCATTCGGCGACCGCGAACCTGACCTGGCTGGACCTGCAGCAGGCCGCGCTGCAAGCGGACGCCGTGGCCAAGGCGATGAGCCTCACACGGCCAGCGGCGTCCGCGGCGTTTGCCGGCCGTCTCGCCGCGCTGCAGGCTGATCTGAACGAACTCGACGCCGCGCTGGCCTCGCTGAGCAAGACCCGCCCGCAGCAGCCATTACTCGGCTCACACCCGGTCTACCAATACCTCGCACGACGCTATGAATTGAACCTGCGCAGCGTACATTGGGAACCGGGCCAACCGCCCGGCGAGGCCGAGTGGAAGGCCCTGGAGCAATTACTGCGCGCGCATCCCGCGCGGTGGATGCTCTGGGAAGCGCAACCGGAACCCGAGACCGCCATGCGCCTGGAGAAACTCGGCGTCCGGAGCATCGCTTTCGATACCTGCGACAACCGCCGTGCCGAGGGCGACTTCGTGACGGTGATGCGGGGCAATCTGCAACGCCTCAAGGCGGCGTTCCCGTGAGCCGCGCGAGGTCAGGCCGGCGCACCCCGCGGACTGGAACCACGACGACCCGAGGCCGGGTTCACTCGATACCGTATTTCTGCATCCGGTAAAGCAGCGTGTCGCGGGAAATCCCGAGCAGACGGGCCGAACGGCTGCGGTTGCCGTTGGTCCGCTTCAGGGCCTGACGAATCAGATCGACTTCCACCTGTTCCAGGTCCACGCCCAATTCCGGGAGGTGGAACAGCGGCTTCTGTTGCGGCAGCTGATTCGAGATTTCCGGCGGCAGGTTGTCTTCCTCGATGACCCGGCCCGCCATCAGAATCGACAGCCGCTCGCAGAGGTTTCTGAGCTCGCGGACGTTTCCCGGCCAGGCGTAGGAGCACATGCACGTCAGCGCGCCCTTGCTGAAGCTCGGCGTCGGCAGGTTGTGGGCAACGGCGAACTGCTGCATGAAATGACTGATCAACAGCTGGATGTCGCCGCCTCGATCGCGCAGCGGCGGGATCTCCAGTGGCACGACGTTGAGCCGGTAATAGAGATCACGGCGGAACTCGCCCCGCCCGATCTTTTCGTGCAGATCCACGTTGGTCGCGGCGATGACCCGCACATCAACGCGCTGCGTGGCTGTCTCGCCGATCGGCTGGATCTCGCCCGATTCGAGGAAGCGCAACAGCTTCGCCTGCAGGTGGATCGGCAGGGAGTTGACCTCGTCGAGAAACAGGGTGCCCCCATCGGCGGCCTGCAGACGTCCGGCCTGGCTCGACAGGGCCCCGGTAAACGATCCCTTGCGATACCCGAAGAGTTCGGACTCGGCGAGCGTTTCGGGGAGGGCCGCGCAATTCAACGCGACGAACGGCTTATCGATCCTCGGACTCTGCGTCTGCAGCGCGTTCGCCAGGATCTCCTTACCGGTACCGGTTTCGCCCACGATCAACACGGTGACGTCCGTGGCTGCGATCATTCGCGCATTGCGGATCAGTGCCTCGAAATTCGGTGATTGTCCGATCAGCGCCGAAAACATCTAACTGGCTCAGTGTAATTCTTCGACGACCATTGGATTGAGCCACGGGAACGCGGCCATCAACGACAGCGCGATCAGCGTGAACCCGGTAAGCTCCCTGAAGCGGCTGAACCGCGAGACGCGCACCAGCAAACTGGTCATGATGCCCACGCCCATCGTTGCCGGAAGCGTGCCCAGACCGAACGCGAACATCGTCGCGGCGCCGCGAACCACGTCACCTGTCGTTGCCGACAAGGCAAGCGCCGCATAGACCAGGCCGCATGGCAGCCAGCCCCAGATCACGCCGAAGACGAAGGCCTGCGGAAGCGTGGACACGGGGATGAGTCGCCGTCCCAGGGGTTCGATCAGCGACCACACCCGGGCACCCGCGCGCTCGATATAGGCGAATCGGGGAAAGCGTCCAGCCACGTGGAGACCGGCAGCCGCGATCACCAGGGCCGACATGAGTTGCAACAGACGATGACCCTGCCCCCCCGCGAGCGGCAGGCTAAGGACGTGCTCCAACAGCCCGGCGAAGGCACCGCCAATGGCGTAGCTCGCCGTGCGACCCAGGTTGTAGCAGAGCACGAATGGTAGCAATCGGGCCTTCTGCTCGCGGATTTCACGACGCAGGCTCAGGCTCAGCGAGCCGATGATGGACCCGCACATTGCCAGGCAATGCAGGGTACTGAACATCCCCATCAACACGGCGACGAGATAGGAGGTGCTGAACGCACCGGCGAATTCATGCATGCGGCACAGGTTCCCCTACACCTCTACCGATGTCATGATCGGATGGCCCTTGCAACGATCTTGGAAATCTGGAGTTGTACCGCGGACGCGCGATCCACGGCCTGGCGACCGCTCATCGACGCGCTTCCTCGCCACACCGCACCGGACGACACCCCCGCATCCGATCGGCGATCAGGTCATTCCGCGCACGGACTCTCGAACTCGGAACTCCGTATCCGACCCCATCGTGCGCGCCGTATCGCGCGACGATGACGACGCCGCGAGGCCCAACGGGCCCGCGGCGTCGAAGCATGACCTCGCCCGGGGATCGCAGGCACGGCCCCCCCCGTCCAATCCGGTCACGGAACGAACGGGTGAGGCGCGCGCTGTGCACACCCCCGGGCCTGGCCCGGCACGGTCGGGTGACGGCCAGCCAGAGGCCGGCCGCCCGAGGCCGAGAGTCCGGGAAGCCCTGGGCTTATTTCAGCTTGCCGGCCTTCTTGTAGTAGTCGACGTCTTCCTGCAGCTTGGCCATGCCGTGCTCGAGTTCCGGAATCGCTTCGGCGAGCTTGTCACCCTCGATCGACGCCAGCGCGCTCTTCAGCGTGCCGGATGCGACCTGCATCGGCATCGTGCTCTTCTCCTTGTAGGACTCGATCGCAAGCTTGCGGCCCTGCTTCGCGTTCTCCAGCGCCGCAGCCTTGTCGCCAGCCTTCGCCGCGTCCAGGGCCTTCTGCGTCGCCGTGTAGACTTCCATCAGATTCATCGGCGGGTCTTCGTAACGGCCGCCGGCGAAGCTGGTCGAGACGGCGGCGCCCAGAGCGAGAAATAGGATCGTACGGATAATGTTCATGCGCTTCATCGAAAGTTCCTTGTTTTCAGAATGAGGATCGACCAACCTACCGCGACCCCGTCCGGGGAACGCAGGCATCTTCCGCAGATGCAGACCGAAGGGACCTGAATCTGCCGGCTCTTGTAACCGGCAAGTACCATGCCAAAAGCTCGAGAGTGCCGGAATTTCCTGTACGATGAGCGAACTAGCTCACGCCCGGTCTCAGGCCCCCTACCCGAAGCCCGGGAAATTGCCGTGATATCCCTCAGGCACTGCAGCAAATGCCGCAGTTTTTCCGGCACCCCCGGACTACCGAAGGTGGCCCGATCAAGCGAACACACCCCTGCCGGTGTCCCTTCATATCGTTCGGCCCGCCTCCGGCACGATGGATCATGGCGGCATATCGGGAGATCTCGCATTTCGTCGTCACCCGGAGACCATCGTCGACACCCGTCACGACGGCGTACCCGGCATCCACCCGGCTCACGCGGCGCCGGACCAGTCATCGGTGACGCCTGTTGCGGCATAAGCCACAGCCACATCTCACCGCCCCCGCGCGCCTGCCGCCGTCAACCAGCGAATGACATACCCCAGCGGTTTGCATCCCGCTGATCGACACACGACAATCGGCGGTCGCGGCTCGTATCACCGCGCCGACCACTTGTTTCCGTCTGCAGCTCGACGATGAACACCACGACACAGAGTCCAAGCTCCGCCGCGCGCGCGGCCCCGATCACGGTCGATCGCTCCGGATTGATCGGATGGTTCGCCGCGAACCCGGTCGCCGCCAACCTGCTGATGCTGCTGATCGTCATCGGTGGACTCGGAAGCTTTTCGGAGATCCGGAAGGAGGTCATGCCGCGCTTCGATCCCCATGAGATCGAAGTCCGCGCGGTGTATCCGGGCGCCGGACCCGAGGAGATCGAGCGCGCCCTGTGCATCCCGATCGAGTCGGCGCTGCACAATCTGAACGGCATTCAGCAGTTCGACGCCGAGGCCAGCGAAGGCGAATGCCGTCTGACGCTGCGCGCGGCGCCGGATCGCGACGCTCAGGAACTCGTCAGTTCGGCGCGCGCGCGCGTACAGGAAATACGAAACCTGCCGAAGGACCTCGACCGCATCGAGGTCCAGCAGTCGAACGAGGCCCTCGAAGCCATCAACGTGATGCTGTACGGACCGACCGACCCGTTGACGCTACGGCGCCTCGGGCTAAGGATCCGCGAAGGTCTGTCGCATATTCCGGGTGTCGCGCGTCTGTTCGATTACAACCAGTCGCTGACGTTCGAGATCACGATCCAGGTCACCGAGGAGCGCCTGCGCCGCTACCGCCTGACGCTCGAGGATGTCGCCGATGCGGTGCGCCTGGCCTCGGTCAACATTCCCGGCGGCACGGTCAAGACCGCGACCGGAGAACTCCTGGTGCGCAGCCTGGGCCGCGCCGAGGACATCCCGCAGCTCGCCGATATCGTCCTGCGCACCAACGCCGACGGCTCACGCCTGCGGCTGGGCGACATTGCCGACATTCGCGACGGCCTGGTCGAGATCCCGTTCGATGACCGCTTCGACGGCCAACCGACAGAGGGCTGGGAGGTGTTTGCCGAGTCCGATGCGGTCGACGTTGCGCGTCGAGTCAAGGAGTATGTCGCCGAGGCGCAACGGGAGCTTCCGGAAGGAATCCGGCTCGCGACCTGGTGGGATAACTCGGTGATGTTCGAGGAGCGCTTGACGACGCTGCTCGAGGACGGAATCGCCGGCTTCGTGCTGGTGTTCGTCGTGTTGATGCTGTTCCTCAGGGCGCAAGTCGCGTTCTGGGCCGGAGCCGGCATCCTGACCTCGCTGCTCGGCGCGGTCTGGCTGATGCCGGTCATGGACCTGTCGCTGAACATGTTCTCGCTGTTCGGCTTCCTGCTGGCCATGGGCATTCTCGTCGATGACGCGATCATCGTCGGCGAGCGCGTCCACACGTTTCAGACACAGGGCTATTCCCCGCTGGATGGCGCGATCCTCGGCACGCGCGAAGTGGCCTTGCCGGTCACGCTCGCGGTGTTGACGACCTTGGTGGCGTTCCTGCCCGGTTTGACCCTGCCCGGTTGGGCGGGGCAAATGACGCACCCGATCAGCATGGTCATGATCCTGACGGTCACGTTCTCATTGATCGAGGCCCTGCTGATCCTTCCGTCGCACCTGGCGATCGTGCATCCGTCCGGCTTCGCCGGAAATCTGTTGACACCGATCAGGACCCGACTGAACGATGGCCTGGATCGTTTCGTCACGGGTATTTATCAGCCGTTTCTCGACCTCGCGCTGCGCTGGCGCTACCTCACGGTGTCGCTGTTCCTGGCGACCATGCTGCTGCTGGGCGCGTTGCCGATGGCCGGCGTGATACGGATGTCATTGCAGGCAGACGTTACGCGCGACTATTTCCGCGTCGCGCTGGCGCTGCCTCCCGGAGCACCGTTCAGCGAGACGCAGGCGATGGCCAAACGCGTCGAGCAAGCGCTGTTCGCGCTGCGTGATGAACTGGATGCCAAACAAGCTGCAGGTACCCCCAGCGTCGTCGAGCATCTGGAGAGCCTGCTGCTCGACCGCGAGGTCTCGTTCTTCGTCGAGTTCTCGCCGGAAGCACGGCAACGTTACGACATCGACGACCTGGTGCAGCAATGGCGCGAACGGATCGGCGATATCGGCCATGCCCGCATCACCTTCCTGTACCGTCAGGGCGAGTCACCCTACGACATCACGATCGAACTGAGCGCGGAAGATACCGGGCTGGTCGCGCGATCGGCCGAGGAACTGAAGCGGCGGCTGGTCGGCTACCCCGGGGTCTACGACGTCAGCGACTCCTACGAGCCCGGCAAGCCCGAGATCAGGCTGAAGCTCAAGCCGGAGGCGGAGCGCCTCGGACTGCGGCTGAAGGAACTGGCCGAGCAGGTCCGCGGCGCGTTTTATGGCGACGAGGCGCAACGCTTCCAACGGGACGGTGAAGACGTGCGCGTGTTCGTCCGGCTGCCCCTGGCCCAGCGGACGGATCTGGACCATCTGCTGATGCTGCCGATCCGGCTGCCGACCGGTGAGCTGGCGCCGCTCGGCAACCTGGCCGAGGTCAGCTTCGCACCGGGCTACGCGAAGCTGATCCGGGAAAACCGCCGGCGCCTGCTCGAGGTCCGGGCACGCGTCGATACACGGGTCGCCGACATCAACGCGATCTACGACGACCTCGAGGCCAAAGTGCTGACGACGATGCGCGAGGCGCACCCGGGCCTCAGCGTCGACGTGGGACGCGAGCGTCAGGAAGAGGAGGAAATGGCCGACGTGCTCGGCCGCAACACGATCATCGCGCTGATCGTCATCTACGCGCTGATCGCGGTACCGTTCCGCTCCTACGTCAAGCCCTTGATCTTCCTGCTGGCCGCCCCCGTCGCATGGAGCGGTGCGCTGCTCGCGCACTGGCTGACCGGCCTGACGCTATCGATGGAATCACTGGTGGGCATGATCGCGGCCAGCGGCGTGGTCGTTAACGACAGTCTGGTGCTGCTGGACTACATCAATGAGCGTGGCGATACCGACGAACCGGTCGCCGAACTGATCCGCCAGGCGTGCAGTTCGCGCTTCCGCCCGATCCTGCTGGCCTTCCTGACCAATTTTGCCGGTTTCCTGCCGACGCTGCTCGAGGACAGCGCGCAGGCGCAGTTCCTGATCCCGATGACGGTATCGCTGTCGGCGGGTTTGCTGTTCGGCATGGCGGCCAGCCTGATCCTGACCCCGGTCTGTTACGCGATCCTCGGGAAGAGCCGATCCGCCACCCCGTCCCGATGAGTACGTCCGCACCGTGCGGCCGGCCCGGCCGGCCCGATCCTTGCTGACCGCCCTCCCTGCGTGATATCCCGCAACCCGTTGCGGCAAATAACCAGGGCGATGCTGCAACTGCCTCGTTAAGTCGCTGATCCACAAGGCCGGCATATTTATTGCGGCCTGTTCCGGAACGCGAATTCAACGACCGTCCGCGCGGCGGGCCAGGCACCTGGCGCGGTTGTTCCATGTCACTTCGCGTAGACCGCGGCGTCCCTGGGGAGGGCGTCCAACCACGACATCAATCAACAAAAGGTTGACATCGATGTTCAAGACGATGCTGAGAACCGGCGTGCTGCTCGCGGCCGCCGTGCTGTCGCTGACGGCGCAAGGCCACGAGTGCCGCGAACTCGGGCAGCCCAACCAATACGGCACCGAGACGAAGGGCTGCACGATCGCGCCCTGCGGCAAGACCTCGTACTTCATCTGCGTCGGCTTCGCCTACGAAGATCCCGCGCTGGCTCAACCCGGCGCCGGCAATCCCAATAATCTCGACTTCTTTCCGGTCTGGATCGACAAGAAAGGCAAGGACACCGCCCTGGACACGAGCAAGGGCGACAAGGTAGAGGCCACCGCAACGCTCTACTACCTGAACAGCAAGGTTTACGACATCCCCGTCGATGAGAACTTCCAGGTGACCGTTCCTTACTTCTTCTTCACGACCAAAGGCGTCGGCTATGAATCGCCGATCGGCGTCTACAACACCGGAGCCCGCAAGTTCTCCAAGACACTCGGCAAGCTATCTCCGGTTCCATCGGAATCGAAGCTCTCGTACCGCGCTGCGCACGACTTCGTACTCCCCTATACCGGCATGTACCAGTGGGTTTTAAAGGGCACGCTGCAAAAGCGAGGCGAATTGCCGGTTGACTTCGAAACGAAGTGGACCTGCCAGCAGCCGCGCATTCCCTACGGGCCGTACGACCCGAACGACATCGAGAACACGCTGAGGGATGCGCCGGAGGGCTGGTTCGATTGCGCTCGCTACCCGGCAAATGCAGCCGAAAGCGCCGGTTCGACGACGACCCACGCCTCGCCGCCGATGCAACTGGTCATGGATCGCCTGCTGGGCCGCACATCCCGGTAATCCTCAACCGGCACGCAAGGATGCGCCACCACCCCTTGAGCGGCTCCGCGGAGGATTGAAGCTGGCCAGGCCCGGCGCCGATTCTCCGAAGCAACTCACAAACTCGAGGGCGTTCCCAAGAAGGGAATGCCCCGGGATATCAGGCAACCAGCTAGGGGTAGACAACGATGTTCAAGACGATGCTGAGAACCGGCGTGCTGCTCGCGGCCGCCGTGCTGTCGCTGACGGCGCAGGGCCACGAGTGCCGCGAACTCGGGCAACCCAACCAATTCGGCACCGAGACGAAGGGATGCGACCCGTTCTCTCCTTGCGGCAAGGAGTCCTACTGGATCTGTACCGGGTTCGCCTACGAGGACCCGTCGCTGGCCCAACCGGGCGCGGGTAACCCGAACAACCTGGATTTTTATCCGCTCTACATGAGCAAGGAAGGCAATCAGTACCCGCTCGACCCCAAGCAGGGCGACAAGGTCGACGTGACCGCGACCCTGTACTACCTGAACAACCGCGTCTACGAGGTGCCGATCGACAAAGACTTCAACGTCACCGTACCGTTCTTCTTCCTCGGTACGCAGGGGGTTGGCTATGAATCGCCGGTCGGCACGTACAACACCGGGGTCAAGAAATTCCAGACGAGGATCACGAAGTTCGTTCAGGTCCCGATGGACCAGTACGCCACCGCGTTCCGCGCCGCGAAGGATTTCGTGCTGCCGTACCAGGGCATGTACCAGTGGATCATACGCGGCACGATGCAACGCCGGGGACAACCCGCCGTTACATTCGACACGAAATGGACCTGCGAACAGCCTCGTCTGCCCTACGGCGCCGCTGATCCGAATGACATCGAGAACACCTTGATGGACGCGCCCGAGGGCTGGTTCGACTGCGTTCGCTACCCGGAAAACGCCGGCGAAAGTGCCCGTTCGACAACGATGAACCACGCCTCGCCGCCGGTGCAGGTGGTCATGAACCGCATGCTCCGCCGCACCTCTCGATAGTGTCGTTTAGGGGTAACTTGCACCCAAAGTGCACGGATGCACCTCTCACCGGACGCAAGCGCCAGGCAACTCGTCTTCGTCCTGTCTCACAACAAAATTGGGTATCGACATGCCAAGAAGTGCTTACCGCATCGTAGGAATGTTTCTACTATCAGTGTTTTCGCTGGTCACACAGGCCCACGAGTGCCGCGAATTGGGTCAGGTTAATCTGATCGGCACGAAGAAACAGCCGGTCAAGCCCTCGTACTGGATATGCCTCGGATTTGCTTACGAGAATGCCGCACTTGCACAACCGGGAGCAGGCGCTCCGAACAATCTCGACTTCTATCCGTATTGGGTGAATCGATACGTCAGTGGCGACTCCGATGTCGTTTCGATCGACACGCGCGCGGGTGACAAAGTAGATATCACGGCGACCGTAACATATCTCAACGGCAGCGTTTACGACGTGCCGGTCGACGCGGATTTCAATCTCCTTGACCCATTCTTCTTCTTCAAGGTACCCAACGTCGGCTTTGAATCGACAATGGGGGTCTTCAATACCGGCGTCAAGAAGTTTGAAAAGACGATTCGAACGTTCGCCGAACCGATTCCGATCGCGCAAGCCGGTGATCACTTGACATATCGCGCGCCGAAGGACTTTGTCCTTCCCTATCGCGGGATGTACCAGTGGAACGTGAAAGGAACTATCCAGCGAAGAGGTCAACCTTCCGCCGTATTTGACACGAAGTGGACCTGCCAGCAGCCCAGAGTCGGCTATGGTCCGTTCGATGCCGCCGACGTCGACGGCACACTAGCCGGAGCGCCGGAGGGCTGGTTCGATTGCGTTCGCTACCCGGCGAACGCAGGCCAACAGACCAACGCAGCGACGACGATCCACGGTTCACCGCCGGCGGACATCGTCATGAACCGCTTGCTGGCGCGGAAATCCCGCTAGCCCGGTAAGGCCCACGCCCCGGCGACATCGGCAGCGATTCCGGATCAATCCCGAAAGAACGCCGGGCATCCCGCATCCGATTGCGGCATATCCCCTAGTCCGCGCTGTACCGCATAGCGCAAGCCATTGTTCGATATACGTGGCACAAGCCTTGCTGATTCATACCTCGCGACGATTCGCGACGGGCGTCCGGATGACCCCGTACCGGCTGCCTGGATGCGACGCCGACCGATGCGTACCTCGGGGGATGCGCACGGCGGTTCGGCCGGCCCGCCTCGAATCGGCGCGACTTCGGCCGAATGGAACGAGCAAGCGGCGGGCCCGATGGACCGGGCCCTTTTCCTCTCCCTCCGCCGATACCCACTACGACTTGGAGCCTGAACGATGAAAACGCACCTGATGAGACTCGCCGCGCTGGCCGCTGTGGCACTGGCGCCATTGGCCGCGAACGCACACGAATGCCGCGCATTGGGTCTGGCGACTGCCTGGGGCACCTATGACGCGAAGCATCCCGAGAACTCGAAGCCGGCACCCGACCAATACTGGCTCTGTCTGGGTTTCTCGGAGGAGAACCCGAGCCTCGGACAACCGGGCGTCGACAAGCTGAACAACCTCGACTTTTTTCCATACTGGGTCGGCGGCAAGAGCAGTGAACAGCAGATCAATTCGCTCGATACCGACAAGGGCGACAAGGTCGACATCACCGCAACGCTCTATTGGCTGAGCGACTACGTCTTCGACATACCGTCCGTGTGCGTCTGGCCCTTCGACGCCGCGAGCTGCCCGGGCATCGAACCCGCTACGCTGTTCTTCCGGCAGCTGAACGTCGCCTACGACAAGAACGGCAACCCGACCAGCAAGGGCACGACCGGATACGGCTATGAGCAACCCATCGCGCTGGATGAAAACGGCAAGCCGGTCTACGAGAAGAAGATCACGAAGTTCACCAAGATCCTGATGGACTTCGGCGATGGGCAGTGGTCGTATCGAGCCCCCAAGGACTTCCCGCTGCCGAAGCTAGGCTCGTACGCGTGGGTCGTCAAGGGCACGATCCAGAAGAAGGGCAAGGCACCCATCAGCTTCGATACGAAGTGGCCGTGCCAGGCACCGCGGATACCTTACGGCCCCTACGACCTGAACGATATCGACGGCACGCTCAGCGCCGCGCCCGAGGGCTACTTCGACTGCGTGCGCTACGACAAGTGGTCTACTGCTTCCTCGACGACCGGTTCCGCGTCGCCGAACGTCAAAGCCATACTCGAACGCAAGGGGTTCAAGTTCGCGCAGTGACCTTCGCTTAGCAGAGCCGATTCCGCGACGTGATGCGATCTCCCGACTGGCATTGCGTGGACTTCGCCTCGCGGATGTTCTTGTAAGCGGCGCGCGGATGCGCCGCTTACTCCACTTGACCCTGACGGCCAACCGAACCCCTTGACGCCTGTGCACACCGCCAGCGTGGTCACTGCCCAAGTCGTCTGAACCCCCGGCAGGATGCGCTGAGCCTGCGAAGCGCATCGGTCGCGATCGATGCGCCTCTTTCGTCGGTACATCCTACGCGCGCTGTCCTGACCGTTGAGAAACGGTGCGGGGAACGCCTTTCTCGACCCACCCCATCGAGCCCCATTGACCCGTCGAGCGAATGCCGAAGCACGGGTCTCCGCCAAGTCCGCATCGAAAGCGATCCCAGTCCGGCCGGCCTTCGGCAAAACTCGGAAATGCCGGAAATAACTGCGGCATATCCCATGATTCGTCGGACCCTGAGAATCCAAGTCATTGATTACGCATACTGGCACGGCCCTTGCGTCATCTCCCGTCGCGACGATTCGCGACGGGCGTCCCGATGACCCCGTACCGGCTGCCTGGATGCAACGCCGACCGATGTGCACCTCGGGGGGAGATGCGCTCGGCGGTTTGGCCGGCCCGCCCCGTATCGTCGTGACTTCAGCCGAAAGGACCAAGCAACCGGCAGGCCCGACGGACCGGGCCCCTTTCCTCTCCCTCCGCCAATACCTCACAACGACACGGAGACCGACCGATGAAAAGACATGCATTGAAACTCGCCGCACTGGCCGCGCTGGGACTCGCGCCGTTCGCCGCAAACGCACATGAATGCCGGGCGCTGGGTCTGGCAAGCGCGGTGGGCCACTACGACCGGGACCACCCGGAGAATTCAACGCCGGTACCGGACCAGTACTGGCTCTGCGTCGGCTTTTCACAAGAGAATCCCAGCATCGGGCAACCAGGCGTCGATAAGCCGAACAATCTGGACTTCTTTCCGTTCTGGGTCGGCGGCAAGAATTTCAATTCGCAAATCAATTCACTGGACACGGCCAAGGGTGACAAGGTCGACATCACCGCAACGCTGTACTGGCTGAACGACTACGTATTCGATGTTTCCTCGGTCTGTGTCTGGCCCTATGACCAGACCAACTGCCCAGGCATCCAGCCCGCAACGCTGTTCTTCAGGCAGTTGAACGTCGCCTACGATAAGAACGGCAACCCGACCAGCAAGGGAACGACGGGCTTCGGTTACGAACAACCGATCGCGCTCGACGAGAGCGGTAAGCCTGTATACGAAAAGAAGATCGCGAAGTTCGTCAAGGTCGCCACCAATGAGGGAGACGGATACTGGTCTTACAGAGCGCCTAAGGACTTCAATCTGCCAAAGATGGGCACTTACGCCTGGGTCATCACTGGCACGCTCCAGAAAAAGGGCAAGGCGCCGGTCAACATCGATACGAAGTGGACCTGCCAGGCGCCCCGGATTCCCTATGGCCCGTGGGACCTGAATGACATCGACGGCACGCTCAGCGCCGCGCCCGAGGGCTATTTCGATTGCGTACGCTATGACAAGTGGTCCGTCGCATCCTCTACCGCTAGCGCCGCCTCGCCAAACTGGAAAGCGATTCTGCAGCGCAAAGGCCTGAATCCGTAGGACGGACGGTCGACCGAACACGATTCATCGTTCCGGGCGGGAGGCGCCGGGGCCTCCCGCTTTGTCGAATGCTGCTCCGAATTTCCGGGGCATGCCCCACCGAACCGCGGCATACGCCGCAATTTGCTTGGCCTATCCGAGACCAAGCCATTGATTCACATAACTGGCAAGGCCCTTGCATCGTATCTCGTCGCGAAGATTCGTGACGGGCATGTGGATGACCCCGTACCGGATGCCGGGATGCGACGCTGACCGATGTGCACCTCGGGGGGAGATGCGCTCGGCGGTTTGGCCGGCCCGCCTCGAATCGGCGCGACGTCGGCCGAAGGGACCAGGCAACCGGCAGGCCCGACGGACCGGGCAACTGTTCTCCCCTCTGCCGATAATTCATTACTACACGGAGACCGAGCGATGAAAACACACGCTTTGAAACTCGCCGCAGTAGCCGCGCTGGGACTGGCGCCATTCGCCGCGAACGCCCACGAATGCCGCTCTTTGGGCCTCGCCAATGGGCAAGGATACTACGATGCCAAGAACCCGCAGAACTCCAAACCGGTACCCGACCAATACTGGCTGTGCATCGGGTTCGGAGCAGAAGACCCGGCGCATGGCCTACCCGGAGCCGGCGCACCGAACAATATCGATGTGTTTCCGCTGTGGGCACCGGGTAAAGACTTTGGCACCTACGCCTCGCTCGATACCGCGAAGGGCGATGTCGTCAAGCTGAAGGCAAACCTATACTGGCTCAGCGACTACGTATTCGACCTCCCGAACGTGTGCGCGTGGCCGTACGACCAGGCCAACTGCCCAGGAATCCAGCCGGCGACGTTGTTCTTCAGGCAGTTGAACGTCGCCTATGACAACAAGGGCAACCCTACGGCCAAGGGTACGACCGGCTACGGTTACGAGCAACCGATCGCGCTGGACAAGGACGGCAAGCCGGTTTTCGAGGTGCCGATCACAAAGTTCAAGAAAGTCGACTGGGAGGGTTTCTGGGACTACAAGTCCCCAAAAGACTTCGTCCTGCCATCGATGGGTTCGTACGCATTCGTCGTCAGCGGCACGCTGCAGAAGAAGGGCAAAGCGGCGGTCAACTTTGAGTCGAAATGGACCTGTCAGGCTCCCCGAATCCCCTACGGGCCATGGAACCTGAACGACATCGAAGGCACCTTGAGCGCCGCGCCCGAGGGCTACTTCGACTGCGTCCGTTATGACCTGACGGCACCGACGTCAGGCAATCGCGCCGGGCACGCCTCGCCGAAGTTCACCGAGATCATGTCGCGAAACGGGTACACGCCGAGTAAGAACTAAGCGACGTCGATTCAGCAACGACCGACACGTCAACGGGCCCGAGCGATCGGGCCCGTTGCGCTTTGACTCAACGATTTCAGATGAGGATTCGATGATGTTCAAGAATATATTCAAGCTTGCGATGCTTTCGGTGCTCGGGCTCGCACCATTCGCCGCGAACGCCCACGAATGCCGCTCATTGGGCCTCGCTTCGGCCTGGGGCATCCCCGGCGACAAGACGACGCCCCCGTTGCCGGTACCGGATCAATACTACCTCTGTGTCGGGTTCTCCGGCGAGGATCCCGCCCACGGCATTCCGGGTGCCGGGAAGCCCAACAACCTGGACTTCTACCCGATCTACCTTCCCGGCGCCGATGGGTTTAAGTATTCTTCGCTAGACACCGCGAAGGGTGACAAGGTCGATATCACGGCGACGCTCTATTGGCTCAGCGATTACGTCTTCGACATTCCCTTCGTCTGCGCCTGGCCGTACGACGCGGCAAGCTGCCCTGGCGTGCAACCCCCGACGCTGTTTTTCCGGCAGTTGAACGTCGCCTACGACAAGAACGGCAACCCGACGGCCAAGGGAACGACCGGTTACGGTTACGAGCAGCCAATTGCTCTCAAGGAAGATGGCACCCCGGTCTACGAGAACAAGATCACGAAATTCAAGAAGTTCAACTGGGAAGGTACCTGGGCCTATCGGGCCCCCAAGGACTTCATCCTGCCCGCGATGGGGTCGTATGCCTGGGTCGTCACCGGCACCGTGCAAAAGAAGGGTAAGCCGGCCGTCATGTTCAACACCAAGTGGACCTGCCAGGCACCGCGGATTCCCTACGGACCGTACGACTTGAACGACATCGACGGCACGATCAGTGCCGCGCCGGAAGGCTGGTTCGACTGCGTACGATATGCGGAGTCACCGACCGCCTCGGCAGCGCCGAATTTGCAGCCCTCACCGAGCGTGAAAATGCTCATGGAGCGAAAGGGCCTGAAACTCGCTAACTGACGGTTGATTCCGTCCAGGTCCGCGGGACGCCTTCTGGTCGTCCCGCATCCTTCGTCGTTCAAGCGGCGCTCCTCAACCGCTCGACCACCGTCCGCCGTCCACTCTCTCACGACCGGCCTCCCACGCGGAGCTTGCCCCCCCGTAGGATGCGCTGAGCCTGTGAAGCGCATCGTTGGCGATCAATGCGCCTCGTTCGTCGATGCATCCTACGCACGCTGTCCTGACCGTTCAGAAGCGCTGCGGGGAATGCCTCTGTCAACCCACCCCATCGAGCCCCATTGACCCGTCGAGCGAATGCCGAAGCACAGGTCTCCGCCAAGTCCGCATCGAAAGTGGTCCCAGTCCGGCCGGCCTTCGGCAAAACTCGGGAACGCCGCAAAGAACTGTGGCATATCCCATGATTCGTCGCGCCCTGCGAATCCAAGTCATTGATTCCGAATGCCGGAACGGCCTGCTTCATCTCCCGTCGCGACGATTCGCGACGGGCGTCCCGATGACCCCGTACCGGCCGCCTGGATGCAACGCCGACCGATGCGTACCTCGGGGGGAAGCGCGCGGCGGTTTGGCCGGCCCGCCCCGTATCGTCGTGACTTCGGCCGAAAGGACCAAGCAACCGGCAGGCCCGACGGACCGGGCCCTCTACTTCTCCCTCTGCCGAGATCTACAACTACACGGAGACTGAGCGATGAAAATGCATCTGATGAGACTCGCCGCACTGGCTGCTCTGGCATTGGCGCCATTGGCCGCGAATGCGCACGAATGCCGGGCACTCGGATTGGCCATGGCCTGGGGCACGTACGACGCAACACATCCCGAAAACTCAACACCGGCCCCCGACCAGTATTGGCTGTGCGTGGGCTTTTCCGGTGAGAACCCCGCGCAGGGCCTACCTGGTGCCGGCAAACCGAATAACCTCGATTTCTTCCCCTTCTGGCTAGGAGGCAAGGATACCAACCACGAAATCCGCCCGTTGAATACGGACAACGGTGACAAGGTCGACATCAAAGCAACGCTGGTGTACCTGAACGACTTTGTCTTCGATATCAATTACGTCTGCGTCTGGCCATACGACGCGGCCAATTGTCCCGGCGTGCAGCCACCCACGCTGTTCTTCCGGCAGTTGAATGTCGCCTACGACAAGAACGGCAATCCGACCAGCAAGGGCACGACCGGTTTTGGTTACGAGCAGCCGATCGCGCTGGATGAGAACGGCAAGCCGGTCTACGAAAAGAAGATCACGAACTTCGTAAATCTTCCCGACCCGGAAGGAGGAAATTATCGGACCTATAGAGCGCCAAAGGATTTCATTCTGCCGAAGCTTGGTACCTATGCGTGGATCATCACCGGCACGCTCCAGAAAAAGGGCAAGGCACCCGTCAGCTTCGACACCAAGTGGACCTGCCAGGCGCCACGAATTCCATATGGCCCAACGGACCTGAACGACATCGATGGCACGATCGTCGGGGCGCCGGAAGGCTGGTTCGATTGCGTGCGTTACGAGAACGCGCCCACGGCGGCGACTGCGGCAACGCCCGCTCAGGGTTCTCCGAACTGGCGGATGATCATGCAGCGAAAGGGACTGACGCTCGCGGATTGATACCCGCCTAGGCGCGACTTCAGTCAATCACCGCGGAAGGCGCGCCCCGCCTCCCGCGGCATACTGTCCGGCGGCTTCGCGACCGCAGGGATTCTAGAAATCGACACCCCTCCGATCCCCGGGGCGCTCCCGACACGCACTTAGCGCGGCAACCTTCCGACCCGCGACCCGCAAGAATTAAGGGGACATGCCGGGAAGCCTGATCACACACATTTACGCCAACGCGAGCCCGTGTAGGATGCGCTGAGCCTGCGAAGCGCATCGGTCGCGAACGATCCGGCTCCCTCGCCAGCACATCCTACGCGGGCTGTCACAACAACACCCACGGGATCGCACCGTCCGAACAATGAGGGCGCGACGCCGAGGTCGGGTGCCATGACTGCCACAATGGCCCTGGAGGGGCGAGGATTGAACCTCGGAATGCAGCGCGATCGTCGCCGTGGCGGTGACTTATCTAGCGCCATGGGAAAATCTGCAACATCCCGATGACGCTCAGAGCTTCAAGCGGTACCCTACCCCCGACTCGGTCAGCAGAAAGCGCGGCTGAGTGGGGTCCGATTCGAGCTTGCGCCGCAACTGGCTCATGAAGATCCGCAGGTAGTGCGCGTGCTCCACGTAGGAAGGCCCCCAGACCTCGAGCAGGATCTGACGATGCGTCAACACCTTGCCGGCGTGACGGGCGAGAAATGACAAAAGCCGATACTGGATCGGCGTCAGGTGGACCTCCAGTCCGTGCACATGGACCTGCCGGCTCGAGAAGTCGATCTCGAGATCCCCTGTCGTGAAGCAACCGGACTGCGGTACCTCGCGGTTCATCCAGGTTCGGCGCAGCGCCGCGCGTACACGGGCCAGCAACTCATCGAGACCGAACGGCTTCGTCAGGTAGTCATCCGCGCCGGCATCCAGCGCCTCGACCTTGTGCTGCTCGGTGCTGCGCGCCGACAGAATGATGATCGGCAACGTGGTCCAGCGCCGAATCTCGCCAATGACCTCGACGCCATCGATATCGGGCAGGCCCAGGTCGAGTACGACCAGATCCGGCTTGCGGACCCCGACCTCGACGATACCCTGGCGTCCGGTATCCGCCTCGAAGACCTGGAATCCCTGCGAGCGCAGCCCGGTCTTCAGGAAACGCCGCATCGGCGGATCGTCCTCGATGACGACGATCGTCGGCGCCGGCGCGGCCATTACGAATCCAGCCCCCCCATCAAGGGAGGCGGGCTCTCGTCCAGCGGCACGCCGAACGTGAACACCGCCCCGCCGGTTCCGCGGTTCTTCGCGCCGATCCAGCCGCCGTGGGCCTCGACGATCGCCTTACAGATTGCCAGACCCAAGCCGACGCCGCTCTGAGCACTTTCGCGCTGCACCCGATAGAACTTCTCGAACAGCTTGTCCTCCAGGCCCTTCGGTATGCCGGGCCCCCGATCGGCGACCGAGATCGACACCGTGAACGGCGAGGCCTCCGCCGACAGACTGATCGGGCTGCCCGGCGGGGTGTGGCGGACCGCGTTCTCGATGAGGTTCGCGAGAACCTGCTCGATCATCACGGCGTCCGCGTGAATCATCGGAATCTCAGTAGGCAATGCAACCTCGACGACACGTCCCAGCAAGCTGCGTTGCAGTCGGGTCAATACGGTACCGACGACCTCGTCCAGCGGATGCCATTCCTTGTTCAAGCGAATCGCGCCGGAATCGAGTCTGGCCATGTCGAGGATATTGTTGACCAGATTCGTCATGCGTAGCGCTTCGTCATGGATGGTCTGGCTCAGTTCGCGGCGATCTTCATCCGCGAGATCGCCCTGACCCGCGACCAATGTGCTGGCCGAGCCGACGATCGTGGCCAATGGCGTGCGCAGATCGTGCGAGATCGAACTCAACAGCGAATTGCGAAGGCGCTCGGATTCGACCTGAACAGAGGCGGTCCGTGCCTGCTCGGCCAGCCGCACACGTTCGATGGCCTGCGCGACCAGCGCGATCAGGGTATCGAGCAGCTTCTGCTGCTCCGGCAGGTAGATCCGCCTGAGGTTGATCGGCAACATCGCCAGCACGCCGATGACCTGCCCCGCACTGCCGACCGGAAAATACACCGCGCTGGCCCCGGCCAGCGTATCGGTTCCCTTGCCCGCCCGTTCGGCATGGTCGAGCACCCATTGGGCGACACCGAGATCCGCCCCGCTCAGCGACTCGCTCAGTGGTCGATGGTCCGGGTAGACGACGCGACCCTCGGCATCGGCCAGCAGCACCACGTTCGGGCATCCGAATTCCGCGTGAATGTGGCGGACCGCGGTACTGACGATCTCGTGCTCGGTACGTCCCCCGGAAAGTTCATGGCTCATCGCGTACAGCGCCGTCGCGCGACGCTCGCGATGCCCGGCGACGCGCGCCTGATACCGGACATTGACCATCAGATTGCTGATGACCATCGCCGTGACCAGCATCGCCGCGAGCGTGAACAGGTATTGCGTGTCGGCGACCGTGAAGCTGAAGTACGGCGTGACGAACATCCAGTCGTAAGCCGCCACACCGAGCACGGCCGCCAGGATCGAGGGTCCGCGGCCGAAACGGAGTGCGACGAAGATGGTCCCCAGCAGGTAGACCATGACCAGGTTGGCCAAATCGAATCCATCGAACATCAACCGGGCGACGGCGGTGCACACGGCCATCGTCGCGACGGCCCACAGGTGTCCACGCATGCGCTCGGCCGCAGCCGTCGGACCCAGGGCCGGCACCTGGGCGGTGGCAACGGCCTTTGCGGAGCGGTTCGGCGCACCGGGACGATCTATCACGGCATCGGCGGCCGATCCGGACTGCAGGTAGATGTTGATCCCCTCGGCTCCGGCGACGACGTCGTCGACGACCGACCCGAGCAGCCAGCGCCGCCAGCCGCGGCGTGCTCCCTTGCCCATGAGGATCTTGCCGACGTTGCGATTGCGCGCCAGCTCGAGCAGGGCGTCACTGGCATTCGGTGCGCTCAAGGTAATCGTCTCCGCGCCCAGGCGCTCGGCCAGGCGCAGCACCCGCAGCACCGCATCACGGCGCTCGACACCCAGCTTCTGCACTCCCGGGGTTTCGACGTAGACGACGATCCATTCGGCGTGCAGGCTCACCGCGAGCCGTTTGCCGGACCGCACCAGCCGCTCGGCCATCGCATCGGGTCCGATGCAGACCAGAATGCGTTCTCCGACCTGCCAGACCTCGCGGATCGCATGGTCCTCGCGATAGTCCTGCATGTCGGCATCGACGCGCGAGGCGGTCTGGCGTAGTGCGAGTTCGCGAAGCGCGATCAGGTTTCCCTTACGGAAGAAATTCTCGATTGCCCTCCGGGCCTGCTCGGGAAGATAGACCTTGCCCTCGCGCAGCCGGGTCAGCAATTCATCGGGCGGCAGATCGACCAGTTCGACCTCATCGGCCGCTTCGAACACGGTGTCCGGCACGGTCTCCCGTATGCGTATACCCGAGATGCGCCCGATGTCATCGTTCAGGCTTTCGAGGTGCTGGACATTCAGCGTCGTATAGACGTTGATACCCGCATCGAGCAATTCCTGTACGTCGCGCCAGCGCTTCGGATGGCGCGAGCCCGAGGCATTGCTGTGGGCCAGTTCATCGACCAGAATCAGCGCCGGACGGCGTGCAAGCGCGCCGTCCAGATCGAACTCCCGTACCCGGATGCCGCGGTGCTCCGCGTTGCGGGTCGGCAGCACCTCGAGCCCCTCGAGCAGGGCCGCGGTCTCGCGTCGACCGTGCGTCTCGACCAGACCGACGACGACGTCGACCCCTTCGGCCCGGCGCTCCCGCGCGGCCTCCAGCATCGTGTAGGTCTTGCCGACCCCCGGTGAGGCACCAAAGAACACCTTCAGCCGGCCGCGACCGGCGCGGGCTTCCTCGCGTTCGACTCGAGCGAGCAAGGCGTCCGGATCCGGGCGACCCTCGGCCATCAGCGACGATCCCGCGCGGGCCGCGGTGCACGACGCCGTGTGCGGACGGCGGAATCAGTGCGCGTCATAGGACAGCATCAGCGCGAGGAACAGGGTGGATTGCGACGGCACCAGGGTGCCGGTCGTGCCGCGGGCGCCGTAGAACCCACCCTGCGGCCCGCTGGAATTATCGTAGCGATACTCGAGACGCACCAGGGTGCTCACCGGGCCGTCCTGATGGTGGTACTCCAGAGTACCGGTGATCGACCTGATGAACTGCTGGGACCCGGTCAGTTCGCCGTCCGGGTCCCAGTACAGCTCGGGCCTGACGGCAATGCTCCAGGGCCCGGCGATCCGCCAGCGAGTGAACAGCGCGCTTCCGGTCCACATCGACTGTAGTCCGGATGTCGCGAGACGCTCGGTACCGACGTCGTAGACCAGGGCCGCCAGCAGGTGCTCGTCGGACCATTGCAGGATCGTATCGGAGAACGCCCGCCAGTAGCCGAGTTCGGTCTGGGGCTGCTCAGGCCCCGCGAATACGTTCTGGGTCAGCGTCAGTTCGGGCGACAGGCGCCACGCGACTTGTCCGCCGAACTTCGGGTGGTTGTTGACGTGGCTCAGATAGTCGTAATCGCCGAGTACGTACATGCTGACGCTGAGATCATCGTCGACCGTATACTGGCCGCCGGCTCCGATCAGAAAATAAGGCGAGTAGTCGGCGATCCAGCTACGGGTATAGTTGGGGTTGTCGCGCGCGTACATCGACTCGAAGCCGATGAAGCTAGGCATCAAACCTGCCGTCAGCCGCAGTCCGCGGCCGACCGGCGCCAGGTAGCTGACGGACAGGCGCGACACGTAGCGCAGCACGTCGGCGCCAGGCAGTTGCGATGTGGCCGGCACCTGGCCATCGGTGTCGTAGCCCCCCTGCCCGCCGAACGCAAAGCCCCAGGGAGATTCGGCGCTGGGTTCCTTCGTGACGTGAAACATGCCCATGTTCGGACTGAACTGGCTCAGGCGATTCGTCGTCAGCTTGCTGCGCCAGGGATGCGGGTCGGCACCCTTGAAACTGGCCGGGTAACTGAGGTCCAGATACACGCTCTGCTGCCAGCCTTCATCGGCGGGTACCCGCGATGATCGGACCACCAGCATCAGCATGAGCCATGCGCATCCCCTGGCCGCCAGTCGGCCCGACGGTCGTGCCGGGCCCACCGGAGGCACGTCGGCGAGCGTATGGCCACCGGACGCGCGCCGGCAGCGGGGCGCGAAGCTTCGCGCACATCGTAACATCCAAGGCATTGGCGAGTTCCACTAGTCCTGTCGGGGCCATGCGGACCTACCGGGACTCTTACGGCCCCTGGAGACGAGATCGGCTCCGCATTCGCCACGTAAGCGTGGATTGTAACCCCGTACCCGGGCGCAATGGCGTCAGGACTTGCCATCGAGCAGCAGGTTCAAGCTCAGGACATTGACCCGATGCTGTCCGAGAATGCCGAACGTCGGAGGCTCGGTACAGCGTGCAACCAGGGCTCTGACCGTCTCGACGCTCAGATGCCGGTAACGCGCGACGCGGGCGACCTGGTACTCGGCGGCCGCTGGCGAGATGTGCGGGTCGAGACCACTGGCCGATGCCGTGACCAGATCGGCCGGAACCGAGGCCCGGTTGTCGGGATCGACCGCGCGCAGGCGCACGATTCGATCGCTGACGGCCCTGGCGAGCGCGGGATTGGTCGGTCCTAGATTCGATCCGCTGGATGCGGCTCCATTGTAGGGGCCCGGCGAGGTCGCCGACGGCCGTCCCCAGAAATACGCCGGATCGGCGAACGGCTGGCCGATCAGATGCGATCCGAGAACCGCACCGGACCGATCGCGGATAAGGCTACCCTCCGCTTCGAAGGGGAAGAGGATTCGTGCCATTCCGCTCACGGTCAACGGGTACAACAGCCCGGTGACGACGGACCACAGCAGCAACATCGTCACCGCGGGCCTGAGGACCTTGCGCATCACATGCTCTCCCCTACCAGGTCATCGACATCAGCGACAACGCGCTGTCGATTGCCTTGATGCCGAGGAACGGCACGATCAGGCCACCGACACCGTAGATCAACAGGTTCGTCCGCAACAATTCGGCCGCGCCGACCGCACGATAACGAACCCCGCGCAAGGCCAGCGGAATCAGTGCAACGATGATCAGCGCATTGAAGATCACCGCCGACAGGATCGCGCTAGACGGCGTCGCCAGACTCATGACGTTGAGGATGTTCAACGACGGGTAGATGCCGGCGAAGGCCGCCGGGATGATCGCGAAGTACTTCGCGACGTCGTTGGCGATGCTGAACGTCGTCAGCGCGCCGCGTGTCATGAGCATCTGCTTGCCGGTCTCGACGATCTCGATGAGCTTGGTCGGGTTCGAGTCCAGATCGACCATGTTGCCCGCCTCCTTGGCGGCCTGCGTGCCGGTGTTCATCGCGACCGCGACGTCGGCCTGCGCCAGCGCGGGCGCATCGTTGGTACCGTCCCCGGTCATCGCGACCAGCCGACCCTGCTGCTGGTGCTCGCGGATCAGTCGCAGTTTCGTCTCCGGCGTGGCCTCGGCGAGAAAGTCGTCGACTCCGGCCTCGGCCGCGATCGCCGCGGCGGTCAGCCGATTGTCACCGGTGATCATGACCGTCTTGATGCCCATCCGGCGGAGCTCGGCGAAGCGCTCCTTGATGCCGCCCTTGACGATGTCCTTGAGTTCGATGACACCGAGCGGTCGCGTGCCGTCGGCAACCACCAAGGGGGTACTGCCACGTCGCGCGACGTCCTCGACCAGCTTCTGCACCTCACGCGGATAGCTGCCACCGAGCCCGACGACGTGCTCGCGAATCGCATCGGCCGCCCCCTTGCGAACCTGGCGAGTGCCGATGTCGACGCCACTGATCCGGGTCTGCGCGCTGAAATGGATGAACACGGCGCCCAATCCCTGAATGTCGCGCTCGCGCAGACCGAAACGCTGCTTCGCCAGGACGACGATGCTGCGCCCTTCGGGTGTTTCGTCGGCCAGGGACGCGAGTTGCGCCGCGTCGGCCAACTCCTCGAGTCTGACGCCATCGAGCGGCAGCAAGGCGGTTGCCTGCCGATTGCCGAGCGTGATCGTGCCGGTCTTGTCGAGCAGCAACACGTCGACATCACCCGCCGCCTCGACCGCGCGACCGGACGTCGCGATGACGTTCTTCTGCATCATCCGGCCGATGCCGGCGACGCCGATCGCCGACAGCAGGCCGCCGATCGTCGTCGGGATCAGACAGACCAGCAGCGCGACCAGCACCGTCAGGCTTGCCGGCTCGCCGGCTCCGGCGGTATCCGCGGCGTAGAGCGAGAACGGCAGCAGGGTCACCGTCGCTATCAGGAAGACCAACGTCAACGCGACCAGCAGGATCGTCAGCGCGATCTCGTTCGGGGTCTTCTGGCGGCTGGCACTTTCGACCATAGAGATCATCCGGTCGAGAAAGGTTTCCCCGGGATTTACCGTGACCTTGACGACCAGCCAGTCGGACAGCACGCGGGTGCCTCCGGTCACCGAGCTGAAATCGCCGCCCGACTCGCGGATCACCGGAGCGCTTTCGCCGGTGATCGCACTCTCGTCCACGGTCGCCGCACCCTCGACGACCTCGCCATCGGCCGGAATCAGATCCCCGGTTTCGACCAGCACGAAGTCGCCACGGCGCAGTGCGTTGCCAGGCACGATGCGGGTCTTCGCGCCGTAACGCGGTTCGGCGAGCTGTTTTGCCTGTGTATCGCGACGCGCGCTACGCAGGAAGGCCGCCTGTGCCTTGCTGCGACCTTCGGCTACAGCCTCGGCGAAATTGGCGAACAGCACGGTGAACCACAGCCAGATAGCGATCGCGAAGACGAAGCCGGAAGATTCCGACGTTTGGCCGGCCAGCGATCGTAACCACAGCAGGGTCGTCAGGATACTGCCGACATAGGCCGTGAACATCACCGGGTTGCGCAACTGCTGGCGCGGCGCAAGCTTGCGGAACGATTCGACAACAGCCGGCCCGATGGCCGACGGCGCGAAGCTGCGCTGGGAGGGCTTGTGACTCATGAATCGACTCCGTCTAGACTGCGGCGCGGTATCGACCGCGGTACGGGATATACTGGCTACCGCTGAGCGCCCAGGAGTTGCAGGTGCTCGACGACCGGTCCGAACGCCAGCGCCGGGATGAACGTCAGCGCGCCGACGACGATGACCGTGCCGATCAGCAGACCGACGAACAGCGGTGTGTGGGTCGGCAGCGTGCCGAGCCCGGCCGGAATCCTGCGTTTGGCCGCGAGGCTGCCGGCGATCGCCAGCACCGGTATGATCAGCCAGTAGCGCGCGATCAGCATCGCCAGACCGAGTGCGATGTTATAGAAGGGCGTATTCGCGCTGAGACCGGCAAACGCGCTGCCATTGTTGTTGCCGGCCGACGAGAACGCATACAGGATTTCCGAGAAACCATGCGGACCAGGGTTCAGTATCCCCGCCCTGCCCGCATCCACGAGCACCGCAATCGCGGTACCGAGCAATACGACCAGCGGCGGTACCAGAATCACCAGCGTGGCCATCTTCATCTCGTACGCCTCGATCTTCTTGCCGAGGTACTCCGGCGTTCGTCCGATCATTAGCCCGGCCACGAACACCGCGACCAGCGCGAACACGATCATGCCGTAGAGGCCGGAGCCGACACCTCCGAAGATCACTTCCCCGAGTTGCATCAGCCACATCGGAATCAGACCGCCGAGTGGCATCAGCGAGTCGTGCATGCCATTGACCGACCCGTTCGACGCGGCGGTCGTCGCGACGGCCCACAAGGCCGTCTCGGCGACGCTGAATCGCGCCTCCTTGCCTTCGGTGTTGCCTGCCGAGACATCGACGCCGAGCGCAGCCAGGGTCGGATTGCCGGTCTGTTCGACCATGACCGCCGCAACCGCGAGCGCCGCAAATACGATGGTCATCGCCGCGAGCATTGCCCATCCCTGCCGACGATCCCCGATGATGGCGCCGAATGTATGACACAGTGCGGCCGGTATCAGCAGGATCGCCAGCGCTTCGAGAAAATTCGACAGCGGCGTCGGATTCTCGAACGGATGCGCCGAATTCACATTGAAGAAGCCGCCACCATTCGTGCCGAGTTGCTTGATCGCGACCTGCGACGCGGCCGGGCCGCGGCTCAGGATCTGCTGACCCGAACCGTCTGCCGGCGATGAGGCCGCCGCGGTCTCGGCCAGCGGGACACTTAGGGCACCGTCGAAGGTCTGCACGACACCCTGACCGACCAGCACGATGGCCAGGATCAACGACAGCGGCAACAGCACGTACAGCACGCTGCGCGTCAGGTCGACCCAGAAGTTGCCGATCGTCGATGATTCCTTGCGCGCGAAGCCGCGAACCAGCGCGATCAGTGTCGCCATGCCGGTCGCCGCGGACACGAAATTCTGCACCGTGAGCCCGGCCATCTGCGTCAGGTAGCTCATCGTCGCCTCACCGGCGTAGCCCTGCCAGTTCGTGTTCGTCGCGAAGCTCACGGCCGTGTTGAACGCGCTGTCGGCGCTGACGGCGGGCAGAGCGTCAGGGTTCATCGGCAGCAGTCCTTGCAACCTTTGCAGCATGTAGACGACGATCGCACCAAGGAAATTGAAAACCAGCACCGCCACGGCATAGTGCTTCCAATGCATCTCCTGGTCGGCATCGACGCCGGACAGCCGGTAGATCACGACCTCGACCCGCGACAGCGCGTGCCCGAAAACACCCGGTGAACCCAGATAGACGCGCGCCATGTATTCGCCCAGCGGTTTGGCAACAAGCATCAGGCTCACGATATACAGCGCGACTTGCAGAACTCCGTAGTTCATCGTCAGAACCGCTCCGGATTGAATAGCGCGAACAGCAGATAGATGAAGAGGCCGAGGGCCAGCAGGCCGCCGAGGATGTACAGAGGATCCATCAGCGTCCTCCGAGGCGATCGAACAGCTTGAGCAACAAAAGGCTCAGCGCAAAGAACCCCGCCAGAATTGCCAAAATCACGATATCCATCGCGTATCCCCGATGAGCGGCGGGACGGATATCCCGCGTGAGATGCGACCACGTTTTTTCGCCCGCCATGGCGTTGCAAGTCGCACCGACATAGGTGCAGCATCTATTCTGCGCCAGTCTGCTTGTGAACCGCGGCCGCCCGAATCGCAAGCCATGGCTGACAAGCATATGGACCGCGCGATAAAAATGCCGTAAAGATCCGCGGTGTGGTGGCACTGCCCACCTAAAGATCACCTATGGTGCGCGGGAGGCGGCGCCTGAGAGACACCAAGGACATGGGCCCGGCGACTCAGGTCTGATCGCGACGAGCAAAGTCCGGCCGGACCTGGTCGCGCGTCGCGGAACGAATGCCGTCGAAGCGTCATTCGGGACTGGACCGACCGATCCAGGCATCCGGGGTAGGCAGCGTGACGGGCGACTGTGCGTTATTGACGAGCGGTCAGAGGAAGCTTACCGAGACGAGGGTCGAGGACCGGGCCGGATCATCGGGCCCGGGGCATCGCGTTCGCCGCATCGATGGCCGGGAACCCTTGGCACGAACGCGTGGCCGCATAGGGATTGATTACTGCACGCCGGCGGCCCGCAGCGCACGCGCCAGCGGTTTATCCAGTTCCTCGATGTGGCGCTTGAGCCAGTCTTGCAGGTAGCGCACGGTCAACGCGACACTGCGGCGTTCCAGCCCATGCCGCAGTCCGTCCAACTCGTCGAGCAGCACCCGGTGCCGCGCCGACAAGGCGTCGATCTCACTCAGCGCGTGCTCGCGCATCAGGTTCTCCTCGGCCAGGAAATGAGCGCGGGTCGCCTGCGCCACACGCTCTAGACCGAGCAGCAGGCGATCGCGATTATGGCCGCCCTTCAAATCGTTGACGAATCGGTTCGTCAGATCGACGAGGGTCTGGTGCTGCTCGTCGATGGCCCATATACCAACCGCCATGACCTCGTTCCAGGACAGGAACTCCAACGTCACCGGATTTCGCTCAATCGCCGCGTCCGCCGAAACCCAGCGGTTCTTGCCGCTTTGCTTGCTTTCGCTAAGGGCCTCGCTGGCCGCGGCAAACAGGGAATCGATATCGGTTGCGAGGAATGGATAGAGGGCAATGCCTATGCTGAGCCCGAGCCTGGCCTCGACGCGTCCGACCCGGAACGGCTCGCGCAGCGCGGCGATCATGCGGTCGGCAACGCGTCCGGCGTCCTCGCCGCGGCTGAGGTTCGGCAGCAGCACCGCGAAACGATCATCGGCGAGTCGCGCGACGGTATCGCTGCCACGCACGCAGCGGCTCAACCGCTCGCCGGCAAGGGTCAGCACATAATCGCCAACCTCCGAGCCCAAGGTCTGATTGATCGCCTTGAAATCATCGAGCCCCGCGACCAGCACGCCGAAAAGCGATTTCGCGTTCGCCGCCTGCGACAGGGTCTCGCGGAACCGATCGAAATACAGCGACCGATTCGGTAGCCCCGTCAGCGGATCGAGAAAAGCCAGAAAGCTCAGTTGCTCGTGCCGCTTTTGTCGACCCCGTGCATCGAACAGGAAGGCCAATGCGGCCGGTCCGTCCTTGTCGATCGAGCAGATCGCGTGCAGTTCGGCATCGAACAACTCTCCGTCGGCCGCGCGCGCGCGAAAGCGCAGATACATCACTCCGTCGCGTCGCACCAGGGCATCGTCGAGCGTACTGCGGACCTGATCGCGCTCCTTGTCGATGACGAGGTCCGACATGCGCAAGGCTTCATCCGTTGCCGCCAGGCCGAACAGTGTCAGGAATCCCCGGTTTGCATTCAACACGCGATCACCCTGCAGCAAGCACAGCGACAGCGTGGCGTCCTCGGACTCCGCGATCAGGATCGTCGCCAGATCCCGCCGACTCAGAACGATCAACTCATCATGGAATTTCGGGTCAAGCATACGGGGCCATGCTCCTGGAATCCGCATTCGGTCGGCAGCGACCGGTCTGATTCTTAGTCTAGAGCATGGAATGCAAGGCCCCCGGCCGTGGTACGCTAGTTTGCAACCGCCGAACCGGTCCGTGTCACCACGCGGATGGCCCATGCCGGAATAGCCGGCCTAGAACGGCGGCCAAGCGATCCGTCAGGGCAGCTCAACCCTTATCGGACGCGCCCCGAACCGAACATCGCCCAACCCCTTCCCCCGACCGAACGCCAGACGGCGGACTTCCGATCCACGCGTGCAGATGAACCGTATCCAGAGCTTCCCACCCGTCGCGGGACCCGACCCGCGAGTGCTCATTCTAGGCAGCATGCCGGGGCGCGCCTCGCTGGACGCCGCACAGTACTACGCACACCCGCGCAACGCATTCTGGCCGATCATGGGGCAACTCCTCGGATTCGCCCCGGACGAGGCATACCCGAAGCGCCTCGAGGCACTGAAGTCGGCAGGCATCGCATTGTGGGACGTGTTGCTGCATTGCAGCCGTTCCGGGAGCCTCGACGCCTCGATCGACACGGTCAGCGAGCGGGCGAACGACATCCCGGGCTTTCTGCTGGCGCACCCGACGGTCGAGCGGATCTACTTCAACGGGAGCAAAGCCGCGGAGTGCTTCAAGCGGCATGTACGACCGCATCTCGGCGCGCTCGAGTCAGGACTGAGCTGCCAGCGTCTCCCATCGACCAGCCCCGCCCACGCCGCGTTGTCGTTGGACGCGAAACTGCGGGGATGGGAAACAATTCTCGAGCCCCGGTCGCGCGCACCGGATCGATCGTTGAGGACATTCGTCGACGCCCCATGAGTCGTATCCTTGCCCTGAACATGACCGCCTCTGCACTGGTCTGTGGCCGCAAGGTCTGGATTCCGCTGTGCGTGCTGACGGCGCTCGCGCACTTTCTGCACGCCGGACGCTTCGGCTTGTACGAGGACGATTACCATTACATCGGCCAGTTTCTCGACGCCGACATCGCGTCGGTCCTGCGGCTGGCCCTCGACGCCGCCCGGGAGTGGCCGCAAGGCAGGCCACTGCAATCGATCGTGCCGCCGTTGCTGACGGTGCTGGCGTTTCCGTCGGGCGGCCTTCCTTCGCTGTATCTGCTGGCGTTCGTCATCACGGCGGCAACCGCGGTCGCGTTCCACCACCTCGCACTCCGCTTGACCGGACGCCCGTTTCTGGCGGCAGCGGCAGCGATCATGTTCGCACTCTTTCCGCCGGATACGACGCATCCGTTCCTGATGCATGCGTTCGTGCTTCGGCTGGCCTTGCTGTGCGCGCTGATCGCCGGTCGCTTGTATCTCGATCGCGCCTGGCTCGGCTGTTACGCGTTCGGCTTCGCCGCGCTGACCCTGTATGAAACGCCGTTCCTGATCCTGATCGGCATGCCCTTGCTGACGTGGGAGGTCACGAGTCGACGCTGGTGGCGCGAGGCCGCGTGGCACGTGTTCGTCTGCGCATTGCTGATCGGCATCACGGTCATGATCCGACTGGCGCATGCCGAGGAACGCGTCGTCGGCACCGGCGGCAAGCTGTTCGATGTTGCATTGCATCTGCCGGAACAGCTGATCACCGGCGCCTTGACGACTCTGAAACAGATGTCGATCGGACCGATACGCCGAATCGGCGGCTGGGATCTAGCCAGCGACCTGACGGCATTGATCGCGATCGCGCCGTTGTATGTCTGGCTGCGCGCCGCTGCGTGTTGCCCGAACGAAGCGACGAGCTCTACAGGATCTCTGTCGCGCCTGGCCATCGGCAGCATGGCGCTGCTGCTGTCGAGTTATGCGTTGTCATTCACGCATGCCGCGTGGTTCACCTACGGACGCCTGACCTCGGTCCATCTCGCGGCGTCAGTCGGCGGCTCGATGTTGTTCGGGGTGATGGCCGAGAGCCTGCTTGGAGGCGCGCGCGGGCAACGCTGGCGACCGACGGTACTGACCGTGATGGCGCTGCATCTGGCCCTTCTGATCGGATATCGGCACACGATCCAGGTCGATTTCGCGCGCAGTTGGGATCTGCAGCGCTGGTACTGGAGCAATATCGTTCGCACCACGGCGGATCGGACCGATGGAACCTTGATTCTGGTCGACGGGCGGATGCCACAGACGCGTTACATCAATACGTATTCCTGGTTCGATCCGTTGATGTTCACGCTGCTCTATCGCATTCCGTCCGCATGGCGCGACGCCCCGGTCACACTACCGCTGTTGCAGGAAAGCCGTTTCGAAGTGCGCGACGGCCGCAGCGGCATCGCATTCTTCGCGCGCCCCGCGTGGTATCCACTGACGCCCGGCAACACCATCCTGTTGCATCGCGACGGTCAGGCACTGGAGCGCGTCGATGTGGACGACCAGGGCCACGTACCGGCTGGAACGGTGCTGCGCTCCTCGG
>JAXMGB010000012.1:0-176616 GCA_046347485.1 Methylotetracoccus sp. | reverse complement strand
GGATGTGAAGAAATCGTAAGACATCGTCTATCCAGGCAACAGGGTACATTCGTAGTCTCGACAAGCGTTGCGCTCCATGTTATGCGCGACGGACTAATTCGGACTATGAACGCGGTTCCTGTACCAAGCGGAACCCGTTCCAACTGATCATTCCATTTGGGGCAAGACGGCTATCGATCACTTGGGGGATTTCCGAGATCAATGGGGCCAAGAGGGCCAGGCTCGAATTGTTGAGCGGTTCCCAATTTAGGGGAGCAGGTTATGCTTAGCTCGGCTCATCCATTTTGGACTTCGCGGAGTAGGCTTTCGCCGATGTGCGCTTCCGCAACTCGCAAGGGCTAAAGGGGCCAGGCTCGGATTATCGAAGAAGCTCGCCAGCAGTTGTGGCCCCGTTGCACGACATGCAGCGGGAGACCGGGAAGGTGGATGCGAGGGTCAGTAATTCAATCCTGGCCCTTTTTGTTTAGCAACTCGGCGTCGCCGAGCCGGCCGACCACGCTTGGTAGGCAGTCGAAGAACGCGGCGATGACGCCTCCGCCGACCAGCGATGCGAGCCGCATGACGCCCGCGACCAGATAGCGCGATCGCCATCCTCGCCGCTCGTTCGGCGCTGCCGCCTTCTGCCGCGGCGCCGCTTGCGGAGTGTGTCGCGATCGACTCGCCGGTCAGGCGCTGATCGGTCCGCGATAGATGACCATCGACGCGCCCTGGCTCTGCTTGTAGTTGTCATAGCCGACCAGCCGCACGTGATCGTTCGGGTGCGCCGTATGGCAGGCTTCGGCCTCGCAGAGGATCGTGTCGATGTCGGTCTCGCCGAACATCGGCAGCTTCCACATGTACCAGTAGTGGTCGAACGCATTCTCCGGTTCGGTGTGCTCGATCGCCGGGTTCCAGCCCTTGCCGACGATGTAGGCGACCTGCTTGCGGATGTCGTCGGGGCTCATCGACGGCAGGTACGAGAAGGTTTCGAACTTGCGGCTGGAAACGTCGCCGAGGCTGGATCGGTAGTCCTGCATGTCGCTCATGGTCGGGGTCCTCGTGGGTTGGTTGGCTTGAAGGTCGCCCGGTGGGTCGGTTGTCGGCTTGAAAGCCGACCTACCCGTGCGCCAGGGTCGGTTATTGGCTTGAAACCCGACCTAACTGTGCGCCAGGTCCAGCTTGTCGACGGTGTCGAACTCGAACTTGATTTCCTTCCAGGTTTCCATCGCCATCTTCAGTTCCGGGCTGCTGGCGGCCGCGCGTGTCAGCACCTCCTTGCCCTCCTTCTCGATCGCGATGCCCTGGTTGCGCGCCTCGACGCAGGCTTCGAGCGCAACGCGGTTGGCTGCGGCCCCGGCGGCATTGCCCCAGGGATGGCCGAGCGTGCCGCCGCCGAACTGGAACACCGAATCGTCGCCGAAGATCGCCAGCAGCGAGGGCATGTGCCAGACGTGGATGCCGCCCGATGCGACCGCGAAAGCGCCGGGCATCGAGCCCCAATCCTGATCGAAGAAGATACCGCGGCTGCGGTCCTCCTTGATGCGTCGCTCGCGCAGCAGATCGATCCAGCCTAGCGTGGACTGGCGGTCGCCCTCGAGCTTTCCGACGACGGTGCCGGTATGCAGGTGGTCGCCGCCGGACAGCCGCAGCATCTTCGTGAACACGCGGAAATGGATGCCGTGGTTCGGATTGCGGTCCATGACCGCATGCATCGCGCGATGGATGTGCAGCAGCATGCCGTTGTTGCGGCACCAGTTCGCAAGACCGGTATTCGCGCAGAAGCCGCCGGTGATGAAGTCGTGCATGATGATCGGCGCGCCGATTTCCTTGGCGTATTCGGCGCGTCGGTACATTTCCTCGGGCGTCGGCGCCGTGACGTTCAGGTAATGCCCCTTGCGTTCGCCGGTCTCCATCTCGGCCTTGTGGACTGCCTCCATGACGAAGTCGAAGCGCTGGCGCCAGCGCATGAACGGCTGGCTGTTGACGTTCTCGTCGTCCTTCGTGAAATCCAGCCCGCCGCGCAGGCACTCGTAGACGGCGCGGCCGTAGTTCTTGGCCGACAGGCCCAGCTTCGGCTTGATCGTACAGCCGAGCAACGGCCGGCCGTACTTATTCATGATGTCGCGCTCGACCTGGATGCCGTGCGGCGGGCCGCCGCAGGTCATGACGTAGGCGATCGGGAAACGCACGTCCTCGAGCCGCAGGCCGCGCACGGCCTTGAATCCGAACACGTTGCCGACCAGCGATGTGAACACGTTGACGACCGAGCCTTCCTCGAACAGGTCGATCGGATACGCGATGAAGGCGTAGAACTGGTCGTCGCTGCCGGGTACGTCCTCGATCCTGTAAGCCCGGCCCTTGTAGTAGTCGAGGTCGGTCAGCAGGTCCGTCCAGACCGTCGTCCAGGTGCCGGTCGAGGACTCGGCGGCGACCGCGGCGGCCGCTTCCTCACGTGGAACCCCGGGTTGCGGGGTGATCTTGAAGACCGCCAGGAGATCGGTGTCGGACGGCGTATAATCCGGCATCCAGTAGGTTTCGCGATACTCCTTGACGCCTGCGCTGTAGCTCTTCGCGGCCATTGTGCTCCTCCTGCAGTAGCTGGGGATGTTCTTATTCGACTGGGCGAGAGTGGCGGCGCGCCGGGGCGCCGCGGGTCGACACTATAAGCGGACTAATCCATAAAAAGAATTCACTATTAGTGATCAGGGTCATAATATTGTCTTATGGAAACGACTGGATCATCCGGTACCGCTGAATCCAACACGAACACATATCGATGACTGCCGAACGCCTGCCCTGTATTGAGATCGATCCGCCGACGACGCCGAAGACCAGCATCATCTGGCTGCACGGCCTGGGTGCGGACGGCCACGACTTCGAACCGATTGCCGCGGAACTCAGGCTTCCGCCGGCGCTGGCGGTGCGCTTCGTATTCCCGCACGCGCCGCAACGTCCGGTGACGATCAATGGGGGTTACGTCATGCGGGCCTGGTACGACATCGCGGCGCCGGATCTCGGGCAGGGCGTCGATCTGGCCGGCGTCGAGGCTTCTCGGCGCGCTGTCGAGCGGCTGGTCGATGATGAGCGGGCCGCCGGGCGCGAGGCCTCGCATATCATCCTGGCCGGTTTCTCGCAGGGCGGGGTCATCGCGCTGGAGACCGCGGCCCATTATTCGGACCAGCTCGGAGGGGTCATCGCGCTGTCGACGTATCTCGCGGCCCCCGCCCAGTTTCCGCCGGCCCGCGGCGCGATGCCGGTGTTCATGGCGCACGGCACACAGGACCCGATCGTGCCGTACGGTATGGCGCAGCGCGGTAGCGCAACGCTCGACGACAAGGGCTATGCGGTCGAATGGCACGATTATCCGATGCCGCATTCGGTCTGCGGCCAGGAGATCGCCGATCTGCGCGCCTGGCTGCTGCGCCGGCTGATGCCCGGCGGCGAGCAGTGAGCGCCCGCCGGTCAGGTACTGGGTCACGCGTCGCCCCCCGACGTCCGTGTAGTGCGGGATGATAGTATCTCGTTCCGACTAGGCCGAGTACCGTGCGTCGACCGGCTCCCGCGAGTTACGGATCAGACGTCGGCGGCTCCTTCGACCGATTCACCCGTCATCAATCCATCGACTATCCATGTCCGATTCATTTGCCAATGCCACAGGGGAACTGACCGCGGCGCAGCGGGAGTTCGGGCGGCTCCGGGATTTCATCGGGGCCAATGTCATCGGTCAGCGCGTGCTGATCGAAAGTATGCTGATCACCTTGTTATCCGACGGACACATGCTGGTCGAGGGCGCGCCGGGGCTCGCCAAAACACGCGCGATCAATGTGCTCGGACGCGGCATCGAGGCTGATTTCCAGCGCATCCAGTTTACGCCCGACCTGTTGCCGGCCGACCTGACCGGAACGGAGGTGTACCGGCCGCAGGACGGTTCATTCCGTTTCGAGCCGGGGCCGCTATTCCATAACCTGATCCTCGCCGACGAGATCAATCGCTCGCCGGCCAAGGTGCAGTCGGCCTTGCTCGAGGCCATGGCCGAACGGCAGATCACGGTCGGGCGGAACACCTATCCGCTGGCGGCGCTGTTCATGGTCATGGCGACGCAGAATCCGATCGAACAGGAGGGCACCTATCCCTTGCCCGAAGCGCAGCTCGATCGGTTCCTGTTGTATGTCCGCATCGGCTACCCCGAGGCCGCGCACGAGCGGGAGATTCTCGAGCTCGTCCGCGGCGAGGCGCGCAACAGCGCCGCGGAGCGCCAGCCGCAGTCCGGCGGAGAGTTCAAGCCGCTCAAACAGGCCAGTCTGTTCGACGCTCGCCGCGAGGTGCTCGACGTCTACGTCGCCGAACCGCTCGAGGAATATCTGTTGCAACTGGTGCTGGCGACACGTAACCCGGCTGCGTATAGCGCCGACCTGCCGCGCTGGATACAGTACGGCGCCAGCCCGCGCGCGACGATCGCACTCGACCGCTGTTCGCGCGCCAGGGCCTGGCTGCACGGGCGCAACTACGTGATTCCCGAGGACATCCAGGCGATCGCGCCGGATATCCTGCGACACCGGCTCATTCTGAGCTACGAGGCCGAGGCCGAGGGTGTCACGGTGGATCGGATCATCGACGAGCTGTTGCGGTTGATCGCCGTACCCTGAATCACGACGACCCTGGCGCCGGGAGCCGGACATGCAGGATTATCAACGGGAATTCATTGATTTCGCGCTGCGCTGCGAGGTTCTTCGTTTCGGCAGCTTCACGCTGAAGTCCGGACGGACCAGCCCGTATTTCTTCAATACCGGCTTGTTCGACAGCGGCGCGCGCCTCGGCGCGCTGGGCGAATTCTATGCGCGTGCACTGGTGCACCACGCGATTCAGGCCGATGTGTTGTACGGGCCCGCCTACAAGGGCATTCCGCTGGCCTGCGCGACCGCGATCGCGCTGGCGCGAATGACCGGAACCGAGGTGCCGTTCGCATTCAACCGGAAGGAGGCCAAGGATCACGGCGAGGGCGGCACGCTGGTCGGCGCGCCGCTAAAAGGTTCGGTGCTGATTCTCGACGACGTCATCACCGCCGGCACCTCGGTACGCGAATCCGTCGGCATCATCCGCACCGCGGGCGCCGAGCCGACCGGCGTGTTGATCGCGCTGGACCGGCAAGAGTCGGGGCAGCACGGGCATTCGGCGATCGCCGAGGTCGAAAGCGACTACGGACTCGCGGTGCATTCGATCATCGCGCTGGACGACATCTGTGCCTACCTGGCCGAGCGGCAGCGGGACGAAGACCTGCGGGCGATCGCCGCGTATCGCGAGCGTTACGGTACGCCTTGGTCTTCCTGACATCGATTGGGGCGTCGTATCCGCCGCGGTGCCCGGTGGGGCGATCGCATCGGGCCAAACGCCCGCTCATGCAAGGCGCGGGGCTAATCACCGGCCGAACCTCATTTCCGCACCAGTAGCGTTCCGATGCCGCGGTCGGTGAACAGTTCGAGCAGCACCGCGTGTTCGATGCGGCCATCGATGATATGCGTGCTGGCGACGCCGCCGCGCAGCGCGTCCATCGCGCAGCGAACTTTCGGGATCATGCCGCCGCTGATCGTGCCATCGGCGATCAGGTCCTCGACTTCCTGCAATGACAACCCGGTCAGCAGTTCGCCGTCGCGATTCAGGATTCCGACGGTGTTCGTTAGCAGGATCAGCTTCTCCGCCTTCATGACCTCGGCCATCTTGCCGGCGACCAGATCGGCATTGATGTTGTAGGAGAAGCCGTCCTGGCCGACGCCGATCGGCGCGATCACCGGGATGAAGTCGCCGTGGATCAGCATGTCGACGACGGATGGGTCGATGCTCGCAACCTCGCCGACATGGCCCAGATCGATCAGTTCGGTCGCCTCGCTCTCGGGGGCGATGTTCTTCATGACGATCTTTCGCGCGCGGATCAGGTCGCCGTCCTTGCCGGTCAGGCCGACCGCTGAACCGCCGTGGCGGTTTATCAGGTTGACGATTTCCTTGTTGACGAGTCCGCCCAGCACCATTTCGACGACGTCCATCGTCTCGGCGTCGGTCACGCGCATGCCCTGGACGAACTCGCTGGTCTTGCCGAGGCGCTTCAGCAGGTCACCGATCTGTGGGCCGCCGCCATGCACGACGACCGGGTTGACGCCGACCAGCTTCAGCAGAACGATGTCGCGAGCGAAACTGCTGTTCAGTTCATCATCGACCATCGCGTTGCCGCCGTACTTCACGACGATGGTCTTGCCCTTGAAGCGCTGGATGTAAGGCAGCGCCTCGGTCAGGACGTGGGCGATATGGCCGGCGGAGGATTGTTCGAGACCTTCTTGTTTTTTCACTCGTAACTCCGTTGGAACATCAGGTTTGAATTCGGCTCGGCCACGCGCCGTGCGGGTCGGATAGGGCGTGGCAGATCAAAACGCGCCTAGCTCGCGGGCGCGTCCAGGTCGGGCCTGACCCGGTGCAATAGTTCGTCGAAGCGCTGCCGGACGCGATCGAGCGCGGCGCGATCGTCCCCCTCGAAGCGCAGGATCAGTGCTGAAGAAGTATTCGAGGCGCGGGCCAGAAAGAAGCCGTCGGCGAAGTCGACGCGCAGTCCGTCGATCCCGGTGATCACCGCATCGGGAAACTCCGCGGCCTGCCGAAGCTGCTCGGCGACGCGAATACTCTCGCCCTCCGGCAGCGGGAGCGAGATTTCCGGAGTGTTGGCGCTGTTCGGAAGATCCTCGAACACCTCGGTCGAGGTCCGGCAGTCACGTGACAACAGCTCCAGCAGACGGGCGCCGGCGTACAGGCCATCGTCGAACCCATACCAGCGGTCCGCGAAGAAGATGTGGCCGCTCCGTTCTCCGCCGAGCGGCGCGCCGGTTTCGGCGAGCTTTGCCTTCATCAGCGAATGCCCCGACTTCCACATCAGCGGTCGGCCACCATGCGCTACGATCAGTTGCGGCATATGGCGGGAGCATTTGATGTCGAACAGGATATCGGCCCCCGGATGTCGCGACAGCACGTCGATCGCGAACAGCATCAGCAATCGGTCGGGCCAGATGATCGTGCCGCTCGCGTCGACCACGCCGAGCCGGTCGCCGTCGCCGTCGAAGGCAAGTCCAAGATCCGCCTGTCGATCGCTCACCTCCCGGATCAGGCTCGCCAGGTTATCCGGCCGGCTGGGGTCGGGGTGGTGATGCGGGAACCGGCCGTCGACCTCCTCGAACAACACCAGGGTTTCGCAGCCCAGTGCCTCGAACAGGCGCCGGGCCACGATGCCGGCGACGCCGTTGCCGCAGTCGATGACGATCCGCATCCGCCGGGCCAGATCGATGTCGGACACGATGCGTTCGATGTAGGCCGGCAGCGGGTCAGCCGACTCCAGCGCGCCGTGGCCGATGACGAAATCGCTCCGCCCGATGCGGCGCGCGAGATCCTGGATCGCGTCGCCGCACAGGGTTTCTCCATCGAGGACGATCTTCAGCCCGTTCTGATCGGCGGGGTTGTGACTTGCGGTGACGATGACGCCGCTGCGTGTGCCGAACGCATGCGTCGCGAAGTACATCGCCGGCGTAGGGCACAGGCCGAGATCGATCACGTCGCGGCCGCTGGCGCGAAGCCCGACGGTGAGCGCCGCGGCCAGAGAGGGGCTGGACAGGCGTCCGTCACGGGCGACGACCATGCGTTGTTGACCGCGTGCCGTGGCCTCGCTGCCGATTGCACGCCCGATCAGTTCGACCGCGCGCGCATCCAGGGACGTCCCGACAACCCCTCGTATGTCGTAAGCGCGAAAGATTGCGGGGTCGATCGGGCAGTCTGGGTTCATTGGTGATCGTGATCGCTTGCCGGCCGTCGCGGCCGTCCATCCCGGCGGAACGGGGCGCTGCTGCCCCGCGGAGCACGGAAAGATAACGCAATTCGCGAGCGTGCCCAATAGACCTGGATAGGGGACCGTCCAGCATCGTGGTCGGGCGCCGACCATGGGTCCACGCGGACCGTCTGCGTTAGACTGGACGGCCGACGCCCCGCTCAGGATATTTCATGCTCGCCGTTTCCTTACTGCGCCATCCCTCGGCAACCCCGATCGCGTTCGCGCTCGCATCCCTGATGATCGGCTTCGTCGTGCTCGGGTTCACGGTCGATGTTCCCGCGGATGGGCCCTACCGGGCGATGATGGCGTATGAATGGCTTCGCAAGCCGTATCTGGCGAAGTGTGGCACCTGGCTGCCGGCCCCGGTCTATCTGAACGGCCTGTTCCTGAACATCGTCGGCGATCCGTTCGTCTCGGTCAGGGTCTTCAATGTCTTGGTCGGTGCCGCGACGATGCCGATCTACTACTTGTTGTTGCGCCGGGTGTTCGACGCGCCGATCGCGCTCATCGGTGCCGTCGCGCTGCTGGCGCTGCCGTTGCGGATCGGCCTTTCCGCGAGTTCCTTGACCGAGACGGCGTTTATCTTCGAGTTGCTCGCGGGGATCTGGCTGCTGATCCGGGCGACGGACTCGACGCCGGTTCGGCTGACGGTTCTTGGGGTGGCGCTGGGCCTGCTGATTCTCGCGATGATGACGCGCTATGAGGCCTGGCTGCTGATACCGGCCTTTCCGGCGTACCTCTACATCCGGACGCGTCGTCCCGCTCTGGCGCTGGCATTCGCTGCCGCGCTGCTGCTCTTTCCTCTGGCCTGGTCGGCGGGGAATCAATATTGCTTCGGTGACGCATTGAAGGGCTTTCGTTCCGCGACGTCCGAGGAGCGCTACGCCGAGGCGGTTGGTCTGCTCGACGCGGCCGGGATACTCGCCCAGCGTCTGGTTCAGCAGACCGGCCTGGTTGCGAGCTCGAGCCTCGCTGTCGGAGGCATGCTCGTGCTTCTTCAGGTCTTTCGATGGCGTGAACTGACGATCGAACGGATGCTCTACCTGGGGCTGATGGCGTTCGTCTGGGCCGTGCTGCTGCGGTTCACGATGGCGCGCGGCGCGGGCAGTTTTCAGGCGCGTTACCTGTTGCTGGCCTTGACCCTGGCGCTGCCGCTACTGGCCATGCCGTTCCGAACGTGGATCGGGCGGCGGGCCGTGGTCGCGGCACTGGCTGCGCTGTTTGCGGTCAGCGAACTCGCGGCCGGTCATGCGATTACCCAGGCGTGGTTCCCCGATCTTTGGTTGGTGCGGAAGCGTCCGGGTGATGCCGTCGACGATATGAAAAGCCTTGCCGAATGGATTGGCGCCAGTCCCTATCGAGGGCAGGCACTGTTGTCGACCCCATTGAAGAACGACGATGGGTGGGCCACGAACTATCTGCCGCTGTTCCTGCCGGACGTGATCGGGCGCGTCAGGACGCTGTCCTACTGGTTGAGCGACGCGGATGTAACGGCGTTCGTCGAGTCGGAGCGGCCGGCCTTGCTGATCACCGGCGACAGTGACATCGACCGCGAGGAGTTCCAGCGCGCCACCCGTCTGCTCGGGGGCCGTCTGGCGGGACGTCCGGAGTGGGTTCGAGCGTCCGGAGTCCCGGTCCGCGTGTACCGGGTGAATCCGGACTGAGCGCCGGGCCGTACGCTCAGACCCGCCGTTCCGCGGCGCCGGGCGGTTCCTCGCCGGCGCGCCAGTCGTCGAGAAACAGCAAGGCTTCGGCGTGCCGCATCAGCAGGTGGGCGAGGCGTTCGGCGTCGTTGGCAGCGCTCAACGGGTCACGTTGCAGCGCACTGAGCAACGCCTCGCGAAGCCAGGGGCTCGTGTCGATTGCCGCCAGCGTCTCGGCGATCTCGTCGGAA
The DNA here is from genome assembly GCA_046347485.1 of Methylotetracoccus sp. GTDB lineage: Bacteria > Pseudomonadota > Gammaproteobacteria > Methylococcales > Methylococcaceae > Methylotetracoccus. Next base: position 166,885 of record JAXMGB010000012.1, on the reverse strand, counting down.
AACATGCTCATCCGCACTCACTCCAAAGGGCCTATACAAACGATAGGGCCGGGAGCGGGGTGTCGTGCGTAACGGAATACGCGGTCGCGCGGTGAATTATTCACATCCGCGCAGCCCGTGATCGCCGTGCGAAGGTCTCGCGCCTCGGATCAGCGGAAGTTCGGCAGCTTGATCGTATGCAGGGCACCGCCGAGGTCGGTGTACTCGATGTCCATCGCACTGCGCACCGCGAACGAGGTACCAACCGGGCTGAAGTCCTCGACGATGAAGGTCTCCGCGGAGAACAGCAGACCGCATTGGCCGTTCGTATCCCCGGGCTGTCGGATCAGTCTGAGGTTCGAGAATCGGGTATTGCTCTGTACGATGGCCATCGACAGACTGCATAGAAAGGCGCCGGTTCGCCCCGGCGTCGCTCTGACCATCAGCGCCGTGCCCCGGCTGTTGGTGCAAGGCTGCCGCCAGAAGCGCAATCCCATCGAGGTTCCGGCCGAGTTGTCATCGACGACGAGCGTATAGGTCGGGCGGCGTGGCCTGGGCAACTGACCGGCAAAACAGCGTAACGGCACGCGCTCGACGACGTGGTTGCCGCTTCCCGCGGTGTCTTCAAAGGCTTGTAGCAGTTCGTATTTCTGCTGAAGGAATTCCTCGGTAGTGAGGTCCGCGCGGGCGGCCGCGGATGCGATGAGGACCGTCAGTCCGATGGCGAGCTTGAAGTTCACGGGTTCTCCTGGCATGCGGTCGGGTCGCGACCGAATGTTCCTGCCTCGATATGCGGAAGCCATCGAGGAGGCATCCGGTTCGCGCGCCATCCGGACTATGCCAGCGCGTGCCGGGCATCGCAAGCAAGTCTTCGACGCTCGCCGTTGCACCAGTCTGTGCCCTCATGGGTCACATTGGTGCAATAATTCCCTGCCGCGGCCGAATTCGGCAGACGCGCACCGATATCCGATGCTGCCGCAATGATGAACAAGAACAGGAGCGAAGCGATGAGCGGGTGGTGGAAGCGAGCGATGATCTGCGTCACCGGGGTGGTTTTACCAGTCGTTTCGAGCGGGGCCGCCGAACTCGATCGAGCCGATACCGCCTGGATCCTGAGCTCGACCGGTCTGTCGCTGTTCATGACCGTTCCCGGTCTGACCTTGCTTTATGGCGGGCTGGTGCGTACGAAGAATGTACTGTCGGTACTCGTGCAGTGCTTCGCAATCACCGCGATCGTATCGATCCTGTGGATCTTCGTCGGCTACAGCCTGGCGCTGACCGATGGTGGTTCCTGGCAGGCGTTGATCGGCGGCGGAAGCCGGCTGCTGCTAGCGGGAATGACGGCTGACACGCTGATCGGCCGGTTCCCGGAACCGGTCATCTGCATCTATCACCTGACCTTTGCGGTGTTCGCGCCGGCACTGATGATCGGCGGTTTTGTCGAGCGTATGCGCTTCTCGGCGGTTCTGTGGTTCGCGGCCGCGTGGACCATGCTGGTCTATGTCCCGGTGTGCCACTGGCTGTGGGGCGGCGGCTGGCTCGCGCGACTGGGTGCGGTCGATTTCGCCGGTGGGATCGTCGTCCATACGACGGCCGGCGGAGCGGCCCTGACCGCCGCATGGCTGGTCGGACCGCGGCGCGGCTTTCCGGATGCGCTGATGCCGCCGCACAACCTGACGCTGACGGCGGTCGGTGCCGGCATCCTGTGGGTCGGCTGGCACGGTTTCAGCGCCGGCAGCGCGCTGGTCGCGAATGGAGCCGCGGGCATGGCGATGCTGGCGACGCATATCTCGGCGACGGTCGGCGCGGTCGTCTGGATGGCGATCGAATGGCTGCGCTACGGTCGGCCGACGCTGCTCGGCCTGGTCACCGGTCTGATTGCCGGCCTGGCGATCGTCTCACCGGCGGCCGCCTACATTGGGCCATTTGGTGCGCTGATCATGGGTGTTGTCGCGGCGTTTGCGTGTTTCGTCGCGATTCCGTGGATCAAGCGCACGCTCGAGATCGACGATGCGCTCGACGTGTTTCCGGTGCACGCGGTCGGCGGTGTGCTCGGCTCGCTACTGACGGCGCTCTTCGCGGCGCAAGCCCTTGGCGGCACCGGTTTGCCGGGCGCGTCCGACGTCTGGGAGCAGCTCGGGGTGCAGGCGGCAGCGGTCGTCAGCGCGCTGGCCTGGAGCGGAACCGTCAGCTTCATCGTATTGAAGGGGCTGGATCACTGGCTGGGCCTGCGTGTCAGTTCCGACGAGGAAACCGAAGGTCTCGACATCTCGTCGCATAACGGCAAGGGCTACTACCTGTAGGTCGCCGGGCGTCGGCGCGGGCAGGCGTTCAGTCGATCGCGGCGTCGCCCATTTCGCGCGTGCGAATCCTGACGGCCTGAGCCGGTTCGTACAGGAAGATCTTTCCTTCGTCGTACGACCCGCTTCGCGTGGCCTCGAGAATCGTGGCCAGCGTGCGGTCGAGCAGCGCATCGGCGACCAGCAGTTCCAGTTTGACCTGCGGTACCAGCCGCCGGGCGCCGCCCGGATCGCCGCCGCAGGCGGATGGCCGTTCGTCCCGGCCATGGCCGAGCACGTGGCTGATCGTCGAGCCGGCCACGCCGACATCCAACAGGGCTTCGCGAACCTCGCTCAACAGATGCGGTGGAATGATCGCGGTGACCAGCTTCATCATGGCGTACCCGGTTATTGTTGTTGTCGTTACTTGGGCTCGTCGCGGCGGAAGACGTCGCTCGATGGCTCGTCGAGAAGATTGCCCCAGTCGGTGCGCCGCTGCATGTCGCGTTTGACGTCCGGTGGCAGGATCTCTTTGCCCTCGCGGATCTCCCAGCCGCCGCCGAGCGCCTTGTACATCGCGATGACGTTGCGGGCCACGTCGCCACGGCTCGCGGTCAGCCGATCCTGTTGTTGTACGAGGAATAGCTCGGAGTTCAGCACGCGCGTGTAGTCTTCGAGGCCGTCCCGGTACTGCAACAGCGCGAGTTCGGCTGCGCGGTGCGATGCGTCGACGCCATCCTCGAGACTGGCCACCCGCTCCCGCGCCTTACGGTAGCCGATCAGCGCGTCTTCGACCTCGCGCAGCGCGCGCAATACGGCGCTGTGGTAGCCGATCAGCAATTGTTGGAATTTCGCGTCCTGCGCTCGCACATTGTTCGTCAGTCGACCGTATTGAAGGATCGGCCAGTACATCGTCGGGCCGAATTTGCCGGCGAGCCCGGACGGGCTGAAGGCATTGGCGATGTCCACGCCATCGACGCTCCCCGAGTTGATGCCGATCGAGCCGACCAGGGAGAGGCGCGGCAAGAGCTCGCTCTTGGCGACACCGATCAGCGCGCTCTGCGCGGCCGCGCGGTACTCCTGGCGGCGGATGTCGGGCCGGCGGCGCAGCATTTCGGCCGGGATGCCGGCCGAGATTTCCCGGCTCACGGCCGGAATTCCGGTCGCGTCGCCGAGTTGGGCGTGCAGATGGTTGGGCGGCATGCCAAGCAGGACGCTCAGCGCATTCTTGGACTGCCGCAGTCCGATCTCGAGCGTGGCGATCTCGGCCAGGGTCGCTTGGCGCAGGGCCCTGGCCTGCTGCATGTCGAGTTCGGTGCTGACGCCGTTGCGGAACTGGGATTCGGCGATACGCAGGCTGCGTTCCTGCAGGTCAGCATTGCCATGCGCCAGCGCAAGGCGCTGATGGAACGTGCGGATCTGCACGTAGGCCGCCGCGACCTCGGCGGTCAGCGTCACCAGCATGTCGTCGTAGTCCAGCGTCGTCGCCGCGAGATCTGCCCCGGCGGATTCGATGCCACGCCGGAAGCGGCCCCAGATGTCCAGTTCCCAGGCGGCGTCGAAGCCGGTCTGGAAGTACATGAACGAGTAGTCCGAACTGCCTTGATAGTACGGTGAACGCTCGCTGAGCTGCTCGTAGAGCGCGTCCATCGTGACGTTCTGCTTCTGCGGAAACAGATTTCCCTTGGCGATACCGAGTTGGGCCCGCGCCTCCTGGATGCGGACCGCGGCGATGTGAACGTCGAGATTCTGCCGGTACGCGCTCTCGATCAGTTTGTCGAGCACCGGATCCTGGAATATCCTCCACCAGCTACGGAAGTCACCGCTTCGTGCTTGCCGCTTCTGCTCGTCCAGCCAGGTGTCGGCAAGCTTGACCTGTGGGTGTTCGAAATCCGGACCGATCAGGCTGCATCCCAGGTTCATCGCGCTCGCCGCGACCAGACCGACAGCGCGGACGAATATTCGGCCACAACGTGGTAGGGGTATGGACTTCATCGCCGGGTATCCTCGAGAACGCGTGGTGTTTTCAGGAACCGCGGCTGGTGATCTTGATCGGCACGACCGCGGCGGCCGGCGCCTGACGCCGGTTCCGGAGGTCCGCGGCCGGATTCGCGTGACGGTTGGTGCCGGAACCGAATGCGCCACCGGCGGTGCCGCCGAAGCGGGGCGTCAGCCCCCAGCCGTACTGGACGATGATCAGCAAGGCCAGCGACAAGGGCCAGAACACCAGCCACAGCCCGTAGGTCGATCGAAGGTATTCCTCGACGCGCATCAGCAGCACGTGCTCCGTGGTCTGGGCCAGATAGTCCTTGTACTCGCGGCTGTCGTAAGCCTCCAGGAAGCTCAGATACTGGAAGAACTCACCGCTGCGGTGGTGCGAGTAGGCATGACTGAGTTCGGCGCGCAGCGTCTTCAGCGGCTGTTGCAGCGGGTCGGGGGCCTCGCGATAGCGCGCCGCGAGATGCAGCACGAGATCCTCGACGTTCTCGGCTTCCTGCGGCAGCGTCATGTGCGGCACGATGAATCGCAGCATGCCGGGGCGCGTCCCGTGTACCTCGTAGATATGATCGAGGTAATGCAGCAGGATGGCGAGCGCCTCCTGGGAATCCATCGCCAGCAGGACCTTCAGCGCCTGCGTCTTGACGTACGCTTCCTCCGGCGTAGCCGCCAGCGTCGACACGAGACTCTGCACGGCCGCCCGCTCGTCGTCGCTGCGCCACGATGGCGCGGCCTCGCCGAGCATCGAGTTGGCCGTCGTGCCGTCGTTTAGCACCAGATCGATGACATACAACGCCTTCTGGCGATCGCCGACGGTGGTCAGGCCCGACACCGCGAACGCGCGGGCGAACGAATCGGCGTTCGTGCGGTAGTTGACCAGCATGCGCACGATCTCGGTGAACTTCAGGTCGTTCGATGATTGCATGTCGACGATCCGGAAATTGCCGGCGGCCACGGCGGCCAGCCTTCGGACCTCGGGGTGCGAGTCCTGCATCAGTTCGAAGACCAGCGGCACCGTGTACGGGTCCTTGCGCTCCGCGAGGTACCAGGCGAGGTTTGCCCGCACCGCGGGATCGCGGTCGATCGTCAGCGCATCGATCGCATCCGGCCAGCCTTGGTCGAAGGCCTGAACGATCTTCGCGTATTGCTCCGCCGCGAGGTTCATGACCGGAACGCCGGCGGGCGGCAGGCTGTTCTCCTGCGTGATGCGGAGCAGGCTGCGGCGCAGATAATCCTGCTCGTAGGCCGGTCCGGACAGCTTGGCGAGCGGTGGATACTTCTCGCGGTTGAGGAAATCGCGAATCCGCACCGCCTCGGCTCGCCCATACAGCGGACGCACGCGAGTGCCAAAGGTCTGCGCCAGGAATTGGTCGAGCTTTCCCTGCGAGTAGCGAATCTCGGAGATGGTCTTGCGGCGGTAATCCAGCAGGGGCTGCAGGCCGGGGCGGCCGATCGCCGCGAAGCCGCGCAAAATGGCCCGCCGCTTCTGCAGGTACAGGCTCAGGAACTCGCGGTTCAGGCGCTTCTGACGCGGGTATTCGGCATCCAGTCCGTCATACAGGTGGATCAATGGCTTGATCAGGCGGACATCACCGGCGAAGCGATCGATCATGAAGTCGATCAGTTCGACCTTGTGCGTCTCGTCGATGTCGTCGTCCTCCATCAATTCCAGCAGCCCGTGGAACAACTCCTCGGCCTGCTTCGAGCGGAACGCCTTCTCGTCCTTGTCGGTCAGTTCCCAGGTTTCGAGAATCGTGTGATAGCGCGCGCTCGAGATCGCGCCATCGTTCAGCAGGTTCTCGACGTTCTCGCGAGGGATCGCATGGCGCCGCATCGCGGTCCCGGTCACCGAGATCTGGTTCAGGTTCGCCAGCACTTCGGACAGGTCGCGTTCCTGACGCTCGCGCAGGCCGACCAGCACGTCGCGAATATGCGAGTCCCTTTCGATCAGCCGTTGCAGGTCGCTCCAGGCCACGACGACGTCCCGTCTCGTCGCGGAAGCGGGCGTGGCTGCGCGGGGCATGTCACGATCAGCGGGCCGTGGCTGCGTCGCGGCGGCCGTGGTTCCGCCAATGATCGGCAGGCCGGAGATCCATTCCTCCGGTTGCGCGGCTTCCGTCAGTGGGCGCGGCTGGTTGCGCGAAATTGCCGCGAACGGCCGGTCTCCGTACGGTATCTCGGCCAGTGTGTACAGGTAGCCGCCGAGCAGCAGGTGCGCGACGGTCAGTGTTCCGAATCCGATCTTGCCCCAGAAGCCCGCCGACAAGGTCTCGAGCGTCAGGTAGGCCAGCCCGAATACGAAGCTGACGACGACCAGGTGCGGATTCAAGCGCGAGCCGGTGGCAACGGCGATCAGCACCAGACCGGCGAGCAGCAGCAGCGCGATGCGGTAGACGCGGACGATCGCGCTGCCGCGGCTTCGTGACAGGCGGTCGAGGAACAGATTCAGAGCGATCGCGGCGGCCAGCCCGCCGAGAGCCGTGAGCATCATGGTTCGGGATCTCCGAGCAGATGGGGTCGCCGGTTCAGGCGGCCGCGAGCTGATGATGTTCCGCGACGCGCAGTTGTTGCGTCAGGAAGCTTCGCTGGTCCGCGTTCAGCGCGTTCAGCGGAACCGCCATGCGCAGATCGAGCGCGCGGTTCTCGACGATCAGGCGTTCCTCGCCGGCTGTCGAATCCAGCATGCCGACGAAGCGGTCGGCTCCGGCCGCATCGCTGACCAGCTTGCCGTGCTCCTCGCCGGATCCCGGCTTCAAAAGAATCTCCTGACGGCGAATCCTTCCCATGTCGAGCATCGCGTGGCGGTTCAGATGGATGCCGACGTGTTGTTCGGAGAACACCAGCACTGCGAACGATTCGTCCGCCGTTTGCTGTTCCGAACGCAGCGCGTCGAAGGTCGAACGGGGTTCCATCGTGTGCACGTGGATGTCCATCGGCGAAACGGGATGCTTCGTCGACTGGATCTGCGCCTGATTGGCGGTGTCGGCCTCACCGGCCAGATTCTTGAGGTCGATGTCGTTGCGCCTGAGGATTTCGTATAGCACGCTGGCGCCGGGGATCCAGCGGATGACGTCCCAGATGGACTGATTGACGATTTCCCGACGCTGGTAGCCTATGACGAATTCGGTCACCAGGCCGTCGGCCAGATCGATCAGGCGCCGGTTGATCAAGCGGAACACCTCGGGCGAGAGCTTGCGGTCGTACTTTGCCCGGAGCCCGGCGAGACTGTCCGAAAGGACCGTCTGAAATGGACGCGAGGCGTTGACGTAGCAGGACCCCGCGCGGACCTTGTCGCGTGACTGCGGCTGTCCGCCATTGAAGCGGATGCCGCCGAGCTGTGCGTAGACCATGTTCTCTTCGGCGGCGTTGTTCGCCTCCTCGATACCCATGCGTTCATCCGGGGAGCGATGGATCGTGACGACTCCTCGATGGGCGCGAATCCCGAAACGATGCAGCGCGTCCCGGACGGTATCCGCCCAATAGAAGAACGGTGTGACGAACGCCGGCATGTTCGAAAACAGCGTCGCGTTGTAGCGCTCGACGATGCGTGCGACGTACTTGCGGTCGATGTAGACCTCGGCCCTGGCGCCGATGCGTTCGAATACCGGGCGACCCTGCCGGCGCCGAATGCCCAGATGAATCAGCCATAGCGCCGTCAGGAACAGTGCGGCGTCGAGCACATGCGCGGCAACGCCGATACCCGCGACGAAATCGAACGGCGAGAAGGCCACCCCGAAAACCGGCACGCCGAACACCGTTGCGATGACGATGTACGCCGCGAAAATCGCGTACGAGCGGACGAATTCGACCTGATTCTCGGCGCGAGCCGCCGCTTCCCGTGCCAGTCGTTCGCGGTCCGGCGAGTCGAAGTGTTCGCCCGTTGCGTTGCAACCGACCCGATTCGGAATCTCGGCCTCGTAGACCGCGGATTGAAACTCGCGAAAAGCACGAATGTCCGACGGCTGCAGGTCGGGTCGCAAATCGAAATGCTCGGCGTGCGCTTCCAGCGTGTGTTTGTCGAGGGTCCGGTACGCCTCGATCGCGCGCTCGGTCAGATGCATCAGGATCTCGGTCAGCACGGCCTGTGTCGCCACCGGAACGATCGTCGCCGCCTCGGCCCGACGGCGCCCCGATGTGCCGTCCGGAAACAGGTGGCTGAGATTGACGAACGTGTTCGGCAGGATCGGATCGTCCGGCTGGTAGCCCTGTCCGATCGCCTCGCTCATCGAGTTCAGGAAGCCCTGTGTCAGTACGAAGCATCGCTCCGCGCCCACGACTTCGCGGGCCTTGCGTACGACCGCCAGGGTTGACTGGGTCTGTGCCGAGTTGCTGATGCCCAGGAAAATCGTCTTCGGCCCGTAGCGTCCGATGCCCTCGCGCCGGGTCCGCTTCATTTCCTTCAGAACGTTGCCCGAGTTCTCGGCACGGATGCGGAGGCCCGGCAGGATCGAATGCAACGCCAGCGTGAATTCGTTCGCCAGATCCTGATTGAAATCGACGCCGTACAGGACGAGGTCGTGATTCTTCGGGTCGCGTCGCGGATCAAGCAGGTTGTGGAACAGCAAAGCCGCGAACTTGTCCATCGTCGCGTGGTTCTCGCCGCCCGGGGCGAACGACTCGACGACCTTCTTCAATACGAACGGAATCTCCCTGAGATCTCGTTCGATCTCCGATCCATTCGCCGGCGACACGCGGGTACGCGTGATCTTTGGGTTTTTATTGACCGGGAACCAGTTGCTGCGGAATCCATCGGCCGCCGTTCCGCGTCCCGGGTTCAGGGCCTTCGGCGAGGGTGCCGGAGGCGATGACAGATCGGCGTCGGCGGGTGCCCGATCATAGATACGAATCGGATCGGTCGAATCGGTCGGCGTGAACTCGATCGTCGCGTATTGGCCGTCCTCGAGGTAGATCTGCGAAGAGTCGTCGTCGGCACCGCCCTGGTGCAGTGCCGAGGTCACGCCTTGCGGTTCGGCGCTGCCGAAGATTTCGCCGAGCGTCCGGTTGTGACCGATCGAAAAGGCCTGGGTCAGCGAGAATACGCCCATGCGCGGTTCCAGCGTCGTGCACACCATCAACGCGAACTCGCCGACGAGATCGCGCGAGGCGAGACGCATGACCCACGTCAGGTCGTGCCGGTAGAACGCGTCCTCGAAGGCGTCGAGCAGCAACGCGGCCCGGGACTCATCGAGTGTCTTCAGGATCTCCGCGGCCAGAGCTTGCCGGACATGGTGCCTGGCTTCGTCGCTGATTCCGCTCAGCGAGGCCGCGCCCGGATCAAGGCTTCCGGAGCCCAGGTCCTTTCGGGCCTGCAGCATGGCCTGATCGACCGCGTCGGCCCAGCGGACGAGTTGTTCGAGGTCAAAGTTGCCAGTCGAGATGTCGTCGTTGAAATCGAGCGCCGACGTGAAGTACGCATAACGCAGGGCCTTGTAGGCCAGACCCTGGGTCAGCATGAAGTCGACCCATTCGGCGACGCTGCGGGAATCCGAATTGCCCTGCGAACTGGTCCTCGGCATCATCGCGAGGAAGACGTTGCGTGCGTCCGCTTGCGTGAAGAAGTGCCTCGTCCGTTTGCCGTTCAGCGTGAACTCGAGGTAGACGCCATCCATGTCGCCGTTGTGCGCGATCATGTTGAAGACTTCCTTCGCGCTCCCGGTGAGCTCCCCTCGCTCCACACGGTGGTGCACCATCGCGTCGTAGTGCTCGTACCAGTGCGGTTGGGCGTTGTGCCAGTGGGTGGCGCCTCCGGTCGCATAGCGCAGGTGCAGCAGTATGGCCTCGAAGGAGGGTGGGCGCCGATAGCCCTCCTTGTTGGCCTTCGCCAGCAATTCCCTCAACCTGACCGACAGTACGCCGACGATGTCCTCGCGTTTGCCCTTGACGACCTTGTCGAAGATGATCGACGGCTCCTCGCGCTTCTCGACGAGTACGGAAAAGCCCCCGGATTGCCCGCCGCGCGTGGACGCCTCGCGTGCCAGGAGTTCCGCCAGGTCCCGAAGTCGATCCGACACGAGCAGCGGCGATGATTTCGGCGCGGGTTCCGCGCGGTAGCGAACGGCAAACGCGGGGCCGCAGGCCCAGTACTCGCTCGTGCCGCGTCGAAACGCGACGAAATCGGGCATCGACAGCGTGGTCAACAGTGAGCTGAGTGTGAAGTAGCCGATTAATGGCCAGTACAGAGCGAGCGGCGCGCCATGCGGTCCGTCGGTGGGGGACAGCCACAACGCCAGCGCAATCGACAGCAGATTTGCCGCGATGCCGCCCAGAGCGACGATCCGACACTGCCACGCGGCCTGACCCCGGGTCGGGATCAGCGGGGGGTGGGCTGAAAACTGGGGCAGGGGGCGGCCGGGGACGAGGCTTCGGGCCATGTCGTTCGGTGTCAGACCCTCGAATATCGCGGCAAAGGTGAACAGCGATGGTTTGCCGGTGGCGACGAACCAGGCCACGGCATGTCCGAACCCGTGTATTGCGATCGCCGCCAGATTGGTGATCCGCAACGGCCATAGAAGTGCCTCGGTGACTGTCCGGTGGCGACCGGTCGTTACATTCCTCATCGCGTGACTCCCCGCCCAAGTTCGGTACGTGTCTTGTTGTTGCAAGCCGGCGTCGTCGCCGACCGGGGTTCCGCCAGGCCGATCTCAGTGGGAGTGTCTCTGGCCAAGCGGGGCGTGCGCCTTGGGTTTATTAAGTATCGGACCTAAACGAGCGAGATCTAAAATAGTGCATTTCATGACGTGATGTCAATGCAGATGTTCTATAGTGGTGCCTTTATCAGGGAAGTCCGGGCCAAATTGTTCTTGAGCGCACCGTAGTAGTGCGATCGGTTGGGGTGGGCCTCGCCGGTCGCTTGCGTGGCGGTGCGGGCGGGTCCATTCTCGTGTTTTGTCTGGGGGATTTCGCTCGCTAGAATACGCGCCAGTCATCACCAAACCGCGAGCGCTCGATGGACGTCGATCCAATTGATGAACTGCCCTATGAAGCCTGGAGCCCGGAGCTCGATGATCCGGAACAGGACCGTTTGACCGAGGCGCTCGAGCAGGGGCACGTGCTGTTCCTCCCTCGCCTGCATTTTCAGGTCGACGACAGCGAGGCTCGCTTTCTGTCCGCGGATTGGTCCGATGGCAAGTCGAAGAACATTTATCTGCGTGGACCCGAGCGCGCCTTGCGGGGGGCGCGTGGTGACGAGGCTGCCCGCCAGGGTTTGGCCGGGATGCTCGATCGGTTCGGACGGCAGGCCGCGCAGCTCGTCGCGGCGCTGTTTCCGCATTACCAGTCCCGGCTCGAGTTCGGTAACACCAGTTTCAGGCCGTGCGAGATCGAGGGGCGACCGAGTTCTTATCGCAAGGACGATACGCGTCTGCACCCGGACGCGTTCCCGTCGAATCCGACCGGTGGAGCGCGTCTGCTGCGCGTGTTCACGAATGTGAATCCGCACGGCGAGCCGCGTGTCTGGAGGGTTGGAGAGCCGTTTCCCGATGTGGCCGCGAAATTCTTGCCGCGCGCACGCCGTCAGTGGCCAGGCGAGGCCGCGGTGCTGAATGCTCTAGGGATCACCAAGCGCCGGCGCAGCGAGTACGATCATCTGATGCTGGAGCTTCACGATCGTGTCAAGGCCGATCTCGACTACCAGCGGAACAGTCCCCAGCGGCGGGTCGAACTACCTCCGGGCAGCACCTGGATCGTATTCTCGGACCAGGTGCTGCACGGGGTCATGAGCGGGCGGATGATGCTCGAACAGACCTGGATGCTCCCGGTCGATGCGCTGCGCACGCCGGCGACGTCTCCGTTGCGCGTGCTCGAACGCCTGGTAGGACGCGCGCTGGTCTGATCGGTCCTCCGCCGCGCTCCGGGAAGCTCCGATTGGTTCAGGGCTTGCCGCGACACCGTGATATGTCGCCGATCTCGCCCGCTCCAAGTGCTGGATTTCGCAAGGTGAAGCCAAGCCGCGTCCGAGTTCGCCGGCGCTGAACAAGGTCAGGACGGCTTCTGCTTACAGGCGTCTCAGAGGCCGCGCCGATCCGCGTCGGCGTCGGCGTCGCCGAACATTTCTTGTACCCAGGCGCTGCGCCGCTCCCGTTCCAGCAATTCGGCGCGGGCGCGCATCAGCACCACGGTGAAGTAGTAGAACTGGAACGCCAGAGCCATCAGCAGTAGCGGAACCAGCATGCTGAGATGGATCGACGGCTTGTCGATCTTGGTCACCGTCGGTCCCTGGTGCAGCGTGTTCCACCACTCGACCGAGTAATGGATGATCGGGATGTTGACGACGCCGACCAGGATCAGCACGCCGCCGGCCCGTCCTGCCATCCGTCTGTCGTCGATCGCCGAAACCAGCGCGATATAGCCCAGATAAAGGAACAGCAGAATCAGTTCCGAGGTCAGTCGCGCGTCCCAAACCCACCAGGCGCCCCACATCGGTTTCCCCCAGAGCGAGCCCGTCGCCAGCGCAAGAAATGTGAACGAGGCCCCGAGAGTCGCCGAACTGCTGGCCATCAGGTCCGCGAGCTTGATATTCCAGATCAGGTGGATTCCCGACAACAAGGCCATGAACACGTAGACGAACAGCGACATCCATGCGCTGGGCACGTGGATGAACATGATGCGGTAACTGTCGCCCTGCTGATAATCCGTCGGCGCCACGACCAGGCCGAGATAGAGCCCCATCGCCAGCAGGACGATCGTGACGGCCCCGAGCCACGGGATCATGGCTCCGCTGATTCGGAAGAAATGCTTCGGTGACGCAAGCTTGTGCAGGAATGGCCACATGGTCTTAGCTCGAACTGATTCGTAGGGCTGCCCCGATCGCGAACGGGGCGAGGGTCAAGGCCAGCGTCAGCAACGCGGCCAGCAGGTAGATCTGGCCGTCGATCGGCAGTCCGGCGCCGGCGGCGCTGACGGCGCCGGTCGCGAAGATCAGAACAGGAACGTACAAGGGCAACACCAGGACCGTCAGCAACAGACCGCCGCGCCTCAGGCCGACGGTCAATGCAACTCCGATCGCGCCGATCAGGCTCAAGAGGGGCGTGCCCAGTGCCAGTGTGGCGATCAGGGCGAGGATCGACGGTGCCGGCATCGCCAGCAGCAAAGCGAGCAGCGGCGAAAGGAGCAGCATCGGCAGGCCGCTGACGAGCCAGTGCGCGATGACCTTCGCCAGAACCAGTACCGGTAGCGGGTGCGGGCTCAACAGGAGATGCTCAAGCGCGCCATCGTCGAAATCGGAGCGAAACAGGCTTTCCAGCGAGAACATCGCCGACAGCAGCGCGGCGATCCAGATGACGCCCGGTGCGATATGCCGCAGCAGTTCCGGGTCCGGGCTGACCCCCAACGGGAACAGCGTGACGATCATCAGGAAAAAGATCAGCGGGTTGGCGAGTTCGCCGCGGTGTCGGAACGACAGCGCCAGGTCGCGGCGCAGCAAGGCCAGAAATGCATCGGTGGCTCCTCCCATGTCAGCCGAGCACCAGTCTGATGACGTTGTGTGCGGGCGGCAGCGCCTGATGCGATGTCATGACCGCCATGCCACCACGCCTGGTGTGGGCATCGATCAGTTCGCGCACCCGCTCGATACCGGTCACATCGAGAGCCGTGAACGGTTCATCGAGAATCCAGCAGCGGGCCGTCGCCAGCAGCAGGCGGGTCAGTGCCGTGCGTTGTCGCTGACCGGCCGAAAGGGTTCGCGTTTGGATGTCATGGCTATGTGCCAGGCCCATCCGATCGAGCGCGTCGCGAATCGCGCCATCTTCGGCGGCCACGCCGGCGAGTCGCGTCCAGATACGAAGATTCTCGAATGGCGTCAGTTCGGCCTTCAATCCTGTTCCGTGTCCGACGTAGGTCATGTCCGCGCAATATGCCGCCCGATTCCGGCTGATTGCCGAGCCGCGCCACAGTATCTCGCCGTCCGCCGGAGGGCTGAGGCCGGCCAGAATGCGCAGCAGGCTGGTCTTGCCGGCGCCGTTCGCGCCTTCGACGAACAGGATATGTCCCGCCGCCAGGTCGAAGTGCAAGCGCGAGAACAGCACACGATCACCGCGGACGCATTCCAGGTCCACGGCGCGGAGTTCCGGATCTTGGTGTGGCGTGTTCACGTGGCGGTGAAGCGCGCGGGCGCCGATCGACAGCGGCAGGCGCGGGCATGGATGAGGCGGGCGAACGGTCCTTTCAAGCTGTTGCGTATGGTAAACGCTGGGCGCCGGCTTTCAAAGGACTCGACTGGATCGGCCCCGAGGCGTTCGCGGCGCAATCACTTCGTCGCTTGCCAAGCGCGCCTGCCTGGAGCTAGTTTATGCCGTCCGATCGTTCCCGGTTGTATTCGCCCGAATCGCGCGGTCGACTCGCGACAGGCGGCGCGTCGGTCGACGTTGACACCTGAGTCCTTCGATAGGTACGCGGCATGTCGTCATGCACCGGGTATCATCGAGGCTCATCGAGATGACTCTAGACAAAAAAAACGAAGAGGAACACGTCATGTCGCAGCAAGCATCCGCCTCCGTCGCATCGATCTGGCGTTATCCCGTCAAATCGATGATGGGCGAGGAACTCAACGCGTCCGCGATCACCGGGCATGGCCTCGTCGGCGATCGGGTCTATGCGCTCGTGGACCATGAAACCGGCAAGGTCGTCAGCGCGAAGAATCCCAAAAAGTGGCCGGATCTGTTCGCCTACCGTGCAGCGTACGTTTCTCCGCCAAATGCTACGCGGGCGACGCCGATCTGGCTGACCCTGCCCGATGGCCGGATTATTCGTAGCGACGCGAACGGGGTCGATCAGATCCTCTCCGCGGCTATCGCGCGCGCGGTCAACTTGCGCACGAAGGCGCCGGAAACCGCCAGTCTCGAACAATATTGGCCGGAGCGCGAGGGTGAGGCCGAGGACGTTACCAGTGAGGCCGTTGCCGGGGATGCGCCGCGCGGCACCTTTTTCGACTATGCGATGGTGCATTTGCTTACGACCAGTACGATCGATGCGCTGCGCGGATCGTATCCGGAAGGCCGGTTCGAGGTCCGCCGGTTCCGGCCGAACCTCGTAGTCAGCACCCCGGGACAGGAAGGCTTCGTCGAGAACGACTGGGTCGGCAAGGTGTTGCAGATCGGTCAGCACGTCAGATTGCAGGTTACGGATCCCTGTCCGCGCTGCGTGATGCCGACGCTGGCACAGGGCGATCTGCCGCAGGATGCCGGAATCTTCAAGCAGGGCATCATGCAGAACAACGTCTTCGTGCCTTTCGCCGACAAGGCCCTGCCGTCGATCGGCGTTTACGCGAAGGTGCTGGTGGCGGGAACGGTGCGGCGCGGTGATTCGATCGCGTTCATTGAATGAGGTGATCGGTGGTTGCCGGTCGGTGCGGAGCGCCGGTGCCGTGGGGGCTCGGCGCCAGGCCTTGTGCCATGCGGCAGAACCGTGTTTAGAATTGGCTCCGGAATCGGCGGTCGACAAGCAGGAATAAGCGGGCAACTATGGTCACTAGAGCAAGAAGCATGTCGGTGGCGTTGATGATCACCGTGTCAGCAGTCGGTGGCGGTTGCGACAAGACCGCGGGGGGAAAGCTGGGGGCGGCGATCGGTCAGATCGGCGGATCCTATCTGTCCCGTGCGGGAGTCCCTGACAACGGGCTGATCGCCGACGTCAGCGAGCAGATGGGCGGGTACATCGGCGAGGAAATCGCCAAGTATCTGACCGACGCAGAGCGACGACAGGCCGAGGATGCAGCCCGAGCATCGATCGAAAGCAAGACGGTAGGACCGCAGTCGACTCGTACCTGGAGCAGTCAGACGAATCCCGATGTTTCCGGTGGTTCGACGGTGATTGCGCAGAAGGTGGGCGCCGACGGGCGTGAGTGCCGCACGCAACGAAACTATGTCAACGTCAAGGGCAAGGACGTCGAGCAAACGGAAACCCTGTGCCGCGATCCGAAGAGCGGTACCTGGGTGGTGGCCTAAGTGATGAAGCCAGTCGTGTCGCGTGGCCTCGGCGCCTTGCTGCTCGCCGGGGCGCTCGTCATGTCGTCCGTGGCCCTGGCCGAGGAATATCCCTGTCCTCCGTGGCCGGATGGCAGTTCGGCATTCTGGCTGCCAATGGCGTACCGCACCATGGCCACGCCGAAGGGTGCCGTCATCGTCGCCGAAGGTCAGATCAAGCTCAACGAGTCGCAGCGGTTGCGCGCGCAGATTCAGGCGGCGATGTCGCGACCGGGTGGCATCAATGAGATCTGGTTCAATTCGCCCGGCGGTTCCTCCGAAGAAGGCCAGAAAATGGGACGCGTCATTCGCGGTTTGGGCGTACCGACGCGTATCCGCAACGGATCCTACTGTGTCAGCGCCTGTTCCGTCGCGTTCCTGGGGGGCGTGTTCCGGACGATCGAACCGGGCGGCGTCTATACGGTTCACATGTTCTCCAACTTCAGCGGGCTCAGCGCCGATCAGAATCTGAAGAATACTGTCCGCGATCTTCAGGGATTGGAACAGGAATCCGCGCAATACGCGGCGGAGCGCTATCAGTACCTGCTGGAGATGGGGATTTCCCCCAACGTCGCGAAACACGGGTTTTCGGTTCAGAACCGCGGCGAGTCCTGTCCACCCCGCTCCGTGCTGCGGGAGTGGAATGTCGATAACGGCTCTTGAGCGGCCGGGCCTAACCCGCCGCGGACAATCCAGGCGAGCCGGCATTCCGTAATTTCGTCGCTCAACGATCCGCTTGTTGGATCAATCGTAGGTGAACCATGAAACGATTCCGGTCGATTTGGGTCGGTGGCACGCTGATTCTGGTGATGTCGTCCATGTTGCCGCTGGCCGCCGAAGCTGCGTCCACGGCCGATCCGGCGACGACCAATCTCAAGCCCGGGTCATCGACGGATGGACGGCCAACTGACCCGGATGGCGGTGTTCCCGTACCGCCCCCGCAACGCGAGGAGGGGCTGCGTCCCGCTGAGCCCACGGGAACCGAGCCTGCGAAAGCGCGTCCGGCGCTGGTCAATCCCTGTCGAGCCAATCCACAACCGAAATGGTGCGATGAGTGATTCGGCGTATCGCGTGAATCGCTTGTGTAATCGCTGAGTCAGGCTCCCCGCACCACCGGATGTCCCTGAGTCGCCGCTGGCGGAAAGCCCTGGGCGGTCCCACCCGTCCAGACCCCGTATCGAAGTCCCGCTGGGAATTTTATCGACAGTTGCTCGAAGTTCTGGGCATCTGGATTGAGGCCATCGGTGTGCTGACCGCGGCGGTGATCGCGATACAGCAGTACCAGGAGAACTCCCGTGCCGAGCAGGTCAACAAGACGCTGAAATACCTCGACCGGTTCCAGGAGGACCGGGTGTTCAACGCGCGCCGCACGTTGGAGCAGGCCTGGCATGAGAGGCGTAATGAGGTCTTCGAGATCGAGTCGGCGCAGGGAGAGGCTGCATTGGTCAAGTTTCTCGAGGACGAGATCGAGAAGCAGCATTTGGAGCCGTTGATCGCGACAGTCATGGATTTCTACGACGAGCTCCATGCCTGCACGATGGCCGATCTTTGCGACCGCGACACCGCGGTCCGGTTTTTCGGCAAGTATGCCTGGGATTTCTATGGTCTGCTCGCACCGCACATCAAGTCCCAGCGGGCGCAGATGCACGATGACTTCATCGGTCTCGGCGTGCGATTCTTCAGTCGGGCGTACCGCGAATTCACCGATAAGCAGCAGTCGCCCGCAAAGACCACCAGCGGCCCACCGCCCAACGCAAGGCCGCCTCGATAACGCGGGTCTCAACGATCGGAGTCATCGGCGCGACCGGTGCGGTCAGGTGGCGCCCGCGACTTCATGACGAGCACGTCGAAGCGGGTTTCGAAGGGCACGCGTGTCCAGTTCGGATCGTTCCTGATCGTTTCGAGCACCGGGAGCGCGACACGATTGAACGGATCATCGGGAATCCCGTCCGGGACGGACAGCGCGATGAAGAACGGGGGGTTCAGTTCCTCGACCCGGGTCAGCGCATTCCGGACGTCGCGTTCGGCCCAGCCCAAATTCGCATAGCTGCAGCGGAATCCACGCCGCAACGCCGCCTTGGCCGAATAGTAATTCAGGGTCGCGAGGTTGAGCCAGGCGATATCCACGCCGACCATCCGCCAGCGCGAACGCGACTCCGGCTCGCAGCTTGTCGCTTCGAGCCGGGTCAGTTCCTCGCGTTTGGACGCCGCGTCGGCTTGTGGATGCAGATAGTGGAAGAGCCGTGCGTCCGCTGGAACCAGTGCCGTGGCGTCGGCCTGCACATAGCCCCACTCGGCGGCGAGTACGAGCAGTAGTGCGAGTCGTGCCGGCCTCGTCAACATCGCCGCGCTTGCGGCGACCAGCATCGCCAGCGGCGCTGCGAGCGGCAGCAGGTAGCGAGGATCCTCGTTGACGTTCAGCGAGAATATCGCCAGCACCAGCAGGATCTGAAATGCTGCTCCGCACAACAACAGGCGTCGGGCGTCGATGCGCGGTGGGCGCAGGCGGTCCCTCGTTCCACGGTGCCGCAGGCAGGGCCACAGAATCGATAGGGCGATGATGATGGCGCAGGCGCCCAGGGCTTCGGGAACGGCGAATTCCCGGCCCAAGGCGGTGACCCAGACGCCGAGCTTGTCGAGAAACGGTTGGGCCGTTCCGTAGTACTGGGCGGCATCGCCGGACGCGGCCAAGCGGACGAACGTCGCCAGCTGCGCGAGATGATGGGCATACCAGGCGCCTGTCGCGGCGAGGGCCAGCGAGCCAATGCCGAGAATTGTCCAGCCTCCCGCTTTCACACTATCGTCGACTGGGCGGCGCCGCAGCGCCCTGATGCCATGGAACGCCGCGACGCTCCACGGTATCGCGCAGTACATTGGCGAGGAGGCCTTCGCGGCCAGGGCGAGCGCCGAGGCCAGGGCCAGATGGCCTCCGGTACGGGCGGCCGACCAGCGCGTCGACGCGACGGCGATCCAGAATACGTAAGCGATCGCGAGGGTTTGCAGGCCCTCGACGAGGTACTGTGTAGACAAGGAGACGAAAAGCGGGGACGCGGCAATCGACAGCGTGCCGGCCCAGGCGGCCGGTGATGAGGCTCCACCGAACGCCGCGAGCCGGTGGACCAGCATCAACACGAGGGCCATCGTCAGTACCACGAAGACCAGCAGCGCGATGTCGATGTCACCACCGAGTTGTCCGAGCGGGACGAAGAACTGACCCAGCCAGCCGATTCCGGGAGCCTTGATTTCGAATGCGTCGAGGTTCGCTGCCGGCCAGGAACCCGGTCGTTCGGCCAGCACCGACCACAGGCTCACGGTCGCATCGGCATACCAGGCCTGATCCCACCAAAAGACGGTTCTGCCACTCAGCACCCATGCGAGGCTGGGCAGCACGAGCAGCGGGGCGGTCCATGGTCCGAGCCAGCGTTTGGCGCCAGGCGGCACGGCCCCTTCACCGGCTACGGCTGTGAATGGATGCTCGCGCGCGCCGCTGTCGTTAAGCGAATTTCCCATTCCGTGGCTCGATGGGGTCAGCGTTCGGTAACGCTACTGGGTCACCGATCGGTGGGCCTTGACGTTCAGTGGCGTCTGCGTGAACCGGCAATCGCCGTTTCGCGTGCGAACAGGACCCCGACGTCCACGGGATCCAGTTGGAAGAGGCGATTGCAGAACTCGCAGCGGGCTTCGACCGCGCCCTGCTCGGCGAGAATCGAATCGACCTCGGGCCGGCCAAGCGCCAGCAACACGGCTTCGATGCGCTCCTGTGAGCAACTGCAGCGGAACACCACCGGGTCGGGATCGAACACGCGGACCCGTTCTTCATGGAACAGGCGGCGCAGCAGCGTCTCGGTCGGAAGCTCGAGCAATTCGTGGTCGGTCACGGTGTCGGCCAGCATGGATATCCGGCGCCACGCGTCGGCCTCGCGCTGCTGAGAAGGCAATTCCTGTAGGAACAGCCCGGCTGCCCGGTGGCCGTCCGCGGCGAGCCACAGTTTCGTCGCCAGCTGCTCCGATAGCGCGAAGTAGCTTTCGATGGCCGAGGCCAGGTTCGTGCCCTCGAGCGGAATCAGGCCCTGATACGGTTCTGCGCCCTCGCTCTGAACCGTCAAGACCAGTCGACCGGCGCCGAAAATTTCCGCCAATGGCCCTTGCGGAACCTCGCCCTTCCAATGCGCGATTCCGCGAATGGTTCGGTCATGGGTCGCCTGGGCGACCAGCGTCGTTAACGGGCCATCGCCCTGAATCTGCAGGATCAGTGAGCCCTTGAACTTGATCGTCGCCGACAGCAACAGGACTGCCGCGAGGGACTGTCCCAGCAGGATGCGGACCGGTTCCGGGTAGGAATGATGTTCCTGGGCCGATCGCCAGCTGGCGTCGAGGTGGACGATCTCCCCGCGCACACCGAGCCGTTCAAACAGGAAGCCACGAAAGCAGTCTCGCGTTAACATGAGCCGTGGAGTATCGTTGGGTTGCCCCGATTATAAGGGGTCGCGGCCGCCAGTGGCGGGTGATGCCCCCGAATTCCCTCGGTCGTCGGCGACAGGCTACGAGGTCAGTAGAGTGATTTGGACATTCGGAAAGTCGATCGATCTTCCCGATCCGGATAAGGCCCTGCCCGGCCGATCGACGAGCATGGCGGTTCCGAAGCACCATTTCATCAATGGTCGCGCATTGGTTCCGCCATATCCTCCGGGAACCGAGCGGATCCTGTTTGGCATGGGGTGTTTCTGGGGCGCCGAGCGGCGCTTCTGGGCCGCCCCGGGTGTTCATGTCACGGCCGTCGGATATGCCGGCGGGTACACGCCGAATCCGACCTACGAGGAAGTCTGTTCCGGGAAGACCGGGCACGCCGAGGTCGTGTTGGTCGTCTACGAGGCGAGCGCGGAGACTCTTGCCTCGTTGCTGCAAGTGTTCTGGGAATCGCACGACCCGACTCAGGGCATGCGACAGGGCAACGACATCGGCACCCAATATCGGTCGGTCATCTTTACCGATACCGCGCCACAGCGAGTGCTCGCCGAGAATTCGGCCTCGGCCTACCAGCGAGCCCTGATCGCGGCGGGTGCCGGGCGCATCACGACTCGGATCGACGACGCCCCGGATTTTTATTTCGCCGAAGCCTACCATCAGCAGTATCTGGCGAAGAATCCCGGCGGTTATTGCGGTCTGGGGGGAACCGGGGTCAGTTGTCCTCGGCCGTGAGCCCGCTCGCGCGCGGCTCGGGACGTTTGTACCAGGCTGGCCGGTTTCGCTATCATCCACAATCCACGTCGATCCGGACAGCCCGCGCGAACCCCGCGGCCCTGTGCCGCGTTCCGAACCAACCAGCAAGAAATCATGCCGCTTCGATCCTGCCTTTCCATATCATTGATCGCGGTTGCCGCTCTATCCGTCGCGCTTTCCGGTTGCGGTTCCTCGTCGAAGGCGCGCAAGACGGTGGCCGCGGCGCCGTTGGCGACCAATGTGCCGAAGATGGGCGCGAAGGCTTTCGATCAGTACAAGGCGAAAACGCCGCTGGATGAAGAACGCAAGACCAATGCGTACATCGTGTGTGTCGCGGAGGCGGTCGTGCGCGATGTCGGCGGTGACTGGGAAGTCGCGTTCTTTCGTCGTGATGCCGCCGGCGCATTCGTGTTGCCGGGTGGGAAGATCGGTGTATATAGCGGCACGTTGAAGCTGACCAAGAATCAGCACCAGGTCGCGGCGATCCTCGCTCACGGGCTGGCCCATGTGTTGGCGAAACATCCGGAGGCCCGAGTGGCGGATGATGCGAAGCAACATCCGGACTCGTTCGCCGCGGCGGCGCTCGATCACCCCGGTAGCCCCGATGCCCAACGGGTTTCATCGCTGCTCGGCATGTTTCCAACCGGCACTGAAGTGCCGTTCGACCGAGCGCACGAGTCGGAAGCGAATATCAAGGGCCTCGATCTGATGGCACGCGCGGGATTCGATCCGCGGGAGGCCGTGGTGTTCTGGCGATCAATCGAACGCGGCGGCACGCGGACCAGCGATTTCGTCGATCTGCATCCCTCGTACGGCACGCGGATTGCCGAACTCGAGGGTCATGTCAGCGCGGCGAGCGAATTGCGTGACCGGGCCAAAGCGGCCGGCAAGAAACCCGAATGCGATCGGCTTCGATAGTCGGGAGCGCGCAGGCAAAAAAAAACAGGATCCGAGGATCCTGTTTAACTTAGAAGGAGGATTCGAGCACTGCGCGTGCGTCACTCGACTCGCTGTAGGAGGAAACCTAGAGCGTTGAATATAGGGTAATGGGGAAAGTTACTGATTGAAATGCGACAAATTGTCGCGGCGCAGCCAATTGCGGTGCGCGGCCTCCAAGTGTGTTCAGGGAGTATCCTCTGCCTGGCCTTTACTGTCAATACTCGCATTTCACCGGGTTGTCTGTCCGGGGGAATTCGTCCGAATCGGGCCCCCTGTGATTTACCGACCGGATCGGCTCGGGGGCGATCGGAGAATCTGCGACCGATTTCGTCATGAGGCCGATGCGCGACCCCTGAAACCCGTGCGTATTTCCCGTGCCACGGTCCGCCGGAGCCGGCGGCTCAGGTAAGGGTGGACGCACCGATCAATCGATATGTTCGTCGACGAGGAATGGTATGGGAATGGACAGTGACGCGCCGATGACAATTCCGATTCCCGCGGATTCGGACCAAAGCGCCCGCAAGAATCTGCACTGGTTGTTCGTGCTGCGAACGCTGCTGCTCGGGGTCGAGGCCATGGTCATCATGCTCAGCGTCTACGGTCTCGATATCCCGCTCCGGCAAATGCCACTATGGGGCATCTTGACCATCCTCGGGTGTTTGAACTGGCTGACGTGGATTCGTTTGGGGTCCTCGCCGCCCGTAACCGAACTGGAGTTGTTCGCGCAGATCGGCGTCGACGTGCTCGCGATTACGGCGATTCTTTATTTTACCGGGGGTGCGACGAACCCGATGGCGTGGTTCTTCCTGTTGCCGCTGATTATCGCCGCGACGGTGCTTCCACAGTTCTATACCTGGTATCTGGTCATCTTCGCATCGGCCTGCTACACGATTCTGATCGGGTATTACCAGCCATTGCCCGAGATGCAGGCAATGACCTTGCCATCGGACATCCCGTTGTCGATGCATGGTTACATGGAGCATCATGATATCCAGCTCCACGTGTTCGGCATGTGGTTCGGATTTGTATTCAGTGCGGTGCTGGTCGCTTATTTCGTGGTTGAGATGGCCAATACGCTGCGTGAACGTGAGCGCAGACTTGCCGAGGCGCGGGAGCACGCGCTACGCAGCGAGCGGGTCGTCGCGCTCGGTGCGTTGGCGGCCGGTGCGGCGCACGAGATGGGAACGCCGCTCGGCACGATGGCGATCCTGATTCATGAACTCGAACAGGAATACGAAGGCGCTGATTTCGCGAACCTCAGGGAAAAGATGCAGATCCTGCGAGATCAGGTCGGGCGCTGCAAGAACGCGCTGTCGGTGATGTCGGCCTCGGCCGGTGAGGCGCGCGCCGAAGAAGGGCGGCGCATGCAGCTGACGCGCTATCTCGATGAGGTCATCGACAGCTGGCGCCGGCAGAAGCCATCCGTGAAACTCGACCACCGGGTGCGTACCGCGAGTTCGCCGCCTCTGATCGTGGCCGAGCTGACCTTGACTCAGGCCCTGATCAACATACTCAACAACGCAGCCGAAGTCTCGCCGAAAGGAATCTCCATGGAAGTGCGCTGGAACAAGGATCGCGCGTTGATCGAGATCGACGATCACGGGCCGGGAATCTCGCCTTCATTGTCCGCGCACCTGGGCAAGGCGCCGATCACGACCAAGGAACACGGGCTCGGCGTCGGCCTGTTTCTCGCATTCAGCACGATCGAGCGGCTCGGCGGTGCGATCGCAATGGTTCCGCGCGCCGAGGGGGGAACGCGAACGACGGTTACGCTTCCGTTGCTGTCGAGGGTGGGCTGACCATGAAGAACGAACCGGAAGCCGACCGACTGGAAAGCCCCCGCCTGCTGCTCGTTGACGACGATCCAACGTTCTGTGCGGTGTTGCAGCAGGCCCTGCAAAAGCGCGGCTTCGAAGTCCATGCCGCGAACGATGTCGACGCCGGTCTCGCGTTGGCCGAGCAGATCGTGCCGGAGTATGCGGTGATCGACCTGCGTATCGGGCACGAGTCCGGTTTGACGCTGGTGAAACGTCTCGCCGAACTCGACGTCAATACGCGCGTCGTGATGCTGACCGGCTTTGCCAGTATTGCGACAGCGGTCGAAGCGATCAAGCTAGGGGCTGTGCATTACCTGACGAAACCGGCGGACGCCGACGAAATCGTGACCGCGCTGCATCGCGAAGAGGGCGATGCCTCGGTCGAGATCAAGGACAAGCCGCTATCGGTCAAGCGTCTCGAATGGGAGCACCTGCAGAAAGTGCTGGTGGCGCATGAGGGCAACATTTCCGCCGCGGCGCGCGCTTTGGGCATGCACCGCCGAACCTTGCAGCGCAAGCTCGACAAGCGTCCGGTCAAGGACTGATGGTCGATGCCGTCGCGTGATCAGGCGGGGGCCTGGCCGAGCAGTGCGGCGATCAATGCGTCGAAACGAAAGGATTGCCGGGTCATCGCGAGCCGGTCGGCGATGACGATCGCGCGCAATTGTTCGAGCGCTTCGTCGAACGCATCGTTGACCACCAGGAAGTCGTATTCCTCGAAGTGGGACATTTCCGAAACCGCGTCGGCCATGCGCCTGGCAATGGTCGAGGCATCATCCTGGCCCCGCGCCTGCAGGCGCGCCGCCAGTGCTTCGCGAGAGGGCGGGAGAATGAAGATCGATCGCGCCTCGGGCATCAGCATGCGGACCTGCCGAGCGCCCTGCCAGTCGATTTCCAGCAGTACGTCTCCGCCCTGCGCCAGTTGGCTGTCGACGCTGTGTCGGGCCGTGCCGTAATAGTGGTCGAATACCCGCGCGTGCTCTAGGAACTCGCCGGCTGCGATCATTGCTTCGAATGTCGCGCGCGAGACGAAATGGTAGTCGGCGCCGTCACACTCGCCCGGACGTTGTGCACGCGTCGTGTGCGACACCGATACCGCGAGGTCGGCGACGCTGGCGCGCAGCGCGTTGACCAGGCTGGTTTTTCCCGCTCCCGATGGCGCGGATACGACGTACAGGCGACCGCGCGGCCGCCGGTGCCCGCTGGCCGATATCCCCGGTTCATTCGACATTCTGGATCTGCTCGCGGATCTGTTCGATCAGGACTTTCAATTCGACCGCGGCCGCCGTGGTTTCGGAGTCCGCCGATTTCGACGCCAGGGTATTGGCTTCGCGGTTCATCTCCTGCAACAGGAAATCGAGTCGCTTGCCGACCGGATCGCCGAGGCCGAGTGTCCTTCGAAACTCCCTGATGTGCGTCGCCAGGCGATCGAGCTCCTCGGACACGTCGAGTTTTTGCGCCCAGAACACCAGTTCCTGTTCGAGCCGGCCATTGTCGGGGACGCTGGTCACTTCGGCCAGGCGGGCTTCGAGCTTCTGGCGCAGCGCGCCGCGCACCTCCGGCAAGCGCTGGCTGACGCGCGCGAGATTCGCTTCCATGCCGCTCAGTCGCTCCCCCATCAGTGACGCGAGCGCGCGCCCCTCGGCTTCCCGTACCGCCGCCGAGCGGGCGAGCGTCGTGTCGAGGAGGTCGAGAATCGCCGATGCGAATTCCCTCGGGTCAGAGGTGCTTTCGTCGATTACGCCGGGCCAGCGCAATACGTCCAGCGCCGAAAACGGCGCCAGCGGGCGACCGGCCGCGCTTTCGATTGCCGTCGCCGCGCCGAGGATTGCCGCGATTCGTGATTCGTCGATCGCAAGGCTGCGCACACCGGTCAGGGTTCGACGCAAGCTCAGGGTTCCCTCGACGCGTCCGCGGCGCAAGACGGCGCCGATGCGGGTTCTCGCGTCCGGTTCGATGAAGCGCATCGTTTCCGGCAATCGGAGCGAAATATCGAGGAACCGATGATTGACGGAGCGGAGTTCCCAGCCGACGAACAGGTCGTCGAACTGTGCCTCGGCTCCGGCAAAGCCGGTCATGCTGTGGATCATTGTGCGTTGCCGCGCTGTCGTCGGTTCATGGGTCGAAATGGTAAGGGGAATCGGACAGCGAGAAAACCCTGTTCGGGCCCGGCTCCGCTTCATGCCGGTGCCTGAGGCATTGCCGAAATGCCGGCAAATCCGGTTGCCGCGCTGGGGTATACTGACGTCCGAGCCTGGGGGGCTCGCGTTTCGATGATCGGGTCTTCGGGGGAGGACTTTCGTCGATACGGCTGATGTGCGGTGAAGCTCCTGGTGTTCGTGTGCCCGTGGCAGGGTGTCCTGCTGTCCGGGGCGGCAGGCGCATGCGCTGACGGTTCCGGCCTCGACAATGGCTGTCGGCCTCAGCGTCGGCCGCATCGGCGGGTCTCGGATTTTCATGACGTGCGGTGCCACGCCTGCCCGCGCTCGCGGCACGTGGTGGATCGCGCGATCCTCGCGGCCACAGGGTTCCCGTCACCAAGGCCAACAGTTCAATCCATCGGGGGAACCGTGTTGCAAGCCAAGTCCATGTTCGCGTTCCGTCGGGGACTGATTCATCGTCCCGTTCGCAACTCGTCGATCTGCGCCGGCGGCTTCACCTCGCCGGCGGCCCCGGAGCGACGTTTGCGAGCTTTATTCGCTATCTCGGTGGCGGCCTGCCTCGCCGGGTTCGGCGGGGTTGGATCCGTGTGCGCCGGAACTCCGGTCACCGTCAGTGAGTCACCGCAGGGCGGTTTCCTCGCGCGCGACGGAGCGTCGAGGGTCGGCCCGGCTTCGATCGTGTCGGTCGGAACTGCGGCGGTCGAAGCTCAGGCGATCGTGTCGGTCCTGCGCAAGACGGCCATCGATCTGTCGGGCAAGACGACCGTGATGATCGACGAGCACGTCGCGAACCTGATCACGGGCGTTTCGGTGGGCCAGAATGTCTACTTCGGTTCCCTGCTCGGCAAACCGCTCGGCGAGATCGTCAAGTCGTGTCCGCGCTCATTGAAGGGCAAGGTGTTTAAATCGGTGTTGACGTTCTCCGGAGTCATGGAAGGCAAGGTGACGGTCACCTATCCTCCATTCAGGGGGGTCTCGGACGAATGCCGGTATGACCTGATGTACGCCGGCCCGTTCTCGATCCCGTCGACCTCCGAACTCGGCGATTTCAAGCTTCGGATCACCGATTCCGTGTCCGGCTTCCGTGCCAGCGGCAACAGTGCGGTTAGTGAGTTCTCCGTCGTCGCGCAAGAGGATTGATCATCGGCGCGCGGCCGCGATGATCGGCAGCGGATGCTAAAATCGCGTGTTCGCCCCGATGGAGTGCCCGATGTCCCTGATCCGCCCCTTCCCCGCATTGCGCCCGGCCGCCGGCCGCGCAGCCGACGTCATCGCGCCGCCGTACGATGTCATGAATGGCGACGAGGCGCGGCGGCTTGCCGACGGCCGGCCGTGGAGCTTCCTGCACATCTCGCGTCCGGAGATCGATCTTCCGCCCGGCACCAACCCGTATGCGCCAGAGGTCTATGCGAAGGCCGCGGACAATCTGCGGTCGATGCGCGAGGCCGGGGTTCTGGTGCAGGACCCCGGGCCGTGCTACTACGCGTATCGGCTGGTCATGGGGGATCATTCGCAGATCGGGCTCGTTGCATCGGCCAGTGTTGCCGAGTACGACCGCAACCGCATCCGCAAGCACGAGTTCACGCGACCGGACAAGGAGGATGACCGGGTCCGGCAGATCGAGGCGGTCGACGCGCAGACCGGCCCGGTGCTGCTCGCGCATCCCGACGCGCCCGAGGTCGAGCGCTTGCTCGCGGCGGTAGCTCAAGCGGAACCCGATGCCGACGCCTGGTCCGAGTCAGGGGTGCGGCATACGCTGTGGGTGATCCGTTCGGCCGAGACGATTGCCGAACTGACTCGGTATTTCGAAGCGATGCCGGCTCTGTATATCGCCGACGGCCACCATCGCGCGGCCGCCGCTTCCCGGGTCTCGGCGAGCCGGGCCGCGACGCTGCGCGCCGACGCGCCGCACGCCTCGTTCCTCGCAGTGATCTTTCCGGGTCGGCAGATGCGCATCCTCGACTACAACCGGCTGATTCGCGACACGCATGGGTTCGATGAGGCCAGTCTGTTGCGCCGCATCGCCGAAGACTTCGCGATCGAGGATGTCGGCGAGCCGTGCCGCCCGGTCGCGCCGGGACAGTTCGGCATGTACCTTGGCGGCCGATGGCGCCGCTTGACGGTGCGACCGGAACGTATCCCGGCCGATCCGGTCGGCAGTCTGGATGTCAGCCTGCTGCAGGATCTGCTGCTCGGGCCGGTGCTCGGTATCGGCGACCCACGCCGCGATCAGCGCATCGATTTCGTCGGTGGCATTCGCGGGCTCGCGGAATTGCAGCGGCGCGTCGATTCCGGCGAAATGGCCGTCGCCTTCGCGCTGTATCCGACCGGCATGACGCAATTGATGGCCGTGGCCGACGCTGGCGAGGTCATGCCGCCCAAATCGACCTGGTTCGAGCCGAAGCTCGCCGACGGCATGGCGTCGCAGTTACTGGTCTGATCGATCGTCGCGGGTTCGGGGCGCCGATGTACCGGTCGGCGATCTGGTGGCTCAAACCTCGGTCGTAATCGGAGCACCGGAACGAGTCCGGCAGCTTGCGTCCAACGCCCTGAAGGCCCTTCAAGAAGCGGTCGACCTGGCGCCGGATCACACCGGGCGATTGGTGGTGCGGCGGCGTTCAGCGGATGGATCAGGAACAGCAGCGCCGGATCGACATGTCGCTCGTGGCCCGGATCCGCGCGTCGAGGCGCTCGCACTCCAGTTCCCACGTCTCGTCGGCGCCCGCTTCGATATCGGTATCATGGCGCGCAACGAAAAAGGGCAGCGTTCGCTGCCCTTTCTCGGATGAAAAACCGGTGTCCGGTTCTTCAGGAAGCTCTGATCTGTTCGGCGCTTCCCGCGACACGGGATTTGGCGCTGAACAAAGCCAGGATGGCTTTTATTCCGAGGTTCCTCAATAACGGCGTCCACCGCCGCCACTGCCAAAACCGCCGCCGCTGCGTCGCTGAGCGCCGCCGCCACCGCCGCCGCCGCCGTTCTCGCGAGGCCGTGCCTCGTTGACGGTGATCGTGCGTCCATCGACTTCGGACTGGTTGAGCTTGTCGATTGCGTCCTGGCCGCCACGCGTGTCCATCATGACGAAGCCGAATCCCTTCGACTGTCCCGTGTAGCGGTCGGTGATCAAGTTGACCGACTGCACTTCGCCGAACTGGCCGAACAGCTTGCGCAGATCGTCGCCCGTCGTCTTGTACGACAAGTTTCCTACGTAGAGATTCTTCATTGCAAAAGCTCCATTCCGAAATCGCTCGGAACTCGATGACACAAGATCGGCATCCACTGCCGGTAAGACCTAGCGAGTTTCTTCTTGGGGATGATTCTGGGCTTCGGGAACAGAGCGCAAGGAGTGCCTCGATCCGGGAAGGAGATACAAAAACGCCGCGGAAGGAACATGTCAGGCTCGCGAACTCTAACACGGCCTTGACCTTTTGCAAACCGGCGGATTTTGGGGGTTCCGCGGGCTTTTTTCAGATTCTTCAGGGGCGCGCGCGGACCATACCAGAGGCTTCGGGAGAGCCTGTCCGGGCCAGTGACGCGAACTCATCGCGCGGGCAGATCCAGGTCGTGAATCGGCCGTCGGCGGCCAGTGCCGGCAAGGCCGGGTCGACGATTCCCGCCTCGCTGAGTGCGTCCAGCGAAGCGGGTTCCTCGACGGCACGGGATTTCAGCAGGATCAGGTCGGAAGCATCGATCCGGTTCGCGAGCCAGGCGGCCAGGCTGTCGGACGTCACATCCCATGATGCCGGGATGTCGTCCCGATCTGCGAGATCGTCGGGGTCCGGTAGCCAGACGCAAGACGAGCCCGAGGCCGTGATCGTGCGCGCGTCGTCCGGCGAGCGCGCCGGGCGCAACCGCGGTTCCAGCGCGACCAGCATGCGTCCATACTGGTTCATCGCCTGTATCGCCATGACATGCGCGGTGCGCTGATCGAAGCGCCAGCGTTCCTGGGCGGTTCGAACCTGGTCGGCGAACGGGCCGCCTCCCGGCACCACCGCGACACCGAGGTCAGGCAGTGCGGCCAGCACCTTCGGAAGTCCGTCCCAATCGGCGAGACTGCCGCCGAGTTTAACCACGCGCATGGTCGGAGCCCGTGCTGCGAACCTGGAAATGTTCCAGCAGTTGCAGCAGCGCGGACGCCTTGTGGAAGCATTCCTGATATTCCAGTTCGGGATCCGAATCGGCAACCAGGCCGCCCCCGGCCCAGAAGCGGATCAGGCCGTCGGAATGGACCAGCGTGCGGATCGCGATGTTCGTATCCATGCCGCCGTCGAAACCGATGTAGCCGATCGCTCCGCAGTACACGCCGCGGCGGTTCGGCTCGAGTTCCTCGATGATCTCCATGGCGCGGATTTTCGGCGCGCCGGTGATCGAACCCCCGGGAAAACAGCCCCGCAGTAGGTCTACGGTGCTGTGTCCCGGCCCCAGTCGGCCGGTCACGGTGCTGACCAGATGATGCACCGTGGCGTAGCTCTCGACCTCGAACAGGCTGGGAACGCGAACCGTACCCGGAATGCAATTCTTGCCGAGATCGTTGCGCAGCAGGTCGACGATCATCAGGTTCTCGGCCCGATCCTTGGTGCTGCTTGCCAATTCGGTCATCCGTGCACGATCCAGTGCCGGATTCGGCTCTCGCGGCCGCGTGCCCTTGATCGGCTTGGTCTCGACGAGGCCCGCGGTGACCTGCAGGAAGCGTTCCGGCGATGAACTGAGAATCTGCGCCTGCGGCAGGTTCAGGTAGGCGCTGAACGGGGCTGGGTTGATCTGGCGCAGCGCCTCGTAGGCGAACCAAGGGTTGCCGTGGCACGGCGCGGCGAACCGCTGGGCCAGGTTAACCTGGTAACAATCGCCTTCGACGATGTAGCGTCGCACGCGCTCGAACGCGGCTCGATACTCGGTGCGGCTCATGTTCGCCTGTGCCGGGCCGAGCACGGAGAAGCGGTTTCGTTGCCAGCCGATCGTCTGGATCTGGCTGAAGCAACGGATCAGGTGTGGCCATCGCGCCTGGGTCGCCGGATCTCGCCCGTGCGAAACAAGCCAGGTCCGTCGCTGGTCGTGGTCGACGACGACGGCCCAGTCATAGATGCCGACGACCATTTCAGGGATGTTCTCGGCATCGCGTGCGATGTCCGGCAGCCGTTCCAGTCGTCGGCCGAGGTCATATCCGAAATAGCCGATCGCGCCACCACCGAACGGCAAGTCGATGCACGGTGGGTCAAACGGCGCAAGGCAGCGCTCGACGAGTGTGAACGGATCCTCGCGCGACAGCGAGATTTCCCGGCCACGACGGATCTCGGTCAATGCCCCGCGCGTGACCAGCGTGCAATACGGGTCGGCCGCGAGGATGTCATAACGACCGCGCTGGCTGTACGGTGCGCCGCTGTCGAGAAATGCCGCCCAGCGGCGATCGGCCCACGGCAGGAACAGCGCGGCGCTGTTCTGGAAGTATGGAAGTTCCTCGACCCGCGGCTTCATCTCGGACATGGCTATTGCCTCGCCAACTCGGCGACCGCCGCGGCGGGCAGGCAGTCGGCTACGGAAAACGTCGATGATCCGTCGATTGCAGGACTGAGTTGGTCGACGTCGAGGTAGTCGAGTCGAAGACGCGAGGCCACTGCGCGCGCGAGGAATCGTCCGACTCCGGCGCCGATGATCGGCGGATTCCCGGTCAGTTCCGGTCGGGAATATTGAAGTTCACCAGCAGACGCGATCCGCGCCGTCTGTCGTTCGCGGAACGAGTACGCGAGCCGCGTCCATGCGCTGAGCGGTGCCGAGCCGGCGTCTCGGCCGATCATCCGCGCGAGACGGCGCGCGCTGAACGACCGGTCCTTCGGTGCTCCGTCGGCGGTGGGGTGTTGATCCGCGGCCTCGGGCAGATCGCCGCAGAGTCGATAGACGTCGGCGGTCGTGGCAAAGTGTTCGTTCATCAGACTCAGCCACACGCCTTCGAACGGGATTCGCCTAGCGATGGCCATCAGCGGCGTTCGCACGATACCTGAATACACGAGTTCATCGTAGCGCATGCGCTCGCAGTCGGTATAGCCCCGAGCGGCGACTTCGCCATCTACGAACGGTATCAGGTCTGTCGTCGTACTGCCGACGTCGATCAGAAGGCCCGAGCCCAGCCGCCGTGCTGCCCACAATCCGCCGGCATACCAGTTGGCTGATGCAATCGCTTCGAGTTGCTGGTCGTTCAGTTGCTTGGCGGGCAGCAATCCATGAGGGCCGGCGAACACCAGCAAATGTGCGGCGCCGCAGAAATCGGCAAACTTGTCGATCAGGCTGCGTACACCGGTGCAGCGATCCGGAAACAGATCCGCCAGTTCGCCGGTCATCGTCACGGCATGCGTCGTCGCGGCTTGTATCGGCAGCGTTCGCGCGAGTTCGGCGAGTGCCAGGTCGAGCCGGTCCAGCCCTCGCCACAACGGGCAAGGATGCTGCGCGACCGCGGCGATGCGGCCATTCCCGGAGGTTGCTACGGCCTTGATGTGCGCGCCGCCGATGTCCCAGCCGATCGTGTCGATGTTCAATGCAAGCACTCCGCGTCCGTCGAGGGCATGCCCCCCCGGCTTTCGAGTTTCAGCCTCAGGACGAGTTCCGCTGCGTTGATTCCGGTTGTCTCGCGGAGGGTCGCATAGGATGTCGTCAGGCGCGGATTCACTTCGAGGACCACGGGCCCCTGTTCGGTGTCGATGAAGTCGACTCCGGCATAGCCCGATAGCTCCGGCAGGGCTGCTGCGATCTCGGCGGCCAGTCGCTGAAGATCCTCGCGCGAGCCGCAGGGGCGCTCGACCGTGCAGTGGCTCAGGTGGAAGCGTCGTTGCTCGACGTGAACATGCTGCCGATTGATGCTGAGCAGTCGCGCGCGGCCACGTTCGAACAGGACCGACAGGCTCGATGCGCGTCCCTGCAGCAGGGGTTGGACGACGTAGCGCGCAGTATCGGCGACCCGGGCATGCCAGAGGCGATAGTCGTCGAGGGTCGGCAGGATCTCCGCGCCACCGCAACCGACTCCGTCGTCCGGTTTGACGACCACCGGCCATTGGTCCGGCCGGTCGGCGCAAGGGATCGAGCGAGTCCCGATGACGGCGATACCGGCACGGGCGAGCCGGTGGGCCGTCGCGAGCTTGCTGGATGTCAGTCTAACGGCATCGGCCGGACACCCGAGCAAGCTCGCGTCGGATGCCTCGGCCTGGCGCGTCAGGCGCTCGAGCACGCCGGCTGTTTCCGGGGCGATCGGCCAGACGGCGTCACAGCGATCCAGTTGCCGACCCCATGCCAGATCGAATGGGATGGCGCCATCGATCGGGATGACGTCGATCCGCGGTTCGTTACGCCAGCTCCGCGGAATCGGCAGGCGCGCGTCACGCAGCACCGTCAGTTGGTGCTGGCCGGCTTCCGACAGATCCGCGACCAGGGCCTCGATCATCAGTTCGCCTTCGTGAAGCAGGGCGGCGTCGGGTATTTCCGGGGCCAGTCCACCGCCGGTAACATATTCCGCCAGTAGTATTCTGGTTTCGTGCTTCATGTGACAGGGCGATGCGCGTCATTCCGGTCGTCGATCTGATGGGGGGGCAGGTGGTCGCCGCGCGCGCGGGACGCCGTGACGCCTATCGCCCCATAGAGAGCCTGCTGACCGCCGCGACCGATGTGCATTCCGTCGTGCGCGCTTTGCTCGGTCTTCATTCTTTCCGGACGATCTACATCGCCGATCTGGATGCGCTCACCGGGAAGGGTTCGCACATGACATTGATCAACGAGTTGGCGCGGTGCCATCCCGGTATACGGTTCTGGGTGGATCAGGGCCGGGCCTTCGCCGATCATCGCCTCGCGTCGGCGAACATCGTGCCGGTACTCGGGACCGAATCCTGGGATTCCGCGGCTGAGGCGCGTGCGTCGGATACGGAATGGGTGCTTTCCCTGGACTTCCTCGACGGCCGTTTCGTCGGCGCCGCGGCATGGCTGGACGGGCAGGCGGACTGGCCGGACGATGTCGTCGTCATGAGTCTGTCTCATGTCGGCACCGGGCAGGGGCCGGACATCGATCGGCTCGAGTGGTTTCGTCGGGACTGTCCGGGCCGGCGGATCATCGCGGCTGGCGGTGTGCGCGATGCAAATGACCTTCGCGAACTCGCGAATCTCGGAATCGATGCGGCGCTCGTAGCGACATCGCTGCACAACGGAGCACTGAGTTCAGCGGTGCTGCGAGGCTTCGCGGACGGGGAATGACGTAGCGAATCGCCGATGCCGACGCGGCGTGCCGCGTGGCATCGACTGATCGAAGCGAACGCTTACTTGTGGGCGGCGAACGGGTGCTCGACCTGGCCCTTCTGGGCAACGACGTCGCGAGCACGCGGCTTGCCCGTTACGGCGCGCTTGATCGCCAGCTTCGTCGCTTCGTAGTTGTAATCCTGGATCTTCGCGTCGTCCTCGGCCATCCAGTGGATGAACACGCCGACGCAGATGAAGATGTCGTCTGCTTCGTTCGCCGGAATCGTGCCGTCCTCGACACAGTCGGCAACAGCCATGGCGACACCGCGCTGCGCGGGTCCGAACATCTGCGTGGCCTGCTTGCCGTTCTTGATCGTGACCTTGTTGAACATGACCGTGTTCGGCTTCGTCAACAGGTTCGGCGCGACGACGGCCAACAGGCTGGAGAATCCATCCTTGTTATTGGTGACGCAATTGCAGAATGCCGTCTCGACGGCGCTGCCGCGCGGTCCCATGATCAGGTCGATGTGAGCGATTTCGTTGCCGCCGCCACACAGAGCCTCACCGACCATTACCTTATCAACTTTTCTCACACCGATATCCTCATTATTTATTGATAACGAACCTGACGTACTCGAATCGTGGCGCCGCAACCTCAGCATCGACAACGCCGTGAAGATTCGAGACCTGGCCTGATGGGGACCGATTCGCGTCTCCACCCTGCCACCAAGCGCCCGCAACGCCTCGGAAGACTCCCGGTCATGCCGGCTGCCGATTCTGCAGCAATGCCTCCAGGCGTGCCGTCAGGAGGCAGGCGACCGTCAGATCGGCCGACGTTCCCGGATTGATGTCGCAAGCCTTGAACGCTGCGTCTACTTCCAGGAAACGGTCGATGACGTCGTTCGGATGACATGCCCCCCACAGCGCGTCATCGAGTTCCGCTGCCGTGGCGGCCACCTTCGCGTGGTGACGGGAGCCGAATTTTCGCTCCAAGTGACTGTCTGGAAAGCTTTTAAGTACTTCCAGATAGGCCGCTGTCGCTGCCCAAGTCTCGTCGCCCCAGCGGGCCAGCGCGGTATGATAGCGTGGAATGGCCAAATCAAAAACATCTACGTAGTTCTGTACGTACTGTTGGGCGATCCTGTCGCGCGGCGCCGCGAGGGCCATCGCCGCGCGCAGCGTAACCGTCGGCGTGTCGGCGACATCCTGATCGCTCGATCGACCGAGGCCGCCCGGCGAGGCCAGCCGGATGGCCTGATACGTCCAGTTCGCGTCCCGCACGGTGCTTCCCTTCAGCACCCGTTCAAGCGCGGTCCGCAAGGACTCGCCATCGCCCGTCTGCTCGGCGGCGGTCAGCAGTGGCGCAGCCAACAGGATGATTCCGAGATTGGTATTGCACCCGACGGCTTGTCGTGTCGCCGCGACCGCTCGGAAGATCCGCTCTCCGAGTTCCAGGCTTCGGTCGCACAGGAACGGTGCGCTGGTGGCCGCACTGCGAACGAAGTCGTCGGCCGTCATGCCGTGGCCCGCAGCGTGGACGCCGACGTTACCGGGTTTCAGCGCCTGGAGTTCGAGCTGGCATGCTTCCAGATAAAGGAGCGCGAGCAGTTCCGCTTCGGCGCCGGGGATGGACAATTTCACCGCGCGGAGGCTTCGGACATCGAATCCGGTGCGGCCAGGTCGAGGAAATCGGCGACCAGCAGTTCGGCGATATCGATATCGGTCACGCTCTGCAAGCCTTTCCATGCCGGGATGCTGTTGATCTCGAGCACGCTGTAGCGGCCGTGCGGGTCGCGAATGATGTCGACGCCCGCGTAGCCCATGCCGATCGCCCGAACGGCATCCTCGGCAAGACGGCTCAGCAATAGGTCGTCGAGCCGCGCCGGCTCGCAGCGCGCGCCCTGGGCGACGTTGTTCAGCCAGGTCACTCCGCAGCGGCGCATCGCGGCGACGGCGCGTCCGGCGATGACGAATACGCGCCAATCGTGCGGTGGCTGTCGATCGCAGCCGACGAAGCGCTGCAGATAGTGCACCGCGTAATCATCGTCGAGCGTGTCCAGGTCCTCGATGCGCGCAAAGCGCCGCAAGCCCGCGCCCTGCGACCCGAATAGCGGCTTCGAGACGACCTGCTGGCCGGCGCGCAACTCGCGCTCGGCGATCGCTCGCGCTTCTTCACGGTTCCGGACGACCCAGGTTGGCGGTGTCGGGATCCCGAGTCGATGTAGCAAGAAGCTCGTCATTGCCTTGTCGACTGTCCGCTCGATGGCCCGCGCGTCGTTGTAGACCGGCACGGACAGAATGCGCAGCGCATGCAGGATGTCGAGGTAGAACGTCACGTCCTCCAGCGAACCCCCGGGTACGCCGCGGACGAACACGGCATCGGGGAGGCGTTCCTCGAAGCCCGGCAGGACGACCGGTACCTCGCTGCCGTCGATTGCCATGCGACAGGCCGTCAATGAGACGTAGCGGCTGGTGCAGCCGCGGCGCTCGAGTGCCCGCCGAAGCCGCGCGCCGTGCCAGCCAGGATCGTCTGTGACGATCGCGACGTGTGACGGCGGCATCGACTACTCCCCGAACGAGCGTTGCAGCAATTCCTCGTCGATGCGACCGGCATGGAAGCTGCGCCCGCTGTCCACCGCCGTGACGATCACGCTGGCCGGGCTGAACAGCAGTGGGTCGACCTTGAAGAAGTCGTAGTTGTACTCCTTGAAGATCTCGGCAAACGGTTTGCCGTAGTCGCGAGAGACGGAACTGGGCAGTTCATTGGCCAGGGCTTCAGCCGCCTCGTCGCTGCCGCGGACGAACAGATGGGCCTGCCCGCCGAACAGGATCGCGTCGTTCGTCCGGCCCATGGCCTTAATGAAATTCGGGTGCGGCGGCGGCACCGGCGCGCAGGCCGCGCCGTCGACGATGTTGTCGAGCGGGAAGTGCAGGGTGTGCGCCTTGTGCATCGCGACTTCGAGCACCCGCCCGACGACCTGCATGCCGCCGGCCAGGCTGCTGGTCGGAGTCAGGATCACCGACAGCGCCGCGGGATCGAGTTTGCAGGCGGTGGCGACCTTCTCGATGACTTCGATCGGCGGCACCTTGTCGACCTCCATGACGATCGCGGTTTCGGGCGCCTGGTCGCGATAGGCGAGTTCGCCGAACAGTTCCTCGACCGGTTCCTCGCGTCCGGCCTTGATCTTCGTTGCCATCGCGCGTGCCGGTCCGGACCCGAGCGCGAAGAAACCCGTCTTGCCTTCGCCGTGGGACAGGCTCCATCCGGCGTACTGGCTGGCCAGGCAGGCGATGACCGGATTCGCGCTGTGCACATGGACCGTCAGCGGCCAGCGAGGGGTCGCGTTGCTATGAGCCAGCGTAACGGTGCCCAGGCCGCCCATGCAGATCTCGGTGATCAGTCGCCCGGCCTCGATTCCGCCCAATGCCGAGATGCCGGCATCGATCACGGTCGCGCCGTTGGCGAGTTGCTGGGTCTTCAGTCGCAGTTTGTCTGCATGGGAAATCAGATATCGGACGATCGGGCTGGCGAGCGCGTTGACGCTTACGGTGTGCTGCGTGGTCATGCTGGTCGAAGATTCCTGATTGCGAGTGGCGCGCGAGCCAGGCCGGGAGCGTGGTGGCGGTCGGCGCGATGGTTTCGTTGTCAGTGCCGGCGCGTGTGCCGCAGCCGACGTGCGGCGATGCAGGCAGACGTCCGCGAGGTCCTGGTTACAGCGATCCCGCCGCCGGTTCGCTCCGCCCTCGGCGCGGTCAATATAACATCAACGCCGCGAGCATTTCCCGCTGTCGCTGCGTCAGCAGACGATCCACCTGGTCCGGCGAGGCGCCCTCGGCCCTGACCGTGCAGATCGGTTGATCGCGGCCGATCTCGGTGCCGGATCGCGGACGGTCCGCTGTCCAGCGCGGCCAGTCGAATCCGTTCGGCATCATCAGTGGTTGCGGCGCGAACACGGTGCGGAATCCCCGGTCCGGTGCGTTCGCCGCCGGCCGCGGAGGCGGCAGCGTGCCGCGGCAGCACTTCAGATGTGCATCGACCAGACCGTTCGGGGTGGTCCGATCGTGCAAGTCCAGCGTCGCGCTGGGGCGGGCATTCAACTCGATGACGCGGCATCCTGTTGAGTCGATGACGAAATCGAGACTGTTCAGGCCGACGAGATGCAATGCCCGGGTCAGTCGCAGTGCAAAGCGTTCAATCGCGTTCGCGTATTCCGGGGCGATGCGACTATCGGTGATGGCGCCGGCGAAACGGAAAGGGTGCAGCGGGTCATGGCTGGACGTCAGCAGGCGGTTGAAGCCGACCGTCACGATGTCCCGCTGATTGGCCAGGAACAATAGCGAGCGAGGGGGCGCGTCGATGAAACGTTGGAAATAACCATGCTCATGCGCAGGGAGTGGCGGGGCGTCCGGGTCGTGTCGCCCTACGCCGCTTCCGCCCTCGCTGAAGCCCTGCTTTCGTAACCAGTCTCCGGATGCGGGTGGGTCCTCGCGCGTGTCCGGGTAAGGAATGGCCAGTTCGTCGAGCAAACCAAGAAAGGTGCGCGGCTGGTTAACCCGTCGCAGCGTCTCGGGGTCATTGCCGATGAGTTGGCGGCCGTTCGCCAGTTCGTCCAGTAGATCCGGTCGACTGTCGAATCCGCTGCCGTAAATCAGTGCGCTGTGGGTCCCTCGCGGTGCGAGCCGGTCCGCGGCTGCTCGAAGACGGCGCTCGTCGAAGCCGGCGCTTCCGCCGACCACGAGGCAGTCCATGCAACAGGCCGCGGTATCGGTATCGGCGAACCAGTCGAGGCAGTACGTCCGGTAGCCGCCGCGCGCCGCGGACTGCGCCAGGCTGCGAACGGAAACACCGGCCAGCAGCAGGCGATCCACGAGCGTGTAGTCGGCGCGTCTAGCGTTCGAGTTCGATGATCTCGGCGCCGGTGTTGCGCACCGTCGTCAACAGGAAGCTGAGATGGGTCGAGCTGGCAAAGGCCCGGCGGGCTTCGTCGATGAGCCGGACGCCCTGTTCGGGGCTGGGCGCGATACAGAAGCCGGTCGGTCCCCATGAGGTCTGGCCGACGCCGACCGAGCCGTGCGCGACGAGCCAGTCCATGGCGCGTTCGACGTCGCCGCTGGTGAAGCGGCCCCCTTGTGCCGGGGCGAAATGATCCCCGACCGTGCGCTGAATGTCGGTGATGACGTCGCCGAACGTCGCGAGGTCTCGCTCGACCAGGGCTGGCAGTCCTCGCAACAGCAGTGCGTGGCACAGGCGGGCAGCCTCGCCGACCGGGAATGGCGGGAGTGCCGCGAACGCGGCGCGTTCGACGTCCCCGTGTAGCCCCTGGCCGCGATCGTCGAAAACCAGGATCAATGGCCAGTCGACGGGGAAATCGAAGCGCGCGAGTAAAGGAGGCGTCTTGGTTTCGGAGCCGCGTCCGCCGTCGACCACGAACCCGCCGTATTCGAAGGCGGCGATGCCGATCCCCGAGCGTTGGCCACGGTCGACGACCGGGGCGATGTCGCGGATCGGTCGGTCCGAACGGTGCAGGCGGTGCAGTCCGATGCCGATCGCCAGGGCCAGTTGGGTGCCGGAGCCCAGGCCGACGTGTTGAGGGATCGACTGTTCGACATCGATTTCGGCGCCCGCCGGCAGGTCGAAGGCTTCGGCGACCCGGCGCGCGGTATCGAGGCAGCGTTCGGGGCACGGACCTCGAGCAAACAGCCGATCGGACCGCGTCATTCGAATCTTGATGCCGATCCCGTCCAGCGCGACGCCGAGCCCGCCGAACAGGCGTCCGAGCGAGCCGCCGAGATCGAGGAACCCCATGTGCAGACGCGCCGGAGCGCAAATCGAGATCGTCGTCGGGGAACGGGCGGTTCTGCTCGTACTCATCGGCAGGTGAGAGGTGGCGTGCGGGAGCCGGTCAGTTCGACCGGGCATCCGATCCTAGAGCATCGGGCGCCCGCTTGTCGACAGTCGTTGGCGCGGCTTTGGTGTTGAAACTCGCTGTCTGTGACCTTATCCTTGCCCCTCGCCTCCGGCGCCCGGCGCCAGCCCGATCCACGCAGTCCATTGAGTAGTACCTGAGCATGAGCGGTCCGAGTCCCGAGCAGCAGTCGTGGTCGAACGTTCCAAGCCCGTTCTGCGGCATCGCGTCCGATGATCTGCGGATCGAGGTCGCGGGATTGGATGTTCGCGTCGTCGACAATGGCGACACCGTGACGACACCCGGTTTCGAGTTGCCAATCACGGATACCTCGCCCCGGATCGCGGGTCGTCCGGCGACACTGGATGCGGCATGTCGGCGCGTCGCGGAATTGTTGAGCGAAAGTCGCTGTCCCGTGTTCAGCGGTTTCGGTACGGATGTCGACGGCGCACGCGCCGCGCTGTCGCTGATCGACCGCTGCGGTGGGGTGTTCGATCAGGCGCGCGCGGAGGGTGGTTTGCGGAATCTCCTGGTTCTCGCAAACTCCGGCTGGATGGCGACGACGCTGGCCGAGGTCAGGAACCGCGTCGACCTGCTGGTGGTGTTCGGCAGCGATATCGAGGGGCCGTTTCCGCGTTTCTTCGAGCGCTTCATCTGGGTTGCCGAAACGCTTTTCGACCAGGATGCCGGGGAGCGGGAGATCGTCTATGTCGGCACCGGTCCGAGTGGCCGCGCCGCATATTCCCCGGATGGACGTCCGCCCAAGGTACTTGAATGTTCCAAGGACGAGCTTGTCGGTGTCGCGGCGGCCCTGGCCGCGCTGATGAATGGTGCCAGGCTTCAGGTCGACGCGATCGGCGGCGTACCGGTTGCCGAGTTGCAGGCCCTGGTGGACAGGTTGCGTGCGGCGAGCTACAGCGTTTTCACCTGGGTGGCAGGGCAACTCGATATGCCGAGCGCCGAGTTGACCGTGCAACAGCTGTGTCAGATCGTCGTTCGGCTGAACGAGCAGACGCGAAGCGCCATTCTCCCGCTGGGTGGTCAGGATGGCGATCGCACGGCCAGTCAGGTTTGTGCGTGGCAGACAGGCTATCCGACCCGTGTCGGGTTCGGTCGTGGCTTTCCCGAGTACGACCCCTACCTGTTCGATTCGCGGCGCATGTTGCAGGCCGGCGAGGCGGATCTTCTGGTGTGGGTCTCGGCGTTCTCGGGCAGCGCGCCTCCCCCCGCATCGCAACCTACGGTCGTCATCGCGCGATCCGGCACGGCCCTCGAACGCGAACCGGACGTCTTCATTCCGGTCGGCACGCCCGGCATCGATCATCGGGGGCACATGTATCGCTGTGACAACGTCGTCGCGATGCCCTTGCTCAAGCTGCGCGAGTCGTCGTTGCCATCCGCGGCCGAGGTGTTGCAGTCGATCGAGCGTGACTTGGTCGCATTGCGCTGATACCTATGGTGCCATCGACGTTGAGGCGTTCCGCTGATGGTCGCCGTTGCGTCGAGGTTCCGTGCCGCGCGACCGATCGGGTGGGCGCGGTAATGTTCACGGTTGAGAAAGAATTCTAATGGTTGCTTGCAGGCCGCCGAGCGTCGCATCCGGCGATCTCCGAATCAGACCGCTTGACAGTGATGGGCCTTGCCGCGCGTGGACTCGGCGTTCATGGGCGTTGGTATCGCGTGGCTTACGTCGATTCGAGCGGCCGACTCGCCGCATTCCCTTAATAAGCGCGGTCACCGATTGCGGCCGTGCGGAACCCGCCGGGCGAGATCGGGTACCCCGTTGGGCGAGACTTTTGTGTCCCCGGTCCGGCGCGCGGGTTCGCGGAATCATCAGAGGGTCCTCATGCTGATCAAACTCACCGGCGGTGCCGTCTACGATCCGGCCCATAGCGTGCGTGGAGCGGTTCGGGATGTCTTCATACGCGACGGCCGGGTCGTTGCGCCCCCGCACGGTGTCGAGCCGGACGAAGAATACGATTGCCGCGGCAAGGTCGTCATGGCTGGCGCCATCGACATGCATACGCACATCGGTGGCGGAAAGGTCACGATTGCGCGGAACCTGTTGCCCGAGGATCACCGGGGCGATCCGGTCGCGCGGACGGAGTTGCTGCGTTCCGGGGTCGGGCATGCCGTGCCGTCCACGTTGACGACTGGTTATCGTTACGCGCAGATGGGGTACACCGCGGGTTTCGAGCCGGCCGTGTTGCCGATCAACGCGCGCCAGGCGCACATGGAGATGGCCGATGTGCCGCTGCTCGACGTCGGCGGCTATGTCATGCTCGGCAGCGACGACTTCTTCCTGCGGATGATGGCATCCGGTGCCGAGCAGGATCTGATCAACGATTACGTCGCCTGGACCCTGCATTCGGCGCAATGCATCGGCATCAAGGTCGTCAATCCGGGCGGGATCAGCGCGTTCAAGTTCAACCAGCGACAGTTGGATCTGGACGAGAAGCACAGCCATTACGGCGTAACCCCCAGACAGATCCTGCAGACGCTCGCGCGTGCCGTGAGGGAGCTCGGTGTGCCACACCCCCTGCATGTGCACGGCTGCAATCTCGGTGTGCCCGGCAACGTCGAAACGACGCTGAAGACCATCGCCGGGATCGAGGGTCTGCCGATGCATCTGACCCATGTTCAGTTTCACAGCTACGGCACCGAGGGGGATCGCAAGTTCTCGTCGGGTGCGGCCGCGATCGCCGAGGCGATCAATCGCAACACGAACATCACCGTCGACGTCGGGCAGATCCTCTTCGGTCAGACGGTCACGGCGTCTGGGGATTCGATGCGCCAGCATGCCAACCATGGTCACGCCCATCCGCGGAAGTGGGTGTGCATGGACATCGAATGCGATGCCGGCTGCGGAGTCGTTCCGTTCAAGTACAAGGACCAGAATTTCGTCAACGCGCTGCAATGGTGTATCGGTCTCGAGATCTTCCTTCTGGTCGATGATCCGTGGCGCGTGTTCCTGACGACGGATCACCCGAACGGTGCGCCGTTCACGAGTTACCCGCACCTGATCCGCCTGCTGATGGATCGCAGCTTCCGCAATGACATGCTGGCGACGATCCATCCCGACGCGGCGGCCTTGAGCAACCTCGGTGCGATCGATCGGGAATACACGCTGTACGAGATCGCGATCATGACCCGGGCCGGCGCGGCGCGGCTGCTCGGGCTCGGCGATCGCGGTCATCTCGGCGCCGGAGCGGCAGCGGACGTCACGGTGTATACCGAAAAGGACGACAAGGAGGCGATGTTCGCGAAGCCGGATTATGTGTTCAAGGATGGGCGCCTGGTCGTGCGCGACGGCGAGATCGTTCAGGTTGTCTGGGGCAATGTGCACACGGTGCGACCCGAATTCGATCGGCCGGGTATCGAACGCCTGCTCGATGACTATTTCGACCGATTCCATACGATGAAGATGGACAACTTCGTGATCCGGGACTGGGAAATCGAGGGAGACGGGCGCAGCAAGATCATCACGCATCCCTGTCTCGGGCAGGCTTGAGCGGAATGGTTCCATGCCCGCCCCTCGATTTCGGGATCACCGGCCTGCATCGCGAGCGGCAGGCACACTGCTTTCGCTGAGATAGACGACTATGAAGATCAACGGGGTCACGATCGACGATACCTTCGCCGAAGCCTTTCCGATGAAGGCCACGCGCATCATCGTCACCGCGCAGAACCTGACCTGGGCCTATCATGCCGCGCGTGCGATGACCGGATTCGCGACATCCGTGATCGGCTGCGGCTGCGAAGCCGGCATAGAGCGGGAGGTCGATGCCGCCGAAACGCCCGATGGGCGTCCCGGGGTCGCGGTCATGGTGTTCGCGATGGGGGGCAAGACCCTGGCCAAGCAGCTTGAGACGCGCGTCGGTCAATGCGTGCTGACCTCGCCGACCTCCGCAGTGTTCGCCGGACTCCACGATGGCACCCCGATTGCGCTCGGCAAGAACCTTCGGTATTTCGGCGACGGCTTTCAGATCGCGAAGCGCATCGAAGACCGCCGCTATTGGCGCGTGCCCGTCATGGATGGTGAGTTTCTTGCCGAGGAAACCACCGGCATGGTGCCCGCGGTCGGTGGTGGCAACTTTCTGATCCTGGCCGAAAGCCAACCGCAGGCGCTCGCGGCGTGCGAGAGCGCCGTGGAGGCTATGCGCGTGGTGCCGAACGTCATCATGCCCTTCCCTGGCGGTGTCGTGCGCTCGGGTTCGAAGGTGGGCTCCAAATACAAGGCGCTGAATGCCTCGACCAATGACGCGTTCTGTCCAACCTTGAAGGGGCAGGTGGCGTCGCAGTTGTCGTCCGATATCGCATCGGTGATGGAGATCGTCATCGATGGACTGAGTGACGAGGACATTAGGCGCGCGAT
Source organism: Methylotetracoccus sp. (assembly GCA_046347485.1). GTDB lineage: Bacteria > Pseudomonadota > Gammaproteobacteria > Methylococcales > Methylococcaceae > Methylotetracoccus. The sequence continues at coordinate 122,047 of JAXMGB010000012.1, read as the reverse complement.
GAGGGCCGGCATGGAGGCGGTCTGCGCGCTCGGGGCGGGAAAGGGCATACAGCGGATCAGCGCCGGTAACTACGGCGGCAAGCTCGGACCCTATCTGTTCCGTCTGCACGAGATTCTCGCCTGAGGCGTACGCCACACGTTGATTACGAGTGACCAGTCGATGAGCCGTCTGATTCTGCGTCTGAAAAGCGACCCCGTACAGCGTCTCGACGTCTCGTCGTTGACACCGGAACGATTGGCGGGACTGTCGGCCGAGGAGATACGGGGCATGCTGTTGCAGTGCGGCAATCGGCAGTTGCCCGTCCGGGAACTTTTCGATGTCTCGGTGCCTGAGAGTTGGGATACGCTCCGCTTCGATGGAGGCAGCGCGAGGTTCGATTATCTCGGTCGTGGACTGACTCTGGGAACTATCGAAGTGGCCGGCTCCGCCGGAGCCTACGTCGGTCATGGCATGCGCGGCGGAACGATCGACGTCGCGGGTGATGTGGGCATCTTTTGCGGAGCCGAGATGCGTGGGGGTACCGTGACCGTGCGCGGCAGCGCGGGTGATTTCCTTGGCGCGGCGCTTCCTGGCAACAAGAAGGGCATGTCGGGCGGATCGGTCGTCATCTTCGGTGATGCCGGTGACCGCGTCGGAGACTCGATGCGCCGGGGACTGATCCTGATCAAGGGTGATGCCGGCGCATATCTGGGTTCGCGCATGACCGCGGGCACGATCGTCGCGGAGGGTTCGGTAGGACCGTACCCCGGCTACGGCATGAAGCGAGGAACCCTGTTGTTGTTCAGGGTGCCGCATACCTTGATGCCGACCTTCAACGACTGCGGGCGTCACACGCTCGGCTTCATGACCTTGCTGCTCAACAGCCTCCGGCGTCTGGATCCCTCGGTGACGATTCCGGCTGGCGGTGTCCTGCCGGTCAGGCGCTATGCAGGCGACTTCGCGGCGCAGGGCAAGGGTGAGATTCTCGTCCTCGACTGAACCGCGACTTCACTGGATCTGGCGGGCGCGTAGCCGGCGCGTCCGTGCCTCTTTTCATCTCATGTTCTGCGCCCGATTGCCCGGTGCCTTGTCGCGCATTTTCGTCAGTTTGTGGTCATTCTGCGTTTTCGCGACGAAAGCCCCCGAACTTGCTTGACACCACTATAGGTGCTGAATAGACTGCACCGACCCGAAGGACCGGGTACCGAAGACTGTCTGACCGCGAGGTTGGTCGGGTTCGCAAGAAGAAGCAGGAAGCTGAGGTCGAGCGGGGGCGCGTCGTTGACGATGACGTCCTTGTTTCAACAACACGTAGGAGGTTTGATTAATGGCTGCAACAACGATTGGCGGCGTCGCCGCTCAGGATAAGCCGTTGTTGGACATGAAGTGGCTGACGTTTGCCTTCATGATCTACACGGTGTTCTACATGTGGGTTCGCTGGTACGAGGGCGTTTACGGCTGGTCGGCCGGTCTGGACGCATTCGCGCCGGAATTCGAGACGTACTGGATGAACTTCCTGTACACCGAGATCGTTCTGGAAGTGACCACCGCTTCCATTCTGTGGGAGTTACCGTGGAAGACGTGACCGGAACCTGGCAGCGCTGGCACCGCGCGAAGAGTTGCGTCGCAACTTCACGCACCTGGTGTACCTGGTGTCGTATGCATGGGCGATCTACTGGGGTGCATCGTACTTCACCGAGCAGGATGGTACGTGGCATCAGACGATCGTACGTGACACGGACTTCACGCCGTCGCACATCATCGAGTTCTACCTGAGCTACCCGATCTACATCATCGCGGGTGGTGCAGCGTTCTTGTATGCGAAGACGCGTCTGCCGTACTTCTCGGAGGGCATTTCGCTGCCGTACCTGATCCTGGTCGTTGGCCCGTTCATGATTCTGCCGAACGTCGGTCTGAACGAGTGGGGTCACACCTTCTGGTTTATGGAAGAGCTGTTCGTCGCGCCGTTGCACTACGGCTTCGTGTTCTTCGGCTGGCTGGCGCTGGCTGTCATGGGCACGCTGACGCAGACCTTCTATAGCTTCAGCAAGGTCATTGGTCGTGACATCTGCGAAGCTTGCGATCAGGGTCTGATCAGCAAGTAAGGACAGGAAGAATCCTGGGGCTGGTGGTTTTGCGGAGACGCGAGGTCACCAGCCGTTGGAATGCGCAGGGATGCGAGTTCAGTGGCGGACCGGGATGGATCTGCTGCTGAAGGCAGACAATAACTATCGACGAACTGGAGGTATTGTATGAGCGCAAGTTCAGCGTGTGTATCGCATGCGGAAGCGGTCAAAGTTTCACGGACCGTGGATTTTCTGGCTCTGTTTATCGTGTTCTTCGTATTGTGTGGTTCGTACCACATTCATGCGATGTTGACGATGGGTGACTGGGACTTCTGGTCGGACTGGAAGGACCGCCGTCTGTGGGTCACGGTAACGCCGATCGTGTTGATCACGTTCCCGGCGGCCGTACAGGCCTATCTGTGGGAGCGTTTTCGTCAGCCGTGGGGCGCGACGGTGTGCATCCTGGGTCTGCTGTTTGGTGAGTGGGTCAACCGCTACTTCAACTTCTGGGGCTGGACGTACTTCCCGGTGAACTTCGTATTCCCGGCGATTCTGGTTCCGGGTGCGATCCTGCTGGATACGTTCCTGCTGTTGAGCGGCAGCTTCCTGTTCACGGCCATCATCGGTGGTCTGGCATGGGGTCTGATTTTCTACCCGGCAACTGGCCGATCATTGCACCGATCCACGTACCGGTAGAGTACAGCGGCATGCTGATGTCGATTGCCGACATTCAGGGTTACAACTACGTGCGTACGGGTACGCCGGAGTACATCCGGATGGTCGAGAAGGCACGCCTGCGTACGTTCGGTAAGGACGTTGCGCCGGTGTCGGCCTTCTTCTCGGGCTTCATGTCGATCCTGATCTACTTCATCTGGCACTTTGTAGGCCGTTGGTTCTCCACCGTCCGTTTCCTGAAGCAGACCTAATCGTCTGCGTTGGATCGACTGAACGAGGCGAAGATCCACGGGTCTTGAAGGGCCAGTGGACGAACCAAACATGCAAAGACTCGAAAGAGGAGGAATCATGAAAATAATAAAAGACCGGATTGCCAAGTGGTCCGTACTGGGCTTGCTGGCCGGTGTAGCGGCGACGAGCATGTACGCACCGACGGCGTCGGCGCACGGCGAGAAGTCGCAGGCCGCGTTCATGCGTATGCGGACGATTCACTGGTACGACCTGAACTGGTCGAAAGAGAAAGTGAACGTCAACGAGTTCGTGACGATCTCGGGCAAGTTCCACGTGTTCGAGGGCTGGCCGGAATCGGTAAACGAGCCGGATGACGCGTTCCTGAACATTGGTATTCCGGGTCCGGTATTCATCCGTAAGGAATCGTTTATCGGTGGACAGTTGGTACCGCGTTCGGTGCGTTTGGAAATCGGCCAGACGTACGACTTCAAGGTGAACCTGAAGGCACGTCGTCCTGGCGACTGGCACGTTCACACGATGTTGAACGTTGAAGGTGGTGGACCGATCATCGGCCCGGGCAAGTGGATCACGATCGAAGGCTCGATGGTGATTTCAAGAACCCGGTGACGACGCTGACGGGTGCAACGGTAGACCTCGAGACGTATAACCTCGAGAACATCTACTTCTGGCACTTCTTCTGGTACGCCGTTGGCGTAGCGTGGATGTTCTACTGGTGCCGTCGCCCGGTATTCATTCCGCGTCTGTTGTTGGCTGGTGCGGGCCGCGGTGACGAGCTGGTCTCGTCGGGCGACCGCAAGGTTGCGATGGGCTTTGCCGCTGCGACGATTCTGATCACGATCTTTGCCCAGGCCAGCGCCAACGGCAAGTATCCGATCACGATTCCGCTGCAGGCTGGTACGGTTCGTGGCATCAAGTCGATCGAGATGGCGAAGCCGACGATCTCGGTGAAGGTCGAGGACGCGACGTATCGCGTACCGGGCCGTGCGATGCGGATGAAGCTGACGATCACGAACAACGGTTCGCAGCCGGTTCGTTTGGGTGAGTTCTACACCGCGTCGGTACGCTTCCTGGATTCGGATGTGTTCAAGGACACGTCGGGCTACCGGAAGACCTGTTGGCAGAAGACGGCTTGTCGGTTAGCGACAACAGCCCGATCGCCCCGGGTGAGACGCGTACGATCGAAGCCCAGGCTAGCGATGCAGCGTGGGAAGTCTATCGTCTGTCGGACATCATCTACGATCCGGATAGCCGTTTCGCCGGTCTGCTGTTCTTCTTTGACAGCGCTGGCAAGCGTCAGGTCGTTCAGATCGATGCTCCGCTGATCCCGTCGTTCATGTAAGAACGAGCGGGAAGGCGCGCCGCTCGCGCGGCGCGTCACCTAACAAGGCCCCTGCCGGCACCGTCCAGCAGGGGCCTTTTTGCGTGGATGAGCAAACGCGCGGGCAAGCCAATCTGCCGTCGTGATCGGCAGCGCTACCAAACTGATCGCGCAGTTGACACTACACGGCGCGTGATTGAGTTGCAGCGGATTGGTCCCGGCGCATGCATGCGCCAGTGACTTGCGCCATGTCTCTTGGAAAAGCGCTGCGTCGAGCCCGCGGGGGTTTACGGGCTGGCCTTTCGCCTCGCCTCAGTTCCAACGCATTTCGAGCGGACACCAGGGCGCCTAGCCGCCAGACGTCAGGCCCTTGGGACTGCCAACGCTTCCCTCAACGCAGGCGCCGCACACCGAGTGTCGCGCGAATCAGCGGGGATCCAGCGCTGCGTTAGCTTAGATACACGGGCCAGGACGGCAGTCAGCGGCCGCTCGGCGGTGTGCTCGGGGCAATTATGTGGAACAGAGCGCCGAGACCGATCCGAGGAATGATCGGTTGGAGCGCAGGAAGCAGCCGTGGGCTTTGTCCGGCTCGGCGTGAGCCTGGTGGGGACCGGAGAGGTCTGTGAGTCGGTCGACGGGTAGCGTTGGATAGGTGCCCGGTCAGATCGAACGAGCAACGACGCGGACCGCGTCGCCTTTCCTGTTGCCACAGCCCGCGGTCGTCGACGAGGGTCGGCGGCCGCGACTATGGTTGCTTGGCGAGAGAGTGCTGGTGGGGCGGATTAGTTTTCGCCGCTAGCGCGTTGAGCGCGCTTGCGCTCGTGCTCCAACAAGAGCTTCTTGCGGAGCCGGATGTTGTTTGGAGTCACCTCGACCAGCTCGTCGTCGTCGATGAACTCGAGCGCTTGTTCGAGGCTGAAGCGAACCGGCGGAGTCAGCAAGATGTTCTCGTCGCTTCCGGCGGCCCGTATGTTGGTCAACTGCTTGGCCTTCGTCGGATTGACGACGAGGTCGTTCGCACGGGAATGGATCCCGACGATCATGCCTTCGTAGACTTCGTTGCCCGGATCGATGATCAATCGACCGCGGTCCTGCAGATTGAACAGCGCAAAGGCGAGTGACTTCCCGCTGATGTTCGAAATCAGCACGCCGTTGATCCGCTGCCCGACCTCGCCCTTCTTCATCGGCCCATAGTGGTCGAACACATGGTAAAACAGGCCCGTTCCGGAAGTCGTGCTCAGGAAGTCCGTCTGGAAGCCTATCAACCCGCGCGACGGCGCCATGTACTCGAGGCGCACGCGGCCTTGCCCGTCCGGAACCATTGCTAGCAGGTCCGCCTTGCGCGTGCCGAGTTTCTCCATGACCGCGCCCTGGTGAGTCTCCTCGACCTCGATGGTCACGAACTCGTAAGGCTCATGAGTCTCGCCGTCGACCTCCTTGAAGATCACCTCCGGCCGGGAAACACCCAATTCGTATCCTTCTCGGCGCATGTTCTCGATCAGCACCGACAGATGCAGTTCGCCGCGGCCTGACACCTTGAACTTGTCGGGATCCTCCGTTTCCTCGACACGCAACGCAACGTTGTGTCGGAGTTCGCGCAGCAATCGCTCGCGGATCTGCCGGGATGTCAGGAACTTGCCGTCCCGACCGGCCAGTGGAGACTTGTTGACCTGAAAGGTCATGCTGACGGTCGGTTCGTCGACCGCGAGCGCCGGAAGTGCCTCGGCCGCTTCGGGCGCGCACAGCGTGTCGGAGATATCGAGGGGATCAATGCCGCTGATGGCGACGATATCACCGGCGGAGGCCTCGTCGACCTCGATTCGCTGCAGTCCGCGGAATGACAGGATCTGCAGAATGCGGGCCGAGCGTTGTTGCCCGTCGCGCCCGACGACCGTGATCGGCATATTGGCCCGGACCTGGCCGCGCTGAATCCGCCCGACGCCAATCACACCGACATACGTGTTGTAGTCGAGGCTGCTGATCTGCATTTGAAATGGCCCCTCGGGATCGACCGGGGGCGGCGGAACGCGGTCCACGATCGTCTGGAACAGCGGGGTCAGGTCGCCGCTCCGGAGGTCCGGAGATGCGCCGGCGTAGCCGCCCAGTGCCGAGGCGTAGACGATCGGAAAGTCGAGTTGCTCCTCGGTTGCGCCGAGCTTGTCGAACAGATCGAACGTCTGGTCGACGACCCAATCGGCGCGCGCGCCCGGTCGATCGATCTTGTTGACGACGACGATGGGCTTCAAGCCGAGCGCGAAGGCCTTCTGCGTCACGAAACGCGTCTGCGGCATCGGTCCGTCAACGGCATCGACCAGCAGCAGCACCGAGTCGACCATCGACAGGACACGCTCGACCTCCCCGCCGAAATCGGCATGCCCCGGGGTGTCCACGATGTTGATGCGGTACTCGCCCCAGGTCAGTGACGTGTTCTTCGCGAGGATCGTGATGCCGCGTTCCTTTTCCAGCGCATTCGAATCCATGACGCGCTCCTCGACCCGTTCGTGGGATGCGAACGTGCCGGATTGCTGCAGCAGCTTGTCGACCAGGGTCGTCTTGCCGTGATCGACGTGCGCGATGATCGCGATGTTACGGAGTTTCGAGAGCATGCGAGGAAAATCCTGACCGGGCCGAGCCCAATCGATTGCAAAAACAGACGATTATAGACGAGGCTGGCTTCTGGCACAAAACGTTCCAGCGCGATGGTGGGCCGAGCGCCCCGATTAAGCTTCGTCTTCCCTCCGACGATGTGACCAGTAGCCCCAGTCATTCGTACGCCAGTGATCCGGACCCAGTCCCGAATACAAGGCAAGGCAGCGAGCGATGGAGTGGGCTGTCTTTCGCGCTATCCCGCGTTCGAGTCGCCGATGGTCCGTCGCGTAGACCGGGATGTCGGGCGCGTAGCGGACCCGGAAGCCGCAGTGTTTGATGTGCCAGACCAGTTCGGAATCCTCGTTGCAGGTCAGCCGCGGGTCGAATCCCCCGGCGGATACGAGCGCGCGGCGGCGGACCGCCAGGTTTGATCCGCTGGCGGCCGGAATCCCGATGCGGTCGGACAAGTGCTGTCCCGCGCCGACTGCGCGGTAGTATGCTCGATAGCGATCCAGGGATAGCTTGCTGCCGTACACGCAGTCGCGATCCAGGTAGCGTAAGAGTGTCTGAAAATAGTGCTCGGGAAACACGATGTCGGCATTGGTGAACAGCAGCCACTCCGAGCGCGCCGCTTCGGCCCCGATCTGTCGGGCCTCCGGAATCGTCGCCCGTATGCTGATCAAGGTCGTCTTGTTGGGGCGGCGGCGCAACAGCGTCTCGGCCGTATTGTCATCGCTGGAATCGACGACGATCAGCGATAGATCCTGGGGTACTGACGCCAGGAACCGCTCGATGTTGTGCGCCTCGTTGCGCGTCGGTACGACGCAGGTAATCGCTGACAGTTGCATGAGCGGTGAGTCCTCGGGACCCCAACAGAGTCAGGCTCCTGCCTGCCACCTTGTTTCGTCGAAGGGGCAGTTGACAGGATGTGTCGCGCCCAGTGGAAAGGGAGGGCGCCGTCGCCGGCCGCGATCGCCGGATGTACCGTCAGTCTCCGTAGTAGATGACGCGACGTTCGCTTCCGGCGACGCTGGCGACTCTGAGTCGGTTCCAGCCAAGCGCCTCCAGTTCGGCTAAAGCGTCCCGCGCCTTGCCGACATCGTTCCATTCGTCGACGGCTTCCCAGGTATTGTCCCGCCAATGCTCGACGACATAAATCTCCGATGACATAGCGGGGCTGCGGTGAGTGGAAAAGTACATGACGGGTTCCCCCGATATGGCTCTGGCGCCGCGTGTGCGGCAAGCCGATATTCTGGGGTCCGACAATGACACGTGTATGACGGTCGAATCGCGGGTGCTCGCCGTCGCGCGGCGGGGCCTCGTCAGGCGGGGTAAGGGCTTCGGGTCTACGGCTCGAGCGAGCGGCGGAGGTGCGCGCCGATGGGCCGGATCCCGCCGATGCGTGTTGGTCTCGGAGGGTAGTGAGGGAGAGGCGTCAAGCGGCGTTTGCGTGGGCTCGTTGCCCATTACGGCGAAAGACGCCGGGAGAACGATTGTCCGCCTGCGCTCCGCATCTCGCGTTCGCGGCGAAGCCGTGCTGCGGGTTTCAAGGATCTGGTCGGGGTGAGAGGATTCGAACCTCCGGCCACTGCCTCCCGAAAGCAGTGCTCTACCAGGCTGAGCTACACCCCGTGGGATTTTCGGTCAATATGTTCGTTCGACCGAGAACTGCGCCAAGCCGACTAGGGCTTGTTTGAAGGGGCTCTCGGGGAGTCGGGCTACGGCGGCGATCGCCGCGTCGGCCTCCTCTCGAGCACGCCGCGCAGTGTACGCGATTGCGCGAGTCGATTCAATGACTGCGAACACATCGGCGAAGACGTTACGGTCGCCATGCTCGATTGCCTGCCTCAGAAGCGCGCTCTCCGAGGCTGATCCGTGCTCGATGGCGTAGATCAACGGCAGGGTCGGTTTCCCTTCGGCCAGGTCGTCGCCGAGATTCTTGCCCAGTTCCTGCGGATCGGCCTGGTAGTCCAGCGCGTCATCGATCAACTGGAACGCGATGCCGAGGTGCAGGCCGTAATCACGCAGCGCCTCTTCCACGTCGAGCGGCTGCCCGGTCAACACCGCGGCAAGCTGGGCCGCCGCGCTGAACAGGATCGCGGTCTTGCGCGAGATCACGTCGAGGTATTTCTGCTCGGTCGTCGCCGGATTGTTGCAGTTCAGGAGTTGCAGGACTTCCCCTTCGGCGATCGCGGTCGTCGTCCTGGACATCAGTTCCATGATCCGCATCTTGCCGACGCTGACCATCAGTTCGAAGGCGCGCGAATACAGGAAGTCGCCGACCAGCACGCTGGCGGCATTGCCCCACAGCGAATTCACGGTGTCCTTTCCGCGCCGCAACGAGGATTCGTCGACGACGTCGTCGTGCAGCAGGGTCGCGGTGTGGATGAATTCGATCACGGTCGCGAGCGTGACATGCTCGGTCCCGTTGAAGCCGAGCGCGCGAGCCGCGAGCAGCAACAACATCGGGCGTAGTCGCTTGCCGCCGCTCTGCACGATGTAGTGGCCGATCTGGTTGATCAGCACGACGTCCGATCGCAGTTCGCCTAGGATCAGGCGGTCCACGGCGGCCATTTCGCCTTCCACCAGGCTTCGGATGTCCGCGATGGTCAGGGCGTTGGCGGTATCGGCCGTCACGGGCGAATCTGTTGTGTTGGCTTGAAACATGCAGCGCTTCGACGCGGACTCATCGTGCCCGAGGGGCTGACGAAAAATCGCTCAATGCTAATGAGGGGAGGCGGTCATGTCAAGAAAATGCGCTGGCCTCATCGTCGTAGCAGGGTTCCCGTTGCCGCATCGTAGATCGGCGTTGGTCGTGCCGTGCCGCCCAATTCGCCGGGTAGCAGTTGCACTGCGTCACCGAATCGCCGTCGCACCGCGGCGCGTGTGCGTGCCGGTGGCTGTCCGCTGAGGTTCGCGCTCGTGGAGATCAGTGGGCCGCCATAGGCCCCGCACAGCGCCGCGACGACGGGGTGCGCGGTGACGCGCACGGCCAGGGTCGATCTTCCCCCGGTGAGCCAGTCCGGGACATCGCGTGCCGCGGGGAGTATGTAGGTTACGGGTCCGGGCCAATCCCTGAGCAATCGTGCCTCCGCATCTTGCGACGGAATCCTGACCAGGTCCGCGATCTGGTCGATCGACCCGGCGATCACGATGAACCCCTTGGCGTCGCTACGTTGTTTCAGGGCCAGCAGATTCGCCACCGATGAGGCGGAAAACGGATCGCACCCGAGACCGAACACGGCCTCGGTCGGATAGGCGAGAACGCCGCCGCGGCGCAGGTGCGCGGCGGCCAGCGTCAGCCTGAATCGCGACGGGATCACGGACAATGCTGCTGGATCGTCGGAGTCACGCCGATTCGCCTCAGGCGACGGTGTTCTCGGCCGGCACCTCGCCCTCGTACGGTGTGGCAAAGCCGCAACCTTTCTGCGGGCAGACCTTCTCGGTTCCGCGTCGCTTCGTCATCTTGATCGTCAAGATCGGCCATCCGCACGACGGGCAGGGTTCAGCCAGCGGCGGGTTCCACGCCGCATAGCTGCAGCTTGGGTATGTCGAGCACGAATAGAACAGCTTGCCGAACCGCGATTTGCGCTTGATCAGCGTACCCTTGTGACACTCCGGGCACTGCACGCCGGTGTCCTTTGGCTTTTCCAGGGGTTCTATGTGCTTGCAGTTCGGGTAGCCGCTGCACCCGATGAACTTTCCGTAGCGGCCTTCCTTGACCACCAGGGTGGAGTCGCATTTCGGGCAGGTGCGCCCTTCGACGACCTCGGGCGTTGCCGCGCTGGGCTCGTCGCCCTTCAGGTTGCGTGTGTAGCGACATGTCGGATAGTTCGTGCAGCCGATGAAGCGGCCGTTGCGCCCGAGCCGGATCGACAATTGCCCGCCGCATTCCGGACAGGCTTCATCAAGCGACTCATGGGTGACGTCGGCGCGCTTGAGGTTCTCGTCCTTCGTTTCGATCAACTGCTTGAACGGATCCCAGAACTCCCGCATCAGCGGAACCCAGTTCTTCTCCCCGCGCGACACGGCATCCAGGTCGTCCTCCAGGTTTGCCGTGAAGTTGTAATCGACGTACTGAGTGAAATGCTCGGTAAGGAAGCGATTGACGATCCGGCCGACGTCGGTCGGGATGAATCGCTTGTTCTCGAGAGTCACGTACTGGCGTTGTTGCAGGGTCGAGATGATTGCGGCATAGGTCGACGGGCGACCGATGCCGTATTCCTCGAGTGCCTTGACCAGGCTCGCTTCCGAGTAGCGTGGCGGAGGCTCGGTGAAATGCTGGTCGGCGATGACATCGTCCAGTGCGACCTGTTCGCCGACCGTCAGGACCGGCAGGTAGGACTCGTCGTCCTCGTTCGGCGCGTCGTCCTTCCCTTCGAGGTAAACGGCCATGAAGCCGGGGTGGACGACGGTCGAACCGGTTGCCCGGAATACGTTTCCGGGGCCACAGGCGAAGTCGACGGCGACCGTGCTGATGGTTGCATGAATCATCTGGCACGCGACGCTGCGTTTCCAGATCAGGCTGTAGAGCTTGAATTGGTCGGGGCTGAGATGGGCCTTGACGGCTTCAGGCGTGCGGTAGACCGAGGTCGGACGGATGGCCTCGTGCGCTTCCTGCGCATTCTTGCTCTTGGTCTTGTAGATGCGCGGCTGGTCCGGGACATTCTCGGGCCCGAACCGTTCGCGGATCATCTCGCGAAATTCCTGGATCGCCTCGCCGGCCAATGTCACCGAGTCGGTTCTCATGTAGCTGATCAGGCCGACGGTTTCGCCCCCCAGGTCGATCCCCTCGTACAGCTGCTGCGCAATCGTCATCGTTCGCTTCGTCGAAAAGCCGAGCTTGCGCGCCGCTTCCTGCTGCAGCGTCGAGGTCGTGAACGGGGCGGCCGGGTTGCGCTTGCGCTCCTTTTCCTCGACTTTCACGACCTCCAGCCGGCCTTGCGCGTGCTGCAGCAATTCCTGCCGGATGCCCGCCGCCTGCTCGTCGCTAACGACGCTGAACTGCTCGAGCTTCTCGCCCTGGTAATGCGTCAGCCGCGCGCGAATCTGTTGATCGGTCGCGCGCAGCGCCGCTTCGATCGTCCAGTATTCGCGGCTCTGGAACTGTTCGATCTCGAGTTCCCGTTCGACGATCATTCGCAGCGCCGGGCTCTGTACCCGGCCGGCCGACAAGCCGCGGCGAATCTTCTTCCACAGCAGCGGTGACAGCTTGAACCCAACCAGGTAATCCAGCGCACGTCGCGCTTGCTGCGCGGCGATCAGGTCCTCGGACAGGGCCTTCGGGTGCTCGATTGCCTCGGTGATCGCGCGCTTGGTGATTTCGTGGAAAACGACGCGATGCACCGGTTTTTGTTCCAGCACGCGGCGCTCCTTGAGGATCTCGTAGAGATGCCAGGAAATTGCCTCGCCCTCACGGTCGGGGTCGGTCGCGAGGTAGAGCGCGTCGGCCTTGGCGGCTGCTTTCGCGATCGCCTGAACGTGCTTTTCGTTCTTCTCGATCAGATCGTACTTCATCGCGAAGTCGTGATCGGGGTCGACCGCGCCCTCCTTCGGCACCAAGTCTCGAACATGGCCGTAGGACGCGAATACCCGGAAGTCCTTGCCCAGGTACTTTTCGATCGTCCGTGCCTTGGCCGGGGATTCGACGATGACCAAATTCTGGTTCATGAGCTCTATCAACGGTAAGGCGATGTGGTGCTGGTCGGACAGCCGCGCGACGCACGGCGGCCTGCTGGCAGGACGACCGTCGGCGGGTAGGGCTCCGGCGCAAGAGTATGCACGCGCCGGCGCGCGGTTTCGAGTGTTTCCGTGTTGCCGATGCGGATCCGCGTTTGGAAGGCCGGCGCCGGCCGGCTCAGTTGCGGTCGCGGCAGACGCGCCCGCTCAGTGCAGGTAGGCGGGTATCGAGTCGTACACCAGGTTTTCCATTCGGGCGTACGCGGCTTCCTCGCTGGGCTGACTGAACAGAATCATCAGTACGACCCATTTAAGGTTCTCCAGCGTGATCGGGTCCTCGTGCAAGGCCATCAGGCGGTCGATGACGAGTTCGCGACTCGTCGATGACAGGATACCCGACTGTTCGAGAAACATCAGATAGCCTCGGCACTCGGTGTCGAGCTTTGACTTCTCCTGCGGAGAAAATACTCGGAACGACGGTGTCGACAAGCTTCCGATCGGATGCTGATCCGCCAGGGATTCCAGCCATTCGAATGCCCGGTTGACTTCCTTGCGAGGAAAACCCGCCTCGAGCAGTTCATCCCTGAGGATGTCGGGATCCGGAGTTTGGTCCTCCTCCGCATCCATGTAGTTCTGGAACAGATAGATCAGCACATCGACGACGTTTTCTTTCATTCGGCGCCCCGAGCAACGACACCGTGAGTGGGTGTCCTGCTCCGTTAGGTGGTTCTGCAGTAACAGCCAGCGGCGGTCGACGCGATGTGTCCGGAAAGTTCCAGAAGAACCAGAATTGATGTCACCTGTTCCGCGCTGAAGCCGGTAGCTGCAACTAGAGTATCCACGGAGGTGGGGTCCCACGCAACAAATTTCAACAGTTCCGCACTTGCCTTGTCGAGTTCGTTCATGGCCTCCGGTAAAGTCCCGCCAGTCCTCCTGAGCCCGAATCCACCGAGTTCTTCGAGGATGTCGTCGACCGTTTCGACGAGCTTCGCGCCCTGTTTGATCAACGCATGACAGCCCCGGGCGAGCGGATTATGGATCGAGCCGGGACTCGCGAAGACTTCCCGGTCCTGTTCCAGCGACAGCCGCGCCGTGATCAGCGAGCCCGAACGCAGAGTTGCCTCGACGACCAGGGTTCCGACACTGAGACCACTGATGACCCGATTGCGGCGCGGAAAGTTCGCGGGGCGCGCCGGTGTACCCGGCGGAAATTCCGAGACCACGGCGCCGGACTCGGCGATCGATTCGCTCAGGCGGCGATGGCGGCGTGGATAGACCTCGTCGAGGCCCGTCCCGACGACCGCGACCGTCGTTCCTTGCCGTGCGAGCGCGCCCTGATGGGCGGCGGCATCGACGCCGACCGCGAGACCGCTGGAGATGGCGGCGCCGCTGTCGCATAGCGCGCCGGCGAAGTCGAACGCGGTTCGCGTTCCGGCAGGGGTCGGGTTGCGGCTGCCGACCACGGCGATCAATGGCCTGTCGAGCGCGTCGGGGTCTCCGTCGACGTACAGAACCGTAGGCGGTGAGGCGATTTCACGCAGCAGGGCCGGATAACGTGGGTCGCCCAGTGAAATACACATGCGACGCGGTTGTGACAACCAATCCAGGTCGCCATCGACTCGAGTCCAGTCGGGTGCGCGCAGATAGTCGATCAGCGGTGCGGAGGCGCCCAGTTTGCGCAGCGCGTTGGCCGACTCGGTGAACAAGGCGCGCGGAGCCCCCGGGGTATCGAGCAGCGCGCGGAGTTGTCGCCCGCCGCTGCCCGGTGCCCGAGCCAACGCCAGCCAGAACCTCAGTTCGTCGATGTCCGCGCCGCCTTACGGCGTCTGCACGAAGTCGAGTACATGGATCGCATGATCGGCCTCCAGGACCAGCGCATAGCTGACTCGCTCGAAAACTCGGAAGACCATCAGGGAACCGGCGAGCCGTTCCGGCGACGTAATCTTCGATCCGAACGTGCCTTGCATGTCGTAGATCGGATAGCCGCTCTGGAACACGTCGAATATGTGGCCGACGTCGATACCGTCCCGCGTGCCGCGGTCCAGCGCGACGACGGCATATTGTCCGATCTGTGAGACGCCCTCGAGAACGCTGATGATGTGGCCGCGGATCGGCTTCGGCGATGTATGGGGAAAGACATACAGCCCCGTGCGGTCCCACTGCGCGGCCAGCACACGGTCGTTGATGACTGCTTCCCGCTCGTTGTGCAGCAGTCTGAGCGTGGCCGGGTCGCCCGGTGCCACCAGTTCGGCATCGGCGACGTACAGTCCTTCGTAACCGAGAATCTCCTCGGTCTCACCGTCGCGATAGGCCTGGTATGGCTTGTAGCCATGCGACTCGTACGTCTGATAGCCTTGCCGGCCGCGATAAACGGTAAACGTTCGTTGCGGCCCGGCCGGAAGATTGCGCACATAGATCAGATCGCCCGCTCCTCCGACGATTCGCCGTTCGGCGAGCCCGATGATGTAAGGCGCATCGTCGTTCTGGTCCTCGGTCAGTACGCGCGGCTTGGTCAGGAAAGGGCGTATCGCTTCCATGCGTACGGTCGGAATCGCCGCCTCCAGCGGTTCGACACGGACGCGTGGGGATAATCGAACCTCGGATGGTTCGGCGACATAGACCTGGGGCTGTCCGCCGCTTTCCGAAAGTTCCAGCACGTCGCCCGGGTAGATCAGGTCGGGGTTGCGCACTTGCGGGTTGCGCCGCCAGACCGTCCGCCATTGCCATGGGTTCGTCAGGAACTTGCCTGCAATCTCCCACAATGTGTCGCCTGGAGCGACCGTGTAGCGTGTCGGGTGGGCGGGATTCAGCGGGACGCGCTCGGTGGCCTCGCCGGCCGCAGCGACCACGAGCAGGGCGGCAAGAAGGATGCGCCATGTCATCGTGCGGACCTCGCTCTGGACGTGACTGTCAGGTGCGAAACTTTTCCGGCCCGCTGCAGTCTCCCGCAGTATCGTTCAAAGTGCCGGGCGAATTGGCTAAAATCCAGACCTCGGCAATCAGTTTCAGTCGGAACCATGGCACTCCTCACCATTTTGGAATTTCCCGATGAGCGTCTTCGCAAAAAGGCCTCGCCGGTCGAGGTTTTCGATCAGAACCTGAGGCAACTGGTCGACGACATGCTCGAAACCATGTACGCCGCGCCCGGGATCGGCTTGGCCGCTACCCAGGTGAACGTGCAAAAACGCGTGATTGTCATCGATATCTCCGAGGAAAAGAATACACCGCTGTGTCTCATCAACCCGGAGTTGATCACACGGCGCGGAAACGAGGAAATGGAAGAGGGTTGTCTTTCGGTGCCGGGGATATTCGAGAAGGTGAAGCGGGCCGAGGCGGTGCGTGTCCGCGCGTACGATGCACTCGGCAATGCCTTCGAGTTCGACGCGGACGGACTGCTCGCCGTGTGCATCCAGCACGAGATCGACCATCTGGAAGGGCGCCTTTTTGTCGATCACCTGTCTGCGCTGAAACGCCAACTGATTCGGAAACGTATTCGCAAGGAACAGCGCCAGCGGGCGGCCAAACCCGCGCAACCCGCAGCCTCGGCGCTCTGAGAATACCTACCTCTCCATCTAACGCCGGGCGTGTGCGTTCGCCGCGCCCGCTCGCCTGTCACCCAACGATGAATCTGATCTTCGCCGGGACGCCCGAATTCGCCGTGCCGAGCCTGAAGGCTTGCCTGGCATCATCCAATCGTGTTTGTGCGGTGCTGACCCAGCCCGACCGCCCGGCTGGACGTGGGCGCAAGCTACTCGCCAGCCCTGTCAAGGCGCTTGCCGAATCATTCGGCATTCCCGTATTGCAGCCCCAAACCCTCCGTTCGCCGGAGCAGCACGCTCAACTGCATGCGCTGGGCGCCGATCTCATGGTCGTCGTCGCCTATGGACTGATACTACCGCAGGCCGTGCTCGAAATTCCACGCCTGGGCTGCATCAACGTCCATGCGTCCCTGTTGCCGCGCTGGCGCGGTGCCGCACCGATTCAACGCGCACTGCTGGCCGGCGACGACTCGACCGGGGTCACGATCATGCGTATCGAGGCGAAGCTGGACGCCGGGCCGATGTACCGCCGCGTCAGCTGCAGCATCAATTCCGACGAGACGGCCGGCGAACTCCAGCAGCGGCTCGCGGAGCTCGGTGCCGAGGCGCTGCGGCTTACGCTGGATGAGTTCGCCACCGGGCCGGTGGAACCCGAGATTCAGGACGAGTCGCAGGTTACGTACGCCGAGAAGCTGACCAAGCAGGAGGCCGTGCTCGACTGGAACCGGTCGGCTGCGGCGCTGGAGCGTCAGGTCCGGGCCTTCAATCCCTGGCCGGTCGCCGAGACGCGATTCGGCGATGCCCCGCTGCGTATCTGGCGGGCTCATGCGCTGAATGAGGATGCGTCGGGCCTGATTCCCGGGACCGTATTGCCTGGCCGGACTGACTGTGATGTCGCGACCGGGGCCGGGGTGCTCCGCTTGACCGAGGTGCAACTGCCCAGCCGGCGGGCAATCCGCGGCGAGGAATTCATTCGCGCCCATCGACCCCCGCTGTATTTCGGTGACTGAGCAGGACAACGCGCGCGCGCTTGCCGCGGGTGCGGTCGAACGTGTGTCCGTCGGTGGCGAGTCGCTTTCGGCGGTGCTGATCGATCTGGCGCCGCGGAGTATTTCCCCCAAGGACCGCGCTTTCGTTCAGGCGCTCGCGTTTGAAGTCTGTCGCTGGTACGTCGAGCTTGATTTCCTGCTGCGTCGCTTGGCGTCGCGTCCAGTGAAGGACTCCTTCGTCCGCAGTCTCGCTCTGGTCGGCCTGTGCCAGCTCCGGCACATGCGCGTGCAGCCGCACGCGGCAGTCAGCGAGACCGTCGCCGCGGCGAAGCGGACCCCTTGGGCCAAGCCCTTCCTGAACGCGGTGTTGCGCGGTTACCTGCGGGAGCAAACGCGGCTCGATGCCGAACTCGGCCGGCAGGCCGAAGCGGGTTCGGCCCATCCCCGATGGCTGCTGACCGCGTTGCAGCGTGACTGGCCGGAGGAGTGGCAGGCCATGGTCGCCGCGAACAACCGCCATCCGCCGATGAGCCTGCGCGTGAACCGGCAGCGGATCCGCAGGGAGGATTACCAGCGGCAATTGAGCGAGGCCGGCCATCCGGCTCGGCCGGGGCAGCACTGTGCCGATGCCCTGCTGCTCGACGAGGCCTGCGCGGTCGACACGTTGCCCGGTTTTCACGACGGGATCGTCTCGGTGCAGGACGAAGCGCCGCAACTCGCCGCGGAACTGTTGCAGGTGAATCCGGGTGACCGCGTGCTCGACGTCTGCGCGGCCCCGGGCGGCAAGACGGCGCATCTGATCGAAACCTGCCCGGATGTCGGCGAAGTCGTCGCGCTGGAGCTTTCTCCGGAGCGCGCCCGTCTGATCCTCGACAATCTTCGGCGCGGCGGGCTGACCGCGACGGTCGTGGTCGGCGACGGGACGCGCGTGTCCGACTGGTGGGATGGCCGACAGTTCGATCGCGTGCTGCTGGATGCGCCATGTTCTGCGACCGGCGTCATACGGCGCCATCCCGATATCAAGCTGCTGCGCAAGGCCTCGGATATCCTGGCGCTCGCGACTCGGCAACTCGACCTGCTAACGGCCATCTGGCCGACGCTGCGGCCTGGCGGCCGCCTGCTGTACGCCACCTGCTCGGTATTGCGCGACGAGAACGAGCGTACCATCCAGTCGTTCATGTCGCGGCACGCCGATGCGCGGGTGGCGCCGCTCACCGTCGATTGGGGGCGCCCGGCCGGTGCTGGCCGGCAGATCCTGGTCGGGGAGAACGGTATGGACGGATTTTTCTACGCCGCATTGTGCAAGGCGCCGTGAGCATCGGGGCCGGGGTAGGGTGGCACCCGACGGACACCGGGTCGAGCGTCCCCGCCGGCCCAAGGCATTGGGGGCGATTGCTCGTGGCCGCCGCAGCCCTATTCGCCGTTGCAGCGAGCGAGGCGAGGGATGGTTTCTCGGTCGAGCGCGCCGAACTGCGACCGATTGGCGGGGTTTATGTGCTGGATGGCGATGCGCGCTATGCCTTCAGTGCCGACTCGATCGAAGCGCTGGCAAACGGCGTCCCTCTGACCCTCGTCATCCGCTGTACAGTCGATCGCGAGCGCCGCTTCTGGTGGAATGAACGGATCGCGGATTTCCGGGAGCGTCTCGACATTCGCTATCACCCGCTCGGCAAGCTGTATCTGATGCAGTACAGTGATCGAGGGCCTGCGCAGAGCTATGCGAGCCTCGAAGCACTGCTCGCCGAGATGGGCTCGATTCGCGGGGTTCCTGTGATGCCCGCGTCGCGAGTCGAAGCGGACCAGCGCTACCGCGCGAGTCTTTCGATCTGGCTCGACATCGAAGCGCTGCCACTGCCATTGCGCCCGTTTGCCTATCTTTCGCCGAGCTGGTATCTCGGCAGTCCGGCCTACCGATGGTCTTTCGAAAAATCCGACTGAAGCCGCCGCTGAGCCTGATCGTCGTCGTCTTGTTCGCGGCGATCATGACCTCGCTGCATCTGATGAGCATGGCGACGCAGGATTCGTCGCAGCTCGGCGAGATCTACACCCTGCTATTGCTGAGCAACTCGCTGGGCACGGTGCTGTTGCTCGTTCTCGTCGGTATGAACCTGTTCTGGCTGATCAAGCAACTGCGAAGCCGGGCCGCCGGTTCGGCGCTGACGGCGAGAATGGTCTTCCTGTTCATTCTGCTGACGCTGACGCCAGCGTCGATCGTGTTCTATTTCTCGATGCAGTTTCTGCAGCGCAGCATCGACAGCTGGTTCGACGTGCGAATCGACAATGCGATGGAGGATGCCCTGCAACTCGGACAGGCGGCGATCGACGAACGGATGCGGGCGATCCTGAAGCAGACCGAGCAGGGCGCACGACAACTGGAAACCTCGTCCTTGCCTGAGATCGCGCTGACGCTCGACGAACTGAGGCTCGGCGCCGAGGAAGGCGAACTGACCGTGTTTTCGAAACAGGGCCGGATCATCGCGTCGAGCGGACCGCAGCCGGGCCTGATCATCCCCGATCTGCCGGATGCCGGCACCCTGCTGCAGGTCAAGCCCGGAAAGTCATTCATCGGGCTCGAACCGGACTCGCGAGGCCATTTGCAGGTGCGGGCGCTGGCGTCCTTGTCGGAGGACGCGTCGTATTTCCTGCAGGCCTTGTACCCCTTGCCGGTCCGGGTGTCACAACTTTCCGAGACCGTCGAGTCCGCATACATTCAGCACAAGGAACTCGGTTTTCTGCGCAATTCGCTGAAGCAGAGCTTCTCGGTGACGCTGTCCCTGGTGCTGATGCTGAGCCTGCTGGCGGCAATCTGGGTCGCCTTCATCAGCATTCGTCGAATCGTCGCACCGGTGCGCCATCTCGCGCAGGGTACACGCGCCGTCGCCGAGGGCCGTTACGAGCAGCGACTGCCGGTCAAGCAGCGGGATGAGCTCGGTTTCCTCGTCGAGTCGTTCAACGCGATGACACAGAAACTCGCGGACGCGCGCGACGAGGCGCATCGCTCGCGGCGGGAGGTCGAGCGCCAGCGGGCCTATCTCGAGACGGTCCTGGCCAATCTGTCATCGGGGGTGCTCAGCTTCGACGCGTCGATGCGGATCCTGACCGCCAACCACGCGGCGGACTGGATACTGCACGCGGGTCTCAGTGCGAACGTCGGCCGTTCGGTTGCCGAAATCGGCGCCTCGCATCCGCACCTGCGTGACCTCATGCTGCTCGTCGAGAAGCGTCTGGCCCGTAACGAGGAGGCCTGGCAGCAGGAATTCGCGTTTCATGGACCCAAGGGTCGACAGGAACTGCTGTGCCGTGGCACCCCGCTGTTCGGTCGCGACGGCAGCTGGCAGGGTGCGGTCGTCGTTTTCGATGATATGACGGCGCTGATTCAGGCCCAGCGACAGGCGGCCTGGAGTGAGGTCGCGCGGCGTCTGGCGCACGAGATCAAGAATCCGCTGACGCCGATCCAGCTGTCGGCGGAGCGGCTGAAACTGAAGCTCAGCGAGCATCTTGGCGGTGTCGAGGTCGACTTCCTCGACCGGGCGACGCGCACCATCGTGCAGCAGGTCGAGGCGATGAAAACGATGGTCAACGCGTTCGCCGAATACGCGCGACCGGCGATCATGCAGTTGCAGCAGATCGAGCTTGCCGATCTGATCGAGGAGGTGGTTGCCCTCTATCCGCCGCAGAGTGGTTTAGAATTCGAGCTTTCGTTGGCACCCGACCTGCCCGGGATCGTTGCAGACCCCGTTCGAATGCGCCAAGTGCTGCACAATCTGATCAAGAATGCGCAGGAAGCCGCGCCAGCCGAGCGGCCCGGGAAGATCGGAATCCTTGCGCGGATGGCGGACGACGCGCGCGCATCGAACGTGGAGCTCGTGTTCTGGGACGACGGACCGGGCATACCTGTCGAACAGGCCGACCGGATTTTCGAACCATATGTCACGACGAAGGCCAAAGGCACAGGTCTTGGGTTGGCGATCGTCAAGAAGATCATCGAGGAGCACGGTGGCAGCATCCGCCTCGAGTCGTCCGATCCGGGCGGCGCGCGCTTCGTGATTCGCCTGCCGATCGCCTCTCGGGCTCCGGCCCAAAACACGCGCGCAACTGTGGGAGCGACGAGTGACTAAGTCCACGATTCTGGTCGTTGACGACGAACCGGATATCCGACAATTGCTGTCGGAGATCCTCCAAGACGAAGGCTATGAGGTCGCGAGCGCTGAGGATGGGTGCGCCGCACGCAAGTATCTGAACGAACAGTTACCCGACCTGATCCTGCTCGACATCTGGATGCCCGACGAGGATGGCATCACGCTGCTGAAGGACTGGATGCGCAGCGGCCACGTGACCTGTCCGGTCATCATGATGTCCGGACACGCGACGATCGAAACCGCAGTCGAGGCAACGCGGCTCGGTGCGCACGATTTCCTGGAAAAACCGCTGTCGATGGCGAAACTGCTCGTGACCGTCGAGCGTGCGCTGGAGAGTGCGCGCCTCAGGCGCGAGAATCTCGGCCTGCGGCGGCGCGTCGAACCGGTCGTGGAACCGGTCGGCAAGAGCGCCGCCATGGAGCGGTTGCGCGAGCAGATCAAGAAGGTCGCGCAGCACGATGCGCGCGTCCTGCTGCTCGGTGAGCCTGGTTGCGGCAAGGAGACATTCGCGCGTTACCTTCATGCGATGAGTCCGCGTCGCGACGGTCCATTCATTGATGTCGGTGTGGGTACGCTGGCGCCGGACCATTCGGCGATCGAGTTTTTTGGCCGCGAATCCGCCGGCCAGATCCATCGTGGGCTACTCGAGCAGGCACACGGCGGCACCCTGTTTCTCGACGAAGTCGCCGACATGGACGACGAGACTCAATTGCGCCTGCTGAGCACGCTGGAGTCGCGGGCCTTCTCGCGTGTAGGCGGCAGCGACCCGATCAACGTCGACGTACGTGTAATCGCGTCCTCGCGCAAGGTCCTCGAGGAGGAGGTACGGGCCGGCAATTTCCGTCGCGAACTGCTGTACCTGCTGAACGCGGTGACCTTGAAGATCCCGCCGCTGCGCGAGCACACGGAAGACATACCGGAGCTCCTGGGCATGTATGTCGATCATTTCGTGACGCGGGAGAAGATTCCGTTTCGCCGTTTCCCCGTCGCGGTGCAGAATTTCCTGCGCAATTATTCCTGGCCCGGCAACATTCGCGAACTGAAGAACCTTGTTCAGCGCTTGATGATCCTTGGGGCAGGTGGCGAGGTCTCACTGGACGAAGTGCGCTCGGCCCTGGGCGAGGCGATGAATCTCGCGCGTCCGGAAGGACAGCCGGACTTTTTCGGCTTGCCTCTGAAGGAAGCTCGCGATCAGTTCGAGAAGGCCTATCTCGAGTATCATCTGGAAAAATACGGCGGCAACGTCGCTCGATTGTCGCAGGCGATCGGGCTCGAGCGTACGCATCTGTATCGCAAGCTGAATTCGCTTGGCGTGAACTTCAAGGAGCGACGCTGATTCGCGGACGCCTCCCGGCTTTGAGTGGCGCTTCCGCTTTTTCGGCTTAAATCGATGAAAATCATAATTCTCGGGGCAGGGCAGGTCGGCACCAGCGTGCTCGCGAGCCTGGCCAGCGAACGCAACGACATCGTCGTCGTCGATACGCAATCCCATCTGCTCAGGGATTTGCAGGATCGCTACGACATCGGCATCGTCCAGGGCAACGCTGCGCATCCGACCGTGCTGAAGCGCGCCGGAGCCGACGAAACCGACATGCTGATCGCCGTGACCAGCGACGACGAAACGAACATGCTGGCCTGCCAGATAGCCGACGCGCTGTTCAAGATCCCGAAGAAGATCGCCAGGGTCCGTGCGCTCGAGTATCTCAGCTATCCGGAGATCTTCGCCCAGGACGCGATCCCTATCGACGTCGTGATCAGTCCCGAACAGATCATCACGCAGTTCATCGAACGACTCCTCGAATATCCTGGCGCGTCCCAGGTCCTGGACTTCGCCGATGGCAAGGTGCGGCTCGCTTCGGTGCGCGCGCTGCAAGGCGGGCCGTTGGTCGGTCGCGAGATACGCGAACTGCATCAACACATGCCGAATGTGCATGCCCGAATCACCGCGATCTTCCGTCAGGGGCAGCCGGTCATCCCGAACGGGAGGGAGACGATACAGGCCAACGACGAGGTGTTCTTCGTCGCGTCCAGCGAAGAGATCAAGGATGTCATGAGCGAATTGCGGGAAGTCGAGAAGCCCTACAAGCGCTTGATGTTCGCCGGCGGGGGGCACATCGGCAAGCGCGTCGCCCAGGCCTTGGAGAACCGCTATCAGGTCAAGGTCATCGAGAAGGATCCAAAACGTGCCAAGAAGATCGCCGGCGACCTGACGAACACCGTCGTCCTGCTCGGCGATGCCTCGGACAAGGAGTTGCTGATCAGCGAGAATATCGAGAACACGGACGTATTCTGTTCGATCACGAACGACGACGAGGCCAATATCCTGTCGGCGATGCTGGCCCGGCGACTGGGCGCGCGCAGGGTGATCAGCCTGATCAACAAGACGGCTTATGCCGACCTCATTGGCAACAATCTGGTCGACCTGGTGATCTCGCCGCAACAGTCGACGATCGGCGCGCTGTTGCGCCACATCCGTCGCTGTGACGCCGTCAGGGTCTATTCCCTGCGTCACGGGGCCGCGGAGGCGATCGAGGCGATCGCCCATGGCCAACCGGGGACATCGCGCGTGGTCGGTATTCCGATCGACCGCATCAAGATGCCACCGGGGGTCGTCATGGGCGCACTGGTTCGTGGCGACGACGTGATTCAGGTCCATCACGACACGGTTATTCAGGAAGGCGATCACGTCATCATGTTCCTGCTTGATAAAAAACTGATCCCGGTCATCGAACAGATGTTCCAGATCGACAGTTTCATGCCACAAGCGCGGCGGGCGTGAGCGATTCCGCGGCCGCCAAGTGGGATGCGCGCTACCTTGCGGGGCTTGATTCCGATACTCCGCCGCAGCCCGCCTGGGTTCTGGAGGCCAATTCGCACTTGTTGCCGCGTTGCGGGGAGGCGCTCGATCTGGCTTGCGGGCGTGGTGGCAACGCGCTGTATCTTGCCGGACGCGGTTTCTCGGTCACCGCGTGGGACATTTCCGCGGTTGCGATCGCCGCGCTGACCCGCAGCTCGTTCGAACGGGAGGGGTACGTGAAGGCTGAGGTCCGTGACGTCGGGCGCATCGAGTGGCCCCGGCGCCGTTTCGACCTCATCGTCGTATCCCGCTTTCTGCAGCGAGAGCTCACGGGTTCGATCATCGCGGCACTCAAGCCGGGTGGGTTGCTGTACTACCAGACTTTCGTGCGAGCAAGGCCCGGGTCGGCCGGTCCGGTATCGGCCGAATTCCTGCTCGAGGAGAATGAGCTGCTACGAATGTTCGCGCCGTTGATCGTGCGGTTTTACCGCGAGGACGCGCGCTGTGGCGACCCGGATGCCGGCCGTAGGGACGAGGCCTATTTTGTCGGACAACGAGCGGCTGAATGATCACCGGAGGCAAACGATGACCGAGATCACCCGAATCGGGCCCGTCGAGGCCTGGGAGAGCATCCAGCGGGATCCCCGAAGCCTGTTGCTCGATGTGCGCGACCCGCTGGAGTTCGCCTTTGTCGGCCATCCGGTCGGCGCCGTGAACATTCCATGGAAAACCGCGCCGGACTGGGCCCCGAACACGCATTTCCTGGACGATGTCCGCTGCGTCGCGGTAGAGTTCGACCGGCCGATCCTGGTGATGTGCCGCAGTGGCCAGCGCTCGATGGATGCGGCGCGGGCGCTTTTGGCCGCCGGTTATCGGAACCTCGCCAACATCGATGAGGGGTTCGAGGGCCCGCTCGATCCCGCCAAGCACCGCGGAACGGTGGGCGGATGGCGTTTTCGGGGCCTTCCGTGGGAGCAGAGCTGAATCAGTCGATGGTCGCGCATGTCGTCGGCCGCCGGTGCCGCCTATGCTGCTCGGGCTTGATCGGCGCCGGCGCGACATGATGGAATCGTACTAGACGTCACATTGCCGCGGACGTCGTGCCTGGCTGGGTGGGGGCCAGCCGCCGCGCCGCAGCCGGAAGACTCGCGGAGACAGCGGGCGATGTTCGACAACTTGCTGGGCGGCTTGTCGCGCCGGGACCTCATGCCCCATGGGATGTGTTTCCTGTGGGACGAAGGGCTGTTGAGCCTGCATCTGATCTCGGATTCGCTGATCGCCGCGTCCTATTACTCGATCCCGTTCGCGCTCGCCTATTTCGTCCTTCGCCGCCGCGACTTTCTATATCGCTGGGTCCTGATTCTGTTTGCCGCGTTCATTCTGGCTTGCGGCACGACTCATGTGTTCGACGTCTGGACCTTGTGGCATCCGCACTACGGTGTTCAGGGGCTGCTGAAGGCCGCAACCGCGGTGTTGTCGATGGCGACCGCGGTCTCCTTGTGGTTGGTCATGCCGCGAGCGCTGAAGATTCCGACCCCGTCCGAACTGGCGGTCGTCAACGGCAAGCTCAGCGACGAAATTTCCCGGCATCGCGGCGCCGTCGAACGGCTCGAGAGCGAGGCGAGCGAACGCAGGACCGCCGAGATGGCACTCAGGGCCAGTGAGGAACGTCTGGACCTGGCGGTGACCGGTGCCGATCTCGGGCTTTGGGATTGGAACGTGAAGACCGGGATCGCAGTGTTCAACGAACGTTGGGCGACGATGCTCGGTTACTCGCTGGACGAGATTCGTCCACAGTTCGACCAGTGGTTGGGGTTGATCCATCCCGATGACCTGCCTACCGTCATGGACCGGCTGAATGCGCATCTCGATGGAACGGCCGAGACTTACGAGGTCGAACATCGCTTGTTGATGAAGGACGGTCGCTGGCGATGGGTATTGACGCGCGGCAAGGTCTTCGATCGGGAACCGGACGGAACCCCGTTGCGGGCCGCTGGCACGCACATGGACATCACGGCTCGCAAGGAGCTGGAGGAACGGCTGCAACAGCAGCAGGATGAGTTGTGCTACGCCCAGAGGCTGACGACCGCCGGCGAACTGGTTGCGACGATGGCGCACGAACTGAATCAGCCTTTGGGGGCGATCGCCAATTACGCGGGGGGCGCGACGCTGCGATTCCGCGACTTGCTCGAGGCGAACCCGGCGCTCGGCGAGGTCATGACGAACATGTTGAAGCTGTCGACTCGCGCCGGCGAGGTCGTTGCCGGTATTCGCGATCTGGTCCGCAAGCACGAACTGCAACGCGAATGGGTCGATCTGGAGGCCATCATCCGCGAGGTGCTGCCACTCGTGCACGGTGAGCTGCAGCGCAAGCGAATACGGTTGCGGCTGAATATACAGCCGGGACTTCCCCCGGTCTGGGGGCAGTCGATTTACCTGCAGCAACTCGTTCTGAATCTGGTCCTGAATGCGATCGATGCGATGGCGGCGGACGACGTAGGCCGGCGCGAGCTGCGTATCTGGGCGTCGAGTGCGGCGGCGCAACAGGTCGAGGTCGGCATCAGCGATAGCGGTCCCGGTTTCGCGCAGGAAATCGCCCAGCATTTGTTCGAGCCGTTTCTGACGACGAAACCCGATGGAATCGGTCTCGGTTTATCGATTTGCCGTACGATCGTCGAGGCTCATGGCGGGCGGATGACTCTGCAATCCTCGGGTGAGCATGGCGTCACATGGCACATCGCATTGCCGATACACAGGGCGGAGACCCATCATGGTGTCTGAGGCAACGGTCTTCGTCGTCGATGATGACCAGGACATGCGGGAGTCGCTGCGCTGGTTGCTGGAATCGGCGGGTTATCGGGTCGAACTCTTCGAGTCGGCCGAGGAGTTTCTGCAGCGCCCGGGAAACCCCAGCCCTGGCTGCATGCTGCTTGATGTCCGGATGCCCGGCATGGGGGGCTTGCGCTTGCTCGAGCGCCTGTCTACGGTGGGCCCCCATCTGCCGGTGATCATGGTGACCGCGCATGGCGACGTACCGATGGCTGTCAACGCGGTGAAATCGGGCGCGTTCGACTTCATCGAAAAGCCCGCCGCGCATCAACTGATCCTCGATCGGGTGCGCGCTGCGGTGACGATCGATACGACCAACCGGCAGCGCGATCTGGAACGACAGCGGTTCAACGAGCTGTTCTCCCAGTTGTCGCAGCGCGAACGGGAAGTCATGAGCGGTATCGTCAACGGCGATTCGAACAAGGTCATGGCGCTGGCGATGGGCATCAGTGAGCGCACGGTCGAGAAGCATCGTGAGAGCCTGATGCAGAAGATGGGCACGCGCTCGCTCGCGGCGGTGATCCGGATGGGCGTTTTGCACGGCACATACAAATCGGAAAGTTGATGTCACTACGTAGAATTCCCCATTGCGGAGTATGGCAATAGGGCGTTTAATCGGCACCGCGACAGGGGGGAAATCAACGCTGTCGGCCGGATTCCGAGCAAGGGACGCTCTGGATGGCCGCGAATCCCGGGTAGTGACAGGGAACGAACACGGAACCGTCTTGGTACGGGCGCAGGAATATCCGGGATTTCTCTTTTCGTCTTGATCGTCGCCCAGTGCGCGCGATTCTCGATCCGATGTCCTCAACATGCGCGTCGGCGCCGCTTGTTCGGCGCAAGCCTACTCCTGGCGGCGATGCAGTCTGGGGCTTCTCATTCCACGGCAGTTGCCCTTCAAGGCACTATGCCGACGTTCCTCGCTCGGTGCCGAACATTCAGGGCGGTCGCCATTGGTCGACGGATGGACTGGGAGTACCGACTCGGTCTCAGCGCCGGTCAAATCCCGCGTAGAGGTTTCGTGAAAGGCGCAGGAACCATGCCGGACGCGCCAGCACGATGTAAAGCCCGATCGAGCCGACGATGGGTATCGGCGCGATGTCCAGGATCAGCAGGCCGATCAGTGCGGCGGTATAGCGTGCGCGGAGGTATGCCGATGCACGCGGCGCCTGAGACGGCCGAATTCTCTTTCCTCCGTAGACTGCTTCGACAAGCTCGATGAACCAGGCGGGCCGCCGGCCCACCACGTACAAGCCGATCAGGGCGGTCAACGAGATCGGCCCGAAGCCGATCAGGGCCAGCACCAGCAACGTGAAGAAGCTCTTGATGCGGGCCGCGTTCATTTCCTGTTTACCGTCCGCGTGGGACTCGATCGGCCGACGGCGCCGATGGCCGAGCGCGGACTCAAGGTTCGCGCGATTCCCGTCGAATCGACGACCGCAGCACTGGTCCGATGTCTGCCGCTAGCAAGCCGGAGGCCGTCGACCGGATTTTAACCGGGAATGCGCATCGCCGCGTATCGGTCGCCGGTGACGGTCGGGTGAAGTCGTGCTTAACGATTCGGCGAAATGCCGTGGTCGGTTTCGAGCTTGGATAGTGGTGACTGGATCTCAAGCTCCCCAGAGATCCCAACGCCCGTTGAGCAGCACGACCAAAGCGATCGCACCGTTGGTCGTTGCGTGCGCCACGACCGCGTCACCGATTTGCCCGCGTCGGCGCAGGGCCAGGGCAAACGCGCTGCCCGCGAGCGTGGCCGCGAGCCAGCGATCACCGTGCAGCAGGCCGAACAACACCGACGAGCCCGCGAACGCAACCCAGTTGAATGCTCTCGGTGCGACGTTCTCGAAGTCCATTGCGGTCAGCTTTCTCAGCAGATAGACACGAAACGCGAGTTCTTCCGCCAGGGGGACCGTGATCGTCGCGCCGACGACTCGCGCGGCGATCCAGGAGGCGCTGGCCCATGAGGGTAGCGCTTCGATGCTCTGCTGCACGCGGGTCGGTGTCCCCGAAGCCCCCGGATCAAGGATCATCCAGATCAAGAAGGCGGCGATGCCAAACCCGAACGCCTCGGGCGACACACTCCAGCCCAGATTTCGGTAGCGTGAGGCGAATACGACCAATGTCCCGCCCGTGGCCAGCACGCGCAGGGGGTAAAGGGCGTCGAAGCCATTCGACATCGCAGAGGTCAGCATCGTCGCGGCGAGTTGTACGAGGAAGGGTGCCAGCAGAGCGGATGCCAGTTGGGCCGGCTCGTCAATCCTCGGCGACGACCACGTGCTCCGGGTGAACAAGCGGGTTCGGTGGGTCATCACGATCGCGCCGAGGGCGATCACCGTGAATGCGATCCACCCGGCCTGGGCGTGGAAGCCATCGATCGCGATCTCGCGCGACACCGATGAGCCGACCACGATCAGCGCCGTAATCCGTACCGCGTTCGCCAGCCAGATCGCCGTGGCTCCCAACGGGATCAACACCAGCACGTACGGAAAGCGCAACTCCTGGCGGTACAGCCATCCGTAAAGCACGAGGAAAATCGTCATCAGCGAGATCCCCTCGATACCGGAGCAGGCGTAGCTGACCTCGACGTGGAACGATGGTGTTCCGACCAGGTTTGCGGCGGGATCGAAGACGACCTCGCCATACAGAAGGCGCACGAGCGCTTGGACCATCCACAGTGTCGCGTTCGACAAGGCGGACCATAGTTCTTGCTGCGCCAGCGGCGCCTGCTGTCGTTCGAACATGCGCAGCAGCAGCCAGGCGCTGAAACCTAGCCCGATGCCGAGCGACACTTGCATTCGATGGCCCCGCACGACCTCCATCAAGCTTCGAGCCGGCGCGATCGCGTTCAACCAGGACGCCAGGGTCAACGCGACGAGTGAGTACCAAAGCACGCCCGCGAACGCCGCGTCACCGGTGACGCGATATGGATCGCCGAAAATCATGGTGGTCGCGAACCACAGCGCCGCAAACGACAGCAGATGCAAGCTAAGAGCCGGTCCAGTGCGCCGATCCACGCTCGCGCGATGCAATCGGTGGATGATGGATTCCGCGCGAGGCCATAGAACCGCGACGCAGCTCACAGCGATCGCCAGCGTCAACTTCCATACGTCTCGAGCGCCATGCAGCAGCAGCACCGGCCAATCGAGCGTCGTGACGATCGACGGAGCGGGCGTATACAGGCATGGCACGGCGAAGAACGCCCGCAGGCCGAGCAATTCGCAGCCGATCAATCCGAGCAGGAATCCCGCGCGAGATGCCGCGTCGAATTGCAGCATCAGCATCGTTCTGGTCATCCGGTTCGTCCGCATCGGGCAGCCAGGTGGCTCGCCGGACCCGGATGCGGGAAGGACGCGGTTAATGGCGTCGCGAGCGCCGTCTCTCGCGAATCAGCAAGATCGTGCCGGAGAGGAGCCCGAGGGCAGCAGCGCCGGCGGTCGCGTCGATCTCGGGTGCCGTCGGTGGCCGGGATTCCCGCGGCGGGCTTGTCGGATGTCCCTGATTTCGTTCAGCCAAGGCCACGTTGCCAGCCCCGGTCAGGAACAGGAACGATGCCACCGTAAACAGTCGCAATAGTATTGCTTTCATTGTGTTGAGCTCCTTTAAGGTCCCCGGGGACCGGAAAACACGAGGGAGTAGCTGTTAACGGCATTCCGGGGCGTTGCTGACCGCGGCAAAACCGGCATGTGCTTGGCGCGGATCGTTCGGCTCTATAGGTCATCAGGGGGCAACTCGCGCGCTGCGCCGAGCTGACACGGCCCCCGCTCAGCCCTTGGTCGAGCTGTCCATTAAGGCGTAGTTGATGAACCGTGTTCTGTCAAAGGAGCGAAAACGAAATGCTCGCGGTCGGCCGATGCGGCAAGGGGCGACGGCCGGGTCGGCCGCGTCCGTCGCCTGTCCGGCGATTTTACAAGCGGCTGCGCAGTCCGCTCCGAGCTTGATGCGATAGATCCTAGGGGATTGTTGTGAAATGAATATTTTCCGGTGGCATCGTCTTTGCTTGGATCTGCGTGCGTCGGCGACGGACGCGATCTCAGGGGCCAATGAATGAGCCAGGCTCCCCGCGCCGCCACCGCGTGGAGGGCTGGAGATGGCCTAGGCTAAGTGTGGGGCGCCGTACCGGCCGTAACGCGGCACGGTATCGATCGAGTCAAACCTGCTCAGTGGCGCGGGACTGCGTGACGGGCAAGCGGTCGCCACCCCAATCAATCCGAACCGAGAGCCGTCGACTTCAGTGATGGACGGCAAGAGGAAAACCGTGCTCAAAGTGATCAATGTCGTGGGTGCCCGGCCGAACTTCATGAAGATGGCGCCGATCATCGATGCGATGAATCGTCATCCCGACCAAATCGCGCATTCGCTGGTACACACCGGTCAACACTACGACGAACGGATGAGTCGTTCCTTCTTCGTCGACCTGGGAATGCCGCGGCCGGATATCGATCTCGAGGTCGGGTCGGGTTCGCACGCCGAGCAGACCGCGCGGATCATGGTCGAGTTCGAAAAGGTTTGCCTCAGCGAACGACCGGATCTCGTCGTCGTCGTCGGCGACGTGAATTCGACGATGGCCTGCACCATCACCGCGAAGAAACTAGGGGTCAAGGTTGCGCATGTGGAAGCCGGCCTTCGTTCGCGCGACATGGAGATGCCAGAGGAAATCAATCGCTTGTGTACCGATGTCCTGTGTGACTACCTGTTCACGACGGACCGCTTCGCCAATCAGAACCTGGCGGCCGAGGGTGTCGCCGCCGAAAAGGTCCACTTCGTGGGCAACGTCATGATCGACACGCTGCTGAAGCATCGTGAATTGGCCCGGGGCCGTGGCCTGATGGAGACCTGGGGTCTTCGTGCCGGTGGATTCGCGACCTTGACGCTACACCGGCCGTCGAACGTGGATGAACCGGAAACGCTGGGCGGGATTCTCGAGGCGTTGCACGAAATTGCTCGTGAGTTGCCGATCGTCTTCCCGATCCATCCGCGCACGCGAAAGATGATCGAGCAGTTCGGATTCGGCCGCTTCTTTTCGAGCGCCGAGCAACCGCAAGGTCTCTGGATGACGGAGCCATTGAGCTATCTGGATTTCCTCCATCTGAACATGCATGCCGGAATGGTCATTACCGACAGCGGCGGGCTGCAGGAGGAGACGACGGTTCTCGGCGTTCCCTGCCTGACGCTGCGATTCAACACCGAGCGACCGATTACCTGCGAGGACGGTACGAATTTCGTCATCGGCAATCGCGGTGCCGATATCCACCATTGGGCGCAGAAGATCTTGCGTGGCGATGTTCCGCGCGGGCGCATCCCCGACTTGTGGGACGGCCGGGCCGCCGAGCGCATCGTCGATGCGTTGCTGCACGAGGGCGCGCATTGAGCCTCACGGGCGATCGATCGCCTACCTCGATTGTAACGATTCGCTGATTCAGGAGGCTGGCGGCACGTGAGCCGTTCCGCAACGATTCTCAGAAATGTCGCCAGCAACTTCGGCGGCTTTGCCGTGAATGCGGCCGTGACCCTGTTGCTGACGCCGGTCGTGCTGCGCGAACTCGGTTCCGCCCGTTACGGCATCTGGATCCTGACATCGAGCATCATCGGCTACTACGGATTGCTCGATCTCGGATTTCGCTCAGGCGTCACACAGCACCTGACGCGCTACGCAGCGACCCGCGAATACGACAAGTGCAGCGAATGTCTCAGCAGCGCGGTCGCGGCTCTCGCGGTGCTCGGGCTGCTCATGATGGTGCTGAGCGTCGGTGCCGCATTCGCCGCGCCCCACTGGTTCGAACTGCCAGCCGAAACCAGTGACGAGGCATTCTGGTGCATCCTCGTCGTCGGATTCAGTGCGGCCGTTCAATTCACGTTCACGCCGTTCATGTCGGTATTCATGGCGACGCAGCGCTTCGATCTCGCCAATGCGATCGGCGTACTGACGCGCCTTCTGACGGCTGTTTCGGTCGTCGTGGCGCTGCGGATGGGGTGGGGTCTGATTGGCGTGAGCCTCGCCACCGCGTCGTCGAATCTCGTCGACTATCTGCTGCGCTGGCGTGTCGCAACGCGGCTGGCGCCGGATCTCGAGGTGTCCAGGCGCTGTGTCGTGCCCGCCAGGATTCGCGAGATGGGGTCCTTTGGGATCTGGAATTTCTTCATCTCGATCAATGCATACGTCTATCAGCACGTGCCGACTATCCTGATCGGCGCGTTCATGCCGATCGCCGCCGTCGGGCATTTCGCACTCGCGACGGGCTTGTCCCGGCAGGTCAACTCGCTGATGGGTCCGATCAGTCAGGTCATGTATCCCGCCGCAGCGGAACTCCACGCACAGGGAGATCATGCCCGTCTCGAACGACTGTACCACGAGGGATCGCGTCTGATGATGCTGGTCATGGTTCCGGTCGTGCTGATCGCCGAGTTGTGGGCGACCGACTTCTATCGCTTGTGGATCGGCGCCGGCTTCCTCGATGGGCAGCCCTATCCCTCGGTCGCATTGCTGTTCCGAATCCTGCTGGTCGGCACCGTGACGACCTATACGACGAACATCGCCGCGCAGGTTCTGATGGGTGCCGGGCGCGTGCGTACGGTGGCGTCGGTGATGATCACCGGGTCGATCATCACCGTCGGTCTGGCGCTCGGCCTCGTGGGCCCCTACGGCCTGGTTGGCATGGCGATCGCCACCGTTGCCGCCTCGGTGATCGGGGATCTCCTCATCGTCCCAATTCTCGCTCACGGGATCATGGGCCTGTCCGTGGGGCAGTTCGTCAGGCGCGCCTGCATCAGACCGATCATGGCGGGCATCGTGCAGTTGCTGCTGCTGGCGTTGATCCGTCTCGGCGGACAACGCGAAGCGGTCGATTCGTGGGCGGTCGAATGGATCGGCAATGGCGGCTTTGCGAGCGCCGATTGGCCCGCCAGGCTCGCCGGTATGCTCGAGCTTACGTTGCGTCCGTCGGCACTGAACTGGGTGGATCTCATCATCCAAGGGCTGAGCGCCGGTGCCACGTCCTTGGCGGTGCTGATGCTGATAGGTCTGACGCGCGCCGAGCGCGCCCGTTTCATCGGTCGCCCGCTGCAGCGCATGTTTCGATTTGGCGTTCCGGCCAATCAGGTCGGGCGTACATGATTACGGGGCAGTCTCCGATGGAGGACGCATGGGCTCGCTGATCGATCGGCCTGGCAACGCTGCCGGCCGGGATTTTTCGCCAGACCATCAGGCGATCGTCGATGCGCGATCCGACTTTCGGGCGCTCGTTAGGCTTGCCGATCGCTTCCGGTCGCGAAAGCGCTGGATGGAAGCGGCCGTCGTCTCGCAGATTGCCGCATCCCATGCGTCCTACAGTCACCATGGCGCGTTCGCCAGCCCGGATCTGGAGCGCATCCTGCGCGAGGTCGGCGGCGCGATGTTCCAGTCCGAGCGCCATCAGGACGCGCGGAACATCGGCGAGCCAGGCGCTACGCCCCGGGTTCTTCATGTGCTGACGGCCGCTCGTGACGTCGGGGGTGATACCCGCTTCGTCTGGCGGTGGATACAGCGAGACGGCGCCCGGCGCCATTCGCTGGCGGTCACCTCACAAGGACGCTTTGGCGTTCCGAACGGGCTGACGGACAGCGTCAAGCGGGCGGGTGGGCGGGTTCATGTGCTGGATCAGTCGAGCGTGGATCCGCTGAGCCGCGCGCGTCAGCTCCGGGATCTCGCCCGTGACGCGGATTTCGTGTTCCTGCACATCTATCCCGAGGACGTCGTGCCACTGATCGCATTCGCGGTTCCCGATGGCATGCCTCCGGTGGTCTTCCTCGATCAGGCCGACCATCAATTCTGGCTTGGTGCCAGCATCGGCGACTATTTCGTTCAACTCCGCCGTTCCGCCCGACCGCTGGCGGTCGAGCGTCGAGGGCTCGACGCCCGGCGGCTCGGTTTGTTGCCGATACCCTTGCTTCCGATCGGGCCCGGCCCGACGCGGGCAGAGGCCAAGCGACAGCTCGGTTACGACGACGATACCGTGTTGTTGCTGACGATTGCACGAGGACTCAAATACGAGCCCGCGGGCGACCCCCCATTCCCGACCGTCCTGCAGGAAATCATTGCCGAGTATCCGAAAGCCGTGGTGGTCGCGATCGGCCCCGATTCATCAGGTCCATGGGAGTCGGCTCGTGCGGCGACGGGCGGTCGAGTGCTCGCGTTGGGTCGCCGCAGCGACACGGATCTGTATTTCCGCGCTGGCGACATCTACCTCGATTCGTTTCCGGTGTCGTCGAATACCTCGCTGCTGGAGGCCGCGGGTTATGGCTTGCCGCTGGTCAGTTACATCCCCAACCGGGAAGGCGAGGACGCGACCGCCCTCGAGGTACTCAACGCTGGCGCGCCGGGGCTCGACGATACCATGCTGCGTGCCGCGGACCTCGTGGCGTATCGACGGACCGTCAGTGAGCTGATAGCCGACCCGGAGTGGCGCCGCGCACTGGGTGACCGGACCAAAGCCCTGGTCGACGACCTGCATGCGGGGCCCGGTTGGGACCGGCTGCTGGCCGAGATGTATCAGGCAATACCTCCGCTTGGCACGCCGCGTGACGAATGGAGTGGTCCGCTCCGCGAGCGCATCGGCGAATACGATCTGCTGCTGAAACATTTCTACTCGACCTCGCGTAGCCTCGGCAGCGTGATCGACGAGAACGTCGGTGGGCTGTGTTACCCGGCTCGGCTGCGTGTGCTCCTAGGGCTGATCCGGCTCGATCGGGGCTTTTCATTCAGCATGCTGCTGCCGAACGGGTTGCGGCGAGTGCTTGCCGGGCGCCTCGGCAACGCGCGGCAGTGGTTCAACCGTGCTCTGGCGGTGCGCACGTGAGCGGGGGAACCAGCCCCGCGGCTGCGTCAGCCGGGTAATTTTGCGAGCAGTGTTCGGGAGAGAGAAATGGAACAGGCTTTGGAATTCGCTTTGTGGTTCTCGGTCGCGGCAGTGGTGCTGATCACCGCAGGATACCCGGTGTTTCTCGCCATGATGGGTGCGATCCGTGCGAAGCCGCGCCGGACTAGCGATGACGAGCCGAAGGTTACGATGATCATCGCTGCGCACAACGAGGAGACCTGCATCGCCGCCAAGCTGGACAACTCCCTGGCGCTGGACTATCCCACGGATCATCTCGAGATCATCGTCGCGTCGGATGGGTCGTCCGACCGCACGAACGAGATCGTCGAATCCTATCGATCGCGCGGCGTTACGCTGCAGGCAGTCCGGCGCATGGGTAAGACGGGCGCGCAGAATCAGGCCGTACGCGGCGCGCGAGGCGAGATTGTCGTGTTCTCCGACGCCAATGCGTTCTACCGTCCGGACGCGATCCGCAAGCTGGTGCGGAATTTTGCCGACCCCGAGGTCGCGTGCGTCAGCGGTCAGCTCGTCTATCGAACCGACGCCGAGGGAGCCGGCGACTGCGAGCGTTCCTACTGGGATTACGAAAAATTCATGAAGCGGCGTGAAAGCGAGCTGTCCTCGTTGATCGGCGCCAATGGTTCGATCTACGCAGTCCGTCGCGAGGACTACGTCGAACTCGACCACGCGCTGATCAGTGATCTCTGCGAGCCATTGGCGTTGGTCATGCGCGGTCGGCGCGTCGTCTACGAACCGGATGCGGTTTCCATCGAGGAAGCCTCGACCAGTTACGGGGGCGAATTTCGACGCAAGGTCCGCATCCTGACGCGCAGCATCAACGGTGTGCTGCATATGCGGGCTCTGTTCAATCCGTTCCGATACGGAATTTTTTCCTTCCAGTTGCTGATGCACAAGTTGATGCGCTATCTGGTGCCGCTCTTTCTGTTCGGCGCAGCTGCTTCGCTGACCGCGTTGGCCTATCTCGGCAGTTACCGGGGCTTGTTCGCCGTTGCGTCGATCACGGCGTTACTGGCCTTATGGGTCGGGCGGGGAGGATTGAACGGGCGCGGAGGCGCCGTGATCAGGGTGCTCCATATGATCTATTACTATCTGCTGGTGAACTACGCGCTGATTCTGGCCTGGTTCAATGTGCTGAAGGGCGCGCAGTTGACGGTCTGGGCCCCGGAGCGGCAGAACGCATGATGGTTGGTGTACCCGGTACCGGCGCGTACCGCATTCACCGTACGTAACTGCCCGCAGTCCAGGATAGGAATTCACGGAGTCCATCGCATGAAGGTTTTGCACATCCTCGAGACATCGATCCCCGATCTGGCCGGCTATACGATCCGTGCTCGGGCGATCGTGCAGCACCAGAAGCGTCTGGGGCTCGAACCGGTCGTCGTGACCTCGCCGTTCTTTCCCTCGAAGGATCCGAGCGTCACGTTTGAACGTCATGACGGTATCGCCTACTACCGCACGAACCATATCCCCACGCCGGGCTCGGTGCGCTCGAAACTGCTGTCTTATGCGGTAAGGGCAACGATGCTGGCGCGATACCGCAGGGCCGTTCTGGAGATCGCGAAAAAGGAGCGTCCCGACGTGCTGCATGCGCACTCGTCCTATTCGAACGCATACGCCGCGCTTCCGGCAGCCCGCAAGCTGGATATCCCGCTGGTGTATGAGGTCAGGACGCTATGGGGTGAGTCGGCGGTCGTCGAGGACGGGTGGCAGGCGGGATCGTGGAAATATCGATTGATCTGGGGTCTGGAGACTGGCGCGATGAAACGGGCGGACTTGGTGCTGCCGATTGCGCAAGGTATCCGCGAGGAACTGATCCGGCGCGGAGTGCCGGCTGAAAAGCTGGTCGTCGTGCCAAACGGCGTCGACAGCGAGAAGTTCCAGCCAACCGAGCGCGATGAGCGGCGTGCCGCCGATATCGGTCTGGCTGGCTGCTTCATCATCGGCTTCGTCGGTTCGATGCGGCGTCTGGAGGGCTTGTCGACCTTGCTCGATGCTTATCGTTTATGCCGCGAACAGCGGCAGAAGATCGGGCTGGTCATCGTTGGCGATGGGCCCGACCGTCCGGCGCTCGAGGCCAAGGCGCGTGAGTTGGGCTTGGCCGGGGTCGTGTTCACCGGCAACGTTCCTCACGCCGAAGTTGCCTCGTGGTACTCAATCATGGATCTCGTCGTGTATCCCCGAATCCGCGCGGTGATCAACGAGCGCGTCACGCCGTTAAAGCCGCTCGAGGTCATGGCGCTCGGTAAGGTCTGCATAGGCAGCGATGTCGGTGGCCTCATGGAACTGATCGAGCACGATGCGACCGGTGTGATCTTTCGCAGCGGTGATGCCGCAGACCTGGCCTCGGCCATCGAGGCGTTGATGGACGACCCGGAGCGGATGAGGCGTCTCGGAGAGTCCGCGCGGCAGTTCGTTCGCAGCGAGCGTGAGTGGGGCGTCATCGTGGGTTCCTACCGCGACATCTATACCCGGCTGATCGATGGGCGCCGCGCGCAGGAACTTGCGGGCCGCCCCAAGCCAGGTTCCGCGGCATGAGATCGGACGAGGCCTCAACGCGTCCTTCGGTGCGGGCCTTGATCTCCCCGTGGACGAACGACGCGGGGGGCGCGTCGTCATGACGACTCGCGAGCACAAGCCGCGCGTCGCGGTAATTTCCACGGTGCACGATACCTACGATACGCGGATCTTCTATAAACAGATTCCGTCGCTGCGTGGCGAATTCGACGTGATCTATCTGACTCCGGTCTCGTCCGATCCCGGATTGCCCGGCGTCATTCCTCTGCGGAAGAGTACATCGAAGCTCGGGCGTCTCTGGACGCATCTGTCGCTGCTGCGGGCGCTGGTCGGCGCCAAGGCCGATCTTTACCTGCTGCACGATCCTGAGTTGCTGCCTCTCGGCTTGCTGTTGAAGCTGCTGGGGCGACGCGTCGTCTGGGACATGCACGAGGACACCTATAACGATATCAAGACGAAAGGCTATCTCGGTCCGCTGAGGCGCGTGCTGTTCGCCGAGATCTATCGACTGTTTCAGGTCGTGTCCTATTACCTTCTCGATGGCTTTTTGCTGGCCGAAGATGCGTACCAGAGCTACTTTCCGAGGTCGACCAAGACCTGCGTCGTCCACAACTACCCGTTGCTGGATCGATTGCGCGACTACATAGGGACCCCCAAGGACGAGCACACGCTGGTTTACATCGGCAGCATCAGCGTCAATCGTGGGGTGCGTGAACTGCTGGAACTTGTTCGCTCAGCGAAGGAATCGCTGCCCGGTATCCGCCTGTTGCTGATCGGCCCGTTTACCGACGATGCCTTGGAGGCGTCCACCCGGCGTTACGTCGCCGAGCATGAATTGTCAGATAACGTGATCATTCAGGGCCCGGTCAGGAACGTCGAGGCGTATCCGTTGCTTGCGCGTTGCAAGCTCGGCGTTGCCTTGCTGCTCCCTGAACCGAATTTCCGCAAGTCGCTGCCGACGAAGATGTTCGAATACATGGCTCTGGGTCTGCCGGTCGTCGTGAGTGATTTTCCGTTATGGAAGGAAATCGTCGATATGCACGGCGTTGGTTACGCGGTCGACCCCACCGACGCACCCGCCGTGGTTGCCGCGGTCCGCCGTTTGTTGACCGACGACGCTCTTTATCGCGAGATGTCGGTAAAGGCGGCATATGCCGCGCAGGAATACTCCTGGGAGACCGAGGGCCGACGCATGGTCGGTTTTCTCAACGGGATCTTAAATGCTTGATTCGGCCTGTCTGACTGGCCCGGCGGTCATGGGTAGCGGAGCAGATTGAATGTGTGGCCTTCACGGTAACAGCAAGGGAATCAGTATCGGCAAGGATGCGCTCGCGCATCGTGGACCCGATCACTATGGGGTATTCCGGGACGGGGGCGTCGTGCTAGAGCACTGGCGACTCAGCATCCTCGATCTCAGCGCCAAGGGTAACCAGCCGATGCGCCTGTCCCCGGAAGCGGGCGAGGTCATCGCCTACAACGGCGAGGTTTACAACTTCCGGGAGCTCGCGCGGCGCTTCGATATCGCCGACCTGACTTCAGGGACCGATACCGAGGTGGTCCTGGCCCTTTATCGGAAACTCGGCATCGAATTCCTGACTTACCTCAATGGAATGTTCGCGCTTGCGCTCTACGATCGGAACAGGGGCACAATCCTCTTGGCGCGCGACCGATTCGGCATCAAGCCGCTCTACTATTCGATCGACCGCGACGGACATCTGATTTTCGCATCGGAACTGAAGGCGTTGATCCTGAATCATTCAATGGATCTGACGCTAGACCGGGAGGCGATCCGTTCCCTGTTTCATCTGTTGTACATCGAGGGCGAACGAACCCCGTTCAATGAGATTCGGAAGCTTCCTCCGGCATCGTATCTCGAATACGAACTGGCAACGGGCAGGACACGCATCGTTCGATACCACGAACTGAAGTTCACCGAGAATCAGTTGTCGGATGAGGAGTGCGTCGATGCTATCGAGGACCTTCTGGCCCGTTCGGTTGACAAGCATCTGATAAGCGACGTGCCGGTCGGGGCCTTGTTGAGTGGCGGCGTCGATAGCAGTCTGATGGTCGCGCTGATGACGAAATCGACGCCCGACGTTCTGACCTATTCCGTTGGCTACAGCGACAACAAGCTGTTCGACGAGTCACGGTACTTCAATCAGGTTGCCGATCAGTATCACACCCGTCATCACCATACCGATATTCAGCAGGACAGTATCGCTGGGCTGTTCGATGCCGTATGTGGCGAACTGGACGAGCCGGTCGGTGATACCTCGGTCATGCTAAATCATTTCATCTTCGGGTTCGCGGCGGAATCTGTGAAGGTATGTCTTTCAGGTCTGGGTGGAGATGAATTATTTGGTGGGTACAATCGGTATCTTGCATGTGCTGCGTTGCCGACTTACTTTTCGGTACCCGCGCCTTTGCGCGGACTGCTGCGCTCTGTCATCAAGCATTTGCCTGATTCGCGGCACGGGGCTGTCGGCAATAAGGTCAGGCTCCTGAAGTCTTTCGTTGGACGCGTCGATGAAGATCTTCGGCAGTCCTACAAAAAATTCGTCGATTATTTCGGTGATGTCTCCTTGTCACCGGTTCTCGGTGATGTCGTATTCGGAAACGAGCGACTCGATGCATATTGGGATCAGGCGATGGAAGCCGAAATGAATCGGATCTATCGGTATGATATCGAGAACTATATGGTGAATGATCTACTGATGATCACCGATCGAATGAGCATGCGCCATTCGCTCGAGGCGCGGGTGCCGTTTCTCGAAAACGATCTCGTCGACTTCGCGCTGAGTATATCGCCGGGCAAGAAAGTTCGCGGTCGGCAACTGAAGGTGCTGTTAAAAAAGGTTGCCGAACGTTACATTCCGCGGGATGTCATCTATCGTCGGAAGCAGGGGTTCAGTTCCCCGATCAAAGGCCTGCTGACTCACCAGGTACTGACCGATCTCGAAGGCGAGTTCGATCGCAATCGCGATGAATACGTGCAGATACTGAATCGTGACGTCTGGTGTGATGTGATTCGACGGCATCGTGCGGGCGCCGAGGATCACTCGCTACAGATCTTTACCCTGATGGTTTACCTGAATTGGATGGGAAGCGTGTTTACAGCTCTGCGGTCGGCAAGGCTGGCGTGAGCTTCGCGAACGGCTTGCGCTGTGCGCGACGCCTGGACTGCTGTCGTCCGGTGACGACGATCCAGCCGGTCTGATGCTTCCGGATCGGTTGAGCCTGCAGGAGCAGCCATGTCCCCCGGCTGCGTGCCGTTTGGTCCGCCTCTTGCAGAGCCAGTGGCGGTGCCATGGCGTCGCGGGCGGTTCGCGGTTCTCTCTTGGAGAGCTGAGAACTCGCGGCAGATTCGGCCTTTCGGCCTGCGGTTCGGGACGTCGCCAATGCTGGTTGGATGATAGGGAAACCATTCCGGCGGTATAGGGTTAGGTAAGGGGAACTGGGTCACAGAAGTGCCTTGTTCGGGAATTTGTGTTGATCTATAGTCAGGTTTGGGGGCGAATCCGCTTTTGTTGCCTGTCGATGATGGCTGTATTTGTAAGTATCTCGTCAAATTGGTAAGGGCGCGAGACGATATGCTCGGTGCGTGATCGTTCTGGGCTAGGGATGTCGCGGTTGTGCCAGGGATTTATATAACGATTTCCTAGGGGTAAGTGTCATGAAACTTTCGAATCTTTTGCGTGTGCTGCTGTCAGGTTCTTCTGTCGCCGTGGTAGCGCTCGGGTTGAGTCATTCGGCGCACGCTGCGCAGACGACGGGCGGTATAAGCTGGATCGATCCCTTGGCATATTCGAAGCCAAGGTTTTACCCATTGACGGTTCCCGATGAAGCGTCGGTGACCTATAAGTACTATGTCGACCTGTCGTCGGGATCGGGGACGACATGTTCTCAAGCCTCGCCTTGCCGGAATATCACCGATGTGGCTGGAAAGCCAGGTACCGCAGGTGGGCCGGCATATATCTATTTGAAAGGGACCGGGCGGATGATCGTGACCGGTACGCTTTATGGTGCGGTAGGCAAGGAGATCGTCATCAAGCCCTGGCCCGGTGACGGAAATATGGTCACGATGTCGACGACCGGGGGCGGCGGGGTTGGAGGTGCCAATACCATTCAAGGAAGCGGTGTGCACCACTTGGTGGTCGACGGCGGTCCGACGATGCAGTTTGATTTCGTCGGCGCAAACTCCCCGAATGATCAGAATGCCTACACGCTGATCGTCAGCAGCAACTATGTGACTGTTGCGCGTAGTCGGATCCATTCGGCCGGGGGCTACGGACCGGCGCTGGGTGTCGCGACGGGGGCTGGAACCTACGATCACATCTGGATCGTCAATAACGAGATCTATGATGCTAACAAGCCGGGCGCACCTTATGGCGTGTATACCGGTGGCGGTACCGGTTGCGCGGCTGGCGACACTTCTCACAGTTACGTGTACTTCCTGAACAATATCGTCCGAAACATCTGCGGTCGCGGCATTCAGGTCGAGCCGAGGAAATCGGGGACGTTCACCTATGTCGAGGGTAACGCCTTCCACGATACCGGGACGAACAGTTGCGGGTTCGGGCAGGTCAGTAATGCCGTTCAGCCCGCTGCATCCTGCGGCGGTTCGATCAGCGACTTCTACGTCAAGAACAACATCATGTTCAGCTTGGGTGGGGGCGGGGTCGTGCTGGTCGGCGATTTCCCGAATACGTATATCTTGAACAACACCATCTACGACTACGCCAAGGCGACTCCGCTCAGCACGAGCAGTCATGGTATCTCCTGTTATTCGGATGGTTGCCAGGGGACCGTCAAGAACAACATCGTGCTGTACCCGAATGCCAGCGGATTGAACCCGATCAACCGCGGTTCCGGGTTCGTGACTGCCAATAATCTGTGCGAGTCGGGGACGAGTTGCGGTTCCAAGGCGCTCGCCGGAACAAGGGACAGCGTCTTCGGTTCCTACAGTTCGTCGACCGCGTCCTTCCTGTCGCTGAAGTCGACTGCAGCGGCCGTCAATGCCGGTGAATCGCTGTTCTCCAGCGGCGTGACCGTCGATTACCTGGGCGCACTGCGACCGAGTAGCGGAGCGTTCGACATCGGCGCGATCGAGTATGGCTCGACGTCCGGCGCGTTGAATCCACCGACGAATCTGCGCGTCGTTCCCTGATCGG
Organism: Methylotetracoccus sp.; assembly: GCA_046347485.1. Lineage (GTDB taxonomy): Bacteria > Pseudomonadota > Gammaproteobacteria > Methylococcales > Methylococcaceae > Methylotetracoccus. Next base: position 78,637 of record JAXMGB010000012.1, on the reverse strand, counting down.
CGCATGCCTCCAAATCTCGGGGTAAGCTCATCCGATCTTGCCCCGAATTCCGTTCACCATCGCTCGGATCGATTCCGAGCGATGCTTGATCCAGGTAAGGACCGAGTGCGTGAGTCACAGCACCCCGAGGACACGGCGATGCACGCCGATTTGGGCGGCCGCCTGCCGAGTGGATTCGTCGATGGCTAAATCAGCATTGGGCCGGGCGGCATTACTGCTGATCGTCATTCTGGTCGCGGGCGGCTACACCGGGTCGGCAACCGCACAGACGCGGGCGATCATCACGATCGATGTCGAGTCGAATGATCGCTTCACGCTGCCCGAGCAGGTCGTTGCCGCGTGCCCGGGGGCGCCGGATTGTGGCCTGATGGGCATAGTACGCATGCTGCAACAGCACGGCATGTCTGGAACCTTCTTCCTGAACGTCTATGAGCAGATCAAGTGGGGTGAGTCGGCCCTGCGTGGCATAACCGCGCAGTTGCAAGGGGGCGGACAAGATCTGGCGTTGCACACGCATCCACAATGGATGTACGACCCGCAGCGTCCCGGAATGAATCAATACAGCCTCGACGAGCAGAGCGCGATCATCAGTGAGGGCGTTCGCCTGTTGCGAGCATGGACCGGGCAGCCGGTCGTCGCCCATCGGGCCGGCGATTACGCTGCGAACGAGGACACCCTTGAAGCGTTGCGCCGCAGTGGCATCGTCGTCGACAGTTCGTATTTCTGGGGCCATCCGCATTGCCAACTCGACGGATTGGGGCTGCCCCGCAACCTGCCCGTCATGCTCGGCTCCCTGGTCGAGATACCGGTGACGATCTACCAGCGCGCGGAATCGCCCGGCAGCGGCGGAACGCTGGTCGAGCCCGCTCGTCGTGTGCGAAAGATCGATGTCGACTGGTTCGATGGCGTGGACGAGGCGGTGGCCGCCGTCGATGCGGTCAAGGACGCCGATCTGCCGTACCTGGTCGTCTTCCTGCACAGTTTCTCGTTCCTGTCCCATCGCGGCGGTGACGGCAGTCCGGTCGCCGATGCGCAGGCCCAGGCAAATTTCGCCGCGATTCTCGATCACCTGCAGAGGCGCTCGATTCCGGTCGTCACCGCGCGCGAACTCGCTGCCGAGCGCGCCGAAGCGGCTCCGGCGCCGCGGGACGATACGATACCCGATGTGCAGGTCAGCGTTGGCTGGCCGAAGTATCTGTGGCATCGGCTGAAGGCGACGTCGCCGGTGTTGCTGCTGATGCTGGGCGGCGGCGCGGCGATTGCCGTCGTGCTGCTGTTTCGACGGGTCTCGTCGCGCGCGCCGTCCGTTCGGTGACTCAGGTTGGCCGCGTATCTGACACCGCTGCTGCATTTTCAGCGGTTCTTCATTCCGGGTCTCTTGCTGCTGCTGGTCTGGTCGCTCTGGCGAATCGCTTTTCGCAAGGATCAGGCGATCGGCCTGGCGCTCTACGTCGGTCTGCTGATCATCGTCGACGGTTTCATGAACACCGGAATGTATCTGCCGGGATTGGAAAAGGGCAGTATCCGGTTCTCGGAACTTTGCGCACTGTTACTCTGGTTCAATCGACCGCCGGCGCCGCCCGACCAGCCCCCGCGGGCCTTCGTGCGACGTTGCGTCGCCGGTTATTTCCTGTTGTTGTTCCTGGCGGTATTCCGCGCCGAACCGATGATGAAGGCGCTGTTCGAATACCGCGGGATCGTCATCCCGCAGATCATCGCTTTCTCGATCGCGATTCGCGGACTGCATTCGAGCGAGGATTACCGGCGCTTCTTCCTGGGCCTGATGGCGCTTGTCATCATCATCGGCTTATTCAGCTTCTGGGACATTTTCTTCGACCGCTGGCTGCTGAAGAGCGACATGCTGGGTAAACCCGAGTACTACGTGAACCGCAAGCACGGACGGTTCGGCAGCTTTCTGCTCAATCCGAACTTTCTCGGGGCCTTTGTCGTATTGGTGTTTCCGGTCTCGTTCATCTGGTGGTTGCGGGAGCGATCGGGGTTCTTCCGGATGTTCGCGCTGGTGGGATTGTTGTCCCTGGTGTTTTCGCTCGTGGAGACTCAGTCACGAGCCCCGTTGGCGGCCTTCGCCGCGTCTGTGATGCTGCTGGTGGTCGGGCCTTGCGGAGGCTTGTCGCGGCGGCGCAGGTTGGCGATTCTGAGCGTATTCGTTCTGGTCTTTTCGCTGGCGATGCCCGGTTTCTACAAGCACGCGATCGAGCGGTTTTCGGCGCTCGATGAGGAGACGACCGAGGAGAGTGCTTCGCGCAAGACGATGTGGACCTATACGCGCGGCATCATCGCGGACAATCCCTTGCTCGGTATCGGTTTCGGCGAGATGCAATACCGGGACGCCCTGCAGGCTGCGGGGTATGAGGAAAAGTACGGGCGCTTGTTCGACAACCCGCACAACTCCTATCTGCAGGCGGCTTCGTATGCCGGCCTGCCGGTGCTGATCCTGTTCCTGCTGGCGAATGCGGCGCTGCTGCGCCGGTCGATCCTGATTTCAGCGCGCGGTGGAGCGGGAGATGAGACTCCTACTGTGTTCGGCCTGACGGTCGGTGTGACCGGGTTCCTGGTCTGCAGCTATCCCGACATGCACATGTTTACGGTGAATGTCGGTCCGACCTACTGGGTGTTCTTCGGAATTCTACTCTCGCTGGTGACGAAGCCGCGCCCACCAAATCCCTCGGAGACGAGCGCATCATGAATATCGTGATTCTGACCTCGAAGACACCGTCGAATATCTGGCTGGTCAATCAGTTGCTCGGTCGCCATGAGGTGTCGGGCATCATCGTCGAGAGTCCCCCGTTGGCTGCTGATGCGGCGACCAAGGTCGAGCGCCGTCGCAGCATGTTGAGGCGTCACGGCTGGCTGAAGACGCTCAACAAGCTTGCATTCAACTGGTTCAGGAGTCGGTTCCTCGCGTCGGCGGACGCGACGACGATCGCCGGTCTGGTCGGACCTGGTGGAGGGTATGTGCGCGAGGTACCGTCGGTCACGGTTCCGAACATCAACGATGCTGCGGCGATCCGTTTCATCGAAGCGCATGCGCCGGAACTGCTGGTCGTCTGTGGCACGACGGTCATCAAGCCCGAGGTGTTCACGTTGGCCCCCCGCGGCACGATCAACATCCACACCGGCATAACGCCCGAGTACCGCAGCGCCGATCCGATCTTCTGGGCGCTCTACAACGGCGAGCCGGAAAAGGTTGGAGTGACCGTTCATTTCGTCGATCAGGGGATCGACACCGGCTCGATCATCGAGCAGCAGAGCGTACCGGTTTTTCGGGGCGATACGCTGGCATCTCTGTACGTCCGCTGTGTCAGTCGCGGAGCCGACATGATGTCGCGGGCGATCAACGCGATCGAACGGGGGGCGGTGCAGACGCTTAACCGCGACCGCGTGAAGAGTCGGGCGTTTTACTCCATCGATCTCGGGCTCGCGCAATACCTGCTGTTCCGCTGGCGATTCCGGCGCATGCAGCGCGTGCTGCCGCTTGAGCCCCATACCGATGCCCTGCTCGAGGGCGGCGCGTGATTGAATTCGATGCCGCCAGGGGTCCGTTGGTCACGGTACTGCTGCCGTGCTACAACGCCGAGGCGTACCTCGAAGCGACCTTGCAGTCGCTGCGGCAGCAGACTTATCCGAATCTCGAGATTCTCGCGATCGATGATGGAAGCACCGATGGCACGGCCGCGATCCTCGCCGCGGTCGCGGCGCAGGACCCCCGCGTACGGCTGTGCCCGAACCAAGGCAACCAGGGGCTGATCCGCACGTTGAATCGTGGACTGGATCTCGCGGGCGGGGAATTGATCGCGCGCATGGACGCGGACGACATTGCGTTGCCGCAACGTATCGAGCGCCAGGTGGCGTATTTCAAAGAGCACCCAGATACCGATGTACTGTGTACCGACGTGACGTACATCAACCAGCACGGCGCGTTTCTGTCCGATCCGTACCCGTATCATTTCAACGAGCGGGTTCTTCGCTTCTTCTCGTTCTTTCTGAATCCCTTGTGCCACCCCACGGTCATGGGACGACGGGATGTGCTGCGGGCCTGCCGTTACTCGGAGGATGCCCCGCACTCGGAGGACTTCGAGCTCTGGCTGCGGATGATCCGCGAGGGCCGCGTGTTGCGAAACCTGCCCGAGCGACTCCTGCGCTTCCGTTGTGCTGCCGGCAGCGTCTCGCATCGCCACGCCGGGCAGCAGATCGCGACGTTCATGAATTTCACGCGAGAGGCGCTCCGGGACTACTACGGGATCGAGGTGTCGGAATCCGTGCAACGGATTCTGCTGAACCGAATGATTCCCGGAGAGGTTCGAGGCACCGATCTGCGGCAGGCCTTGGATTGCTTTCGGACCATGTTCGATACCTATGTCGAGTGCGAGCGGCTCGGTCCCGCCGATCGCAGGCTAATGCGGGATTTCGCCGACCGCCACCTGGCAAACGTGCTATTGCATGCCTACAAGCGATCGTCGCGCGAAGACCCGGCGCGCTGGATCGCCGTGTCGAGCACCGTGTCGCTTTGCGGGCGCCGGACCGGGTGGTCCGCGTTGGCGGCGACGTTGATCGAGAGGCTGCGCCGATGATGAATCGCTGCGCTCAAATCGGCCCGGGGAGGAATCGGTGATGCCGTCAGTCAGCGTGGTGATCCCGAGCTACAATCGCGCCGCCCTGCTCCGCGAGGCCATCGCTTCGGTGCTGGCGCAGACCTTCGCTGATATTGAAATCATCGTCGTCGATGATGGCTCAACCGACGGCACCGGCGATGTCGTCGCGGAGTTCAGTCGCGATTCACGCATTCGCTACATCGCGCAGATGAATGCCGGCGTCAGTGCGGCCCGCAATACCGGGATCGACGCGGCGACAGGGGCACTTGTGGCCTTTCTCGATTCCGACGACCTCTGGGTTCCGGATCATCTGGCGCGGCTCGTCGCGGCCCTGGAGCAGACGCCGGATGCGATGTTCGCCTTCGCGAATTTTCGCTTCATCGGCGACGACGAGGAGGCTGCCGCGTATAACCGGTCGTTCGCGCATTCGGTCGGCAGGTTTCTTGAGCGAGCGTTCGTCCGCGCCGGCGACGGAGTCCGGCTATCCGGCGCGAACCTGCTCCAGACCCTTTTCGAGATTGGCTTTCCGTTCCGTATCCAGGGCAGCATGTTCCGGCGCTCATTCCTCGAGTCCTGGGGTCTTCGTTTCGATCCCCGCATCAGCTACACCGAGGAAGCGCAATTGGTCATGGAGGCAGCCCTTAGGGGTCGCTGCGCGTTCGTCGATGATCCGGGCGTTCTGATTCGCCGTCACGACGAGAATCTCGGCGACCGATGCTACGAGGGAAAGATCAGCGCGAGCTACAAGCACCGGATCGCGCGGATGAAGGCGGTATTCGATGGGGCCTCGCTCTCTCGCGGTGAACGGCGCGCGTTGCGCGGGTCGATGGCGCAGATGGGCGACTACGTGATGCGCGAGCGCGCCGCGCGTGGCGGTTGGGGGCAGCGGGTCCTCGCGGCGTTCGAGGCGGTTCGGGACGTGCCGTGTATCGCCAGCGTCAAGTGCGCTGTGAAGTTGTTGCTTGGACGCTGATGTCAGGTCACTCCGCGGGGGTGTGGCATGGCTCGCCTCGTTCGACGGCCGGGAGGCGGTCGGCCAGCCGCCTATACTTCGACGGAGGCGCCGCGCAGGCAGTGCCGATGGTCCTGATTCGACAGAGGTCGTGACTCATGGATAGGCTCGCGGAGCATTTACGGCGTACGTGGTACACGGCGCGCAGACGGTGGCGCGGCGATGGTCGCCGCCTGTTTCGGCTGGTCGTCGAGAAGGCGCGCTGGCTGAATGACGCTCGAAGCCCCGTGGTGCTGATGATCGATGATCTTGCGAATGTCTGGCACAGCCGCACTGGCGGCGCGTGCTGGGAAGCGGGCGGCGACTGGGGTGGTGGATGCTGGGACTCCGCATCCGCGCTGAGCAGCCTCGAGCAGGGCTTGCTGCGGGACTTTCCCGAGGCCCGGACCACCTTCTTCGTGGTCGCCGGCGCGCTGTCGGCCTATACGACGCATCAGCCTTTCAGTCATTCGGCGCCGATCGACGCGACTGCAAAGTCCCGCGCGTTCTTTTCGGGGCTGGCTCGGGATCCGCGCTTCGAGCTCGCATATCACGGCTACAATCATGGAACTCCCGGTGCGACGACCGCCGAGTTCGTTCAGGAGTGGCGCGGATTTCCGGATCTGGCCACGGCGCTCGAACAGACTAGGAAGGGTCTTGAGATCTTCGAGCGGGCCACCGGGTCCCGTCCCCGCGGCGGCAAATACGGCGGGTGGGACTACAACGAGTTCGCCGAGGAAGTCGTCGATGCGAGCGGCTTCGATTGGTGGTGTCGCGACTGGATGCCGCGCGACTACAGCGGGCGCGTCGCGCCCGGATACTACGAGCCACAGTATTTCGGTCCGCGGCTGCTCGTCGGCCTACCGTCGACCGTTCACGGCTATTTCTGGGCGCGTCGTCAGATCGACGTCTTGCTGCAGCAACGCCAGCTCATCGCGATCGAGGAGCATATCGCGCCGGTCCGGCCGGACGGTCTGATCCAGACGCCGAACATCATCGATGACATGGAGCAGTTGCGTCGTCTCTACGCATACCTCCGTGGTCATGATGTCTGGCATGCCAACTGTAGCGAGATTGCGGACTATGTGGCCGCGCGCGATCAGACGCTGATTTACGATGTGACCGACGAGGGATTCTCGATTCGCTGTGATGGCGCGGCGGGCAAGCCGCTGAGCTTGGTCACCGACTGTTCCGCGATCTGCACGGCTGACCAGCCGTTGATCGACATCATCGCGCCGGATGGTTCAGCCCTGCCCGACACGGCCTACCGTTTTGACCTTGCCCGCCATCGCCATCTCGTCACCGTTCGATTGCAGCCTGGCCGCTACCGGGTGCGCCCGACGTCCGCGCGGCGCTGATCCGTCTGCCTCCCGAAATAGTCTCCGAGCTTAGGAATAGAGTCATGTGCGGAATCTGCGGCAAGCTGTATCTGGACCGGGATCGCCGGGTCAGCGCGGATGAAATCGACCGGATGCGCGATACGATGCGCAGCCGTGGACCGACCGCCTCGGGTACGTATGTCGATCGCCACGTGGGAATCGGCCATCGCCGTCTGTCGATCATTGACCTCGAAGCCTCGGTCCAGCCGATGGGCAACGACGACGGTACCGTCTGGATCGTGTTCAACGGAGAGATCTACAACTTCGCCGAACTAAGGCAGGACTTGATTGCCCGGGGACATTGCTTCAACACCAGCGGCGACACCGAGGTCATCCTGCGCCTGTATGAGGAGTACGGCGCGGACTGCGTCAAATGGTTGCGGGGCATGTTCGCATTCGCGATCTGGGACGCGCGGACCGAGACGCTGTTCGCCGCGCGCGACCGCATCGGCATCAAGCCACTGTATTATCTGCTCGACCGGGATATGTTCCTGTTCGGGTCGGAACTGAAGGCGCTCGTTGCCGATCGCGACTTCGCGGCCCGGCGCACGATCGATCTCGCGGCGGTACACAGTTATCTGACCTTCCTCAGTGTTCCGGACCCCGTCAGCATCTACGAGGGGGTGCGCAAGCTCCCCGCGGGCCACACGCTGACGCTGCGCAATGGGGAGTTTAACATCGCGCGCTACTGGGACGTCCGGTTCAACGACGAGCAGGGCGTCCCTGAGGAGGAGTGGGAGGCGCGGCTGTCGGAACTGTTGCACGAGGCGGTCCGCATACGACTTGTCGCCGATGTTCCGCTGGGCGCGTTCCTGAGCGGTGGCATCGACTCGAGCGCGGTCGTCGCGATCATGAGCCGGTTGATGGACCGGCCGGTGAAGACCTTTTCGATCGGGTTTTCCGACAAGGCCTTCAACGAGGCGTCCGACGCCCGCATCGTCGCCGATCATCTGCGTACCGACCACACCGAACTGATCCTGCACCCGAACGAGGCGCGTTCCGTCATACCCGGGTTGCTGGCTCATTTCGACGAGCCATTCGCCGACTCGTCGGCGATCCCGACCTACTACGTGTCGCGCTTGGCCGGTGAGCAGGTCACGGTAGTCCTTTCCGGCGACGGCGGCGACGAATTGTTCGGCGGCTATCCGTGGCGGCAACTCCGACCACGTTACCAGCAGCAGCTGTCCCGCTTGCCGCAGCCGGTGCGCACCGTGCTGAGCCGTCTGGCGCGGACTCTGCCGAAGGGCATCCCGGGCGGGAACTTTCTGCGGCAGCTCGATAAGCCGTACGAACGGTACATCCTCGACGCGATGGCGGTATTCGACGATGCGGATCGTCGGGCACTCTATTCCGGAACCTTGGCCGAGGCTGCTCACGGGCTCGATCCATACCGGCATCACCTACCGTTCCTGGGCGATGGGGCGGGCCGTTCATGGCCCGCTAGGATGATGGAGTACGACGTCAAGACCTACCTGCCGAACGATATCCTGACGAAGGTCGACCGCATGAGCATGCTGACGTCGATCGAGGCCCGCGTGCCGCTGCTCGATCATCGGCTGGTCGAGCTCGCCGCGCGCATTCCGTCGAGCTTGAAGCTACGCGACGGTGTCAGCAAGTACATCCTGAAGCGTGTCGTCGCCCCGTACCTGCCCGAGGAAGTGCTCAGCAAGCGCAAGCAGGGGTTCAGCGTACCGTTGGCGACCTGGCTCAGGACCGTTTTGAAGGATGACATCGTCGACGCCTTGCACGGGGGTAACCGGCATGGCCTGTTCGATCCGGCGGGACTGCGCCAACTTACCGAGGCGTTCTTCCGCGGGGATGACTCCCGCAACCATCAGGTCTTTGCCCTGTATGCATTCGAGGTGTGGTACCGCGATGTCCATGGGCGGGGTTGATGGCATGCCGCGCGCGATTGGTGAACAGCCGGAGAACCGACCGATGAGGATCCTGCACATCGGGAACGGCGCAGCATTCAAGATCAAGGCCATAGTGGACGCCTTCCTGGATCGAGGGCACGAGTTACACATGGTGCCCATTCCGCCCGCCGTGCCAGCCGCTGGCCCGTGGCCCGGCGTGCAGTGGCACGCGCTGCCGGAGCCGTCGGTACCGGGCCCGGCAAAGGTCGTCGCACGGATGCTGCAACTCCGTCGTCTGGTTCGTCATGTTCGCCCGGATATCGTGCACGCGCATAACGCCTGGGGCCCTGGATGGTATGGCTGGAGCACCGGTCATCATCCGTTCGTCATGCATGCCTATGGTGGGGATCTGCTGCCGGAGCAGTACGGTGGCCGGCCGGCGTTCCAGCGCTGGCTGACCTCCGCGGCGGCCAGGGCGGCCGACCGCATCGTCGTGACCGGCCGGCATATGATCGATGCCTCGCAGGGCCTGGGCATACCCCGTGACCGGTTGCTGCTGTTGCCGCGGGGCGTTGACCTGGCGCGGTATCGTCCCGGTCTCGAAATCGCCGGCCTGCGCGACTCGCTTGGTTTGAGTGAGGATGCGTTCATCGTGTTCAGTCCGCGATACCAGGTCGACGAGGCGCTTTACAACCTCGATGTCGTCATCGATGCATTCGTCGAGGTGCGGCGACGCGTACCCAGGGCAGTATGCCTGCAGATGTACGATCCAACGCGCGAGACGGGTCGTCTCCGACTTGCCGAGGCCGCTGAACAGCGTGGCCTGGGGGATTCGTATCGCTTGATCCCGTCGGTCGACAATCGCACGATGCCATTGTTCTACAACCTCGCGGATGTCGTCGTGTCGGTCCCATCCTCCGATGGATTTCCGGTTACGGTGCTCGAGGCTTCGGCCTGTGGGGCCGCAATGGTCGTCAGCCAGTTGCCGTATTGCGCGGAATGGTTCGTCGATGGTGAGAACGGCGTGCTGGTGCCGGTGCGCGATGCGGATGCCTTGGCCCGGGCCGTGCTCGAATTGTCCGATGACCCTGAACGTCGTCTGCGGCTGGGTGCGGCAGGCTGTCGACAGGTCGCCGAGCGTGCCGACTACCGCCGCTGCATGGATGCGCTGGAGGATGAGTATCTTAGCCTGCTGGCACGGGAGGCCTGAGCGCGATGTGCGGAATCAGTGGACGTTTCAATCTCGATGGGCGACCGGTCGATCGGGACGAGTGCTTGGCGATGCGGGACATCATGGTCCATCGGGGTCCGGACGACGGTGGCCTGTTCGTCGAGGGCCCGGTCGGATTGGGGCATCGCCGTCTGTCGATCATCGATCTGGCCGGCGGGCATCAGCCCTTGTCGAACGAGGACGGCAGCGTCACCGTCGTGTTCAACGGGGAGATCTACAACTTCGCCGAGATACGCGAGGAGCTCGAGGCGCGGGGCCACGTGTTCGCGACCCACAGCGATACCGAGGTGATCGTCCACCTGTACGAGGAACTCGGCGCGGAGTGCGTGCAGCGGTTCCGCGGCATGTTTGCGTTCGCACTATGGGATGCGCGCCGCCGCCGGTTATTGCTGGCGAGGGATCGGCTCGGCATCAAACCCCTGTACTTCGCCACGCCGGGGCGCTCGATTGTGTTCGGTTCGGAAATCAAGGCGCTGTTGCAGGCGGGCGATGTCCCCGCGGAAATCGACCCCGTGGGTCTGCGGCGTTATCTCGTCTACCGTCACCCGTACGGTCACGGAACCTTGTTCCGCGGCATCGAGCAACTTCCACCCGGGCATGTGCTGCTCGCCGATGCGCATGGCTGGTCCGTGCAGCGGTACTGGGATGCACCCCAGCAGGGGGAGGCCGCAGGCGATGCCGACCAATTCCTGCCCTTGCTCGAGGAGTCGGTGCGCCTGCGCATGATCAGCGACGTGCCGCTTGGGGCCTTTCTGTCGGGTGGAGTGGATTCCAGCGTGATCACCGCGCTGATGGCTCGGCATACCGATCGCGTCCGAACGTTTTCGGTCGGATTCGTTCCGGGCGAGGAGAGCGAGCTGGGCTGGGCGCGGATGGTGGCCGAGCACTGCCGGGCCGACCATCGCGAGTTTACGCTGGGCTCCGAGGACTTCTTCTCACTGGTCCGTAAGCTGGTCTGGCATCACGACGAGCCGATGATGTTTCCGGCCAGCATTCCGCTGTACCTGTTGTCGCGGGAGTCGAAGCGGGTCGCGACGGTGATGCTGGCCGGCGAAGGCGCGGACGAGATTCTCGCCGGCTACGACAATAATATTCGCGGATACTGGCTCGCTCGCTGGGCCGCGGCCATTCCGGGCCCGCTCCGCACGGCCGTTGCCCGGTTGCCGCTGCCGTCACGGTGGCGCGCACTCGCCGAGACCTTGGCCTCCAGCGACACTGATCGGGTACTGCGGGCGTTTCGCCTCGGTGACTCCCAGGCGATGCTCGCGGCGAGTCGCATTCCGTTGCCTCCGGGATCGGAGGATGACGGCGCGCTGTTGAGCGAGATAGGCCTGGAGCAGCGCGGCGGCGGCTTTCTCGATCGCCTGCTGTATTTCCAGTTGAAGACCTACCTGGTGGCTCTGCTGATGAAGCAGGACAAGATGAGCATGGCGGCGTCGATCGAGACCCGCGTGCCGTTCCTGGATCACAAGCTCGTCGAATTCGCCTTCTCGCTCCCGGACGAGCAGAAGATTCGGGGCAAGGAGGGCAAGCATCTGCTGAAGCGATCGAGTCGCGGATTGCTGCCCGATCAGATCATCTACCGTCGGAAGCAAGGCTTCCCGGTGCCGATCGCCGATTGGTTCCGGGCGCCGGGAAACCCGTTCATCGAGGTGCTGCTGGACCGACAGACCCTGAGCGACGGCCTGCTCGACGGGGTCTACGTCCGCGATGTGGTCGAGCGCTTCCAGCGCGGTCAGGGAAATACCATGCAGCTCTGGTCGATCCTGAACCTGGAGTTGTGGCGCAGGGAGTTCCTCGATACCGGATCGGCCGGCGAGTTTGCGGTTCACGGATGAGCGCAGGCACCGCCGAACCCGGGCGGATCGAGGATCTGATCACGCGGATCGGCCGCAGGTTGCAGTCCCGCGCTCTGCGCTTGCGATATCGCTGGGGGCTGCCCCTTGCCGAACCCGGCAAGGTTGCCGTATCCACATCGTTTCGGCACCCGGTCGATGTCTCACGCCGGACCTCCTATATCGCGCTGTACCGTCAATCGTTCGCGGCCGCGTGTGAGCGCGAGCGCGAGGAAGCGGCGCGCCTCAGGACACACCACATCGATCTGCTCGGCCATCCGTCCGTGCACGGGCCGCACATTGCCTGGTCGCTGGACCCGGTCTCGGGCCGTGAGTGGCCACGGGTGTTTTCGCCCGACATCGTCTACCGCGGACCGGATCGCCTCGGCGACATCAAGCTCGCCTGGGAACTGAACAAGCACCAGTATTTTTTTACGCTCGGCAAGCTCGGCTGGCTGGACGACGATCCCGCGTATGGGCAGGAGATCGTCCGGCAGATCTCCGACTGGATCGATGACAATCCGATCTATACGGGTATTCATTGGATCGGCGCTCTCGAATCAGGGGCCCGCGCGATTTCCTGGATCATGGCTTATCCGTTCTTCGCTGATGCGGTCGACGAGGGGTTCGAGCAGCGCTTCGCTCGCTCCCTGGCGCAGCACATGATGTTCATCGAACGGAATCTTTCGACCGGCCGTGTCACGAACACCCACTTGATCGGCGAAGCGGCTGCGCTGGTCGTCGGCGGGCTATTTCTGTCGTGCAATAACTCACCGCGCTGGCTGGACCTCGGTCTGTCGCTGTTGAATCAGGAGGTCGCGCGGCAGGTCACGCCCGATGGCGTTCACGTCGAGCGCAGCATCGCCTACCACCGTTTCTGCCTGGATCATTTCTATCTCGTCATGGCGATGCTCGCGGCCAATGGCCGTGAGTTCCCTAAATCCACGCTCGAGCGTGTCGAACGGATGACGGAGTTCCTCGCCGACGCGCTATATCCGGATGGATCGGCCCCGGCCTATTGCGACGGTGACGACTCCCGCGGGCTATGGTGCCGGGCCGACGCGCCCACGGACTACCATGGCCTGATCGCCATGGGAGCCGCGTGCTTTGGTCGGGGCGATTTCAAAGGGGTGCTCGGCGGAGTGCCCAGCGAGGAACTCTTGTGGCTCGGCGGTCCGGAGGCTATTGCGCTGTACGCCGACCTGCCCCGGTCGACGCCGACGCACCTGTCGGCCACTTATCCGGGGGGAGGCTACTACGTGCTGCGAGGGGGCTGGCAGCCCTCGAGCCCCGTGACGGTGTTCGACTGCGGGCCGCTTGGCCATGGGCCCGCGGCGCATGGTCATGCCGATGCACTGAGCCTTCAGGTGCATGCTGCGGGTTTCCCCTTCCTTGTCGATTGCGGGACCTACTCGTATAACCTCGATTACCGCTGGCGCGACGCGTTCCGTTCGACCCGGGCCCACAATACGATCGTCGTCGACGCTTGTGACCAATCGGAGTTGGGTGACCGATTATCCTGGGTGAGCCAGGCGAGATCGCGGTGCCGGCGTTGGGTCGCCACCGAGTGGTTCGATCTCGTCGATGGCGAACATGATGGATACCGACGGCTCGCCGATCCGGTCGGGCACCGGCGGATCGCGACGGTCGTCCGGCCGGGATTCTGGTTGATCGTCGACCTTCTCGATTCGATCGGGGAGCACTCGATCGAGTCCCTGCTTCACGTTCATCCTGACTGCCGAATCGCTTTGGACGCTGCACGGATGAGCTTCACACTGACCGCGCCAAACGGTTCTGTCCTTGATGGCCGTGTGCTCGCGAATTCGCTCTCGTCCTGCGCGTTGGCGATACGGTCCGGCACAGACCCCGATGATGGTGTTTGGTATTCGCCGAGCTATGGCGTCCGGGTCCCGGGGCAGGCGGTCGTGCTCCAGGGGTATAACAGGGGCCCGGCCCGGATTGTCACGGTGCTGTCGACCGGTGGCGATTGGGCGCCAAGCCTCGATGTCGGTGACAGCATGATGCGCTTGGGCATCGAAGAACCGCAAGGGGGCGGCAGCCACACGCTCAGGGTCGGTCTCGACGGTTCGGCATCGTGGAACGACGATGAGATTTCGGCCGTTGCGGATCTCGTGTACCAGAATTCCGCGGGGGTCCTGTGGGCGGCGAATGTTCGTACCGTGCGCGTCCCGAATTCATTGACGCTCCATTCGCCGCGACCGGCTACCAGTCTCGTACTCGATGGCGATCACTGCGCCGTGACCTACTCCGCCGAGCCACCGCGTGATCTGGATATCGCCGTCGGAAACGGAATCTCGGTGACTGTCAATGGCCGGCCCACGACGGCGCGAACACTCTGACCGAGCCGACGTCCGGCCGGCAAGGTGTCGCTCCGGCGCCTGGTCCGAAGCTCGCTCTGAACAACAGCCACCCTGGCTTCGTTCTACGCCGGTGAGGCCAGACCTGGTTTTGCCCCATCTGCCGAAATCAACCGCCTAGAGCGATCGATTTCGGCGATGCATCCCTCCTGGGCGGCAAGCTCCGAATAGATCACAGCTGAGTCAGCGAGCCGACACGATCGGAGTTGTCCGGCCAGTTTACATTTCTCCGGCATGATCTCTGGCCGGTCCCACTTGTTTGTCAAATTGGTGCTATAAATCAATGAGTAGGAAATATGGCGCGCGTCTTGCTTAATGGTGCATGTCGGTTCGCTCCGCGCATGCTGGAGCGTGAGCGCTTCGGGGCCGTCAACTAGGTATCCAACTAGGTAACGAAACATGATTACTAAGGACGTCAAGCTGGGGGAAGGAGCGGTTATTCACCATCCTGATCTCGTGAACCTTTATGGCTGTGAGATTGGTTCCGAGACCCGGATCGGGACTTTCGTCGAGATCCAGAAAGGGGTGTCGATCGGCGCCCGTTGCAAGATTTCCAGCCATACTTTCATCTGCGAGGGCGTCACCGTCGAGGACGGTGTGTTCATCGGCCATGGTGTCATGTTCATCAATGACACCTATCCGAAAGCGGTTACCGACGAAGGCGAATTGCAAACCCAGGACGACTGGGAAGTCGTTACGACGCGTGTTCGCAAGCGAGCGTCGATCGGCACCCATGCAACGATTCTCGGCGGTGTCGTCATTGGCGAAGGCGCGCTGATCGGCGCCGGTGCGGTCGTCACGCGAGACGTACCGGATTTTGCGGTCGTCGCCGGTGTTCCGGCGCGGGTCGTCGGCGACGTGCGGACCAAAACGCCGGACCAATCAACGGTCGACTAGTGCCGGATCGCGCCAGCCTCTCGCGTCGGGTCTATGAAACCGTGCGAGCCGCCAAGCGCTGACTTGCGCTGGAGGCGGAGAACCGGGGTGCTTCCTGCGCGCCGGATCAATCAACCGACATGGAGTTCGATCTCATGATCAATATCGGCATTATCGGTTACGGCTATTGGGGCCCCAACCTGGTCAGGAATTTCTCTGAAACGCCCGGTGCCCGCGTGGCGGCAGTTTCCGATCTCGACCCGAAGAAGCTCGAACTCGTCGAGCGACGATACCCGGGCGTCAAGACCACGACCCAGTTCCAGGACCTGTTGCAGGACCCCAATATCGACGCGGTGGCTGTGGCGACGCCGGTCAGCACCCATTTCGAACTAGGCATGGCGGTACTGAAAGCCGGCAAGCATCTGTGGGTCGAGAAGCCGATGACTGAAACCTCGTTGCAGGCGCGAATGCTGATCGACGAGGCGAACAAGCGCAGTCTGGTTCTCAACGTTGACCATACCTTCATCTATACCGGCGCAGTCGCCAAGATGAAGGAGATGGTTCAGGCCGGGGACCTTGGGAAAGTCTACTATTACGACTCGATCCGCGTGAACCTCGGCTTGTTCCAGACCGATGTCAACGTCATCTCGGACCTCGCGGCGCACGATTTCTCGATTCTCGACTATCTGCTCGGCGAGCATCCGGCCGCGGTATCGGCGAGTGGCACGAATCACTTTCCGGGTACTCCGGAAAATCTCGCGTACATCACCCTCTTCTACGATTCGGGGATGATCGCGCACACCAGCGTCAGTTGGCTGGCACCGGTCAAGGTGCGTCAGATTCTGCTCGGCGGCAGCAAGAAGATGATCGCCTATGACGACCTCGAGCCCAGTGAAAAGGTCAAGGTCTATGATAAGGGTGTCAGTTTCACCGACGATCCCAAGCAGATCTACGAGATGCGGGTCGGTTATCGCACCGGAGATATGTGGGCGCCACGTATCGACGCCAGCGAGGCTCTACGTGTCGAAGGAACTCATTTCGTCGAGTGCATCGAGCAGGGTAAGGAGACCCATACCGGAGGAATGCTGGGATTGCGGGTCGTCGAGTTGATCGAGGCGGCCACGAGTTCGATGCGCGGTCGCGGCGCGACCATCCATCTTCAAAACCAAGGGAGAAGCAAGTGATTCCGTTCGTCGATCTGAAGGCGCAGTACGCCGGTATCAAGGACGAGGTTGCGAGTGCGATCCAGGGCATCCTCGAAAGTTGTCAGTTTACGCTCGGCAGTGAGGTCGCGGAATTCGAAAGCGAGTTCGCGACGTACTGCCAGGCCAAGCACGGCATCGGGGTCAACACCGGCACTAGTGCCTTGCACCTGGCCCTGCTTGCCGCGGGCGTCGGTCCGGGAGACGAGGTCATCACCGTGCCGTTCACGTTCGTCGCAACGGTTGCGGCGATCTACTACACCGGGGCCACTCCGGTTTTCGTCGACATCGACCCGGCCACGTTCACGATCGACGTCAACGCGATCGAAGGGGCGATCACCGAGCGTACGAAGGCGATCATCCCGGTCCACCTGTATGGCCAACCAGCCGACATGGATCCGCTGCTGGAGATCGCGAAGCGCCGGGGGCTCGTGGTCATCGAGGACGCCGCTCAAGCGCATGGCGCCGAGTACAAGGGGCGTCGCGTAGGAAGTCTTGGAGACATGGCCTGTTTCAGCTTCTACCCGGGAAAGAATCTCGGCGCTTACGGTGAGGGTGGCATGGTCGTTACCGATAACGATGACTATCGCCGAACGATCCGCATGCTGCGGGACTGGGGTGCGGAGCAGAAATACCACCATGTACTGAAAGGCTACAACTACCGCCTGGAAGGTATTCAGGGGGCCGTGCTTCGCGTCAAGCTGCGCTACCTCGAAGGCTGGACCGAAGGCCGCCGCGCCGCGGCCGCGCGCTACGATGAGATGCTGTCGGGTAGCGGTATCGCGACACCCGAAGCGAAGGAGTACGCGCGCCATGTATACCACGTCTACGCGATACGCACCGCCGAACGCGAGAAGTGGCAGCATGCCCTTCAGGCTCAAGGTATCCAGACCGGCATTCATTACCCGATTCCGGTGCACCTGCTGCCGGCCTATGCAGATCTCGGATACCAGAAGGGCGATTTCCCCCATGCCGAGCGTGCAGCGAACGAGGTGCTGTCGCTACCAATGTATGCCGAGCTTACGGCCCCGATGCAGCAGCAGGTAGCCGCGGCGCTGAAGCAACTGACGGTCGCGACATGACCATGCTAGCGACGTCCGTTCCGGGCTTGAACCCCCGGCGCCTGGTGACCTTGATGAAGGCCGCCATCGATCGCTGCGAACTCGACCTGGGTGGCTACGACGTATTCACCGAGGCGGCTTCGGGGGCCTACTTGGTCACGCCGGTACTTGCGGCAATGGCCGGCGCTCGACAGGTCGTCGCGGTGACGCGCACGACCCGTTATGGCACGGCTGCGCAGATAGCCGCCGACACCATGTCGCTGGCAGCTCTCGCGGGTGTGTCGGCGCGGGTCGATGTCGTGACGGAGAAGGCTGAAACCGCGATCTCGCGGGCCGACATCGTGACCAACAGTGGTCACGTCAGGCCGATCGACGCGCGGATGATCTCATGGATGAAGCCGACCGCGGTGATACCGCTGATGTACGAGGCCTGGGAGTATCGCGATGGCGATATCGATCTCGCCGCGTGCCGCAAGCGCGGAATCCGCATGACGGGCACGAACGAGCGTCACCGCGCGGTCGACGTGTTCTCGTTCCTCGGCGTGATGGCGGTCAAGTTGCTTTTCGATGCCGGGGTTGCGGTCTATTCGAGCCGCATTCTGCTGTTGTGCGACAACGCGTTCGGGTCGTTCATCGTCCGCGATCTGACGTCGGCCAATGCGACGGTCGACCGAGTCGAGAAACTGCATGCGGCGCCACGCGATGTCGCCTATGACGCCGTGCTCGTTGCACTGACGCCGGGAGACGCGCCGGTCCTCTCCGCCGAGGACATCAGGACGATCGCTGAAACCTGGCCAGGCGCCGTGGTCGCGGTCTACTGGGGTGATGTCGATCGGGCGGCGTTGACCGCCGCCGGCTGCGAGTTCTGGCCGCGTGAAGCGCCGCCGTTGGGACACATGGGCGTACTGCCCTCGGCAGTCGGGCCGGAGCCGATCATCAGGTTGCAAAGCGGCAGTCTGAAGGCCGCCGAAGCAATGCTGCGCTACGTCTCGATACCCGATCATCCGGCGCACGCGTTCGGACAGCCGTTCTCTCCCTGGTGATCGCGTACAAGCGCTTTCCCGATGCAAGGTATCTCGACAAGGTCGGTGCGCGATAAGCCGTTCGGCTCAAGCGGCGCCCTCGGGATCGTTCATCCCCCCGAGTTCCCCGGGATTTTTCGGGACCTAACTTTCAAGCAGATCCAAACGGTCAGAATTCATGGACATCAAAGATTCCAGTATCCTCGTCACGGGTGGCTGCGGCCTGGTCGGATCCACGACGATCGACTTGTTGCTACGTGACTACTCGCCGGGACGCATCGTCATCCTCGACAACCTGAGCCGGGGGACGCTGGCCAACGTCGAGCAGGCGTTGCAGGACCCGCGTGTGACATTGGTGCGGGATGATATCCGCGACATCGATGCGGTTCATCGCGCAACCGCGGGCATGGATGCGGTGATCCACATGGCCACGCTGCGCATCACCGCGTGTGCCGCGGAACCACGCGAGGCCCTGGGAGTGATGTGCGACGGCAGCTTCAATGTACTCGAGGCCGCGCAGGCTGCCGGGGTTAAGAAGGTAGTCGCCGCGTCCTCGGCATCGATCTACGGCCTCGCCGAGGTCTTTCCGACCCACGAAGACCATCACCCCTACAACAATCGCACCTGGTACGGCGCGAGCAAGATCATGCTCGAGGGTCTGCTGCGCTCGTTCAACGACATGTACGGGCTACCGTACGTGGCCTTACGCTACTTCAACGTCTATGGCCCCCGCATGGACATCCACGGCAAATACACCGAGGTGCTGGTCCGCTGGATGGAGCGCATCGCCGCGGGTCAGTCGCCGCTGATTCTCGGTGATGGAACGCAGACAATGGACTTCGTCTACATCGAGGACGTCGCTCGCTCGAACATCCTCGCTCTCGAGGCCGACGTCGAGGACGATGTGTTCAACGTCGCAAGCGGTAGCGAGACAGGCGAGTCTACGCGTGGCCGATGCCTTGTTGCGCGTCATGGGTTCGGAACTCCGAACCCGAATACAGGCAAGAGCACCAGGGCAATCCGGTCACCGCGCCGTCTGGCGATACCTCGAGCGGAGCGCCTGCTCGGCTTCCGTGCCAGTCGGACTCGATGAGGGATTGGCGCGCCTGGTCGACTGGTGGCGCGCCAGCAACCAAGGGGTGAAGTCATGATACCGATTACCAAACCCGAGATGGGTGACCGCGAGGCCGATGCGGCACGCCGCGTGATACTCAGTGGATGGATTACGCAAGGACCCGAGGTCGCGGCATTCGAACGGGAGTTCGCCGAGTACGTCGGCGCAGCGCATGCCTGCGCGGTCTCGAACTGCACGACGGCCCTACATCTCGCGCTGCTGGCGGTGGGCGTCGGACCCGGCGATGAGGTCATCACCGTCAGCCATTCGTATATCGCGACCGCGAACGCGGTCCGCTATTGCGGCGCGGAGCCGGTATTCGTCGACATCGATCCGGCGACGTACAACATGGATCCGAGCCAGATCGAGTCTGTGATCAGTGATCGCACGAAGGCCATCCTGTGCGTGCATCAGATCGGTCTGCCTTGCGATCTCGCGGCGATCACGGCGGTCGCGCGCAAGCACGCATTGCCGGTCATCGAGGATGCCGCGTGCGGCATCGGCAGCGAGATCCTGTGGAACGGTGACTGGCAGAGGATCGGCGCGCCGCAAGCCGACATCGCCTGTTTCTCGTTCCACCCGCGCAAGGTCATGAGCACCGGCGACGGCGGCATGTTGACGACCTCGCGTGCGGAATGGGACCAGATGTTCCGCCTGCTCCGTCAGCATGCGATGAGTGTTCCGGACACCGTTCGCCATGGCGCCGCGCAGGTCATCTTCGAGTCCTATCCGACGGTCGGTTACAACTATCGGATGACCGATATCCAGGCCGCGGTCGGTCGGGCCCAGTTGGCGCGGATGCCGGAAATCATCGAGAGACGGCGTGCATTGGGACGACGCTATGCGGAGCGCCTGGCCGAGATCCCGGGCCTCTGCATACCGGAAGAGCCCGCATGGGCGCGCTCCAACTGGCAGAGCTACTGTGTGCGGTTGCCCGATCATGTGGATCAACGCGCGCTCATGCAGCGAATGCTCGATCGTGGCGTTGCAACGCGGCGCGGCGTCATGTGTACGCACCGTGAGCCGGCCTATGCGACGGCCGAACTGCGCGTTCCGCTGCCACACTCCGAGGCAGCGCAGGATCGATGCGTCATCCTGCCGCTCTACCCGCAGATGACGATGGCCGAACAGGACAAGGTCGTCGAAGAATTGACGGATGCCTGCCGTCCCGCGCAGAGTGTGCGGCAGTTCGCGACCGGCTAGGTGGCATATCCCGCCTGGCAGGGGACCCAGTCAATCCAGCAAGCGGATCGCCCGGCTTACCAACGGGCGCCATCCGCGTCGGTCCACGGGGCCTGGAGCTAGAGCATGAACGAGACGTCGCAGCCATCCTCACGCACCGAGTCCGAAGCTCGGGTCCACGCGCGAGCCCCGTCCCACGAATCCGCGGCGCCCGGCGCCGAGCGCGGCGCGGTAGACGCGCAAGCACCCGGCGATGGGTCGCGAGGGGGCGGTCGGTATGGCTCGGAATCGGAGTTCGGACCTTCGACGAGCCTTGCGTCGCGCAGCGTGCACATCGACCTGAATCGGCTCGAGCGTGCCGGGATCCTGTCACCGCGACTGTTGAACAGCCGTCTGGCCGAGGAGTTGCGGATCGTCAAGCGGCGACTCCTGTTGAATGCCGCGGGGCTCACCGAGCAACCGATCATCGATGGCAACCTGATTCTCGTCACGAGCGCCGGGCCGGGCGACGGCAAGACGTACATGTCGACGAATCTGGCGATGAGCATCGCGATGGAGGTGGATCGCACCGTGCTGCTGGTCGACTGCGATACCGGCCGCAGCGGAGCGACGCGTCTTTTCGGTCTCTCGGAGAAGGTCGGCCTGTCCGATCTGTTGCAGCGCTCCGACCTCGAGGTCAGCGACGTCCTGTTGCAGACCGATATCCCCAACCTCCGCATCATTCCGGCCGGAATGCGCATCGGTCATATCAACGAACTGATGGCGAGCGCGAAGATGGCGTCGTTGATTCGCGATCTGGCGACGCGCTACTCGGAGCGCGTCATCATTCTCGACGGTCCGCCCTTGCTGGCGACCAGCGAGGCCAGCCTGCTGGCGCGGCTCGCCGGCCAGATCGTGTTCGTCGTTGCCGCCGGCAAGACGTCCCGTGGAGACGTATTGAACGCCCTTGACCATCTGAACGGGGCGCCACCGATATCGCTGATCCTGAATCGAAGCACTCAGCGCGTCGAGACCGCCTCTCACGAGAGCTACTGGGGCTGAGCGGCGGGAGCGTGGAAACCTCGGCGCGTCTCGGGCGTGGCGCGCGCTGTTCTGTCGTGCGACGCGTTCAATACTGCAGGCTGATCGACGCCCAGACGCCGTTCTGCGAGTAGCGGTTCTCGGCGACGTTCGACGCCTGCTGCAGATATTGATAGCCGACCTGAGCTTCCAGATTCCGCGTGAGTTCGCGTCGCAACGCCACCGCGACCCACGTGAAGTCGTTGCGCGAATTCTGCGTCGGATCGTTGTCCTTATTGTTGATCTGCTGCCATTGAAAGCGCAGTAGCGTGCTCGTGCGTCGTGCGAAATGCCACTCCCAATAGGCCGCCACACCGAGCACGTCCTGCGCGTTGGTCGACGGTTGGTAGCTGCGGTTCTCCTGGTAACCGTAAAGTCCGACGTTGCTCTTGCCGGTATTCAGCGCAAACGAGATCTCCCCCCGCTTGCGACTGATGATCTGGTTCGTCAGTGAAGGCTGGCTGATGTCAAAACTACCGAGTTGCGACGAGAACCCTCCGCTGGGAATCAGGGGATTCACGCCTCCCTGCGTGATCGGGTTCACGCCACTCGGCTGGAGTGAGGTCAACACGCCGCCGATCAGGCTCGGGGCGCATGATGTCGACTGGTAGATCAGGCCGGTCTGAAATGGCTGGGCAACCTCGGAATACGCGCCGCACCAGGCCGACCGCTGCGTTGCGTGTCGAAACAGCGCGTTCCATGTGGTGCCGGAATTGAACCCGCCGAGCTGGTTGTACGGAGAGATCGTCGGCGTCTCGTAGCCGCCAATGGCCTCGTCCTCGGCGGCCGCGACATCGGCCTCGGACACCAGCGAGCCGCCAGCCACGGCTCGCGATCCCGTTGCGCGGCCGGATGCGGATTCCATCTGCCTCGAGTTGGGTCGGGGCTGCAGCGGATAGTAGACCTGGGACGCCGAGGACCCGCCATAACCGCCGCCGCCATAGGTGCCGGCGCCGCCGCCGTATGATCCACCGACGCGGCTGTCGCGAAAGGTGACTTGCATCGAGGTACGCCGCGATGGTTGCCATTCGGCCGCGACCAGGTAGTTGTTTTCTCCCCAGCCACCCTGCAGGGCGGTCTTCGTGCTGGGATTCCAGGCGCCGCCTATCGTCCAGTATGCCCCATTGTTGACGCCGCCGGCTCCGCCGTTGACTCCCTCTAGCTGGTTGTCGAAGTTGCCGGCTCGCACGAACGCGGCGTAATCCTCGAGGAAGTGATAACGGACTTCGCCATTGACGCTGCGGTAGGTGCTGTTCGATGCGAGCGACGAGGTTTGGCCGCCGGTACCACTGAACTCGCTGTTCGCGAAATTGGCTCGCCACGTGACCGCTTCGAGGTCGGTGCCGCTTTGAAAATTGGCGTATTCCTCGACGATGTTGGAGTTGCCGCCGGAAATCGTGCCGGTCGTCGTCGTTGTTCCGGTTCCGGTCGCCGCGCCGGTGCCGACGTTCGAGTACGAGACCCCGACGTAGCCCTCCGTGTAGCCCTTGATGTGACCGCGCCAGTACGGATTGACGCGTACGCTGGTGAAGTCGGTCGTGTTCTTGCTCGAAAAGACGTTGCTGGGCGCGAAGCTGCCGCCGGTCGATGCGATCAGGCGACCGACGTTGGCCTGTGCGCCGAAGTAGATGTTGTCCTCGATCAATTCCGCGTTGGCGTTCGACTGCAGATAGTTCTGGATGCGGTTGGCCGGCGCGTCGGAACCGGCGTAGAAGAGGTTCTGCATCCGATAGCGCAGATCGAAATTGAATCGACTGGCGTCATGGCGCATGTCGATGCCGGGAATCAGGTTGCTGACCCAGGCGGCGTTGCGCTGTCCCGAAGGCGCGAGTCGGATGTTGTCGGAGTAGAACTCGCTTACCGACACCGAGGGTCGGAAATCGAAGTCTCCGGCCTGGGCAGACGTGGCCATCAGCAGCACGATGGCCAGCGACGAGGCCTCGCCACGGACTGTCGGTCCTGCGGATGCCGGGGGCTGGTTGGCCAGCGGTCTGCAGCGGAGGCTTCGGGCGCCGTGAGGAGTCACGCGGGATGCTTTGAACAGGGTGATCCGGAGACGGTCTCTCATGTTCGGCGACCAGCTGGCTGCTTGAGCGAAATTCGGGGTGGCATTCGGGAAAGTCTACGCGCCGAAATGGAAACGGAGCGCCGCGGCGTGTCCGGGCGATGCGCGCTCGTCAGCCGCGTTGATGCGACGACGCGCTTCCCGTGCCGTCTGTAAGAATTCTTGACAGGAATCGCCACAGGTTCGAGTTCCCCCTGCCCGGAGCACGCGGTCGCGCGCCATCTGGCTGAGCGTAAGGCGCCGCGAAACGCCCACGTGGCGCGGCTACGGCCGATCCTCGCGCGTTCCGATGACCGGAGCGGGGGGCCGCCCCGAGAGGCCAGCCGGGTTCCCGTGTCGAGCGTCGGCGGACTGTAGGTGATTTTTACAAAATCAATGAACGGCACGACATCGCTGTTCGCGCAATCGCCTATGTCACTGTTCCGATGTGACTTATTTCCGTGGCATGAGTAATGCTTGGAAACATCCTGCATGGTTGTCGTCTATAGCGCGTGTTGGTCGTTTCCTGGGCGCCGGTCAGCGGCATTGGCGACGGCGGGACCCGTCGATATCGGCGCCTTCCCGCTCGCGGCTATGCTTTTCTCGGGTGCCGGTAAAAGGAATTGCCGCGCGGATGAGACGGCTATGCTACGCCAACGCGTGAGCTTATAACAGAATGTCTTCGGTTGAGCGATGTCCGGGGTATGAGTCCCCATCCGAATGGCCGTGCCGAGGAGTATCGGCTGCCGGTCTCGCGAGACCGTTTTGGCTCGTCGACTATGCTTAGCGGATGCCCGAACGGCGTGAGCGGCGGCCCTACTTGTTACGGATCTCTTCTGGAGTCGAACGTGTGAATACCAGAGTTACCGAACTGAACAACTTCCGGATGTTCTACGTCCGCAAGGAATCCTACGTCGCGGCCTTAGACTTTGTCGTCTGCGCAACCGCCTTCTATCTCGCGTTGCGGTTCGGGAGCATCGATGCGGCCAGCGGTGAACCGAGTAGTCGCTCGGTTGGCTGGCAACTGCTGATGGCGCTCGGTTATTCGGCGATCATGCTGATCGGGTTGATCGCGATGGGTTCGTATCCGGACGACCACCGCCGGATATTCCCCGGAGTATTGCTACGGATCGCCGCGTCGTTTCTGCTCGGGACGTTTCTGCTGGCGGCGACGTTTTTCTTGCTTCCGGGTCTCGCGATCGATCCACGCACGCTATTGACGGCCCAGGGCTTGTCCCTGGTAGGCATCACCGTGATGCGGGCGATTTCTCTGAGTTCCGCTGGCCACGGAATTCTCAAGCGGCGGGTACTCGTGCTCGGGTCGGGTGTTTTGGCACAGAATCTAGCGCACATGGAACGGCGCTGCCGGAGGAGGGGGTTTCACATCGTCGGCTTCGCCGAGTTTGCCGGCAATGGCAACGAGAATGCCGTCGATGTGGGGCGCGTGCTGCAGATTCGTGAGCCGCTGCTTTCATTCGCCGCCCGCCACCGAATCGACGAGATCATCGTCGCGGTCGATGATCGACGTGGGTCGATTCCTCTCGATGAACTGGTCGACTGCCGTGCCGCGGGAATTCAGGTCCTCGACTTGGTGGCATTCTTCGAGCGAGAGTTCGGCAAACTGCGGCTCGATCTGATCTCCCCCAGCTATCTGATCTTCTCGGAGGGATTTCAGAGCCACACGATTTTCACGGTCGTGAAGCGTATGAGCGACCTTATTCTGAGCTTCACCGTGCTCGCGATGGTGTGGCCGTTGATGTTGTTGACGGTCCTGGCGATCCGCTTGGAGGAGGGCTGGAATTGCCCGATCATCTACCGGCAGACCCGGGTCGGTTTGAATGGTCGTTTGTTCGAGATCCTGAAGTTTCGCAGTATGCGCATCGACGCCGAAGCGGATCGTCAGGCGCGTTGGGCCCAGGTCAACGACTCCAGGATTACCCGGGTCGGGGCTTTCATTCGGCGGCACCGCATCGACGAGTTGCCGCAGTTGTTCAACGTGCTGCGCGGCGAAATGAGCTTCGTCGGGCCACGCCCGGAGCGTCCGGAGTTCGTCGGTGACCTCGTGGCCAAGATTCCCTATTACCGCCAGCGGCATCAGGTCAATGTCGGTCTGACCGGATGGGCGCAGTTGTGCTACCCGTACGGGGATTCCGAGCAGGACGCCGCGGAGAAGCTGCAATACGATCTCTATTATCTGAAGAACAGGAGTTTCTTCCTCGATCTTCTGATACTGCTGAAAACCGCGGAGATCGTCCTCTTTGGAAAGGGTGCGCGATAGCTCCCCCAGCGTGATACCCGTCCCATAATCCGAACCTGTCTCGTCGTATGTTTCGGCGACCGAGGGGCATCGGCCCCTCGGGCATTTGGCTTACTTAGGTCGAGCGCCAGCAGTTCCTGCGATCCGCATGGTCCGGAAATCCCCCTCGAATCGACGTGCCCTGCTGGGCTGAACGCGTCGAACTCTTGCCGCGCCCACCAGGCAAAATCTGAACAAAAGTCATCCTGGCCTTGTTGAGGCCAAACGCGGCTTCGCCTCATCTCACGAAATCAATCGGCTACGGCACGCGATTTCGGCGGTACATCCCGGTTTCGCGGGAAGTCCCGGATCGATCAGAGCCTCCCTGTCCATTCCCGAATTGCCGCTGTCCAACTTCCGATAGCGCGCAGCGCACCGCTGTCAGCTTCCTTTACAGTCGACCCGTCGGCATTCGCACCCGCTATATCATTTCTCCGGCATCTTGCTGTTTAACATAACAAATATGTTAGTGGCCCAAGCCTTGCTTCCCGCTCTTCGTAGGCATGTGGGCAAGCAGCGACCGTCTTGATACGGGTTGGATGGTGTTGTTGCCGATAACGATGAGTTGCGACCGTATCGAGTCGCGGGTCGGGTAGTCCGGCCGACGCGCTGAACGGCGCAGCACCCCAACTGTTGAAGGAGTCTGGCAAACCATGGGACCGACGAACAAAATGCGCTTCGGACTTGCCGCGGCGATCGGATGCACGGTCGTGGCCCTGCTTGCCGGATTTTACGGAGCGGATGGTGCCTCATGGGTGCTGCGGTTTGCGCACTCCAATCAAGGTACGTCGGACCCCGTGACGACCGAGCCTACGGGGCCCGGTCCGTTCGCGTTCAGCGCCGACGGCAGTCTGCTTGCCGGTCCAATCAGTCAAGGCAAGGCGCGCGTCCGCGAACTCGCCACCGGCCGAACCCGCCTGCAGATTCCCGGGGCTTTTGGTGGCGAAGCCCGACAGCTCGTATTCAGCCCGGACGCGAGCACGGTCGCGGTGGTTCGTGACAACAGCGTGCAACTGTGGGATGTGGTTTCGGGCAATCCCCGCGTCACCTTGACCAATGGACATGGCGCACTCGGTCTGGACGCGCAGTTCAGTCCCGATGGCAAGGCCCTGGCAACCCGCTCCGAAGACGGACGTCTATCGGCTTGGAATGTCGGAACCGGCAAGCTGCTCAAGACATTCGTTCCGCGTGCGGCGGAGATTCGCGGCTATGGCTTCGGCGCGGATGGCTCAACGCTGGTCGTGGGTGATCGAGGCGGTCGCGTACGCTTCCGCGCGTTGACGGCGCAGTCTGTCTCGTCCGTACCGAACACCGCGGACATCGGTAGCCCTGTGGTCGACCTGGCTTTTTCGCCGGATAGGCACCAGATCGCTGTCACCGATGAAACGGGGCGCGTCACACTGCTGGATGCGGCCAGCGGGGAAACGCTCAAGGTCTTGGCGGCGCACGATGGCCGCGATGTCGTCGCGCTCGCGTTCAGTCGGGACGGCGCCCTGCTGGCGAGCGGTTCGAGCGATGCTCAGGTTCGGCTTTGGGACGCCCGGAGTGGTGAACTGCTGTCGACGATGCTCGGTGACGTCGGGGCGAGCGTGACCGACCTGGCGTTCAGTCCGGATGGTCGTCTGCTCGCGAGTGCCGGTCAGAGTGAGCGGATATTTCTCTGGCGCACCGCGGACGGAGGACTGGATCGAACGCTGGCCGCGCATGATGAGGATACGGTCCTCAAGCTGGCTTTCAGCACGCGCCGGAACATCCTGACCAGCGTCGGGGCGGCTGGCAAGTTCATCGTCTGGGATCTGGACACTGGGCGTCCGCGCGAGGATGCAGGTCATGGGAAAGCCTCGCCTCGCGGCGGCGTAGGTGTTGGTTCCGGGGCTCTGCCCTCGGCGCCGCCGTCCGCGGTGCGCCCGACGGCGCCATCCGCCGTCTCGGGGGACGTTGCCCCGATGGCCGGTCCGACCTGCCCGTGCACGATCTGGCCTTCGACGGCAACGCCGTCAACGCTTGCGGCGAACGATTCGTCTGCGGTCGAAGTCGGCGTCAAGTTCCGCGCCGATAGTAATGGCTACATCACCGGCATTCGCTTCTACAAGGGCAGCAGCAACACCGGTACGCACGTCGGCCACCTGTGGACCACCGGCGGCAACCAGTTGGCCTCGGTCACATTCACATCGGAAACGGCCACGGGGTGGCAGCAGGCGAATTTCACGACCCCGGTTGCGATCACCGCGAACACGGTCTACGTCGCCTCGTACTTCGCGCCGAACGGGCATTACTCCGGCAACGCACCCTTCTTCGCCAGTGCGGGCGTGGACAATGCGCCGCTGCATGCGCTGCAGAACAATGTCAGCGGTCCTAACGGTGTATACGTCTACACCGCGACCGGCGGGTTTCCAACGCAGACGTTCAACTCCGCGAACTACTGGGTCGACGTCGTGTACGACACCACATTACCTCCGGACACGACGCCGCCGGTCGTCTCGACGACGATCCCGGTCAGCAACGCTGGTGCGGTGGGTGTCGCCAAGGCCGTCACGGTGACCTTCAATGAGGCGATCGACCCGGCGACGATGTCCGGCAGCACGTTTACTCTGCAGCAGGGCAGCGATCCGCCGATGTCGGCGTCGGTAACCTATTCTCCGGCGTCGCGCCGCGCGACGTTGACCCCGAGCGCTCCGCTGTCGTTGGCGACGACGTATACCGCGACCGTCAAGGGTGGTGGCACGGATCCACGGGTCAAGGATCTCGCCGGAAATGCCTTGCAGAACGATTACACCTGGACGTTCACGACGGCGTCGACGGATGTCTGCGCATCGCCGCCGAACGAGGTGTTCGCCGAGAACTGCAAGACGGGTAATCCGGCGGCCGAATGGGATGTGACGGCGGCCGGGGACTTGACGATTCAAGGCTTTGCCAGCGGCTTCAGCGTGAATCGCGGGGAAACCGTCACCTTCAAAATCAACACGAATGCCGCCAGCTACCTGATCGACATCTACCGGATCGGCTATTACGACGGCGACGGCGCCCGCAAGGTCGCGACGATACAGCCCAGTGCGACATTGCCGCAGACGCAACCCGCGTGTTTGAGCGATGCCAACACCGGCCTGGTCGACTGTGGCAACTGGGCGGTGTCGGCGACGTGGGCCGTGCCGGCCGATGCCGCGTCGGGTGTCTACATCGCGCGGCCAGTGCGAGCGGATTCCGGCGGCGCGAGCCACATCGTCTTCATCGTCCGGGATGATGGAGGGCAGTCGGATCTCGTCTTCCAGACATCCGATACGACCTGGCAGGCGTACAACAACTACGGCGGCAACAGCCTCTACGAGGGTGCTCCGGCCGGTCGGGCATACAAGGTCAGCTACAACCGGCCATTCCTGACCCGCAAGGACGGCACCTTGCCGACCTCGGGAAGCTGGCTGTTTGCGCTCGAATACCCTTTGATTCGCTGGCTCGAGGCCAATGCCTACGACGTCAGCTACATCAGTGGCATCGACGCGGACCGCTACGGCGCCGAACTGCTCGAGCACAAGGTGTTCCTGTCGGTCGGGCATGATGAATACTGGTCCGGCGCGCAGCGGGCGAACGTCGAGGCGGCGCGCAACGCCGGCGTGAATCTCGCGTTCCTCAGTGGCAACGAAATCTTCTGGAAGACGCGCTGGGAACCCAGCATCGATGGATCCAATACGAGTTATCGCACGCTGGTCTCGTACAAGGAAACTCACGCGAACGCCAAGATCGACCCGACCTCGGCGTGGACAGGCACATGGCGCGATCCGCGTTTCTCGCCGCCGGCCGACGGTGGACGTCCCGAGAACGGGTTGACCGGAACGATCTTCACCGTCAACTGTTGTTCGACCGCCAGCGCCGAGACGCCCCTTGCGGTGCCCGAGGCGCTCGGCAAGCTTCGGCTTTGGCGCAATACGAGTATCGCCACGCTCTCGCCGAATCAGGTCGCGACGCTTC
This sequence comes from Methylotetracoccus sp., assembly GCA_046347485.1. GTDB lineage: Bacteria > Pseudomonadota > Gammaproteobacteria > Methylococcales > Methylococcaceae > Methylotetracoccus. The sequence goes on along the minus strand of JAXMGB010000012.1, from coordinate 48,535 downwards.
CCATCGGCGTACTCGGTCCCGAATTCGACGAGGCGCTGAACAACGGCTTCCAGCCGCCGGGCCTGATCAAGCTGTCGTCGACGACGGTATCGGTGCCCTACAAACTGCTCGATTACGGTTCGACCTATGGGCCGGGAACGGCAACCCACAACCTGACCCTGTACCGCCATAGCGGTGGGGCGCTGGTCTTCGGTGCCGGATCGATGCGCTGGTCGTGGGGCCTGGACGGGAACCATGACTACGATCCGACCAATACGCCGAACGCCAGTCACTCGGCCGATGTCCGGATGCAGCAGGCGACCGTGAACCTGTTCGCCGATATGGGCGCGCAGCCGGCTTCGCTGCAAAGCGGCTTGGTCACGGCCAATCAGTCATCGGATACGACGCCGCCGACCGCATCCATCGTGACGCCGACCGATGGCGCGACGGTCAATACCGGAAATTCGATCACGATCTCCGGGACCGCCACGGATAGCGGAGGTGTGGTTGCCGGCGTCGAGGTGTCCGTTGATGGCGGGACGACCTGGCAGCCGGCAACCGGCACCAACAGCTGGAGTTACAGCTGGATCTTCAGTCAGCCCGGGTCGGTCACGGTGAAAAGCCGGGCCATCGACGACAGCGGCAATGTCCAGAGCATCGCCTCGCAGATCGGGCTGACCCTCACTGATCCGCCGCCGGCTAACTGTCCGTGCACGCTGTGGCCGGCGACGACCGTCCCGAGCGTCGTCGATTTCGGTGCGACCAGTGCGATCGAACTCGGCGTGAAGTTCCGCTCTGAAAACCCGGGTACGATCTCCGGCGTACGCTTCTACAAGGCCGCGACGAACACCGGTACGCACACGGCGCACCTGTGGTCCAGCGCGGGCGTATCGCTGGCGACCGCGACCTTCACCGGTGAAACCGCGAGTGGTTGGCAGCAAGTCAACTTCTCGTCGCCGGTGACGATCCAGGCCAATACCACCTACGTCGTTTCGTATCACACGAACGTCGGCCATTTCAGCTTCGGGGAGAACTATTTCCTGACGCAAGGCCGGGATAATCCGCCGCTGCACGCGTTGTCCGATGCCGCCGGAGGTGGCAATGGTGTCTACGCGTTCGGCTCGTCCAGCGTGTTCCCGACGCAGACCTACAATGCGTTGAACGCCTGGGTCGATGTCGTGTTCAACTCGACCGGACCGGATACGACGCCGCCGAGCGTGGCCAGCACCAGCCCGGCGAGCGCCGCGACGAACGTCAGCCCGACGACGGCTATCACGGTGAACTTCAATGAGTCGATGTCCGTATCGACGATCAACACGCAGACGATTCTGCTGACCGGCCCGGGCAATACCTCGGTCTCGGCCGCGGTCTCCTACAGCAGTGGCAACAGCGCCGCGACGCTGACACCGAGCAGCCAGCTTGCGTACGGAACGTCGTACACGGTGACGGTAAAGGGCGGAGGGACCGATCCGCGTGTCAAGGACGCGGCCGGGAACGCCATGACGTCGAATTACACATGGACGTTTACGACGATGGCCGCACCGAACTGCCCGTGCAGCCTGTGGACGACCGCCACGACACCCGCGACGGCGGCGTTCGCCGATTCATCGCCGATCGAGGTCGGGGTCAAGTTCACGTCGGACCTCCCCGGGCGGATCACTGGTCTGCGCTTCTACAAGGGCACCGGAAACACCGGGACACACGTTGCCCATCTGTGGACCAGTACCGGAACCTTGCTGGCGACGGCGACGTTCACGAACGAGACGACCACCGGCTGGCAAACCGTGACGTTCAATCCAGCGGTGACGATTGCCGCGAACACGACCTATGTCGCGTCGTATTTCCTGCCGGTTGGGCACTACGCCGGCAATGCCGGTTACTTCGCGACCAGCGGTTATGACAACGGGCCGCTGCACGCACCGCGCGATGGTGGGTCCGCGGGGTCTAACGGCGTGTACATCTACAACGCGACCGGCGCATTCCCGACGTTATCGACCAGTTCGCCGAACTTCTGGGTGGACGTGTTGTTCAGCTATCCGTGACGCATCGGCACCCGGAACGATGCGCTCCGATCCGACGCGCGGTGCCTTGGATGCACTGGCCGCCGGGTCGGAGCGGCGTGAGATGGTCTTGCGAGGCCGCGCTCCCGAGGGGAATACGATGCGATCTTGGCTAGGCGTCGAGTCGGCGTTTGCGCCGATCAGAGCTTGCCGCTATTGAGCCTTCGGAAGAACGAGAGGTATTTCGCGTGGTCGACGGCGAAGTTTCCGGTGACGTGCCCACCCTCGGGGACGTTCCGTATGACCACGGAACCGACCGTGATGAAAGCCCCGTCACCGACCGTGATGCCGGACGAAACCTTCGCTGTGCCGACCCACACCTTGTTGCCGATCGTCACGCTGCCGCCGATCGCGGACATCGCGCTGATCTCGCAGCCGCAGCCGATCACCGCGTTGTGCGCGACGTGAACCATGGCATCGATCTTCGTGTCGTCGCCGATCCGCGTATAGCCGCCGAACACCGAGCGAGCGACGTGGCATAGGCTCTGCAACTCGACACGATCGCCGATCCAGACCCCGCCGGCATGCGGCCAGATCACGTGCTTGCCGTCGACCCACTTCGGCTCGAATCCCTCGCCACCGATGACCGTCCCGGCGCGGATCACGCAGTCGGCCCCAATGACGCTGCCCTCCATGATCGTGACATTCGGTTCGATCACGGTGTTCTCGCCGATGCGGACATTCTTCGGAGCGACGTAGGCGCGTTCGTGAATACGCGCGCTCGGTGCGATCACGGAGTCGAAGTCCGGTCCGTAGAACGAGGTTTCCCGCATCAGATAAGCGTGCAGCCGGTAGAAAGCCGACGCCGGTTCGGCGGCGATGCCGACGCCGAGGTGTTCAGGCACCTGCGGTGCCAATTCCGCGGTCGTGATGATGCAGCTCAGCGCGCCGTTGCCGCGCACTGATTTGAGGAACTTGGCGTCGTAGAATTGCGCCAGCATCTGTTCCGTTTCATGGGACAACAATCCAACGCTGCGGAATTCGCCGTCGCGCTGTATCGTCAACCCGGCTCGGTCAGCCACGTCGCTGAGTTTCATGGTCGGAAGATCCTTGTGAGTGAATTGATCGTCGAAGCTTGTCGGAATTCTGGGATGTCGCCGTATTCGGGGATGCGGGAACGGCTTGCGCGTTGAGCGTTGTTCGCGGTTGGAGCGGGCGTGCCGTCGATCGATCGGGGCTAGTCGGTTCCAACTCTTGCCTCTAGCTTGAATTGTAGGCCCGGGTTTGGGGTCGGTCCAAAAATCGGGGCAAGCCCCGATCGCGCCCGCCCGTGAACTCGATGAGAGAAGGGTCGCCGAGACCGATGCATCAAAAAGGTCGACCCGGCCATTGGCGGCCGGGTCGACCTGGCCGCATCCATGCGCCTGATCAAGCGGCGGTACCGTGCGCCGCTTGTTCCTCTAGCGACTGATGGTGAAGGTCGCGACCACCGGCGTGCTCGCGGTGCCATTGGCCAGAGTTGCCTGGACCGCCATCGTGTGCGTGCCGACCGTCGCCTGCGTCGTATCGGACGGGTAGGCCGTGCCGGTCGCCGTCGTTCCGCCGAAGTCGAACGGAGCCGCGCTCTCGCTGACCGTCGCGGTCCCACTTGGGCTCGTCGGCGTCGCGTTGTCGAGCCAGAACTGCACTTTCGAGACGTTCGTGTCCGGTGTCGTGAACACGTAGATGCTGCCCTTGACCGTTGCGCCATCCAGCGGAGCCGGATTGCTGCGATCGGCCGACGTGCTGTACTGGATCGTCACATTGCTGCTGGTGCCGCTGCCCGTCGACGTGGTGGCCGCGACCGGCGTCTTGTAGTCGGTCGCGATTTCAGCGTCGCTCAGCGCGCGGTTGTAGACCCGTACATCATCGATGTATCCACTGAAGTAGTGGCCGAACGCCGTGTTTCCTCCGATCTTCAGCGGGCTGGCCGAGACCGGGATCGATCCGGTCAGCGCCTGCATGCCGACTAGCGTACCGTTGATGTACAGGCGGAGGTATTGGCCATCGAACGTGCCGGCCAGGTGGCTCCACTTCTTCGCGCCGATCTGCGTCACGCCCGCAACCATCGGGTAGTTGCCGATGCGAGCGCCGGTCACGGGTTGGTTCGTGTCGGTGTTCGCATACAGGTAGTACGCAAGGTTTGCCGTGCCGTCCTCCTTCGCGACGATGCTCCTCCAGTTGCTCATCGCCGATGTCGGATAGACCCAGGCTTCAATCGTCATGCGGCTGCTCAGATCGAGCGTCGCGCTATCGGGTACCGCAACGAAGTTGCTCGTGCCGTTGAACTTCAACGCGTTGCCATAGCCCGTGCGACCACTGGCAATGCGCGTCGCTCCGGTGATCGTTCCGTTGTTGCCGTTGCCGGACAAGTCCTTGACCGCGGTGCCACTGGTTTCGTCGAAGTTGTAGGATGCAATCGGTCCGATCGATGTCGTAGCCGTGCCACCGCCGGTCGTCGGCGGAGCTGCCGGTGCCGTGACGACGATATAACCGGACTTCGTCTTCTGGTTGCTCCCGCCGGGTCCGGATGCCGTCAATGAGACGTTGTAGGTGCCGGCCGTCAGGTATTGGTGCGACGGATTCTGCACGCTGCTCGTGCCGCCATCGCCGAAGTTCCATGACCATGCGGTGACGCCGCCCTGCGTCGCATCGCTGAACGTCACGGTCAGCGGCGCGATGCCAGTCGTCGCGCTGGCCGTGAAATCGGCTACCGGTGCGGCCGTTGCTGCGGTCAGCGTGATCGTCTTCGAAATCGTGTTGCTGCCCACGGCGTTGCTGGCCGTCAGCGTGACAACGTAGGTGCCGGCCGCGCCATAGTATTTCGACACGCTGGTGCCGCTGGCCGATGAGCCGTCGCCGAGATCCCATGAAAGTCCGGTAACGTTTCCGGTCGACGTATTGGTGAAGGTCACCGTCATCGGTGCCGCGCCGCTCAATGAACTGGCCGAGAAACTAGCGACCGGCGCGCTGGTCGATGGAACGGCCGCCGAGATTTCGTTCGAAAAGCCGCTTTCGGAGCTGCGTGCCGTGTTGTAGGCGGTAGCGACCAGGAAATAGGTTTGGCCCTCATTCAAGCCAGCCAGGGTGTAAGTCGTTTGGTTGCCGACGTCGACGTTGCCCGAGTACATGCCGCTGGCCGACCCGTAATAGAGTTTGTATCCGCCCAGGCTCGGGTCGCTGCTGGCGTCCCAGCTCAGTGTCAGTTGGCCGGCCTGGGCCGTCGTGAATAGGCCGGTGAGCAGCATCAGTAGGACGGCGAGGAATCGCAGGTGTCCGGAGATGCCTTGCATGTTTTTCGTTAGACTGGACATTTCACACCTCGTTTGTAAGTCGTTGCCGAGCGAATCGCCGGACCCTGACTGGAGGTGCCGAATTCGCCTGGCAGCCCTGCTGCCGTGCCCCGTCGTCGGGGGGGTAGGCCAGTGGCTTTGCGTCCCAACCTTTCGGATTGGTTTGCCCTTTTTCAGGTGGTCGCAGCTCTTGCGAGAGGCCTGCGGCCGGTTGTGCGATCTTCGTCGGCATCAAGCCGTCGAAGCTCAGATCGAGCTGTTCGTTGCCCCCGCGACGTGCTCTCGACCTGCGGTAAGTATTGGCGGCGGGTTGGGCGTTCAGTGTGAAGTTCGTCGCGAATCGCCCAGCGAGCGCCTCGTGGCGCGCGTCTAGGCCCGCGGATACAGGCGTCGACGACCGGTCCACGGCGTGTCGACGAGGTAAAGTGGACTGGGGCTATACGCGTCTTCGGCGCCATGGCCGATCGGAGGATTAACGGTGACGAAGCCTTATGTCGCGGCGCTCGATCAGGGGACTACGAGCACGCGTTGCGTGTTGTTCGAACGATCGGGAGGGATCGCCGCGGTCGCTCAGCGCGAGCATGCGCAGCACTATCCGAGGCCGGGTTGGGTCGAGCACGACCCGCTGGAGATCTGGCGGAACGCCGAGGACGTCATGCGGCGTGCGATGGCCGTCGCGGGCGTCGGCCCGTCGGCGATCGCGGCGCTGGGCATCGCCAATCAGCGGGAAACGGTCGTCGTCTGGGAGCGAGATTCCGGGCGGCCGATTCATCCCGCGCTGGTCTGGCAGGACACACGCACCGCCGACTTGTGTCGCATCCTGGCCGGGGCGACGGGCACAGACCGGTTTCGGGCGGCGACCGGGCTGCCGATCGCCACGTATTTCAGTGGCCCGAAGCTGAGATGGCTGCTGGATGAGATCCCCGGCGCACGTGCTCGCGCGGAAGGGGGTGAGCTGCTGGCCGGCACGATCGATACCTGGCTGATCTGGAACCTGACCGGTGGGGTCGTTCGCGGCAAGCACGTCACGGATGTCAGCAACGCGTCCCGTACCTTGCTGATGAACCTGGACACGCTGGCGTGGGATCCGGAGCTGCTGGCGGCGATGGCGATCCCGGAGGAGATGTTGCCGGAAATCCGCGCGTCCAGTGAGGTCTACAGCGAGTGCCAGGGCGTTCTGGCCGGTGTTCCGGTCGCCGGCGATCTGGGGGATCAGCAGGCGGCGCTATTCGGGCAGTGTTGCTTCGAGGCCGGCGACGCGAAGAACACCTATGGCACCGGCTGCTTTCTGCTGCTGAATACCGGTCGGCATCCGGTCATGTCCAGTCACGGACTGCTGTCGACGGTCGCCTGGCGACTGGCAGGCGCGGCGCCGCAGTACGCCCTCGAGGGAGGGGTCGCGGTGGCCGGTTCACTCGTGCAATGGCTGCGGGACCGTCTTGGTCTGATCGGCTCGGCCGACGAGGTCGAGGCGCTGGCGAACAACGCGACCGACAACGGCGGTGTCTATATCGTGCCGGCGTTCTCCGGTCTGTTTGCGCCGCATTGGCGCAGTGATGCGCGCGGAGCCGTGATGGGTCTGACGGCCTACGCGGGCAGGGAGCATCTGGCGCGTGCGGCGCTCGAGGCGACCGCCTACCAGACGCGCGACCTGGTCGATGCGATGCAGCGCGACGCGGGATTCCTGTTGAACAGTCTGAAGGTCGACGGCGGGATGGTCGTCAATGAAACCCTGATGCAGTTCCAGGCGGATATCCTGGGCGTTCCGGTGATTCGACCAACGGTGATCGAGACGACCGCGCGCGGGGCGGCATTCGCGGCCGGGCTCGCGGTCGGCTTCTGGCGCGATACCGATGAGTTGCGCCGCTTATGGCATATCGAGCGGCAATGGTCGCCGACGATGGAACCGGCCCGACGCGATCGCTTGCACCGCGAATGGACGAAGGCCGTCTCGCGCACGTTCGCCTGGCTCGATCCTGACGATCCTGAGCATGCCTGACGTACACCATCGACGCGAACTGGCACGGCCCGGCTCGGCGGCGGCTGCCGCGAGCCAGGCCGGACGCCGATCAGGCCAGCAGCTTCGTGATGACGCGTGCGACGCGCTCGCCCTCGGAGGCTCCCCCTTCCATATAGCCCTGAAAGTTTGTCGACGTGTGCTCGCCGCAAAAGAACACTCCGCTCTGCCTGCGCTTTTCGTATCCGCCGAAGCTCGTGTATTGCCCGGGACGGTAGTAGGCGTAGGAACTCCGGAAGAATCGACTCAGGTGCGGCAGCGACAGCGTCGCCTTGCCGTTCCAGTGCTTGTCGAAGCCGGGGAAGACCGGGGCGGACTGTTTCAGGACCTGCGTCGCGTCCTGCAGAATCGAGGGATTGCGTGACGTGGCGAATGCGGTCGTCGCGGCCATCGCGGCGGCGACCGAGCCTCCGGAAAAGTGATTGAGGATTCCGCTACTGCCGGCCTGTCCCCGCGTAACTTCCCAGGTCGACTGATATCCGGTATCCGCATAGCTCGAACCGTTGCTGATTCCGGGCCAGGGTCCGGTCTTGTTCCAGACGCGGGAGTCGAATTGCAACTGAAGCTTGGCGTTACGCCCTCGTCCGAGTTCGGCGATCGCCCTCTGCTTCAGCGGGTCGAATCCAGCATCCTTGAAATCGAGCCGACGCAGCACGGCGAATGGCAAGGCGAGCACGACCAGGTCCGCGGTGATATCCTCGGAGCCCCCATTCATCAAATCGAACGCGAGTCGATAGCGGCCCCCCGCTGTCTGCTGGATTCTCGACAACTGATAACCGAGCTTCAGCGCGTCCCCGGGACCGATCGCATCGGCGATCGCTCGCGGTAATTGCTCGTTCCCTCCGCGTATATGAAAGCGTTCGTCGGACACGCCGAAGATCGAGAAGCCGGTCTGATCCGGCTGGAATCCGAGCAGGTATAACAGGTTCAACGCGGACTGGTCCTCGATATCGGCGCCGAGTTCGGGCGCATAGGCGTTTCCCAGTAGCCTGCCCAGCGGCGAAGAATTGCCGCCGGGAACGCGGGAGCCGATCCACTGCCGAATCGTCATGCGATCGAGTTGCTGACCGGCCGGTGTGAACGAGTCGTACGTCGTCGGGAATGGCGCGGATTTGACGTCGGCGATCACGGCGTCGAGGATTTCGGCGAAGTCCCGATCGGCATCGGTTCGTGTGTAGTAGTCGCCGTTGAAGTAATAAGTGTCTTCGGCACCCGCGGGTTCCGCCGCGAGTACATCGTCGAGCCGCAGCCGAAAGCGCTTTGCCAGGCGACGGATCGTCCGGTGGTCGGTGTCGATCAGTTCGCCGCCCCATTCGCTGATCTGCCCCTGGTCCCAGTAGCCCGTGTTGTTCGAGAACATCCGCCCGCCGACGCGGCCCGCCGCCTCGTAGACGGTAGCTGCAACGCCCTGGTCGGCGAGTTGCAGCGCGCACGCCAGCCCGGCGATACCGCCGCCGACGATGGCGATCCGGGGGGCGGCGGTGGCGCTGACGGCGGGGCGGGGAAGCGGCGCGGTCAATGCCGCCGCGGCGCTGCCGATCAGGAAGTCGCGCCGGCTGATGCCGTGCGCATGTCGCTGGTCGGCTTGGGCGGACCGGCATTCACGAATGACATCGAGCGGTAATCCTGTCCGTCGCGCGGCCAGGTGTTCGGAGAACAGCCGTCGCAGGCTGTCGGCGATCGGTGTGCGGGCCATCGGAATCCTCCCCCTGTTGTAGTCGTTGGTTCGTTTCGATTGGCTTGCGGTCACCAGCCGTCGATGAACCGGTTCACTCGTCCGACTGATGCATTCGCCGAGTCCGAATGAGCGGGCGCCATGAGGCGAATGCGGCCGATCCGGGCGGTTCATTAGTCACGTTGCCCATCGTCCTGTCAATCCTGTTGCGTTCTGGCCACACGCCGATGTCCGGATCCGGGCGCGTCGATGTGGTTATCAGCTTATGAAAATTAGTGCTTTCCGGGCCGATCAAGGCGGATGCTATCGTGAGGCCAAGTCAAAACATATGCTCTCCTGTAGCGCCGCAATGGCGATTGACCTGCCTTCGGGCAGGTCTTTTTTTGTCGGAATGGCCGGCACCGGAAGTGGTTTCTTTGGTTATTCCCATCAGGAATAACTTCATGACAATTAATTCTTTTCCGTTATTTACAACTGTCGGTAGCATGAGACGCAACTTCGGCTTATGCACATTGGACAACCGAGTTGCCGACCATGTACCGAAAGACGACATCTGATCTGCACGCCGCGCCGGCTCTCCCGCTGGAGCAGCGCATTCTCGCCGCGCTGAACGGTTTGCAATACGGCGCGGTGGAAATCACCGTGCACGAGGGCAAGGTCGTGCAAATCGAGCGACGCGAAAAGTTCCGATTTCCGACGCAGCCCAATCCGAAACCCTGAGGCGCCGCCTGGGCGAGGATGCCATGAGGGGCGTTCCACCTCGCCCCTTTCGCGTGATTTCAACGACGAATCAGACATTCGGCCCACCGGACCGCCGGGGGGGGATGGATCGTGCACAACCGTTATGAATAAAGGGCTGACCGGTCGACCGGAGGTTCTCGAAAAGATGGAGAGCCTTGATGCGACAGGTACCCAAATCAGCGCTGGCGGCCGCGGTCGCCAGTCTCATCGCGCCGGCCGAACAGGCGCACGCGGTCGTCTCCGACGCGCAGTACCGCGCGTTGGAAAAGCGGCTGCTGCTGCTGGAGAAACGGCTGGAACAGTCCGAAGCGGCACACCCGGCGAACGTCTCGCCGGCGCAGGCCGCGGACACCGCGCCGTCGGCGAGTTCGTCGGTCGCCGCGGCGCCGCCGCCCGAGGAGGTTAAGGAGTTGAAGAAGAAGGTCAACGTCCTCGAGCGTCGCATGGAGGTCAGCGAGGAGAACCAGGCTCGGGTCGCCCGCGAGGTTCCGAAGATCGACGCCGGCTCCGGTGGGTTCAAATGGTCCTCGGCCGACGGGCAGCACGCGCTGCGCCTGGGTGGGTACCTGCAGACCGACGGTGATTTCTTCGCCGACGACCATTACGCGCATCCGTGGAATGCCCAGCCTGGCGACAAGTTCTGGGTCCGGCGTGGCCGTATCGTGCTGGACGGGCAGATGTTCAAGTACGTGAACTTCCGTTTGATGCCGGATTTCGCGCAGGGCCAGGTGCGCCTGTTCGACGGCTGGCTCGACCTGCATTACTTCCCGTTCGCGAGTCTGACCGCCGGTAAGATGAAGACGCCGATCAACCTCGAACGTCTGCAGAGCGCCACGGCGATCCAGTTCGTCGAGCGTGCGTATCCGACGCAGCTCGCGCCGAATCGCGACGTCGGCTTCTACATGCATGGTGAGTTCGCGAAGCCGGGCTTCGACACCGATTATCAGGGTCCGCACAACTTCAAGGACTGGATCACGTACGGGGTCGGTGTCTTCGACGGCTCGCCGGACAATGGATTTACCGACACGTCGACGGGTGACTCACTCGGCTTCATGGGGCGCGTGTTCGCGCATCCGTTCCAGCATAGCGGCGTCGATGTGCTCGAGGGCCTGGGCATCGGCATCGGCGGGTCTTACCAGGATGCGAATCGTCTCGGTCTGTCGCCATACGTATCGATCGGGCAGAACCAGATCGTGACCTTCACGCCGGCAGCGACCACCTCGACCCAGACCTTCGTGCCGACCACGGTCACGCCGGCCGGCAGCACGACGCCGGTCGTGACCGGCGGTTCGATCCAGACCACGACGACGACGACCGGCGGTGCCGTGGCCAACGGCAGCGGCTATCGGATCCAGCCGCAGGCGTACTGGTATTGGGATGCATTCGGCCTGTTCGCCGAGTATGCGGTATCGAACCAGCATCTGGTCAATTCGATCGCGACGGCGAACCGGCCGACGTTCTTCCCGACCACCAGCATGACCAATACCGCCTATCAGATCCAGGCCTCGTACGTGCTGACCGGCGAAACACCGTCGTTCAACCAGGGTGTGCGCCCGCGGCACATCTTCGATCCGTTCGCCGGAACCTGGGGCGCGTTCCAGGTCGCCGCGCGCTGGACGCAGATGGACATCGACAACGGTATCTATCAAAACGCCGGCACCGCGGCCCGACCGGTCTATCCGTTCTCGGATCCACGTAACTCGATCAGCAAGGCCAGTACCTGGGGCGTCGACCTGAAGTGGTATCTGAACAATAACGTCAGTCTTTGGGCCGACTACGAACAGACCTACTTCGAGGGCGGCGCGACCGATCCGAACAACCCGCTGGTGATCGCGAGCCGGAACATGGAGAAAGTCTTCATGACGCGGTTCCAGGTCGCCTGGTAAGCCTTATCGACCACGACAAACGGAGATCATAGATGCTTAAGAAACTCACCCACGCGGTCTCGGCCGCGGGTCTGTCGATCCTCATGCTGCTCGGGGCCGGTCCCGCGGTGGCCGATGTCGAATTGCTGAACGTCTCGTACGACCCGACACGGGAACTGTACGACGACTACAACCAGGCCTTCGCCAAGTACTGGAAGGCCAAGACCGGCGAAACCGTGACGATCCGCCAGTCCCACGGTGGAAGCGGCAAGCAGGCCCGCGCGGTCATCGATGGCCTGGATGCCGATGTCGTGACCCTGGCTCTCGGCTACGACGTCCACCAGTTGCATCAGAAGGGCCGACTGATTCCGGAGTCCTGGCAGTCCCGGCTACCGCACAACAGCACGCCGTACACCTCGACGATGATCTTCCTGGTGCGCAAGGGTAATCCGAAGCACATCAAGGACTGGGATGATCTGGTCAAGTCGGATGTTGCGGTCGTCACGCCGAACCCGAAGACCTCGGGCGGCGCGCGCTGGAACTATCTCGCGGCCTGGGCCTATGCGATCAAGAAGAAGGGCAAGGACGAGGCTGGTGCGAAGGACTTCGTCGCGCATCTGTACAAGAACGCCGCCGTGCTCGACACCGGTGCGCGCGGCTCGACGGTGTCGTTCACCGAGCGGGAAATCGGTGACGTGCTGATCACCTGGGAGAACGAGGCCCACCTGATCCTGAAGGAAGCCGGCAAGGACAACTACGAGGTCGTCATCCCGTCCTTCAGCATTCTCGCGGAGCCACCGGTCGCGGTCGTCGACAAGGTCGTCAAGGACCACGACACCGAGGAGGCCGCGAAGGCCTATCTGGAGTACCTGTACAGCAAGGAAGGGCAGGAGATCGCCGCGAAGCACTATTACCGCCCGCGCGATCCGGCGATCGCCGCGAAGTACGCGGCGCAATTCCCGAAACTGGAACTGATCAGCATCGACGACCCGTTGTTCGGGGGTTGGACCAAGGCGCAGCAGAAGCACTTCGTCGATGGCGGTGTGTTCGATCAGATCTTCACCGCAGCGAAGTGATCGGTCGTCCGGCGTGGCGCCGGACGAAACCTGGGGGGAAGTGGGCGCTGGATCGCTACGATGCGGTCCAGCGTTCCGTGCATCCCGCCACGCTGTGAAAAGGCGAGTCGAGTCGGCAGGTTTGGTGACGAGGTGTCGTTTGACGTTGGGTGCTGCATCGACGGTACGGCGCAATCGGGGCCCATGCTCGTCGGAGGGAGAATTCGCGATGTCGATCGAAGATCTTCTTGAGTATTGCAACTGGCGCTGGCAGCAGCAGCACGGATCCGCGGATCCGCCGCTGATCCGCCGCGGGCGATACGTCGAAGGGCAATTCGGCGGCGTCCGTCTCGCCAGTGAGTTCGCCCCGGTGCGCATGACCGAATCGCCGGCCGTGATCATCGGGCACATCGCGAAACTCAGGGCGAGCCTGTCGGATCGCTGGGGCGCCGATGCGCTGCACGAGGTACACGGACGGAGCGCCGTGGTCGATTTCGATCGGCTGTGCCGGACGATGCACATGTTGAATTACATCGGGGGCAAGTCGGAACCGGACAGCGAGTTGTTCCTCGACGTCGATCCGCGTCACATCCTGTCCGTCCCGAATGACCACGGCGCGTATTTCGCCGATGTGATCCACCGCTGTGGACTGAATCCCGGTCAGGTGATCATGACCACGGCATTCGGCGTCTGGTCACGCTCGGTCGAGGCCACACACCGCCTGGTCGCGGGCATGGCGAACTATCGTGATCGCGGGTACCGGCTCGCATTGAAACTGGATGAGCGGCCGCTGGTCCGAAGCGGCCTGAACATCCTGCTGCGCGTCGCCCCGGATTATGTGCGTATCGGGCTGGCGGACGTGTCGGTGTCGGAGCGCTCGCTGGGCGGCTCCACGTCGCGCGATCTCGGGCACCTGACGCGGCTCGTCGCCGGCTTTGGCGGGCAGGTTCTGCTGGAAGGCGTCGAACGCGGTGCCGGTTTCGAACTGGCCCAGGCCGCCGCTGTTCAGTTATTCGAAGGCCCTTTCCCCGGGCGCGGGCGGAAATCCGACGCGGCCGGAGGGGCTATCAAAGGCGTCAGGAGGCGCATGCATGTTCAGACAATCTAGTGTGTTGCCGGGCTTCAATCTGGCCCTCGGCTTCACGGTGTTCTACCTCAGCTTGATCGTGTTGATCCCGCTGTCGGCGACGTTCCTGAAGTCGGCGACTTTCGGCTGGTCGCAGTTCTGGGCCACCGTGACCGAGCCGCGGGTTCTGGCGTCGTATCGCCTGACCTTCGGCGCATCGTTCATCGCCGCGTTGATCAACGCGGTGTTCGGCTTGCTGGTCGCGTGGGTACTGGTGCGTTACGACTTCTTTGGCAAACGCATCGTCGATGCCCTGGTCGATCTGCCGTTCGCGTTGCCGACCGCGGTCGCGGGGATCACGCTGGCGACGATCTACGCGAAGAACGGGTGGGTCGGGCAGTTGTTCGCGCCTCTGGGCATCAAGATCGCGTTCACGCCGCTCGGGGTAGTCATCGCGTTGACCTTCATCGGCCTGCCGTTCGTCGTCCGGACGATTCAGCCGATCCTCGAGGACTTTCCCAAAGAGGTCGAGGAGGCGGCGGCCAGTCTGGGCGCCAATCGTCTGCAGACCTTCCTCAAGATCATCCTGCCCAGCATCGGTCCGGCGATCCTGACCGGATTCGCGCTGGCCTTCGCGCGAGCCATCGGCGAATACGGCTCGGTGATCTTCATCGCCGGAAACATTCCGCTGGTGTCGGAGATCACGCCGCTGCTGATCATCACGAAACTCGAGCAGTACGACTATGCCGGTGCAACCTCGCTGGCGGTCGCGATGCTGCTCGTATCGTTCGCGCTGCTGCTGGCCATCAATCTGCTGCAGGCCTGGTCCGCGCGCGTCAAGCCGGCCGAGCAAACCGAAGGAGCCACCGAATGAATGCATCGATCGCACTACCCGTCACGATCAGTCCCGTTCGGGCTACGACCGAACCTGCCGGTTTGCGTCGCGTATTAATCGGCCTGGCCTTGCTGTTCCTCGGGTCGTTCCTCTGGCTGCCCCTGCTTGTCGTGTTCGTCGAGGCGCTCCGCGATGGCTGGTCCGTCTACCTCAGCGCATTGACCGACCCCGACGCGATCGACGCGGTCCAGCTGACCTTGCTGGCCGCGCTGATCTCGGTCCCGCTGAATCTGGTGTTCGGCGTCGCCGCGGCCTGGTGCATCTCGAAATTCGACTTTCATGGCAAGAGCGTGTTGATCACGCTGATCGACCTGCCGTTCTCGGTTTCGCCGGTCGTCGCCGGTCTGATCTACGTGCTGATGTTCGGCCTGCAGGGATGGTTCGGGCCCTGGTTGTCGGAGCACGGACTGAAAGTCGTGTTCGCCGTTCCGGGCATCATCCTCGCCACGATCTTCGTGACGGTACCGTTCATCGCGCGGGAGCTGATTCCGCTGATGCAGGAGCAGGGTGTCGAAGAGGAGGAAGCCGCACTGGTCCTCGGTGCGACCGGTTGGCAGACGTTCTGGCACGTTACGCTGCCGAACATTCGCTGGGGTCTGCTGTACGGCGTAATCCTCTGCAATGCCCGCGCGATGGGGGAGTTCGGCGCGGTATCGGTCGTTTCCGGGCACATTCGTGGACTCACCAACACGATTCCACTGCACGTAGAGATTCTCTACAACGAGTACAACGCTCCGGCGGCATTCGCCGTGGCCTCGCTGCTGGCCTTCCTGGCCCTGGGTACGCTGGCGGCAAAAAGTCTGGTCGGCCGTCATCTGCACGGCCGTCATTGAAACCATCCGGCTGGTCGCGGGTATGCGCAGGCGTGCCTGACCGGCGTCCGCTACCTAAGGCGACCACCTTGCCCAAAGGAGTCACATGAGCATTCATATCAAAGACGTATCGAAGCGCTTCGGAAAATTCAACGCCCTGCGAGGGGTCAGCCTGGAGGTCGAATCCGGCGAACTGATCGCACTGCTGGGGCCGTCGGGCTGCGGCAAGACGACGCTGCTGCGCATCATCGCCGGGCTCGAGACTCCTGATAGCGGCGAAATCTGGTTCTATGGAGAAAACACGACGCAGCAGCACGTGCGCGAGCGGCAGGTCGGGTTCGTGTTCCAGCACTACGCGCTGTTCCGCCACATGACGGTATTCGATAACGTTGCATTCGGGCTTCGTGTCCGGCCGCGCGCGACGCGACCGAGCGAGGGCGAGATTCGTGAAAAGGTCATGGAACTGCTCGGGCTGGTGCAACTCGACTGGCTGGCCGATCGCTACCCGGCGCAGCTATCCGGCGGGCAGCGCCAGCGCATCGCACTGGCGCGTGCGTTGGCCGTCGAGCCGAAAGTCCTTCTGCTCGACGAGCCATTCGGTGCGCTCGATGCGAAGGTACGCAAGGAATTGCGACGCTGGCTGCGCAGGTTGCATGATGAACTGCACGTCACCAGCGTGTTCGTCACGCATGATCAGGATGAAGCGCTGGAAGTTGCCGACCGCGTCGTCGTCATGAACCAGGGGCGCATCGAGCAACTCGGCACGCCCGACGACATCTACGAGCATCCGGCAACGCCGTTCGTCTATCACTTCCTCGGCGACGTCAATCTGTTCCACGGGCGCGTCGACGAGGGACACGCACATATCGGGGATACCGCGATTCGCCTCCCGGGACATGTGGATGCCGAAACCACGTCGCCGGCAACCTTCTACTCGCGTCCGCACGAGATCTCGATTGCACGCGACGGCGGTGGACTGGAAGCCCGGATCGTCGCGTCGCGCCGCGCCGGCAGTGTCGTCCGGGCGCAGCTCGAGCGGATCGATGGCCACGGAACCATAGAAGCCGAGGTCCCGCGCGAGTCCTGGGACGCCGAGGGTTTTGCCGACGAGCAGATCGTGCACGTGCGCCCGAAGCGCTTGCGTGTATTCTCCGAGGCGGGCACCGACGACGTGCCGCAACCCGCCAGCGCCGGGGCGCCGACGGGGTCGGCGCTGCAGGAAGCCGGCTGAGCGGCGTCTCGTCGGTCAGTACTGGTCGATCGCTCGCTCGTCCGCTTCCAGTACCTTCGATGCCGGGCCCACGAGCAGCGGGTCCGGCGCGTAGGCGACTTTCGGGTTCTTGTCCGGATACGGCAGTTCATGCAGAAAGTGGCGCATGCAGTTGATCCGCGCACGCTTCTTGTCGTCCGATTTGATGACCGTCCAGGGAGCGTCGGCGGTGTCCGTGTGGAAGAACATCGCCTTCTTGGCCTCGGTGTACTCGTCCCACCGGTCGAGTGACTTGATGTCGATCGGGCTGAGCTTCCAGTGCTTTAGCGGATCATCCCGCCGCGAAATGAAGCGCCGCAGTTGTTCGGCGCGGCTGACCGAGAACCAGTACTTGAAGAGCAGCAATCCGCTGTTGACCAGCATGCGCTCCAGCGACGGGGCCTGACGCAGGAACTCCAGGTAGTCCAACGGGCGGCAGAAGCCCATGACGCGCTCGACCCCGGCGCGGTTGTACCAGGAGCGGTCGAAGAACACCATTTCGCCGGCGGTTGGAAAGTGCGACACGTAGCGCTGGAAATACCACTGGCCGCGCTCGACGTCGTTAGGCTTCTCCAGAGCCACGACTCGCGCTCCGCGCGGGTTCAGATGCTCCATGAAGCGCTTGATCGTTCCCCCCTTGCCGGCCGCGTCGCGTCCTTCGAACAGCACGATGATGCGTTGCCCGGTTTCCTTGACCCAGTTCTGCACCTTCAACAACTCGATCTGCAGGTCCTGCTTGGCGCGCTCGTACTCGCGTCGCCGCATGCGCTGTGGGTACGGGTAGTCGGCCGGGAGTTCGGCGACCTCGCTATCCTCGTCGCTGCCGTGCGGGGCCGTCGCGACCAGATGAGCGGTCGGGCCGTGGCTTACGGCTTCGATTTGCGCGGCGACCTCCGGATTCGGCGGCGCGACCGTCTCGTCGGTGGGCTTCTGGTCCACTCGCTGAGCTGCGTCGGTTGCCGGTTCGACGCCGGCGCCAGTCGGTTCGGCGCTCTTGACGGTCTTCTGTCTGAGTTGGGTCATCGGGGCATTCCTCTCGTGCCTGATGCGGGTGAAAGGCATCCATCGGCGCGATTCTAACCGAACGCAGGACCATGATTCAGTGATGGATTGCGGCCGGTTTCGCCGCTGGGCATGGCGTCCTGGCGAATCGTGATCGGTTCCTCGCCAGGAACCATGGGACGAAACGCGCGGCGTGATGGCCGACCCCCGAACAATATGCATCAAAAATGTGCAATCAGGGTCCGGAGTGGACCGCTCGGGTCGCCTCTGGTCTGCTTGAGATCACCAACTTGGTGCAATTAAGCGGGGGTTGACTGGTCAATGCGCCCAATTGTTGGGCGTCTTCGGTGTCGTCAGGGTTCGCGTTGTCGCACGACCTCCCGTAATTATATTGATGTATCAACAAAATACGTCTAGAGAAGGGATGTCGAGGTAGTATCGAGGCAGAAAAAATAGGTCTTGATGTATTGTATCGGGTCACTAGTGCTGCTAGGATGTCCGTCAATGGTGCATAAGTGCACCTAAACAGAGCGGCCGCCTGAAGCCGCATCCCGAGACTCGGATGGAGGAGAACCTCATGATCGCCACGAACTCGCACCGTTCAGCCTTCGCACGTTCCGTCATCAGCAGCTTGGCCATGATCGCGTTACTGTCGTTCAGCGCCGAGTCGCTCGCTCAGCTCCCTGCGGTCGGTGATACCGGCGGCAAGAATTGCCGCAACGTCGGCACCGTCAAGGGCAGCTCCGGCTTCGGTAAGCACGCGGACTGGCAGAAGATCGCTAAATACAAGGCCCTGAAACAGGCCGAGGCGATCAATGCCCATCACGTGGTCTGGTCCACGGTCCATGGCACCGGGGCATTCAATGGCGAGGTCACGGCCCTGGCATTCTCCTGCGACTGAATTCTCGATCCACTAGCCGCTTTCGATCGCGCTTCAAGGTAAATCTCCCACATAACCCGCCTCGAACCAGCAGGGGAGAGCCGGGACTCAGGGTTCTCCCTCTCGGCGTCACCGTGGCCTCAGGTTTCCCGGTGGCGCCGACTTTTTGGCAACGGCCGGACGCGCGCCTTGAATCGCCGGCATCCGGCCATTAGCATGGCATGCCATGAAGGCCGGATCCCCGAACCGAGCGGGCAATCACGCAGCGGGCCGAAATGCACGGCGCCGCGCGGCGCGGGCAGGCGCCCCGCCCGGCATCGAGCCCCACGAACTGGCCCAACTCGCGGGTGAACTCGGTAATGGCGCGAGCGTCACCTGCATCGACTATGGTCCGAGCGAGGTGCTGATTCGCAAGGTCGACGATATGAGCGCGTTCCTCGCGACGCATCGTCCGGAATCGTCAGTGGTGCGCTGGATCATGGTCGAGGGACTGGCCGGCGCCGAAGTGCTGCGCAGCCTCGCCGAGAAATACGAGTTGCATCCGCTGGCGATCGAGGACGTGCTGCACCCGGGGCAGCGTCCGAAGGTCGAGAGCTTTGCCGCGTCCGCCGAGCACGTCGGACGCCTGTTCGTCGTCGCGCGCCTGGTTCACCGGTGCGGGCAGGATTTCCGTTCCGATCAGATCAGCTTCTTTCTCGGACGGCGCACGCTGATCAGCTTTCAGGAGCAGGGCCACGCGGCGCTCGAGCCGATCCTGCATCGACTGTCCATTCCCGACTCGCGGATTCGCCGCAACGACGCCAGCTTCCTGCTGTACTCGCTGCTCGATGCGATCGTCGACCAGTTCTTTCCGTTGATCGAAGAGGTGTCGACGGAACTCGAATCCCTGGAGGATCTGGTGCTGGATGATGGCAGTCCGTCCTTGTTGCGGCAGATCCATCGGACCAAGCGCGACCTGACCTCGATGCGTCGGGTCGCATGGCCGATGCGAGAACTGATCAGCCAGTTGCATCGCGATGAACCATCGATCCTCTCCGATACGACCCAGACCTACCTGCGCGATCTGTACGACAATCTCGTGCAGATCCTGGACTTGCTCGAAACGCAGCGCGACTTCGTCACCAGCCTGACCGAAACGCATCTGTCGGTTTCGTCGCAGCGGCTGAACGACATCATGAAGACGCTGACGATCATCAGCACGATATTCGTGCCGTTGACATTCCTGGCCGGTGTCTACGGCATGAACATGCCGATCCCGGAGAACGAATGGGCCTTGAGTTACCCGCTGTTCTGGCTGTTCAGCGTGGTCATGGCGGCTTGCATGCTCTACCTGTTCCGTCGCCGGGGGTGGCTATGAGTCTCGTCGTCGCGATTCCGGCGCTTTATCGGTACAGGTCTGGCGGCGCGTGCGACCTCTCGTGTCGCGCCGGGTCGCGGGTTTCGGCCATCGCTCCGGTATGGCCGCACAGCTTTGGCAACAATGGGGTGTATGCATGTTCGTCGCAATGAATCGCTTTCGTATCGCGTTGGGCAAGGAGGACGAGTTCGTCGAGGTATGGCGCCGGCGGGACAGCTACCTCGACGGGGTGCCGGGTTTCGTATCGTTCAACTTGTTGCGCGGACCGAGCACCGATGAACACACCTTGTTTGCCTCACACTCGATATGGGAGTCGCCGGAGGCCTTCGAGGCGTGGACGCACTCCGAGGCGTTTCGCAAGGCCCATGCGAGTGCCGGCGGCAGCACGCGCGGGCTGTATCTCGGTCATCCGCAATTTGAAGGCTTCGAGACCGTGCTCTGAGCGGTCGCCGGCTAGCCTTGCCGTCCATGCAATCGATCGCGCTGTTCCTGTGTAGCGGCAATTACTTCCGTAGTCGCTTCGCCGAGATCGTCTTCAACCATCACGCGCCCCGCGCGGGGCTGGGGTGGCGCGCCGAGTCGCGTGGCATCGCGATCGATCCGGTCAGTGGCAACATCGGTCCGATTTCCCGGTTCACTCTGCGCGGTCTCGCTGCGCGCGGCATCCCGAGCCCGGACCCGGCCCGTGAACCGCTGCATCTGGTCGAGGTCGATCTAAGGCGCGCGTCTCGTGTCATCGCGCTGAAGGAGGCCGAGCACCGTCCGATGATCGTTCGCCGCTTTCCCGGCTGGGTCGAGAAGGTCGAATACTGGCATATCGATGACATAGACTGCGCCGAACCCGACGATGCGATGCTGGAGATCGAGCGTCAGGTGTTCGCGCTGATCGCCGGGCTGTCAGACGGCGCTATGCGCGGATAAGCGGATCGTCGTACCCTGTTTCGGTCTCGGTTCCCGGGGCGGACGTCGATGTGCGTCCCCGATTCCTCTGTAACGAGCGTCGCATGGCCCTTCGGCCACCGAACGACGCGCCGTGCCGGTCGGTTACTCCCCGGAATCCCCTGTCAAGTTCGGCATGTACGCCTTGTCGCACGCTATCGAAGGGCCTCAAATGAGCCTCGCCGCACGGCTACGGTGCCGGTCGGCAGGAGGGGTGCGGTAGCCACCCGGAGCGTCCGTGGCGCTGCCGACCCCCGCGTTTCGCCATCGCCCTGGGGGGATTCCAACATGTCATCGCCAATTCAACTCATCCGGCCGTTCGCGCGGCTGGTGTTCGGACTCGTTCTGTTCCTGTCGATGCCGTTCGCGGCACAGGCGGCTGTTCAGCCAACCTGCGGTCCCGAAATCAAGAACGAGATCGCCAAGGAGATCGCCGCAGCCTCGAAGCTCAGCGAGGAGGAGCAACTCAAGGTGCAGGCCGCGCTGTACGACAAGTATCAGTTCTGCGCGAAGGATGAGTCGCCGGTGATCAACCCGTTTCTCGTCGGCGCGCGCAATTGCGGTGCGAGGGTCGGGTACACCGGTAGCCTCTACTTCGAAGAGATGAGCTGCTGCGGCTACGATCCACAGCGCCGTACGTTCGCCTGCCCGGTCAAGATCAAGCAGCCATTCGGCTTCGGTCCGGCCGAGAACCCGGGAAGCCGCGAGTACGTGCTGAACTGCGTCGCCGACGCGTCCGGGGCCTTGCAGCCGGTCGGGCTCGACAGCGTGCATCTCGCCGATTCGCAGTTCGTGCCGAGCTGGCAGTTCGCGGTCGTCACCAATGGCCACCGCAATCTTGACCTAATCCAACCGACCAATGGCCAGGAGCGTCGGGCACGCTCGATCCTGTCGTGGAACTTCGTGCCGACCGGATGCAACTACCAGCCGATCTGGGGCAACTGGCTGGATTACAAGATCCGCCTCGACGAGTAACGGGCGGGGGTCAGGCTCCGTGCGTGGCTCGACGCCGTGCCCGGAGCTGCCGGCGCGTCAGGGATGTACGCGCACCATCAGGCCGAGCGCACGGATGCGCTCGGCGAGCGTTTGCAGATCCTCCTCCGACAGCGGCGACAGCCGCGCCGCGTCCGCCTGCATCGACGGCCGCGCCAGGCCGTACAACAGCACGCCCCGCAGCGGCACGCCCGCGCCCAGCCGATCGGCCAGAAAATCGACGTAGGCATCGAGTTCCGCGGTCGATGGATTTCTTCCGTCGAGCCTGAACATGCACGTTTGAACAAAGGTCGGGCACAGCCTCGCGGCCGTAGTCAGGTTCGCCGCGACCGTCGCCGGTGCGATCCGTGCGCCGTTGATCCGCGTCAGGCCCTCGCGGGTCGCGGTATCGAGCTTGAACCAGGTTTCGCCGCCGAGCTTGGCCCAGGCCGTGAGCCCGCGTTGCACCGCGGGTCGGCGCATCAGGCTGCCATTGGTGATCAGTACCAGCTTGATCCGGCCGAGCAGTCCGCAATCCGCGGCAGCCTGGCCAACGATGCCGATGATCTCGTCGAAACGGTCCGTGCTGGTCGGTTCGCCATTTCCTGAAATCGCGATGTCGCGAATCGCCGGCCGTTCGTCGCCGGTCGCCGACTGGTCAAGAAGGCGTCCGTCGCGAATGTCGTCGAGCAGGCCGGTCAGCTCGCGGCGCAGTTGCGCGTTGTCGATGTCCGGTGCCGCGCCGCGTGTGAGGTCCGGCACCTGGCAGTAGATGCAGCGCCAGTTGCAGGCGTTGTTCGGGTTCAGGTTGATGCCGACCGAGATGCCGCCGGCGCGACGCGACAGTACCGGGTAGACGTAGCGAAGGCCGGCGCTGTCGCGGCTATGGTCCGCGGTGCTCAGGCGCATCATGACGGTCGTCGGGTGCTCACGGCTTTCCCTGCTGGTGTGGCTCGTGTCATGGTTTCGTCATGCCGGGGCGTTAACATGGCAGGCCGGCTGCGTCGGTCCCGGGTGCGCGAGTGACGTCCTACCCCGCGTGGCGCGTTTCGAAAGGGTTCGGCCTATGCCGCGCTTCCGGGGCCTTTGCTGGACCGTGACCCGTGAGTCGGCTCCGTAGTCTACACGTTCGCGCGGATCCTGCCGTTGATCGCGCCCATTCCTCCGGTTTCTCAGACTGACTGACCGCATCGTGAATACCGTACTGCACCGATTTCTGCCCGACCTTCCGCAACCGGTTCAGGGCCTGATGGAACTGGCACTGGATCTCCGCTATTCGTGGAGCCGCGCGGCCGATCATCTGTGGAAGAGCATCCAGCCGGAGCTCTGGTCTTTGACACATAATCCGTGGCTGGTGTTGCAGACGGTGTCCGAGAGCCGGTTCCGCGCGCTGGCCGACGATCCCCGGTTCAGCGAGACCGTCGCCTCGCTGCTGGCGGTCGAGCGGCGCTTCCGCGAGGCGCCGCGCTGGTTTCAGCGCGTGCACCCGTCCGCCTCGCTGAATACGGTCGCGTATTTCAGCATGGAATTCGGCATCAGCGAATCGCTGCCGATCTATTCCGGCGGGCTCGGCAACGTCGCCGGCGACCAGTTGAAGGCAGCCGATGATCTGGGTGTTCCGGTCGTCGGCGTCGGCCTCCTCTATCAGTACGGCTATTTCCGGCAGGCCCTCGCGGCCGATGGCAACCAGGTGGCCCTTTATCCGTCGAACAACACCAGCGAACTGCCGATCATGCCGGTCCGCGATGCGCGCGGGGACTGGCTGCGCATCGCCCTGGACATTCCGGGCCACGGATTGTGGTTCCGCGTGTGGCAGGCGCGTATCGGCCGGGTCCTGCTGTACCTGCTCGATACCAACGATCCGGCGAATTTCCCGGTCGATCGCTGCGTGACGACCGAGTTGTACGGTGGCGGTC
Organism: Methylotetracoccus sp.; assembly: GCA_046347485.1. Taxonomy (GTDB): domain Bacteria; phylum Pseudomonadota; class Gammaproteobacteria; order Methylococcales; family Methylococcaceae; genus Methylotetracoccus. The sequence goes on along the minus strand of JAXMGB010000012.1, from coordinate 24,783 downwards.
CGGAGCAGCGGCTGATGCAGGAGGTGCTGCTCGGCATCGGGGGGTACCGCGTGCTGCAGGCGCTGGGCATCGAGCCGGAGGTCTGCCATATCAACGAGGGCCACGCCGCCTTCGTCGTACTCGAACGGGCGCGGTGCTTCATGGCGGCGCACGATGTGGACTTCTGGTCCGCGCTGGCGGCGACCCGCGCCGGCAATCTGTTCACCACCCACACCCCGGTCGACGCCGGGTTCGATCGCTTCGATCCGCAGCTGATCACGCGCTGCCTCGGCGGCTATGCCGATGCCCTGGGCATCACGCTGGACGAGTTGCTGTCGCTCGGGCGCCGCGTCCGCGATGATCCGTCGAAGCCGTTCAACATGGCCTATTTGGCGATCCGCGGCAGCGGCGCGGTCAATGCGGTCAGCGCGCTGCATGAGGAGGTCAGCCGCAAGCTGTTCGCGCCGCTGTTCCCGCGCTGGCCGCTGGCCGAGGTGCCGGTCGGCCATGTCACGAACGGCGTGCACGTACCGTCGTGGACCTCGGACGATGCCGACGCCTTGTGGAAGAACGCCTGCGGCGACGAGATCTGGGTGACCGACCTGAGCGGCGTCGAGGCGCGATTCCGCGAGGTGTCCGACGAGGAGTTGTGGGAACTGCGCAGCCGCAACCGGCAGCGGATGGTGCGTTACGCCCGGGCGTACTACGCACGACGGCTCGCGGCGAACAGCACGCGCGCGATGGCCGAGGTCAACGAGGAGGCGCAGCACCTGTTCGATCCGAACGCGCTGACGCTGGGCTTCGCCCGGCGCTTCGCGACCTACAAACGGCCCGACCTGCTACTGCACGACCCGGACCGGCTCGCGCGTATCCTGACCGACAGCCGTCATCCGGTGCAACTGGTGATCGCCGGCAAGGCGCATCCGAAGGATCTGGCCGGGCAGCAGATCGTCAAGGCCTGGTTCGGCTTCATGCAGCGGCCGGATGTCCGCCGCCACGCGCTGTTCATCGGCGATTACGACATGCTGGTCGCGGCGCGGCTCGTGCAGGGAGTCGACGTGTGGATCAATACCCCGCGTCGGCCGTGGGAGGCGAGCGGCACCAGCGGCATGAAGGTGCTGGTCAACGGCGGTGTCAATCTCTCGGAGCTCGACGGCTGGTGGGCCGAAGCCTACGGCGAGGATGTCGGTTGGGCGCTGGGTGATGGGCAGGAGCATGAGTACGAGGCCGAGGCCTGGGACGACGAAGAAGCCGAGGGGCTTTATGCCTTGCTCGAGACCTGCATCGTGCCGGAGTTCCATCGCCGAGACGAGCAGGGCATACCCCGCGACTGGGTCGCGCGGATGCGCGCGAGCATGTCCCGGCTGACGCCGCACTATTCGACCAATCGCGCGATCCGCGAATACACCGAGCAGTACTACCTGCCATGCGCCGAACGCTACCGCAGGCGCGCGGCCGACGGCGGCCGTCCGGCGCGCGACTGGTTCGAATGGACCACGCAGCTGTCGCGGCACTGGTCCAGCCTGCACGTCGGCGATGTCGCGGTCGAAACCGACGGCGACGTCCATCGTTTCCATGCCCCGGTCTATCTCGGCGAGATCGACCGTGACGCGGTCGCGGTGCAGGTGTACGCCGACCCGTTCGCCGGTGAGCCGCCCTACAGCATGAACCTGCTCCGCGATCATCCGCTGACCGGCGCGGCCAATGGCTACATGTACATCGGTTTCGCGCCGGCGACGCGGCCGGCATCCCATTACACGGTGCGGATCGTGCCGAGCCGCGGTGACGCGCAGGTCCCGCTGGAGGCGGGACACATCCTGTGGGCCTCGTGAATCCCAGGCGCATGAGCCGGTAACCGTAAGCCGCGCGTTCGTTGACCGTTCCGGATTTCGCTCCGATGATGATGAAGCTATTGCTGCTGTTCGTCCCGCTCGCGTTCACGCTGGACGCGGTCCACGGAATCCCCGCGGGTTGGACCTTCGCGTCGGCCGCGCTGGCGATCGTTCCACTGTCGGCGCTGCTGGTCGCGAGTACCGAGCGGATCGGCGACCGCACCAGTCCGGCACTGGGGGCGCTGCTGAACGCGACCTTCGGCAATGCTCCGGAGCTGATCATCTCGCTGATCGCGCTGCGGGCCGGTCTGCTCGACGTCGTCAAGGCCTCGCTGGTCGGGGTCATCCTCGGCAATTTGCTGTTCGTGCTCGGCCTGTCGTTCCTGCTCGGGGGCCTGCGTTACCGCGTGCAGAAGTACAACCGCCGCGGCGCCCGCGTACAGCGCTCGGTGTTGATGGTGGCCGCGATCAGCATCGTCGTGCCCAGCGTGTTCGACAGCTTCATTCCGCCGAACCTGTCGGCGCCGACCAATGGCTTGAACGCCGGCGTCGCGATCGTGCTGCTGGTCACCTACGCGCTGAGCCTGGTGTTCATGCTGGGCACGCATCCGGAATACTTCGCCAGCCGTGATCCGGAGCCGGTCGGGTCGCCGTCGATCGCGGCGGAACCCGGTCCGGCTCCCCTGGCGCGCGCGATCGGCCTGCTGGTGTTGTCGTCGGTGCTGCTGGCCGGGATCAGCGAGATCCTGGTCCGCGCGATCGAGCCGACCGCCGCGAGCATCGGCGTCTCGCGCGCGTTCATCGGCGTCATCATCGTCGCGCTGATCGGCGGTGCGCCCGAGAGTGTCGCGGCGGTGACGCTGGCGCGGCGCAACAAGCTCGACCTGACGATGGGTATCGCCGTCGGCAGCAGCATACAGATCGCGCTGTTCGTCGCGCCGGCACTGATGCTCAGCAGCTACCTGATCGCGCCGCGCCCGCTGAACCTGATGGTCGGCAACGCCGGCATCATGATCGTGCTGTTTCCGGTGCTGCTGATCTCGATGATCGTCGGCGACGGCAAGTCGAACTGGTTCAAGGGCGTGCAGTTGTTGAGCGTATACGCGCTGATCGCGCTGTTTTGCTTCTACCTGCCCGACAGCCCGCAGTCCCCGCTGTTTCCGTTGTGACCTCGAACGCGAACCCTTGTCCATGCGGTCTGCATGAACAACGCCGTGGACCGGCGGCGCTGAATGTGTTGCACCGCACGCTGGTGAGTCGTCGTTGTCCACGATGTGTCGCGTTTCGGACAACGCATTGCAACACATGACCCTTACCATCCGCCCTGCCGAGCCCGCGTGGCTCGAGACATCGTCCGATGTTCCCAGTCAACGCCCCAGCGGTGAGGAGGCAGGTATGGAGCAGGTTAAGCCGAGTGACAATTTCTGGATGTATGTCGGCGGCTTGGTCGTGGTCGTCTTGGCCCTCGTGTTGATCTTCAAGGGCATGCATGACAAGGAGATTCCTTCCAGTGCTTATGCCGAGAGCGCCAAGGAAGTCCAGCGGCAGATCGACACGGCAAAGACACAACACTGAGCGGATCAAGGGAGTATGAATCCGGGTCACGGAAGACCCTTTCATCGTTACGTCATGCGCCATTTCTAAGCCCTGCCGCTTGCCGGAGCTGCGAGCGGCTTCCCGCGCGCTTTCGAGCGTTGCCGCAAACGGGTAGCCTGCAGCTGTCGTCGACCTCCCGGTCGACCTCGACGCGAAAGCGTGCTATTTACTCCGACGATTCGCCGGCGCCGACGGTCGGGGCCGGGTCACTCGGGGTAGGCACACGATGAATCGGAACGCAGGCAGGTCCCGCGGCGCGTTGGGGCGTCATCTCGGCGCGGTTGGTTTTTACCTGGCGATGGCCCTGGCGGGAGGCTGCGCGTCCGAGCCGGAATACCGCTTCGTGCCGCCGACGACCGCCGACGGCGAGGCCTGCATCGCGAAATGCGAGCAGAAACGGCAGGATTGCCGGAATGGGCAACTGGCTGCGGCGCGGGATTGCCAGGCTCGCTTCGAGCGTACGCTACGCGACTTCGACGGCTGCCGGCGCAACGCGATCAGTCCCGGCTCCCATGGCGCCTGCGTCGCGCCGCGCGCGTGCTCGGTGCCCGATCAGGGGACCTGTGAGCCGGAGTACCGGACTTGCTATACCGATTGCGGCGGCAAGGTCGAAGCTGGCGGCTCGGATAATGAATGAGCGGGAGCAGGTAGCGCGTCTGGTGACTCAGCGTTGCGGCTTTGCTAGAAGCTGTCGGCGCAGCACATCGAGCGTGCGTGCGCCGGCGTTGATCAGACGCCGCTCGCCGGTGCCGGACAGGGTGATGCGCTCGACGCGGGTTTCGCCGGGGCTGGCCACCGCGGCGTAGGCGCCGTTGGCCTTGGCGCCCGGTTCGGCCGTGGCCTGTCGTTCGCCGACATTGATCAGCGCGTAGTCGGCGCCGCAGCGCGCGCGCAAGCGTTCGGCGTAATACGCCGCCCGCTGTTCCTCGGTGGCGAGCGCCGGATCGGGCGCCTCGAGCACGCGCTCTATGTCATGGGCGATGATCGATTCGATCAGCCACGGCCGTTCGCGGCATTGCCATGCAAGGCTGCCGCCGCTGACCGTTTCCAGCGTCGCGAGCCGCGCTCCGCGCCCCATCAGCAACTCGCCGACGACCGCGGCCAGGGTTCCGCCGGCTTGGTTCCCGGTTCCCAGCGATACGACGGCCTCGCCGAGCAGTTCCGTGACGCGTGCCGCCAGTGCGTCGCGCTGAGGTCTGGGGAAATCATGCGGGAACAGCAGTTTGACCTCGTTCTCCGGGACCGAGGCGCGGAAGCCGAGATGCACCTCCGCTGGCAGGTCCAGCGGCTCCAGGCGCTGCTGCAGCGTCGATTCGCCGAGCCCGACGGTGCGCCACACGAGCAGCTGGCTCGGCCTAGGCTGGAAGCGGCGCCGCAACTCGGCTTCGATGAAGGCGTCGAACATCGCCGTCATCTCGCTCGGCACGCCCGGCAGGAAGACGAACCAGCAGCGCTCATGGCGCAGCGCGAAACCGGGCGCGCTGCCCCAGCGGTTGTCGAGGCGAATGGCCTGAGCGGGTAGCAGGGCCTGCTTCCGATTGACCGATGGCATCGGCAGGCCGCGGTCGGCGAAGAACGCCTCGATCTGCGTCAGCGCCTCCGCGTCGAGCGCCAGCGGAGCGTCGAATGCGCGGGCGACCGCCTCGGCCGTCAGGTCGTCGACGGTCGGTCCGAGGCCGCCGGTACTGATGCAGACATCGGAGCGCGCGGCGATGCGTCGCAGTTCCTCGATCATCGGCTCGAGACGGTCGGGCACGGCGCCGTGTCGAGCGACCTCGAAGCCGAGGTTCACGAGGCGCTGGGCAAGCCAGGCGGCGTTGGTGTCGACGACCTGGCCGGTCACGACCTCGTCGCCCTGGGATAGAATCTCGGCGCTACAACTGGGCATGGGCTCGCCACTATAAACCGGCGCCCAATGCGCGGCCAGTCTGGCATCAAGTCGAGGGGGGCGGTTTCGCCACGGGAATCCTTCGCGTCCATCGTGGTCTCAACGGGAGGCTATAACACGTTCCAGCGCAGCGGAGGATCAACGTGAAACTGAGGCATTGCGCGGGTTCCGCGCTATTGATGATTGCTGGCGCACTGGCGGCGTCCGCCGTGAGCGCGTCGTCGGAAACGCTGCGCTTCAAGGTCTCGCTCGGCGACAAGGAAATCGGTACGCAGAATTTCCGGCTGGATCGCAACGGCGAGCGCTTGACCGTCGCGATCGATGCGGAGTTCGACGTCCGTTACATCGCTCTGAACTTCTATTCGTACCGGCATCGCAACACCGAAATCTGGAACGGCAATTGTCTCGAATCCATGCAGGCACGCACCGACGACAACGGCGATCAACTGGCCGTCGAAGGCGCCAGCACGCCAGGGGGGTTCAAGGTCCAGGCGACCAACCTCAGCACGGTACTTCCGGCCTGCGTCATGAGTTTTGCCTACTGGAACACGGAGTTCCTCAAGGCGACACGCTTGTTGAACTCGCAGACCGGCGTCTACGAGCCCGTTCGCGTCGATCGCGTGGGTCGGGAACGGATTCGCGTTCGCGGGCAGTCGGTCGATGCCACGCGGTACCGGCTGACCGGCAACAAGATCGCGATCGATCTGTGGTATGCCGACGATCAGCGCTGGTTGCGTCTCGAATCCCAGGTCAAGGATTCGCGGCTGATCTACGACCTGATCTGATAGGCGGGCGGCGGTCGTCGCGGACTTCCGCATTCCGTTCGTCGCGGCTTGCGGGTAATATGGCGCCCGGGTCTATCGCTCAGCCGATGTGAGTAATCGATGTTACCGAACCGAACGACTTTGGGTCTCGCCGTCGCGGCTGTCGCCAGCGCCGCGGCCCTGTCCGCCCCGCCGGCCTACGCGGTCAATCCCTCGACGCTGGAGGTCAAGAACGCCGCCGAACTCGTGAAGCTGTGCACGACGCCGCCGAGCGACCCCAATTATGGCGAGGCAATCCACTTCTGCCATGGCTACCTGGTCGGGGCTTACCATTACTACGAGTCGCTGGCCGAGCAGCCGATGTATCAGGCGCTGTTCTGCCCGGACAATCCGAAGCCGACGCGGGATATCGTCGTCAACGGCTTCGTCGAGTGGTCCAAGGCGCATCCGCAGTACAACAAGGACAAGGCCGTGACGGTCTTTTTCAAGTATCTCATCGATAAATGGCCTTGCGACCGGCAGGTTCCTTAGGCTGATCAGTGACCGGCGCACTAGGCCGGCGACGAGGAGATCCGAAACGATGAGAACGACTCTGGCAGCATGCTCGCTGCTCGCTCTGACCGGCTGCGCCGGCATGTCCGACACCCAGCAGCGCACGATGTCCGGAACCTTGATCGGCGCCGGCAGCGGCGCCGCGATCGGCGCGATCGCCGGCAACGCCGCAATGGGTGCCGGTATCGGGGCCGGTGTCGGCCTGCTCGGTGGCTATCTGTGGGACCAGCATCAGAAGTCCAAGCAGCAGGCTTATCAGCAAGGCTATCAGCAGGGCCAGCAGCAAAAGAAGAACCCGGAACCCCCTTGGCAATGATCGCTTCGCGTCGGATGAGTCGACGATCGAACGGCGCCGCGATCGAGCCGCGACGCTGGAGTCTGTGATGGCGCGCATGGATCGGCATGCGATACCGTCCCGTGAGCGCCTGATCATGGCGCTGGACGTACCGACGGTCGACGACGCCTGGCAGTTGGTGCAGCGTCTCGGTGACTCGGTCTCGTTCTACAAGCTAGGGCTCGAGCTGTGCATGACCGGTGGCGGCTATTTCGATCTGATCGATCGGCTGAAGGCCCTGGGTAAACGCATCTTCGTCGACCTGAAATTCTTCGATGTCCCCGAAACCGTCGGGCGTGCGGTGCGCTCTCTCAGCGGCCGGGGCGTCGATTTCGCTACGGTGCATGGTAATGACGCGATCATGGCGGCCGCGGCGCGCGAGAAGGGCCCGCTCGGCATACTCGCGGTGACGGTTCTGACCAGCCTCGATCGCGGCGACCTCGACGATCTCGGGTTTCAGTGCGACGTGCAGGCGCTCGTGGTGTCGCGCGCCCGGCGCGCCTTCGCGCTCGGGTGCGACGGTGTCGTGTCCTCGGGGCTCGAAGTGCCGATGCTGCGGGAGTCGGTCGATGATCGGCTGATCGTCGTATCACCCGGAATCCGTCCCGTCGAGAACCGGCCGGCTGATGACCAGAAACGCGTCGTGACGGTCGAGCAGGCGTTCCGTAACGGCGCCGACTATATCGTCGTCGGTCGCCCGATCCGCGACGCGGCCGACTCCCGCGCCGCCGCGGAGGCGGTGCAGGCGACGATCGCCGAGGTGTTCGGTCGGTAGCCTCGGTCGTCTCGGGGCGCGCGGGCACTCCCGCTCCTCGTCATTCGTCGACTCCCCGGTCCGGATGCCGGCGACAGTCCGAGGCGCGTCCGGGGGGGGCGGTCGACCGGCGCGCCGTTCCGCCCCGCCCGCCGGGCCGCGGCATCCCGTATGTCCCGGTCTTCTCGACAATTTCGATGTGTGCTATCGTGCGGGGCCCATGCACGACCTAGCCAGCACCTTCAGCACGTCCTACCTCGTGGCCCTCTTGATGGGGCTGTTCAGTGCGCTGCATTGCCTAGGCATGTGCGGGTCGATCATCGGATCGCTGACGCTGAGTCTGCGCCGCGAGATCCGCGAGCAGAAGACCCTGCTTATGCCGTTCGTCCTCTGCTACAACTTCGGCCGCATCTCCAGCTACACGATCGGCGGCTTCTTCGCCGGGCTGCTCGAGCACGTGCTCAGCCTGCCGTTCGGTGAGGGCCACGGGCATCGCTTCCTGCAGATCCTGTCCGCTCTGGTCATGGCCGGGGCCGGGATGCACATCGCGGGCTGGTTTCCCCGCTTCGCCTACATCGAAAAGGCCGGCGCCCAATTCTGGCGCGTCATCGAACCTTACGGCCGCCGTCTGGTCCCAGTGGAGACGCTGCCCCAGGCGTTCGTATTCGGCATGGTCTGGGGCTGGCTGCCCTGTGGTCTGGTGTACGCGGCCCTGGCGCTGGCGGCCACCGCCGGCGACGCATTCCGCAGTTCGCTGACGATGTTCGCGTTCGGCCTCGGTACTTTGCCGGCCGTGGCGGGCGTTGGTATCATGACCAGTCTGCTCGTGAGGTTATCGAGAATGAGCCGCTTCCGCCAGGTGACGGGCATAACGTTGATCGTACTCGCGCTGCTCGCGGCATTCCCGTCACTGAATCCGATGGTCCGGCACGGGATACATTAAAGAGGTTGAGGTTATGTTTGAGGCGCTGATCGGACAGTCTCCGAACTTCGAAGCGCTCATCAGAAGCGCCAGGATGATCGCCGCCACGGATGTCACCGTTTTGATCGTAGGCGAGACCGGCACCGGGAAGGAAATCCTCGCCAATGCACTGCGCCAACGAAGCCCCCGGATGCAGCGCCCGTTCGTCACGCTGAATTGCGCGGCGCTTCCCGAGTCCCTGGCGGAGTCCGAGTTGTTCGGGCACCGCAAGGGCGCGTTCACCGGCGCGGTTGGGAGTCACGTCGGGCGCCTGCAGGCCGCCGATGGAGGCACGCTGTTCCTCGACGAGGTCAACTCTCTGCCACTGGTCATGCAGGCCAAGCTGCTGCGCTTTCTCGAGTCCGGCGAGATTCAGCCGATCGGAGAAACCTCGACGCAACGCGTCGATGTCCGCTTGATCGCGGCGACGAATGTCGATCTGCACGAGATGATCGGGCGCGGCGAATTCCGGCGCGATCTTTACTACCGATTGAACGTCGTGCCACTGGAGATCCCGCCGTTGCGCGAGCGGGGTAGCGACATCCAGTTGTTGCTGACGCACTTCATGAATGCCTTCGCCGCCGAACATGATCTGCCTCCGGCCACGTTCAGCAAGGGAGCCATGGCGCGCCTATGCGGTTATTCGTGGCCCGGCAATGTGCGCGAACTGCGCAATCTGTGCGAGCGTCTGTCGATCCTGATGGCCGGGCGCGTCATCGAGGAGAGTAATCTTCCGGGCGAGATTTCGCATCGCTTGCCGCAACAGAAGTCCTTGTACCAATTGCCCGAACTCGGAATCGAACTCGAGAAGGTCGAGATCGAACTGATCCGTCAGGCCCTGCATCGAACCAATGGCAACCGCAGTCGCTCCGCCCGGCTGCTCGGTATTTCCCGCGACACCTTGCTCTATCGGATGCAGAAGCACGGTATCAGCTAGTTCTTCCTGGCCTCCGGGGACTTGCCGACCCGGAGGCTCTCAAGCGGCTACCCATTTCCCGCCTCTCCCTCCTCCTCGTTTCTTGCAGCCGGCATCGTCGCCCCGGACTCCCGTTCGGCGGTCGGTCGTCTGCCCGCGTGCCGACTGACGCCGCCCATTGATCGAACGTTCGCCGTCTCCCCGGCATGGGTCGTCGGAAGGCCCCGAAGCATGCGCGGCCGACTATCTTTAGTGCTGTTGCGCGATGCGTCACGGTTTTCCTGGAGATCGAGGATGGAGAAGAAATACGATCTGGTGTGTTTTGGTACGGATCGTCAAGGCGACGAGCGGCATATTGCCCGGCGCGCGCTGGCGGCGATGTTGTCGATAGAGCCTGATCAGGCGGACAAGCTGCTCGATGCGCACGGCACGGTGTTGCGTCGCGGGATCGGTGAGGTCGAGGCTCGAGTGTTGATGGAGAAGCTCGCCCGTCTCGGAGTTCGCTGCAATTACCGCCCCGCGTCGGCGGGATTGGGGGAACTATCGATCGTACCGATCGAGGAGGAAAGCGGACCCACGTTGATCGCGTGTCCCGCCTGTGGCCACAAGGTCACGATCACCGATGGCGTCGAGCCACCCGAGCAATGTCCCGCCTGCGACATCGTCTACTCGAAGCATCAGCGGATCGAAGATGAGCGGGCCGAGCGTGAGCGCGTGAAGCGTCGTCTCGTCGTCGCCGAGCAGGTCAAGGTCGAGCAGGAGAGCGCAGAGGTTGCGCGACGCGAGCAGGCGGAGCGTGAGCGCAAACTCGAGGAAGAGGTCCGTCGTGAACTCGGCCTGCCGAAGGTCCTACAGGGCCGTCATCGTATCCAGGGTGCGGCATTGGCGCTGTTCGTCGTCGGCGCGGCTAGCGGTGCATTGCTGTCGCAGTTCGTCCCCGGTGCGCAACCACAGCTTGCAGACGGTGCCGCTGGTGGCGCAGGCGCTGGCGCGGGAGCACGCGGACCGGTCGCGGTACCGGGGGCCGGTGGACAACTGCAACTCGCACAAATGCGTAGCCACGGGCCGGATCCGAGTATGCAGATGCTGGCGCAACTCGAGGCCGATTTCCCGGTCGATGAGAGCCTGGCTGGCGGAGCCGCGGACGACGAGTTTGCGGGCTTGGCCCAGAGCGCGGGCGGTGCTCCGTTGCCGGGGATGCCGGTCGGAGCGAGGACCGCTGGTGGGCATGCGGCGTCCGGCGGTGCGCCCGGACACTCGGCGACAAATGGCAACGCGGCGGATTCCGGAACCCGCCTGATCGAAAACGGTGCTGCCGGCATCGGTTCCCTGGGTCAGGTCGCGCTGACGACGTTGAAGTCATCGGGCGCGGCCGCCGCGACGCCGCTGCTGGCGGAGATGTCGAAGCGCGCCGAAGCCATGCCGCATGGTCTCGACCGCATAAAGGCGTTGTCCGAGGTTGCGCACGCGCTGCGTGCCGCTGGCGATGGCCCGCGTGGCGACGAGTTCTTCGAAGCCGGGGTCGACGAAGCCGGGACCTTGTCGGGCGAGGCCGATCGGGCACTCGGATTCGCGGCGATGGCGGCCTCCGCGGCGCGCAGCGGCGACGGGGACACGGCCAATACGCTCTTTCTGAAGGCCAACGACGTGCTGCGTGCGGTTCGGGTACCGGAAGCCCGACTGGCCGCACTGTGTGAACTCGCCGAAACCTATCGGATCGCCGGGCGCCGTGCGGGAGCCCTCGGTCTGCTCGATTATGTCGCCGCGTCGAGTGAGTCGCTCACTGATGCGGCGCGCCGGCCCTCGGTGCTCAAGGCGCTGGCGGTTGGTTATGCGCGAGCCGGCGCCCCGGGCAGCGGCATCGACGTCGCCGACCGGATCTCGGATCAGGGCCAGCAACAGCGGGCTCTGCGCGATGTGGCGCTGGAAACGATTGCCACCGGACACTCGCTATGGGCCAAGGAACTGGTGGTCCGCTTGAGCGATCCCACCGATGCCGCCTCGGTTTACGCTGCGCTCGGTAGGGACCAGGCGCGCGCCTCGGGCACGGACCAGGCGGCAGGCGCCGAGTCTTTCGTCCAGGCCGAGGAGTCGATCAGGAAAATCGCCGATCCGGTCGCGAGGATCCAGGCATCGGCCGAGCTGGGTCAGAATTACGCGCTGGCCAATCGGGGAGAGGCTGCTGCGGCATCGTTCGCGCAGGCATTGCAACTGGTGCAGAAGCTCGACGGCGCGGCCCAACGCGATCGTGCGGCGGCGGCCGTTCTCGACAGGCAACTCGGTGTGTTGCGGACGCAGGACGCACAGGCGATCGCCGGCATGCTGTCCGATGCAGCCCTGCGGACGGTGGCACAGCAACGCATCACCGACGCCGATCGCTTGCGCGGATTGCTGCAGCCTACGCGCCCCGCGGCCGTTGCGTCCTCCTGAGCGACGGCGGGACAGCATCATTCGCGTGGCGCTCGCGGCGCGCGAGGCATTAGGTAATTCTACGTATGGGCCAGCGTTGATTGGCCGTGAATAATGCGAACCGCACCATGCGTGAATCTTCGACGATTCCAGCCGTCTGGGGGGGGGGCTGGCCATGCGTGGTCACGGATTTGCCGGATCGGTGCGAAGGCTTCGAGAAGCGTCTCGTGGTCGGTTCTGGAACACTGCTCGGAAGTGTACTTGCTCTGCCGTTCGAGTATCCGCGTCTTGAAAGCGGTGCATGAATGCGGCGATAACAAGACGGGCGCCTCGGGGCAGCCCGCCAAAGAATAAGGTGGATGCGCTCGGGACTTCGATTCCCGAGCAGGACGCGGTTTCGCGTCTCGTGTCCGCCCAGGGAGGTTATGGAGTGGTCAACAACAATGACGTGACTATCGGACGAACGATCGCCGCCGGTTCCGATACGACGATATCCGAGGCTCGGGCGCTAGGGCTGATCGCTGAGGGGCGCTATCGCGCCGCCTACGACGTGTTCATGGACCTCTTTCGTCGGGACGGGCGCTTGGCCGATTACCGGCCACTGTTGGGGTTGTTGGAGCGTATCGAGCAGGTCGATCTCTCTGCCCTGCGCGCTGTCGTGGATGTCGCGCGTCGCGAGGCTCCGCGGGAACCGGAGCTCTCCGCCCTGCTGGGCAATTTTCATTTCCTGGACGGTCGCTTTTCGGAAGCGCTGATCGAACTCGACGCGTCGATCGCCGCCATCGGCCGTCTCGATGAAGTACCGTCGTGGATTTTGCTGCGTAAGCTCGGGACGCTTTGCGCGTTGGGAATGTCCGTCGCTGCGCGCAGCTGGTTCGACCGCGTGCGCGGCCTACTCAAGGATGACGGGCACGTCGAATGCGGTGCGGCGTTGGTGAGCAACCTGGACGAGCCAGAGCCCGCGCTGGATGCCGCGTGCCAAGACGTGGCCACCGAGGTCGGTGAACGGTCGAAGGCAGCGTCGCCGGCGCCGAGTTCACCGCTTGAGGCCGAACTCTCGTTGAGCCAGTTGCAACAAGTGCAGGACGAATTGCAGCGTCTGTTCGCGGCGAACGTGCGAATGGAAGAGGAGCTGGCGATGTTGCGGCGACAACTGACCGATGCCAACGACGCTCTGGCTGCCGCGCGGGCTGAACTCATGCAGCGTGGATCGGGGCCCGTCGCTCCCTGAGTCTGTGGCAGCGGGCCCCCGTTTGGGGGCCCTGCAAAAACAGCCGATGAGCCCGCCGCGCCGCCGGTCGCGTCACCTTGGCTCGTCGCGCGTCATAGGCCCCGAATCTTGCCGGCAATCCTCATGCGCAGGGCGTTCAGCTTGATGAAGCCCTCGGCGTCCTTCTGGTTGTAGGCGCCGCGGTCCTCTTCGAAGGTCGCGATGTTCATGTCGAACAGCGAGTCGCTTGCCGAGCGCCGGCCGACGACGGAGACGTTGCCCTTGTACAGTTTCACGCGTACTGTCCCGTTCACCGAGACTTGCGAGGCGTCGATCATCTGCTGCAGCATCCGGCGCTCGGGGCTCCACCAGTAGCCGTTGTAGATCAGGCTCGCATAGCGCGGCATCAGTTCGTCTTTCAGATGCGCGACCTCGCGGTCGAGCGTCAGCGATTCGATTGCCCGATGCGCCTTCAGCATGATCGTGCCGCCCGGCGTCTCGTAGCAACCGCGTGACTTCATGCCTACATAGCGGTTCTCGACGATGTCGAGCCGTCCAATGCCGTTCGCGCCACCGATCCGATTCAGGCTTGCCAGAACCGTCGCCGGCGACATCCGCTCGCCATCGATCGCCACGATGTCGCCGCATTCGAAGTCCAGTTCCAGGTATGTCGGCTGATCCGGGGCATGCTCCGGAGAGACGGTCCAGCGCCACATGTCCTCTTCGGCTTCCGACCACGGGTCCTCGAGCACGCCACCCTCGTACGAGATATGCAGCAGGTTGGCGTCCATCGAGTACGGCGAGGCCTTGCCGCGTTTCATCTCGATCGGAATGCCGTGACGTTCCGCATACGCCAGCAGGCTCTCGCGCGAACTCAGGTCCCATTCCCGCCACGGGGCGATGACCCTGATCTCCGGCCGCAGCGCGTAGGCGCCCAGTTCGAAGCGGACCTGGTCGTTGCCCTTGCCGGTGGCGCCATGCGAGATCGCGTCCGCCCCGGTCTCGTTGGCGATTTCGATCAGGCGCTTGGCGATCAGTGGCCGGGCGATCGAGGTGCCCAGCAGGTATTCGCCTTCGTAGATCGCATTGGCGCGGAACATCGGAAAGACGAAGTCGCGGGCAAACTCCTCCGTCAGATCGTCGATGTAGATTTCCTTGATGCCCATCGCCTGCGCCTTGGTTCGCGCGGGCTCGAGTTCCTCGCCCTGTCCGATGTCGGCGGTAAACGTCACGATCTCGCAGCCGTAGGTCTCCTGCAGCCATTTCAGAATGACCGAGGTGTCCAGGCCGCCGGAATAGGCAAGGATGACTTTCTTGACCGATGAATCGGACATGAGGGAGTGCCGTGTGGTTGGGAAAATCCCCAATTATACCGAATCATGGCGCGCGCGGCGGGGGTCTCCCGCCGTCGTGCCTGAAGGCCCGGTGCCCGCGGTGCAGGCACCGGCAAGGCGACCGTGTCAGATCTGGTCGATGACCGTGACGCACAGGTTGGTCGGTTTGCCATCGGCCCCGAGTACGGGCTTCAGCACGAAGGAAGCGACGGCCTCGACGCCCGCATCGCCCAGATCGGCGATCGGCACGTCCTCGATCCGAGCCTTGTTGTCATCGATGCTCCATCGGTAGTTCGCATCGAACGCGCGATTTTTCCCGGAATTTTCGAGATCGACCTCGAAGCTTGCGCCCTGGCAGGCGGGGCCCGGTGCCTTCAGGTCGAGCACGTGCGTGTGAAAGCCGCTGGGTACGCGCTCGTACGAACTGTCGTCGATCGGCAGGTGCGTCACCAGGACCAGCGCATTGTTGCCCTGGTCGGTCAGGATCGCGTAGCCGAACGCACCGGACCGACCGTTGGCCGGAATCGGGACTTTCGTCTTCAATTCCACGTCGAGCGATTTGGTGCCATCGTGCGCTTCCCATTCCGCCTCGACGCTCTTCAGTCGCAGGTGGTCCTCGGCGGCGAGGAGGGTGGTGGACGCGATGCAGCATCCGGCCAGCAGCGGCGCCAGAAAATGGGTTCTAGTCGGTTCGAACATGGCATACCTCCACGTGACTGCCCCGCTCGTCCACGCCGCGCAGCATGTCTGTCTCGTCGGCGGATACGGCGGATCTGTTCTGTTGTCGGAAATCTACGTCGGCTTGGGGCATGACGCCTTCAAGTAGTATCGATCCTAAACCAAAGCGGAGGGACACGTCAACTCGGTTGACTGGGTGCAGCAACAGTGCGCGATGTTGCAGTAGATGTGTCAGTGCAACATGGAATGCAACGTTAGGCGTCGGCGTGCGTCGTCGAACGCCGTCGGTACGGGCGATCGGCACGGTTGGCGCGCAATTTGTATGAGTATCAGTATCTGCTGATCAACCGCACGAGCGCCCGATCATGATCTTCCGTCAGTTCTTCGAACCCGATACCTCGACTTACACCTACCTGGTCGGCTGCGAGCGGTCCCGCGACGCACTGCTGATCGACCCCGTCCTCGGAGAGGTGGAGACCTACTCGGTGGTGCTGCGGCAGTTGTCGCTGCGGCTCGTTTACTCCCTCGAGACCCATCTCCATGCCGATCACATCACCGGCTCAGGACTGTTGCGCGAGCGCTTCGGCAGCCGAAGCGTCGTACATCGCGATGCCGGTGCCGCTTGCGCCGACCTGTTCGTCGACGATCGGGACGCGCTCCGCGTTGGCGACATTCCGTTCGAGGTGCGCCATACGCCGGGCCATACGACTGGCTGCGTCAGCTATGTCTTCGCCGATCGTGTCTTCACTGGCGATGCGCTGCTGATCGGTGGTTGCGGCCGCACCGACTTCCAGCAGGGGGATCCGGGGCTGCTCTACGACAGCATCAATGCGCAGTTGTTCAGTCTGCCCCCGGATACGCTGGTGTATCCCGGGCATGACTACAAGGGAGATACCGTGTCGACCGTCCGCCAGGAGACGGCGAAGAATGCGCGGCTTGGCGCGGGGCGGACCCGGGAGTCGTTCATCGATCTGATGCGCGAGCTTCGCCTGGCCTATCCGCGTCACATCGATCGCGCGCTGCCGGCCAATCAGCAATGCGGGCAGGGTATCGCGACGATCGCCCGGGTATGAAATCGACTCGAGAGCCATCGGTGGAGGGGGAAGTATGCTGCTGATCATTTCGTTGGCTTCGGGAATCGGCATCCTGCTGGGCATGCTGGGCGGTGGTGGTTCGATCCTGACGGTGCCGATGCTGGTCTACGTTGCGGTGATCGAGCCCCGATTGGCGATCGCGACCTCGCTGCTGGTCGTCGGTGCGACCAGCCTGATCGGTCTGATCGGTCCCGCGCGGCGCGGCCATGTCTGTTGGCGCACCGGGGTCGTGTTCGGGCTCGCCGGAATGGTCGGTGCCTACACGGCCGGACGTGTCGCCGCGTTCGTTCCGGCGCAGACCTTGCTGCTGGGGTTTGCCGCGGTGATGTCGGCGACCGCGATCGCGATGCTTCGCGGGCGCAAGGCGACCGACGAACGCTGTGTTAGCGCGGCGGGGTTGTGTCCCGCGCGCCTGCCGTTACTCAGGATCTCGTCCCAGGGCATGCTCGTTGGCAGCGTCACCGGTCTGGTCGGCGCGGGCGGCGGTTTCCTGATCGTTCCGGCACTGCATCTGCTCGCCCGTCTGCCGATTCGAGCGGCGGTCGGCACCTCCCTGATGGTGCTGGCGATGCAGTCGTTCTCGGCATTCGCCGGGCACGCAGGGCATGTGGAACTCGATCTCCAGTTCGCGCTCGCCATTACCGCCGCAACCAGTATCGGCTGTCTGATCGGCGTCGCATTGTCTCCCCGCATCGAGGGACGAACCCTCCGCCGCGTGTTCGGTGTCTGCGTGCTGGCTGTCGCGGCATTTCTGGTGTACCGCGAGGCGGACTGGTCTGTCGTGGAGGAAGGCTTGCGCCTGGTGGCCAACTTGCCGCCGAGTGAGCCGATCGAGCCGTGGTGGGGCCTCGCGACGATCCTGATCGCGTTCGTGACGGCAGCGGCGGTGACGTCGGTGCGGCCGCACGACCGCTGATCGCGTCGGTCGCGCGGTGCGGGCAGGCGTGCGTCGAGCAGGCGATCTTTGCCAAATCCGGGATCCCGGTTGTAGCATCTAGCATCCGCCTGCCGGACTTCGCGCCGAAGCGGCCCCTGAGTGGGCACGAGGCGCCGGCCGCCGCGGAACGATAGTGTCCGTCCGGATGAGCGTTTCGCATTGATCGCGGGACCGGCGGCGGAGCCTGCAATACGGTCAGCAACAGAGGTCATACATGTCCATCGGAACTCAGGGGATAGCGGCGTCGATATTCGGTGCCGCGTTGGCGTTGGCGGGGTGCGCGATGATCGAGGAGCGGGAGGCCGGCGACGTCGAACAGATGCTGTCGGCCTCCGGGTTTACCATGAAGGTCGCGGACACGCCCGACAAGATGGCCCATCTGAAGACCTTGACGCAGTTGAAGCTGGTCCCGCACAACGACGGAGACCAGACCCGCTTCATCTATGCCGATGCGAAATACTGCAAGTGCCTGTTTGCCGGCGACCAGGCGGACTATCAGCGTTATCAGCAGTTCGCTCTGCAGAAGAGCCTGGCGGACGAGCAGCGTCAGGCGGCCATGATGAACGAGGATGCCGCGATGAACTGGGGCATGTGGGGGCCCTGGGGCTGGTGATCGGGCCGCCCCCGGGCGCCGATGGCTAGTTGTTTCCCGGATTCCGGACTCTACGCGATCACTCGCGAGTCCGGGCGCGGATGGCATCCGGTCGAGGCGGTCGAAGCCGCGATTCGTGGCGGGGCGCGGCTGATCCAGTACCGGGAAAAGAACGACGATGATCGGAAATCGACCGCGATCGCGTTGCTTGCGGTCTGCAGGCGCCTGGGCGTCCCGCTGATCATCAACGACGACATTGAACTGGCCAGGCGTATTCAGGCCGATGGCGTGCACCTCGGTCGCGATGACGGGTCGATCGAAGCCGCCCGCGAGAGGCTCGGGCCGGGCGCGATCATCGGCGTATCCTGCTACGATTCGGTGCAACGCGCGAGCAGCGCCGAACGGGCCGGTGCCGACTATGTCGCATTCGGCCGGTTTTTTCCGTCCCGTACGAAGCCCGCTGCATCGTTGGCCCGGGTCGCGAGCCTGATCGAGGCTCGGCGCGTGATCGGGATTCCTATCGCTGCTATCGGCGGCATCACCCCATCGAATGGCGGCGAGTTGCTGCGCGCTGGTGCCGACTTTCTGGCGGTCATCGACGCGGTATTCGGCGAGCCGGATCCCGAGGTCGCGGCCCGGGATTTCGCCGCGCTGTTTGCGTCGATCGGCCACGGTCCGCCTGAATCGCACTGAAACCGTCGTTTTTCGCACTACCGTGGGGCGTTCCGGACGAAACATCAGTGGATTTCCGGGTGTTCTGGATCGGGCTCGCAACGTCCGGCTATAATCGCCTCTCGTTCCGAACCGGAGCCCCTCAGCACCCATGTCAGCAGTCAATCCCCTTACCCTTCCGCAGATCCCGCAAACCGAAGACCTCGACCCGACCGAAACGCGGGAGTGGCTCGATGCGCTGGAAGCCGTCATCGAACAGGAAGGGATCGAGCGCGCGCATTACCTGATCGAGGCGCTGGTCGACAAATCGCGTCGTTCCGGGGCGAACCTGCCCTACAAGGCGAATACCGCGTACATCAACACGATTCCGCCGCAGTCCGAGGCGCGGTCGCCAGGCGACATGAATCTGGAACAGCGGATCCGGTCGTACATACGCTGGAACGCGCTGGCGATGGTGTTGCAGGCCAATCGCAAATCGACCGAATACGGCGGGCATATCGCCAGCTTCGCATCGGCGGCGACGCTCTACGACGTCGGTTTCAATCATTTCTTCCATGCGCCGACCAAGGAGCATGGCGGCGACCTCGTCTACTTCCAGGGACATGCCTCGCCGGGAATCTACGCCCGGGCGTTTCTCGAGGGCCGCCTCAGCGAAGACCAGCTGCGCAAATTCCGCCAGGAGGTCGATGGCGGCGGACTGTCGTCCTACCCGCATCCCTGGCTGATGCCGGATTTCTGGCAGTTCCCGACGGTTTCGATGGGGCTGGGGCCGATCATGGCCATCTATCAGGCCCGGTTCATGAAGTACCTGCAGGATCGGGGCGTACTCAAAACCGATGGTCGCAAGGTGTGGTGTTTCACCGGCGACGGCGAGATGGACGAACCGGAGTCGAAGGGCGCGATCGGCCTCGCCGGGCGTGAGAAGCTCGAGAACCTCGTCTTCGTCATCAACTGCAACCTGCAGCGTCTGGACGGACCGGTACGCGGTGATGGCAAGATCATCCAGGAACTCGAGGCCGAGTTTCGCGGTGCCGGCTGGAACGTCATCAAGGTCATCTGGGGCTGTTACTGGGACCCGTTGTTCCTCAAGGATCATCGCGGGCTGCTGGTCCGGCGGATGGAGGAAGCGGTCGACGGCGAGTACCAGAATTACAAGGCCAAGGGCGGCGCGTATACGCGCAAGCATTTCTTCGGCAAATATCCGGAACTGCTGGAGATGGTGGCCAACCTGTCCGACGAGGACATCTGGCGCCTGAACCGCGGCGGTCACGATCCGCACAAGGTCTATGCGGCCTACCATGCGGCGGTGAACCACAAGGGCCAGCCGACCGTGATCCTGGCGAAGACCGTCAAGGGCTACGGCATGGGGCAGGCCGGCGAGGGACAGAACATCACGCACCAGCAGAAGAAGATGAACGTGGACGCGCTGCGCGCGTTCCGCGATCGCTTCAATATCCCGATTCCGGACGAACAGCTCGGAGAAATCCCGTTCTACAAGCCGCCGGAAGACAGCCCGGAGATGACGTATCTCAGGGACCGGCGCTCGTCGCTCGGTGGATACCTGCCGGCACGCCGCGAAGATGCGCCGATGTTGCAGGTTCCGGACCTGAGCCTGTTCGACGCGCTGCTGAAGAACAGCGAAGACCGCGAGCTGTCGACGACGATGGTGTTCGTGCGCATCCTGACGGCGCTGCTGCGCGACAAGAAACTCGGGAAATATGTCGTGCCGATCGTCCCGGACGAGGCCCGCACATTCGGCATGGAGGGGCTGTTCCGGCAGTACAGCATCTACTCGTCGGTCGGGCAGCTCTACACGCCCGAGGATGCCGACCAGATCATGTACTACCGCGAGGACAAGAGCGGCCAGATCCTCGAGGAAGGCATCAACGAGGCCGGCGCGGTGTGTTCGTGGATCGCCGCCGGTACCGCGTACGCCAATCACGGCGTACAGATGATCCCGTTCTACATCTATTACTCGATGTTCGGGTACCAGCGGGTCGGTGATCTGATGTGGGCAGCCGGCGACATGCAGGTGCGCGGCTTCCTGATGGGCGGCACGGCCGGGCGCACGACGCTGGCCGGTGAGGGCCTGCAGCATCAGGACGGTCACAGCGTCCTGACGATGTCGATGATTCCGAACTGCGTCTGCTACGACCCGACCTTTGCCTACGAACTGGCGGTGATCATCCATGACGGCTTGCGTCGGATGTATCAGGAAGGCGAGAACGTCTTCTATTACCTGACCGTCATGAACGAGAACTACACCCATCCGGACATGCCGGCGGGTTCCCAGCAGGGAATTCTGAAGGGCCTGTACCAGTTCCATGACGCCGGCGCGAAAGCCAGCGTGCAGTTGCTCGGCAGCGGAACGATCCTGCGTGAGGTCATCGCCGCGGGCCAGATGCTCGATCAGGACTGGGGCATCAAGGCCAACGTCTGGAGCGCGACCAGCTTCACGGAACTGCATCGCGACGGCGCCGACAAGGACCGCTGGAACATGCTGCACCCGGATCAGCCGCGTCGCGTCAGCTATGTCGAGGAATGCCTGGCGCCGACCCGCGGTCCGATCGTTGCGGCCTGCGATTACGTCAAGGCCGTGCCGGAGTTGATACGGGCCTGGGTGCCGCGCCGCTACAGCGTGCTGGGCACCGACGGATACGGCCGGTCC
This sequence comes from Methylotetracoccus sp., assembly GCA_046347485.1. GTDB lineage: Bacteria > Pseudomonadota > Gammaproteobacteria > Methylococcales > Methylococcaceae > Methylotetracoccus. Next base: position 3,613 of record JAXMGB010000012.1, on the reverse strand, counting down.
GATTGTCGCAAGGCCTTGCGGCGTTTCTTCGAAGTCGACCGCTACTACGTCACGGTCGCTGCGCTGAAGGCCCTGGCCGACGACGGCAAGATTCCGGCAACCAAGGTTGCCGAGGCCATCGCACGCTACGAGATCGATCCCGAGAAGCCGAATCCGATTACGGCCTAAGAGTTGAGGAGCAGTGGATATGGCGCGAGAGGCCGTAGTATCGGTGCCGGATATCGGCGATTTCAAAGATGTCGAGATCATCGAGATCCTGGTCAAGCCGGGTGATCTGATCAAGGCGGATGATTCGCTGATTTCGCTGGAAAGCGACAAGGCGGCGATGGAGGTTCCGTCCCCGATGGGCGGGACGATCAAGGACTTGAAGGTCAAGCTTGGCGACCGCGTCAGCAAGGGTTCGCCGATCCTGACTCTGGTTGAAGACGAGGGCGCCGGCGAGGCGCCAAAAAAAGAAGAGGCGCCGCAGGTGGCTCCGGCCGCCGCGGTGGCGCCGGCCCCGGCAGCGGCCGAGCCGCCACCTCCTCCGCCTCCGGCCGCGATCCCGGAGCCGGCCAAACCAGCGACTGCGGGACCGGAGGAGTCGGCCGCGCCGTCCGACGGCAGCGCGCCACCGCACGCCAGTCCGTCGGTGCGGAAGTTCGGCCGGGAACTCGGCGTCGATCTGCAGAAGGTCAAGGGAAGCGGGACCAAGGGCCGCATTCTGAAGGAGGACGTGCAGTCCTACGTCAAGGCGAGGCTGCAGCAGCCCGAACGCCCATCGGGCGCCGTGCTCGGTTTCCCGGAGCCGGTCGAGATCGACTTCTCGCAGTTCGGTCCGATCGAGCGCATCACGCTGTCGCGCATCAAGAAGCTGTCCGCGGCCAATCTGCACCGTGCGTGGGTCGGCATACCGCACGTCACGCTGCACGATGAAGCCGACATCACCGAACTCGAAGCGTTCCGCGTCAGCCTGAAGGCCGAAGGCGAGCGTCGCGGTGTCAAATTGACGCTGCTGCCGTTGATCATCAAGGCGGTCGTCCACGCGCTGAAGACCTATCCGAACTTCAATGCCTCGCTCGCGGCGAGTGGTGAGGAACTGATCCTCAAGCAGCACTACCACATCGGTTTTGCCGTCGATACGCCTGATGGTCTCGTCGTGCCGGTGCTGCGCGATGCCGACCGCAAGGGCGTGTTCGATATCGCGGCCGAGCTGGCCGAGACCGGTGCCCGAGCCCGCAGCAAGAAACTGCGCGGTTCCGATCTGCAAGGTGGAACGTTCACGATATCGAGTCTGGGCGGAATCGGCGGAACCGCGTTCACGCCGATCGTCAACGCCCCGGAGGTCGCGATCCTCGGCGTGTCCCGCTCGCAGACCAAGCCGGTCTACCGCGACGGTCAATTCGTTCCCCGATTGATGTTGCCGCTGTCGCTGTCCTTCGATCACCGGGTCATCGACGGCGCCGAGGCCGCACGCTTTACCTCGGCGCTCGGTTCCTCGCTCGCGGATCTGCGGCGCATCCTGCTGTAAACCCGCGAGCCTCGGCGCGGCGCGCGATTCGGTCGATCCGCCTGCACCGCGCCACGTGATCATCCGCTTCGGGGCATCGGCCTCGGTGTCCTGCCCCGGATGCCCCCCGTCCACCTAAAGTGCATCCGATCATGAGCGAACAACAATCAGGTTCCGGCAGTCTGCATGCTGAAGTCGTCGTTCTCGGCGCCGGCCCCGGTGGCTACACCGCGGCGTTTCGCGCGGCGGATCTCGGCAAGAAGGTGGTACTGGTCGAGCGCTACCCGGCGCTCGGCGGCGTCTGCCTGAACGTCGGCTGTATTCCGTCGAAGGCCTTGCTGCATGCGGCGCAGGTCATTCACGACGCGGCCGAGAGCGCGTCGTTCGGAGTCGCTTTCGGTGCGCCGCAGATCGATCTGCCGAAATTGCGCGACTGGAAGGAGCGCGTCGTCAAGACCTTGAATACCGGGCTCGCCGGGTTGGCCAAGCAACGCAAGGTGACCGTCGTGCACGGTCGCGCGACGTTCGCGTCGGATCACGCCCTGCAGGTCGAGACGGCGGACGGCGTTACGCAGGTCAGCTTCGATCACGCGATCATCGCGGCCGGTTCGGAGCCGGTGCGCATTCCCGGGTTCCCGTATGAGGATCCGCGGCTGATCGATTCGACCGGCGCACTGGAACTCGGCGAGGTGCCGAAGCGGCTGCTGATCATCGGCGGTGGGATCATCGGCCTGGAGATGGCGTGTGTCTACCATGCTCTCGGCTCGCAGATTACCGTCGTCGAACTGATGGATCAGTTGATTCCCGGGTGTGACCCCGATCTGGTCAAGCCGCTGGCGCAACGGGTGCAGAAGCAATACGAGCGCATCCTGCTGAAGACACGAGTCACCGGCATCAAGGCCGAAACGGACGGCCTGCGCGTGAGCTTCGAGGGCGAGGGCGCGCCGGCGGACGAACTGTTCGATCGGGTATTGGTCGCCGTCGGTCGGCGTCCGAACGGCGCGGCGATCGGCGCGGCAGCCGCCGGTGTGCAGGTGGATGAACGCGGATTCATCCCGGTCGACGACAAACAGCGCACGAATGTCCCTCACATCTTCGCGATCGGCGACGTCGTCGGCAACCCGATGCTGGCCCACAAGGCGACGCATCAGGGCAAGGTCGCGGCCGAGGTCATCGCCGGACACCCGAGCGCGTTCCAGGCCCTGACGATCCCATCGGTCGCCTACACCGATCCGGAGGTTGCCTGGATGGGGCTCAGCGAACCCGAGGCGCGCGAACGTGGCATCGAATACGAGAAGGCGGTGTTTCCGTGGGCGGCCAGTGGCCGCGCGCTGGGTATCGGTCGACGCGAAGGCCTGACGAAGGTTCTGTGCGACAAGACGACGAAGCGCCTGCTCGGTGTCGGCATCGTCGGCCCGCACGCCGGGGATCTGATCGCCGAGGCCGTTCTGGCGCTCGAGATGGGTGCTGATGCCGAGGACATCTCGCTGACGATCCACCCGCATCCGACCTTGTCGGAGACCTTCGCGTTCGCCGCGGAGATGATCGAGGGCAGTATCACTGACCTCTACGTTCCGAAGAAGTGATGCCGGGAGGAACCTGGTCCGGGCTTGAAATCGCCCTTGGCCATCAGCCCGGACCGTACGCCTGCAACGTGGCCGAGAGATCGAGTCCCAGGCTGCGTTCGAGCAGCCAGACCGTCGCGATCGCGATGATCGCCGCCGATCCGTAGCCCAGCGCGAATCGCCGGTAGAACAGCGAGCCGCGAAGCCGGAACGCCAGCGGCAGGAATGCCGCGACGATCGCCAGTTGTCCGGCCTCGACGCCGAGATTGAAGCCGGCCAGGGCCGGAACCAGCGCATCGTTCGGCAACCCCAGATCCCCGAGCACGCTGGCGAAGCCGAAGCCGTGGACGAGGCCGAAGCCGAAAGCGACCCCCCAGCGCGGTCCGCGAAAGAACTCCGTCAGGTTGTTCAGCGAGGCCAGCACGACCGAGAGTGCGATCGTTGATTCCACCCAGCGCGATGGGAGTTCGAGCGGGCCGAGAACCGCGGCGCTGAGCGTCAGCGAGTGCGCCAGCGTGAAGGCCGTGACGATCTTGATGGTGTCTGTCAGGGCCGGCCT
>JAXMGB010000011.1:0-185210 GCA_046347485.1 Methylotetracoccus sp. | reverse complement strand
CCTTCATATCCGTCCTGAACTGCCGCTGAAGCCACTTGTTCAGGCTGGCGTCGTCACCGCCACCGTCGGCGAACTCTCCCCATAGGTATCGAATCATCGCAGATTGCTTTCGACTGGCCGGATAGAATCGATTCGGGTTGCGAAAGCCTTGCCGCTCCAATTCCAGCATCACCGCCGGAAACTTCCCGGCATCGAGATCCTTGGAACTGCGGACCCCGGCCACCCGGAACAACAGGTTCCGGTACCGGCGATCGGACAACCCGAGTTGCTTCTTGGCGATGTGAATCACCGCACTCTGTTCGGTCGTGAGCGTCATTTGGAGCCCCTCGCGCGTCATGTTTTTCCCGAAAAATCGACCGGAGTTACCGGAGTTTGGTTTTTCCCCTTGAAAACAGCATATTGCGGACCGGAGTTAGGTCCGGAGTTTGCCGGAGTTTGTGAATCCATGCGGGTTTCAGAGCATCGAAAAAACCGGAGTTTGGTCGGGTATGTCAGGTGCTCGATGTGTTTCTGGACCTAACTCCGGTCAAATCGACCGTCTGGAAGCCGCGAATTTCCTCAAACTCCGGACCAAACTCCGGTCGCCAAGTCCTTGTCTTTTAGCCTGAATTCCTAACTCCGGTAACTCCGGTCAATTTATAGGTCTTGCTGCTTCGTCCCGGACGGCCATCCTTGCGCGGCTGCGCCTCGCCGATCAGCCCGCAACGCGGATCCGCTTCCATCCGCGCCAACACCTCATGGAGCGGGATCTCCGTCCGCTCCCGGTTGAAACACTCGTTCGTCAGTTCCTGTTTGGTCGCCCCGTCCGGTCGCATCGCCAGGAATACCCGGATGCGGTTGCGCATCTGATCGAAGGCCTCGGCCTGCGCCTCGCTGGCGTCGGTTGCGAACACGTGCCGCACCGATCGACAGCAGTAATCGACCCAGGCCAGCGCCGAACGGATGTGCCGTTCCTCGATGACCAGGGACAGATCACACAATGCGAACAGCATCGCCAGGCGCACCGCGTTCGGTGCCCGGCGCTCGAGTAGTGCGGTCAGGGTTTCCGATTCCAGGTCACAGCGCAGCGAGTGATGAGCCTCGCGCCACAGCGCGCGGGCGGCCTGCGTCATCAGCATCGGGCGCGTGTCGCGTTCGTCGGGATATTTCCCTTTGGCCAGGCCGATGACCTCGATGGTGCGATCGGCCAGGCAGGCGACTACATCGGCCGGTGTCGGCTTCGGTTCCGGTTCATAGTGTGACCGCTCCGCCCAGAACATCAGGAACCGGTTGGCGAAGCCGTTCGACAGGTCGCGCGCGTGCATCAGGGTAATCAACTCGGACGGGGTGATCGCCGCCGATAGCCCGATGTGCGGATCGCTCGCCCAGACGCGCCCCTTCTTCGTCGCCGGCTGGATCGGCATACCGTCCCAGGTTGTGCGAAGGGCCAGCGACAGCGTATTTCCATCCCGCCGCCCGTGCGCCAGGACGTTCCCGAACTCATGCTCGACAACCCAGATCCGCTTGTCGTGGACCGGCGGAATGTCGTCGTGCTTGGTCTTGATGCCGTCGTGAATCAGCATGGCCAGGCCTTCACCGGACGACAGCCCACCGAAGTGGTACTGCCCCAGTAGCCCCGGCTCCTTCTTGTCGACATCCCTGCGAATGCGCTTGACCAGGTGCAGGGAGTCGCCTGGCGCCGCGGCCGGATCGGCCGATGTGCAAGATGTACAGACGCGGATGATGATGCGCGTCGCCGATGGGGAAATAGACATCACGGCCGACGTTCGCACCGAGGAACGACAGGAACCCGGCGGCCACCGCGACCGGTGGCACGTCGGTTCCGTGGCTCGTTGCCCGCGCGACATCACCGACCAGGCCGAGAAACAGGTCCGGATCCGATGTCAGGTCGGCATGCGGCGCCGGCCGGTTCGTCTCCGGGCCTGTCGATCGGGCAGCCGGCAGCGCACGTGCCCGCGTGCTGCCGTTCTGCCGTGCCTCGCGCGCCGCCTTCAGCGTGATCGGGCGGACCTGGCGGTCTAGCTCGTCAAGCTTGTTGCTCATGGACGGGCCCGATGCTGCGGGCCATCCGGCCCAGGTCCTCGGCGTGATCGAGAATCGCCCGCGACGCGGCGACTTCCCCTTCAGCATCGATGCCAGGTCTTCCAATGCGCGCCGATCCATGACGTCGAAGCCGGACTGTCCGGCCATCGAGGCCGAGAAGCGCAGGGCCTCGGCCAGCGCCGCGGCCCGATCCAGGCATTGGCGAATATGCTCGCGCGCCGAGTCGTCGGTGTAGAAGTACGCGGCGAACACCTGTTCCGGAAGGGATCCGTTTCCACGGTTCATCGCGACACCTCCGCGGCGGCCGCATCGTTCCAGAGCTGCCGGGCGATCGGCCGTGCCGCGTCGACCGCGGCGTGTGCTTGCGTCAGATACCGCACGACCTGGCGCAGCTGGCGGCCCGGGTGGTCGTGGTCGAGATCCGACGCGAAACGCAGCAGCTCGGCCAGCTCGTCGGCGAGCGATACGAGTCGCGCATCGAGCAGGTTCGCTTCCTTGAACGGAACGGCGGTTTTCGGGCGGAGTGCGCCCTTGGGGGGTCTGGTCATGATGACGGGCTCCTTGTGTGCAGTTGGGAGCCGCCACCGTCGCTTGCTACGGCGGGGGGTGGCGGACTGAACGAGGGTAGCAAACCGGCCACAAGGAACCGGCCACGGACGAACCGTGCCTCGCCCAGCCCACCATAGACAGACGGATTTCGGGCATGAAAAAAGCGCCCGAATCGGCTGATTGGCGCTGTGCGCCTTGTGTTCGTTTTCGGGTTGCTACGCCCGGCCCGCGGTGCGCCGCGGACGGGAAGAGTATCGGCCGGCGCACCGCGCCGTGTCAAGCCGGCGCCAGGGGCGAAACGCCGCGCCGCCGGTCGAGGCCTCGGCGCGATCGGATAGGGTGTGCGGGTCTGCATTGGCGTTCCATCGCCGGGGTGATAGACTGACCCCGGCTTGAATGAGCGTCGAGCCGTCGAAGGGTAGATCGAGAGCCCCGGTTAGTTGCCCCTACCGGGGCTTTCGCGCGTCTGGGGGTGGGCGAACATGCCGGCGGCGCGGTCTCGCGCTGTCCGTGCCGTATTCACCGCGCTTCCAGCCATTGCTGGATGTCGGACGCCCGCCAGGCGGTGACGCGGGGTGAGAGCTTAAGCGGCTTCGGGAACTTTCCTGCTCGGACCCACCGCCAAAGTGTCGTCGAGCTGACGGGAATGAGGGTGCCGAGGATTTGCTCCTGGCGGAGATATCCGGTCCTCGGGATCGAATCGAGCGACGCCGGGGCCTCGTGACCAGGTTTCCGCGTCTTCGGGTTGCGTTGTGGCATGTGCTGGGTCCTCGTGAAATGACCAGCAAAGCATGCGTATCGAGCGGCCGTTCGCGGGGGATTCCCCAGGGGAATTGATGCGTTCCCTTACGTTCCCTCGCCGTTGTTGCGGTGCGTGGGCTTTAGTCTTGCTTCGACCTGAGTCGGTCCACCGCTTCCCTCAGGTACTTGCGGATCGTCTTCGGGTCCAGCGAGAGGCCAAGACGATCAGCGTCAACTTTGATTGATCCTTGTCCGGATCCCGTTGCTTTCTGGTTATCAGATCGCGGATCGTAGCCGTACGCCCCTACAGCCATCGCCAGAACCATTTTGAGCAAGCTTTCCCGCTCTGATGGCGGTAAGTCGTCTCTGAGAACCGGACGATCTGTTCGCGAGTCGCGGGTCCGGGTGAATTCGTCAAATTCCTCGAGCAGCTTTGGCTGGTAGCCGTTTCTCTCACACCATTCGCGAAAATCGTGAATGAAGATCATCGGATCTCCATAGTCACTCGGTGTCCAGGCGATCGACTTCGAGCCGATGGCGTCAGAAAGCTTGGCGGAAAAGGCAGTTTGAAGGTTCTCGCTGGCGGTGGAGGTTGGCGGTGCCTCAAAGGCTACCCAATTCGAAATTATCCATCGCCAGGGGCGCGGCTCCGAACCGCTGAAAAACGGCGCCTCGTAATCGAACATATGTTCGCGAAAGTCCAAGGCGAACCCTCTTAGGCTGTGGCGGGGCCTATCGTGTTTGGTGCGTCAGCCGGGAGAAACCAGCGTTGCCCGGAACGGAACGACCATGGCGCCCTCGCGCAATCCGTCCAGATAGTCGGCCCAGGCCTGCATCATCCGCCGGCGTTCGGGGAGGTGTTCGGCATGGTTGTACGCGCGGCGTACGGCATTGCGCTCGACGTGGGCGAGCTGCCGCTCGATGGCGTCCCGGTTCCATCCCTGTTCGTTCAACAGGGTACTGGCCATGTGCCGGAAGCCGTGCGGGGTCATCTCGTCCTTGGAGTAGCCGAGCCGCCGGAGACTGGCGAGCAAGGTGTTGCTCGACATCGGCCGCTCGTGACTTCGCTCGCTCGGAAACACGTACCGGGACGATCCCGTCAGCGGGTACAGGTCGGAGAGAATGTCGACCGCCTGTCGTGCAAGCGGAACGATATGCGGCCGGCGCATCTTCATCTTCTCCGCCGGGATCTTCCATTCCGCCGCCTGCAGGTCGATTTCCGACCACTCGGCTTCGCGTAACTCACCGGGGCGCACGAACAACAGCGGAGCCAGCTTCAACGCGCTGCGCGTGATCGGTGAGCCCTGATAGCTTTCGATCGCCCGCAGCAGCCCGCCGACGCGTTTCGGTTCGGTGACCGACGCGAAATGCCCGGCCTTCGGGGGTGGAATGGCGCCCTTGAGGCTGGCCGACGGATCGGCGTCCGCGCGGCCCGTGGCGACGGCGTAGCGAAACACCATGCCGCAGAACTGCTTGACCCGGCGCGCCGTTTCCAGCGCCCCGCGCGCCTCGATTCGCCGCAGCACCGAGAGCAACTCGGGGGCGGTCACCGCGCTGATCGGCCGCGCTCCGATCCATGGGAACACGTCAGCCGCCAGGCGGTCGCGGATTCGCTCGCTATGGCTGATCGACCAGGCCGGGGAGAACTTCCCGTACCACTCTCGGGCGATGACTTCGAACGTCTCGCCGGCGGTCGTGTTGGCCGCCTTCTTCGCTTTGCGTTCGGCGCCAGGGTCGACGTTCTGGCTCAAGAGCCGGCGCGCATCGTCGCGCCGTTCCCTCGCTTCCTTCAGTCCGATCTGAGGGTATACGCCGAGCGCCAGCGTCTTCCGCTTACCCTCGAATCGATAGTCGAGACGCCAGTATCTGCCGGCTTGATTGACCAGCAGATATAGTCCGGCTGTGTCGTGGAGTTTGAACGGCCGATCTTTCGGCTTGACGTTCCGAATCGCAAGATCGGAAAGCATGATTTGCCCCTGTCTGACGGTATCTGAGTGAGCGCTAGACCCGCATACCGTCATAGATACCGTCGAGGCCGACGGCATGTCAAGGGATTTAGTGGCACGTCATGACACGATAAAAAACCCGCTGAGCCAGTCGGCTCGCGGGTTGTGGGTCTTCATGACACGTCGTGATACGTCAATGTGGCGGAGAGAGAGGGATTCGAACCCTCGATACGCGGTTAGCGTATACACACTTTCCAGGCGTGCTCCTTAAACCACTCGGACATCTCTCCATCCGGGCATTTTAATCGTCTACGGCGCCTTTGTCAGCGCGCCGGAAGCTCGATCGACTCCACTCCTCGGAAATCAGGCGATCTCAGAGGAGATTGAACACGTAGCTCCTGGCGCGGGCGCTGCGTCCTGGATGTAACGGCGAAGCCGAAACCCCGATGCTGGCGGTCTATCTCCCAGCCACGAATTTCGCTCAACGGGTCAGTTGCAGCTGGTTGGCGTCGTCGGCGGAGCGCTCGACCGGTGTCGGCGACCTCGGTTTCAATGTCAGCTTGGCGATGCCGGTCATGCCGATCATGAACATCGCCATCGCGACGGCGGTGACCGATAAGCGGTCAGGGTTCTTCAAGAAGAACAAGACCCACTTCGGGCGGATCATCCCGATGATCAGCACCAGAACCGATAGAGCGACGAGAATCTTCAGCGATAGGATCATGGGTAAACCTCTTCCTGCAGCGGTGGCGGCGATTAGACGACAAAAGCGCTTGCAGCACCAGGCCGGCGCTTCCGTTGGAGGCGCTGACGCCGGTGATGCCGGGCTGACTATCCGACCGTCAGCCGCGGGAAAGATTTCACGTCATCGTCATTAGGTTTACGAGACCTGTCGTTGTTACGAGGCTGGCCGGGCGTGACGCGGGTCGGTTGCCATCCCCGTTCGACTTTCCAGTGCCGGCCCATTATTATCCCTGATTCGCCCATGGCAATCTGTTGATCGGATGGATACATCACTACCGGAAATGCTCGGCGCTGGCCTTCGTCTGATGGCGGTTGGCATGGGCATCGTATTTGCGTTCCTGCTGCTGTTGGTCTGGGTCATCGAACAGGCTAGCAGGCTGGTTCGGCGCTTCGAGGCAGGGCCTCCGCTTGAGGGATACGGCGTAGTGGCGGTGCCCGCAGTGCCAGCCGATGAGCACGACCTCGTTGCGGCAATCACTGCAGCGGTCGATCTGTACGAGCGAGAACTCGGCGCGGAGAAATCCGTCGGCGGTGGCCAATGAGCAAGGCGTCGCTCGGCATCACCGAAGTCGTCCTCCGGGATGCGCATCAGTCGCTGCTGGCGACCCGTCTTCGAATCGACGACATGCTGCCGATTTGCGACAAATTGGACGCGGTTGGTTACTGGTCGCTCGAAGCGTGGGGCGGTGCGACCTTCGACGCGTGTATCCGCTATCTCGGCGAGGATCCCTGGGACCGCCTGCGTCGCCTGAAGCGCGCCTTGCCGAAGACACCGCTACAGATGCTGCTCCGCGCGCAGAATCTGTTGGGCTATCGGCACTATGCCGATGACGTGGTCGACGTCTTCGTCGAACGGGCCGCGGTGAATGGCGTCGACGTGTTCCGGATTTTCGACGCGATGAACGATGTGCGGAACTTCTCCCGCGCGATCGCGGCATGCATCCGCGTCGAACGCCATGCCCAGGCCGCGATTTCGTACACCGTGAGTCCCGTTCACACCGTGGACGCCTGGGTTGATCTTGGCAGACGCCTGCAGGACCTCGGGGCCCATTCGGTTTGCATCAAGGACATGGCCGGTCTGTTGACGCCCTATGTCGCCGAGGAACTCGTCGCGCGTCTGAAGTCCGCGCTCGAGGTGCCGGTGCACATGCAGTGTCACGCTACGACGGGCTTGAGTACCGCGACGATCCTAAAGGCTGTCGAGGCGGGGATCGACAACGTCGACACGGCGATTTCGTCGATGAGCATGACGTACGGACACAGTCCGACGGAGACCGTCGTCGCGATGTTCCAGGGGCTGCCACGTGCCACCGGACTCAACCAGGGTTTGCTGGAAGAGATAGCGATTTATTTTCGCGCTGTCCGAAGAAAGTACGCGCGCTTCGAGGGCAGCCTCAGAGGTGTCGACAGCCGCATCCTGCTCGCCCAGGTGCCGGGCGGAATGTTGACCAACATGGAGAGTCAGCTCCGTGAGCAGGGCGCGGTAGACCGTCTGGATGAGGTCATCGCCGAAATCCCGAAGGTCCGGCAGGACCTCGGTTACATACCGCTCGTAACTCCGACCTCGCAGATCGTCGGTACCCAGGCCGTGATCAACGTGCTATCCGGGGTCCGGTACAAGACCGTCACGAAGGAGACGGCGGGTGTACTGCGAGGCGAGTACGGACTTACCCCGGCTCCGGTCGACGCTGACCTGCAGCGCCGTGTGCTCGGTGATACGGCGCCGATCGACGTGCGCCCGGCCGACTTGCTCGAGCCCGAACTCGGCAAGGTCGGAGAAGAACTTCGGCGGACTGCGGCGGAACAGCGATTTTCGCTCGCCGAAAATGAGCTGGAGGACGTACTGACGTTCGCGATGTTCCCGCAGGCGGGTCTCCGATTCCTGAAGAATCGTGGTTGTCCCGAGGCCTTCGAGCCGAGCGTCGGTGACGCGCCAACCCCGCCGACCGTTCCTGCTCAGCAGCCGCGAGAGGAGAAGACGCGGAGTTACTCGGTCACGGTCAACGGCCGAACCTACGACGTACAGATCGGCCCGGGCGGCACGGTGCGTAGCGCGGTCCCACAGGTACCGGCGAGCGATTCCGAAGGTGAGTCCGTTCTCGCGCCGATGGCCGGTCAGATCATCCGTGTCGCCGTGCTCGTCGGCCAACAGGTCAAGGCTGGCGAGCCGGTCGTCGTCATGGAGGCGATGAAGATGGAGACCGAGATTCGCGCGCGCACCGGCGGTATCGTCGCCGAGGTCTGCGTCAAACAGGGCGACTCCGTCACGCCGAACTCAGTCCTCGTTCGACTGAACTGATACGGCGGGACGAAGCATGGGCGGACTGGAGCAACTTTGGGCGAGCACCGGCCTGTCGAACATTCAAGCGGGCCAATTGGTGATGATGGGGGTTGGCTTCCTGCTGATCTTCCTGGCGATCCGCAAGGGTTTCGAACCCTTGTTGCTGCTTCCGATCGGCTTCGGCGCGGTGCTCAGCAATATTCCGGTTGCCGGTATCGCCGAGGACGGCGGTCTGCTCTCATATCTTTATTTCGGCATCAAGGCGGGAATCTTCCCGCTGCTGATCTTCATGGGGGTCGGCGCGATGACGGATTTCGGACCGATGCTGGCGAATCCCAAGACACTCCTGCTCGGCGCCGCAGCCCAGTTCGGGATTTTCGGAACCTTGCTGGGGGCATTGGCGCTCAATGTCATTCCCGGTTTCCATTTCACTTTTCGCGATGCCGCAGCGATAGCGATTATCGGCGGTGCTGATGGCCCGACCGCGATCTATGTCGCGTCGAAGCTGGCACCAGAGTTGCTGGGGGCGATCGCCGTTGCCGCCTATTCCTACATGGCGCTGGTGCCCCTGATCCAGCCCCCGATCATGAGGGCGCTGACGACACCCGAGGAGCGCCTGATCGAAATGGCGCAGCTGCGTGTCGTCAGCCGCCACGAGAAGGTCGTGTTTCCGATCGTGTTGCTGATCCTCAGCGCCCTGCTACTGCCATCGGCGGCGCCTTTGATCGGCATGTTCTGCTTTGGCAACCTCATGCGAGAATGCGGCGTCGTGGAAAGGCTCAGCAAGACCGCGCAGAACGAATTGATCAACATCGTGACGATCTTCCTCGGCTTGTCGGTCGGTTCCAAGCTGGGCGCCGCCGGATTCCTGCGCGCGGAAACTCTCGGCATTCTGGTTCTCGGCGCAATCGCATTCGGTTTCGGCACCGCCGCCGGCGTGCTCATGGGCAAGCTGATGAATCGCTTCAGCCAGAACAAGGTCAACCCACTGATCGGCGCGGCCGGCGTCTCAGCCGTTCCGATGTCGGCTCGGGTCGCGAACAAGGTGGGTCAGGAGAGTAATCCTCACAACTTTCTGTTGATGCACGCCATGGGGCCGAACGTTGCCGGCGTCATCGGGTCGGCGGTCGCGGCCGGCGTGCTGCTTGCGTTGGTCCGTTGAGTCGGGCCGGCACGGGCTGAGCGTCGCAAGCGAAACACATGGTGTCGCACAATGGCGACAGCATGGCGCACATACCGATTGCACTGAGTCGCATTAAACCCGACAATAACCACCATCGGCGCTTACCGGGAAACGGATTTGGGGGAGGCAAGACCTGCAACTTGCCCCGTTTCATATTTGGTAGGTGACACGTCTAAGTAAATGGCAATCCGTTTTTCATTACTGCTGCCGTCTTATAACCGTCCCGAGTTCATTCGGGATGCCGTGGGTTCGCTCGTCGCCAATTCGGGGCCCGACGTCGAGATCATCGTCGCCGACAACGACTCGCCGAGGCAGGCCGAGGTGCGTGACGCGATCAGCGACTGGATTGACAGCGGTCAGGTTCAATTCATCGCCCAGCCACAGAACATCGGATGGGCCGAGAATCGGAATTCCCTGGTCAGGGCCGCGCGCGGCGAATGGGTTCTGCTGATTGGTGACGATGACCGACTGAAAGCCGGTGCGCTGCATCGAATCCGTTGGTGGCAGGAGCGGTGCCCCGGTCACGACATCTACGGCATGGGCTACGATGTCATCGACTTCCAGGGCGCTTTCGTCTACACGCGGTGCAGCCCCCGTTTGATGAATTACCGGATCGACAAGGGTGATCAGTGGAAGGAGCTGTTCACGCCAAACATCCTCTCGGGATGGTCGCACCATTCGATTTCGATGGCGATGCGCCGGGAGGCTGCGTTATCGGTGCCTTTCGTACCGCAAGCAGGCGTCGCCGACGATTACCTGTTCCTGTTCCACGCGCTACAGGCAAAATTGAGTCTTTCGGTGATCCCGGAGAGCTTGCTTGAATGGCGCAGGGTCGAACAGAAGACGCACGGATACGTCAATCTGTCGTCGGACGCCAAGGAATCCCGCTACGGTCGATGGCTTGTCTGGCTGGAAATGCTGCAAGCGACTGAAACCTCGCCGGAAGTGCGGAAGCTGATTACGAGTGAGACGTACATCGAGCGGTTTTTGATCATCCGGCGCTCGGTCGCCCGTGCGCTGGCGCGACAGGTTTCGGCGACCGGCACCGCGGAACTGAGCCGCGAGAATCCGCCGATCCGGCCCGAGGACTGGAATTCCGCGTCGTTCTGGGAAAGGGCCAGCCGAATATTTCGTGTGGCGCGCGTTCTGGGAACCGGCCATTTGCTGAACATCGCCCGCTTCTACCTGGATCTTGCGCAATACCGCCGCCGGTTCGGTCGTTTCGCCGCACCGCTACCAAAAGCATCGGAAATCGTTGCCGATCCATTCGCGCCGATCGGTGAAGCCGTGCAGGGCGCCGATGGCTCCAGCGATCCCGATCGACCTGCGCCGTGACCATACCCACCCGGGCTTAGGGGGTCTAGTCCTCGTAGCAGGCTCCAGGCGCCACCATGTCGATGCGACCGTGGACCATTCGTGACTTGCTGCCTCAGCGCGACACGTTCATCAAAGTCTGCCGTTGTCAGCGGTGGTTTTCCTGAGGCGGGGTCGGTCAGTGTCCACCCCAGCCGCCGCCGACCGATGCCGGAATGGCTTTTCAACATGTCCCGAAACGACGCTCAGGCCTTGGCGAGGCGTCGTTGCGGCCATGCCCATGGGCCGCGAACCCGCGCCATGCCGCATGCTGCTGGCTATACTCTCGACACCCGCATCCGATCGTGCCAAGAGCCGGACTATCGTCGGCAGCCGCGCGGATGTACCGGAAGTGATCGCTGATCCGACGCCGTCCAAGTCGATGCGTCATTGATGAAGGGCAAACGATGATGGACTTCTTACATCCGAACATGGAAGCGCTGGCGAAGATCATCATCGTGTTTTCGTTAGCCCTTCTGGTATCGATCGTCTCGGTCATTCAACTGCTCGAGTGGCGTCGGCGAAGACGCGCCGCGCCCCTGCACGAACGCGGTACTGCCGCGCGTCAGGCGTCGACGCAGCTCGCTCGCGTCCGTTTGCCGGTTCCGGTCGTCGGTACGATCGAACTGTCCGGTCTCTCGCGTGCGGCCGGCTCACAGCATCTGCGACAGCCGATCGAAACCCTGAACGCCTTGTATCGGGCTGTTCAAACCGATGCCGAGCGGATTCGGCTCAGTGCCGATATCGGCCTGATCCTCGAGGCGTGGTTGGCCTTGGCGCAAAAGGCCCTGATCTCGAGAATGGAAGGCGATGCCAAGGTGCGATTTTCCGCCGAGTGCGCGAATTGGTCCGTACAGCGTGCGCGGACCTGTGAGGACGCGAACAGGGCCGATGCCAGCGGCCCCTTGGGCTACAATCTGGCGTTCATTCGTGAAACGGGCAGCCGCATTGATGATCTCGAGGGCCGCGGTATCGGGTGATTCGCGCCGGACTAATGGAACATGCGTGAGCGAGTC
Organism: Methylotetracoccus sp.; assembly: GCA_046347485.1. GTDB lineage: Bacteria > Pseudomonadota > Gammaproteobacteria > Methylococcales > Methylococcaceae > Methylotetracoccus. The sequence goes on along the minus strand of JAXMGB010000011.1, from coordinate 173,354 downwards.
TACAAGCCGGCCTGGCGCCGGTTCCTGATGCGGCCAGCACCCTCCAGCAACGCCAGCGCGGCGAAGATCACGAGAATGGCATCGATCGGCAGGCGGTACCGCGTGCTCGGCAGGAACACGCTGTAGGCGATGGCGAGCGATGCCATGTAGGCATACAGCGGCAACAGTTGCCTCCATCGCCGGTAGCTGAGCGCGATGCCGGCGAGGCCGAGCACCAGGATCGGCACAGAGGTCACGATCGAGACGAACGCGCGAACACCCGAGGGATCGGCGGACGCCGCGGAGACTGGGTCGGGTCGCGGGTCGAACAGCCTGCAGAACTTTCGCAGCGTGAGCTTCACAAAGCGTATCGGGTCCTCCTGCGCAAAGGCGACACCTCGCTGCCACGCGAGGCGGTCGGCCAGCAGAATCGAATCGGTCTCGCTGAGGTGCTGGCTCGCTACCTGGCGCTGGACCGCCGCCAACTCCCCGCAGTAGCCATTTTCCGCTGGACCGCTTTCACACGGCAGCACCGCGGCGCGTCGACCGAAGCGTTCGCCAGGCGGAGCTGTTCGCCTTCCAGAAGTTCTCTCCTCCAGCGGCGTTGATCAGCACGAAACGGTCATAGGCCGCGTAGTTGCGCCCAACCCATGGCGCCAGCACGAGCACGACGCCGCAAAGGAATACGGCCGTGTTACGCAGCCAGAATCCCACCCGCGCGTCGACGAGGATGAACCAGGCGGGTAGTGCGGCCAGGTAGGGAAGCACGGTGGGTACCGAGAGGGCGGCCCCACCGCAGGCGATGCCCGCCGCGAGCAGCATTCCGGTTTCCCGCTTGCTGGCGAACGTGTTTAGCGCGAGAAGCGCGGCGCTCATCAGCAGAATGAAGATGCCCTGCGGGATTTCGAACAGTGCCGAGGAGTACGCGTGCAAGGGGTAGATCGCCAGCAACAGCGCGGCGAGGGATCCCACACGGCGATCGAATACGGCCGTTGCCAGCCGGTACGTCAGCACGCAGCTCAGCGCTCCGATCAGCGCGAATCCGACGCGCGCCGCGACGTAACTATGCCCGGAGATGCCGAGTAAGGCCGCAATGAGCAGCGGTTGGGTCGGCACGGCGATCTTGTTCATCTCGAGCGAGCCGAAACCGGCGCCGGCCAGCAGGTTCTCGGCGATCAGGACGTAGCGTTCGCCATCCGGCCAAACGATGGCAGCGGGCAGCCACAGCGCGAATGCGCAGCGCAGCGCGAACGCGAGCACGAAGAGCCGCCCGGGGCTCAGCAGCCGCCAGACGCCGGCTTCGTGTGTGCGGTCGAGCGAAGCGTTCTTCAGCCCTGTGCCGGCTAACGCGTCGTCCATGGTGCGACCGGGACCGTCGACAGACTATTTGCCGGCGCGCCGTCGATCAGCTTCCGACTGATCGCCAGATACACCAGCGAATTGTGTGGGGCATCCCACAGCCTTACGACGCGCGTCTCCTTGAACAACAACGAGGTGCCCTCGGCGAACACCGTCTCGTCCTTCGGCAACCCGGGCGGTATGCGGATCGGACCGGTCTGACGGCACGACAATGCGAATTGACCCGGGTCTTCGGCGAGGCCGAGGCCACCGGATATGCCGCCGGTGCGAGCCTGACTGACGTGGCAGGTCACGCCGGGAATGCGCGGGTCGCCGAACGCCTCGACGCACACCTTGTGGTTGGCGCCGATCAATTTCCAGGACGTCGTCACGCAGCCGACCGGCTCGCCCTGGGCGGTCGCGCTGGCAACGAGCAATGCGCCGATCCAGGCCGCGCGGCGGGTTGGCCATGGGATCGAAGTCCCGCTCGCGCCACGAGCAGAAGTGTTCAACGCAGGCATCGTCATGGTACCGGAATCATCGCGAGGGAAAATCGCGAATGCTACCATCATTCCGCTCGGTGACGGGACGGGTTGCGGGTGAACTGCCGCGTGTCTCAGGTGCTGAACGCGCTGGCGAGAAACTCCGCGGCGGTCGCCGGCTTGCCGAACAGGAATCCCTGGAACGTGTCGCAGGCCAGATCCCGCAAGAACGAAAACTGGGCATCGTTCTCCACGCCCTCGGCCACGACCTGCAGCCCGAGTTGCTTGGCCATGCTGATGATCGTGCGTACGACGACCGCATCGTTCGGGTCGGTCGTCAGGTCGCGCACGAACGAGCGGTCGATTTTCAGTTGGTCCAGAGGCAGTCGCTGAAGATAGGCCAACGAAGCATAACCCGAGCCGAAGTTGTCGATCGCCAGCCCGATCCCCATCGACCGCAGCGCGTGCATCTTGTCGATCGTCTCGTCGATTTCCTCGAGAAACAGGTCGACCGGAAGTTCGAAGCGCAGCCGGGTTGGCTTCGCGCCGGACCTCGCCAGCGTCGCGTGTACGCGCGCGACGAACTCCGGGTCGCGGAACTGCAGAGCGCTGATGTTGATCGCGAGCCGAATCGGACCACTCGACGGATGTCTGTCCCACATGCGCACCTGCGCGCAGGCGGTGTCGAGGACCCATTGCCCGATCGGGATGATCAGTCCGCAATCCTCGGCCAGCGGCACGAAGTCGCTGGGCAGCGTCAGCCCGCGCAGCGGATGTCGCCATCTGAGCAAACCCTCGACGCCCGTGACCGCGAGCGAGCCATCGACCTGATTCTGCAGGTAAAGGTCGAACTCACGATTCGGCAGGGCTCGTTGCAGCTCGATCTCCGTTCGCGCCCGTGTTTCGAGCGCCAACTGGATGTTCGGGTCGAAGAAGCACAACGTGTTGCGTCCCATCGTCTTCGCTCGGTACATCGCGACGTCGGCGCGTTTCAGCACGCCTTCGATGGTCTCGCCGACGCCCTGGAACAGGCTGATGCCGATACTGGGAGAATTGCGGCATTCGTGCCCGTTCAGCGTGTAGACGCCGCCTAGTGTCGCGAGGATCTTGCGAGCGACCTCGCGCGCCTGTTCCGCGGCTTCCTGGTCGAAGCTGCTCAGATGTTCGAGCATGACGACGAATTCATCACCCCCGAGGCGTGCGACGGTGTCCTGGGTCCTGAGGCAGGACGTCAGCCGCTTGGCCACCTGCGCCAGCAGCTGATCGCCGATGTCGTGCCCATAGGTGTCGTTCAGGGCCTTGAAATTATCGAGGTCGATGAACAGGATTGCGCCGTGCCACGGGTGGCGTTTGCAGGAATTCAAGGCCTGCTGCATGCGTTCCATCAGCAGGCGGCGGTTCGGCAATTGCGTCAGTGCATCGTAGAAGGCGAGTCGTCTAATCTGCGATTCGGCCTCCTTGCGTTCGGTGATATCCCGGATCAGTGACAACACCATGCGGCGGCCGCGGTGCTCGAACAGGTTGGAGTGGATCTCCGCGGGAAAACGGCGTCCGCCCTTCGCGATCAAGGTCTTTTCGAATAACAGCTTGCCGGTTTCTTGAATGCGACGGGTTTCACGCACCGGTTCGCCGAGTTCTTCCGGGTCCTGGATGTCGGTCGGGCGCAGTTGCAGAAGTTCCTGCGCGGTATAGCCGAGCATCCGGCAGGCAACTTGGTTGACACGGATGAAATGACCGTTGCCGGGCTCGCCGGACAAGGCGTGCAGAACGACGCCGTCATTGGCCATGTCGAACAGCAGGCGGTACTCTTCCTCGCGTTCGCGCAGTACTTCCTCGACGCGGTCGCGTTCATCGATGTTCAGCGCGGTGAATACCGAGGCTCGGGCGGAATCGTGCTCCTGTAGCGGAGATTCCGTCAACGCCACACGGACCGTGGCGCCGTCCTTGCGCCGCCATTCCACGCTTCGTGCGGTCGCGGAACCGGGCGGGGGCGCCATGTTGTTGCCGGTCTCGACCGGACCCGCCGGCTCTACGTCGTCGCGCAACAAGGCCAGAGTTTGTCCGAGAAGTTCGTCGCGCGTGTACCCCAGCATTTCGCAGAGCGCCGGGTTGGCCTCGATCAATCGCTCATCGGATACCACGCCGATCCCGATCGGCGCGATACGAAGCAGTCCCTGGATCTGCGCGTTGGCGAAGGTATAGCGTCGTTCGTTGTCGACCGTCGCGGTGACGTCCCTGTTCTCGATCCGCACGCCGAGGTATTGCCCATGGCTGTCGTATAGCGCTCGACAGTGCTGTTCGATCCACACAACCCGGCCGTCGCGAGAGAGGATGCGAAAGACCAGGGGGCGATCGCTGCTGGGGTCTCCGCAACGCTGAACCCCGCGCTCGAGGATTTTGCGGTCGTCGGGATGAATCAATGTGCCCAGCAGTCCTGCATCCATCAGGAAGGCTTCCGGTGGGTAATCGGTGAATCGTTCGCACGACGGTGACATGTACAGCACGGTCGCGTCGGGCCCCAGCCAGTAGACCCAGTCGTCGGCCAGATCGCACAGGGCTCGCAGCCTCTGGGCGCGGATGCCCAGTTCGCTTTCGACTTGTCGCGACTCGGTGACGTCCATGCTCGCCGTATGAAGGCCTGCCGGGGCATCGCCGGATGCCGGGTACGGCGCGCCGATCGCCCTGATCGTCCGCGTCTCCCCGTCGTCCTCGCGGATGATCTTATAGTCGATGTCGAACGGGCTCTCTTCGCGTAGCGCACTGTCGAATTGCCGTTGCACGCGCGCCCGGAATCGCGGATGGATCAGCCGGTCAAAGCTCTCGCGGTCGATGGGGCCGGCGCCGAGCCCATGAATCCGGCGCCAGGTTTCCGTGGCGAAGTGTAGCGTCGAGCCATCCGCGCTCCATTCGGCGACACCGAGTCCGGCGATCCGCGCGGCGGTATCCACGGCAAGTCGCTCTCGATCGCGCGACGGTGGCGGCGGGCCTCCGACCCGTTCGAGCAAGGTCGACAGCGCCGAGCTGTCGTCGAGTGTGATCAGTGTCCCGCCGCCATCCGCCTCGCCGATTGTCGGCAGTGGCAACACGCAAGCGCTATGCGCCTGGCCGTCGTCGCCGATGATCTCGAAGCTCGTGCCGGCGCCCGGCGCGTGGATAGCGGAGCGAGCGATATTCATCAGCGCGGACTCGCCGAGCGATTCCCCGATTGACGTGCGACCCTTCCGCTGCGGAAGGTTCAGCAGGCGCGCGGCCTGCGGCGTACACCAGGAAATCGCCAATGACGGGTCGAGCAGAAGCGCGGCAATATCGTAGCGCTCGAGCACTGTTCGCAATGCGCGATGGAACGTGCGGTCAGCGGGGCTGCGGGGTGCCGTGGGGGAGGGACACATCGTCGGCGGGGGATCTACACGGACAATTCGTTGAAAATCAGCGGGGGCTGGTGCCATCGCGATCGGTTGAGGGCTCCTCACGACGCAGCGGCCCGGTTCTTGGTTCGAGCGCGAGCCTGGTGCGGGTCGGACACGGGAAGACAGTCGTACTCGGCACTGCGGTGGCTCCTCGCGAACATCGGTTCGAATACGTCGAACATTCGTGTAGTGCACAAGCACAAACGATGCCGACGCGCGATGGATGCCCGTAACGAGGCCGAAAAGCGCTGTAACTGCTTGTATTTGCGATGATGTGAATTGTCGGCGCCAGGCGCGCGCAGCGCTTCCGGCGTGTCGATGTAAAGCGCGCTGACAGCGGAGCGGGGTGCCGGGTGGACTCGGTCGGTTGGGAGAGCTCGGGAAAGCGGACGCCTTGCCGGCGTCGCGCTCGTCAGGTGTCCTCGCGGCGTGCGCCTGCTGCCGCAAGCGCGTCGCGCAACTGCGTCTCGCACTGCGCCAGTTGCCGTTCTGCATCCGCGCGCCGCTGCCGTCCCTCGTCGGTGATTCGCAGGCTCTCCTGGATCGTTTCGATCAGCGCGGTATTGGCGTTCCGGATCGTCTCGATGTCGACGACGCCGCGCTCGATCTGCCGACGCGCCTCGGTGCTCGCCACCTTGAGGTTCTCCGCGTTCGCGCGGAGCAGCTCATTCGTCAGATCCGATGCCGACCTCAGCGAAGCGGCCGCTTCGCCGGAACGGTAGGTCGTCACCGCCGTCGCCAGTTGCTGCTGCCACAATGGAATCGTGTTGACGATCGTCGAGCTGATCCGTCCGACCAGTCCCTTGTCGTTCTCCTGGATCAGCCGAATTCCGGGCAGGCTTTGCAGCGTCACCTGCCGCGTCAACAGCAGGTCGTGTATCCGTCTTTCGAGGTCGTCGCGCGTCGACCGCAGATCGCGCAGTTGCTGGGCCTCCAGCACCGCGTCCGAATCCGCCGCGCGCTTTTCGGCATCGGGAATCGTCTGCTCGTCGAACAGGCGCAGCGCCTCGCGTCCGGCGGCAATGTACTTGTCGAGCGTGCGCAGATAGCCCAGATTGGCGGTATAGAGCCGGTCGAGCGCGGCGATGTCCTCAAGCAAGCGCGTCTTCTGCTGCTCGAGTTCGTCGGTGATCATGTCGACCTGACGGCGAACCGATTCGTACTGCTGCAGGAATCGCGCGATCGGCTTCGTTGCGCCGAGCATTCGGGACAATAGGCCGGGGCGGCGATTCGGGTCGAGTTCGTCGATCTTGAAGCCGCGCAGGGTCGCGACCATCTCGTTCAGCGCCTGTCCTGCCGGGCCGGTATCCTTGTTCCTGACATTGGCCAGCATGTCCTCGGCGATCCGCGTCACCTGCTGTTGCGCCTTGCTGCCGAAGAACAGCACGGAGTGACTGTCGCGGATGTCGATCTCCCGGAGAATCGTCTCGATCTCGGTCGACGTTGCCGCTTCCAGGCCGGTTTCCGAGGGTTGAAGCGGTAGATCAGCACCGTCCGCTGGCTCATTTGCCCGTCGGGTCTGGTCCGAGGCGGCCTGTTGCGTGGTGGAGCGGTCTGTCATGCGGCGAGCCTCCGTGGTCGCGGTCAGTGCCGTCGATGCGGCGAGGAAGGGTTGCTTGCGTTGTTCGGACGTCGAATCGCGGAGCGTCCCGTCCCGCGCCGTCCCGACTCAGGGACGCCGTCTCAGACGATGCCCTCGTGCTTCAAACGATTGGCGAGGACTTCCATCTTCACGTCGAGGTCGAACGCATCGCTCTCGATGAGTCGCCGGTGCTGGTCGCGAAACGTGTCCTCGATCGCGACGAGTACACTGCGAAAGTTCGTGTCGAGCTGTTCCGACGGCAGGTGGCGATTCGTGCGGGCGTAACCGGCGACGACTTGCTCGATTCCGCCGAGATACACGGTGAGAAATTTTCGGCAGCGGCGGATTTCGTTCGGGTTGCGGGCGAATTCCTTGACGATGCCGGCGGCGCTTGCGGCGATCCCGCGCAATCGGGATGCGAGGTCGGCATCGCCAAGTTCGCTGGCCGCCGATGCAATGCGGGCGATGCGACGCTCGGCCTCGCCGATGATATCCCGCAATTCGCTCGCGTCGGCCGCGCCGGGTGCGGTCTGAGGGGCATCCGCCGGCTGGCGCTGGTCGAAGCCATAGCTCAGATACATGCCGATAAAGGCGCCGATGCCGAACAGAGCCGCGATGATGAGAGGCTTGCCGGCACCGAATGCGGCGACTTCGGCCGTGGCCAGCGCGACGATGCAGGCCGCGGCGAGCTTGTCCGGCGTGTCACGCCGCGCGGATGATGGCTCGGGTTGCGCGTCACGATGCTCCGCGCGCCGCAACAGCGCGGCGGCCAGAAGGTAGAGGGAGAATCCCGCGGAATTCGCGACGATGGCTCCGAAATGGCCGCGAGCGAGCCCGAGAATCACCGCGATCAACGCCGGCAGCGACAGGACCAGCAACAGTGAGCCGCGCGTCGCACGGGTCAACGAGCGCAGACCGATCATCGCGTCTGCGGTATCGCCGGGCCTTCGGCCGAGCGCTCGGTGCGGTCCGAATCCGCGGCGGGCTCGGCTCGCAGCAGCGATTGGCAGGAGGCCAGCCAGACCGTTCCGGCCAGCAAGGTCCAGCCGATCGCACGAAGTACGAAACGGACCGTAGTGGGCTGATGCTGCTTCACGGCTTTCATCGATGAATCGCGGCGTAAACCTGCGTCACTGTAGCATGCCTCGCGGTCGTGGTCGCAAGCGGGCCCCGGCTACCGCGAGGGGCTGGGTCCGGAACGTGCCCGCGACCCGAGTGCCGGCCGTCTCCCTGGGTCATCCCGGCCAGCGTTGGGGCACCTTCCGCAGTTTGTCGGCCGGGTATCCGAGCGCGGCCACCTTCTCGACCAACCGGTCGTAGACCGCGTCGTCGACCAGCGGCGTGCGCGCCATGATCCAGACGTAATCCCGCGGCGTTCGGGCGATGATCGTATGCTGGTAATCGGGATCGAGATACGAGATGCGATATTCCGCCCGGAACGGCCACAGGAACTGCATGTCCCAGACCGCGTTCGAGCGGCGGTCGACGACGAATCCGGTGGGCGTGTAGCGCTGTGGAGTGCCGTCGAAGCCGCCGTCGCGGAACGTGAACGTCGTACCGATGCTACCGTCCGGCAGCAGGGCATACGACTCGATCGCATTGAAAGCCTGATCCTCGATCAGCGTCGGGATCGCCGCGATGACGAACCAGGTACCCATGAACCTCGGCAATTCGACGCGAGGCACCGTCTCGGGAGCGGACAGGTGGTTGCTCGAGCAGCCGATCAACAATCCGGCGCTCAATAGGTACGCGGCCAACGTCGTTTTCATCGTGTAAGGGGCTCGATCATTCCGTGCGCTTTGAGCGCATTCGGTCGGTGCGAGTTCCCCGGTCGCTGCGTGCCTGCGGGTCTTGCTGCGGCGGGGTCGTGATCAGGCGTGCAAGGTGCGTGCTTCGGCGACCGCGTCGCGAGCCTTCGCGGCGCGTTGTTCGAACGAGGCGGCGGTGCGCCGCGCGGCAGTGGTGCCGTCATGCATGCCCCGGGCAATGCAGCGTCGCCCCGGCACGGCTTTGCCGATGAAGATCACCCCGAGCACGACCCCGTAGGAGACGGCGTAGATGCCGCGGTAGACGCCTCGTCCGAACCAGCCGAACTCGTCATCGTGTTCGGGCTCGGCGGCGGGGGCTTGCCCGGACAGCGGTGCGTGAAACAGTTCGTCCAGTGGTACGGTACCCGAGGCGGGTTCCGTCGCTCGTTCCGGCTCACGAACGCCGGCCGGTTTGGCCGAAATCGAAACCGATTTCTTACGTGCCATCGTTAACGTGCCTCCTGCAGTTCCGCTACGAGTTGGAGGACTTCCCGCGTGCCGGGTCCCTTCGGATCGAATTCTCCGACGCACAGGCCCGCGGCGGCGCTCTCGGCGAATACGACGCGCTGATGGATCAGCGTGCGTGCCACCGGGAACGGGTAGCCCTTCAAGGCCTCGACGACGTCGCGGCCGATGGCCGTCTTGGCGATTTTCCGGTTGATCACGAACATGCCGTTCAGCGTCGGCTTGTATACGGTGACTTCCTGGATCAGCTTGACGATTTCATCAGCCGCCCAGACATCGTACGGCGAGGGCTGAACCGGTATCAGCACCTGGTCACTGGCCATCAACGCCGACCGCGCCAGCTCGTTGACGCGGGGTGGACCATCGATGATGACGTAGTCGTAGGATGCCGCCAGTTCCGGAACATCCTTGTGCAGCGTGGGTTTCGCGATCCCGACGACGGGGAACAGGCTCTCGGCCTGGCGTGTCGACTGCCAGTCGAGCGCGCTGCCTTGCGGATCGGCATCGACCAGTAAGGCACGTTTGCCCGTCATGGCCAGAGCCGCGGCGATGTTGACCGACAGCGTCGTCTTGCCAACGCCACCCTTCTGGTTCAGAACCGCTACGATCATGCCTTTCAGCCGCCCCTGGCGTACCGGCAGATGGTTGGTAGGGCCGGGTCGGGCGCGGTCAAGCGCTCTCCATCGTTCACCGACGGCACAGCGGCTTGATCAAGCGCCGAACGGCGTCCAAGGATCACCTCGCTAGACTACCACAGACCTGCGTCAAAGCCGCAATGCGTCCCCGGCGTGGCATTCCCCGCCCGGCCGGTTTCCGGATGACGAACCGGCGGGATTCTTGATAAGGTTGAGACGAATCCCGTCTCTGCCTCGTCCGCTCACGGGCTGGTCCGACCCGCTGCATGGAAGCACTCGCGTGGGTCGGTTCCTCAAGGCCCAGGGCGTGACGGCGCCGGCCTCGACGACCAGCCGGTCTGACGGGCCGGATCAACCTCAATTACCGGATGGCCGTGGAGAATCCCGCAGTGGAAAAGACAGCTCGTTTGGAACTCGATGGACAGACCTACACGCTCCCGATCGTCGAAGGAACGGAAGACGACAAGGCTCTGGATATCAGTCGCCTGCGCTCGCAGACAGGGCACATCACGCTGGATCCGAGCTACGCGAATACCGGTTCGTGCATCTCGTCGATCACCTACATCGACGGCGATCGCGGGATCCTTCGCTACCGTGGCTACGACATCGCCGAACTGTGCGAGCGCTCGACCTTCATGGAGGTCTGCTACCTGCTGATCTACGGCGAGTTGCCGACGCCGGATCAGTTCACCCGTTTCAAGGACAAGGTGCTGTTCCATTCGCTGATCCATGAGGACATGAAGAGCTTCTTCACGAGCTATCCGGGTCATGCGCATCCAATGGCGATCCTTTCGGCAATGGTTTGTTCACTGTCGGTCTACCACCCGCAGTTGCTGGAGCCCGATCAGACCGCCGAGGAACGCGACGAGACGATCACTCGCCTGCTGTCGAAAGTGCGCGTGCTGGCGGCGTTCGCCTACAAGCGCTGGGTCGGTGAGGCGTTCGTCTACAGCCGGCCGGAGTTGGATTACCTGTCGAACTTCCTGCACATGATGTTCACGACGCCGATGCGCAGCTACGAGCCGGATCCGGTGATCCGCAAGGCGCTCGACGTGTTGTTCATCATCCACGCCGACCACGAGCAGAACTGTTCGACGTCGACGGTGCGCATGGTGGGCTCGTCGAAAGCCAATCTGTTCGCCGCGGTGTCGGCCGGCATCTGCGCGCTGTGGGGACCGTGGCATGGCGGCGCGAACCAGTCGGTCATCGAGATGCTCGAGCAAATCCATGCCGATGGCGGCAATTACCGCAAGTTCATCGACAAGGCCAAGGACAAGAACGATCCGTTCCGGCTGATGGGCTTCGGCCATCGCGTCTACAAGAACTACGATCCGCGCTCGCAGATCATCAAGAAGTACTGCGATGACGTGCTCGAACACCTCGGCATCGACGACCCGACGCTGGAGATTGCGAAGGGGCTCGAGGAAGCCGCGCTGACCGACGATTACTTCATCGAGCGCAAGCTCTATCCGAACGTCGATTTCTATTCGGGCATCATCTACCGGGCAATGAAGATTCCGAGCAACATGTTTACGGTGATGTTCGCGTTGGGGCGGTTGCCGGGCTGGATCGCGCACTGGAAGGAGATGATCGAGGAGCCGGGCATGCGCATCGCACGACCGCGTCAGGTCTACACCGGTCCGGTGCAGCGTCCGTACACGCCGCTCGGACAGCGCGGCGGTCAGTGACGAGAGTCTTGCCCGGGTGCTTGATCGGATCACCGAAATCGGCCGTTCGAAACGGTTGATGTCTTGAGGTGGGGCTGCATTTGGCCTCACCCGCTGTGAACCTGGCCAGGATGACTTGCGCTGGAAACTGCCTAGGGGTTGCGTCGAGGGCCGTGCGTTTGATTCGCGGCTCTCGGATACCCGGCGGCCATGCGGGTGCATCGGGGCACCAAGCCGTTCAGGCCGCTCGTTAGCCGGGTCGATCACCGGCCCCGGCATCGTTGCCCCGCATCCCGGCGGCATGGAACGTGCCATGCCTCTGGCCGTAGCCGGGGCTACCGGCTCGCGGCAAATGGCCCACCGCCCACTGCCTTCGCCGCCGGGCTTTCGGTCGCCCGGTTTCTTTCGTTCCGCCGATTCCAACCGCGCGCGGCTGCGTGTCGGGCCGCGTAGCCGTGCCTGACGCGCATTCATCAGGGGCGATGGTCATGCGGTGGTTTCAGGTCTCCTTGCCCGCACCGCTTGCGGCCCCGATTCCAGAAAATTATACTGATCATAAAATCACTGTTTTTATGATCAGTCTCCCATGAAGGCCATCACCCCCCGTCAGCAGGCCATTCTCGAGTTCATCCGCCAGTACATCGAGCAGGAGGGCTTTCCCCCGACCTTGGCCGAGATGACCCGCGCGCTCGGCCTCAAATCCTCGCACGGTGTGCGTGAGCAGTTGCAGGCGCTGGCGCGCAAGGGTGCCATCGAGCTGATTCCGTCCGCATCGCGTGGCATCCGGCTGCTGGACCGTTCGAACGACCGGGATGCCCTGCCGCTGATCGGCAAGGTGGCCGCCGGGCGCCCGGTCATGACCGAGGCCCATATCGAAAAGCATTGCCGGCTCGGTCCGGAGCTGTTCCCGCGCAAGGCGGATTATCTGCTGCGCGTGCAGGGCATGAGCATGCGCGATGCCGGCATCATCGACGGCGACCTGCTGGTCGTCGAGAGCACCACCGAGGCTCGCAGCGGCCAGATCGTCGTCGCCCGGATCCATGACGAGGTGACGGTCAAGACCTTGCGGATCGACGGTGACATGGCCTACCTGGAACCATCCAATCCGGACTATCCGGTCATCACGGTCGATATGGGCAGGCAGGACCTCTGCATCGAAGGCGTCGTGATCGGTGTCATCAGGACGCATGTGGCCTAGCGTCGGACATGCGCCCCGAACTCGAGGAACTGCTGCGCGCCGATCGCCGGATCTGGCGGGGACACGGTGGGAACGGGCGCTTCCCGGTGCTCGCCACCGGCTTCGCCGAACTCGACCGGATTCTGCCCGGCGGTGGCTGGCCGTTATCGGCGATCACCGAGATCCGCGTCAGCGACTGGGGCATCGGCGAGTTGCGGTTGCTGCTGCCGGCGATGTGCGCGCTGGTTCGGCAGGGCCGCTGGCTGGTATGGATCGCTCCGCCGTTTCAGCCCTACGCGCCGGCCTTGTGCCAGAACGGTCTGGATCTGCGACGTGTATTGATCGTCAGGCCCAGGGATGCGGATGCCGATCTGTGGTGGAGCATGGAAAAGTTGCTGCGCCACCCGTCCGCCGGTCTGGTCATGGCCTGGCCGTCGCGAATCCATGCGGCGCGGGTGCGCCGTGTGCAGTTGGCCGCCGAGGATGGAGGAACGATGGGCGTGCTGTTTCACCGGGAACGGTCCGATTCGACGCCGGCGGCGCTGCGCATGGCTTTGGATCCCGACCGGGACGGCGCCCTGCTCGTGCGACTGTTGAAGGCGCGAGGCGGTTTCGGGGGCGCTGCCGCCACAGTCCCTCTGCTGGGCAAGGGGATCGACCAGGCGGATCGCATGGTGTGACGGGCGGCGGCCGCGAACTCGTCCGTGCTCGTGTTTCGGTGTTTCGATCGGCCCGTGGGAGTCCGTGTAATGTCGAATGCCCTGCATGCTCGTGTCCTCGCACGGACGTGCGCCGAGGCTCCGCTACGGACCGAGGCATGCGATGGTCCCGGAAGCCATGTGCCGTTGTGGCTGTGCGCGTATCTGCCCGATTTGGCGCTGGAGGTTTCGAGTCTCCCCGGTGACCGGCCGTCCGTCGTGGTCGATGAGAGCGGTGGCCGGCCCATGCTGCATGCGGTTTCCGCGCAGGCCGCCAGCTATGGCCTCGTTCCGGGGATGCCGTTATCCGCCGCCGGCATGCTGTGTCCGGCCCTGTGCACCGCCGTTCGCGACCTCGTGCGCGAACAGAACGCGATGCGGACGCTGGCCGCGCGGGCGCTCACCTTCACGCCCTGGGTCAGTTTGGATTTTCCCGGCGCGCTGCTTCTGGAAATCCGCGGCAGCCTTAATCTGTTCGGCGGTTTGGACGCACTGATCGGGCAGGTCCGGGACAGCCTGGCGGCACTGGGGCATCGTGCGTGCTGTGCGGCGACGCCGGCACCGTTCGCCAGTTGGCTACTGGCCCTTGGCCGACGCGAGGCCAACGTGGAATCGGCCGAGGCCCTGCGTTCAGCGCTAGGCGATCTGCCCGGCACATTGCTCGGCTGTGCCGGGTCCACGCATCAACGTTTGGCGAAAGCCGGCCTGACGACGCTGCGTGAGCTCTGGCGGATGCCCCGGGACGGTTTGGCGAGACGTTACGGAATGGATTTGCTGAAGCATCTCGACCAGGCCGCGGGCGAGCGGCCGATGCCGCTGCGGCGCTTCTGTTCGGTGCCGACGTTCCGCTCATCCTTCGAATTGGCCGAGGAAGCCGTGCAGCTGACGCATTTCTTCCCGGCCGTCGCGCTATTGATCGGTCGTTTGGCCGAATTTCTCGCGCAGCATGGCGCCGCGACGACGAGGATACGGCTGGCGCTGCATCACCGCGATCGCCCGCCCACGCGCGTTCGCCAGGGTTTCCGCCTGCCCGCGCACGAGGCCGGACGTCTGTCGGAGGTGCTGCATGAGCGGTTGGACCGGCTGGCGCTGCCGGCTCCGGTCCGCGCGATCGATCTGTGCACCGAGTCCGTCGTGCCCCGGGTCATGGCGAGCATCGACCTGTTCGCCGAACACGATGCCGACGCGGCGGGATGGCAGCAACTGCTCGATCAACTGCAAGCCCGGTTGGGGCAGGGCGGCCTGTCGCATCTTCGGCTCGCCGCCGATCACCGGCCCGAGCGGGCCGGCGCGGAGGGCGAGAGGCCCGTTGCGGCGGAGTTCGTGACTGCAATCAGGCCGCTCTGGTTGCTGCCGCGTCCGCGTCCGCTGGCCCGCGGTGAAGTGGGGTCGATTGACCGGCAGGCCGAACGCATCCGGAGCGGCTGGTGGGACGGCGGCGCGATCGACCGCGACTACCATGTCGTCGTCGATAAGCGTGGCGCGCGGTTGTGGGTTTACCGCGATCGACAATCCTCCGGGAGATGGTATGTCCACGGGCTGTTCGGATGACTATGCCGAATTGCATGTCCTCAGCAATTTCAGCTTCCTGCGCGGTGCATCCCATCCCGAGGAACTGGTCACGGAGGCGGTGCGGCTGGGTTATCGGGCGATCGCGCTGACCGACGAATGCTCGCTGGCCGGTGTCGTCAAGGCTTACCAGGAGGCGCGCAAGCATCCGCTGCAACTGATCATCGGCAGTGAATTCCGCCTCGATGATGGTTTGAAGCTGCTGTTGCTGGCGACCGACCGGGCCGGTTACGGCCAGCTCTCCGCGCTGATCAGCCTGGGGCGGCGCAATGCGGCCAAGGGCAGCTACCTGCTGCGCAGGCAGGACCTGGCCGAGCGGCCGCTGACGCGTTGTCTGGCGATCTGGCTGCCCGGTGACCCCATCGTCGCCGAGCAGGGCCGATGCCTGCGCCGTCTGTTCCCCGATCGGGTCTGGCTGGGCGTCGAATTGTTTCTTGGCGAGGGTGATCGCCATCGGCTGGCGTCCCTGCGCGAACTGGGGCGGTCGCTGGGGATGCCGCAGGTGGCCTGCAACGATGTGCACATGCACGGTCCGGAGCGGCAGGATCTGCAGGATACCCTGACGGCGATACGCCTGAGGAAGCCGCTGGCGGAACTGGGCCACGCGCTGTTTCCGAACGCCGAACGCCATCTGCGTCCGCAGGATGTGCTGGCCCGCATCTATCCGCGCGAGTGGCTCGAGGAAACCATCGCGATTGCCGGGCGCTGCCAGTTCTCGCTGGATGAACTGCGCTACGAATATCCCAGGGAACTCGTGCCCGACGGTCACGACCCGTCCAGCTGGCTGCGCTGCCTGACCGAACAGGGCATGGCCCGGCGCTGGCCGGATGGGGCGTCGGACAAGGTCCGGAGCCAGATCGAACACGAGCTTCGTTTGATCGCCGATATGGCCTACGAGCCATTCTTCCTGACGGTACACGACATCGTCCGTTTTGCACGGCAGCGCGGCATTCTGTGTCAGGGACGTGGGTCCGCGGCCAACTCGGCGGTCTGCTACTGCCTGGACATCACCGAGGTCGATCCGGCGCGGCTGGATCTGCTGTTCGAGCGCTTCATCTCCAAGGAGCGGGGGGAGCCTCCGGATATCGACGTCGATTTCGAGCACGAGCGGCGCGAGGAGGTCATCCAGTACATCTACCGGAAATATGGCCGCCATCGCGCGGCGCTGGCGGCGAGCCTGATCACCTACCGCACCCGCAGCGCCGTGCGCGATGTCGGCAAGGCGCTGGGCCTGAGCCTGTCGCAGATCGACGCGGTCGCGCAAACGATGGATTACTGGGACAAGGCTGATGCCCTGCCGGTGCGTCTGGTCGAAGCGGGGCTGTCGCCGGACAGTCCCGCGGTGCGGCACCTGCTGCGTCTGACCCGGTCCCTGATCGGCTTTCCTCGTCATCTGTCGCAGCATGTCGGCGGCTTCGTGATCGCCGCCGAGGATCTGGCGCACCTGGTGCCGGTCGAGAATGCGGCGATGCCGGAGCGGACCGTGATCCAGTGGGACAAGGACGATCTGGAATCCCTGGGCTTGCTGAAGGTCGACGTGTTGGCCCTGGGCATGCTGACGGCCATACGCAAGGCCCTGGCCTACGTCGGTACGACGACGGGCCGTCCGCTGACGCTGGCCGATGTGCCGCCGGAGGACCCGGCGGTGTACGCGATGCTGCAACAGGCCGACAGCGTCGGCGTGTTCCAGGTCGAGTCACGCGCGCAGATGGCGATGCTGCCGCGTTTGAAGCCGGACAATTATTACGATCTCGTAATTCAGATCGCGATCGTCCGGCCGGGGCCTATCCAGGGGGAGATGGTCCACCCGTACCTGGCGCGCCGCGCCGGCCGGGAGCCCGTCGTCTACCCGAGTGCCGAGGTCGAGAAGGTGTTGCGGCGTACCTTGGGTGTGCCGATCTTTCAGGAACAGGTCATGCAGCTGGCGATGGTCGCGGCCGGCTTCAGCGCCGGCGAGGCCGATCAGTTGCGGCGCGCGATGGCGGCCTGGCGGCGCAAGGGTGGGCTGGAGCGCTTTGAGCACAAGCTGCTCGACGGCATGCGCAGGCGCGGCTACGAGGAGCGCTTCGCCCGGCAGATCTATCGGCAGATCCAGGGCTTTGGCGAGTACGGCTTTCCGGAATCGCATTCGGCGAGCTTCGCGTTGCTGGCCTACGCCTCCGCGTGGCTGAAATGCCACCATCCCGCCGTGTTCAGCTGCGCGTTACTGAACAGCCAGCCGCTGGGATTCTACGCGCCGTCCCAGCTGATCCAGGATGCCCGCCGCCATGGGGTCGACGTGAGGCCGGTCGACATCGCCCGCAGCGACTGGGACGCGACGCTGGAGCCACCGGATACCCTCGAGCCCGCGCTGCGGCTGGGCTTGCGGATGGTCAAGGGCCTGTCGCGCGAGGGCGCCGATCGGCTGCTGGAGGCCAGGCGCCAGCGGCCGTTCGATTCGTTGCAGGATTTGTCGACACGGGCCCGGCTCGAGCGCCGGGATCTGGAAATGCTGGCCGCCGCGGATGCGCTGCGCGGTCTGGCCGGACACCGGAGGCGTGCGTTCTGGGAAGCGGCCGGCGTCGAGGCGCCGACGCCGCTCCAGCCGTCGCCGGAGTTCGCCGAGGCCGAGCCGCTGCTGCGGGCTCCCCGGGAACAGGACGACATCATCGCCGACTACGCCACGCTGGGCGCGAGCCTGCGGCGCCACCCGCTGGCCTTGTTGCGGCCTCGCCTGGAGCGATGCGGCGTGCGTCCGGCGGCGGATCTTTGCTTTCTGCGCAGCGGTTCCATGGCGCGTGTCGCCGGGCTCGTGGTCTGCCGACAGCGGCCGCAGACGGCGTCCGGGGTCACGTTCGTCACGATCGAGGACGAAACCGGGCACGTCAACCTGATCGTCTGGCCGCGCACCGCCGAGGCGCAGCGCAGGACGCTGGTGCAGTCGAACGTACTGCTGGTCGCCGGGGTCGTGCAGCACGAGGACGGCGTGTTGCACCTGTTGGCCGGCAAGCTGACCGATCTGCGTGCCTGGCTGGCCGGGTTGCAGGTGCAGTCGCGGGATTTTCATTGACGCCAGCGTCGGGGCGACGCGCGCCCGGCGTGTGCCGGCCAGCGGTGTCAAGCCGATCGGCGGACCAGGCGCAGCAATAAGGCTTTCAGATCGTCCAGGTAAGTGAATGCGGCCGGGACTACCAACAGGCTCAACAGCGTCGAGGTCACCAGTCCACCGATGACGGCGGTCGCCATCGGGCTGCGGAACGAAGGGTCGGCCGCCCCGGTGCCGATCGCGATCGGCAGCATGCCCGCGCCCATCGCGATCGTCGTCATGATGACCGGCCGGGCCCGTTTGTGACAGGCATCGAGCAAGGCCTCGAAACGGTTCATGCCATGCTCGCGGCGTGCGACGATCGCGTACTCGACCAGCAGGATCGAGTTCTTCACGGCGATGCCCATCAGCATGACCAGCCCGATCAACGACGGCATCGAGAATGCCTTGCCGGTGACCAGCAGGGCGACGAAGCCGCCACCGAACGACAGCGGCAGCGCGACCAGGATCGTCACCGGCTGGATGAAGTCCTTGAACAGCAGGACCAGCACGATGTAGATGCACAGCACGCCGGTCAGCATCGCCAGGCCGAAGCTGCCGAACAGTTCGGCCATCATCTCGGCGTCGCCGATGTTGATCTGTTTGACGCCAGGAGGCAGCGACCGCATGCTCGGCAAGTTCTCGACGGCGGTCGTGACCTCGCCGAGCGGTGTTCCCGACAGCTCGATCTCGAAGTTGATGTTGCGCGAGCGGTCGTAGCGATCGATGACCGCGGGCCCGCTGGACAGTTCCAGACGCGCGACCTGCCCGACCATGACCGGTCCGACGCTTGGCTTGCTCGAGGGCACGGCCAGCCGTTCGAGCACCGCGAGGTCCTTGCGGCCGTCCGCGGTCAGGCGGACCACGACCGGCACCTGCCGCTGTGCGAGACTCAGTTTCGGCAACGACCAGTCGTAATCGCCGACGGTCGCGATGCGCAGCGTCTCGGCGATCGCCCAGGACGTGACCCCGAGATCGGCGGCGCGCGCGAAGTCGGGCCGGACGGCAATCTCCGGGCGGACCAGCGCGGCGCTCGAGGCGATGCTGCCGAGCCCCGGTATCGGGCGCAGGTCCTTTTCGACCGCACGCGCCGCGGCGCTCAGCGAGTTCGGGTCGTCGCCGCTGAGCACCAGCACGTATTTCTCGCCGGAGCCGCTGAGCCCGACCTTCGTCCGCACGCCGGGTAGTTGCTGCAGCGCCTGACGCATCTCATCCTCGATGACCTCCTTGCGGACCTCGCGCTGGTTGCGGTTGGCCAGGGTCACGGTCAGCGTTGCCTTGCGGACCTCGCCGCCGGACTGTACCGCCATCGGGTCGCTGCCGGCGGTGCCGCCGCCGATCGTCGTGTAAACGCTGCGGACGTGCTGAATGCCGGCGATCAACTCGCGGGCCCGCTCCGCGGCGTCGCGGGTCTGCGCCAGCGACGCACCGGGCGGAAGCTCGATGAATGCCTGGGTCTGCGGATTGTCGTCCGGCGGAATGAAACCGGTCGGCAGCAATGGGATCAGCATCAGCGAACCGATGAAGAATGCCGAGGCGCCGACGATGGTCAGCAGACGATGATGCAGGCACCAGTTCGCGACGCGCAGGTAGGCGCTCATCAACCAACTGTCGCTATCGTCGTGCCGTCCGGTGTCCTTCAGCAGGTAGGCGCACATCATCGGCGTCAGCATGCGCGCGACGACCAGGGACGCGAACACGGCGAGCGCGGCGGTCCAGCCGAACTGCTTGAAGAAGCGGCCGACGACGCCGCTCATGAACGCCGTCGGCAGGAACACCGCGATCAGCGCGAAGGTCGTCGCGACGACCGCCAAACCGATCTCGTCGGCGGCTTCCATCGCGGCCTGATACGGGCTCTTGCCCATCCGCAGGTGGCGGACGATGTTTTCGACCTCGACGATCGCGTCGTCGACCAGGATGCCGATGACCAGTGACAGGGCCAACAGCGAGACGACGTTGAGCGTGAAGCCGAACAGGTACATGCCGATGAATGTCGGGATCACCGACAGCGGTAGCGCGACCGCTGATATCAGCGTCGCGCGAAGGTCGCGCAGGAACAGCCAGACGACGAGCACCGCCAGCAGCGCGCCCTCGTACAGCAGGGTCATCGAACCGTGGAATTCCTCCTCGACCGGCGTGACGAAATTGAACGCCTCGGTGAAGCGCAGGTCGGGGTTCGCTTCGCGCAGTTCGTCGAGTACCCGCGCGACGCCGGCGCCGACCTCGACCTCGCTGGCGCCGCGGCTGCGCGTGATCTCGAATCCGACGACGGGCTGGCCGTTCAGCATCGCCAGCGCACGCGGTTCGGCGATCGTGTCGGAGATCGTCGCGAGCCGGTTGAGGCGCACGCGGCGACCGTCGGACAGCGCAATCTCCATGTCCTGCAATTCCTCGGCCGATGCGACGTTGCCGAGCGTGCGCACCGGTTGTTCGCCGCTGCCGAGGTCGGTGCGGCCTCCCGCGCTTTCCCGCTGCACCTGTCGCAACTGGCGCGAGATATCGGCCGCGGTGGCGCCGAGCGACTGCAGCTTGACCGGGTCCAGTGCGACGGAAATCTCGCGGCTGACGCCACCGACGCGGTTGACGGCACCGACGCCACGCACCGCGAGCAGTCGTTTCGTCACGGTATCGTCGACGAACCACGACAGGGCTTCCGGATCGCGACGGTCGGAGGCCAGGGTGAACGCCTGAATCGGCGACTGCGCCAGGTCCAGTTTCGTGACGATCGGGTCGCGCAGATCTCCGGGAAGATCCGCGCGAACCTTCGATACGGCCGAGCGGGTATCGTCGAGCGCTTCTTCCAGCGGCTTTTCGAGCCGAAACTCGATCGTGATCGTGACGCTGCCGTCCTGGATCTTCGTGATGATGTGCTTCAGGCCCTGTAGCGTCGAGACGGCATTCTCGAGCTTGCGCGCGACCTCGGTTTCGAGTTGCGGCGGCGATGCGCCGGGCAGGCTCGCGCTGACGGTAACCGTCGGGAAGTCGAGGTCGGGGAAGTTTTGCACCTTCATCGACAGGAAGCTGACGATGCCGCCGAAGCTCAACAGCACGAACAGCATCACGGCCGGGATCGGGTTGCGGATCGATGCCGCGGAGACGTTCATCGGGTGCGTCGGACTCGATCCGGCGTTTGGGCACTCTGCATGCGGGCGGTCACCGAACGAGTTTGACGACGTCCCCGTCGGCGAGGAATGACACGCCGCTGGCAACGATACGTTCGTCTGCGCCGAGACCGGAGACGATCTCGATGCGGTCGCCGGCACGGCGGCCCAATTGCACCTTGACCTGGCTGACGCGCGCTCGGTCCGCGCCGTCCGGATCACCGACGCGGAACACGTAGGTGAAGCCCTCACGCAGCGACAGTGCGGTTTGCGGCACCGTCAATGCCGGTTGCGCGCCGAGGTGAAACTCGCCATGGGCAAACATGCCCGGCCGGAAGCCCGAGCGCGCCGCGCCCGGCACGTCGACGTAGACCAGTCCGTTGCGACTCTGGTCGTCCAGCGTCGGGCCGATCATGCGCACGGTTCCGGCAACCTTGCCGGCGCCGGGAACTTCGACCGTGGCCTTGACCCCCGGTCGAACCTGCATCAGTTCGGTCGCCGTGAGTTCCGCGCGCCATTCGAGCCTGTTCTGGCGGATCAGCCGGAACAATTCCTGCCCCTCGGCGGCGACGGCGCCGAGCGTCGCCGTGCGGCTGGAGATGATGCCGTCGTCGGTCGCGATGACCTTGACGTGCGACAGTCTCAGCAATTGCTGGTCAAGCTGTGCCTTGGCCGAGCGCATGCGCGCTTCGGCGGTTTTCGCCGATGTGCGGTACTGGCCGACCTGCTGCGCGCTCAGCGCACCGGAATCGACAACCTGTTCGACGCGCTGCGCATTGAGTCGTGCTTCAGCGAGGTTGGCCTCCGTTTCAGCGAGCGCGGCCCGGGTCTGCGCGACATCGGCCGCGACTTTTTCCTGATCGAACATCGCCAGCACCTGGCCCTTGCGGACCGCGTCGCCGACCTGGGCATGGATCGCGGCGAGCCGCAGGCCCCCGACTTCGGCACCGATGACCGCCTCCTGCCAGGCCGCGATCGAGCCGTTCGCCTTCAGGTTCAACGGCAGGTTGCGCGTTTCCGGGACGATGACTTCGACGCTCAGTGCCGGTCTTGCCTCGATGGCGGCGATCGGCGCCGCCTCGGGCGGCTTGCGTGCGACGACCAGACCCAAGACCAGGCCCAGCGCCACGGTCGCGGTCAGCAGAACGATCAACCCAGGTTTCATCACGATACATTCAGCGCATGTTCAGGGACGGCGCGCGGCGGGGTCGGCCATCGCGCATAGTGGATTCGGGCATGTTGCCAGTCGGTCCAACGGTACTGGATCGCACGCATCAGGATCGGTCCTCCGCATCCGCGGGCTCGGTCGGCCTTTCGGCGGGCGTATGCGCCGACGAATCGGGGGCAGACGTCGAGTCCGTGGCATCGTTCCACGCGCCGCCGGCCGCGCGATACAGCGTGATCCATGCCGCGGCCCATTCCTGCCGTAGCTCGGCGACGCCGCGCTCTGCGTTCAACGCCTGCCGACGCGAGGCCTCGGCATCGATCAGGGTGCCGAAGCCCGCCTGATAGAGTTGCTGCATCGCGCGAAAGTTCGCCCGATACCCTTCCGCGGCGGATCGCGCCTGGGGCAGCCGGCTCTCGGCGTTCGTCAGGCGCACCAGTGCCTCCTCGACTTCCTTGACGGCGGTCCGGACGACCGCGCGGAATTTCGATGCCGCGGCCTCATACTTGGCCTTTGCCGCCTCGACATCGGCCGCCCGCTTGCCGGCATCGAAGATCGGCAGGTTCAGCGTCGGTCCATACGACCAGGTATGCGCAAGGAAGAACGGCGCGCCGTTGACGCTCTGCAGCTGTGGCGTGATGTTCCCCGACAGGCTCAGCCTCGGATAGCGCTTTGCCTCCTCGACGCCGATGGTCGCGCTGGCCTCGGCGACCTCGCGTTCGGCCGCGGCGACGTCGGGACGTTGCATCAACACCCGGGCGGGCAGGCCAGATAGCTGGAACGGCGGGGGTTCCGGCAGTCTTGCGTGGGTATCGGGTTTACCGGTCAGCCGGTGCCGCACCTCGGCCTCGCTGAGGCCGGTCAGCGCGACCAGTCCCTTGATCGCACGCTCGCACTGTCCCTTCTGCCGCATCAGTGTGTCCTGTCCGTCGGCCGCGCTCGCACTCGCCAGCGCGACGTCGGCCGGGGCACGCAGGCCCGCGCTGCCGGCGATCTCGGTCAGGCGCGCCGACTCCTTTCTGGATCCAGCGTCCGCCTCGGCGATGTCGACCAGTACCTCGCAGTGCCGGTACGAGAGATAGGCATTGGCGACTTCCACGGCCACGGCGACGCGGGCGTCGTGCCACGCGGCGTGCCGGGCATCGAGCTGTCTCTGTGCCGCCTCGCGTTGTCGCGCGATGCCGCCGAACAGGTCGACCTCCCAGTTCGACTGCAGGCCGAACTGGTAACGCGTCCATTGGAAGGTCGGGCCGCCGAACGTGCTCTTCGCCCAGTCCGCATCGACCTGAGCGTCGAGGCTGGGTACCCCGGAGGCGATTGCACCAACCATGCCGGCCCGGGCCTGCTCGATGCGCGAACGCGCATCGGCGATCGAGGCGCTCGCCCGCTGCGCGGCGATCAGGAAACGGCTCAGTTCGACATCGCCGAACTGGTCCCACCAACGCTTCAGATCGGCCGGATTGCCGCGATGTGCGATCGGGACGTTTGTCTGCGGAGCCTGCCAGTCCGGTGCCGCCGACGCTTCGGCTGGTGCGTAGTCGGGCCCGACCGTCGTGATCAGACCCTCGGCGCAGCCCGTCAGCAGAGGCATTGCGGACAGCGCCGCGAGGCGCGCTTCAACCCGGATCATCGCTGTTGCAATGCGGCACGGCGCCGCGCTTCACCCTCGCTGATCCACCAGGCATAGTCGGCGAGTCGTTCCGAGAGCAGGTCGATCGCGGCGGCGGAATCCAGGACTTCTGGCGCGATGTCCGAAACCACATCGAGCCCGACGTAGAAATGGACGGCCATGCCGATGATCGCGAACGCGAGCCGGTGCACGTCGACGTCGGCGCTACGCAGGCCCAGGTGCCGCGTCAGGATGGCGACCAATGCTTCGTGCTGCGGCTTGATTTCCGCATCGATCTCCTGCTGCCAGACGCCGGTTGGCTCGATCATCTCGCGGAAGTGCAGCTTCATGACGAGCCGGGTCTCCTCGCCGCGCTTCAGCGGCTCGAGGAAATCGCGGAACAGCAGCTTCATCGCATCCGCCAGACTCAGCTCGGCATAGGCGGCGAGGTTCGTCGCGCACGGCTTCTCGCCCATCGGTTCGGTGAACGCGGCGCGGTACAACCCGGCCTTGTCGCCGAAGTAGTAGCGGATCGCCGAAATGTTCGCGCCCGCCCCCTCGCAGATCTCGCGGGTCGTCGCCCCCTCGTAGCCCTTCTCGGCGAACAGACGCAACGCCGCCGCGATCAGGCGGCTACGGGCATCCTGCCCGTCGGCGACGGAAGTGGACTGCTTAGTGGGCATTCGTCGTGGTGCGCGGTGGAGGAGTCAATCAAACGATTGAGTGTCATCGTCGCAATCAATCGTTTGATTGTCAAGTCTGGCCAGGACGTCTGGCCTGGGCCTTGCCCCGGTGGGTGTGGAATCAGGGGAATTGCGGTTCTGCGACGCGAGGTGCAGGTCAGCGCGCCAGTCCATACCGGCTTCGGGACGCCGCGTGATCGTGGATCGCGCGAGTCAGGAATCCGGAGCTTGAATAGCGGCAATGCAGGGTTGGCAAGGCCCTGCGACGACGGATACGAAGCGGTCGCGCCGGCCTCGGCGCCGCGCCGCTCAGGGCTGGCGCGGTGCGAACAGTTCGGCGACGAGACCCATGTGCGGCGCGAGCTGCGGGATCGACGGAATCGCCCATGGCCGCTTCGTCATCAGCAGGAACGCCTGATTCAGCCAGGTCCGGTTCGATTGCGCCCGCTGGATCAGCAGCGCCGGCGCGGCAGGTCCGCCGACGATCGCGAAATCCTCGATCAATACCTCGATCGGCTCCGCCTCGCCGGCGAGGCTGGTCCTGACGTAAAGCCGCCGAGTGTCGAGGTCCAGCGAGAAGTCGGTCAGTCTGGCGATGCCATGCAGCTTTCGATTCGCGACCCACAGAATGATCGCTTTCGGAGTCCATCGTATGGCGACTCGAGCGAGACTGGCTTTGATGCTCATGGCCGGTATTGAAGTCAACGGTGGTTGGTCGGGCGCGCGGGCCGTCGTGACGGACGACCCGCTCGTTCGGAGTCTATCACCGTGCCGCAACGGTCGCACGGTGCGCGTACGCCGCAGGTGTGCGGCCCGCGGCGGCGTCAAGACATGAGCTGTCGCGCGGCGCCGATGAGAAATCGTCCCGTGACGTCCGCGCGTGCTCGTAATCGTCGACCGCGTCACACCACCCGCTCGTTTCACTGCCTATCGTTGAAACTTCGCCTATCGAAAACGATGCGTCGGGTGTGCGTTCCGCCGCGGCTCCGCTTCACCACGAGGTCGGATAATGTCGACGAGTTACCTGATTAAGCCGCCGCTGGTGTTGCGTCGGCTCATGTTCGCCCTGTTGCCGTGGCTGGGTCTCGTATCCGGGATGGTCCGGGCGGACGAACCGGCCGAGTGCGTCGATCCGTGGGCGCCGATCGTCTATCCGAAGGACCGTGCGGGAAGTTCGGACGTTTCGTCGGTCGATGCGGTGCGTTTCCTGAACCAGGCGACGTTCGGCGCCGCGCCACGAGACCTCACGCATCTGAAGCACATGAGTCTTGCGGCCTGGCTGCAGGAACAGTTCGAGCTACCGGCCTCGTGCCATCTCGATACGCTGAACCAGACGCAGAACAACAATTCGCGCGACAACCGCCAGGAGGTCTGGTGGCGGCTTTCGGTCCGTGCGCCGGACCAGCTGCGTCAGCGTCTGGCGTTCGCCCTGTCCGAGTTGTTCGTCGTGTCCGACGTGAACTCGGGTATCCCGCCGAATGCGATGGCCGCGTATAACGATGTGCTGGTACGCAATGCGTTCGGCAATTTCCGAGATCTGCTCGAGCGCGTCACCCGCTCGCCGGCAATGGGCCGCTACCTGTCGATGCTCGGCAATCAGAAGCCGGATCGCGTGCTCGGCATCCGCGCGGACGAGAACTTCGCGCGCGAGGTGATGCAACTGTTCACGATCGGCTTGGTGGAACTGGACCAGCGCGGCATCCCGCTGCGGCAGGCCGGTCAGACGATCCCAACGTATGCGCAGCCGGACGTCGAGGGGCTGGCGCGGGTGCTGACTGGCTGGAGCTGGGGCGATTCCTTGTACTTCAAGGATGGGGACGACTGGCGGTTGCCGATGAAGGCTTTCCGCGATTACCACGACACCGCAGCGAAGACCATCGTCGGTGAGACGCAGGTTCCGGCGCGTCGCACCGCCGAGCAGGATCTCGAGCAGGCGCTGATACCGTTCAATCACCCGAACGTCGGGCCGTTCGTCAGCCGCCAACTGATCCAGCGGCTGGTCACGAGCAATCCGTCGCCATCCTACGTCGCCCGGGTTGCCGCGCGGTTCAATGACAACGGTTCGGGTGTGCGCGGCGACATGCAGGCGGTCGTCAAGGCGATCCTGCTGGATCGCGAGGCGCGGCTCGGCACCGCGGCGAATGTGAACTTCGGCAAGCTGCGGGAACCCCTGCTGGTGATGTCGCACCTGTTCCGCGCCTTCAATGCGGTGCTGCCGGACGGGACCGTGCCGTATCTGTGGTTCGAGGGCAACGTCGGCCAGGCGCCGCTGTCCGCGCCCAGCGTGTTCAACTTCTTTCGGCCGGACTTCACGCCGAATGGGTTGATCAAGGCGGCCGGCCTGGTCGCACCGGAATTCCAGATGATCACTGAGGCGCACAACAGCCAGTTTTACAACGAGCTGTGGGGGCGCATTCAGTGGTACTACGGCGGCAACCCCTATCTGGACCGCAACAGCCTGCTGTTGAACATCACCGCGCTGAACAAGCTGGCCGGCAGTCCCGAGCGTCTGATCGACTATCTGGACCTGCTGCTGGTCGGCAAGCGTCTTCCGGCGACGATGAAATCGGCGCTGGCGAGCTATCTGAATACCATCCCGGTCGGCAGCGGCAGTTCGAGCGGCACCCGCCGTTCGCTGGACGCGCTGTTCTTCGTGATCAGTTCCCCCTATTACCAGATCCAGATCTGAGCGGAGATGCGAACGATGTTGACGGCAAAATCCTGGAGCCGGCGCGAGTTCCTGAAATGTACGTCGCTCGCGGCGGGCGGCTCGTTCTGCTCCCGCGCCGCGTTGGGCCTGCTGGCCGGCAGCGAGGCGGCCGCTGTTCCGGCTGGCGATTATCGGGCACTGGTCTGCATCTTCCTGTATGGCGGCAGCGATGGATTCAACCTGCTGATTCCGACCGACAACGGACGCTACAAGGCCTACGAGACAGCGCGCGGCAATCTCGCGTTGCCGGCGGGTAATCTACTCGCACTGGCCGGAACCGATGGCGGAACCTACGGTGTCCATCCGGCGGCGAGCGGGTTACGCAATCTGTACAACACCGGCAAACTGGCCTTCGTCGCCAACGTCGGCACGCTGCTGCAGCAGACAAGCAAGCAGGACTATCTGAGCGGCGCCGGGCTTCCTCCGCAGCTCTACTCACACAACGACCAGTCGGATCAATGGATGGCGAGTCAGGGCGACGCGTTTCGCCGCGTCGGCTGGGGCGGACGGATCGCCGATCTGCTGTCCGACGACAGTATCGGCAACACGCTGCCGATGGGGATTTCGATCGGCGGCAACAACCTGTTCCAGACCGGGCTGACGCGGGTTCCGTACAACATGAGCAGTGGCGGGGCAGGGCGATTCAACGTCACCTCGAACGATCCGAACGACCCGCGCAGCAAGCTGTTCAAGCAGATCATGGCGGACTCAACGGCGAAAGGGCGGATGCTCGAACGCGAGTACGCCCGATCGATCGCCGCGAGTCTCGATTTGCAGCAGACGGTCAGCGACGCACTGGCCGCCAGCAGCACCGGCGGCGTCAGTTGGCCGAGCAACGGGCTGGCCTCGCAACTGCAGATGGTGGCCAGGATCATCAGCGTGCGTCAGACGCTGAAGGCGAGCCGCCAGGTGTTCTTCGTCGGCCTCGGAAGCTGGGATACCCACGATGACCACCTCGACCGCCACGCACTTCTGGTCGATAGCCTCTCGCGTTCGATCGAGGCCTTCCATCAGGCCATGGACAACCTCGGCGTCGGTGCTTCGGTAACGAGTTTCACGATGTCCGACTTCGGGCGAACGTTGACCTCGAACGGCGATGGCACCGACCACGCGTGGGGCAACAACCACGTCGTAGCCGGCGGGTCGGTTGATGGCGGCCGGATCGTCGGGACATTCCCAGACCTCAGTCTGGACGGTCCGGACGACGCCGGCTACGGTCGGATCATTCCGACGACGTCGGTCGAACAATACGGCGCCACGCTCGCGCGCTGGTTCGGCGTTCCGGATAACGCGCTGCAGACGATCTTCCCGAACCTTGGTCGGTTTGCCACGTCAGATCTCGGATTTCTTGCCTGACAGGCTCCCCGCGCTGTCGGGTCTCCCCCAAGCGAGCCCGCGCGCCGGCCTTTAGCGACACCGGCGAAGTGAGCGTCCGTCGAAATGTCCATGAGGTGCGAGTTGCCAGGCGCGGACTCGTCCAGGGGGCGGTAGCTCCGGCACGCCCAAGCGTGGTCGTCGCCCACGCCTTCGGCAGTTCGCTCTCATGTTTCACGATCGCACCGTTCCTTCGTGGGCAGTGACTTTGAAGATGGTGCGCAATACCGGTCTCTCGCCACTCTGGTCGTAAGTCGCTTCGAGAGCCATCAGTCCAGGACCTCACGGACACCGGCGAACTGATGCAGCGCCAATTCGATTGGCGCCAAGTTGTGTTGAACGATGAGCAGTTCCGAACCTCTCTTGAGAAAGTCGGGGCGGCTACGACGCATTAGCCGCCGGAGCGCGCTTGGACATAGCACCCAGCGAATCGCAAGGGAAATGGGTTTTATTGCTGGAGTATCGGCGCGTTGTCGAAATTGCTCAAAGCGAGCCTGCTGGTTCGGGATGAAGGCCCGCAGAGCCGTCGTCTCGGGGTGCGGCAAATGCCTCACTAAATGAGTCGATTCACACGGCCCGAGCATCGGTGTCCGTCTCCGATCGCGCTCGAACCCCACGATCCATAATCAAGAGAGTCGTTGGAACTCATCTTGCATCGCTGCATTCCTGGCCTTTCGTTCGAGAGGCGCCAACAGGGGAGAATTTCGATGTTCCGATATGCCAGAGCGTGTCTTCTGACGAGCGTGTTCGCAGGGGGCTTCTCGGGTCAAGCCGTCGCTCACATGTATACCCAATTTCCCGCCTTTACCCGGGGCGGTATCCCAAACAAGAGTGACATCAATGCCTTCTACCAGGAATTCAGTACCTCAACCATCTACATCAACATATCGCATGCCTGTGCGCATACCCCGAGCAAATACCCCGACCAAGAAGACAATTACCTGACCGACATCGTAAGTTCACAGGTGGTCGTCGTACCCCCGGTTGGGCCGAATGCGGTCATCGTCGAAAACCTGAAGGCGCCTTACGACTTCCCCAAGCTGTCGCAATACAAGGAACTCGGGCCCGCCGGGAAGTGGGCCTTGATCCACGAAAACTATTCGGAAACCAAGCCCTTCGCAAATCCGGCCCTTCCACATCTCTATACGTTCTACGCCGAGGACCAGCCGGCTTACTTCACGCCGGCTAGCGCGATGGTCTGGACGGGAGAGGGTGTCCCAGACAAGACGGTCGCCGATATCAGCTTTGAAATGACTACGCCACCGATACCCGCGACATCCTGCGTACAGGAAATCGATTACTTCTTCGCCGCGGCGCAATTCTGCCCCAAGGCGACCGGGAAGAGTCCTTACAACAAGGACAATATCTTCGCGATGGCCTGGCTATTGAGCACTACGAATGAATGGACCGAGGAGCTTCTGGGCGGCGCACCGGATCAGTGGTCCCCCTATATCCGGATCATGCGTGATCTGAAGTTGAATCCGCTTCCGAAGAAATGCGGCAGCGTCGGTACGGTGGTCTCGGTCTATCCTGGAAAAGAGGATATCGATCAGTACCTGAGACCCGTCGTCGTGAACAAGCAGGGCGAAGCCAAGCAGATCCCGGTCCAGCAGTGGATTAAGAAGAACCAGTAGCGTAAAGAGGGGTACGGACAAAGGTCCGACGAGAGGCGAGAAACTTCAATCGATCTAACGTGATCGGCGGTCGCCTTGATGGCTTGGTGTTCTCGTCTCTCCTCCGATCGAGGTTTTGCCCAACGGGGTTCGCCTGATCGGCGACACATGTCCGGTTGTGCCTCACGGTAGCTGAGGCCCATCCCACCTGCGCGTCCCGCGATCGTCAATCAGCCGTCCTGAGTGCCCCCGGGACTGCAGGATTTCCCGAGAGACGCCCGTGCATGTCCACCCTGCTCACGTTAAAAAATGCTCGCCCGGCAAGAATCGGTACCGACTTCGTTCGGCGCCTTGTGCACTCAGCCGGACTGAGCGTCGTCTGCCGCGATTCTTGCGTCGAAGGATGCAAGAGGCAGCTGCAACACACTATTGAGGCCGATATACCGCAGTCGAATCCCGGCACCCCGTAAAGTCCCCGCGACTCGCCCCAAAACCTCAGGACTCCAAAAATCCAGGCGCGGTTCCGCTCCCGATCTGACCTGGATCTCTGACGATCACCGCCGACCGGATCCGCTACCGCCCGTCAGTCGACTCCTGATGGAACGCGCAACCCGAGGCCTCTTGAACACTCGCCCCGCTTTGGCCCCTGTTGCGGCGCGAACAGCCCGCATTCTCATGCGTCGACCCCCTTGCCGAATCAGTTCGTACGCCCTTCCTTGGCTTTGAGCGACCCTTGGCCCGTTCGGATCGGTGGACCTTGGATGGCTCAAATGAACCGAAGATTGCTCGCGGTGGAATGCCGAAAAATACCCAAATCATTGTTTTCACGTCATTTTTATATTTCGGCACGAGAGATGCAGAGTTCCTTGTCGAGACCTGTCGTACTCCGTTGCATATGCCCCTGCTCCCGACTGCCAAACCCCGAAACGAAGAGCGCCATCGCCCGGCGCGGTTAGATGCTGGTCGCGGCAGAACGAAATTGAAACTCAAACCAGCGGTCTGCTCCGCCCACGCCGACCCCGGTTCATAAGCCCCGTATTCCCCAAGATGACTCTTAATTCGCCCTCATTCCTATTTCTGGTCGTGTTTTTGTTAGGCTTCGCTCTACCCGGATGTCAGCGACATCATGCTGAGCACGAGGCAGAGAAGCCCAAATTGGAGGCCACCACGCCATTTCGGGAGGATGCCGTGTTGACGAAGGAATACGTGTGTCAAATCAGGGGGGTTCGTCATATCGAGGTGCGGGCGCTCGAAAGAGGTTATCTCCAAAGCATATTTGTCGATGAAGGCCAGTTTGTCCATCAGGGACAGCCGATGTTCAAGATCATGCCAAATATCTATCAGGCTGAACTTCTAAAAGCCAAGGCCGAGGCAAACAATATGAATATCGAGTATATGAACACCAAGGGACTCTCTGACAAGAAGATCGTGTCTGAAAATGAACTGGCGCTCGCCAAGGCAAAGTTGGACAAGGCGTTGGCCGAGGTGAAGCTCGCCGAGACTCACTTGAGCTTCACCGACATCAATGCGCCGTTCGATGGAATAGTGGATCACCTGATTGCACGAAATGGAAGTCTGCTCGACGAGGGTGATTTGTTAACCACGCTGTCTGATATCAGTAAGTTGTGGGTTTATTTCAATGTTCCGGAAGCCGAATATCTGGATTACCAGAGGTCAAAGCGAGCCGCCGAAAAAACAAAAGTCCAGTTACGCATGGCGAACCACGAGGTATTCGACCAGGTCGGCGTTATAGAAACCATTGAAGCCGACTTTGACAATACCGTGGGGAATATCGAATTTCGAGCGACGTTCCCGAATCCGGACAAGCTTCTACGTCACGGAGAAACTGGAACGATCCTGATGGACAAACCATATAAGAACGCCTTGATGATTCCCCAGAAGGCGGTTTTCGACATCATGGATAAGAGCTATGTATACGTAGTGACACCAGAAAGCAAGCTAGAACAACGACTAATCAAGATCGACGCTGCGCTGCCTCATCTCTTCATCGTGAAGGAGGGGTTGACGGAAAGCGACAAGATTTTGCTCGAGGGTTTGCGAAAGGTTCACAGCGGGGAGGAGGTGGAAATAAACCAAAAGTCCCCCCAAGAAGTGCGCGCGAACCTGGAACTTTATACCGAATAAGCTCCTTCTGGTTGACCCATCGTGTTTACAGTCTTTATAAAGCGGCCAGTGATGGCGATTGTCTTGTCGCTGTCATTCCTGTTCATGGGCGCGCTAGCGATCCGATCCTTGCCCATATCACAGTTTCCAGACATTGCACCGCCGCGTGTGACGGTATCTTTGTCCTTTCCTGGCGCCAGTGCCGATGTGTTGGTGAAGTCGTCGCTGATCACGATCGAACGCGCGATCAACGGCGTTCCCGGCATGAGATACATTACGTCCGATGCCACCAGTGCCGGGGAAGCAACGATCCAGGTCTACTTTAATCTAGGTGTTGACCCCAATATCGCGATGGTCAATGTCAAGACGCGGGTCGATCAGGTGATGGTTCGATTGCCCAAGCTGGTTCAGCTTGAAGGCGTAATCGTGAACTTCGTGCAGCCCAGTATGTTGATGTACGTCAACCTCTACAGCAGGGAAAAAAGCGCCGACCAAAAATTCCTGTTCAATTACGCATGGGTGAATGTCGTTCCGGAAATTCAGCGCGTCACCGGCATAGCCCAAGCCACAATCCTGGGGGCGCGCCAATACGCCATGCGGATCTGGCTCAATCCTGACCGCATGCGCGCTTATAACGTGTCCAGCAGCGAGGTCATGGATGCCATCGCGAAGCAGAGCATTATCGGCAGACCTGGTCGTATCGGGCAGAGCACCGGTATTGCGGCCCAGTCGAAGGAATATGTACTCATTTATCAGGGCTGGTTCAACAAACCCGAGCAGTATGAAGACATTATCGTGCGTGCCAACGAAAAAGGAGAAATTCTTCGTATTAAGGACATCGCGCGAGTGGAGTTGGGTAGCGAGTTTTTCAATATTTTTTCCGACAAGGATTCCTATCCCTCCGCATCAATTGTATTGAAGCAGAACTATGGGAGTAACGCGACAAAGGTCATCGAAGACGTCAAGAAGAAGTTGGAGGAACTGAAAGTATCGTTCCCGGAGGGGATGGATTACGAAATCAACTACGACGTCTCCCGGTTCGTCGAGGCATCAATAGAGAAGGTGCTGCACACACTGGCGGAAGCGTTCGTGTTGGTGACCTTGGTCGTCTTCGTGTTCCTCGGTGACTGGCGTTCGACGCTGATACCGATCCTTGCGGTCCCGGTGTCGTTGATCGGTTCGTTTGCCGTGATGTCCGCATTCGGCCTCTCGATCAACTTGATCACGCTTTTTGCCTTGGTTCTGGCCATCGGCATCGTCGTCGATGACGCGATCGTCGTCGTCGAAGCGGTTCACGCGAAGATGGAGGTGGAGCATGTCTCGCCTTACGTCGCCTCTGGCAAAGTCTTGGGCGAAATCGGCGGTGCCATCGTCGCTATTACATTGGTGATGACGTCGGTATTCGTACCGATCGCGTTCATGACGGGTCCGGTGGGGGTGTTCTATAGACAGTTCTCCATCGCCATGGCGTCCTCGATCATCATTTCTGCGATCGTGGCGCTATCGTTGGCCCCAGTCCTCTGTGCGATGTTGTTGAAAAGTAGCCATGGCCAACAGCGGAAGAGAACACCGATCAACGTGTTCATCGATGGCTTCAACGTCTTGTTCGAAAAGGTAACGGGACGCTACGCGCAATTATTGAACATCGTAGTCACACGGCGCGCCGTGACGCTTCTGGTGTTGGGGGTGTTTTCCTACGGAATTTTCGAGGTAGACAAAGTGCTTCCATCCGGGTTCATACCCGGAGAGGACCAGGGAATGATCTACGCGATCATCATGACTCCACCGGGGTCGACGATCGAAGTCACCAACAAGGTTGCGCGGGAACTTGAAGTTGCGGCCAAGGAAATCGAGGGCGTGCAGTCGGTTTCCTCGCTGGCGGGATATGAAGTCCTAACGGAAGGGCGAGGATCCAACGCCGGTACGTGCATTATCAATCTGAAGGACTGGTCCGAACGAAAGGGATCAGTCGAAGACATCATCCACAAGTTGGAGGAAAAAACACGTGACTTCGGGGCGGTGATCGAATTCTTTCAACCGCCTGCCGTTCCGGGTTATGGGGCGGCATCGGGTCTTGCTTTTCGGTTGCTGGATAAGACGTCAAACACCGATTACTACGACTTTGACAAGCTAAACCAGAATTTCATGGCGGAATTGCGGAAGCGTAAGGAACTGACCGGGTTGTTCACCTTTTTTGCGGCAAATTTCCCGCAATACCAACTGGTGATCGACAATAAGCTTGCCATGCAAAAGGGTGTCTCGATCGAAGATGCCCTGGATAATCTGGACATCATGATTGGCAGTACCTATGAGCAAGGATTTATTCGATTCAACAACTTTTTCAAGGTTTATGCGCAAGCCCTGCCGGAATTCAG
Source organism: Methylotetracoccus sp. (assembly GCA_046347485.1). Classification (GTDB taxonomy): domain Bacteria; phylum Pseudomonadota; class Gammaproteobacteria; order Methylococcales; family Methylococcaceae; genus Methylotetracoccus. The sequence goes on along the minus strand of JAXMGB010000011.1, from coordinate 138,729 downwards.
GCGATTTCCCTCGGATGTCTTGAACTATTTCGTGAAGAACGACAAGGGCGCGATGGTTCCGTATTCGTCCTTCATGACCATGAACAAGACACAAGGCCCAAACGAGTTGACCCGTTACAACCTTTACAACTCCGCAGCGATACGCGCGGAGCCTGCGCCGGGACATACGACGGGGGATGCAATCAACGCGATCCAGGAAGTTGCCGCAGCCACGCTCCCGCGTGGCTACGACATAGCCTGGGAGGGCCTCACATTCGACGAAGCGGCTCGGGGCAGCGAAGCCCTGTTGATCTTCGCAGTCGTGATCGTATTCGTTTATCTCGTGCTCGCCGCGCAATACGAAAGCTTCGTCATGCCCCTGGCGGTTCTGCTTTCCCTACCCCCGGGACTGTTCGGTTCGTTCTTGTTGCTGAAGGAGATGGGCCTGGCCAACGATGTGTACTCGCAGGTTGGGTTGGTCATGTTGATTGGCTTGCTGGGCAAGAATGCCGTGTTGATCGTGGAGTACGCCGAGCAGAAGCGACATCAGGGAATGGCGATCAAGAATGCCGCCATCGAGGGCGCCAAAGCGCGGTTCCGACCGATCCTGATGACCTCGTTTGCATTCGTCGCGGGCCTGATCCCGCTGGCCAAGGCCACCGGCGCCGGTGCCGTGGGTAACCGCACCATCGGCACCTCTGCACTAGGCGGTATGGTCTTTGGAACAATCTTCGGCGTGATCATCATCCCCGGACTCTATTATCTGTTCGCCAGGATGACGGAAGGTAAGCAGTTCGTATCTGGTGAGGAACATGGTCCATTCACGGAGACATATAAGTACCACGTGGGGGACGAGGGGGATTATGACTAAGGAGGTACTCCGGGCAGCGGGGTTATTGGTCTGCGTCGCCCTACACGGCTGCGGGATCCCGGAGGTCGTCACGAAGAAGCCCGATGCGCCTCTCTCTGAGTCCTTTGAACTGGGCTCAAAAGATAAGGCCAACTCTGGAGCTTCCAGGGTCAAGGAAATTTTCGACGACCCGAAGCTTACAAAACTTATTGATATAGCGGTAGCCAACAACAAGGAGGTAAACATCGTTCTGCAGCGTATTAGCGTGGCCGAGAATGAGATTCAGGCACGCCGCGGCGCGTATCTGCCATTTGTCGATGTCGGCGTGGGAGCGGGTGGTGAGAAGCCCGGTCGGTATACGTTCCAGGGAGCGGTTGAGGAGGGGCTCAACCTTCCGAACGGACAACCCTTCCCATCGTTCGTGGCCAACTATCAATTCGGGCTTAGCGCGACCTGGGAAATCGACATATGGAAGAAGCTTAGAAATGCAACCCAGGTTGCTGTTCTGCAATATATGGCGAGTCAGGAAGGGCGGAACTTCCTGCTGACAAACCTGGTTGCTGAGGTGGCGCATGCTTACTACGAGCTGGTTGCGCTGGATAATCAACTGGAGAACATCGAACAATATATAGCGATCCTCGAGAGGGGGCTCGAAATGGTAAAGGAGCTTCAGATCTATGCGCGAACCAGCACACTTGCGGTCAAGCGCTATGAGGCCGAGGTCGCCAAAAACCAGAGTCGAAGGTACGAGCTTGCTCAGCAGATCGTCGTCGTAGAGAACCGGCTGAATTTCCTGCTTGGGCGGACTCCGCAACCGATCGAAAGAGCGTCCAAGGGATTTATGGAAAGAACGCCCAAGATGTTGAATGCCGGCCTCCCATCGCAGTTATTGTTGAACCGACCCGATATCCGCAAGTCGGAGCTGGAGCTTGCTGCTGCGGATTTGGATATCAGCGTCGCCAGGGCCAATTTCTATCCTAGTTTTGGTATCAAGGCGGGCGTTGGCTTCGATGCCTTCCTGTTGCGCTACGTAGTGAATACGCCCGAGTCGTTGGCCGCAATGGTCGCAGCGGACTTGGTTGCTCCCCTCGTCAACAGGAATGCAATCATCGCGGAACTCCGCAACGCCAATGCCAAGCAGGTGCAAGCGGCTTATGAATATGAACAAACGATAATTAATGCCGTCATGGAGGTAACGAATCAGATATCCAATATCGACAAGCTGGAGAAGAACTATGCGAAGAAGCTGGAACAGGTCGACGCGCTCGTTCAATCGATCGATGTTGCAGTGCAATTATTCAGAAGTGCTCGTACGGACTATCTCGATGTCTTGTTGACGCAAAGAGATTCGCTGGATGCGAAGAGGGAATTGATCGAGACCAAGCAGAAGCAGGTCTTCGCGGTGGTCGATCTGTACAAGTCGCTTGGCGGCGGGTGGAAATGACATGAACAGTCCAGATCATACGGAACCCTTGACCACTCGTTCGTCGGGGTCACTGGGGTTCGACCGGTCCGTTCGGCGGGGGGCAATCAAGACATGAAAGATGCCTTTCGGTGGCTTTTCGTCGCAGCGACCCTGTCAGGCTGCGCTTCAAGCATCGTCGCGGTGGCGCCGGACACCTACATGATTTCGAACTCGGGGGCCGTGTCGTGGGCTTCCCGGAGCGAATTGAATTCGGAGATCGAAAAGACGGCCGCAGAGTTCTGCGCCGAACAGGGACGGCGCATGCGTCCGCTGGTGAGCGGTCAGCGATCCGCGGACCGATTCAACTTCGATCATGCGGAGCTTCGCTTCAAATGTGTGGATTGAATTTTCCCCGATCGTACCGCCTCGTGTGGATTCAGACGATCAGTGGATCAACGCGTGGGCAGGGCTAGAGAAGGACAATGGGTCCTGGAGTAGTGACTCGAGCCTTTGGCCCCCGAAACTGTCCGCATGAACAGTACGGCGCAGCGACGGAGGGCGCGTTCGGACGCACTGGACTGTGTTTGTCCGAACGCGGGGTCTCTCAGGGCTGTTTTGGTAGGCTCCTCTTATTCGGAGCGTTCCGCGATACGGGAATGTATCGCCGAAATCGACGATCCTGAGCATTTGATTTCGTCAAATGAGCAGGATCGCGTTCAACCCCTACGGCTCTGAGCCAGGCCAGTCTGGCTCGTGGTGCTTACGACCCGCCGCCGAACTTGGGAACGCCACCCATCTTCATGTCGGTCATGGCTTCCTCGACCTCGGCCACGCCCTCGGGAAGCTTCGAGCCCTGAGCGTGGATGATGGCATTTTTCATATGGCGGACGATGCGTTGCTGGCTCGCCGACTCGGCCATTTCCTTGGCCTGTGCCAGTACCGCCTCGGACTCCTTGACGAAGCTCGCGGCATCGCCGGCCTTACCCGCGACCACGGCTTTTTCCGCGCCGGGCTTCAGGACGGTCAGGTCCTGGTTCATCGGACCGCCGGCCGCGAAGCCGATGCTTGAAACTACCGCGAACAGCAGGCCAGCCAATACCGGCAAGACTTTTTTCATACGATTCTCCGGGCATAACCTTATTTATTTCATGGACTTCTAGCTCCCTCGTTCGGTGTATGGCAATACACCTCACGGGGGCGGCCAGTCTAGCAGCAGGGTTCTGAAGAAGATATGTCCTAGCTGTTTACTAAGGAATTTTGGCCATTTGCGAGCATCGGCGCGAGCCGGATTTCGCTCGCGGAACACGCTTTTGGTTCGAGAATCGGCACATGTTCAGGGGTCGGGCCGGGCCGAAACGATGCCATCGGACGGGAGTCCGGCACTCGAAATGGGGCCGACCTATCGGCTGGCGAACATTTCGTAGCCGCCGATCGGTACCGGCCGCTTATGCAAGCCGGCATCGGTCGGGGGGCGTCCTCGGCTCGGCGAATGGCACCGCCACCACGAGGTTACGGCCGTCGCCTGCGTTATCCGTGGTCCAGCACGGGTGGCCGGCGGTCATACCGTGAACTTGTTCGGTATGCAGCCGCAAAGCGGCAAGACGGAGAGCACACACGGCGCGGGATCGATCTGGTTCATCAGTGATCGTTGATTCTTCACCAAGCGGGAACACTGCGTTGCGTGGGCTTGGAAACAACCGGCAAATGCGTTGGTCTAGCGCATAGATCGACGCAACAACTGGGGGACGCGAAGATGAGCGAGGATACGCAACTGAACGCAGGAGGCTCCTACCTGAGTGGAGTCAATGACGACCTCCTGGCTCTGCTGATCGTCGTTACGCTGGCCATGCTGTGGTGGATCGAGATTCGACATCCGTTTCTGCGGCCGGGTCTCAAGGCGCTGAAGAAGTCATACCTGACCAATCTCGGGACGTTTCTGTTCAACGACATCACCTTGTCGTTGTTGTCGATTCCGACGCTGATGATCGTTGCGCAGCATTGCGCCGGCTATGGGTTGCTCGCCGACATGCCCGATGGCCCGCTGAAGTACGGTCTGACCTTCGTGCTGCTCGATCTGGCGATGTACGGGTGGCATTACCTGACACACCACAACGACGCCTTGTGGGTGTTCCATCGCGTGCACCACAGCGACCCGGTGTTCAACGTGACGACCGGCCTGCGCTTCCATGTCGGCGAACTGGTGCTCGAGGTGCTGGTGCGCGTCGCGTTCATTGCGCTGATCGGCGTGAGTCTGGGCGTCGTGCTCGTGAGCCAGACGGTGATTTCGATGTTCGTGCTGTTCCATCACGCAAATATTCGATTCGCGGGCGAGGAAGCACTGTCGCGTGTGTTCATCGTTCCGCGACTGCATCGGCTCCACCATTCGGCGCTCAGATCGGAGCATGACAGCAACTACGGGGCGGTGTTTTCCGTCTGGGATCGCCTGTTCGGAACCCTGCAGGACCGGCAGCCATCGGATATCGGTCTGGCCGGCGTGGGTCAGCAGCACTTCCTCGACCTGCTGCGCTATGGGCTGCCGGATCTGCTGAGGTCGGGCGGCACCTGGGGCCTTGGGAACCGCCTCGCGACACTCGTTCGTAGCGGCAGCTATTTGCCCGAGCCGCCAACCGGATCTCGCGCGCCCCTCACGGTGGAAGGCGAGGCCATGGAGGCCCCGGCCGTCAGTGCGGACGGCTGAGCGTTCGATTCTCGTGTTCGGGTTTAGATGAGGACGCGGGGGATAAGCGTTGACGGCTTCAGCGGAGTCAACCGTCTGCCGATTTCATCGCCGCGAGGAGTGAGGCGCGGCGCTTGACCGGGGTAGCCGCGGTGTTCTGGCTGACCTGGGCCGGCTCCTGAGCGATCAAACCGTACTCCGACCTTGGGAAGGGGCGAGCGCGTAGGACCGAGTCCGGCGTGATCGTCCGGGAATCATCGGCCCAGAAAACGGCCGGGCGCCTGCTGAGCCGGGAATGGAATCGAGCAGGGAGGGGGGGCGCCTCAAAATCGGGCTGAAAGGTGTTCCCCGGCTGCCATCAGTTCCGTGATCAGCCCGATCAGGGCAACATGGTCCACCGGCTTGACCAGATGCGCGTCGAATCCTGCTTCACGGGCCTTGCGACGATCTTCCTCCTGTCCCCACCCGGTTAGCGCCACCACGTTCAGATTCCGGTCCCAGGCTTGTCTGCGGAGAAGGCTGCACGCTTCGTACCCGTCCATCCTCGGCATCCCGAGATCGAGCAACACCACGTCAGGGCGGAAAATCACCGCGATTTTGATGCCTTCCTCAGCATCGTAGGCGACGCGCGTCTCGAAACCCTCCAGGATCAACAGGTCGCGCAAACTGTCGGCCGCGTCCCGATTGTCATCGACGACCAGGATGCGGCCGGTGGTCGGGAGAGTCGAGCCTTCCGTACTCTCGGATCGCGTCCGGGCTGTCGACGGTTCGGCGCGAATCGGAAGATGCACGACGAATTCGCTGCCGTGGCCGGGTCCCCCGCTGTGGGCCGTGACCGTGCCGCGATGCATCTCCACCAGATGGCGCACCAAGGCCAGACCGATACCGAGGCCCCCTTGGCTGAGCGTCATGTCACGGTCGGCCTGGGTGAACAGATCGAACACCCGCGGCAGCACTTCGGGTGCGATGCCGACACCGGTATCGCTGACAGTCACCACGATCTGATCCCCGATCCGTTCCGCCCCGACCCGAATGGTTCCGTGTGACTTGGTATATTTGGCCGCGTTGTTGATCAGGTTCGCGAACACCTGGGTGAGTCGGACCGGATCGCCCTCGATCCACAGCGGCTCGGGCGGGAGTGAAACCTTCACCGCATGCTGACCGGCGTCGATCAGCGGTTGGCTGGTGTCGATGGCATGCTTGATGAGCATGGCGACATCGACCGATTCCTTCCGCAGTTCGATCTGGCCGCGCGTGATGCGGGACACTTCCAGCAGATCATCCACCAACCGGACCAGATGGATCATCTGCCGGTTCATCATGTCCAGCAGTCGTTCCGTGGTCGGATCGGGAGCCAGGGTCTTGCGGAACACTTGCAGGGCACTGCGTATCGGGGCCAGTGGGTTCCGCAGTTCATGCGCCAGGGTGGCGAGGAACTCATCCTTGCGGCGGTCGGCTTCGCGCAGTCGTTCGGTTGCTTCCTGGAGTTGCTGCTCGGCTTGCACGCGCTCGGTGATATCGATTGCGACCCCCCCCGTGCCCTTGATCTGCCCCTTGAAATCCCGGATGGGAAATTTGCTGACGATGGAATAATGCAGAACCTCGTCTCCGTGGCGCAGGGTCTCGATCACGACCACACCCGTTTCGGTATCCAGGGCCCTCCTGTCATTCTCCCGGAATTGCGCGGCCGTGTCGGCCGGGAAGATCTCCTCGTCGGTTTTCCCATAACATGCGGCCGGGGACTGTCCGAAGGCGTGCTCGGCGGCCTCATTGATATACACGTAGCGCCCGTCGCTGTCCTTGATCCAGGCCAGTCCGGGAAGCCTTTGCATGAATTCGCCGAAACGACTCTCGCTCTCGAGCAACGCCGCCTCGGTTTTGAATTGTGCCGAGACATCCATGATGGCTACGGCACTTCCGACGATTCGGCCCGATTCATCCAGGATGGGTGCCGCGCTGTTGTGAATGACGGCGCGGGTACCGTCGAAGCGTGCAATTTCCACCAGTTGTCCGACCACCGTCTTGCCCTGCCGCACCGCCTGCGTTGACGCCCACTCCTCGGGGTGGACCGGTTGGCCGCTGTGCACCCACCATCCGCGATAAGCCTGGTAATCGTCGACCGAGTTCACCGGCGGACACGGTTCCCCCCAGACCCGCTGGAAGGCCCGGTTGTCGCGCAGGCGTTCACCGTCGGCGCCAATGATGGCGACACCGACGGGTAGCGCTTCGAGCACGGCTTCGAGTTGCTGGTTGGCGGTGAACAGCGCTTCCTGGGCACGTTTTCGCTCGGTGATATCCCGGACCGTGGCCCACATGCTTTCGGGTTGGCCGTCGGTGTTCCGGATGAGGATCGTGCGCAACTCGATCGGTACGATGGTTCCGTCCTGCCTCCTGTATCCCTTCTCGTAAACCTCGGAATAGCCTCGGGGCAGAATCTGCGTCTCGATGATGGCCGACTCCATCGCGTGCCACTCACTGGGAGTCAGGTCGACATAGGTCATCGATTCCAACTCGGACCGGCCATAGCCGACCAGCTGGCAGAAAAGCTCGTTGCAATCGAGGATTCGGCCGTCCATGTCCACCTGCACGAAAGCATCTCGCATGCCTTCGTGCAGGAGCCGGTACCGCGCTTCGGAACTCCGCAGATGCTCCTCCACCTGTTTGCGCGCGGTGATGTCGGTGTTGACACCCGTCAGCCGGAATGGCTTCCCGGTGTCATCCTTGAATCCCTGGAGCCGCGCGGCAATCCAATGGACGCTGCCGTCGGGCCAGACGATCCGGAATTCGTGCTCGACGGGTTTGCCCGTTGCCAAGGTTTCGTTGTTCTTGGCCACCGCACCGGCTCGGTCGGCAGGGTGAACCAACTGCTCCCAGGCCGGCTGAGTTCGGCCGAATCCGCCGGGTTGCAGGCCGTACAGGGCCTCCATCTCCGGTGTCCAGGTGTTGACGCCGGTCTCGAGGTTCCAGTCGAACACGCCGATATCGGCCACTGATGCCGCCAGCTTCAAGCGCATCTCGCTGTCCCGCAGCGCCATCTCGGCCTGTTTGCGGGGGGTGATGTCGATGAAAAGCACCGCGAAGAAATTGGGTTTCGTCGAGAACGCCGATGTTTCGTACCAGCGCCGCAGGGGCGTACTGTAGTTCTCGTAGCGGATCGGCTCGCCCGTCAATGCGACCCTGCCAAACGTCTCCAGCCAATAGTCATCCGTCTCCGGCCAGACCTCTCGCATGGTCTTGCCGATGGCGACGGCGCGCGAAACTCCGGTTTGCGCTTCCCATGCCGCATTCATTTCGACGAAGCGCCAGTCGCAGGGCTTCCCGTCCGAATCCAGGATGATCTCGTGCAAGCCAAATCCTTCGGTCATGTTGTCGAACAGTTGGCGATATTTCGCTTCACTGTCCCGCAATGCCTGCTCCGCCAGAGTGCGCTTGGTTATGTCATTGACGCTGACCACCGCCAGCAAGGCCCGCTGATCCTGATCGAGCACCAGGTTTCCCGAGAAACTGAATATCCGATGCCAGTCCTTGCTTCTTCGGCGAACACGAAGTTCGCATTCCCGCAGTTGCTCGCCGCGCAGAATTCGAGACAAGGGCCATTGGTCCAGCGGCAGAACCGTTCCGTCCAATTCGGTCACCTCGAATGTCTCGGCAAATCGGTCCAGCGGCATCTGCCCCTGTTCCGGAGTTTCGTAGCCGAACATCGCGATACCGGATCTATTCCAGTGCAGCACGTTGCCCAGAGGGTCCGAGACAATGACGGCTTCCGCCAGGCTCTCGACCGTGACTTGTAGTCGTGCCTCACTTTCGCGTAACACCGTCTCGGCCCGCATCCGCGCCGTAACGTCGACGCTCACGCCGAACACGCGCTCCGCCCGCCCCGAGGTGTCATAGGTGGCCGCGCCTCGGCAGTTCAGCCAGCGAATCTCGCCCGAAGGCAGGCGCACGCGGAAATCGACAGTGAAGGCTTGGTGCGCGGCAATGGCTGCATCCCGAATCCGCTCGATTTCCGCGAGATCGCAGGGATGAACACGGTCGGTGAAACCGGAATAATCGCCGCCGAAGTCGCCCGGCTCGTAGCCGAAGATTTCCTCCAACTGCGGCGTCCACTCGATCCTTCCGCTGTCGAGATGCCAGTCCCAGATGCCGATGCGCGCACTCTCCTGGGCCAGCCGGAGCCGCGCTTCGCTTTGCCGCAAAGCCGCCTCGATCTGCTTCTGCTCGGTGATTTCGCGACCCGTCACCACGGCACCGATGATGTTGCCGTTCCTGTTCGTGATCGGTGCGAAGTTATAGCTACCCCACCATTCTTCCCCGGTGTCCTTGCGGCGCAGGCGGAATTCCACGTTGGACGCCTTTTCGCCGCGTAACGCACGTGGCATGGCCCACAGTTCCGGTGGGGCCGGTCTGCCGTCGGGAAGCCACACATCGAGATACCTGGGGCACTCGGCGATATTCCGGCTGCACTCGTCCCGATCGCGGAATCGGTGATAGCGAATGAATTCCTCGTTGAACTCGATCAAGCTTCCTTCGGCATCGGCAATGAAAACGGCCTCGGTGATGCTGGCGAAGGCTGCCTGGAGTCTCGCCCGACTCTCCCGTATGGCTTCCTCGGACTGTTCGCGAAGCCGGGCCGCATCGAGATGCCTTTGGACGCGCGCCAGCAAACCGCGGGCGCTGAATCGCCTGGCCGGCGGATCGATGCGTCGGTCCGATAGTGACTCGGGCGGCGTCAGGTCGGCGAGCGCTCCGGCATGATCGTGTTCCTGCTCGCAGCCGCGCGCATTGGCGATGGCGTTGGCGATCTGCCCGGCCACCAGCAACAGGAAATCCCGATAGGAGTCATCCAATACCAATCGGGGGCTGGTTCCGGCGACCAGGAAACCGGCCGGAAAAGCCCGCATGCCGGCGTTGGCTAGCGGCACAACGAGCGCGTCGCGCGTTGCCTCTTCCACCCTTGCACCCGCCGGCAATGGGCCAAGAATCCCGGACAGGTCGCGACGGACTGCCAGCTTTGTATCGGCGAGAACTGCGGCAAAGTCCCACACGTCGCCCTCGTCTCCGATCGTGACGCGAAGGGGCGTTGCGGGGGCGTCGGCGGCGATGCCGACAGCCTCGATCAGGCTCGCGTGCTTGCCATCGTCATCCAGCAGATAGATCAGGGCGAAAGTCAGGCCCCTGTCGTTCCGCGTCAAAAGTTTGGCGGCGTCCTTGCAGACCTGTCTCGTGCCGGTTGCGTCCCCTGACGCCCGCAGGCCCAGATCGCGCAGCACCTTGAACCGCCGCTCGCCGATGCATCGATCGGTCGTTTCCGTCAGCGCCATAAATACCCCGGCCACGGCGCCGGACTCGTCCCGCACGGGACTGAGCGAGTAGGAGAAGTAGCGCTCCTCGAGCAGCCCTAGAACGAGCTGGTCATTGCACGAGGCTGCCACACCGTTCGCAGCGACGTTATCGAGCAAGGTGCCGAATGGTTCCGGGATGTTCGCATGGACCTCCCGGGTGCTGCGCCCCAGCGCGTAGGGGTGTTTGTCCCCAAGGATCGGCGCGAAAGCGTCGTTGTAAAGTTGGAGGAGGTCCGGCCCCCAGTACAGCACCGCCGGATGGCTGGATTCGAGGCAGATACCGACGGTGACTTTCAGATGGGTTGGCCACTGAGCGATGGGACCTAGCGACGTGCGGCTCCAATCGAATGTGCGTATGCGCCGGCCCATGTCGCCGCCGCCGAACAGCCAGGGTCCCCCTCGGTCTGAAGACGTCGACCCGTGGCTCATGAGCCCTTTCGCCCCGGGTTGTTGCTGGCTCTACCGGGCGACGTGTGGCGCAACGGGTCCTTGGTGATGTCATGGACTCGCAGCAATTTCGCTACTTTGCCCATCGACCGGCCCTTGCCTGGCAGCCGCCGCTTCAAGCCGCGCGGGTTTGGATTCAGTCCCCGGGGCTGTCCGAAGCTGCTTGGTCGGTGTGCCATGTAGCGCGTGGCTCCGGTGCCGCCCCTGGTCATGGCTCGCTCGAACTCGGCGATGTCGGCGTCGATGATCATGCGCATCGTCCAGGCGGGGGTGGCACCGGCCTACGGTTCCGGGAAGGAGCGGAACGACCCGTGGGAGAGTTGGATGTTGAGCGCGAAGTGCGGGAGGTCCGGTAGCAGACCGGTCGAGTGGAACATCTGCGACGTCACCTGATCCCCTAGACGCATCCGATCCGGTCGGCACTCTCGATTCGCCGAGAGCAACTCGTGAACGATTCGTACGCAGCCTATGTTCCGCAGAGTCGCCCGTGCCACGTCCGCATGTGGGTGTGTCGTGAAAACGCGCGGGGAGCCGATCATCACGGATGGGAACAGGCGTCGTATAAGTCTTGGAAAGATACTGCACAACGATCCGCTCGTGCAGCCTATTTCTGCAGAGCGCGCGCAGATCACCGAGCGGCCCGCGGAATGCCCGGTCGCCCTTCGAATTGACCAATGCGCTGATCGCGATGATGCAGCGGTTCGAGTTTCACGGGTACATCGGCCGTGGCAGCCCCTGTGTCACGTCAGGTGCTGGACACCGGCGCCTCCCGCGAGCCGGTGCGCGGCGTCTGACACCGATCGGATCGTTGCGAATGGGTCGAAGGGGTCTGGCGACCGTATCGGTGTTCGTTCATGGCCGAACGGGGGGGCTGGGGAAAGGAATGCACGGACATATCGGCCACCGTCGGGTCGCGCGCGGCGAACCCGGCCATCGCCGTGACGACGCAGTCCCGAGAACCTGGCCGGTTTCTTGTGCGGTTCAGGCCGTGCTTCAGGGGTTCGTTGTCAAACGCCTGCCAGGTAGGACTCGTCCAGTCCGACTGAGGGTTTGCGTGTCTGACGTTGACTTGAACGGCGACGCTGCTTCGCGGGCATCTTCTTTTTCGAGTTCGCTCCTCGCTTCTGGTCAATGCTTGCGGGGGGATTTGTCACAGAGGAGGCCGGTCGCCCAATGGAACAACGAATCCGAGATTCACGACCAGATCGTTCAAAGGGTCGTCCTGATTGTAGGAGCGATGGCGCCGATTATCCTGCAGTTGGTAGCGGACGTCAGCGCGTAGCGCGAGGAAGTCACTAACCTCCCAGGTCGTGCCGATGCCGAATTGAAACAGGAATGCCCGATCGGTAAAGCCGGATCCCTGGCTGGTTCTATAGCTGGTATTACCGCCGCCGAGTGACGCGACCAGATAGGGTGAAAATGCTTGGTCAACCTCGCGCATGAAGTGGTACTGCAAATCGATGCTGCCGCCGGTGAAGTCGGTATGGCCGCCACTTCGTCCTGCATATTTCTTGTGATCTGGATGGCTGCCATCGTTGTTATTTCCGTAACTAATCCAAAACCCGCGAATCTCGATGTTGAAGTTGCGGCTTAGGACTTTACCGAATGCCATGCCTCCCCCCCAGCCATCAAATGCGCGGCGCGCGCCTCCCGAGTGCATGTAAGTGCCGAAGGGTGCTATATAAAAGCGATCGTCGTTCCACGTATCGACACTGGATGTCTCGTCGACAGTGCCCGACTCCCCGCTGGGAGTCCCGCTCGCTGCAGTTCCGGAACTGGAGTCGGCACGCCCAGACCCTTTTGGTTGCTCCGTCGCGCTTAGCTCCTGTGTAGCAAGCAACAGAATTAGCAGTATCCGATAACTTATTTTCATTATATTGCGCCGCCTTCGCTTATTATCTATTGGCTTGCTTCAATCATCTCGTGATCCAGCGAGGTATGGCTCCTTGCGATGGGTGTCGCTACTCTCGACGGATTCTCCGCACGCCATCGATGAATCGAACAGCCGAGCTCTCGATTGGATATATCTGGCTGAATGTGCGCAACCAGCAATTCACACGGCCTTAGTTTATTCTTCCTTCCGTGGACGCGAACAACGAGCGCGTGAAGATGGATTCGCAAAGCGCTCCCTATCCGCCGCTATCGGTTTTCATCAACGTCGAACAAAGAGCAAAGCCCACCATATCCTAGTGGTTTTGGGTGGCGGCCGAATATAGGTAGAAGTGCCTAACTGGCTTTCCTGAAAGGTCCCGCAACGAGCAGTTTTCTTACCGGCGGAGTCTTCTGGGGGGTGTCTTTATCCAGCTGATTGCATTAGATAAAGGCTCTGTCGATGAGGCGTTCGGAGGCGACGCGATAGGCAAGGGATGTTTCCGGTCGCGCCTTGACATATGACCAGCTGACGCCCGCCGCGGGCGGTGCAGGGGCGGCTGGCACAACGCTGGCTCCAGCCATCGAGTGGGTATCGATGGATGACGCTTTAGGCAGCAGTGTATAAAGACAGGTAGGACGGGAATGCGACGGGTCGGTGGCGACTACCGATCCGGCTGATGCGCTCGATGCGGTATCGGAATTGCTTGAGTAATCTCTTTTATAATGCAGGGAATTAGCGATGGATCACGCATTTTAGATCGGCTCCGACTATTCCCCGCGGGTCAAGGGTAATACTCAGCAGTCGGTGAGACTCCGCCCAGCGAGAAGTGCTCCTCACACCGTATCCGTCGGTTACTCCGTGCCTAGGGTGTCTCCGATTCATGCTTCCGTTTTCAGCGTCTATTCGAGCGACGCCGAGTCGGTTCATGCGAATGCCGCCCAGAACACGTGTTAAGGCACCGAAGCCGCACAGGCTGCGGAGAGTTCCGCACGCGGATCGCGTACCATAGAACAGACACCTTTCAATCCCAACGAGCGAGCCCCTCGCCAATGACTGCCAGTTCTCCCCTCGAGCATCGCCGCCCCATCAGTTCCCGCGAAACCGGCTGGGCCAAACATACTGCCCGCTGGCTCAAGGGCCGGGGCATCAAGCCCAATACCGTCTCGGTGTGGAGCGCAATTTTCGGCCTGTTCGCCGGGATTGCGTTTTTCTACGGCTACCTCCTGCCGGCCGCCTTGTGCATGCAATTGCGGCTGCTCTGCAACCTCTTCGACGGGATGATTGCCGTTGAGGGCGGTATGACGACGAAATCAGGAGAGATCTTTAACGACAGCCCGGATCGCTTCTCCGACCTGTTCATCTTCGTGGGCGCCGGTTACGGCATACACAGCGTCGCCTGGGGCTCGGATCTGGGCTGGCTCGCCGCCGTCTTGGCAGTGCTGACCGCCTACGTCCGGGTGCTCGGCGTCTCGAGCGGGACGAAGTCTTACTTTTCAGGACCGATGGCCAAGCAGCACCGGATGGCGGTGCTGACCGTCTCCGCGCTGCTCGCCATCCTGGAGCGGCATGTCCTTGGCAGCGACTGGGTGCTGGTCGTAGCACTAGCGGTGATCGCCGTCGGTTCGCTGCTCACGGTGGTAAGGCGCTTCCGATTGGTGGTCAACGAGTTGGAATCGCGCTGAGCACCCACACACAGGGTTGGGAGGCACCCATGCCCACCCGAGGAAAAACGGTCGACGTGTCAATTTTTCGTCGAGGCTCCGCGAACCCGGTGTGGGAGACGGTGATGCGCATCCACTCGCGATCGGCGAGTCGACATTCCTGCTGATGCGCCTACTGGGTTCGTGACCGCATTCGCTTCTGTGCGATGCAAGCGAAACTGTCGCTCATTGCCATTCCACGGTCACGGTGATGGTGTCGGAATACATCCCTGCTCTTACATTTTGACGCTCCGGGATGCGCCCGTAAACGTTGAGCGTATCCTGAGCGATGGGGTTACTATCGCTTAGGGTTGGCAACACACTCGTCACCGGTAGGCTACCCGAGGTACCGTCACCCCATATGACTACCCGGCTCGCATCCTGGTACAGATTATACTCGAGCCGCTCAGACCCTTTTACCATCTGCCGTGGTAGATACGTGCCTGATAGGCCTCGACTCAGACTTACCGTATAACTCACGACTTCAGCGCCCTGTGGTGCCGTGTGTTCGCAGGTCACCTGGATTGTTCCCATTCCAGATATGTTTGGAGTGGGGCTTAGCGTGTCGTAGGCGAAAAACGCCACTGGAATGGTATTGACCGAGCAAGAAGCCGCCATCGCAAAATTATTTCCCGTTACCAGCAGCATCACCAGCATACTCGCCACGATGTGACGGAGAACTACCACGATTACCTCCGGACCCCGGTGCATACGAATGTTCCCAGATGCGGCAAAGGGTCGTCTGTTTTTGGATATATCACATCGAATGCGCAGGACTGACCCTCCCAGGTGACAGTCAGTCGATTCCTGTCCGCCAACCCCGTCAGGTAAACCTCGCCTTCCAGGGCGACCGGGGTTGCTTGCGCTGCTCCTTCAAGCTTGGTCTCTGCGCCCGCCGGCATGGGTGAGCCGTCATCCAGCACGATCTTCAGCAGAGCCCCGAGCGAACGACGAACAGGAAAGTCGATCACCATGCCACTGCGGAAATACGGTGAAATGGGTTGCTCCAACCTGTCGATTTGAGCGTCCATCGGCAGATCCTCCGCTTCCACGCGGATGATGTTCACGTCGTATGCGCGCAGGCGCGGTAATAACAAGTAGCCGGATTCATTGGTTTTTCCAATCAGTTGATTGTCAGCATAGACCCGGACGCCCTCGAATTCACCCACCTTGATGAGCGCGTAGCTATCCTGGATCCTACGCGATGCAAAGGGCTTTCCCCCAACCACTCCGATGCCACCAGAGCCGAATGCTCGTTCGGCCCAGTCACCTTGAAAGCGCACGGCCTCTGCGCTGAACAGTCCGAAATCGGTTTGCAGATTCAGTTGGCCGCGTTCAATGTCGTTGCTGCTGACGTCCATACGGTAGCCCCATCCAGGTCCCCACCCCAGATTGCGACCGACTTGACCGACAAACTCGCCCTGTTCGCGTTGTCCTTGCGCTTTTCCGCCACGGAAGTTGAGAGTCGAATAGGTCTGCTCGCCCAGAGGAAGAGTGAAAATCGCCGCTACCTGCGTGTTATCGAAGGTGGATTTCGTATGTATCGCTGAAATCGTTAACGTCGTCGAGCCCCAAAGATTCTGGATGTAATTGAGTGCATAGATATCCACATGCGGCCGGTCTTGAAACGCGGCGGTCGCGTACCGAATGCTGAGAGCCGCGCCCCAGCCGATGTTCCAGCCGATGAACGCATCGGTAATCTGCTTTGTTGGAAACGCACCCTGCTCGATGCCTAGTTGAGAGTAATTCTGGCTGGCGACGACAGCGCTGCCGCCAAAACTCAAGCGGTGACCTTGCCGTGAAAACCCGATACCCGCAAGCCCCCCTGGACCGTCCCGTCCCATACTACCGCCTAGCGCGAGATCCACGACCCCGAACGTACCGACCAGAAAAGAGCCGGCACTTGCCAGGGCTACTCGGTCTCTCACTACCTGGGCGTTCGCTTCTCCGGTAAACCACGAGGTGATGCCTTGACGATAGGTGGCAGATCCGAATGGTGCTCCATATGTGTAGCTCTCCGTGCCGTAGTTGCGACGGAGGAAGCCAGCCTCGTAAGAGAAGTCGGTCAACCCTTCCTTCAGCATTGTACGTGCCAGGTAAAAGGGCTGGACAATCTCCTGGCGTCGTCCGAGGAGATCGGTCGAGACAACTCGAATTTCGCCCGCCCCGCTTACGACTGGGAGATCCTTGATGGTAAACGGACCTGCTGGGACTTGGCGTTGATCCACCTGGTTGTTGTTTACATAGACATCAAGTAACGATGACGTGGGCACGTCCCCGAGTACGGTCTGCAGCGGAAAGCGAATAAAACGCGGTTGGGTGCCAAAATCGCGGGTATATTGAATGCCGGCGAAGCGAACACCAAAGCCTCGCTGCCATGGACGCGTAATGTTGTCGCCCAACAGAAACGTGGTCATCTCGGCCGGATTGTCGTTCAGCCACGTCGTATAGAGTCGTGTGAACTGGAACTCGGAACTCTCGCGTGTGGAAAGGCGCCGGGCAATTGCTGCAGTCGTTCCCAAACCGTACGGAGTTGAAATGCCGAGTTCGAGTGCCCCCGCCTGAAAATCGCTGGTTGAGGTGTGCTCAACGTTGAAGTCATAATTCAGAAAGCCCGCAATCCCTGAGCGTTCGGCTTTGGGCTGCAACATCTGTTGCGCTTCCAAAACGGTCTCCGCCAAAAGGGAGGGGTCTACCTGTAGGGTCAGAACCTGCCGGCTGTCATCGATCTTTGCGTCGAGCTTACCCGGGAGGTTAAGCTCCAGAAACGGCTGCGTGTCGTAAATCGCCGTCTTGGGATTCGGCACACGCAGGCGCCAGTTAGTCGCGACGTCCTGCGGAACCAACAGGATACCGTCGCTTCGCCTGAGCACTACGACGCCATCCGAAACGTGGGCGCCATTCAACTCGACGGCTAGCAGATTTTCCTGGAACGCTGTTGAGGAGTCAGCAATGGCGTTGGATTGCCACGGCAGATTCAAAAAGCCAAACAGGAAAATAGGCGTTAGCCATCTAGCGTGCCGGCAACGCCACATCCGTCTCCAACGGACCGACACTGCTCAACGCCTTGACGTGAACAGTCCTGGCGGAAGAGTCGCCTGCGCTTGGTGAAAACACCCAAGTTTGCCGGCTTCCAGGCAAAACGGAGGGGGCGGCGGGCTGGCTACGCGGGGTAGGTACTCCCTTGATGGCGCCGATCTTGAGTTCTTGTACAGAGACATGGGTGCCACCCGCGTTGAAAAGTGTAACCTCGATGCTGCCGTCGGAGCGCCTCGCGCCGCTCCAGCTTGGTCTAGGCGGGCTGGGATTGGCGGCTTCGACCATGACCGGCAGAATCATTTTCAAGGCAAGCCGAACACCACTTCGGTCAAGGGGCTTTTCAGGCGGGACCTCCTGGAGGAACAAGCGGTAAGCCAATTCTTTCCTGGGATCGACCGGCCGACGGAATCCGACCCGGACAATCTGAGTTCCATTCGGCGGTATCGTGAAAATCGGTGGTGTCGCAATCAAATCCGTCGTCGGCTTGTGCTGATCTTCGCCAGCCTGGCGAACCCACGTCGCCACCGAACTTTGCATCACCACGGATTCGCCGGAACTGTTGCGAAGAGTGACGGTGGCCGATGTGCGTTTCGCCGACAGCTCCACGCTGGTCGGCGAAACGGATACTTGAGCTGCGTATACCTCACACACCCCAAGCCCAAGTGATGCCAGGGCGAGGGCGATGGTTAGTAGACCGCGCGCTCGGTACATCACGGGGTATAGGTGACCGTTACGGTCAAAGTGTCCGAGTAGCTGCCTTTAGGCTGGTTCTGCCCTCCCGGTACGCGTCCGTAAACATTGATTGCCTCAGCATTGCCCGTTCCTTCGCCCTCGAAGTCGTTCGCCGCATCGCATCCCCATTGCGTCGTTCTGTTCGAGTCTTGATAAAGCGAGTAACTCAGTTCGTGACTGGCGCCATCCGACATCGCCCGAACCGGGGTGGCAGCGCTGCAAGTGGCTCCGGTTCCGCTGCCTTCGCTAAGGAAGATCGTGTAGCCGGCACCGGTTGTGCACTGCACCGTGACCGTTCCCTGTTGATCGAGGTTGGCCGACAAGTTGGTCACCGCGGGGTCGTAATTTCCAAACGCGATTGCCGCCGTGGAGGTCACTGCACAGCTATTGACCACGGCGCCGTTAACGCCCAGTGTATTCGTGGCGGTTGCCGCTCCCGCTGAGCCGGACGCAGCGATCATGGCGCTGGCCATGGCGGTCAAGAGCGCGCGGTATAGTCCTTTAGCCTGAGTAAAAGTGTTCATTGTCATCTCTCTAGCTGAGCATCATCCCTGGAAACAGGCTCGGAGGGCCGGGAGAGTTGTCCGAATCGGGGTCTGAGCCCGCTCCTTCCGTTCGCTCGGTCATGAGTCAAAGGCCGGTTGAAATTCCGTGGCGCTTCCTGATCCACAGTCTAGCGCGCACTTTACCACTCAGCCGCTCAAATTTGTGAAGTCGGTCACAAATCGTAAGCTCCGCCTGATGAAGCATGTTGTGACGGTGGCCGGTTCAGCCTGGCCCTTCATGGCGCCATCGACTTCCCTGGCTGCTCCCTCGAATCACCTCTGCGGTCGAATGGCGGGGAGCATGTCGAATTAGCGACAGCCCCCGAGAGCCGGACCGGGGGTAGGACGTGCCAAAGGGGTCTCCATGGGACGAATCCATCGGACGGAGCCGATGAGGAGACACGGAAGAGCTGACTCTCTCGGGTTCGAGGCCAGGTCACCTCGACCACACCAGTCGCCGCGTCCCGGACCCCACGGTTTCCCAATCGCCGTGCTGACAATCAGTGGCGTCAACCGCCGCAGAGCGACAGCGTCTAACGGCAGAGACTGTAGCGGCGATCGCCGAACGAGTTCCCTTCGATTCCGCGTCGCTCGGATATCAAGTCTGCCCCCGATCAGCCCATATCTTCAGACACGTCGGGATGCGAGGGTATGGGATAATGATTCCGACATTCGCGAGTACGACTCTGGGTTCGCGGCGAAGCAATGTCATGGCACGGTGTCGGGGGGGGGGGCATCCCGGTGTCGATGGCTTCCGGCGCATCATGATCACTGGTGCCCATCGCCCACGGAGTTGAGACATTGGCCGCATGACCACCAAACTCGCAATTTTCGTGTCCTTCTCCGGCGACGGCGGCGTGGAGCGGGTGATGGCCAATCTGTGCCAGGGATTCCTGGATCGCGGGTTCGCGGTCGACCTGCTTCTGGTAAAAGCGCTGGGACCGCATCTGTCGGCGATTCCGCAAGGGGTCAACGTGATCAAGCTGGGTTCCTCGCACACGGCGCTATGCCTGCTGCCGCTGATCCGTTATCTGCGGCGGGAGCGGCCGCCGGCGCTGCTCGCCGCGAAGAACCGCGGCAACCGCTTCGCGGTGCTGGCGCGGATGCTTTCCGGTGTAAGTACGCGAATCGTGATCCGGATGGACACGCATTTGTCGAAGGCGCTGGAGCGAAGCGGTCCGGTGCGAAGACTTTCCTACTATCTGCCGATGCGCTGGCTCTATCCAAAGGCCGATGCGCTCGTGGCAGTGTCGCAGGGGGTGGCCGACGATACCGCGAAGATAATCGGTGTCCCGCCGGAATGGATCACGTTGATCCACAATCCTGTAATCACTGCTGACCTGGATGCTCAAGCCGCGCAACCGGTTGAACACCCGTTTCTGTCGTCCAAGGCGCTGCCGGTTCTGGTCGGGTCTGGAAGGTTCACCCGACAGAAGGATTTTCCGACCTTGCTGCGCGCGTTCGCGCGGGTGCGGGCTGTGACTCCCTGCCGCTTGCTGATCCTTGGCGATGGCAAACGCGAGGAACGAGAGCAACTCGAAGCCCTGGTGGCGCAACTCGGCGTGGCCGACGATGTGTCGATGCCGGGATTTGTCCCCAACCCTTACGCCTATATCGCCAAGTGCGATCTGTTCGTGCTGTCGTCGATCTGGGAAGGTTCGCCGACGGTGCTAACCGAGGCGCTAGCGCTGGGCGTTCCAGTGGTCGCCACCGACTGTCCGAGCGGGCCGATGGAAATCACGCAGAATGGGCGCTACGGCCGTTTGGTGCCGATGGAGGACCCGGAGGCGCTGGCGCAGGCGATCGTCGCGGCGCTGGCCGAGACTCACGATCCGGCGGCGCTCCGGGCCGCGGTGGCCGATTACACCGTGGCGGCGAGTGCGGACGGGCACCTGCGGGCCATGGGATTCCCGCCAGCGGTGGGCCCATGAAAGAGAAGATCGCGTTCTACTTTGCGACCTCGGGTCACAGCGGCGTAGACCGTGCGATGCAACATCTGATCCCCGCTGTCACGCGCCGCGGCTATCCGGTCGATTTGCTGCATGTGCGGAAGCACGGCCCCCATTTTCCCACGCCTCCCGAGGGACTCCGGATCATCGATCTGGGCGCGTCGCACGTCTACAACAGCCTTCCGGCCGTTGTCCGGTATCTCAAGACCGAAAAACCGGTGGTGATGCTGTCGGACAAGGATCGGGTCAACCGCACGGCGTTTTTTGCGCGGATGCTGTCCCGGGCGCCGACCCGCTTGGTGTTCAGCAGCGGTACGACGCTATCGATCGAACTGGCCAACCGGGGTCTGATCGATCGGACGCTGCAGCGCTGGTCATTCGGTCGTCTGTACCGCCACGTCTCGAACGTGATCGTGACGGCGGAAGGCGTGAAGACCGACATGTTCGAATACACCGGCTTGCCGCTCGAGAAGATCGAGGTGGTCCCTAGCCCGGTCGTGCCGGCCGAACTCTTCGTGAACGCGCAGCCCAAACCCGATCATCCGTGGTTTCAGGACGGCGAGCCGCCGGTTGTTCTCGGCGTGGGCGAACTGTGCCGGCGCAAGGATTTCCCGACCCTGATCAAGGCATTCGCCAAGGTTCGGCGGAACGTCGAGTGCCGACTGGTGATCCTGGGACGCGGCCGGGACGGCGAAGCCCTTCAGGCGCTGGCCGGGGAGCTCGGGGTCGCGGACGCGGTCTCGTTTGCGGGGTTCGCACCCAACCCGTATCCGTACATGGCGCATGCCGCCGTGTTCGCCTTCACCTCGTTATGGGAAGGCCTTGGATTCGTCATCATCGAAGCCTTGGCCGTGGGGACACCGGTCGTTGCGACCGACTGCCCCAGCGGCCCTCGCGAAATCCTGCAGGATGGAAAATACGGCCGACTGGTTCCGGTCGGGGATGTCGCGGCCGTCGCCGCAGCGATCGAACAGACATTGTCGCAGCGGCCGGACGCGGACTTTTTGAGGCAGGCCGCCGCACCCTACGAAATCGAAAACAGCACGAACGCCTATCTCAAGGCCATGGGGCTGGAATAGACGGAGAAAGGGGTCAGGGTTACGTTTATCCGTAACGCTGGACGACCATAATCACGGGTCCATTCTCATAGCGCTCAGATTGCCGTCCCAAGGCAGCCTGCCTCGAAGGCGCCGAATTTCCGCCTGCCGTTGGCATCGCAGCGAGGTGCGTGGCGCCAGGTCAACCGCCTCACGCCTGGTTTTCAACCATGCGAACCGCAAGGTTTATTGCATGAGCTCGTCGTCGATCCCGATGTGGGTGCGCACTGTGCGTACCACTGGCGAAATGGATACACATTAGTGGGGTAGAGCGCGAGTCGGAAAGCCGGCCCGGGGGGGGGCGCGTTTCGCGAACCGCACGTGAGTCACTCGGCGTGTCGCGCGCCGGCGGGTGGGGAATCGTCCGAATGCGCCTCACGGGTTTCGAGTCTGCCCCTGATCTGTCCTACGTCTCTGCTGGCGCAAACGGGTGACTTGGCTTGATTCGGGCGCGATGGCAGTCGAGTAGCGTTCATTCGAGGCGATCCGGCTTCGCAAGACTGTCTGGCCATCAACGCAAGACCGCGTGGTCTGTCTCCAGTTGTCCTAAACCGGCCACTGGCGGGGTCTGAACGATGAGGGCGGATATGGTGCTCGATGGGGGGCACCTGCGGATGGCGCGCAAGCACCGTGGGCCGGGATAAATCTCGTAAGTGCCGGGGAAAGCGGCCGCCGAGTCGGAATGTCGTGGAGTGCTAAAGTGCCTGGGCTGAACGCGATATCATGAGCGGCCCCGTTTTACTCCGAGTGGTGCAGGGGGATTGCACCATCGTTGGCCTCCGGGCGAGACGTCCACTCCGCAACTTGCGTTTTCAAGGGGGAATCACGGCCATGCACGAACCGACTTCCATCGCTGCCGGTGGCGAATCGACCGCCACCGTTGAAGGGAAAGTGGACACCCCAGCCATTGATCTTGGCGGGACGCCGGATTCTGGCATCGGGGTGGCGAGTGGGGCCGAACCCGCGATGGACCGGAAACGGGACCTCCTTCAAGGTTCCGACGGCGAACATCGTCTGCAGGAAAAATACGGCTCCAGGGATCGCGCTGTCGCGTTTTACGAGAAGCAGATGCTGGACTATCTGGCGCCGGCAATGATCGAATTCATTGGCCGTCAGGAGTTTCTGTTCGTCGCGACGGCCGATCGGCACGGGGAATGTGACAACACCTCGAAATTCGGACAACCCGGTTTCATTCGGGTTTTAGGGAACAAGTATCTCTTGTATCCGGAATATCGCGGCAATGGCGTGTATGCCAATTCCGGCAACCTCACCGAGAATCCACATGTGGCCATGTTGATGATCGATTTTACCCGGGATACAGTCGGCCTCCATGTAAACGGCAAGGCCCGCGTCGTCGAAAACGAGGAGTTGCTGGCCTATGCCGAGAAGCTGCCGCCCAACGTCATCGACGAAATTAACCGGGAAGGCAAGAAGTGCCCGGAGCGCTGGATCATGGTGCAAGTCGAAGAGGCTTACATCCAATGCTCAAAGCACATTCCGCTGCTGAAAAAGGCCGACAAGTCGATTGAGTGGGGCACCGATAGTATCGCTGCCAAGGGCGGGGATTATTTCCAGCTGCAGGACCTGCCGCTTTACCAACGGGTCGGCGGCGACCAGGCCATGGAAATCGCGGTTGATGTGCTCTACCGGAAGATGTTGAGTGACGAACTCGTCGGCTGTTTCTTCAAGGATGTCGACATGGAAGGCCAGCGCCTCAAACAAAAGACGTTTCTGACGATGGCATTTGGCGGGCCTTGTCAATTTTCGGGCCAGGATCTGCGCAATACCCACAAGCATCTCGTCGAGCGCCTCGGATTGAACGATCGGCACTTCGACCGTTTCCTCGAACTCTTCGATGAGACCTTGCGGGAGCTGAGCGTGTCGGAAAAGGAGCGTAGCGGGATGCTGGAGATCGTTGCCAGCGCACGCGACGACGTGCTTGACCGCTGATGGCCTGGAATAGAATCGAGCGTGGAATCCGATGAGCCAAACACCCGACGAATCCGATCCTTTTCAGATCGAAAATGCGTTCTGGCACCGCGCCTTCTTTGCCGGGCGCCGGTCCTCGACAAACCACGCAAGGCGCAAGCTGGACCTGACAGAACCGCCCGGAGACAAGGCGGTCGAGGTCGCGGCCGAGTACTGGATGAAGTGCCTGTTCGATGGCGACCGGCCCGATAAGAACCCCGGCGATAAGCTGTCCGTCTTCAGGGAGGGTGTCGTCATCCATGAAATCCCCTTGGACCGTCTTGGGGCGGAAACAATCATCGGACGCCACCCGAGCGCCGATTTGCAACTGGAATCGCATCGGCTCGGCATGTACCACCTGGCCCTGATGAAAAAGGGCGGGCGGCTGTACGTCCAGGGATTGGATGCGGTCGGGATGCTGCTGGACCGCAAGAAGTTGAAAATGCGAACGCCGGTCCCGCTGTGGGACGGCGCGCAGATCGACCTGCCGGACTATCGGCTGGAATTCTCCATCGCCGGGACCGCGCCGCCCGCAGAGGGCGAAAACCCCGCACTCGAAGCGCTCGACGACATCCCCAGCTTTTTCTATACCCCACCGCCGCCGCCAGCCAGCCCGATGCTGGCCAATTTGATCGAGCAGCGCTCGGCCCTGGATCTTTGGACAGAAGGCACGGTCACGCTTAAGGTCGTCGACATTATCGACGAAACTCACGACAGCAAGACTTTCCGCATGGTGGGTGAACGGCCCTTGCTGTTTTCCTATCGACCGGGTCAGTTCATCACCTTCGATCTGAACATCCAAGGCAAGCAGATCAGGCGATCCTACAGCATGTCGTCCAGCCCCTCGCGTCCCCACCTGCTGGAAGTCACCATCAAGCGCGTCCCCGACGGCCTCGTGTCCAACTGGTTCTGTGATCAGGTCAAGCTCGGGGATCGCCTGTGCGTGAAGGGTCCGTCCGGCAAGTTCACCTGCTTCGAGTATCCGGCCAGCAAGATCCTGTTCATCGGCGCTGGCAGCGGTATCACCCCGATCGTCTCCATGGGCCGTTGGATCAACGACACGGGCGCAGACGTCGACGTCAAGCTGCTGGCCTCGTTCAAGTCACCGTCCGACATCATATTCCGGAAGGAATTCGAGCTTTGGTCGGCGCGTAGTCGCCGTTTCGAGGTCGCGTTGACCCTGACATCGGACTGGCATGGCACCGAGTTCTGGACAGGCTTTCGCGGCCGCATCAGTGCCGAAATGCTGCGGGTCTTCGTACCGGACCTGCACGAACGCGATGTGTTCTTGTGTGGCCCCGAACCTTTCGCCGACGCCGTGCGCAAGATCCTACACGCGCAGGGCTTCGACCTGGCCCGACTGCATTCCGAGAGCTTCGGCTCGGGCCGATCGGCGCAGGGCTCCGCGGGCGGTGGGCGGGCGCTGGTGCTGACGGGGCCGACCCACAACGTCGCTTTCGTGAATTCCGGGGTGACGGTCGAAATCGACGAAAATCTCACGCTGCTGGAACTCGCCGAGGCCCATGGCATCGAGATCGAATACAGCTGTCGGTCCGGAAGTTGCGGCGCCTGCGAAGCCAAGTGCAACGGCGAGGTCAAGGTCAGCGACGACTGCGCAATCGATGCGAAATCAAAAGCGGCCGGATTCGTCTACACCTGTTGCACACGGGCGGCAGGGAATCTCGAACTGCAGGTCTAGCCTTCCGCGCTCGGCAGGGGCCCGATCCGGGAATCAAGCGGGGCCCAGCGGCTGAGGTGGAAGCGGAACAGCGGTCTGGGTTTGGGGCGTGCGAGTTGCACGCTGTGCCGTAATCGTCGCACGCCCGAAGGCGCCCCCGGATATCACTCCGGCGCGATGTTCCCCTGATGTTTACCGGTCTCTTACCGGAATCGTTATCGAGGCGCCGTCCTCACGCGCGGTCCGCCTATCCGCGCCCGGTCCTTGACGCCATAACCGTGACCATTCACACCCTGCCGGTTGGCGGAGCGCAAAACCGGTGGCTGACCCCCCTTTATTCCAACCCGTATCCGTACATGGCGCACTCCGCCGTGTTCGCCTTCACCTCGTTATGAGAGGGTCTCGGATTCGTCATCATCGAAGCCTTGGCCGTGGGGACACTGGTCGTGGCGACCGACTGCCCCAGCGGCCCTCGCGAAATCCTGCAGGATGGAAAATATGGCCGACCGGTTCCGGTCGGGGATGTGCCAGGGCAATCGCACGAAGGAAGGAGTGGATTCGGCTTGACTTCTGGGGCGCGGATCTGGTTCAAGGGCGGCTTTTTGTCTGGAGTTGTCGGAACGTATGGAAACGCAGGAGCATGCGGGGCTGTTGGGCCACTTTGCCGAATTGGAGGATCCACGGACGCGGCGCTCGCCGCACGGTCTGACCGAGTTGTTGCTGACCGCGATCTGCGCGGTGCTGAGCGGCGCCGACACCTGGGTAGCAGTGGCGCTATGGGGGCGAGCGAAGCTGGCGTGGCTGCGACAATTCTTGCCGTTTGGCCATGGCGTGGCGTCACACGATACCTTTGGCCGGGTGTTCGCGCTGCTCGACGTGCGGGTATTCGAACGCTGCTTCATCGCCTGGATGCGGACGGTGTGCCGGGCCTTTGACGACTTACAGGTTGCGCTGGATGGCAAGACGGTACGGCGTTCACAGACCGCGGAGCAACCGGCTATCCATATGGTCTCGGCGTTTGCGCACGGACTCGGATTGACCCTGGGGCAAGTCAAGACGGCGGAGAAGTCGAACGAAATCACCGCCATTCCGGAACTGTTGGACGCACTACTGCTGAAGGGCTGTTTGGTGACCATTGATGCCATGGGGTGTCAGAAGGCGATCGCCGCTAAGATCATCGAACAAGGGTCCGATTACGCGCTGATGGTCAAGAACAACCAGCCCGGCTTGGCGGCGGCCATTGAAGCGACCTTCGAGGCGGCGGCTCGCGTGGACTATGTCGAGGTCCCGCATAGCGGGGCGGAATGGCATGAGAAAGATCACGGGTGCATCGAGACCCGGCGTTGCACCGTCATCAACGACCTCAGGGGTCTCGGCGCGCGCCGCCAGGATTGGCCGGGCGTGAAGACACTGCTGATGGTCGAGTCGCGCCGTGAAGTGAACGGGGCGGCGACCACGGACCGTCGCTACTACCTCTGCTCGCGCCAGGCCGATGCGGACACGCTGGGGCCGATCGTGCGCGAGCATTGGGGCATCGAAAACGGTTTGCACTGGTCGCTCGATGTCGTGTTTGGCGAAGATCAAGCGCGGATGCGCTTGGGCAACGCGGCGGAAAACTTCTCGATCCTACGACGCCTTGCGCTGAACCTGTTTCGACAGGACCGTTCCGTCAAAGCCGGCGTCAAGACACGGCGCTTGTTGGCCGCCACGGATGACGCCTATAGACAGAAGTTGCTCGGGCTTCAAGCCATTGCTTGATGCGATTGCCCTAGGGGATGTGCCTACCGTCGCCTTGGCGATCGAACGGAGTTTGTTGCAGAGGCCGGACGGGGATTTCCTGAGGCAGGCCGCCGCACCTTACGAAATCGAAAACAGCACGAACGCCTATCTCAAGGCGAAGGGGCTGGAATAGATGTAGGCAAACGGCCGGGTTACGCTTGAGAATAGGACCAGGTTGAATGACCGTTTGCGGATCCCGGAAAGTCAGGGTCCGTCGTTCTCACAAACCTGTTTCGAATTCGCGCCAGCGGAATTCGGGACGGGCGCTTCCCGCTAGTCCGTGGTCTGTCCCCTATTATCCCTTCCCGTCGATTTACACCACTCCCGTGGACTCTACCGGCTGGGGTTCGGGCGCGATGGCAGTCGAGTTGCGTTCATTCAAGCTGATCCAGCTTCGCAAGACTGTCTCCCGATCATCGCAAAACCGTGGTGTGTCGCCAGTTGCTGTCGCCAAAGGCGGCCACCCGATGGCGCGGCCCCGGTGCGTCCGGGCCATTCTGCGCGCTGACTGCCCGGCGGATCGCCGCCAGCGCGCTCAGCATCTCCTCGATAGAGCGATACTCCTCTTTCTGGTTCGCGAAGCGCGCGCGCCGGCTGCCGCGGGCGATCGCGGCTCGCAGCGTGTCGATATCGGTTTGGGACCAGGCCACGGGGCCATGGTAGGCGAGCCGGCGCGGTCAAATTAAGGGAGAGTTTGGCCGGGGTGGCCGTTCACGTCGCGCCAAAAAGAAGTTGTTTCTGTCAAGCCCTACCAAAGTCGCATTGTCGTACCCGCTTCCGCATGGGAAATTTGGACTGAGTGCATCAAGTTGTCGCGCGGAACGCGCCCTTTCTTGGGGCGCTACAAGGATCTGGCGATCCTATTCGTAAGGAAGCTCTGATCTATCCGGAGCCTCCCGCGACACAGATATGTGTTGCCGAAATTGACCGCTTTCAACGGTTGATGTCGTCAGGTTGGGCGAAACCGCGTTTGGGCTCAACGGCTCCAAAGAAAGCCAGTATGGCTTTTGTTCAACGGTCACCTAATATTGATGAACCAGGAATGGAACCCGGATTGAATAGTACATGGAAGATAAATTTTTGTGAGAATGCAGAATTAATCAACGCAGGTTGCTCGATCTCGTCTTAAGTACCGGAGGATTTATGTCAGATTGCAGTGAACAATGGAAACTAGATGTAAACGACAGATATGAACGAGCTGTTGGCGTTGTTACTAGTCTTTCGTCAGCCTCTCTTGTTTTGCCGGTCCTTTTCTTAAAGGACATTGCCCAAATCAATACTGTTAGGTCATTTGCCGCCTCCTTGAATTGCTGGGCTTATGCAGGATGGATTCTTCTGTCGTTTTCAATATTATCTGGAATAATCTATTATTACTTATCGGCAAAATGGGCAAAATTAGCGTGGGGGAAAGATGCTGATATCTTTGGCATAGGGGTACAAGCCAATTGTGTAGAAAGGCTTTTAGACGTCAGCTATTTTGTAATGATGGGCGGGTTTTTGATGGGCTTGGCTATAATGCTAACATTTATGGTGACATTTACGGCCAACACCTAATTTTCGGAGGGGTCGTGGGCTCACTGTACGCAACGGCATTTAACTAAACTCGCCAAGTTGGTGCTAGCAGTAGCCACAGCGACGGTTCGATGCCAGATCGAACTTTTTTCAGCGAAGCGAAAAGATATTAGCCCTGCGCACCTTTACCGGTTGTCGACGACCGGACTCGACGTGCATCGCCCGTAAGGCGATCTAACACGGGCCGAAACGGTTCAGTATCTAATCAAAACGGACAACATTATGGTCACGCGAAAAAGTGTAAGCACCATGACGGACTCGGAGAAGGAAACACTCGTTCACGCGCTTCTGGAACTGAAACGTCGAGGGGAATACGACAAGTACGTGCAATGGCACCATCACGTGATGTTCCCAACGGTCCTGCCCTACAAACCTCGTGACGCCAATTTCCGAAATGGAGCGCATCGTGGGCCTGCATTCTTGCCATGGCATCGAGAGTTCCTGATGCAGCTTGAGGAAGACCTACGGAAAATCGAACCTACCACATTCATTCCATTCTGGGACTGGACTGCCGACGCTAAGCTTCCAGATCCAGCGTCGGCACCGATTTGGTCTAACAACTTCATGGGTGGTAACGGCATTGAGTCTGATGAGTGGCGAGTGCAAGACGGCCCATTTGCCCACAATACTGGGAAGTGGCCGGTGCCGCCTCTCCCAGAAGATGGTTTGCCGGGACCTGGACTTAAACGACAGTTCGGCCGCATTCTTCCGTCACTCCCAACAGATGAGGACCTTAAACTAGCTGTCGCGGAGATTTTCTACGATACGCCCAATTTCGATCGCAGTCCCTTTACGACAGGATTCCGAAATCGGCTTGAAGGGTGGGTGACTCAGCCAGGGCAATCGCACGAAGCAAGGAGTTGATTCGGCTTGACTGCGGGGGCGCATCTGATTCAAGGTCAGCTTTTTGTCGGGAATCGTCGCAACGTATGGAAACGCAGGAGCACGCGGGGCTGTTGGGCCACTTTGCCGAGTGGAGGATCCGCGGACGCGGCGCTCGCCGCACGGTCTGACCGAATTGCTGTTGACCGCGATCTGCGCGGTGCTGAGCGGAGCCGACACCTGGGTGGCGGTGGCGCTGTGGGGACGAGCCAAGCTAGCGTGGCTGCGACAGTTCCTGCCGTTTGCCCATGGCGTGGCGTCACACGACACCTTTGGCCGGGTGTTTGCGCTGCTCGACGCGCGGGTGTTCGAACGCTGCTTCATCGCCTGGATGCGTACGGTGTGCCGGGCCTTTGATGACTTACAGGTCGCGCTGGATGGCAAGACGGTACGGCGTTCACAGACCGCGGAGCAACCGGCCATTCACATGGTGTCGGCGTTTGCGCACGGACTCGGATTGACCCTGGGGCAAGTCAAGAAGGCGGAGAAGTCGAACGAAATCACCGCTATTCCGGAACTCCTGGACGCGCTGTTGCTGAGGGGTTGTCTGGTGACCATTGATGCGATGGGATGTCAGAAGGCGATCGCCGCCAAGATCATCGAGCAAGGGTCCGATTACGCACTGATGGTCAAGAACAACCAGCCCGGCTTGGCGGCGGCCATTGAAGCGACCTTCGAGGCGGCGGCTCGCGTGGACTATGCCGAGGTCCCGCATAGCCGAGCGGAATGGCATGAGAAGATCACGGGGCGCATCGAGACCCGGCGTTGCACGGTCATCGAGGACCTGAGTGGTCTCGGCGCGCGCCGCCAGGATTGGCCGGGCGTGAAGACACTGCTGATGGTCGAGTCGCGCCGTGAAGTGAACAGGGCGGCGACCACGGACCGCCGCTACTACCTCTGCTCGCGCCAGGCCGATGCGGCCACACTGGGATCGATCGTCCGCGGGCATTGGGGCATTGAGAACGCGTTGCATTGGTCGCTTGATGTCGTGTTCGGCGAAGATCAGGCGCGGATGCGTATGGGCAACGCGGCGGAGAACTTCTCGATCCTCCGGCGCCTCGCGCTGAACCTGTTTCGACAAGATCGTTCCGTCAAAGCCGGCGTCAAGACGCGGCGCTTGTTGGCCGCCACGGATGACGCCTATAGACAGAAGTTGCTCGGGCTTCACGCCATTGCTTGATGCGATTGCCCTGGTGACTCAGCGAGGCGACAGCAGGGTTAAGACGCAAGGGTCGCAACTCCACAATCGAGTACACTTGTGGGTCGGTGGAAACATGGCACCGAATACGTCTCCGAATGACCCTGTCTTCTTCTTGCACCATTGTTTTGTGGACAAAGTTTGGGCGGACTGGCAGGCGGTGCAACTCGCCGAGAATCCAGACGCAGCACCTCACTACGCGCCTGAGAGAGGTGGGCCTCCAAACCACAATCTTTCGGACCAACTGAAGCCGTGGTCGCGCCGGGTGCAAGATGTGCTCAGCATTACAACACTTGGCTATGGATACGAAGCGGGTCCGAGTGGTCCGATGCTGATGTCCGTCACACAAGACGCGATTCGTAGTCGCGTTCGTAACCCGTTCTGGGCGGATTGAACGGTCCCGTTAGCCGGCCGCCACTTCATCGAACGGTTAGCTGCAACGGGAGCCGAACATGAATGATGAGGGAAAGACCTTCGGGACGACAGCCAAGTCACTGGCGAGAAACCCCCTCGGGATAATCGCGCTGTTTATTGTGCTCGTCTACGGCTTCGCATCGCTCGTAACGGCATTTGCAGGCTCGTTCACCTCAGCGGAGCGCCTACCGCTCGTCTATTTCCTGATCGGTTTCCCAATCTTGGTTCTCGGCGTCTTCTCATGGCTCGTCAGCAAGCACAGCGGCAAGCTCTTCGCACCCGGAGATTTCAAGAACGAAGAGAACTATGTCAAGATGCAAATGGCAGTTGTCGCGTCGCTCACGGCGGCAACTTCGAAGAGTGATGCGACAACATCCGAGGATCAGCTCGCAAAGATCGTTGAGGTCGTTCGGGCGGCGGGCTTAGCGACGGTGCCAACAGCCGACGGATGGAGAAACCACATCCTATGGGTTGATGATCGGCCGGAGAACAACACCTACGAGCGCCAGGCGTTCGAGGGTATGGGGCTTCGGTTCACGCTGGCGTCATCTACGAACGAAGCTTTCGAACGATTGGCCCAAGTGAAGTTCGCAGCCATCATCTCGGACATGGGGCGAAAAGAAGGGCCACGCGAAGGGTATATTCTACTCGACCGGCTTCGCCAGGGTGGCGATCGCACGCCGCTCTTCTTCTACGCCGCATCGAGTGCTCCGAAGCACAAGCAAGAGACAAAAAGGCACGGCGGACAAGGCTGCACGAGCAACGCACAAGAGTTGTTCGAGATGGTTATGAGAGCCGTCATACAGAGGCAAACCGCATGACGGCGGCCCGCGTAGTCGAATTGAACGTCACGGCGTGCCCCTTGGCGGAGAGTTCGGCCCCGGTGAACAGCCCCTGAGGTGACATGGTGATCATTCAGCACTGTATCAAAGGAATTGGCGGCATTGACCGCAATGTCGCGATGTCACTCCTTGCTTCGGGAATCACCTGCAATTGGTGGCGGAAGGTGAACCCCCTTCCTAACCGAGAGATCCCTGTTCGTTTGAACGACCGGAACCTTGAGTGGCACCAGAACCGCTATATTGACCCGGACCCGCTGGAGGGGAACGAGCCGTTCGGTCGGCATACGCCCTTTATCTCGGTGACTGCAGGTACCGTTGAGCGCGATGCAGTTTGGCGCTGCAACCTCATCCATCCGGCTTGGCAAGTCGCGTTGGAATTCGCCACTGATGGGTGGAGCAGAGACGGCTATCTCTTCTATTGCTATCTCTTCATTTTGAGCCGCCCAAGCGTTCATCACCCCGGGTTCTCGGAGGAGAAACGGGATCTGAATGTTTATACCGGATTCAGCCCGTTTCAGCCGGAGGGTGAGATCACCGCCAAGATCATCATCCCCCCAACTCAAATTCAGCGCTTCGAGTTCTTTGACATAGCGCAAGTTCGACGTGACTTCGCTGCTGGCCAGATTCCGACTCCAAGGTATACCGAAGCCAGCAGCGATTACTACCAGCCGCCCGAAGAGATTGCGAACATTCGAACGTTTCTCGTTTAAAGACGGAGCCGACATGATCGCGTCACTTGAGAGTCTTGGTCTCCAACCGGATCGCGTCCACGCTCTCCGTGACGCTTGCGATGGTATAGGCCGTGGTTATCTGAAAAGCATAGAATCGTACCAAGATACCGCTGTCCGTCAGCTCGCGCTAATAGCCGCTGGCACTAACCTACGCCGAGCTGCGGCGCACTCCCTGTTACTGAATGAATCCGATCGCGGCCGACTTCTTTTTCGAGTTGCAGCAGAGGCCTACATCAAAGCGGAGAACCCTTACGGCGCATTTCTTGAGACCTTGGCGCAAGGGGGATACTCAGACAATTCCCGTAAGTTCCTTGAGCCCCGCCGAGCAGCGGATGTCTGGCTGCTCTGGAGCCCGTATGTTGTATCGCTAGGTGTCGGGACGGGGAAACACCCATCGGTGCTCAGTGAGAGGATAGTCGACTTTCGCAACGCCATGGATGCGTTTAGGACTGAGCCGGTAGGCCTTCTCGGTATTACTGTCGCTACACACCTCGAACTGTTCGATGCCGTGGTAATGGCCATCACCGCGCAACGAAGGGATACCTTGAGCGAAGCGATTCTGTCATTGCTTGCGCCGTATACTGCCGCTGTGAAACGTTGCCGTGCGGATCGTTATCATTGGACGCGCCTCGCGCTCCCGTTTCATCCGGTCGAGCCAGATGTGATCGGAATCCTCCTGGCGCTGAGTGCATGGCTACAAAGCACTCACCTGTCGCTCAGCGATTTAATCATGAATCTGGCGCTCGGGTCGGACACCATGACTCTGCTGCGCGGAGCGCTCGAACAATATGGTGCTTGGGAACCCCCTTTACTTCGAATGTAACCACCACGCCGTCTGTTTCGCGGCAAGGTTGGATTACAACGTTACGGACTCGTCGAAATTCCAACGCAAGATCACGATTGTACGAAATTCATCAAGAGACCGCTTTTTTCCGATGGGGATATTCACGGACAGACCACGGTTTCTCACGTTGGTTGGCTAAATTGAGGAGACTCGCAATATCTGCAGTCAGCCGCCATTTTATCGGCGCCCCGTCGATCATTCGGGTGTTTCGCGCGTCGATCGTTGAGCACGTCGGTCGCCCTGAGACGAGTCCAGGGCAATCGCACGAAGCAAGGAGTTGATTCGGCTTGACTGCGGGGGGCGCATCTGATTCAAGGTCAGCTTTTGTCGGGAGTCGTCGCAACGTATGGAAACGCAGGAGCACGCGGGGCTGTTGGGCCACTTTGCCGAGTTGGAGGATCCGCGGACGCGGCGCTCGCCGCACGGTCTGACCGAATTGCTGTTGACCGCGATCTGCGCGGTGCTGAGAGCGGAGCCGACACCTGGGTGGCGGTGGCGCTGTGGACGAGCCAAGCTAGCGTGGCTGCGACAGTTCCTGCCGTTTGCCCATGGCGTGGCGTCACACGACACCTTTGGCCGGGTGTTTGCGCTGCTCGACGCGCGGGTGTTCGAACGCTGCTTCATCGCCTGGATGCGTACGGTGTGCCGGGCCTTTGATGATCACAGGTCGCGCTGGATGGCAAGACGGTACGGCGTCTACAGACCGCGGAGCAACCGGCCATTCACATGGTGTCGGCGTTTGCGCACGGACTCGGATTGACCTGGGGCAAGTCAAGAAGGCGGAGAAGTCGAACGAAATCACCGCTATTCCGGAACTCCTGGACGCGCTGTTGCTGAGGGGTTGTCTGGTGACCATTGATGCGATGGGATGTCAGAAGGCGATCGCCGCCAAGATCATCGAGCAAGGGTCCGATTACGCACTGATGGTCAAGAACAACCAGCCCGGCTTGGCGGCGGCCATTGAAGCGACCTTCGAGGCGGCGGCTCGCGTGGACTATGCCGAGGTCCCGCATAGCCGAGCGGAATGGCATGAGAAAGATCACGGGCGCATCGAGACCCGGCGTTGCACGGTCATCGAGGACCTGAGTGGTCTCGGCGCGCGCCGCCAGGATTGGCCGGGCGTGAAGACACTGCTGATGGTCGAGTCGCGCCGTGAAGTGAACGGGGCGGCGACCACGGACCGCCGCTACTACCTCTGCTCGCGCCAGGCCGATGCGGCCACACTGGGATCGATCGTCCGCGGGCATTGGGGCATTGAGAACGCGTTGCATTGGTCGCTTGATGTCGTGTTCGGCGAAGATCAGGCGCGGATGCGTATGGGCAACGCGGCGGAGAACTTCTCGATCCTCCGGCGCCTCGCGCTGAACCTGTTTCGACAAGATCGTTCCGTCAAAGCCGGCGTCAAGACGCGGCGCTTGTTGGCCGCCACGGATGACGCCTATAGACAGAAGTTGCTCGGGCTTCACGCCATTGCTTGATGCGATTGCCCTGGAGACGAGTCCGGCGATCCTTGCCTGCGGCCCGACGGCAGCACGATTTAAATCCCGGGCGCCAATTATTCCCCCCCGGTCCTCCGGATCGCACGTTACCGATACCTCACCCGCAACTCATTCGGATCATTCAGGGACAGACTACGGTTTCTCACGTTGGTTGGCTAAATTGAGGAGACTCGTAATATCTGCAGTCAACCGCGATTTTATCGGCGTCCCGTCGATCAGTCGGATGTTTTGTGCATCCGCTCTGGAGTATGCCAATCGCTCTGAAACGAGTCCGGCGATCCTTGCCTGCGGTCCGACGGCAGCACGATTTAAATCCCGAGCGCTAATTATTCCACCCGTCCTCCGGATCGCCCGCTACCGATACCTCACCCGCAACTCATTCGCATATTCCCATGCGTCAGAACGCCCGTAGCCGGCGGCGCGGCGGGCGCGACCGCCGGCGACCAGGGTGATTTCGGTCTGCGTGTCGCGGTCGATCGCGTGCGCGGCGCGGCCGCTGTGGCGGAATGCCGTTTCGGCGCGCCCGGTGCGGGGCACGACCTCCCACTGCACGCCGCGCGGCACGTGGAACTTGACGACGTAGTCTGGCACCAGCCAGTCGGCGAAGTTCGAGCGGTTCACATAGGCCCGGTCGGCCTGGACCTCGTTCGGTGGCGGCTGTACGGCCATCGTCGGCAAGGCCAGCGCGGTCGCGATGCAGAACAGCGTGGCGCGCAGACCGGTGCCGGGACGATTCGTCTTCCGTGGCTTGCGGGTGTGTCGGGTCGTTGCGTGATCCTCCGGGGCTCTCGGCGCTTCGGCATCGTGTGCGCGATGACTCATTGCCAGACTCGCACGTAATCGACGTCCATCTGCCACGGCATCGAGGCATCGTCGACTTCCCAGCCATTCACGGCCTTGCCGAACATCGACAGCATCTCGTTCTTGTACCAGTCACCGCCGATCTGCATGCAGAGGATCGGATAGTGGTCGATCGCGAACGAGGGGAACGCCTTGCCCTGCTGCACGATCTTGCCGTCAAACGTGAACGCCCAGTCGGTCGGACTCCAGTCGAACCCGTAGGTGTGCCACGCGCCGTCGAGATTCGGCCCGGGCGTGTGGTAGTCCAGATGGTCGTATTCGACCGAATGGATCGCCGTCGTGAACCGCGCCGGCACGTGGCCGAGGTATTCCATGATGTCGAACTCGGGCATCTGCGGCCGCGCCTTGGACGCCATTTGCTTGGCCATTTCGTGTTCGCGCTCGGTCGTACCCCATTTCGGCGGGATCGGGATGCTCGGATCGATCGACATCATCCAGAACGCCGGCCAGGTGCCGCGCTTGCCGGGGACGCGGATGCGTGCCTCGATGTAGCCGAAGCGGTAATGGAACTTGCTGTCCGACGCCAGCAGGCCGGTCGCGAAGCGGGCACGATCGCTCATGCGGTTCTCGGGAGGCACCGAATCGCCGGAATAGGCGTTCAACACCGGTCCCGGCGGAACGGGCCAGGACGAGATGCGCAGCACGCCGGGTTCGGGGAAGCTGAACGGGTTCAGAACCTGCGCGTCGCTGATGCCGGCGGGTTTGTAGTCCTTGTCGACCCAGCGGTGGAAGCCGCCAGTATCGCCGTAGGCCCGGAGGAACGGGCCCCAGCCGGTGTTGTAGGTCGTGTTCCACTTGTTCCGGTCGATGTACGCGCGGCCGTCGGAATCGATGACCGGCACGAATTCGTCGGACCACAGGAATGTCCGCTGCACGCCCAGCGGGCTGGTGATCTGCGCCGCGACGTCGGCCGGGCGCTGACTGGTCATGCTGGTGGTGCGGGAAGCGCCGGGGCCGAATGCGTTCGGGGCACTGCAAGCCGCCAACCCGTACAGGGCGCTGATCAGCCCGAGCAGGACGACGCTGCGGCGCGAGTTCCGGTGAGTTCGGTGCATCGCTGGATTCTCCTTGAGTTGATTCGTATTCGTTGGCGGTTCGGGGTCGCGGTCCCGCGCTGCTTACCCCCGTCGAGAACCGTAGTCCACCGAGCGGGTTTTGTGAGAGATGTCCCCAGGAACCGCGCTACGGGGTGGTTCAAGCCTTGCCATCCATGGACAACTAGGTTCCGGAGTCCCGTCCGGAACGACGGGCCTCGCGGGTCCGGCCGCGGCGAACGTCCGTTGCCGGATGCCGGCGATCGTTCAGACGCGCGTTGGCCTCGCCATCCTCGGACGTTTGGGCTCATGCCGGGCTGTCCTGCCCGGCACCTTGTCAGGCGAGTGCAAATCCGCTCCGGGCGGATTTGTCCGTCGTCCCGTCCGGAACGACGAACTCTCGGCTTCGGCCGTGGCGAACGTCCATTGCCGGATGCCGGCGATCGCTCAGCGGTGCATTGGCTTTGCCATCCATGGACAACTAGGTTCCGGAGTCCCATCCGGAACGACGAGCCTCGCGGGTTCGGCCGCGGCGAACGTCCGTTGCCGGATGTCGGCGATCGTTCAGCCGTGCGTTGGCCGATCCGCCAGCAGATCGTCGAAATAAGCGATGGTCCGCCGCAGGCCCTCCTCCAATTGGATGGTGGGTTCCCACCCGAGCACACCCCGGGCCAACGCGATATCCGGCTTCCGCTGCATCGGGTCGTCGCTGGGCAGCGGCTCGAACGTCAGGTGCGATTTCGATCCGGTCAGGTCGATGACCTTCTCGGCCAGTTCGCGAATCGTGAATTCCGACGGGTTCCCGAGGTTGACCGGACCGGTGAACGAGTCGTCGGTGTCCATCAGGCGCACGAAGCCTTCGATCAGGTCGTCGACGAAGCAGAACGAGCGGGTCTGCAGGCCCTCGCCGTAGATCGTGATCGGCTCGTTGCGCAGCGCCTGTACGATGAAGTTGGATACGACGCGGCCGTCGTTCGGATGCATCCGCGGCCCGTAGGTGTTGAAGATCCGCGCGACCTTGATGCGTAGCTGATGCTGCCGGAAGTAATCGAAGAACAGCGTCTCGGCGCAGCGCTTGCCCTCGTCGTAGCATGCGCGGAAGCCGATCGGGTTGACGTGTCCCCAGTAATCCTCGCGCTGCGGATGGACCTCGGGGTCGCCGTAGACCTCGCTGGTCGAGGCCTGGAAGATCTTGGCCTTGACCCGCTTGGCCAGTCCCAGCATGTTGATCGCGCCGTGGACGCTGGTCTTCGTCGTCTGGACCGGATCGAACTGGTAATGGATCGGCGAGGCCGGGCAGGCCAGGTTGAAGATCTCGTCGACCTCGACATACAGCGGAAACGTCACGTCGTGACGCATCAGCTCGAAGTGAGGGCTGCCGATCAGGTTCAGCAGGTTGTCCTTCGTGCCGGTGTAGAAGTTGTCTACGCAGAGGATGTCGTGGCCATCCTCCAGCAGGCGCTCACACAGATGGGAGCCGAGAAAACCGGCGCCGCCGGTTACCAGAACGCGTTTTCGTAGTCCGTTGCGCAATGCGGCCTTCCGATCGGTTGGTCGAACGGGAGAGAGGTCGGGTCGCGGCCGAGCAGCTGTCGCTCGCCGGCTGATCGTCTCAGCGCCCCGAGGCGGGAAGCCTCGATCGCCGTGTCGCCCGCCGCACCGGCCGGTGCCCCCCGTTTTGCCACGCGAAACGGTCCAGCGGGACTGTCGATCATCCGTCCGGCTCGTGTCCGTCCGAACAGGTGTGTCGCAAGTCTATCCGATGACGCGCCGGATGTCTGCCGCGGCTTGTCGTGGGCGGCCTGCGGCGTGTTAGCATGCCTTCGGTCGCAATCCCGCGCGACCTGATGCCGTGTTGACGATCGGGGTGTACACCGGCGATGTTCGAAAGGATTCTGATGGTCTGCGTCGGCAACATCTGCCGCAGCCCGTTGGCGGCTGCACTGTGGAACCGGTCCGCCGGCGAAGCGGGGCTCGTGGCCCGGGCCGAGTCGGCGGGGCTCGCGGCGCCGGAGGGAGCGGCCACTCATCCCATCGTCCTGCGCTTGCTCGCCGAGTCGGGGACACCGAGTCCCGAATCAAGCGCGCGGCCGCTGAGCGTCGAGCTGCTGAACGCGGCGGATCTGATCCTCGTCATGGAATCCTGGCATGCTCGCGAGATCGAGCGGCGCCTGCCGTATCTGCTCGGTCGGGTATTCACGCTGGGGCATTGGGATGGCGCCGAGATCCAGGATCCCTACAACGAGCCGGAAGCCGTCTTTCGATCCGTATACACGCAGATCGAGCGCGGCGTCGACGCGTGGATCGAAAAGCTGAACGCGGAGCGGCCCTGAACACGCGGTATTTCTGGCGGCGGTCCGTGTGAGTCGCGGGTCGACGAGACGAATCGGCGCGGATGCGTCGGACACGACCGGATCGCCAATCGCAGGCACGCCGGTCGCCGGGGGGGGTACCGGGCGTCGCGATCTGGGCGTTATGGCCTTGTGTGCGGCGCTCGTCATCGCCGGGTCGGAGATCCACCGTTTCCTCGCCCCGCCGGCTTATCGGGCCGATGCGCTGATCGAACTTCACCAAGACCCCGACGACGGGCCGCCCGACCGCGCGGCCTGCGCGATGCGAGATCGCTTGCGCGCGGCGGTGACGTCCGGTGCGATCCTGCCGGCCCATGCCGGGTCGCTTGGCGACGATGCGTCCGACCCCGCTCGGACCGAGCGGCAGCGGTTCGATCCCCGAGTGTTTCGCGATCCGAGTCATCGGCTCGCGATCGACGTCGTTCCGGACGCGGCCGCGCGGCTGCGACTCAGCGTACACGGATACGACCCGTCGGCAGCCGCGACGCTGGTCGATGAAATCGCCAATGGGGCCCTGCGGCTGCAGTTGCGCGAGGAGCAAGAGCAGGTTCTCGCGGCAGCCCGGCAGCGTGAGGCCGCCGAGCGGCAGGCCGGTTTGGCGGCGGAGGCGTATGCGCGCTTCCGTTCGACGGTGCGCGCGGGTGATCTCGATCCAAGGCTTTCGGAACTCGCGGATGAGGTCGTCGCTCGCGACGGGGGTGGGGCGCCCGATCCGTCGCCATCGGACCCGCCGGATTCGCAATCCGATCCATCGTCCGCGCTCGATGCGGTCGCTGCCGAGCAGCGGGAACTGTTCCAGTTGACCGTCGCGCTGCGCACGAGTCGCCGGGAACTGCAGCACGCACGCGCCGAGGAGCAGCGCTTGCGCGGGCGCCTGGATGAGTCCTCGCTGCGCATCGTTTCCTATGCGGTGCCTGCGCGGATCGCCGAGCGACCCGGCCGCGTCGAAACCTACCTGACGTCGATCGGCGGTTTCGTCGTGTTCGGTGCGCTGGGCACGCTGCTCGTGGGATGTGGTCGTTACCTCAACGCGAAGCGGCGTCACTCGTCGACGGATGGCGGGCGGTCGCCCTACGCGCTTGTGCCGAGTGGGCAGGAATCGGGCACTTTCGCCGCGACTGCGCGCTCCGCTCGTCGCGGCGACCCATGGGCGGTGGCCAGAGGTCTGGCACCGCAACTGGTCGTCGAAGGGGTGCGCAGTCTGGCGACGCGACTATGGTTCGACCTGCACGGGCATGCGCCGAAGATCGTCGCGTTCGTCGGTGCGGGCCCGGCGGACGGATGTACTGAGGTCACGATCCTGCTCGGCGCCGTGCTGGCCGGCGGGGGGCGCCGCGTGCTGATCGTCTCACGCGGCGGCGCGACAGACGATCAAGTTAGGGCGCTGTTCGGGGCGGTGGGTGCATCGAAGCATCGGTCGCGCCCGGTGCCGTCGCCCGAGATCCCGGGCCTCTTCTTGTTGCCGCTGCAGCCCGGCCAGACTCAGGCGCGCGAACTGTCCGATGCAGTGCTGCGGGGCTACGACCTGGTGTTGATTGACGCGGGCGAGGCCGAGTCCAGTGCGGAGACTCCGGGTCCATACCCCGTCGCGCACGCGACGCTCCTGATCGTCCGTGCCGGTCCCGGCGAGATCGATCGGCGGAGCAGGGCGCTCGCGAGCTTGCGCGCGGCGGGCATCACCGTGCGCGGGTTCGTGCTGAACGATGCCGCCGTGACCCTGGATCCGGGTCACTGGCTTTGACCGCGGTCCGTCCTGTCCGGCCGCTGGCTGTCGACCGTCCGAAAAGGACCCGCTCCACTCGTTCCCTCTGAATCCCTCCGCGATCCGCGGCCTCGACGATGCGCGACTGGCGCATCGGCGTGTCGCCGTAGCCTCAATAGGTACTTTTACGAGTAGTCCTCGACCGTCCGGTCGCGTAAAAACCTGAAGCACGAAGGGTCTTTGCACCCTGGCATTGCGACCTCGTCTTGCGGGAGATGGACAACGGGACCGTGATCCCGATCCGGCGCAAGGCGCGGGTTCGAGGTTTCGATCCAGGTTCGGCGACCGCAGTCCATGCGGAGGGGAACGGCATGAGAATCGCGATTTCCGCGGGGTCTACGTCCCATCAAGGAGTTGCAGCACCGGTCCGCGTCGTGATTCCGGCCTACGACGCGAGACGGACGATTCGTCGCTGCGTCGAGGCCATCGCCAGTTCTATCGATGGCGACGAGGCCGAAATTGTCGTTGCCGATGACGGAGGCAACGGTGATCTCGTCGACCATCTGGCGGGACTTCCGGTGCGGGTAGTTGCGACCGGCGGCCTGAAGAGCGCGGGGGCGGCCCGGAATGTCGGGACTCGCGGGTTCACGGGTCGCCAGGTCGTCTTCATCGATGCCGATGTCATCGTCGATCCGGACTGCCTGACTCGATTGCTGGAGCCACTGTGCAACGGTGCTGCCGAGGCCTCCGTAGGGAACTATTCACTCGACGTCGCGGGCTTGTCCTACGCGGCTCGCTACAAGCAGCTGTACATCATCCACGTCTACAATCGGCGACGCGGATACCTGGGCGGGGATTTCTGAACCGCGATCGGCGCCATCGATACCGCGGTGTTTGCCGAACTCGGCGGCTTCGATGCGCGTCTGCGCGGGGCCTGCGGCGAGGACAACGAATTGGGCACCCGCCTGGCGGCGCGAGGGTATCGAATCCTTGCGGTGCCCGAGGCGACCGGGCGACACGAACGTCAGCTGACGTTCGGGGGCTTGATTCGCAATGACTGGCGCAAGGGCCTGCACATGATGGGGCACACGCTGAACACGCCTCAGCGGCTTACCGAGCACCGGCACGCGACACCGCGCGACGTCGCGGCCGTGATGCTGGCCGCGCTGTCATTGCTGTGTTCGATCGTGGCCCTGTTCGCTCCTCATCTCGGCATTCCAGGCCTCGTTTCGGCGCTTGTGGTCTATCTGATCGCACGCGGTGATCTGGTGCGCTGGTTCGTCGCGAAGTCCGAGCTGGCGTTCTGGCTCAGGGCCTTGCCGACGATGTGGCTGCTGGATCTGTTGCGTGGACTGTGCGCCGGCAGCGCGATCGTCCGCACCCTGGGGCGTCGCCTGCTGATCGGTGATCGCGCGCGGGCCTATGCGCCCGGGGTCACGAGGACGAGGGGGCCTGACGATGTCGTTCGCGAGTACCCGGAGGGCCCTGGAGCCGTTCAAGCGTTTGCTCGTGCCGGGCCGTCAGATGCCGGTCTACGTGCTGATGTTCGTCACCAACCGATGCAACGCCCGTTGCGGTCACTGCTTCTATTGGCGCGAACTGAATACCGGGGTGGCCGAGGAACTGACCCTGGTCGAATACGACAGGCTGGCCGCATCGCTCGGTCCGCTGTTGCAGATCACCT
The DNA here is from genome assembly GCA_046347485.1 of Methylotetracoccus sp. Taxonomy (GTDB): domain Bacteria; phylum Pseudomonadota; class Gammaproteobacteria; order Methylococcales; family Methylococcaceae; genus Methylotetracoccus. The sequence continues at coordinate 96,055 of JAXMGB010000011.1, read as the reverse complement.
TTACCGGCGGCAGCCCGGAACTGCGGAAGGACCTTCCGGATGTCGTCGAGCGGTTCTACACGCGCTGCCGCCCGACCAACATGACATTCTGCATGCTCGGCCATGCGACCGATCGCATCCTCGCACATACCGAGGAGATCCTTCGTCGGTGCCGCGGCCAGAAGGTCAAGATCGGCATCTCGCTGGACGGTCTGGATGAGGAGCACGATCGCCTGCGCGGTATCACCGGGCTGTTCCCGCGGGTCGTCGAGACGATCCGCGGACTCGGCGCGCTGAAGGTGCATTATCCGCTGCTGCGTGTCGACGTCGGTCTGACCGTGCATGGCCTCAATTACGAAACGGTGGGTCGGACCGCTCGCTGGGTGCGCGACAATCTTCCGGTGGACGTCCTGAAGCCGATCCTGGTTCGGGGCGATCCGCGGAATCCGGATGCGCGCGACGAGATCTGCAAGACCACGTACCTGGATGTCGTCAACGAAGACAGGCAGTGGTTGCAGGGTCGTGCTGCCGGGCGCCGGCTGGTGGCCTGGGATTGTGTCGTCGGCGCGAAGGAACTCGTGCAACGGGAGTTCATCGCCGAAACCAGCCGGACCGGACGGTCCACGCTGCTGTGTGCCGGTGGGCGGGAAACCGCGGTGATCTATCCAGGCGGCGACGTCGCCGGCTGTGAATTGCGGGACGACACGCTCGGCAATCTTCGTGCCGCGGATTTCGATTTTCGCGGTATCTGGTTAGGTCGGGCCGCCGACCGCTTCCGTGAGACGACCGGGGCGACCGATGCATGCCGGGGTTGCTACCACCATTGTTTCATGTCGCCGGCCTTGTTCCGTACCCCCCGGGTCTGGCCGCGGATGATGGCAGCGGCCTGGACCATCTATCGGAACCAGGGGGCTTGAGTCCGGGCGGCAATCGGCGCCATGATTCGGTTGTACGCTCCGCGGGACGAATGCCTGCGCCTGCTACTCGGTTCACGCCGTTCGTTCGACCTCGTCGACGATCCGACCGTCCTTGACCCACTTCCAGCTCCAGCCGCCGTCGCCGTCGATCCGCAGGATCGCATCGTAGTGCTCGAGCGTGTCGTCGGGCTCGCCGATCGCCAGGTACGTGATCGAATGCGCCGACAGTGCCCGCTGGATCTCCTCGATCTGGCTCGGTTTCAACGCGGTGCAGACGCGGTCCAGGAACGCGAAGCGGGGTTCGGCGAGCAACAGGCGGGTGAACGCCAGCAACTGCTCCTCGTCGAGCGACAGGATGCTGGCCCAGTCCTGTTCGACATCGAGTCCGCCGGCCCGGGCGAGTACGCCATCGAGGCCCAGCGCGTTGAGCAGCGAGACGATGCGTTCTTCCGCGATCACATGCTCGTCGCCACTGCGAACCAGCAGTTCGCGCAAGGTGCCCGGGTACAGATACGGCCGCTCGGGCAGGAAACGGATATGGTCGAAGCCGGGGCGCACGATGCGTCCGTGACCGGTTTCCCAGATTCCCGCCGTGGCCCGGAACAGCGCGACTTTCGCCGCCTTGTTCGGACCGAGGATCAGCAGTCGCGTGCCCGGAGGAACCGAGATCGTCAGGTCCTTGACCAGCGGGTGGCCGTCGTCGGGCGACAGCAGCGTGACCTTTTCGTAGGCCAGGCGCTCGGCCTCCTCGACGACCTCGAGCAGCGGCGGACTCACCGATCGGGTGTGATCGATTGCCTGGGACAGCGCGTCGAGTCGCGTCGCGACGGCCGTGAATGAGGCGATTACCTGAAATTGCGTGACGATCAGCGAGAACGCCCCGACCAGTTGGGCAAAAGCCATCGATGACTGCGTGATGACGCCGAATTCGACGTCGCCGCGCATGAATAGCGGAGCGACGAACAATGCGGGAATCAGCAGCGACAGGTAGAAATACCCAGTACTGAAAAAGCCCAGGTTCCGGTTGACCGAGATGATGCGCCGCAGGTTTTCGGTCAGTTCGCCGACCCGGTTCGACAGCCGCGAACGCAGGCGTCCTTCGCGTCGCGACAATGCCACCGGTTCGGCGTTTTCGCGCAGGTAGATCAGGTCTGACCGGAAGTTGGCTTCCTTGTCCAGTTGCGTCGAGTTGAGCCCGACCAGCGGCCGGCCGAGCCGAACGGTGATGTAGCTGCCGCCGGCGGCGTACAGCACCGCGGCGACGAACAGCAGCGGGCTGATCGACCACAGCACGCCGGAGAACGCCAGCACCGTCAGCGTGCCGTTGATGATCAGTACGGTGAACGACAGCGTCGTCACGGTGAACGCGCGAACATCGTCGGCGATCCGTTCGTCGGCGTTTCTGACCGAGCCGCTGCCCTTGAGGTTGTAGTAGGTCCGGTCGTCGACATACAGACCGACGAAATGGCGGGTCAGCGACTCGCGCCACAACAGTCCGAGCCGTTCCTCGATGAAGCGGCACAACACCGCGACGACCGTCAGGCATGCGTAGACGCCGACCGAGTACAGCGCAAAGCGTACGAAACCCGAGGTATCGCGATGTTCGATCGCGGTCATGAAGTCGCGCCCGACATAGCTGCTGAGCACGTTCAGCGCGTTGATTCCGAGCAGCAACGTCACCAGCAGGCTGAACAGCGGGATCGCTCCACCGCGAGCGATTGCCGGGGTAGCGAAGGTTTTGACGACCTGCGCGAAGCGCGTCCAGGTCAAGCGGTCGATCGTGAACTGCTGCATCGTGATGTCCAGCTTCTTCGTTATTTATTCTTCGTCCCGTGCCCCGCTCGCGGTGGGGCCTTCGGTATCGGCAGCGCCCCGTCCGTTCCGGAATGCCCGCATCTCGGCCGCAAGCCGGTCCGGCAGGCCGGTTGCGCGCTCGATCGTCCGTCCGAGCGCCCACTCGAAGACCGGGTAGGCGCCGACGAAACTCGCGCGCTGACGTGCCCGCGTCAGCCCGGTGTACAACAGTTCCCGCGTCAGCACCGCCGACTGTTGCGTGCCGGTCAGCAGCAGGACCTCGTCGAACTCCGACCCCTGGCTTTTATGCACGGTCATCGCGAAGACCGTTTCATGGTCCGGTAGTCGCGTCGGCAACAGGCTGCGCAGCCTGCCCTCGGCATCGGGGAACTTCGCACGGACGACGCCGTCCTCATCCCGCCACAGCAGTCCGATGTCGCCGTTGAACAGCTTCAGCGCGTAATCGTTGCGCAGAATGATCACCGGCCGGCCGTGATACCAGCGCTCGCTTCCGGAGATCCAGCCGCGTTGCGACAGGGCGCGCTCGATCAGTTCGTTCGCCTGCCGCGTTCCGAACGGCCCTTCACGGACCGCGCACAGCAGGCGGAATCGCTCGAAGGCTTTCAGTGCCGTTGCCGGGTCCGTCGCCTCCAGGTACGGGCGGAAACGTTCGACCGCGTGCATGCCGAGCAGTGCCGGGAGCTCTCCGGGGCCCGCCGGCAGCCAGGCGATGTCATCGTACTGGCCCCCGTCGAACAGCGTTCGGCAGGCATCGCCATCGCCGCGATCGATCGCTCGGGCCAACAAGCCGACGCCGCTGCGGTCGCCGAAGCGAAAGCTCCGGCCGAGCACGGCGATGCCATCGCTCAGCGCGCTCTCCCGATCGCCGCGGCCACTCGCCGGCACCTCGCAGTCCAGCGCCCGCAAGCACTCGGCGAATTCGGCGGTGAACCCGTTCGCGTCGCTGCTTCCGCAGATGTCGCCGAACACCTGTCCGGCCTCGACCGACGCCAATTGCCGCATGTCCCCGACGAGAATCAACTGGCTCGCCGGCAGCAAGGCCCGCACCGTATGGGCCATCAGTGGCAGGTCGATCATCGAGGCCTCGTCGACGACCAGCACGTCCACCGGCAGGGGATTGTCCGCGTCATGGCGATAACGGGTGCGGCCGGGCAGCGTGCCGAGCAGTCGATGCAGCGTCGATGCGCGGTCCGGTATGCGTTCCGCGACAGCGTTCGTTATCAGTTTCTCGTCCAGCAATCTCGCCTTGTGCTGAAGGATCGACTCGTTCAGCCGGGCGGCGGCCTTTCCGGTCGGCGCGGCGAGCGCGATGCGCAGATCGGGCCGTTGTTCGATCAACAAGGCCATCAAGCGCGTTACCGTGGTCGTTTTGCCGGTTCCGGGCCCGCCGGAGATTACCGCGAATCGGCGCAAAACCGCAATCGCCGCGGCTGTTCGCTGATCGACGGCGCGTCCCGTCAACGGGGGAGCCGGGGTATCGGATGGCGGGAACATCCGTTCCAGGCCGGTGCGAAGCAGGGCCTGATCGATGCCCGTGACGGCGTCGCAGCGGCTCGCGATCCCTTCGGCGACCTGGCGCTCGTAATCGAAATAGCGATGAAGGTACAGGCGGTTGCGCTGATCCAGGATCAGCGGGTGATAGCTTCCCGGCGGACCGACGACCGGGCTGCCCAACAAAGCCGTCCGCCACGCGTTCAGGGGCGGGGCGATCGGGCTGAGCGCGGGCAGTTCGGGAAACAATGCTCCCCCGGCCACATCGGCGAGCGCGATGCAGACATGGCCCTGACCCAGCCGGAAACTGCTCCAGCAGGCGGCAAGGGCGACCGCCTCCGCGTGCGGGCCGGCCCGGCGCGCGAGCCGGGTCGCGAAGTGCAGGTCGATGGCGCGCAGTGCGCCCTGCTGCTCGAGTCTCGTCAGCGCGTCGATCGTCTCGTGACGGCCGCCGCTCACGGCGTTTCACCGAACAGCGCATCGAGGCGCGCGATGTCCGCCTCGTCGGGACGCTCGAAGAAGACGCCGGAATCCCCGCCGCCCTCGGAGCGCATGCCCCGGATGAACAGGTAAAAGACGCCGCCGAAATGCTCGCGGTACCGATAGCGCGGAACGCGTCGGCCCAGGTAGCGGTGCAGCGCGACGCTGTAGATCAGGTACTGCAGGTCATAGTGATGCGCCTGCATCACCGGGTCCAGCCGTTCACGCCGATAGTCCTCGACGTGATCGCCGAGGTGGTTCGATTTGTAGTCAGCCAGGTAATGCCGGCCATCGAACTCGAATACCAGGTCGATGAAGCCCTGCATCAACCCGCGAAGCCGGGGGATATCCGGTCCGCGTTCGCGTACCGGATCGATGCCTGCGCCGGAGACGAACGCACGCAGCGCGCCGAGGTCGAGGTCCCTGATCGGAAAGTGGAACTGCAGTTCGTTCAGGCGGCGCGTGCCCGGAATCCGCCGCAGCGACAGACCGCTGGAGCGGTCGATTACGGTGTCGAGGACGTTCCCGATCATCGCGGCGATGACCTGGGTCCATGGCTCGGGGTCGAAGCCGTGGCGGTGCAGCGCTGCCTCGACATGGTTTGTCAGCGTCGCGCCCGCGGCATCGGGAAATTCGAGCGATTCGAAGATCTCGTGCAACAGGATGCCGGTTCGTGCGCCTTTCGGGAGCAGGAAGATCGCATCCGGCGGCGCGGCGGATTCGTCGTCGCGCGGTACATCGCCTGGCGTCGGTTCGCTGCCGGGGTCCATGAGGTCATTCGGCAACGGAGCGGCGACGCCGGTCGCCAGCGCGGTGAAGCTGGTCGTGCGCCAACTCGTGTCGATCCGGCCGTGAAATGGCCTGGCATTCAACGGCGACTCATCGCTCGCGGATCTCGCGACCGGCTGATCCGGCCTCAGCGGTGGCGCGGCGATCTCGAACAGGGGCTCGTCGCGGTTCAGGCCCTGAAGCAGGTCCATCGGGCGCGACGCCGCATCCCCGCGCAGCAGATACGTCAGCGCGGACTGGTTCGTGCCGTTGATCTCGCCCCAGGCGAGGTAGCATCGATGGCGCGCCCGCGTGACGGCGACGTACAACAGTCTTGCGTCCTCTGCGAGTCGCTCGCGGTCGGCGGTCGCGACGTTGCCGGCCGAGGCCGCGAGATCGACCAGATAAGGCAATCCAGGGTCGCTCTCGTCGTGAAAGCCGAATGGCGCGGAGCCGCCTGCCTCGCGGCCATCCCAGCAGAACGGCGCGAACACGACAGGGTACTCCAGGCCCTTGCTCTTGTGGATCGTGACGATCTGCACGCGCTCGGCATCACTCTCCAGTCGCAACTGCTGTTCCTCGATGTCCGGTTCGGGCTGTGCGCGTTGGTCGCCGAACCACTGCAGCAGCGGCTCGATGCCCGGATGTTCGCTGCTGGCCGATTGCAAGAGTTCGCCCAGTTGCAGCAGATTGGTCAGGCGCCGTTCGCCGCCGCGCAGGGCGATCAGGCGTTCCGGGACGCCCTGGCGGTGCAGCAGGCTGCGGAACATCGCGATGAATCCGAGCGAAAGCCACTGTTCATGGTACGCGCTAAACGTCGCGAAGACCTCGTCCCATCGCGCGTTCGTGTCGACGGCCAGCCAGTCCGCGTTGACGCCGAGCATCTCGGTCGCCAGTGCCGAGCGCAGCGCGCGTTCATTGCCCGGATCGGCGACCGCGGCGAGTACCCGGGCCAATTCCTCGGCATCGGGCGTCATGATGACGCTGTCCCGTCCGAGGTAGACGCTCGGAATGCCCGATTCGACGAGCCGGTTCTGTACGATCTCGGCTTCCCCGTGCGTCCGGACGAGGATCGCGATATCGCGTGGCCGCAGCGGTTCCGAACCCAGCACGGAGCCGGTCGCCGGATCCAGCAAGCGGGCGATCTCGGCGCAGCAGGCCGCGGCTAGCAGGGTGCGCGCATGTCCCTTGCCGACCACTTTCGCCGTCGTGCCGGTATTCTCAGGGGTCAGATACCAGACGCAGAACGGTGCCGGAGTCCGGCCGGCAATGCGCAGCGGTTCGCGGTTCGCCGGGTTTTCGGCGGCGGCGTCGATGTGATGGTACGGAATGTCGTCGGCGTAGACGAACGGCCGCCGCGACTGATCGAACAGCGTATTCACGGCGCGCACGTAGCTGGCCGCCGAACGCCAGTTGTCGTTCATCGTGTAGAGATTCGGCGCGGCGCGGCGGGCGCGGATATAGGTGAAGATGTCGCCGCCGCGGAAGCCGTAGATCGCCTGCTTCGGATCGCCGATCATGAACAGGCCGCAGTCGGGTCTTTCGGCGTAGACCCCAGCGAAGATCGCATACTGGCCCGGGTCCGTGTCCTGGAACTCATCGATCAGAGCGGCCGGAAACTTGCCGGCGATCGTCGCGGCGAACGAGGCGCCATGCGGGCCCTGCAGCGCCGTTCTGACGCCGCGGATCAGATCGTCGTAGGCCAGCAGGCGCCGGTCGCGTTTGATTCGCTCGGTCGCCGAACGGACCTGCCGAATCGCATCCGCCCGCAGCTGGACGAGCTTGGCGCGGCGCAGCAGGTCGATCTGATCGAAGGCATCGAACAAAGCCGGTTCGGGCCGTTCGATGCCTGTCTTGCGGCCCTGCGCGGTGATCGCCAGTTCGAATCGATGCGTCGTGAGCAACTCGTAACCCTTTGGAACGGCATAATCGTCGATCGGGCCATCGACGAACGCGGTCAGGTTCGCGCGCAAAGCTTCGAGGTCCTCCGGACGATACCGGTCCTGGGCCCGGCTCAGAAGCCGTCGTGAGACCAGGTCCAGCAAGGCCTCTACGACATGGTCGCCGCGTGAGCGCCAGAGCGTGCGGACCGACTCGACCAGCTCGCGGTAACGCGCCGGGCTGACCTCATCGGCGGGAGGCTCGCCGCTGAGCAGGGCGTCGTCGCGATCGAGGAACGCGCGGATTTCCGCGAGCAGAAGCTCCGGCGTCTGCCATCGGCCCTGGGCCAGTGCCGCCAGCCCGGAGGAGCCGAAGTAGAAGCGGTCGCGCCAGAAATCCTCGATCGCCTCCAGTTGCAGTCGCCACGCGTCGGCACTGAATTCGGCATCGAACGGCACGCCGCTGGCCAGCGCATGTTCCTGCAGCAGTCGCTGACACAGTCCATGAATCGTCATGATCGCGGCCTCATCCATGCAGGCCAGGGCGTCGACCAGGGTGCGACGCGCCGAGGCCGGATCCGCAATCCCCGCGAGCACGGCCCCCAGCGAAGGGTCGGCGGTCCCGGCAGTCGGATCGTCGAGTACGCCGAGCGCATCGCGCAGGCGGCGCCGAATGCGCGCGCGCAATTCCGCGGTTGCCGCTTTGGTGAACGTGACGACGAGGATCTCGCCGACCGCGCGTCGCTGCTGCAGCAGCAAGCGCAGGAACAGATTGGCGATCGCATAGGTCTTGCCGGTGCCGGCGCTGGCCTCGATCAGGTGGACGCCGGTCAACGGGATACTCGTCGAGTCGAGGGGGCGGGCCGCGGCGGTCATTGGACCATGGCCTCGATCAGCGGCTGGAACACACCGGTCGCGATCGCATCGAACGGTGGCGCCAAGGGGTCGGGGATGCCCCGGAATGCAGTCGCGATCGCCGCGTCGACCTGTCCGTCGCGACACTCGTAGTGCTCCCAGGCCTGACGCGCCGCACGATCCGCCAGCGCCCCGTCATTCGTTTCGGCGAGCTTCCGCGCGTAGGCGTAAGCGGCCTCGGGAAACAGCGGCAGCGGCTGGCTCAGCCCCTGCCAGTACAGGTCGAGCAGGCCGAGCAAGTGCTCGCGCGCTTGCGCCACGGGTAGTGCGGGCAATTCAAGCTGTTCGTCGATCGCAACCAGTGCGCTGCGGCGAGGTCCGTCGACGACGAGTTGCAGCACCAGGTGCTGCAGCCAGAGTCTTACGCGGTCCGTGGCCCGCAGACGGCCCGGGCGGAAGCTCAACAGGCCCTCTGTGTATAGGGGCTGAAGCGCGCCGCTCAAGACGAACGAGCCGAGCGTGAACGCAAAGCGTTGCGGCGGCTCCGGGGACACCATGAACTCCGCGTAGTCGGTCCGCAGTCGAGCGAGGAGCTGGGCTACCGGTTCGTTGTTGGCATTCAGCGCGAGCCGATCGAATGGTGGTGTCGGCAGCCGCCCCTCGGCGGCGAAGCGTTGTTCGACTTCGCGCGCTTCGATGCCGGCGAGTTGCAGCGACACGAGGTCCTGCCGGAGCGCATAGGTGTCCAGCGCGTCCAGCGCGAACGGCTCGCAATCCTCGGGTGGTGTGTCCTGCTCGGACAGCACGACACCGAGCCGCGTCTCGAGAAAGGCCCGCGGCGGGTTCCGGAAAAACTTCAGCAGTCGCTCGAGGTCGATCTGACGCAGCACGGCGTCGGGTTCATCGAGGGGCGAAGCGATGAACGGGCGCGGCCGCGAGCGCGGGCCCTGAAGACCCCGGCTGCTCGGCAGCCATTCGGCGGCGTAGCTGAACAGCGAGTTCCTTCCGTCGAAATAGCGCGGGCTGAACGGCTGCATCGGGTGCTCGATGATCAGCGCATCGCGCGATTCCGCCGCCAGATAATCGCGCTGCAGGCATTCGATCAGCTCGCTGACCGGAACCGCCGGCAGCAACGGGCTGTTGTCGCGTATGCTGCGGCCGACATAACTGATGTGCAGATGTTCGCGGGCCGACAACAGGGTCTCGAGGAACAGATAGCGATCGTCCTCGCGGCGCGAGCGGTCGCCCGCGCGCGGGGATGCCGCGATGCGGTCGAACTCCGTCGGTCGACGACGACGCGGAAAATCCCCGTCGTTCATGCCGATCAGGCAGACGATGCGAAACGGCAGGCTGCGCATCGGCAACAGCGAGCAGAAGCTGATCTGGCCAGTACAGAATCGTTGTCCGGGCGCCGGCAGCGATAGGCCTTGGCGCAGACGGTACTCGACGATCTCCAGTCCGATCGGCGTGTCGCAGCCAGCCTCCTCGGCCTCATCCTGCAGGGCCGCAATCGCCTCGCGCAGATGTGCCGTGATCGAGATTTCGAACTCGTCGGGCGCGAACAGGCTGTCGAGTAAGGCGTTCAGCCGCTCGGTCCAGCCCTTCGGGGTATCGTGACCGGCGAGTTGCTCACTGGCGCGGGTCAGCGCGCCGACGAAGGCCTGCAGTCGACCCAGTGTTTCCGCCGCCTGTCCCTCGATGTCCGGATACGGCGCGATCCCGTCGAACAGCGCTTCGGAACTGCCGAGCGCGTAGCCCATGAACAGGCGCTCAAGCCCGAAATCCCAGGTGTGAAGAGAGGTCGCGGGCGTGCCGAGCTCTTCCCGATGGTTCGCATCCCGGCCCCAGCGAATGCCACTTTCGGAAATCCAGCGCCGCAGACGTTCGACCTCCGCTTCTTCGAGCCCGAAACGCCGTCGTACCGCCGCGGTTCGCAACAGCGGGAGGATTTCCGAGGTCTTCCAGCGACTCTTCGGCAGCGCCAGAATGGTCAGGAACGTACCGAGCAGCGGATGTTCCGCGCCGGCCGCGCGGTCGGCGATCGTGCATGGCAGTCGGAGGCGATGCGGTTCGTGCGGGTTGGATACGCCATCGACGGCGAACAGCGCCGGTATCATCGGCGCGTAGATCTCGATGTCGGGCGCCATGACGATGACATCGCGTGGCTCCAGATCCGGGTATCGCTCGAACAGGTCCAGCAGGCGATCGTGCAGGACCTCGAGCTCGCGCATCGGGCTATGGCAGGCATGGATCCGGATCGATCGGTCCGACCGGTCGATCGGCGGGCGATCCGGCGCCGCCGCCGGGTCGCGCAGGTATAAGATGTCCGACTGCAGGCGATGCAATAGTGTCGCCTCGCCGGGGTTCTCGTACAGATCCGCGAACTCGAACGGTTCGATCGTCGTCGTGTCCAGCAGTCGCTCGAAGAAGTCGCGCCCTTGTTGGCCCCAGGATGCGAGCAATGGATGTCCGGTGAACGTTGCGGCGCGCGGCGGTCCACGACGCCATCGGGCACGTCGTGCGCGCGAACGCGGGTCCTCGACGTCCCCCCAATACTCCGTACAGGGATTCAGGAAATACAGATGGACCTCGCGGTCCTCGCCGAGCCGCTCCAGGACCGCGAGGTGCGCCGGCGGCAGCGTACAGAGGCCGAACACCGACAGGCGTGCGGGCACGGCGTCAGGCGACAGCATGTGCCGTCCGTCGTGGTCAAGAAATCGCGACAACAGGGCGACCTGATGCGGCTCGTCGACACGGCGGTGCACGCGGCGCCACAGCGTGGCCTGCCAGTCATCCGGTTCATCGCCGCTTTCCCAGGACGCGATCAGGTCCGGGCGGAATACCAGGTACTGGTCGAACAGATCGGCGATGCGGGCCGCGAGCTGGAAGCGCTTCAGTCCCGATCGATCGTTCGAGATCAACGCGCTCAGCGGCGCGAAGCGCTCGTCGTCCGTCGCGCGGCGCAACTCGTCGTACAGACGCCAAGCCAGCAGATCCCGATCGAACGCCGAACGTTCACCCAGGGCGTCCGGACTGTAGCCGCGCAGAACCTCCCAGACCAGCGCCGTCGGCAGCATGAAGCGGAGATTGGCGGCGATGCCGTGGCATTCGGCCAGTTTTTGCCGCAGCCAATGTGCCATGCCGAGGCTCTGCGTGACTATCAGCTCGGGTCTGAACGGGTCGTCGAGCGGCGTTGCCGTGACCTCGGCCAGCTGCTCGGCCAGCCGTTCGATCCGGTTTCCGGGGTAGAGTTTGAACATCGGGCTCTTATGGGGCTCGGCGTCGACGTGGGGACAGTCGGGATCGCCTCAGCGATGATAATCGACGATTACATGCGGGGACGAGACCGCTGATGCACTGGCTCTCGCTAAGCATCCTGTGCGCGTTCAGTCTGGCCACCGCCGATGCATTCAGCAAGCGCTACTTTCAGCGGTTCCGCGACGACGAACTGGTCATCAGCCGTTTCGCCTACAGTGCGGTGGCGCTGTTGCCCTGGATCGTCTACGAGCCACCGACGATGCCGGCTGGGCCTTTCTGGCTCTGGGTCGGCGTCGCGATCCCATTGGAAGTCGGCGCGATGCTGCTGTACATGCGCGCGGTCCGAGATTGTCCGCTGTCGCTATCCCAACCGATGCTGGCCTTCACACCGGTGTTCACGGTGCCGGTCGCCGCGCTGCTGCTGGGTGAGGCAGTGTCACTGACGGGCATGATCGGCATCGCGCTGGTCGTCGCGGGGACGCTGTTGCTGAACCTCGGTTCGATGGATCGCGATGCGCGGGTGATCAGGTCGCTGATACCTGCGCTGATGACGCAGTCCGGGACGCGGCTGATGCTGGCGGTTTCGCTGATCTACGGCGTCACGTCCGTCTTGGGAAAGGGCGCGCTCGCCTACATGCCGGCCGCGCGCTTCGGGCCCTTCTATTTCGTGCTGGTCAGTCTGTTCTCGATGGTGTTCCTGACCGGCAGGAGGCCGGCATCCATCGTCTGTTTGCGGTACCGGCCATCGCTGCAGCTGCTGGTCGGCATGCTGATGGCCGTGATGATCTACACGCATTTTCTCGCGCTCGATCAGGTGCAGTCCTCGTACATGATCGCCGCGAAGCGCAGCAGCATCCTGTTCAGCGTCATTTACGGGAGCCTGTGTTTTCACGAGGGGCGACTGGTGCAGCGATTGATTGCGGCGATCATCATGCTGGCCGGAGTCGGTCTGCTGGCGGTCTCTCCGGTCGGCAGTTGAGCGTTTCGCGCCGGCAAATCGCCGGTTCTGGCGACTGCCTCGATCGTTTCGCTACCGCCCCGCGCTTTGCGGCGCGCGCCGCGTCGGCGTAAGCTCGGACCTGTTCGTGATGGGTTGCGTGCTCGATCGTCGGCCGGCCGCGGATCGACAACGCGTCGATTGAACTCGATCCGCAAGCGCGGCCTCGACCGAATGTCATGATCATGCGGTGTTTTTCCGCGCGTTCGGACGTTAGGCTAGTGATGTTACGGGCGTCGGCCATGCCGGCTCGGTTCAGAGCCGGGATTCGGTAATTCGGGACGCCCCCGATCGGAATGTAATGGGTTTCTGGCACCAGCATTGATTGGCTGGGTGGAGGAGAGGTTCGCATTGACCACGATTCTGGAGTCCGCGCGGCGCCTGTGGCCGGTCGCCAAACCCGTTGTCGTTCGTGTGGCCCAATCGGTTCTGGCGGTATTCCTGCTGTCATGTTTGCTGTTGGCGCTGGTGTTGTCGCGCGAGCCTTCCGCCACCGCGCCCGGAGGGGACCGTCAGGACATCATGCGGCGTACCCGGGTGTTGCTGCGCAGTTCCGTCCCTACCGATCGGCATCAGACAGTCGTCCGAAAGGTCGTGTCGTTCACCGCGAGCGATCTGGAGAGTGCGGCCAACTATGCGCTATCCCGACGCAAGCTCGTCGGTTTCGCCAACGTCGCGATCCGCGATAACCGGCTCAGAATGCAGGGATCGGTCAAGGTTCCGTGGGTGGAGTCGGTATGGTTCGTCAACTTTCGTGTATTGGCCGATAACGGAGACAAGAACGTCGTCATTCGCCAATTGAAGCTCGGAAGGCTGGCTGTTCCGTACCCGTTGGTTGGCTGGATGATCAAGGGTCTCGCGCAGTTCGGTCGTGCGGCGCGCTACGCACATATCGTCCAGGAGGTTGTCCGCGAATACCGTATCGTCGATGACCGCGTGCGCGTGGATTTCGACTGGAATCGAAAGGTCCTGGCCCAGGCCGACGATCTGGTGACGGATTTCGCGATGAAGGAACGGATGCTGGCCTATCATCGGCGCCTGGCCGAGGTCGTGCGGAATCCGGAGATCAAGAAATACGTCCGCTTGTCCTCACTGTTCCAGCCCCTGTTCTCGCTTGCCCGAACGCGCTCGGAAGCCGCGCCGCGCGAGCCGGTCGAGGAGAATCGGGCGCTGATCCTGACGCTGAGCGCGTATGTCAACGGCCGGAATCTGGCGGACGCATTCGGTGTCACGGCACCGGAATTCCTGGCGCCACAACGATTCGCGCTGCTGAGCCGGCGGGCCGATACCGCGCAGCATTTCGTGACCTCGGCCGCATTGGTCGTGTCCGGGACCCGGACCTTGGCCGATGTCGTCGGACTGGCGAAGGAATTGAACGATACGCATAGCGGCACCGGATTCAGCTTTACCGACCTCGCCGCCGACCGCGCCGGCGCGAATTTCGGCAAGTTCGCGATCAGTTCCGATCAGGCCGCACTGCGCTTGCAGACGCAACTCGCTAACTCCGCCGACGAGTCCCTGTTCATGCCTTCGATGAAGGACCTTCCGGAAAACATGCCCGGCGAGGAGTTCGAGCGACGGTTCGGATCGGTCGAAAGTCCGGAGTTCGGCGAACTGAGGCGGGTCATCGAGGAACGGGTCGCCGCCTGTCCGATCTATCGTTTCTGAGCGCGACCGCCGGCGCCGCGGGCGCGGCTGGTGTGATTCGGGTCTGGCGCGGGTCAGAACGAAAAAGGGCCGTCACGCCGGCCACGGCGTAACGGCCCCGGTGTCGCTGAGCGAACTTCCGTTATTCGAACGGGAAGGTCTTGTCGGGGTAGGCCGGCAGACGCGGCATTTCCTGTTTGGGGAATTCGCCGGTCAACGCGTTCAGGAACGCGACGATGTCGTCGGTCTGTTGCGGCGTCAGATCCTTGTCGAGCTGCGTCCTGGCCATGACCTTGACGGCATCCGGTAGCGTCGTGACCTTGCCGTTGTGGAAATACGGCGCGGTCAGCGCGATATTGCGCAGCGTCGGTACCTTGAACAGGTGCTTGTCGGCATCCTGCTTCGTGACCTCGAATCGTCCCTCGTCCTTGCTCAGGTTGTATTGCGCTTCGAGCACGCCGTTCGGATAGGTTGGGAACTTCATGAAGAAGCCGGTTCCCTGTGGCTGCGTCGGGCCGTTGAAGGCCGGTCCGCTGTGGCAGCTGACGCAGCCGATCTCGGCGAAGGTGTTCATGCCGCGAACCTGCTGCTCTGACAGCGCGCCCTTGTCGCCGCCGACGTACTTGTCATATGGGCTGTTCGGCGTGATCAAGGTTCGTTCATAGGCGGCAATCGCCTTCGCGGCGTTGTCGGCGCTGATGGTGTCCTCACCGCCGAAAGCGGCGGCAAAGGCTTGCTTATAGCCGGGAATCGCCTTCAGTCGGGCGACGACGTCATCCCAACTCTTCATGCCCATCTCGATGGGGTTCGTGACCGGTCCCTTGGCCTGGGCTTCCAGACTCGGGGCCCGGCCATCCCAGAACTGTACCGAGTTGAATGCGGAGTTCCACACCGTCGGTGCACTCCGACCGCCGACCTGACCCTTGACGCCGACTGAACCGCCACGGTTGTCCTCGCCGCCGAGCATGACGTTATGGCAAGAGTTGCACGACACTGTGCCGCTCGATGACAGTCTGGGGTCCAGGTAGAGCATCTTGCCGAGTTCGACTTTGGCCGGCGTGGTCGGGTTGTCGGCCGGCTCCGGGGCCTTCGTGGGAAGCGCGGCCCATTCCGCGGCCATCGCGATCGACGATGTTCCCGCGAAAGCCATGGCGGTGACGAGAGATCTCAACGTGTGCTTCGACATTCTTGACTCCTCCGAAAAAAACAGTTCGTCCTGCTGGGATGCCATCCGGGGTCCCGTCTCCGCGGGATCTTCAATCTGGCCGCTTGCCGACTTGTCCTTCATCCGGGGCGGAATCGCTCGCTGAAGACAGAGCTGAATCCTCCGGGGGTGCGATCGTTCCCTCGATCGGGGCGCGGCATGCGGCGTCGGATCAAGCCGCATCTTATAGTGAATTGACGGGTCGAATGCAACACGCCCCGCGAGCGGCCGCTGAGCCAGCCCGGGTCTACAGTTTTGTTAAGGCCGCGTAGACGAGCCCCCAACGCGAACGCGGTGCCCGGCGCGCTCTGTGGTGCCGGTCTCGGTTCGAGGTCGGCCGGATAACGTGATCGAGGACGACCGCTGATGCATCCCGGCTTTCAGGCTTGTGCGCCGGTTGTCAGAGGCAAGCGAGGATTGATCTAAACTTTAGCCTTGACTGGGTACGATCGGCTTCGCCTTGGCGCCGCGTCGCGGCAACGCTACGGCAAGAGCCGCGAGTCCGGTCGGGGTCGTCCGGATCGGACGAGGGTTTTCCCGTCCCGGTGAAGTCGGTTCCCTGCGCGAGATCAATTAGAGTCACCGATGAGCACAAACGGACTAGGCGAGAAGCTTCGAGACCACGATCTGTGGCGCGAGGAGCTGACTCGAACGATCGAGCGCTACCGCGAGTGGCTGACCGCCGCCGAGGTCAATTCGGAGCAGGTATTCGAGGAAATCGACCGGATTCGCGATACTGTCGGCTCGGACGAGTTGACCGTTGCGTTTCTGGCCGAGTTCTCTCGCGGCAAGACGGAACTGATCAATGCGCTGTTCTTCGCCGATACCGGCGTTCGGCTGCTGCCGTCGTCGCCCGGTCGCACGACGATGTGTCCGACCGAGATCTTCTACGATCAGCGGGAAGGCAGCTACATCCGCCTGATCGACATCGAGACCCGCGCAAACGAGCGGACTCTCGCCGATCTCAAGGCGGATCCGTCCGCCTGGACCGAAATCCCCCTGGATCCTACGTCCCCGATTCAGATGCAAGAGGCCTTCCGTGCGCTCGCGGCGACCCGTACGGTTGCGCGCGAACAGGCGCAACAACTGGGACTGTACAGCGAGGAGATTCACGAGTCTTGCGGGTATCCGCCCGAGCACGTGGAGATTCCCTGCTGGCGTCACGCGCTGATCAGCTTTCCCCATACGCTTCTGCGGAGGGGGCTGGTCATCGTCGATACGCCCGGGCTCAACGCGATGGGTGCCGAGCCGGAACTGACGCTCGGCATGTTGCCGAAAGCTCAGGCGGTCGTGTTCGTGCTGGCCGCAGACAGCGGAGTCACGAAGAGCGATGTCGACGTATGGCGGATGCACGCGCGCAAGATCCAGCAGAACCATCGCGGCGGTTTGATCGTCGTACTGAACAAGATCGACTCGATGTGGGACGATCTGCAAGGCGAACAGGTGGTCGAGCAATCGCTCAAGTCGCAGATCGATACCACCTCACGTACCTTGGGCGTCGAGCCCAGTCTGATCTTTCCGATCTCGGCGAAGCAGGGGCTGCTGGCCAAGATCCGCGGTGATGACCTGCTGCTCAAGCGGTCGAGGCTTGGCGACCTCGAGTTGTACCTGGCCGAGGGTCTGGTCCGAGTGCGGCAGGAGATCCTGGCCGAGATCGTCATGCGGACCTTGACGCGGTCGTTCAACGAGTGGCACACGGTATTTTCCGCGCGGCTGACCAACATGGAGCGGCAGTCCGGCGAAATGCGCGAAATGGGATCGAAGAATCACGCGCTGACGCGACGATTGATGACCGAGGCGCATTCCGAGCACGCGAAGTATGTCGCGGCCGTCGATGCGCTGAAGAAAGCCATGGCGGCCTTCAAGGTTCAGACCGAACAGGTTCAGAAACAGCTATCGCCGCAGCGGATACAGGAAATCGTCGAGAGGACTCGGCGCGAAATGATCGAAAGCCTGACGACCTTCGGCATGAAGGCAGTCATGAAGGCGGTGCTCGATGAATTGCACCTGGCGTTGTCCGCGGCGGCTGACCTGGCCGACCAATCGACTTGCCTGGTGACCGCGATGTTCACACAGTTTTCCGCCGAACCCGGGTTCAAGGATCTGCGGCCGAACGAGTTCACGATCGACGCGTATCGCCGGGAACTCGACGAGATATTCGATCAAGGTGAACAGTTTCGTACCAGTTCCTCGTCGACCTCGATGTATCAGACCGTCGTCGTCAACCGGCTTTACGGAACCTTGATCGCACGCGCGCAGGTCTTGTTCAAACTAGCCTATGACGAATTCGTCAGCTGGAGCGCGACCGTGTTCGTTCCGTTGCTCGAGTACGTCAAGGAGCGGAAGCACTCGGTCGAGAGTCGTATCGATCTCTACCAGAAAGTCAGTGGTCGCAACGAATCGCTCGATGATGAGATCGCCAACCTCGATCGAACCGTAAGTCAGTTGCGGCAGCGCCTGCATGATCTCGCCACGATACGCGAGGCCGTGCCAGCCCTTCAGTCGACCACCGCTGTCGATGACGTGGCCGACGAGCGGACGCCGGGCTACGGTAAGGTCGTATCCTCCTAGCGGCCTCGGCCGTCGCCGGGCCGTCCGGATCGCCCATCGGCCTTTCCGTCGCCACTCGATCACCGCAGCGTCTTGATTCCGTGTGATGCGCGTGCGCAACTCGGTCGGATCAATCGCTACGCCGAAACACGATGTCCCAGACGCCGTGTCCCTTCGCGAGCCCCCGTCGTTCGAACTTCGTCAACGGGCGACGCGGCGGACGCGCGCTGAAACCTCCTTCGATCGCGCAGTTGGTCAGGCGCTCACAGCGTATCGCCGCTTCGAGAATCTGATCGGCGTAGTCCCGCCAGTCCGTCGCGGCGTGAAAAATTCCCTGTGGCTTTAGCTTCGATGCCGCGAGTTCGACGAATTCGGTGTCGATCAGGCGGCGCTTGTGATGGCGCGATTTTGGCCACGGATCCGGGAAATAGATCATGATGCCGTCGAATGTCGAGTCCGGCACCTGCCGTTCCAGCAGTTCCGCGGCATCGGTTCGGTAGACGCGGACGTTTGCGATCTGCAGCCGGGTGAGTCCCAACAACAGGTGCCCGACCCCTGGGGCGTGAACCTCGATTCCGATGAAGTCATGGTCCGGTTCGGCTGTCGCGGTTTGCAGCAGGGTTTCTCCGTTGCCGAATCCGATCTCGAGAAAAAGTGGCGCCTGACGACCGAAGCTCGTCAACGGATCGAACGCCGCGTCGGCCGACAACCCGAACTTGGGCATCAGTTCGTCCAGCGCGGTCCGCTGCGCGGGAGTGATGCGTCCTTGTCGCAGTACGTAGCTACGCGGCCGTGACGTCTTGAAGTCGTCCGGTGATTTCATGCCTCTCTCCGATGACGCGACAAACGAGCCCGCCGATCGCGCGGCGGCGAAAGGCCGTTCCCGACGCGCTGGCCTAGAGCCTGCAAAGCAAGTCGCCAACGCCTTCGCAGACTGTCGATCCGGCCGGCATATGAGCCGACCGCAAGCAACCAGGCGAGCGCCGTCAGCGCGGGCGCGATATCGGTCGGCACGGATCGGCGCTCGGCATTCCGCTCGTCGAGCAGCAGCCTGGCGAACGCCTCGGGGTCCGTCAGGCGTCGGTAATCGAGGCCCGTCTGATCGGCGAGCCGCTGTAGCCGGTCCTCGAACACCCGAGTCATATAGGGGCCTTCCCGGCTCGATTCCTCCGCGATCTCACCCTGTAGATCATTTTCATAGGCGGTTGAACTGACCGGTGCCGCGACATCCGCGGATTGCCAGAAGCCACCCTGGCGGTTCTCCAGATCCAGCCGCGGGATCGGCACCGGTCGATTGCCGCCGACGCCGATGAGCAGTCCCGGAATTTCGCCACGCGTGCCGGAATACTTCGGCGGAACCGCATTCGCCGGAGTCTGCTGTCCGTCGCTGAGGAAGACCAGCCGCACCGGTGCCGGGCGGGCACTCAGCGCGCGCAGCGCGCTGAACAGCCCGTCCGCGATGTAGCTGTCGCCGGCCCAGGCCATGCGCCAGTCGACATGTTCCAGGACGTCGAGGGCGACCGGCAAGTGACTGCAGGTTTCGATCGGCTCGAACAGGATCTCGGTATTCTTGGTCGTGAACACGCCGAGTCCGGCTTCCGAGCCGCAGGGCAGTGCGAGGAGCGCGGTTCGGACCGCCTGCCTTGCATAACTCAGGCGGTCGACGGGTCGACCGTCGAGTTCGTAATCGCGCGCGTTCATGCTCTGGGTGATGTCCAGGATGAACAGGTAACGAAAGACCGGCCGGTTAAGACTGATGCTGGGATGCAGCGATGCCGCGCCGACCAGCGCGACGGCACCGAGCACGCACCAGAATCGGAAGCCGCATCGGCGCAGACGAGGGATCAGGGGCCGCCTCCGGGAAGCGCCGGCAGCGTGGCGAACACGCTGGTTTTTTCGCCGCGCCAGTCGCCCTTCTCCGTTTCCTTGGGCGGAGGCGTTATGCGGCATGCGTATTCGAGATTGAAGCGCGCGTCCCAGTTGCCGGGATCGGAACGCAAGACATCGCGAAAGCCCGTCTTGGCAAGCTCCACGAGCGTGCTGATGCGCGCGTGTTCGACGACGCCGACCGAATTCCAGAGTTTCGCGGCGTCGGCGAGGTAGATCGTCGAAATGTTGTACCGTATCCGCCTGCGCAGGTCGGCATCGGCCGATTCCAGCAGCGATGAATACAGTCTGAGTGCTTCCTGCACGTTTCCCTGGCGTTGCTGGTGGAAGGCGGCCGCGAATACCAGTTCGGGCCCCGAGTCCCGCGCGGGTTTGATCGATTCCGGCATGGCCATCCGCCGGTTCTCGGCGCCAAGCCGTCCGATGATCCAGGCCTCGCGCGCCGCCAAGGCCGAAAAGGCCAGCGTCAGCGCCAGCAGCAGTGAGACCCGTCGGGGTAGCCGGATTACTCGTTCCATCGCCCGGTTTCCATGGCTCTAGAGATCAAGACTGGCAACAGGCACAACAACGCGGCGGCCAGGGCATAGGTTGACAGATCGCTACGCGGCAGTCGCTCGCGGTAGGTCAGCGGTTCGTTTTCGCGGCGGCCGACCTCGGCCACAGCGCGCTCGAAGGCCTCGGCGTTGTCCGCTTCATAGGCGCTGTAGGGCGTTCCGAGACTCTTGAAGAACTCGTGCAGGAAATACTCGGGGGTCGTCGACTCTCCGGCGTTCGCGGGTCGTTCATCGAGCCTGACGCCGGAACGGCCGCGCAGATAGAGCCAGTACAGATGGGCGCGGGTCTCGGAAAAGTCCTGGCGTATCCTCGCCCTCGTCTCGTCGTCGATACGGGCGGCGCCGTCGGATACCAGCAGAACGATGCGGGTTCCGGTTTGCGGCCGGCCGGCGAAGTAGTCCAGCGCCATGATCAGTCCGGACGCGATATTGGTCACGCCATGGCCGCGATCCGCCGAGCCGTTGATCGCCGCCAGTACGGCCGGCTTGTCATTCGTCAACGGAAGCACATACACCGGGGCGGCGCTGAAGCTGACGATTCCGATCAGATCATTCTCGCGTCTCGCGACGAAGTCCGACAGAACCTGACGGGCGACGAAGCTTTTCGTTTCCTTGCCGCTGCCGCTGAGATAGCGACCGGTGAAGTTCTCGCTCATGCTGCTGCTGCGGTCGATCAGCAACACGATTTCCGCCCCGCGCCCGATCCGTTCGACCTCGCGTTCCGGCCCGTACGGACCCGCGGCCGCGATCGCCAGGCTCAACAGCCCGAGGCTTCCGGCTACCGTCAAGGCGCGCTCGGCCCGGTCGGAAACGGGATCATCCGGCACCAGCAGCAGGCTCGAGTAACGCAACGGGGGGTGCGAGCGGCTGATCCAGGGCAGCACCATGGCCAGCGCGCCGAACAGCCACCCGGGATGCTCGAATCCAATGCTCATCGGCTGTCGATCTCGGCCGCGAGGCAACGTTCGCAGAACTGCTCGAGCGCGTTCCAGCGCTCGGTCAGCGATGTGTCCCCGGAGTCGGGGCCGAAAAAGCAGCGCTCGGATTCGACGAAAAACCACTTGAACCCGGCGCCCAGCGGCGAGAATGCCGGCCGATGCGCGAGCAAGGCGTCGACGTCGGCCGCGCAGACGGTTCGGCCCGCGGTCTCGTCGATCGAACGATGGACCGCACGCAGCGCCGCCGTATATCCCGCCAGACTCGAGTCGGCATGTCGATGACTGCGGACTTCCCGTATCGCCCGGCGAAACGGTCGTGAACGCCCGCGCGCGGACGAGAGCCGCACGTGCAGCACGAGCCAGGTGGTGCAGACCAGCAGGCCGAGCAGGATGCCCGAGAGCACTCGAACGTGATCCCCGAGCTCGTGCGGTCTGGCGGGCAGGGGTGGGCGAACCTCGATCTGGTCGTCGGCTTGCGCGGGCGGGATCACCGGCAGCAGGGTAAACGGCCATGCCGGCACGTCGACGATCTCGGTTTTACCGCCACGCTCAATACTCAGCGGGAATCCGGGGGTCGTCACCGGTTCCGGCACACGCACGCCTTTCAGAACGAGATAGTCCAGATGCAGTTCGATGCGGCTTTCCGATGGCTGCGACCAGTCGACCGAGACCAGATCGAGCCAGTCATTGACCGCGCCTCGCTGCGGTGCATGGTCCACGGATGCGGCCGGCCCCGGCGGCAGGTCGACGATGATGGTCTGTGACAGGATCCCGCCGACGGTTTGGCCGAACGCGCGGTCAGCATGGATTTCGACCACGACGCCGCCCGCGGGCGCCGCGAGGACGCGTAGCGCCACGCCGAGCAATGCCGCGCCGAGCCAGCGGGCGGTCGCACGACGACGATCGACGTCAGCCATCGAGGAAATACTCGGTCAGGGCGTCGGCGTCGATCGATTGATCGACGAAGAACGGCCGCCGGCCGAGCGGGGCCGTCAGGCGCATCAGTTCCGATCGTCGCTGCCGAAGTCGTTCGGCGAACGCGGCATGTAGCGACGGGCGCATGAACAGGGTTCTCTCGCGCCCACTCTCGGGATCGAGCAGGGTTGCCCAACCCCAGCGGGGCAGGCGGGACAGCTCCGCGCCTTGCCAGACGACGAGCGGGACGACGTCATGGTGGGCCAGTGCGTCGAACAGCGCCGCGACCTCTGCGGATTCGAAGTGGAAGTCGGACATCACGAACACGAGACTGCGCGCGCGTCCGAGCAGGCCCGCCGCGGCTCGCAAGCCGACCGACGAGCGGGCGACGGGATCGAAGGCATCCAGCGCGGCGGCGAGCTCGGACGGCAGGCCCCGGTATTGCCGCAGCGGCAGGTGCAGATCCCAGCGCACTTCATCGTCGCAGGCGTAGAGACCGAACGGGTCGCCCGAGCGGTGAGCGGAGTAGGCCGCGGCGTCGGCGAACGCCTTGATCGTCGCCAACTTGCTGGCCGGATGACCGAAGCCCATCGACGCCGATACATCGGCGAGCAGGTAGATCGGTATCGAACTCCGTTGCCGGAACATCCGGACCATCAATTGTCCGAAAGGATCGGTCGCGCTGGTGCGTCCGTCGATTCGCCGAGGGTCCGGATGACCGACGAACGGAGCGTAGCCGAAGAACTGATCGCCGCCGCCGAGCTGGGTACCCGCGTGGCTGCCGGGGTGGGCCCGCTCCGAGCGCCATCGGACCCGGTACTGAAATTCTGCGATCAAGGCGCGGCGACGTTGTCGAGAATGCCTTGCATCAGTTCGGGGACGATCTCCACGCGGCGCAGTTCGTAAACCGGACGCAGGAAGATACGGTGCGCCGTCGTGTCGTGAAATACCGAGCGGATGTCCTCGGGGATCAGATAGTCCCGATCATTCAGCCATGCGGCAACCCGGGCCGCGCGCAGCATCATGCTCATGCCTCGGGCGCTGGCGCCGGCCAGCAGCAAGTGGGCGGGATCGGCGCCGTCGAGATCGATGCCGAAACGCGCCGGGTCGTGCGTCGCTGTCCACAGGTTCAGGGCGTAGCTCTGCAGGGCGTTGCTGGCCGTGATTCGCCGCTGGATCAGCTCCGCGACTTCGGTGATCCGCTGATACGGCAGGATCCCGTACGGGACATCCTCGAGCAGCCGGTCGGTGTCGTGGAACCGCGGATCAAACATCAGTGCGAGTCGTTCGGCATCGTCCGTCGGCGCCGCGACATTCAGCTCCATCATGAAGCGGTCGCGCGCGGCTGACGGGATCTCGAACGTTTCCTCGCGCTCGAGGCGATTGCGGTCGGCGAACAACTGTAGATGAGGGAACACGTATTCGTGATTGAACGCCGTCAGCGTCCGTTCCGCCATCACCCGCAGCAGCAACGAGTGCACCTGCGGCCGGGCCCGGTTGACCTCGTTGAAGAAGAAGACGGACAGGGCTTCGCCGTGGCGCAGGATCGGTCCCGGATCAACCTGCGGACGCCCCTGCTCGTTGATGTAGGTGTGGTAGAGCAGATCGGTCGGCATCAGGTCGATCGTGCCTTCGATGCGCTCGTAGGCACCACCGATGCCGCGCGCGACCGCACGCAACAGCGTCGTCTTGCCGACGCCGACATCGCCCTCGAGCATCAGATGGCCACGTCCGAAGATCGCGATCGTGACCTGCCGAATCGTGCCGCTCATGCCGATGACGCACGCGCCAACGGATTCCTGGAAATCGAGGGCGCGCCGGCGCCAGTCGGAAAGGGTTCCGTCGCTGTCCATCACGCGGATTCGAACTCGGGTCGGGTAACCGGCTCGGTCGACCTAGACGCCCGACCGAACCTCTGGAATGCGCCTGCTCACCGGGAACGCATGTGGCGAGCCCGGCAAGCGGCCGTGATCGAGCGTCTCAGGCGGTGCTCGCCGTCTTCTGCGGTATGGCACGCGCGGCTTCGATCAGCGGATCGAAGCGCTTGAGCTGATCGAGTCCGAATTGCACCAGCTGCATGCCGATGTCGAGGATCAATTGGCACAGTTCCGGCATCCGGTAGACCGTGTACCCCAGGTAACCGACACCGCCGGCACCCAGCAGCGCGGCGATGACCGTCGGCAGGCCGAACGCGCTGAAGATCTTGATCAGCTGTGTCAGCACGTCGAGCGGCAACAAGATCAGAAAACCGAAATATACCAGCACCATGAACGTGAAGAGCACGAATGCCGCGAACTTCAGCACATTTGCCATAACCAAGTTGATGTTCATCAAGCTGTCCTGTACGGGTCCGTGATTCAGAGAGCGTCGAACGCGTTCCCGGAGTGGCACGTCGGGAGCCGACGACGTTGTCGATGCACGCATCGGGCCGGCGGGTGCTGTTCCTGCTTGGGGATGGCTGGGTCGCGCTTAACCCGGAAAGTCTACCATAAGGCCCGCCTTCTCTGACCAGGGGGGTGGGTTATCACTGCCTGAGCGGAGCGTCGGAGCGGACCTCGAGCCGGTACTCGCGAAGGGTGGTGATCGCTTGGTCGGACGCCACGGCCCCACTGCAATCCGGTGCCATATCGAGTTCGACGAAGGACCAGTCCTTCGCTGCCGGTGATTGCGACAGGCTTTCGGGACATCGGAGCAGCCGGGGCGGGCTGGCCAGAGGATCGAACGCGCATTGCCGAAGGCCCACGGAAATGCCGCAGCCTACGCCCTTGAGGAAGGCCTCCTTCAAGGTCCAGAGGCGGAACAGGGCCGCTCCCTGCTGATCGGCCGGCAAGCGCGACCATACGGCGAATTCCTCGTCGGCAAGGCATCGTGCCGCCAGCGCCTCCAGCGCGCGGAGCGGCCGCCAGCACTCGATGTCGATGCCCAGGGTCCCGCAGGCACCGATCGCGAGCGCCCACTGATCGCGGCTGTGCGACAGGTTGAACGCGGGCGTGCCGTGACGCGTCTGCTCCGCCAACTCGGGCTTGCCCTGCGCGCCGTAGCGGAATCGAATCCGTTCGGGCGCCTGTTGCAGGTAGCGGCCCAGGATGCAGCGCAAGAGACCGCGCGAGAGCGCGAAGCGTCGTCGCAGTGTCTCGGTTCGCAGCCGCTCGCCACGTTCGCGTTCCTCGTCGGCCAGCGCATCCGCCGGAGATACGTCCGTATCGCGGAGCTGGCCGAGGTCGACCCGCCAGATGTGGACGATGCCCTCGGTCAGGGGCTCCGGATCGAACGCGCAGGCACTGCGACCGTTTGGATTCGGACTCAGCAAGGATTCGAGCGCTACGCGCTCGGGGGGCGGATCGAATCTTGGCAAGCGGGCTTGTCCGGATGCTCGTTCGTCGGGTGTCGGGCTGGTCCCCGGCAACCAGTGGTCAACGTTCCTTCGGCATCGCGACGGCATGCGCTGATAGCCGCGTCATGTCCAGTCCGAGCCAGTATACTCTCGCCGTCGTGAGGCTCATCGCACGGATCCCGACGGGGCTACGCCGAATGCCGACGAGCAGATCGGCGCGATCGCGCGATGATGGAGCCGGTGTCGATCCGGGGCGCCGCAGCCGTTACTGCGGCCGCGCGAACCTCGGCACGGACGGTCGGTCGTCGGAACGCGGTGCGCGTTCAGGGCATCGGGCGATGCCGATCTCCATTCGCGGTTCGCACGGACGAGCGTCCGCGCCGGCGCGCCTGTAAGCAAAGAACCGTCTGGTCCGATCAGATTCCATGCCCGTCATCGTCATCCTCGCCTGGACCGTCTGGGCCATGTCGCAGTTCATGGACGGATTGTTGACGCACCGGAGCGATCCGGTCGCGCTCATGGCCGAAGGCGGCGGAATTTTCCTGCTGATGCTTGGCTGCGTGTTCGCCGTCGTCCGCCATGCTGACCGGCTCGCCGAGTTCCTGCGTGAGCCCTATGGAACGCTGGTCCTGACGATGTCGTCGACGACGATCGAAGCGACCCTGATGCTGCGTGTGATGCACCATGGCGCGCAGAATCCGACCCTGCTGCGCGACACGGTTTTCGCCGTACTGATGCTGTCGATGAATCTGATGGTCGGGTTGGCCTTGACCGCAGGCGCCTGGCGCCACCGCGAGCAGAGCTTCAAGCTGCGTGGCGCGCTGTCGTTTCTGCAACTGATCGGGTCGCTATGCCTGCTGTTGCTGGTGCTTCCGAACCACACGGTGTCGTCTCAGGGCGCAACCCTGGCGATCCATCAGGAAGCTTTCCTCGGCTTGCTCAGCGTCGTCGTCTACCTGCTGTTCCTTGTGCTCCAGACCGGCCGCCACCGCGGGTACTTCGACACCAGCGACGAATCGATCTCAGATCGTGTCGCGACCGGGGCGGGCCCGCGTCCGAGCCTGGCCCGCGTCAGCTGGTCCGTGTTCGGCCTGCTGTCGGCGCTGCTGCCGGTCGTGCTGTTGTCGGAAGAGCTGGGGGGTGCAATCAGTTTCGGTATCGAAGCGCTGGATGCGCCGACCGCGTTGGGCGGCCTCGTGATCGCGGGACTGGGCCTGATCCCCGAGGGGCTCGGCGCACTGCGCGCGGCGACCGCCAATCGAATACAGCGCTCGGTGAACATCTGCCTGGGTTCGGCCTTGTCGACCATCGGTCTGACCGTTCCGACGGTTTTGATTGCGGCGGCTGGGCTGAACCTGGAACTCGTGCTGGGCCTGGACGGCACGAACTCGACTCTGTTGCAGGCCAGCCTGTTCGTGGCCGTGCTGACGTTCGTCAGCGGTCGTGCAAACGCCCTGCAGGGCATCATTCATCTGATGTTGTTTCTGGGGTACGTGATGTTCATCCTGTTCCCGTGAAACGATGCCCGGCCTCTTGCCTCCTCCATCGGCATTTCCGCAGAATCGCCGACGGTTCGATCGCAAAGGGCCGCTTCGCGCGGCGTCGACGGCATCAAGGGAGGGCGGTTTGCGACTCGTTGGGCTGATACTGGGGCTGTTGTGGGCTTTGGCGGTCTCGGCACGTGGCCCCGTGACTTTGGACGATGTCGCGCAGCAGGCGGACCGACTGGAAGATGAATGGGCGGCGACCTTCTACGGACCGGATGACGACCAGAAGGTCCAACGGATGCGCGCCCTGCTGCGACGCGCGGAAGAACTCGTCAGCCGCCATCCGAAACGCGCCGAGCCACTGATCGTCGAGGGCATCCTGTTGTGTACGCTTGCCGGCGTCGACTGGGGGTTGGATTCGCTGAATCTGATCGAGCGCTCGCGGGATCGCCTCTTCAAGGCGGTCGATCTCGATCCCAGGGCCATGGACGCGGCGGCGTATCTGACTCTGGGCAATCTGTACTGGCGCCTGCCCGGATGGCCACTGTCGTTTGGCGACGAGCGGCTCGCGCGTCAGTATCTGGAGTCGGCCTTGAAACTCTACCCGGCCGCGCTCGACACGAATTATTTCATGGGTGATTACCTGCTCGATCAGGAGGAGTACGAGCCGGCGTTGGAGTATCTTCGCCGCGCCGACCGTGCGCCGATACGCCCCTACCAGCGTTTGTCGGATGCCAAGATCAAGGAACAGGTCGGCGCGGCCCTGCGGGCAGCCAGGGCGCGGGGCGGATCCCATGCCAGCTTCTTTTCCGACATGGTGCCGCACTTCGCACCGCGCTGAGGCGAGTCCGCACGCGCGGGCAGGCCGCGCTCAAGCGGCGGCGAAAGCGGCCGACCGTCCGACCCAGCGTCTGGTTAGAGTCTCCACGACGTTGGGATCTCCTTCCGCCAGTCGATCGGCGAGTGCGGCGACGGCCGGCAGCAATGGTCCGTCGCGACTCAGGTCGGCGACATGGAACTGTCCCGGGCCGGTCTGTCTTGTGCCGAGCAGTTCGCCACTGCCGCGCAATGCCCAATCGCGCTCGGCGATGACGAAGCCGTCATGGGTGCCGCGGAGGACTTCCAGGCGGCTGCGCGCGGTATCGCCGAGCGGTCCCTGGTACAGCAGCACACAGTGCGCCTCACCGGGTCCACGACCGACCCGCCCGCGAAGTTGGTGGAGTTGGGACAATCCGAAGCGTTCGGCGTTCTCGATGACCATCAATCCCGCATTGGGAACGTCGACGCCGACCTCGATGACCGTCGTCGAAACCAGCAGGTCGATCTGTCGTGCCTTGAATTCGCGCATCAGTCGATCTTTCTGCTCTCCGCGCATGCGGCCGTGCAGCAGTCCGATGCGGGCCTTGGGCAGGCACTCCCCGAGCATTTCGAAGGTTTGCTCGGCTGCGGCATGCGGCAGGCGCTCGGACTCGTCGATCAGCGGGCAGACCCAATAGGCTTGCAGCCCGCGTTCGAGCCATTCGGCGATTCGTTCGATGACGCGGGAGCGGCGTTCGGCGGACACGACGGTGGTTGTCACCGGCGTTCGGCCGGGTGGAATCTGATCGATGACCGACACATCCAGATCGGCATAGGCGACCATCGCCAGCGTTCTCGGGATCGGCGTCGCGGTCATGATCAGTTGATGCGGCGCGGTCGCGCCCTGCAGGCCCTTCGCGCGCAGCGCTAGGCGTTGGTCGACACCGAAGCGATGCTGCTCATCGACCACGACCAGGCCAAGCCGCGCGAATTGTACGGATTGCTGGAACAACGCATGGGTGCCGATGGCAATGGCGGTATGGCCCTCGGCGATCCGGCGCAGCGCCTGTTCCCGTCCCGCGCCCTTGAGCCGGCCGAGCAGCAGGGCGATCTCGACGTCCTGGGAGCTGAGCGTTGCCGAGAAGCCGGCGTGGAGTTGCTCCGCGAGCAGCTCGGTCGGCGCCATCACGGCGACCTGCCAGCCGGACGCGATGCAGGTCAGCGCCGCGCGAATCGCCACCATGGTCTTGCCTGAACCGACATCCCCCTGCACCAGGCGCATCATCGGATGTGGGGCGCCGAGATCGGCTTCGACCTCGCTGCACACCCGCCGCTGCGCCGGGGTCAGTGCGAACGGGAGGTACTGTTCGAGGCGGCGCGCGCGCTCGGGCGGCAATTCGAGCCGGGGCGCCTGGTGTCGTCGCAAGGTCTGCCGAAGCTGTATCAGGCTGAGCCGGTGCGCGATGAGTTCCTCCAGCGCGAGACGTCGGCGTGCCTCGTCGATGCGCGCCAGTTCATCCGGCTGCGGGGCATGCAGAATGCGAAAGGCCTCGGCGAGGCTCATGCCGAGGCTGTCGCCGAGGCCGTTTGCGGGATAGGCGTCCTCGATGCAGACGGCGTGTTTCAGCGCGAGCAGCGCGAGCTTGCGCAAGCTTGTCTGACGCAAGCCGTCGGCGGCTGGGTAAACCGGCGTCAGATGCGTTGCGACCGGAACGGAGTCGCCATCCGGGGCGAGCCGCAGTTCGGGATGTACCATCTCCGGGCCGAGCGGCCCGAGTCGGACCTCCCCGAAGCAGCGGACCGCGGCACCCGGCGTGAAGCCCCGCACCTGGTAGGGGCTGCAATGAAACAGCCGGACATGAAGGGTGCCGGAGGCATCCCCGATCCGGCACAGCCAGGCGGTCCGGCCCCGGGGCATCGTGCTGACGTGCTCGACGTGTCCCGCGACCAGTCCGCACGATCCGGGATCGATCGTCGCGATCGGCACGATCCGCGTCCGATCTTCGTAGCGGAGCGGCAGCCGCAGCAACAGCTCGAATGGCTCGGAGAGCCCGAGCCGTTCGAGTCCCTTGCGCAATTCGGAGGCTTCGCGGCGATGCTCCGCGTCTACGGAAGGAGTCGCCGGCGGTTTGGTGCTGGAGCCGCCGCGCCGCGGCGGGGAGGTGCCGTACACGTCCACGGCAGGGGCGGACGTCCGGGGCGACCGGTCAGTCGATGACCATGATGGCATCGACCTCGACCGCCGCGCCGCGGGGGAGTGCGGCGATACCCACGGCCGCGCGCGCCGGGTAAGGTTCGATGAAGTAATCGGCCATGATCCGATTGACCTCGGGGAAGTGCGCCAGATCCGTCAGGTAGACCGTCAGCTTGACGATCCGCGAGAGTTGTCCGCCGGCTGCCTCGGCAACGGCCGCGAGGTTGTCGAAGACTTGCCGGATCTGCGCGTCGATCGACGAGTCGACCAGCGTCATCGTGACCGGATCCAGTGGAATCTGACCAGACAGATAAACGGTTGATCCGGATTTGATCGCCTGCGAGTACGTGCCGATCGCCGCCGGTGCCTTGTCCGTGTGAACGGCTTCTCTACTCATGTCTCCTCGACTTCTTGGCTTCGGACTTCACGCGACCGATGCGCGTGACGACGGACAGTTTGCGCAGTTCGCGCATGACATTGGCCAGGTGCGGCCGGTCCTTGACGCTCAAGGTGATGATGTCGGTCGAGATCTGGTTGTCCTGATTCGTGATCTGGACATTCTCGATGTTCGCGCCCATGCGCGAGATCGTCGATGCCACCTGGGCCAGCGTGCCCTTCTCGTTAAGGATTTCGATCCGGATCGTCGCCGGAAAATCGCCGCTCGCCTGTTTCGCCCACTCCACCTCGAGCCAGTTCATCTGCTTCATGCGCATCTCGGTGACGTTCTTGCAGTCACTGAGGTGAATCACTAGGCCCTTGCCGGGATTGAAGAAACCGATGATCGGATCGCCGGGGATCGGTCGGCAACACTTGGCCAGATTGACCAGCATGCCTTCGGTCCCCTTGATCACGAGTGGCTGCGAACCGCCCGGATGGCGGCTCCGCGGCGTATCGTCGGACGCTGCCGCCTCGTCCTGGACGAGGTGCTTGATGACGACGAACGGCAGCCGGTTACCGAGACCCAGTTCTTCGAGCAGGGCGTCGAATGTCGGGAGTTCGAGCACGCTCAACAGATCCGTCAACTGCTCGCGTGGCACGTCCTCCAGGCGCATGCGTCGGGCGGCCAATTCCTTCTCGAGCAGTCGTCGGCCCAGCGCGATCGCTTCCTGCTTCTTGAAATTGCGCAGATAACTGCGGATCGCCGCACGCGCCTTCGCGGTCACGACGTAGTTCAGCCATACCGGATTCGGGCGTGCCCACGGCGCGGTGACGATCTCGACGGTCTGGCCGTTCTCCAGCGCGGTTTGCAGAGGCACCAAGGCCCTGTCGATGCGTGCCGACACGCAGGCATTGCCGACATCGGTATGCACCGAGTAGGCGAAGTCGACGACCGTCGCGCCGCGCGGCAGCTTGACGATCCTGCCGCGTGGCGTGAACACGTAGACCTCTTGCTGGAACAGGTCGACCTTCAGGTTCTCGAGGAATTCCAGCGAATCGCCGGCGGTCTTCTGGATTTCCAGCAGGTTGCGCAGCCATTCGTAGGCGCGCGTCTGACTGCCATCCGCCTGCTCGTTATCGGATTTGTAAAGCCAATGCGCCGCGATCCCCGATTCCGCCATCTGGTTCATGCCGCGCGTGCGGATCTGGATCTCCAGCGGGATGCCGTAGGGGCCGATCAACCCGGTATGCAGCGACTGATAGCCGTTCGCCTTGGGCACGGCGATATAGTCCTTGAAGCGGCCAGGAACCGGCTTGTAGAGATTGTGTACGACACCCAGTGCGCGGTAACAGTCATCGCGCGTGTCGACGATGATCCGGAACGCGAAGAAGTCATGCACCTCGTCGAAGCTCAGGCGCTTCGTGCGCATCTTCTGGTACAGGCTGAACAGGTGCTTCTCGCGGCCGATGACCTGATAGTTCAGCATACCGGCTTCCTCGAGCCGGGTCGTGATCGCGCTCTCGATCGTTGAAACGAGTTCCTTGCGGTTGCCGCGGGCCTTGCGGACCGATTGTTCGAGCACGCGGTAGCGCAGCGGATGCATCGCCGAGAAACCCAGTTCCTCGAGTTCGACGCGGAATTCGTTCATGCCGAGTCGGCTTGCGATCGGCGCGTAGATGTCCAGGGTTTCGCGCGCGATCCGTCGCCGCCGGTTCGCGTTCATCGCCTCCAGCGTGCGCATGTTGTGCAGTCGGTCGGCCAGTTTGACCATGATGACGCGCAGGTCCTTGATCATGGCCAGGACCATCTTCCGCACGTTCTGCGCTTGTGCCTCGGCGCTGGACTTGCAGTCCAGCTGGGTCAGCTTGCTGACGCCGTCGACCAACTCGGCGACTTCATCGCCGAAGTCCTTCTGTAGTTGTTCCTTCGTGATCGATGTGTCCTCGATCACGTCATGCAGGATGGCTGCCATGATGCCCTTGGCATCCATGCGCAACTCGGCGAGGATCAGCGCGACTGACAGCGGATGGCAGATATAAGGCTCACCGCTGAGCCGGAATTGTCCGTGATGCGCCGTGTCAGCCGATTCGAATGCCCGGTAGATCTCCTTGACCTGCGGGTCTTCGAGGTAAGTTCCCGCCAGGCCGCACAAGCGGCGTGCCAGCTTTTCCTGGGGTTGTTCGGGCGGGTCCAGGCGGGAGGCTAGCGTCATGGCCGTACGCGATTGATTCGTCAGGCCTCGAAAGTTCGGACTGCGTCCAAGAGAACCTAGATGTCGTCGTCGAAATCGACGGGTTCGTCGAAGTGAACCGGTGGCATCGGGCGCTCGACGACGAAGCGTTCCGCCTTCGGCGCCTCGTGCAGGTAGGCCGGTCCGATGTGATTCGCGGCGATCTCACGCAGCGCGACGACCGTGGGCTTGTCATTCGTCCACGGAACCTTCGCATCGTCCGGGTAACGGGCGATATGTCGTGCCCGCTTGGCCGCCAACAGGACCAGTTGGAACCGGTTATCCACCTTGTCGAGACAATCCTCCACCGTCACTCGTGCCATGCGTGTTGCTCCGAAAGCGAAAATAGTTGCGAAAACATTGAGTTTAGTATCCCCCAAGACCCGTCGGCCTGTACAGGGCTTGGACCCGTTTCCAGATCATTCGTTACGAGTCCGTCGCAGCGTCGCGAAAAAACGCAGGAAAGCCCCCACCTTCCTGCGTCGCGGATCGTCACGCGGCGAGCGTCACGGGCCCGGTTAGCCCTCAACCGGCGGCGCGTTTCTCCAGCATGGCGACGGCCGGAAGCGTCTTGCCTTCGAGGAACTCGAGGAACGCGCCACCGCCGGTCGACGTGTACGAGACCTGGTCGCCGATGCCGTATTTCTCGATCGCCGCCAGCGTGTCGCCGCCGCCGGCGATGGAGAATGCGCTGCTTTCGGCGATCGCCAGGGACACGCGACGGGTGCCGTCACCGAACTGGTCGATCTCGAATACACCGACCGGACCGTTCCAGACGATCGTTCCGGCCGCCCGGATCATTTCCGCGTAGCGCGCCGCGGTCTCGGGCCCGATGTCGAGAATCAGATCGTCGTCTGCGACCTCGCTGACGTGCTTGACGGTCGCGGCGGCCGATTCCGAAAATTCTTTGGCGCAGACGACATCGGTCGGCACCGGGATCTCCGCGCCGCGGGCCTTGGCGGCGGCGCTCAGGCGCTGTGCCTCGGGAATCAGGTCGGCCTCATAGAGCGACTTGCCCACGGGATAGCCCGCGGCGGCGATGAACGTATTGGCGATTCCGCCGCCGACGATCAGTTGATCTACTTTCGACGACAGCGAGTCGAGCACCGTCAGCTTCGTCGACACTTTCGAGCCACCGACGATCGCGATCAGCGGTCGGGCGGGCTGTTTCAGCGCCTTGCCGAGCGCGTCGAGTTCGTTGGCCAGCAGCAGCCCGGCGCAAGCCACCGGCGCATGGACGCCGACGCCATGCGTCGAGGCCTCGGCTCGATGGGCGGTGCCGAACGCGTCCATGACGTAGATGTCGCACAGCGCCGCCATGCGTTTCGCCAACTCGGGATCGTCCTTCTTCTCACCCTTGTTGAAGCGAACGTTTTCGCACAGCACGATCTGGCCCGGCTGGATGTCGACGCCGTTGAGCCAGTCGCGCGCCAGCGTGACCGGTCGACCGAGCAACTCCGCGAGACGGTCGGCGACCGGTTGCATCGAGAATTCCTCGGCGAACTGGCCTTCGGTCGGCCGTCCGAGGTGTGACATGACCATGACGCGGGCGCCGGCGTCGAGCGCCGTCCGAATCGTCGGGACGCTCGCGCGGATGCGGGTGTCGCTGGTGACTTTCCCGTTCTTGACCGGGACGTTCAGGTCCTCGCGAATCAGCACGCGCTTGCCCGCGAGATCGAGGTCGGTGATGCGTAGGAACGTCAAGGAACTCTCCTCATCGTCAGTGTTCAGTGGTTGGGTCAGGGTTCAGGCGGCGCGCCACTTGATCGAGCACCCCATACTCGGGATCTGCTCGCGTGGCCCCGTGCCGGTTTCCGCGATCTGCTTCATTGCCTCGTACAGATCGCGTCGCGCGTCATCCGGTGCGGTGTCCTTGCGGCTGGCGTCCAGCCGGCCCCGGTATTGCAATTCCAGTTTGTCGTTGTAGCCGAAGAAATCCGGCGTACAGACTGCGCCGTAATCCTTGGCGATCTGCTGCGACTCATCGAGCAGGTATGGGAACGGGTAGTGCAGCCGTTCGGCGACGGCCTTCATGTTGTCGAATGAGTCCTCGGGGTAATCGGCGACATCGTTCGACATGATCGCCACCGTTCCGATGCCGAAAGCGGCCAGATCGCGTGCGTCGCGAATCAGACGCGTCTGGATTGCCTTGACGAACGGGCAGTGGTTGCAGATGAACATCACCAGCAGGCCCCTGGGGCCGCGGCAGCGATCCCGGGTCCAGACCTGTCCATCGACGCCGGGAAGCGCGAAGTCCGGGGCCTGGCGGCCGAAATCGCAAACCGGGGTTTCGGTACTGGCCATCGTCTGGGCGTCGGGTCGAGTCGGGAACAGCAATGATAACAGGGAACCCGCGCTAAGTCAGAGTCGGCGGGCGCTCTCGAACGAGTCTGTCCCGTGCTTCCGGTCGGGCCAGGCGCCCGGCTCCATCGACGATGCCGCGGGTCGGACGGCGTGCGGACGAACCCGGGTCCTGGCGCCCGACCCCACCGCCTAGACCATCGCGACGCCCAGCCCGCGGAACAATTACCGCTGCCGGACGGCGAACAATCCACATCCCCGACTCGTATCCGTTCACTGTCCGGCTCGCGCCGCGCCCCTAAGCTGTACCCACCTTCCCGGCCGGCGCCGCGGTGCAAGCACCCAGCCCGCCGACCAGGACGGCATCATCCTTCAATCGATCGTCGTTCCGGAGTTTCACCATGAAAACCTCGTCGTCCCAGATCCAGCGCTTGGCCCTGATCACGCTGTCGGCCTCCTCGATCGCGCTCAGCGCCTATGCCGCCGAGCCGGTCGCCAACTTCATCCCTGATGGCCGGACGGCGCAGTTCGACACTTCGCCGAGCTTCGTCCCGCCGAGCCAGCTTCCGCTGGTCGATTCCGGTGACGGCGGCCTCGCTCCGCAGTTCGAAGCCGACAAGCTCACCTCGGTCGCCGTCGACCGCAACGGCAAGACCTACTCCGCGACCCTGACCGAAGAGGACCGCGCCGCCTTCGCCAACGCCGTCGCCCGCTGGTCCGATTCCTCGGAGGGGCTGAACTTCGGCAGTCCGGAAAAGGCCCGCAAGGCCTCGGCCCGCGAACGCGACGCCAACTACCATCCGGAATCGGTCATCGGCGCCGATACCCGCACCCAGGTCTTCGGCACGACGACCTACCCGTGGCGCACCTTCGGCCGCATCGACATCGGCTGCTCCGGCACGCTGATCGGTCCCCGGCACGTGCTGACCGCCGGCCACTGCGTCTACAACACCGCGACCAATCAGTGGTATTCCAGCCTGAACTTCACACCGGCGCAGAACGGCGCCAGCAAACCCTACGGCACGATCGGCTGGTCCAAGGCGATCAGCGTCACCGGCTGGACGCAGAGCCATGATCGCAACTATGACTACGCGATGATCGTCCTCAGCCAGCCGATCGGCAACACCGTCGGCTGGATGGGTTACGGCTACAACGACAGCCTGCCGCTGTACACCGTCAACATCAACGGGTACCCCGGCGACAAGCCGTTCGGCACGATGTGGCATGCCGACTGCCCGCTGACGATCAACCAGACCTATCGGCTGTACTACGCCTGCGACACCGCCGGTGGCATGAGCGGCAGCAGCGTCTACGTCTACTTCTCGTCGACCGGCTCGCGCATCATCTACGGCATCCATGCCTATGGCGTCGACGGCACCGGCTACAACGGCGCGACGCGCATTCGCTCGGCGGTGTTCAACAACCTCAAAGCCTGGAAGACCGCCAACCCCTAAGTCATCCGGACACTGACGACTCGCCGCGCACGGGCCCGCCTATCGGCCGGCCCGTGCGCTTTCGTGCGAATGAGGATCGGCCGAGGCCGCATGCCGTAACGACCTCTGCGCCTGGTGGTGAACGCTACGGCCTTTTTCAGCAGGGCCGCGGACGTCCCGGCGGCTGGTGGATCCTCGACGAGCCCGAGACCTCTGGATCAAGGCATCATCGCCGGATGCGTGGCTCCCGGTTGCCCCGGGTGGTCAGCGCATCGCGCTGAGCATCAGCAGGGCGCCCGTCGACAGCGTGGCCCATAAGGGCCAGCCGCCAGCCGCCAGAAGACCTCCCGGGGATGCGGCGAGTGCCGTGCTGATGATCAGCGTGCCGCCGGCCAACACGCGCAAAAGTCGTTGATGGTTGCGCCCGAGCTCGCGTCGAAGCTCGTCGAGTTCGGGGGACTGCAGCCGCAACGCCAGCCGGCCCTCGGCGGCGTCCCGCAAGGCGCGATGGGCGAGCCCCGGAACCTCCGGCCATTGCTGTGCCCATTCCGGGAGTTGCGTGCGAATCTTCTGCAAGGTCGCTTGCGGACCGATCTGTTGCTTCACCCAGCGTTCGAGGAACGGCTTGGCCGTCGCCCACAGGTCGAGCTGCGGATACAGTTGCCGGCCGAGTCCCTCGATGTTCAGCAGCGTTTTCTGCAGCAGCACCAGTTGCGGCTGGACTTCCATGTCGAAGCGTCGCGCGACCTGGAACAGACGCAGCAAGACCTGTCCGAACGAGATCTCGCTGAGCGGCTTCTCGAAGATCGGTTCGCTGACCGTGCGGATCGCCGATTCGAATTCCTCGATTCGCGTCGTGGCAGGAACCCAGCCCGATTCGACGTGCATCTCGGCGACGCGCCGATAGTCACGGTTGAAGAAGGCCAGCAGGTTCTCGGCAATGTAGTACTGGTCGGAGCGCGACAGACTGCCGACGATGCCGAAATCGACCGCGATATAGCGCGCCTCGGGGACGACGAAGATGTTGCCCGGGTGCATGTCCGCATGGAAAAAATTGTCGCGGAACACCTGCGTGAAGAAAATCTCGACGCCGCGCGTGGCGAGCAGCGGGAAGTCGACGCCGGCCTCGCGCAGCGCGTCGACCTCGCCGACCGGAATGCCGCTGATACGCTCCATGACGAGCACGTCGCGGCGCGTGAAGTCCCAATACACGCGCGGCACGTAGAGCATTTCCGAGCCATCGAAACGGCGGCGTATCTCGGTCGCGTTCGCGGCCTCGCGGATCAGGTCCAGTTCGTCGAGGATGGTCTTCTCGAACTCGGCGACGACTTCGACCGGTCTGAGGCGCCTGGCGTCGGGCCACAGGCGGCCCACCATGCTCGCCAGACGGTAGAGCAGCGCGATATCGGACTTGATGCGTTTGTCGATGCCGGGCCGCAGGACCTTGACGACGACCTCACTGCCATCCTTCAGCCTGGCCGCATGAACCTGGGCGACCGACGCGGAGGCGAGCGGGTTCTCGTCGAACTCGGCGAACAGTGTGGCGACCGACTCGCCCAGCGCGCGTTCGATCGTTCGGCGGGCGTCGGCGCCTGGAAACGGCGGCACCCGATCCTGCAGCTTGACCAGTTCCTCGGCGATGTCCTCGGGCAACAGATCGCGACGGGTCGACAAGGCCTGACCGAACTTGACGAAGATCGGCCCGAGTTGCTCCAGCGCCCGGCGGATGCGTGGCGCGCGCGGTCCGTGCACGTCGCGCAGCCAATAGCCCGGTGTGACTGCGGCGAGGAAGCGCAGCGGTCGAAACGGCGATGTGCCGAGCAGCAGATCATCAATGCCGTGGTACAGCAGTACCCACTGAATATGCAGCAGGCGATGCAGCGAGCGAATCGAGCTCGGTATCATTCGCGGGCGTCAGGCGTTCCGGCGGACGCACCCGCGCGCCGCGCCGTCAGGCGCTCGACACGCGCGGCGAGACGTTCGCAGTCGTCGCGCAGGCGGTCGATCCCGCCGAGCAGCGCATCGGCTTCGGCTGCTGACGGCAGATCCCTCGATTCTTCCTGCAGGAACTCGGCAAGGTTCGCCGTCAGCGTATGCCGTGCGGAACGTACCCAATCCCGCACGCCGGCAAGGTCGCGGAACAGCGCTCCGGCGAGCGACTCGCCGGTGACCGAGGCGACTAGCGCCTGCCAGTCGATCCGGCTGCTCCGCATCAGGTTCTGCAACATCTGCGCCGTTTCCGCGTCGCCCGATACGGTGATCCCCGCGGCCGACAAACGATGCGGCGGGAACTCGGACGAGGCGACGCGCATCAGCGCCAGCGGCGTACCGGACAAGCTCACATCCGGCGTGCCGGCGATCGTCGTCCGGATCTGCAGTCCGTTCGGGTGCGGAATCAGATAGAGCGTCAGCAGCGAGGGTTCGATCCGCAATTCGATGGTGCGGCCGTCGAGGTTCCGCAGCTGTTCCCGGCTGCCGTCGCTACGCGTCAGATAGGCCGACAACGACGCTTCGAGCGTTGCCGTCAGCACCAGATCGGGCAGCACGCGCAGCTCTCCGTCCATGGACCGTCAGAACTTGTAGCCGCGATGGACCGCGACGACACCCTGCGTCAGGTTGAAGTACTCGCAACGATCGAAGCCGGCCTCGCGCATCATCGACTTCAAGGTTTCCTGATCGGGGTGGCGGCGAATCGATTCGGCCAGGTAGCGATAGCTCTCGGCATCGTTCGCGATCAGTTTGCCGAGCGTCGGCAGCACCTTGAACGAGTACAGGTCGTAGGTCTTGCGGAACAGGGAACCGATCGGCTGCGAGAATTCCAGCACGATCGCGCGTCCGCCGGGTTTCAGCACGCGCAACATCGAACGCAGGGCCTGGTCCTTTCGCGTTACGTTGCGGAGTCCGAACGCGATGCAGACGCAGTCGAAGAAGTTGTCCGGAAACGGCAGCCGCTCGGCGTCGATTTGCGCATAGGCGACGCCGTCGACGACGCCCTCGTCGATCATCCGGTCGCGCCCGCGCCGCAGCATCTCGGAATTGATGTCGGACAGCACGACCCATCCGCGGTCGCCGACCTTCTTGTGGAACAGCGAACTCATGTCGCCGGTGCCGCCGGCCAGATCGAGCACGCGTTCGCCGTAACGGACGTGGCTCAGTTGCAGCGCCAGCCGCTTCCACAGCCGGTGGACGCCGAGCGACATCAGGTCGTTCATCAAATCGTACTTACCCGCGACCGAGTCGAAAACCCCGCGCACGAGCTTGACTTTGTCGCTGGTGGGGACTTCGCTGAAGCCGAAATCGGTCTTGTCGCTGTCGCTCATGCGATCCTCGTCGTGGATGGTATGCGTTGGGTGCGCTAATCCGCGCGCCGGAGCCCGGCCAGCGCGAGTCGTTCGCGATAACGGGACCAGAGTTCATCGCAATGCCGGCCCATCTCCAGCAACAGATCCCAGGTGTAGATGCCGGTATCGTGGCCATCGCTGAAGCGCGGCTTGATCGCGTAGCTGCCGACCGGTTCGATCGACTCGATCGTCACATTCTCCTTGCCGGTCACGAGAACTTCTTGCCCGGGACCGTGCCCGCGCACCTCGGCCGATGGGGAGTAGACGCGCAGCAACTCGCATGGCAACTGGAAGTGCTGCCCGTCATCGAAACCGATCTCCAGGATCTTCGACTGGCGATGCAGCTTGATCTCGGTCGGAACCGGCGTGCTCATCCGCGTCATAGGATGTAGCGGCTCAGGTCTTCGTCCTTCGCCAGGTCGCGGAGTTGATCGTCGACATAGGCCGCGTCGATCGTCACGGCGTCGCCGTCGCGGTCCGGCGCGTCGAACGAGACGGCTTCGAGCAGGCGCTCGATGACGGTGTGCAGGCGCCGCGCCCCGATGTTCTCGGTACGCTCGTTGACTTCCCAGCTGATCTCGGCGATGCGCGCGATGGCATCCGGCGTGAAGTGCAGCGCGACGCCCTCGGTCGCGAGCAGGGCCGTGTACTGCTCGGTCAGCGAGGCATCGGGTTCGGTCAGAATCCGGACGAAATCCTCGACCGAAAGCGCCGACAGTTCGACGCGA
The DNA here is from genome assembly GCA_046347485.1 of Methylotetracoccus sp. Classification (GTDB taxonomy): domain Bacteria; phylum Pseudomonadota; class Gammaproteobacteria; order Methylococcales; family Methylococcaceae; genus Methylotetracoccus. The sequence continues at coordinate 55,695 of JAXMGB010000011.1, read as the reverse complement.
ATGGGGAACCGGCCCTGCAGTTCCGGAATCAGGTCGGAAGGCTTCGACAAATGGAACGCGCCCGAGGCAATGAACAGGATGTGATCGGTCTTGATTGCACCGTACTTCGTCGTCACCGTGCTGCCTTCGACCAGCGGCAACAGGTCGCGCTGTACGCCCTCGCGCGATACATCCGGCCCGCCGTAATCGGAGCGGCGGCAGATCTTGTCCATCTCGTCGAGGAAGACGATGCCGTGTTGTTCGACCGAGGCGAGCGCGCGCAGCTTGATGTCGTCCTCATTGACCATCTTGCCCGCTTCCTCGTCGCGGAGCAGCTTGGCCGCATCGCGGATCTTCAGTTTCCGGTTGCGCGTCCGGTTCGCGTGCAGGTTCTGGAACAGGTTCTGCAGCTGGCTGCTCATCTCCTCCATCCCCGGCGGCGCCATGATCTCGACACCGATCGGCGCGGCCTGCACGTCGATCTCGATTTCCTTGTCGTCGAGTTCGCCAGCGCGCAGCTTCTGACGGAATTTCTGCCGCGTCGCGGATTCCTGGGGGGCGTCGCCATCGGCGCCGGTCCAGCCCTTGGCGGCCGGCAGCAGGCAATCGAGGATTCGCTCCTCTGCCGCAGCCTCGGCGTTCGCGTTGACGCGGGCCAGTTCCTGCTGGCGCGAGATCTTGATCGCCGAATCGACGAGGTCGCGGATGATCGACTCGACATCGCGCCCGACGTAGCCGACTTCGGTGAATTTCGTCGCCTCGACCTTGATGAACGGCGCGTTCGCCAAGCGGGCGAGCCGGCGCGCGATCTCGGTCTTGCCGACCCCGGTCGGACCGATCATCAGGATGTTCTTGGGCGTGATTTCCTCGCGCAGGGCCTCGGGCACCTGCATCCGGCGCCAGCGATTACGCAATGCGATCGCAACCGCGCGCTTGGCCTCGTGCTGGCCGACGATGTGCTTGTCGAGTTCGTGGACGATCTCGCGGGGTGTCATCTCGCTCATGATTTCGGGGCGTCGTCCGGTAGCGTGTCCAGTTCCTCGATCGTATGCGACTGGTTCGTGTAGATGCAGATGTCTCCGGCGATCCGCAGCGATTGTTCGACGATCGAGCGCGCGTCGAGTTCGGTGTGGTCGATCAGGGCTCGCGCCGCGGCCTGCGCGAATGGACCCCCCGAGCCGATCGCGATCAGGCCGTTCTCGGGCTCGATGACGTCGCCGTTGCCCGAGATGATCAGCGAGCAACGGGCGTCGGCGATCGCCAGAAGCGCTTCGAGGCGGCGCAATGCGCGATCGGTCCGCCAATCCTTGACCAGTTCGACGGCCGCCTTCGCCAGGTTGCCGCGCTGCTTCTCCAGTTGAGCCTCGAACCGCTCGAACAGCGTGAAGGCGTCGGCGGTCGCACCGGCAAAGCCGGCGATCACGCGGCCGTGGTAAAGGCGTCTGACCTTGCGGGCGTTCGCCTTCATGATGGTGTTGCCCATCGTCACTTGGCCGTCGCCGCCAATGACGACCTTGCTGCCGCGGCGGACGGACACGATGGTCGTGCCGTGTAAGTCGTTCACCTTGCGGGCCCCGAATCAAAACGCGCAATCATACACGATTACCGCGTGATCTCCCCCAGCGCCCGCTCGGGGGTGGTTGCGCGAGCGATTAAGCCCACCCCGGCGCTTGTCGTCCGAACGCGGAGTTGCGGTTGCGCTCGAGCGTTCGAACGGCTCGATAGCCATCCGCTCGCGAGACATGTTTTCCCGTCCCGGTGGTGGCGCGCTGAGCTCATCCGATACGGACGGCACGCCAATTCGATATGTCGGATGTTGTATATGGGAAACAGTTAAATTCTCATTTGGATCTTTCTATAATCCCGCGCTCGTGGCTCGGCGCGATCTTCTCCACACCCAATCGCCAGCGAGGGGCTGGCTCTTTCGGCTTGTGGAACTCCGACGATCCATTCATTGGGGGCTCATGGAAGGGGCTATCCGCCTCTTCCTACAACAACTATCAGGCCCGGAGAACGTTTATGTGTTGGAGCGGTGAAGCCTCGGCGGTGCTTGCGACCGTCGGATTCGGAACGGCGAGTTACGTTGCCTACAAGGGGGAGTCCAAGGAGCTATGGATCCCGCTGACCTATTTCGCCTGTATGGAACTGCTGCAGGCCGCGACCTATGTCTATATCAACCTGTGCGATGCCCCACCCAATCAGATATTGACGCTATTCGGCTATCTGCACATCGCCTTTCAGCCCTTCTTCGTCAACACGGTGGCCATGTACTTCATTCCACCCGAGGTCAAGCTCCGCATTCGGACCGCCGTGTACAGCCTGTGCGCCGTAGGTGCCCTTGCGATGCTGGTGAAGATGTATCCCTTCGCATGGGCCGGACACTGCATCGTTGGCTACGAGGCCTTCTGCGGAACACAGGCCTGCTCCGTGTCCGGCGATTGGCATATCGCCTGGCAACTGCCGCTGAATGGCTTGATGTCACCGGACAATCCCTGGGGCTATCGAATCGGCGTGCACGGCTTTGCATACACACTGGTCGCGTTCGTGTTGCCGGTCATCTACGGCTCGTGGCGTTTCGTCGCCTTCCATTGGGTCGCCGGCCCCTTGCTGTCGCATTTGTTGACCAGGGACCCGAATGAGTATGCTGCGGTCTGGTGCCTGTTCTCGATCGCATTGTGCGTCTCGGTGATCAAGACGCCGGTGAGGCGCTTCCTGCATGTCGATCGCTGGCCGTATTACCGGCTGGCTTACGCGATCTGATCCAGGGCCCCTCTCTCCATGGGGGAGGGGGGCATCGCAGTCCCGGCTCCGAACTGACCATTCGAGGCCTGCGCCATCGCGGCGCAGTTGCGGCATGTTCCGCGCGGGCACCCCCGTGCGCGGGTGCCTTACGACGGTTTGGATTCCCCGCAGTCGGTTCGGTGCAGTCGATTGGGCATGGCGGCGCCAATCCCTCGCTGGTGTGACGATCGGTCGCGCGAGCCGACGCAACGGATCGTTCATGCCGGGTAAGCTCTGAGCGCTCTGGCATTTCACGCCATTCAGGGAGGAATCGCCGAAATCGACTGTTCTCCTTCGTTGATTTCGGGTGGTGAGGCGAGACCGCGCCTGGCCTCACCGATGCTGCACAAGGCCAGCATGACCTTCGTTTCGATGTTTCCTGGAAACCGTGCGGAGAGTGCTGGATACTGTCGAGCATGACGGCTTCGCTGGGGACGGGCCGATCGGGGTCTCAGACTGGTGGTGAATGATCCGCGGAGCGCCGGGATGGTTGCCGATCGACGCAGGCAAGCCGGGGCGCGTGTCCTGTCAGGGGGCGACAGGTGTGGTAGGCAATGACGACCAGCTTGGCAACGCCGAGGCCGATATGATCGAGGACGAACAGAGGCTGCGCCGGGTCCTCGAGCGACTCTCGCGGGCGCAGCGATTCGCCGGTGCCGGCGTCTGGGACTGGGACATGCGTACGGGCATGATCGACTGGTCGCCGGAGTTGTTCCGGTTGTTCGGTCTGGACCCGCAAACGGTTGCCGCCGGTTTCGATGCGTGGCGCGCGGCCGTTCATCCGGTGGACCTCGCCGCTGCCGAGGAGCGGATGAATGCGTCGATCCGCGATCGTTTGCCGCTGAGCAGTGAATATCGCGTCGTGCTGCCGGATGGCGAGATCCGATGGGTTCAGGCGCTCGGCCAGACACGCTACGACGAAAGCGGAGAGCCGATCGCGATGGCCGGCATCTGTCTCGACATCACCGAGCGGCGCCAGGCCGAACAGTCGCTGATGCAACTTCAAGAGGAGCAGCAGCTTATTCTCGATTCGGTGCCGGCGATGATCTGGTACAAGGACACGCGGAACCGCATTCTTCGGGTCAACGCGGCCGCGGCGCGTTCGCTCGGCCTGGCCAAGGAACAGATCGAAGGCCGCTCGACGGCGGATTTCTACCCGAACGAGGCCGAGCGCTATTATCGGGACGACCTGGAGGTGGTCCAGACCGGCCTTCCGCGATTCGGCATCGAGGAACCGTATGTTCTTCCGTCGGGCGAGACGCGCTGGATCCGGACCGACAAGATTCCGCTGAAGGACGAGTCCGGTCGGGTGAGCCGACTGCTCGTGATGTCCCTGGACATGACCGAGCGCAAGCGGGCCGAGGACGGGCTGCGCGAAGCCGATCGGCGCAAGGATGAGTTTCTCGCGTTGCTGGCCCACGAATTGCGCAATCCGCTGGCGCCGATCCGCACCGCTCTCGATCTACTCGGTCCGGTCGTTCAGGGGGATCCGTCAGCAAATCGCCTGTTGGTGATCATGGACCGCCAGCTAACCCATCTCGTCCGACTGGTGGACGATCTGATGGAAGTCTCCCGCATCTCCCGGGGCAAGATCGAACTGCGCAAGGAGCCGACCGATCTGGTGACCGTCATCAATCAGGCCGTCGATACCAGCGGCTCGCTGATCGATGCCCGGCATCATCTGTTGCGGCTGAGTCTGCCCGAGGACACGCTAGAGGTCGATGCCGATCCGGTTCGTCTGGTGCAGGTATTCGCGAACCTGTTGAACAATGCCGCGAAGTTCATGTCGCCGCATGGAACAATTCGGGTAGCCGCCCGGCGGGAGGGTGAGTTCGCGGTCGTCCGCGTGCGTGACGACGGATTTGGCATCGCGGCGGACGCGCTGCCCCATGTCTTTGATCTCTTCACGCAGGCCGAACAACCGCGCGGCATTCCGGAAGGTGGTCTGGGTATCGGTTTGGCGCTGGTGCGAAGCCTCGTCGAATTGCACGGCGGGACGGTCACGGCGGCAAGCGACGGACCCGACCGCGGCAGCGAGTTCTGCGTGCGGCTGCCACTGCTTCGCGAGGTGACGACGATCCACGCCGAACCGGCCGCGGAGGCCCGCACCTTGTCCGGCCTCCGCGTGCTCGTCGTCGATGACAATCGGGACGCCGCGGACAGTCTTGGACTGTTGCTGGATTCGCTACAAGCCAGCGTGCGCGTCTTCTACGACGGAGCCTCGGCCCTGGCCGGCATCGAGACGTTCCGGCCGGATGTCGTCCTGCTCGACTTGGGAATGCCGGGTCTCGATGGTTGCGAGACCGCCCGCCGGATTCGCCAACAGCCTCACGGGCAGTCGCTGAAACTCATCGCGCTGACCGGATGGGGGGGCGGTGCGGCCCGCCGCGAGACCCGGGAAGCTGGTTTCGATGGGCATTGGGTCAAGCCGGTCAGTCTGGCACGGTTGCTCACGCTGGCGACCACTGAGGATCAGCGCGACGAGTAGCCGATCACGTGTCTAGGGTGCCGGTCGGACGCGCGATCGGCGCTCGAACAGGCCGGTTTCGACCAAAGCCGTATCGAGCGTGACGCGCTCAATGAGCCCGCCCGGGATCATCAGCCATTCGGCCTCGTTCTTACCCCTGTGCTCGATTTCGGATTACCATTGCCCGGCCTCGGTCGGTGGCGAACGGGTGGAACCCGGTCCTGGTGCCGGGTGGCGCGACGTTTCCCATCGTGATCGTGGCATCCTGACGAAGAGGAGAACAATAGATGAACCTTCCGAAGAATGTGGGTCAGTACGATAAATATGCACGCATCGGGGTCGGGGGATTGCTGATCGTGCTCGCCGCCACCGGCGTCATCGGGGCATGGGGCTGGATAGGCCTGTTGCCGCTCGCCACCGGATTTCTGAATACCTGTCCGGCGTATACCTTACTGGGCATCAATACCAATACCGGCGGAACCAAGCAGGCCTGACCGGCCGGTAACCGGCAACGGAGGCGGTAGATTCCGCCTCCGTTGCACTTCATCTTCGAAGCCCCGCGATCCCGGGCGGATTCCCCAGGATCGCATGTCCGCCCTGTACGCCCGTCGAGGATCACACCGCTGCGCATGGCCGCGTTCAACCTGTCCGACGCCGGGTTTCTGGCGGATCCCTACCCGATCTATGCGCGGATGCGCGCCGAGGGTCCGCTGCTGCCCCTGATGCCGCGCGTCTGGATGGCCTGTCACTATCGCGCCGCGGACAGCGCGCTGCGCGATGGCCGCCTGGGTCGGGACTTCGCGAGCGCGGTGCGCCTGCGTTACGGGCCGGGGATCATGGACGAGCCGGCGTTCCGCATGGTCGGGCGCTTTCTGCTACTGATGAATCCGCCCGAACACACGCGCTTGCGGGCCCTCCTGAGCCGGGCGTTCGGCGTCAAACAAGCGGCGGAATTGCGTTCCCTCGCGCACGCCGAGGCCTCGCGACTGATCGACGGACTCGCCGGACAGCGTGAAGCCGATCTCGTCAGCGCATTCAACTACCCGCTGCCGATCGCGGTGATCTGCACGATGCTCGGGCTCGGCGACGACGATCGGGCGATGTTTTCGCGCGAAACGAGCGCCTTGGTGAAGGTCCTCGAGATCAATCCGCTGGGCCCCGACGAAATCGCCGAGGCGAACGCCGCGGCCGGCACGTTCGAAGCCTATTTTCGCGAGGTGCTACGACAGCGCCGACGTTCCCCAGGAAGCGATTTGATTTCGTTGTTGCTGTTGGCCGAGGACGACAACGACCGGCTCAGCGAGTCGGAGATCATCGCGAACATCACGCTGCTGTTCCTTGCCGGTCACGAGACGACCGCCAACCAACTCGGTAACGCGCTGTACAGCCTGTTCTGCCATCCCGACGCTCTGGCATCGCTGCGTGCCGAGCCGGCTTGTGTGTCCGCCGCGGTGGACGAGGCGCTGCGCTTCGAATCCTCGGTGCACATCGCGGCAAGGGCCGTGTTCGACGACATCGAGCTCGGTGGTGTCGAACTGACGCGAGGGGATTTGTTGTACATCAACCTCGGTTCGGCCAATCGCGATCCGGAGGTGTTCGACGAGCCGGATCGTTATCGTCTGCGAAGCGCCACGTCTCTTCCCAAAGCGCTGTCGTTCGGTGGGGGTATTCACTATTGCCTCGGCGCGCGCCTCGCGCGGATCGAACTCGAGACGGGATTGAGCGCCTTGCTGAGCCGATTTCCCCGGTTGCGGCTGGCGGGTGGCGCGCATCCGAACTGGAAGCCCACGCTGACGATTCGTGGCCTGGATTCACTGCCGGTCGCCTGGTAGCCGTCCTCCACTCGGTCGGGGCTGCCGGCTGGAAGCGGGTTCGCCGGGGTTTCAGAACAGCGGAGAGACGCCGAACAGCCGCACGTGCAGGTGCAGCATCACCGCATAGACCAGCACCGCCCCGACGATCCGCTGCCACCCGATCTCGCCGGGAGCCAGGCGGTTGCGTCGCTCGAGAATCGCCGCGAACGGCACATTCGACGTGACCGACGCGAAGCGGTCCCAGCGTTCGCCATGCCGACGCTGGCGCTTTGCATCGATCGAACGGGTGCCGGCGAGACACATCAGCAGCAGGGACCCGAACAGCAGCGACGCGGCGGCATCGCCATTGGCGATCAGGTGCGTCAGTGCCCACAGCGAAACGCCCCAGAGGAACGGATGTCGCGTGATCCGGAGGATGCCATGTGCCGGTTCCGGAGCGTCGAGCAGGTCCTCTCCGCCGACCGCCGTCGGGTTTCTCGTCGTCAGCCCGGCCACCGCGAACAGGAAGGCGACCAGCATCAAGGCTCCGGCGATCGGTTTGAACCACGGCATCTGGCCCCAGGTCTCGATGTACGGCGCCGCGCGATAGGCGGTGACGAGCCAGACGATGCCAATCAGCGAAAGCAGCGAGAAGCCAACCCGGAACATCGGCTCGCCGAACCGGCTGATCAACCGGTCGCGCAGATGCGTCCCGGCGATCAACAGATGGATGCCGACGAAGAAGGACACGGCGAGGATCAGTTGCGGCATGGTGGTTTCCTGGTCGGTGCCCCGTCGGATGGCCCAATCCGGGGGCCGGCGGAGCGGGTTGTCATTTCTCCAGCAGCCTGGGCATCAGTTCGACCAGATTGCATGGCCGCGTACGGTAATCGAGTTGGTCGCGGATCAATTCGTCCCACGCGGTTCGACACGCTCCGGTCGACCCCGGCAACACGAACAGATAGGTGGCGTTGGCGACGCCCGCGATCGCTCGGGACTGCATCGTCGACGTGCCGATGTCGCGGAACGAGATCGACCTGAAGACCTCGCCGAAACCATCGAGCGTCTTGTCGAACAGCACCGAGACGGCCTCCGGTGTGCCATCGCGGCCGGTGACGCCGGTGCCGCCGGTCGTCAACACGACCTGTACCCGCGGGTCAGCGATCCAGCGTGAGACCTCGGCGCGGATTCGGTAGATATCATCCGGAACGATCCGTCGCTCGGCCAGCGCATGGCCCGCGTCACCGAGTCGCTGAATCAGCGTACTACCGGACGTGTCGTCGTGTTCCGTACGCGTGTCCGATACGGTCAGCACGGCGATGTTCAACGGGATGAATGGGCGCTCGGTGTTCGGCATGAGGCTGAGCTCTCGGGGATCGCCGTCGACGGTCGACGAACCCGTTCAGGTGGACGGGTTCGTCGGGCGCTCGTGCTGATCGGACGGTGCCGGCCCGTAGCGCTTTTCGATCGTCAGCGTGTTGCAGTTGTCGCTGCGCCGGTAGCGCACGGTGTCGCTGAGTTCCTTGATCAGGTGCAGGCCGAGTCCGCCGATCGGCTGTTCCTCGACGCTAGCGCCGATGACCGGCGGCGGGGCCTGTGTCGGGTCGAACGGGTCGCCGTCATCGGCAACCTCGACGTGCGCCACGCCCGATGAGGTGCTGAGGCTGACCGCGATGCGTCCGCTGCGTGCGTCGGCGTAACCGTATTTGATCGCGTTCGTGACGACTTCCTCGACCACCAGCAGCAGGCGATACATCGACTCGACCGGGATTCCGGCCTCGTGTCCCGCGGTATCGATGTGCTCGAGCAGGCGCTCGACTTCTGCGCCATCCGCGTCGATCTGCCATTCATACCGGTGCGGGCGATTCGATGACGCACCCAGGGTCGGCGGCGTCTCGTCTGATTGGCTCGATACGGTCTGCATCCCCACATGCACGCTCGCGTTTTCGGCAACATTAATCGAACGGGACCGTTCTTGTCGACGTCCATCGCCGTTGATCAAGCGGCGAGCCACCCGAGTGCGAGCGCTGAACGCGCTTAACGGTTAAAATCAGGGACTCGCTCGGAGTGCATCGCCCGTTCGGTTCCGCTTCGAGACTGTGCCGCGAACCTACGCAACGGCGCGGCGTCGTCCGCCTGACGTCGAACAGTGAGTCGTCTGACCGTGAACGAAACCAATGCTGTTGATCCCTGCGCGTGCGGGGAGGCCTCCGCCGAACGGTCGCTCGAGGGTTTTCGTCGAGCGATTCAAGGATTCAAGACCCGCTTCTACGAGGAGCAGCCGGAGACGATGCGGAAGTTGCTCGAGGAGGGGCAGCATCCGAGTGCGTTGCTGATCGGCTGCAGCGATTCGCGTGTCGATCCCGCCCTGCTGATGGGCGCGGAGCCCGGTGATCTGTTCGTCGTGCGCAATGTCGCCAATCTGGTGCCGCCTTACCGCCCGGGATTCGGGCTGGATGGCGTCGGAGCGGCGGTCGAGTACGCCGTGCGGGACCTTAAGGTCGATCACGTCATCGTGCTGGGTCATGCGCACTGCGGAGGCATCAAGGCGCTGCTGAAAACGGCCTCGGGCAATCGCCCCGAGCGCGATTTCATCGGTGACTGGGTGTCGATGGCGACCGAGGCCTGCCATCAATACGTGCCCGATCCGAATCAACGGAGCGGGATGCGTCAGGTCTCGCTCGCGAACCTCGAGGATTATCCCTATCTGGTCGAGCGCGCGTCGATTCAGGGCTCGGTGCGTAACCTGCTGACCTACCCCTGGCTGCGCGGCGCCGTCGAGGACGGAACGCTGCGCCTGCACGGCTGGTGGTTCGATCTGGAGTCCGGCGATCTGTGGGCGACCAATGCCGACAATAGCGCGTTCCTGCCGGTAACCGACTGAACCGACGCGGTCGATGCGGAAACCCGAGTCGATTCTGTACTGGCTGGATGACCGGCCGCCGCGCCACATCTCCCTGTTCGTCGCGCTGCAGCAGCTGTCGTTTCTCGGGGTCTATCTGGTGATCTCGCCGCTGTTCGGGCGTACGCTGCATCTCGGGGCGGACGTGTTCCAGCCCCTGATGGCCGCGACGCTGCTGGTATCGGGGCTCGGTACGATCATCCAGGCCTGGGCCCGGTTCGGAATCGGTTCCGGCTACTTCTGTCCGTTGCAGGTCACCGCAACGACCTTCGCCGCGATCAGTCTGGCCTCCGAGCGTGGCGGGCTGGCGATGTCGTTCGGCATGGTCAGTGTCCTGGGCCTCGCACAGATCGCCTTCGCCGGCCTGTTCCGCCGCGCGCGCGGTATCTTCTCGGTCGAGGTCGCCGGCGTCGCGGTGACCCTGATCGGCGTCGGACTCGGCTATGCCGGACTGAAACTCGCGGTCGGTATCGACATGCCCGCCGCGGAGAACGAATACGACGGATTGGTCGCCGTGCTGACACTGGGCACGATGATCGCGTGCAACGTGTGGTCGGCGGGCAAGTTGCGTCTGTTTTCCGCCTTCGTCGGATTGGTCGTGGGATTCGCCGTGAGCTGGGCGCTCGATGGGCTGTCGCCGCATGAACTCGAACAACTCGCGGACGCGCGCTCGTTCAGCGTTCCCTCGCTGCCGGCGTTCGGTTGGGATTTCGATCTGGGCCTGGTGCCGTCGTTCGCGGTCGTCGGACTGGCGCTGTCCCTGCACGGATTCGGCGCGCTGGCCGCGGCCCAGCGCTTCAACGACGCGGACTGGAAGCGCCCGGACATGGACACCGTCTGCCGGGGCATACGCGCCGAGGGTGTGGCGAACCTGTTCGCGGCGCTGTTCAACGCGCTCCCGCTGACGTCGAGCGGCGGTGCCGTGGGCCTGGCCGCGGCGACCGGCTGCACGAGCCGGACACCGGCGTTCTGGCTCGGTGGTACGATGATCATCTGCGCCTTCGTGCCGAAGGTCACCGCGGTGTGGTTCCTGATCCCGGTGCCGGTGATCGGCGCCGCGGCCATCTTCCTCGCCGCATTCACGACGATGGCCGGCATGCAGATGATCGCCTCGCGGATGCTGGACAACCGCAAGATTCTGGCCGTGGGGCTGTCGCTGATCTTCGGCCTGAGCTACGAGCCCCTGCGCCATTTCTATCAGGCTGAGGTGCCCGAGGCCCTGCACCCGATTACGCTGTCGGCCGTGGCGCTGGGCATCACCGTTGCGACCCTGCTGTCGGCATTGTTTCGCATCGGCGCGCAGACGCGTCGGCGGATCCAGTTTAATCCCGGGGAGGCCTCGCTGGATCAGGTGATCACATTCCTCGATCGCCAGGGGCGCAGCTGGGGAGCGCGGGCAGAAGTCGTGCGGCGCGCGGAGTATGCGACCTGGCAGGCGGTCGAGATTCTCGTCGATCACGAACTGAGCGCGCGTGACGACGACATCGAACTGGAGACGGCATTCGACGAATTCACATTCACGGTCATCGCGCGCTATCGGGGAAAGCCCGTGCCGATCGTGTTGCAGCCGCCGACGCAGGACGAGATGCTCGCGGACGAGGATGCGGTGTTGAAGATGGCGGGGTTTTTGTTGCAGAAGCTGGCCGACACGGTCCACGTCGAGACGGCGAGTGCCGACGGGTCCGAGCTTCGCCTGACGTTCAATGATTGAATGTCACGTTTGTACCGACAACTTTCGAGGTAAACCGAAACATGCTGGAGATTTCATCCGCTGAGGAAGGGCAGACCCTGGTCGTGACGCTGAGCGGACGCGTCGACGCGCCGGCGTCCAAGCAGCTCGAGGAACAGGCTCAACACTGGGTCGAGGCCGGACAGCACCGCCTCGTGCTGGACTGCTCGGCGATCAACTACATCAGCAGCGCGGGTCTGCGCGTGTTCCTGCTGATCGCCAAGAAGATCGCTGCGGCGCAGGGTTCGCTGAAACTTTGTGGACTCAACGGAGCGGTTCGCGAGGTTTTCGATATCAGCGGTTTCAGCAAACTGTTCACGATCGTGCCGACCCGGGCCGACGCATTGTGACCCGGGTTCGCGACTCCGGAGGCAACGCATGACGCGGCGCAAGCTGATCGGCGGCGCCGTGCTCGGCGCGGCCTTGCTCGGCGTGGGTTTGTGGCTCGGCCTGTACCGCAAGCCGACGCCGATTCGGCTGGGCTTGCTGCATTCGCTGACCGGGCCCATGGCGATCAGCGAGAAGCCGCTGGTCGATGCCGAATTGATGGCGATTCAGGAGTTGAACGACGCCGGGGGGCTGCTCGGGCGGCCGGTCGAGGCCGTCGTGGCCGACGGTGCCTCCGACTGGTCGAAGTTCGCGCTGGAGGCGGAGCGGCTGATCACGACCGAGAAGGTCACGGGCATGGTAGGTTGCTGGACCTCCGCGTGCCGAAAGACCATCAGGCCGGTCGTCGAAAAGTACGACTCGCTGCTGATCTACCCGATGGCCTATGAGGGCCTGGAAATCTCCGGCAACCTGATCTACACCGGTGCAGCGCCGAATCAGCAGATCGTTCCGGCGCTGAAGTGGAGCCTCGACAATCTGGGGCGGCGGGTCTTCCTGGTCGGTTCGGATTACGTCTGGCCGCACGCGGTGAACGAAATCATCCGTGACCAGATCGGCGCGCTGGAAGGGCAGATCGTCGGCGAGGAATATGTGTTCTTCGGCAGTCAGGATGTCGCCGATCTGATCGCGAAGATTCGCGAGACCAAGCCGAACGTCGTGATCAGCACGATCGCGGGCGACTCCAATTTTGCGTTCTACCGCTCGCTGCGCCAGGCGGGGCTCGATCCGCAGCACTGCCCGGTCGTCTCGCTGTCGATCGGCGAATCGGAACTGCGTGCGCTGAACGCCACCGACGTTTCCGGGCACTATTCGGCATGGGGCTACTTCCAGTCGATCCGACGGCCGGAGAACCAGGCTTTTGTTCAGCGCTTCAGGACTCGCTACGGCATGGACAGGGTAACCAGCGATGTCGTCGAGGCAGCGTATTTCAGCGTGCTGTTGTGGGGCAAGGCGGTCGATCAGGCCGGCGTGACGGATATCGGGCAGGTTCGTGAGCTGATGCTCGGGGTCAGCCTCAACGCGCCGGAGGGCGTCGTGACTGTCGACCCGTCGACGCGCCACACGTGGCGATCATTCAATATGGGCCAGATCCGGCCGGACGGCCAGATCGACATCATCTGGTCGGCCGAACATCCGATACGCCCGGTACCTTACCCGAGAACACGCAGCCGCATGGAATGGGATCAGTATCTGGCTCGCCTCTACCAGGGCTGGGGTAACAGTTGGTCCAACCTGGTCGCGCCCGAGAGAGGGGGACGATGAAGATGCGCCTGAGTCGGTTGGACGCCTGGTTGCCGCGCAGCAGCATCGCCTGGCGGATCCTGTTCTGGTTCATCGTGCTGGCCTCGCTGCCGGCATTGATCCTGATGCTCGTGACGAACAAGCTGTCGCAGGATACCTTGCGCGAGAACGTCCGAAGCGAGCTGCAGCATGTCGCTCTGGACAAGGCCGAGCGCGTCGAGACGTATGCGTTCGAGCGCACTCGCTCGGCTGCCGTGCTCGGCCGCGTGCGGCGTCTGGCCGTTGCGGCCGAGAGTCTGCAGCGTTTCCTCGTCGATCCGGTCAAGTACGCCCACGACAAGGCCGTGGTCGATTCCGAGATTCGTCCGTTGGTCAATACGTTCACGGAGAATCTCGGCTTCGTCAATCTGATCCTGTTCTCGCCGTCCGGGGACGTGCTGCTGCAGACACGTCCGCTGCTGAATTTCAGCGGCAACCTGTTCCAGGGGCCGCTGCGCCAGTCTCCGCTGGCCAAGGTCGTTGCCCGGGTGTCGACTCTGCTCGATCCGGACATTTCCGATTTCTCCCTGTATCCGGGTACGGACAAGCCGCTCGGTTTCGTCGCCTCGCCGCTGTTCGGCGACACCGGAAAGATCATCGGCATGCTGGCCTTGCAACTCGACACCGACGAGATCTACCGGATTCTGACCGATTACACCGGTCTCGGTGATACCGGACAGGTGCTCGTCGGTTACGTGGACCGTGATCAGGTGCGACTGGTGGCCCCGCTGCGCACGAATCCCGATGCCGCGTTCAAGACCGTCGTTCGTCTCGGCGGCCCGGCCGGTACCGGTATCCAGCGCGCCGTGCTGGGGGATCGTGGATTCGGCGACATCGTCAGCATCACGGGCCGGAACGTCGTCGCGGCCTGGACCTATCTGCCCTCGTTTCGCTGGGGTTTGTCAGTCAATGTCGATGTCGAGGAGGCGATGGATCTGCTGTACGACCAGCATCGCGCGACCATGGTGTTCATGGCGCTGATCCTGTTGCCGACGGCGCTGGCCGCGGTGCTCGTCGCCCGTTCGATTTCCCGGCCGATCGCGCAGGCCGTCACGACCGCTGAAACCGTCGCCAGCGGAGACCTGAGCTTGCGCCCGGAGGGCTCGGATTCGAGCGAGACCGGCAAGCTGCTCGGCGCGTTGGGACGGATGACGCGTTATCTGAATTCGCTGGTCGGACAGGTACAGAAGTCGACCATCGACCTGGTGTCGACATCGAACACGCTGTCGGTCATGACCAAGAGCCAGGGCGAGGAGGTCGCGAATCTCGGCGCGACGACGAACCAGATCGCCGCGGCGTCCAAGGAGATCTCGGCGACCGCGGAGGAGTTGCTGCGGACCATGGCCGATGTGACCCAGGTCGCGAACGATACCGCGGAGCTGGCGAAGTCCGGTCGCAGCGAACTGACCGGCATGGAGAATGTCATGCATTCGCTGGTCGAGGCCACCGGATCGATCTCCGGCAAGCTCAGCGCGATCAGCGAACGCGCGAGCGACATCGGTGGCGTGACGACGACGATCACGAAGATCGCCGATCAGACGAATCTGCTGTCGTTGAATGCCTCGATCGAGGCCGAGAAGGCCGGCGAATACGGTCGTGGTTTCGCCGTCGTCGCGCGCGAAATCAGGCGACTCGCCGATCAGACCGCCGTCGCGACACTGGACATCGAGACGATGGTCAAGGACATGCAGTCGGCAGTGACCGGCGGCGTCATGGAGATGGATCGCTTCACCGAGCATGTGCGGCACGGTGTCGAGGAAACGCGCCGGATCAGCTTCCAGTTCGCGCGGATCATCGAGCAGGTCGAGACGCTGAAGCCGCGCTTCGACATGGTCCATGAAGGGATGCAGTCGCAATCGGCCGGCGCCCGGCAGATCCGTGATGCCATGGTCGCGCTGACCGAAAGTGCGCGGGCCTCGGTGAGCGCGCTCGAGGAGACGAATCGCGCGACACAGCAACTCGAGGCCGCGATCGCCGAACTGCGCAAGGAGATCGCGATTTTCCGGCTCAGCTGAGCCGATTCAGGGCCCGTGGGCTCAGGCGAATTCCAGTCTCAGCACCGAGACGTCGTCGTCGAATTCGGCGCGTCCCTGTAGTCCGCGCATGTCGGCGAGCAATTGGCCGGGGGAGGCCTGCGTGTCCGCGTGCGCCGAGCCGAGACGGGCGACGAAGTCACCGAATGTGAATTCGGAGCCATCGACCCGGCGGATTTCGTACAGCCCGTCGCTGAACAGGTACAACCCGCCGCCCGGCGGGATCACCGTCTCGCCGGTGTCAAATTGCTGCTCGTCGAGCACGCCGATCGGCAGCGAATCCTGCCTCAATTCGAGCGGCCTGGTGTCGCCGGAGAACAGCAGCGCTGGCGGATGACCCGCAACCGCATAACGCAGCGTCCGGCTCGGACGATGCCATGCGCCGTACCAGATCGTGAAATACAGGTTGTTGTGCTGTTCCATGGGGAGCGCGGCATTCAGGGCCTCGAGCACCGCGCCGGGGTTACGGAAGTCGGTTCGTGGCAAGGTCCGCTGCACCATCGAGTTCATGGCCGACAGTGACAACAGCGCCGCGCCGACGCCATGACCGCAGACATCGAGCAGGAAGAACACGAAATGCTCGTCATCGGCGTCGAAGTGACCGAACGCATCGCCACCGAGCGAGGTCGACGGAACGAACTCCCAGTCGGAGTTGATCGGGCCGGACAGCTTTCGCGGCAGCAGTGAGCGGACATAGTCCGCCGCCTCGGCCAGTTCGGCGGTCAGCGCCTGGTAGGCCTCGTCCCGTTCGAGCAGTGCGATATACGCATTCGAGTGGTAACGCATGCGCGCCAGGAGTTCGACGCGGTCGGGCAGTTTGATCAGGTAGTCGTTTGCGCCGAGCGCGAAGGCTTCCGCCTTGATCTTGGGATCCTCCTTGCTGGACAGCACGATCAGCGGCGTGCGTCGGGTTTTCGGATCCGCGCGAAACAGCTTGACCAGATCCAGTCCGTCGACGCCGGGCATCACTAGGTCCTGCAGGATCAGCGTCGGCTCGACGCGCGCCGCGTGCTCCAGCGCGGCCTGAGGATCGCTGCAGAAGTGGAACTCGATGTCCGGTTCGTCGAGCAACATGCGTCGGACCGCCTCGCCGATGATCCGCTGGTCATCGATCAGCAGCACGACGATGCGATGGGCGGCAATGCCTTGCAGTCCCTGAAGACGTTCCTCAGCCATGGGTGGTTCTCACGATCCGGTCGATGAAGGGGGAGGGGCGTGCAGTGCCGACAGGCACTCCAGTACGCGTGGGGCGATCTGGTCGAGCGGGAGCACCAACGAGGCCGCGTCGCAGGCGACCGCTGCGCCGGGGATGCCCCAGACGACAGAGCTCTCGCGGTCCTGCGCGATGGTCACGAATCCGGCCTGCCGCAGCGCACGCAGACCGCTCGCGCCGTCCCGTCCCATGCCGGTCAGCACGATTCCGCAACCCATCGAACCGGGGCATTCCGCGATGCTCTGGAACAGCACATCGATCGACGGACGGTGCAGTGCATGTTCAGGCGCTTCGGCATAGCGCAGTATCCCAGATCGGTCCAGCGTCAGGTGCCGATCCTGCGCTGCGACGTACACGTGCCCGGCGCGCGGATGAGTGCCATCGGGGCAGGCCATTACCGGCAGGCGGCTACGCTGTGACAGCCAGTCGACAAGGCCGCTGGTGAAGCGCGCGTCGATATGCTGGACGATCAGCACGGCGCCGGGGAGTGTAAGCGGACATCCGGCCAGTATCGTTGCCAGTGCGTTCGGTCCGCCGGTGGATGCGCCGATCGCGATCAGGTATGGCAGCGTTCCGGCACGCTCGTCTATCGCTTGACGCCGGTCGGCCGGGAGCGTCGATCGGCCTGCATCGCCGCGAGCCGGGACCGTCCGGGTCAGGGCCCCGATGGTCGCGATCTTGCGCAATAGCGCATCGCCCCCGCGCAACGCGCCGTCAGGCCCGAGCGAGGGCGTTTCCACCGCGTCCAGCGCACCCGCCCCCATCGCGTCGTATACCTTCGTGAAATGTCCCTCGATCGTCGCGGTGACGACTAGAACCGGACACGGCGAACAAGCCATGATGCGGCGGGTCGCCTCGACGCCGTCCATTGCCGGCATGATCAGATCCATCAGCACGACGTCCGGTCTCTCGGCGCGGCAGCGCTCGACCGCCTCGGCCCCGTCCTGCGCGGTCCAGCAGATCTCGAGTCCCGGGGATGCACTGACGACGCGCCGCAGGGCCTCGCGCGCCAGCGCCAGATCGTTGACGATCGCAATCTTCATCGCAGCGCCGTGCCGATCAGATCGCGTACCGCATCCAACAGGGCGTCGTCGCGAAAACTGCTCTTCGCGAAATAGTAGTCCGCGCCGGCCTCGAGGCCCCGGAGTCGGTCCTCCTCGCGATCCTTGTACGAGACGATCATCACCGGTAGCTCCTTCATCGACGGGTCCCGACGGATCTGCCGGACCAGGTCGATTCCGTTCATCCGCGGCATATCGATGTCGCTGACGACCAGATCGTAACGTCCGAGGCGCAGCGCGTTCCAGCCCTCGACGCCGTCGACGGCGACATCGACCGCGTAGCCGTGCTGTTGCAGCAGACGCCGTTCGAGTTCACGCACCGTGATCGAATCATCGACGATCAGGATGCGTCTCGCCTGGCGCACGGCGGCATCGGCCTTCGCGCGCCGCCCGATCGGGCGGCCTCCGGACACCAGCGCGTTCACCGAGCGGACGAGGTCGTCGCTGTCCAGGATCAGCAGCGGGACGCCGTCGTCGTCGATCGACGCGGCACTGATGTGCGGTATGTGTCCGAACCGTGGATCGATCGGCCGGACGACCAATTCCCGTTCGCCGAGCAGCGCATCGACCTCGATCGCGTAGAGTTCGTCACCATGCCCGATGACGACCGCGTTGATGACCTGCTCCGGCGTCGGCCGGTCATCGAGTTCGAGAATTTCGGCGGCGCTGACGAGCGCGGCCTTGTGTTCGTCGAGGTTCACGTAACTGCGTCCCTCGATCATCCGTATGGCGTCTGCGGGCAGTCGCACGACCCGTTCGACCTGGGCCAGCGGGAAGGCATAGGGTTCGCCGCCGATCGAAGCGAGCAGCGCGCGCACGACCGACCGGGTGACCGGCAGGCGTATCGTGAATCGCGTACCGCGTCCCTCCTCGGATTCGACGGCCAGTGATCCGCCCTCGGCCTGGACCATCGACTGGACGACGTCCAGACCGACCCCGCGTCCGGAGATTTCATCGATATTGTCGCGCGTCGTGACTCCCGGCAGGAACAGGAAGTCGAACAGCTCCGACGCGGACAGGCCGGACGCCGTCTGCGTATCCGTCAATCCTCGTTCGACGATCCGCCGCCTGAGGCGCTCGCGCGCGATGCCCTTGCCGTCATCCGACACGCCGATGACCAGCGCGCCACCGCGATGCCTGGCGTCGAGCCGCAGTGAGCCGGTCGCGTTCTTGCCCGAGGCGGTCCGTTCCTCCGGTGATTCCAGACCGTGGTCGACGGCGTTCTGCAGCAGGTGCCGCAGCGGGGCCTCGAGCTTCTCGAGGACGTCGCGGTCGACCAGCGTGGCCTGGCCCGAGATTTCGAACCGCACCTGCTTGCCCAACTGGCGTGCGAGTTCGCGGACCAGCCGGGGGAATCCGCCGAGCCCGTCCTCGAACGGGCGTTGGCGGCTGGCGATCGCATCGCCGAACAGCTTTTCGGCGATCTGCGTCGAACGGCGGGCAAAACCGTCGAAGTCCTGCATCGCCGAACTCAGCGTGCCGCGCGCGTCGTCGAGCGCCTGGCGCGCGGAATCGAGCTTGTCGAGCAGCGTGGCGGACGATCGCTCGGCGATCAGTTCGGTTTGCAGGTAGCGCAGGGCGCTAGCCAGCAGTCCGTGTCGCTCGCGCAGCGCCTGTAGCTGGGCGTTCAGGCCGTCGAGTCGGTGGGCCTCGACCAGAGCCTCCGATGCCAGACCGATGAACCGCGTCACGACTTCGGCGTTGACCTTGACCGCGCGGTCGGAGGCGGTCCTGTCGTTGTGTACCGGTTCCGACACCCCCTGTGCAGGCGGGGTTTGCTCGCTGTCGGTGATTCCGTCGGCCGGATCGCGGCCCGTTCGCATGGGTGCGGAGTCCGCCCCGGTCGTTGCCCCGGACTCCCCGGGCGATCCGTCTGGTGCGGACTGCGTGGGCGGGTCCTGATGCGATGGCTCCCCGGACTCCAACTCGCGCGCCAGCGTATCGGCGGTCGCGCCCTGCTGGTCGAGCCAGCCGGGCAGAGCGGCGTCCGCGACGTCGCTCAGCGCACGGATCCAGTCGATGCACCGCAACAGCTGGTCGACGCGGTTGGCGCTCAGTGTCGCCAGTCCGCTCTGCACCGCGACCAGAAGCTCCTCCATCGCGTGAGCGACCGTGACGACCGCATCGAGCCCGACGACGCGGGCCGCACCTTTCAATGAATGAGCTGCCCGCATCAGCGGCTCGATCGACTGCGAATCCGCGCCGGCGCTGGATTCCAGCGCGATCAGCCCGTCCGTCAAGGCGGCCGTATGCGATTCGGCCTCCTCCCGGAACAGGTCGAGCAGCGAGAATTCGTTCATGTCAGCAGATCCTCGATGCGTTGCCGCAAGCGTTGCGCGTCGAGTATCGCCACCGTTCCGGGTTCGGTCTCGCACAGGCTGCTGGTGAGTGCCGCGCTGCTCCGGGCCACGGTCGCGGGTGGCCGGTGCATTCGCGCGGACGGAAAGCGCTGGATGCCGACGATCTCGTCGACGGGAAAGGCGAATCGCTGGCCGCTGTCGCCGCCGATCAATAGGCCGCCGCGTTGGGCCTTAGCCGCATCAGGTGACTCCCCGGCCTCGAGCAGCGCGTGCAATGACACGCACGGCATCAGGTCGCCGCCGACGTTGACCAGGCCCAGGAGTCCGCTCGTTCGGCGATGGGGCAGTCGTCGCCACGGGCGCAGCGCCGCCCCGCCGGCAAGCGTCGCGGTCGGCAGGCCGAACAATTCGGCACACAGCCGGAACACGCAGATCGACGTGCCGTCATCGTCGAATCGCTCATCCGTCTCGTCGGTGAGCCAGCGGGTCCAGTCCTCGATATAGTCCGATGGCGCCGGACGATCGAACAGAGAGGCGGCGCCGATTGCGAAAGCCCCGCAGTTCCGGCAATGGATGTGGTGGGCCAACTCGGGGCAACTACGGTCGCCCGAGGTGCCTATGGTGCGCCAGCAGTGCGCGGCGATCATCGAATCCGTCCGCGGTCGGTACGAGCGCGATGCGGCTCGGCGCTGCCTTCACCGCTGCTGCGACCGGACAGGCGTGATAGCAGAGCCGTACCCTCGGGATGTCGTGGATCGAGATAGAGCGTTCGGCGGGCGTAGCTCAGGGCCTCGTCCTCGCGGCCCTGGGCCAGCGCTACCAGACCGAGCAGACAGGTCACTTCCGGATTCAACGGCTCACGCACGAGCAGCAGTTGCCCGATCCGTCCGGCGTCCGCGTAGCGTCCGGCGTCGGCGTAGCCACGCGCCGCGGCCATCGTGGGGGGCGTCACGGATACGTCGTTGGGCGATCCGGCGACGGGTGTTCGCAAAGGCCCGGGCTGCGGTCGTTCCGCCATTGCCGCGGGACCGTGTGCTCGGGGCGGCGAGTCCGGTTCGCGGCGCACCCAGGCGAACGCGCCCGGAACGGCATGCCGAACGAAGCCCGGCGGGGGCGTCATCGCCGATTCGGCATGGCCGAGAAACAGCAAGCCGCCCGGATTCAGCAATTTCAGGATCGCGGCGAGGATCTGCGTTCTGGCGTCAGACGTCTGATAGATCAGCATGTTGCGGCACATGATCGCGTGCTGCGGCGGTAGTTCGCCAAGCGGCGAGGACGGCTCGGTGATGTTTGCGACCGCCGTGCTGACGATCGGGCGCAGCATCGACGTGACCTCGTGCCGACCATCGGGGTGTCGACTGAGATAGCGCTCCGCTCCGGGCGGCAAGCCGTCGCGGAACGCGCGCGGGCCATAAATGCCCCGTCGTGCCTGTTCGATTGCGTTGGCGCTGAGGTCGAAGCCCCGGATCTGCAGGCGGTCGGCCGGCAGGCCCGCCTCGCACAGCGTGATTGCGATCGACCACAGTTCCTCTCCGCTCGAACAGGCCAGGCTTAATACGCGAAAAGGTTCTGCGGTCGGCGGTTCGCCGAGGTACTTCAACGCGGATTGACGCAACAGTTCGAATGCCGCGGGCTCGCGAAAGAACCAGGTCTCGCCGACGCGGAGTTCTTCGAGCAGCGCGGTCGCTTCGTCCGGGCGGCCGTCGAGTATCGAGGGATAATCGGCTTCCACGCATCCCACGCTGGCCACGCGACGTCGAATTGCGGCCCGTAACGTCGCTCGCCCCAATGCGTCGGTGTCGAGTCCGCGTGCGCGCGCCCACAGGGCGATGCGTTCATCCACAAGATCTGCTAGCGGTTCCATGTGCCCTCACCGATGGCCAGCATATCCGGAGTCAGCAGCCGCTGCCACTCGACGACACGGGTCGGGATGCCGTCGATCGTGAGCAGTGGGCCAACGCACGAGGCCTCGCCGGCCGACGGCAGCGTGAGGGTCGCCTGGGTCTCGCCGGACGCGCGAAACACGCTCACGCGGTCGGCGAGCATCGCGAATGCCGGCGTGTCCCCGGTCCCGGATGCGCGAGTCCCGACCAGCAATAGCCGAGACCCCAGGCCTTCGCGCGATGTCGTTCCTTCCAGCAGGAACCGCAGGTCGATGACCGGCATCAGCGCGCCGCGGTAGAGAAACACGCCGCGCAGGCCCGGCGGGCCGGCGGGGAATGCATCCAGACGTGGCAGCGGCAGAATGCGCTGCACATCGGATGCGCTCACGGCGTACGCCTGATCGCCGATGCGGAATTGAATCAGCAGCATGCCCTTCCTGTAGCGTTTCGTCGGTGGCGGCCGTCGCCGGCCGCAAGCGGGCCGGGCGGATGCCGAGTTGCGACGGGCCGGTGACGTCGTTCGGGCCGGCACGACATGCTATCCCAGTCGCACGGGTTTCTGTTATCGTTCGCGTGCTGGCCCGCGACCCGGGACGGTTTCGCGCACGCGATCTCACAATCGGACGAGGTGCGCGATGCGTCCACTCGGCGCCAGCAGGGAACCGCCGCGCGCGGCTTGCAGCCGCCGGCTGCGGCGAACAGCACGCACTCCCCGTTTGCCACGGAGTGGCTACGGTGTCCGGGCCGGGGTCGGCGCGGGACGCCGTTGCGCGAGGCACGCGTACCGAACGATTCCGACCGGGTTCGTCCGCCGGACATTAGCGGCACGCCCGCGCTCCGAGCCGCATGTTCCCACGATTTGGCCAGGCGAAAACGACAAACTGATTTTAGGAGACACCATGAACTATCGCGTAACCGTTGCAGCGGCTGTGATCGCCGCCATCGGGGGAACCCGGTTCGCGCTCGCGGAAGATGTCGTGTTGAAGGACGACGAAGACAAGGTCGGCTATTCCATCGGCTTCCAGATCGGTGGGGATTTCAAGCAGCAGGGCATATCCCTGAAGCCGGAAACGCTGGCCAAGGGTGTACAGGACGCGTTGAGCGGCGCGCAGCCGGCGATGAAGCCGGAGGAAATGGAAAAGACGATGTCGGACCTGCGCCAGCGCGTCGCGGCGAAACAGCAGGAAGCGCAAAAGGCGAGCGCGGAAAAGAACAAGACCGCGGGTAAGACCTATCTCGACGAGAACGGCAAGAAGGAAGGCGTCAAGACGCTGCCGAGCGGTCTGCAATACAAGGTCATCACCGATGGCACCGGTGCGATGCCGAAGGCCAGCGACACCGTGACGGTACATTACAAGGGCACGTTGACCGATGGCACCGAGTTCGATAGCTCCTACAGCCGCGGCAGTCCGGCGGAGTTCCGGGTCGACCAGGTCATCAAGGGATGGACCGAGGCCCTGCAATTGATGAAGCAGGGTTCGAAGTGGCAGATCGTCATTCCGTCCGAACTCGCCTACGGTGAGCGCGGTGCCGGACCGATCGGCCCGAACAGCGTGCTGGTATTCGATGTCGAACTGCTCGGAATCAAGGCGGGCGACGCGAAGGCCGACGCACCGAAGAAGCCGGCGAAGAAGGGCAAGTAAGGCCCCGTTGCGACACGCGGCGCGCGGGCCCGTCCGCTGGACAGCGCCTGCGCCCGGTCGCAAACTACTTGGTGCCGGGGCGGGATCACCCCGGCGCACAGGAAGAGCAACACACCATTTATTCGAGAGAGACCCGTGTCATGAATCGGAGAATGATTGCGCCGTTAGCAGTGCTATTGGCTCAGGGGGTTTGGGTCCCCGGTGCCTATGCGACTGGCAGTTCCGCGTATCCAGCGGCGAACTTCCAGCCGGAAGTCATTTACCGTGACCCGTCGATCGCGTCGGGCTCCACCTCGAGCACCGCCTCGTCCTCTTCGAGCAGCGCTCATGGATCCTCGGCCGCCACGGATCCCCGCTATCCAGCGGCATATTTCCAGCCCAGCGTCCTTTATCCCACGAATTCGGGCGGCAACGCGTCGAAGTCGCACTGAGCTGGACGATGACGGCCGCGCTCGCGCGGTCCGCCGGGACGAGCCCCGTTCGCCGCAGCATTCGGGTCCGTGGCTGAATAGCCGGTCGGACCCGATGCGCCGCACGATGCCATGGATCGGTTTCCGGCGCATCGTTCACGCGTTCCTCCGCGTCGGCTCGATGGGCCCATCGCATGGATCACCGCGCATCACCGTCGGATGACCGCATGGATCGGTGGGCCGAAATTCGCGCCTTGGGGCGTCGGCGTTACATCTGGCTCCATGGCGTGCTGAGGTGGGGAGGGTTCATGTTCGTGTTCTCGTTGGTCGTGTTCAATCACGCGCTATCGGGTTCACAGCATGGCGATGAGCGCGCCGTCGGCAATGCTTGGTTGCGGGCGGGCGTCGCACTGACGACTTGGGTCTGGGTCGGCTATCTGTACGGCCGGTCCAGCTGGAACCGCAACGAACGTGCCTACGCATCGTGGCAGGCGGCTCAACGAACGGGTGACGGGAATCTCAAAGCCTGAAACAATGGAGTTCGGGATCGATTGCGACGGGGTGTGTGGCATGGGGTTGCGGCGAGCGTGACGGGACGGTGTTCCGATCCAATCTATCGGGAGCCGTTGTGGCACACCCTCGTTCAGTCGGCCCTCGCGGCTCTTTACCGTGTGCTGCCGGGGGGGCTCGGTTCCCGGGTCTGCCGTTGGGCGGCCCTGCTGCTCGGTGCGCTGGTGTTGAACGCTCCGCCGGCCGTGGCTTCCGAAGTATCCGACGCACTGCTCGCGCTGTCCCGGCAACACGGCTTCATCGTCGACGGCCTCGAATATCTCGCGCCGGATGAAGATCTGGATCAGCCGCCGCGCGGCAGTCCGGCCGATCAAGTCGGGGACCTGCTGCACCACTACAACTTTCTGCTGATAGCCGGCCGCGAGCAGCCGATCGAGAAGGTCGTCATCGTCGGTGTGAAACGTCGCGGCCACCATCTCAGTCACTCCGCGGAAGCGGTGGCGCTGACCCGTGATGGCGTGCATCACCGGGTCGAGGTCGCCATGGTCGGCCCAAACGGTCGGATCGTGTCCTCGTCACTGATCGTCGACACCGGTGCCAGCAGCGTGGTGCTGCCGCAATCGATGATCGGGATGCTGGGATTCAAAACCGAACAGCTGCAGACCACCTTGTCACAGACCGCGAGCGGTCGGGTACCGGTGAAGCAGGCGATGTTGAAGTCGGTGTCGGTCGGATCGCACATGGCCGCGAATGTCGGCGTGACCTTCGTCGAGGACGACAAGCTCGGCGAACTGCGCCTGCTCGGCATGAGCTTTCTGAGCCGGTTCCGGGTCACGCTGGACGATCAGAAGAATGAGTTGATCCTGTTGTCTCGCTGATGGCTGCACGATCGCCGGACGCACGTGCATCGCGTACACGAATTCTTTCCCCGACGGCAATGTGACGCTATGGTTGCACGACAAATGGTTCGCTGGCATATTTATCCGGACAACGCGGAACTGGTGACGACCGCCGCGAAGGCTATCCTCCGGATCGCCGATCAGGCGATCGGCGAGCGCGGCGAGTTCCACGTCGCGCTCGCCGGGGGCACGACCCCGGGTGCCGTCTACAGTCAACTTGCCGGTATGCAGGCGGAGTGGGCGCGATGGACGATCTACTTCGGTGACGAGCGTTGTCTTCCCGCCGACGATGCCGAGCGGAACAGCGTCATGGCTGCCAGACTCTGGCTGGATCGCGTGCCGATTCCACGTGAGCGGATCTTCGTGATCCCCGGCGAGCTCGGCCCGGACGCCGGAGCCGCAGCCTATCGGCAGGTGCTTTCCGGGGTCGGGACCTTCGATCTGGTTCTGCTCGGGCTCGGCGAGGATGGACATACCGCGAGCCTCTTTCCGGGGCACAATTGGGGGGGCTCGCAGTTCGATCCCGCCGCTCTGGCCGTAACCGGCGCGCCGAAGCCTCCGCCGGAGCGTGTTTCGATCAGCGCATTCCGGTTGTCGCACGCCCGGGAAGTCATGGTGCTGGTGACAGGCGCCGGAAAGGCTTCGGCGGTATCCGAGTGGCGCGCCGGCCGTCCTCTGCCGATCGCCGCCATCCGGCCGGCCGCCGGGGTCGACGCGCTGCTGACTCCGGACGCCTGGCCCGACACGATCTGATCGCTGCGCCCGTTCAGCGACGGGCGAAGCGATAGTGTGAAACGCCCCACTCGCCGCCGCGGCGATAGCCGAACAGTTCCGCGCACGCCATGAAGAACATGCGCCAGCGCTGGAACCACCGCTCGGCGTCGGCCGCTCCGTAAGTCCCGCGGAATAGCGCGAGAACGGTGTCCTTGCGGCTATCCATGCGGTCGAGCCAGGCCTCGAGCGTCAGCTGGTAGTGACGACCGTCGATTTGCCAGTCCTGTTCCAGTTCGAAACCGCGAGCCAGCCGGGGCAGCAGATGGTGCGAGGGCATCGTGCCGCCGGTGAAGAAATAACGCCCCATCCAGTCGTCGTCAGCCGCGGTATCGAACAGGTAGGCGTGGCGACGGTGCGCGAACACGTGAACGAACAGCTTGCCCCCGGGTTCCAGCCAGAGCCGCAAGCGGTCGAACAGCGCGTCGTAGTTGCGCAGATGCTCGAACATTTCGACCGAGACGATGCGGTCGAAACGCTCGGCAGGATCGAAGCGGTTGATGTCGGCCGTGCGCACCTGAAGATTCTCGATGCCGCGCCGACGGCACTCGGCCTCGATCCACGTGCGCTGGGCATCCGAGTTCGACATCGCGACGATCCGGGCACGCGGGTAATGTTCCGCCATCCATAGGCTCAGCGATCCCCAGCCACAGCCGAGTTCGAGAATGCGCTGGCCGTCGGCGAGTTCCGCGCTCTCGCAGCTCAGCTTCAGCATGTCGGCTTCGGCCGCGGCGAGTTCGCGCGTTCCGGAGTTCCACAGGCAGGCGCTGTATTTCAGGCGCGGGCCGAGCACCTCGGCGAAGAACTCGGGCGGCAGCGCGTAGTGCTGTTGGTTCGCCGCGTCCGTCTCGACCGCGATCGGACCGTTCGTGAAGGCTTCGTCCGGGTTCGACCCGGCGTCACCGGCCGCGTCGAGCGCGTTCAGCCTTTGTTGCAGCAGTCGTCGGATGCCGGTGCGTACCATCCAGTCCGGAACCCAGCCCCGCTCGGTCCAGTCGAGCAACCGTTGGATCATTTCGACCTGGCTTTCGGAAACCACGGGACGAATGCGCTGGTCGTTGCCTGATAGTCCCGATAGTCATCACCGCGCCGGGCCAGCGCCTGACGCTCGGTGTACGGGATGCCGGTCAGTTTGAGCAAGGTCAGCAGCATCAGCCCTTGCGTCAACAACGGCAGCCACCACCACGACGTACCCAGCGCCAGAGGAACATAGCTCCACCAGTGCAGCCACTCGAAGAAGTAGTTCGGATGCCGCGAATAGCGCCAAAGGCCGGAGCGGCATGCCTTGTCGCGGTTCGCCGGAATTCGGCGCCACTCCGACAATTGGCGGTCGGCGAGTGCCTCGCCGGTCATCGCAATCAGCCAGATGAGGACGGCCAGTCCGATCTGTGTCCCGCTGGCCGGTTCCTCGATGTTCGCCAGGACGAAGAACTGGAACGAGAACACGATGACCGTCAGCGCCTGCAACTGATAGAAAAAGAAGAACTTCAGTTGTGTATGGCTGGCCCAGTGCGCGCGCAAGTACCGGTATCGAGCGTCCTCCTCGCCATACAGCGCCCGCTGGTAGATGTGCAGCGCCAGACGGATCGACCATAGCGCCGGCAGCAGCGCGCTGACGGTGCGGATGACCGGGTCTCCGGAGCCGAACACCGCAAAGGCCAGAGCAAGGATGCCGATGGCCCCGGACCAGATGACGTCGACGAGGTTGGCGTTGGACGTGCGGAACTGCTCCCACCAGGACGCGGCGAACACCAGCGAACAGGCGATGCCGCTGAAGGCGATCGCGGAATAGGGCAAGTCAGTCATGTCGGTGTTTGTGGATCGTAGATGACGAAATACGTCCGTTGTGCGGGGTGCGGCCGGCGCTCACCGAGTTCACGCGCGTGAGTCCTCGGCGTCGACCGCAGATGAGATGCCATCATGCCGTTCCGCGATGAGCATCAGCAAGGGCATCGCGATGATCCATTCGAATGCGATGGCGAGAAGTCCACCGGCCGGTCCTGCCGGGAATGACGCCGCGCCGAGGCGGGCTCCGGCGAAGTAGGCGAGCGGGCCGGCGAGGGCGCCGAGACCGGCGGCGAGCGCCCAACGCCCCCGGAGCCATCGCAAGGACACGTTCAGCGTGGTCGCGAAAATCATCCACATCGCAACGATCCAGTAAGGCGCGGTACCTGCAACAAGCTGGCCGTTGTCGTAGTGAATCAGTCCGCTCGCGGCAATTGCGGAATCGCCGACCACGCCGAGTGCCGCAGCGGAGGCGATCACGATCGCTTCCTCGCGGGCACGGGCGGCACGCGTGATGTGCAGGGCGCTGAGCGCGACAGCCACGCCCGCGCCGAGCCCCGGCATGCCATGCGCGGCGCCGAGCACGCACGCGAACCAGCCGATCTGGAACGCGAGCAGGTTGGCGAGGATACCCATCGGCGTCTCAAGCGCAGAATTCGTTGGCCGGCGGCGCGCGTCGGCACCCGGGTTTGGTCAGCAGCATCTGGATGTTGCCGATCGCGCGCTCGATGAAGCCGCCTTCGCAGTAGCACAGATAGAACTCCCACATCCGGATGAATCGCTCGGAGAAGCCGAGCGTCCGGACCTCCGGAAGATTTTCCAGGAAGCGTTCGCGCCAGTGGCGCAAGGTCGTCGCGTAGTGAGGGCCGATATCGTCGAGATGGTAGATCCGGAAATCGGTCTTCCGCGCGATCACGTCGGCGATCGCCGCGACCGATGGCAGACACCCGCCGGGAAAGATGTACCTCTGGATGAAGTCGACCGAATGCTTTGCCCGTTCGTAGAGTTGCTCCGCGATCGTGATCGTCTGCAGCAGCATCAGGCCATCGTCGTTCAGCAGCGAACTGCAGCGCGCGAAATACCCATCGTAGTAACGATGCCCGACCGCCTCGAGCATCTCGATCGAGACGATCTTGTCGTAGCGGCCGGTCAGGTGGCGGTAGTCCTCGAGCAGTACGCTGACTCGATCGGCCAGACCCGCCTCGGCGATGCGCTGTGTCGCCAGCGTCCACTGTTCTCGGGATATCGTCGTCGTGGTGATTCGGCAGCCGTAGTGGCGCGCTGCGTGTATGGCGAACCCACCCCAGCCGGTACCGATCTCCAGCAGATGATCGCTGGGTCGAAGCTGGAGTTTTCGGCAGATCAGTTCGTTCTTCGCTATCGATGCCTGGTGCAGGCTCGTGGACTGGTCGGCAAACAGGGCGCAAGAATACATCAATGTCTCGTCGAGGAACAGACGATAGAAATCGTTCCCGAGATCGTAATGCTCGGCGATGTTGCGCCGGCTCCCGCTAATCGTGTTGCTTCTGAGCATGTGGTAGAGACGGAACAGCGGGCTGGCGAGCCGGACCGGTCCGCTGTCGAGTCCATCGAGCACCGGGCGGTTCGCGACCAGGATGCGGATCAGCCCGGTAAGGTCGGAGCAGGTCCACTGACCGTCCATGTAACTCTCGCCGGCGCCGATGCTACCGCGCAGCGCCATACTGCGATACGCGGCCGGGTCGGCGATGTCGACCTCGACGGCGACGTCGCATCGCGGAGTGCGCGCTCCGCACTCCAGCATGCCCCGCTCGTCGACGATGCGCAGCGATCCGTCGCGAATTCGGCTCATCCGGTCGAGCAGGAGCTTCCGGAAGACCCACGTTCCGGTTCCTGTGCCGGGTAGCGTGCGGAATGGCCGTGATGCGCTCGAACTCATCGGTTCTGCCCTCCAGCAGGACGTTATTGTGAAACGCTCATCGGTCGGCGGCGCCGGCCTGGCGTTTCGGGTGATCGAAGATCGGCACGCCCTTCTTCCAGAGCCACAGGGCCTGCCAGTGAATTCCGGCGATGACCTCGAGCGTCATCAACGGGTGACGCGCAAGGCACGCGGCGAGCGAATCAGGTCCGATTTCCTCGCGGCGCAACGCGAGCGCCGCGTTCAACAAGCGCGTTTCGCCCTGCAGCACTTCGAGTTGGACTGCAAGCTTCGCCCCCGGCACGTTGCTGTGCCAGACGTAGTCGAGATCCATCGGCATGAATGGAGAGACGTGCAAGGTCTTCTCGAAGCGCAGCGGAGTGTTGGCATCCGTGTCAGATGGGGCCGCCGGCAGGACGTAGCAGCGCCGCTCGCCCCACGGGGTATTCGTCACCTCGGCCAGCACGGCCTTGAGCGTGCGGCCGTCGCCGTCGAAGCAGTAGAAGATGCTGATCGGATTGAAGCAGTAGCCGAAGTAGCGCAGGTGGGTCAGCAGCCGTACCGGGCCGTCGACGGTAATGCCGGACAGCCGCTCGACCGTCTCTCGCACCGCCCGGTCCAGCGGTACGGACGGGTCGCCGAAGTGGTCACGGCGTCGGAACCAGGCCACGGCCGGCCGGCGCGTCGACCACAGCCAGCGACCGGCAAAGACCGTATCGAGTTCGCCGAGATCCAGATAAATCATGTACAGCCGATACGTGAAGCGGTGTGCGACCGGGCTGAATCGCTGATGCGACACCACGCCCCGGTAAATGCAGCTGTTCACGGCCGTTCCAGCTGCTGCATGGCGTCGGCGACACGCAGCGCGCTGTTGACGCCATCCTCGTGGAAGCCGTAGCCCCAGTACGCTCCAGCGTACCAGGTGCGCCGCGTGCCGTTGATTTCGTGCCAGCGCCGCTGCGCCGCGACACCCGCCGCGGTGAAGACCGGGTGATGGTACTCGACCTCCGCGAGCATCAGGTCCTCACGTATATCGCCGGTCGGGTTCAGCGTGACGATGAACGTGTCCGGCGCGCTGATGCCCTGCAACAGGTTCATGTTGTACGAGACCGACGCGCCGGCGGGATCCCGAGTGTAGTTCCACGCGGCCCAGGCCCGCCGGATGCGGGGCAGCACGGTGCTGTCGGTATGCAGCACCGCATGGTTTGACCGGTAGGGTATCGCGCCGAGGATCTGGCATTCCTCGGGGCTGGGATCGGCGAGCATGCCGAGCGCCTGGTCGCTGTGGCACGCCAGGATCACCTGGTCGAAGGTCTCACTCGATCCCGCGGCCGCGTGGACCGTTACCCCGCTCGTTGATCGTTCGATTCGTGACACGCCACAACCGACGCGGATGCGATCCGCGAATGGACGCGTCAGTGCCGAGACGTACTCGCGCGACCCGCCGCGAATGACCCGCCATTGCGGATGGTCGGTGACCGTCAACAAGCCATGGTTGGCGAAGAAGCGCACGAAGAACAACATGGGCATCGCAGCGATCAATGCCGGATCGGCCGACCAGATCGCCGCGGCCATCGGCAGCAGATAGTCGTCGCGGAAGCCGGCCGAGTAGGCATGCCGTTCTATATAGTCACCCAGCGACTCGTCGCTATCGCCGCTGGACAGGATGCCAGGGGCTTCGCGATTGAAGCGGAGGATGTCGCGCAGCATGCGCAGGAAGCGCGGATTCACGATGTTGCGGCGTTGCGCGAACAGCGTGTCGAGGTTGTGGCCGTTGTATTCGAGGCCGCTGGTGCGGCAACTGACCGCGAAGCTCATGTCGGTAGTCTGCGAGGCGACTTGGTGCTGGTTCAGCAGCGCGATGAAATTCGGATAGGTGCGGTCATTGAATACGATGAATCCGCTGTCGATCGCATAATGGCGCGCACCGAGTTCGATGTCGTGCGTATGCGTGTGCCCCCCGCACCGGTCTGCGGACTCGTAGACGGTCAGTTCGTGGCGCTCGGCCAGCCGGCTCGCACAGGTCAGGCCGGCGATGCCGGAGCCGACGACGGCGATACGCATCGGGGCGCTCCGTGTCAAAGACGTCGCTTGATCGCGCGGATCACCGCGCCGAGGCCGGGCACGCGCTCGTAGATGAACGCGCCCATGTCGAAGTAGTCGTGATGGAAGTGAACGCGTTCATCGAACTTCAGGTGGCTGACACCGTTCAATGACGACATGCGCCCGCGGCAGAAGCGCGCGTGTTCGAATTCCATCGTCCAGACCAGAACCGCACGTTGCTGCTCGATGATCTCGTCGTGGAACATGAATCGGCATGAGACGACGCCATCGTACAGGCGCTGGTAGTAGGCGCGCAGCTCGGGGAGTCCGTTCAACGCATGCACCGGGTCGCGGAAGATGACATCGGCGGAGTAGATCTCCGGCAGGCGGTCCAGATTGGATGCGTTCAGCTCGTTGAAGACCGACTTGAAGCGTTGAATCGTCTCGGACATGGAACCTCCCGGTCGCTGCACGGTCCACAGCGCTGGGTCGCGCCGGTTCGTTATTGCGGGTCTAGCGCAACAGACAAGAGTACCCGAAGAAAAGTTCGGCGGCTCTGCGCAGCCACGCGACACTTTGCGATAATCGCCGCTGCGACAGCTCGCGGAGTCGAGCGATTACTTTACCGTACGGAGTCTCAAGCCATGAGTGAACTGATCGTTTTCGCGTTCGATGACAATACGACTGCCTATGACATGCGCGCGGCGCTGGCAAAGATGCAGAAGAATTACCTGATCGAGATGGAAGACATCGTCATCGTCCACAAGGACGACAAGGGCAAGGTCAAGCTCGATCAGGCGGTCAATCTGACCGCGCAGGGCGCCGTCGGCGGGGGATTCTGGGGCCTGCTGATCGGCATGTTGTTCCTGAATCCGCTGTTCGGAGCCGCGGTCGGGGCCGGGGCCGGAGCGCTCAGCGCATCGCTGACCGACCTGGGCATCAACGACAATTTCATGAAGGACCTGGGCGAGACCTTGAAGCCTGGCAACTCCGCGTTGTTCGTGTTGTTGCGCAAGGTGACGCCGGACAAGCTGTTCGAGGGGCTGCAGCCGTTCATGGGCCGCGCCAAGGTCCTCGAGACCTCGTTGTCCAAGGATCAGGAGGAAGATCTCCGAGCCGTCCTCGAAGGTTCCAAGCCCGCGTAAAGCACCGCGTACACACTCGCGCTCGTTCGAGGGCGCGGGTCACGATCCCGTTTTCGAGTCGAATTCGAGAAGACCGACATGAGCGACTACAAGAAATACATCTGTTCCGCCTGTGGCTACATCTACGACGAGGCGGAAGGTGATCCGGATTCGGGTATCTCCGCAGGAACCCCGTGGGAAGACGTTTCGGACGAGTGGGTCTGCCCCGAGTGCGGCGTCGACAAGAGTTACTTCGATCCCCTGGACTGAGTCCGGCGCCGTTGCACCACGGCGCGCATCGATCACCGCCGGCCACGGTTCCGGTTCGCGTTTGGTCATGACCGCCGGAACCCGTTGCCTGGCGCCGCCGCTTGGGCCCGGCAACCGATGCCGGGTCTCCAGGGATCACCGGTCGCGGTGATTCGATTCCCGGCGACGCCGTTCGCATTGCTGATCGGCCGAGCGCCATACCTGCTGGTACTGGCCTTGGTCGCCCTGGCGGTTCTGCTGTACGCTCTGCCGCCCGCATTCGACTCCCCGTTCGGACTGAATCATGCCGGCGTCGGCCAGTTCGCGGCCGGCTGGGGTGTTCGCAACATGCTTCAGCTCGGGCCCGGCACTTTCGCCGTGTCCCTGGCCTGCGTCCTCGTGATCGTCTGGCTGCTCTTCGCCGCGGTCGTCGCGGCCGAATACAAGTATCCCGGCATCCTGTCGACGCGGGTGGTCGCGCGTGCGGAGGTGCTGGCGCTGCTCGCGGCCTTGCTTTGCCCGCCGGCGCTGTCGACCGACGTCTACGCCTACGCGGCCTATGGCCGCATCGCCGGCCTTCTGGGGTTGAACCCGTATCACGTAAGGCCGCGGGTGCTCGTCGACGTCGGTGATCCGATCGCCCCATTCCTCGGAATCGACCTGCCGTCGGTCTACGGTCCGCTGTGGACCCTGGTGTCGACCGGCATCGTCTCCGCCGTCGGCTCGGTCATGGTCGAAGTCGTCGTGTTGAAACTGTGCGCGACGGGTGCGTTGGCCGCCGCGACGATCCTCGCCGGGCGCTTGGCGGCGCACTTGAATCCGGGAAGGGAGGGACTCGCGCGGCTGATCGTCGGCCTGAACCCGCTGCTGTTGCTGGAGGGGCCGGCGACCGGGCACAACGATGTCCTGACGATGGCACTGTTTCTCGCCGGCGCGCTGTATGCGATCCGTGCCCGTGCGGTGCCGGCGATGCTGCTGGCCGGGCTGGCCGCGTCGATCAAACCCTTGCCGGTGCTGGCGATGCCCTGGCTGCTGCTCGCACTCGCGCGCCGCGCGGCCCTGACTTCGCTGTCCGCGGTTCAATACGGGCTGTTATGTCTCGCGGTGCTGTTCCCGGCCGTACTGATGCTGCCATTCGGTCATGATCTCGATGTCGTCAACGCATTCATCACCCGTGTGCGCCTGCCGAGCGTGGATCCAACCGGTGGGACCTTGCGCATTGCACTGATCGGGCTGCTGTACCTGCGTTACAGCCTGTGGGTCGTCTCGCGGCGTACCGAACCCGACGCGTGGCTGACGGCCTGGTTGTATTTCGCCACGCCCGCCGCGCTGCTGGCCAGCGGAGTGCCGTTTCCGTGGTACCTGACCTATTCGTGGATGGTGCAGCCGCTGCGGAACGCCGAAGCGCATCGAGTCGGATTCTGGGTGCTGTGGGGCGGCTCGCTGGTGCTCGGCCTGATTTACGCGTGGCCCATCAACGCTTGACCGGTTTCTGCTTCGAAGGGGCCGTTTTCCAGTTTTCAACAGGGGCCATGGCAACGGATCTGCGCGACGGCCGTCGCGTCCTCGTAGATCCGCTTCCAGCCGCCGCTGCGATCGAGCCAGGCGTTGATCGGTCGATAAGGCTCGAACAGCGTCCATTCGATCCCCCATTGATCGAGCAGGGTTTCAAGTTGCCGTCCGTCGGACAGGTTGATCGCCGCGACGTAGCGACTGACGAACCGGCCGCCGTACAGATCGAAGCGACCGTCGATGAATGGCGGGATGCCCGAGTAGATCAGATGACCACCGAAGATCGGCGCATTCAGCACCGGACCGGTCACGGCCATCGAGCGGGCTTGCCGGATCGCTCCGAGCGGACCCTCGTCGGAGCGCGGACCCAGACCTCGCGCATACGGCGCCGCGATCGCGAGCGCCGTCAGCACTGTCAGCGCGACGCGCGTGCGCCAGCCGGATGTCGAGGCGAGACGCCGGCAGACGCCGTTGAACGAGGTTGGGGTCCAACGTCCTGCGGCTTCGCCGGCGCCCCAGCGCCGCAGCGGTTCCGCCAGCGCGAGCGGGCTCAGCATGCCGAGGATCGTTACATGGCGGATGTGATGAAGCCCCATGTGAACGAATCCCAGAACCAGCAACATCCGTGACGGTGGAACGCGAATCCGCGCGCTCATGAGAAAGCCCATTGCCAGCAGCAGCCAGACTTCCAGAGCCTGTGGCTCGTGGAAGTCTGGCGCGCGCCACTCGTCGATCATGTTCAGCAGGGCGGGCTGGCCGTAGAGCAGCAGCGGAAACTCGAGGCCGCGAAGACCCTGCGGGGTCAGCAATGCCGCGATCAGCGCCAGCGCGATGAACCTCGACCAGCGTCCGGCGAGCCGTAGTCGCCGGTCCGGGGCCGCGGTCATCACGGCCTCGACGCCGAGGTAGGCGCAAAGTGCCAGGCCCAGCACGAAACTGCCGTGCAGATTGGCCCACAGCGACATCAGCAACACGGTCGAGAGCTTAGGCGCCCGGTGCTCGTCGGCCGCGGCGAACATCTCGGCGCTCCAGGCCACCAAGACCGGCATCGCCAGCACGTGCGGGCGCAGCAGGAAATGATGCAGCGACAGAAAGAACGCCAATGCCGTCAGGGGTACCGCATACAGCGGCTGCAGGCGAAGCAGCAGGAATCGCAGGATCAGCGCATAGGCCAGAGCGGCGGCGGCCGCTGTCAAGACCAACAGACCGGGCCATCCGGCGTGCTGCTCCGTGCATGCGAACACCAGCGCGGCGAGCCATTCGTGCGCGGTCCACGGTGCCCCGGCGACCGTATACGAGAAGACATCCCGAGCCGGTACCGTGCCGTGCTCAAGGATCCAGCGGCCGGTCGCGATATGCCAGAACACATCACCGTCGTAGCTGAGGCGCTGGGTCAGCGCCGCGAAGAAGAACAGCCCCGCCCAGGCGGGCAGGCTCGCGCGCGGCGCGCTCACGGGGGGCGTGTTGCTCATCCGCGCCTATCGTGCGCGAGTCGCCCCGCGCGCAGTCCCGATCGATGCGCCAAGATACTGAATCGTCTGGGCGAACCCCGGAAGTCGCCGCGGTCCGTCGGTTGACAAGGCTCCGGTCCTTGTACAGACTCTCGTGTCTTAGGGGGGTGTCGAAATTCAGCCATACGACAGGCGCTGTCGTCCGAGGTAATTCGAATGAAAGAGTGGGTGCGGAAGCTGTTGATGCTTCGACGCGACGAACGGGGAGCGGAAACCGTCGAGTGGGTCATCGTCGTTGCAGTGCTGGTGGTTGCTATCGTCGGGGGACTCAGTGTGCTTGGCAGCAAGGCCAACAATGCCCTGAACAATATCGGGGCTCGGGTCGAACAGGAAAGCAATACCTTGAATCCCTAGGTTCGGAAGCCGTCGAGGTGCCGGTCGCGGCCCTCGATCAGAGGCTGGCGCATCGTAACGCTGCGCCGGGCCGGTGTTGATTCCCATCTGCATAGCCGCCGCGCTGGCCGCGACCGCAGCGGTCGACTGCCGGTCAAAGCGTATTCCGAATTGGCTCAGTTTATTCATTTTCTGCGCCGGAGGGGTGTTTCGGTGCGCTAACTGGGGCGCGCATGGCGTCGTATCGGGCATCGAGGGAGCGATGTTGGGCGGCGCGGCGGCAATGCTGCCGTACATTCTTCTCGGGCTTGGCGGTGGCGATGTGAAGCTGATCGCCGCGTCGGGCATGTTCCTCGGACCCGCGATGCTGGCGCTCGCCGCGTTCTACGGCGCGTGCACGGCGGTCGCTATGGCCGTTCTCGCGTTGCTGGCGTCGCCACGCCTGGCTGGCCGGCGCGCGGCATGGCGCCGGTGGCTGCGAAGCGATTCGACCGAATCGCCGATGCCCGTGCCGGGCGATACCTCGGCGGCATCGATGCCATTGGCGCCCGCCTGGTCGATCGGTGTACTGCTAGCTGCACTGGAAGCGGGCTATTATGGCGGTGCCTGAAGGTACCGTAGGAAAAACCAATTCTCGGCCAGATGTACGGTTTGAACGCGAATTCCAACTCGATGCCGGCACCGGTGTTCGGTTCGCGCCCGAAATCTATGGCCGAAACCGGCCTGCCGGTCAGCCTGTTGCTCGATCTGCTGGCGAAGCATCTGTATCGCGGCGGCGTCATGGACCTGAAGCAGCTGATCGACCGGATGGCGCTGGCCGGCCCGATCATCGACCCGCTGATCCAGATGATGCGCAAGGAGGCACGCCTCGAGGCGCTAGGGCCGAGCGAGACGAGCACCGGCCCCCGCTATGCGCTGACCGATCGCGGCCGTTTGTTCGCGGCCGAAGCGCTGACGCGGGCCGGTTACGTGGGTCCCGCTCCGGTCTCGCTCGACGACTACACGGCGGTCGTCAAGATGCAGTCGGTGCATGCGCGAAAGGTCTCGAAACGTCGTATGCATGCGGCGTTCCGCGACGTTGTCATCCGCGAGTCGGTGCTGGACCGGCTCGGCCCGGCGCTGCATTCGGCGCGGGCGATACTGGTCCACGGCATGGCCGGGACCGGCAAGACCTACATCTGCGGCCAGTTGTCGCGCGTCGTCGGTGGCGGAATCCTCATTCCCCACGCGATCGCGGTCGGCGGCAGCATCGTGCAGGTGTTCGACCCGGTCGTTCACGTCCGCGCCGATCCGCTGTCATCCGCGCCGGAGCCTCCGCTGGTATTGAGCGACAGCACCGATCCGCGCTACGTCTACTGCAACCGCCCGGTCGTCGCCAGCGGCGGTGAATTGACGCTGGAAATGCTGGAGATCCAGTACGACCCGGTCACACGATCGAGTCAGGCGCCCAGCCAGTTGAAGGCGATGAACGGACTGTACGTCATCGACGATCTCGGCCGGCAACGCGTTCGTCCAGCGGATCTGTTGAATCGCTGGATCGTTCCGCTGGAAGAGCGGATCGACTACCTGACCGTCGAAACGGGTCAGCGGTTCACCGTTCCGGCCGACGTCATCCTGGTGTTCTCGACCAACCTCGATCCGTTGCATCTGGCGGATGATGCGTTCCTCCGCCGCTTGGGCTACAAGATCGAATTTCCGGTGCTGTCGCCGGAGGAGTACGGGGCGATCTGGCAGCAGGTCTGCGAGACCCGACTGGTGCCGTTCGATCCCGAACTGCTGCAGTTCGTGTTCGGTCTGTACAAGCGCGACGCGCGACCCTTGCTGCCGTGCCAGCCGCGCGACCTGATCGGCATCGCCCTCGACCAGAGCAGCTACGAGGAAGACGCCAAGTCGATCACGCGCGAGCACTTGATGTTCGCGTGGGATAGCTACTTCGTGATCTCGAGAACGGACGGCGCGACCTCGACATGAGTGCGCGTCTCGCGTTGATGTTCCTGATCGCGCTGCTGTTCGCGGGTGCAGCGGCGTGGTTCGCGAAAGAGTACATCACGCGGCGCGCCGAGCGGCCGGCGACCAGTTCGACGACGGCGCAGGTCGTCGTC
This sequence comes from Methylotetracoccus sp., assembly GCA_046347485.1. GTDB lineage: Bacteria > Pseudomonadota > Gammaproteobacteria > Methylococcales > Methylococcaceae > Methylotetracoccus. Next base: position 17,097 of record JAXMGB010000011.1, on the reverse strand, counting down.
GCCGCGATGGACCTGCCGTTCGCGGCCCGGCTGGATCAGTCGAAAGTTCGCGTCGTCCAGTGGCCGCGTGAGTCCCTGCCGGCCGGAATCGTCCAGGATCCGAAGCAGGTCGACGGCAAGATCCTGCAGCGCAGCCTGTTGCGCGGCGAGGCGATCACGACCGATCGGCTGCTCGACCATCTCGGCGGCAGTACCTTGTCGGCAATGATCCACGAGGGCATGCGCGCGATCAGCGTTCGGGTCGACGATGTCGCCGGCGTCGCCGGGTTCATCCTGCCCGGCAACCGCGTCGACATTCTGTCGTCGAACGCCGACGGTACGTCCTACACCCTGCTGACCAACGTCAATGTGTTGGCGATCGATCAGGAGGCCTCGCCGGAGAAAGACAAGCCGGCGGTCGTTCGCGCACTGACACTCGAGGTTTCGCCGGATGAAGCGGAACGGCTCGATTCGGTTGGTCGCCAGGGCGCGTTGCGCTTCACGTTGCGGAACCCGTCCGAGACGACGACCGAAGATCGACAGGTCGGACAGGTGTTCGCGCCGTCCCCGGCTCAGGCGCCTCCGGTGCCGCCCCGGCCGGCGGTCGATGTGGCACCATCGGCCGTAGCACCCCCACCCCCGGTCACGGTGATTCGCTGGGGATCGCAGAGCGGAGTGACGCAGTGCGCGGACGAGCAATGTTGAGCTGCATGCGTGTTCGTTGCGCCTCGTGGCTGCTGTGGGCCATGGCCTGCGCGATGTCGTTGAGCATGGACGTCGCGCTCGGCGCCGTGTCGGTCAGCGGCATCATCGATTCGCAACGCTTCGAGATTCCGCTACGCAAGGCGGTCACCGTCGACGTCGGACAGGATGTCGCACGGATCTCGATGGCCGATCCGGCCGTGGCCGAGATGATCCTGCTGCGGCCACGCCAGGTGCTCGTGCACGGCAATCGCCTGGGCACGACCAATGTGCTGCTGTGGAACGCGGCGAATCAGGTGTTCGCGGTGCTGGACATCGAAGTCGTCTACGACCTCGATATCCTGAAGGAGAAACTGCACGCCGCGCTGCCGGGTGAACGCATCGAGGTTCAGGTCGCGAACCAGCGGATCATCCTGAAGGGGCAGGTATCCAGCATCGTCAACATGGATGCGGCGCTGAAGATCGCCGCGAGCTACGTCAACTACGGACAGTCCGGCGGTGGCGGTGGCGGCGGAGGGGGAATGCCGCAGGGCGCGGGAGGTGGCGCCGGCGGCGTGACCGCTGGTGTCGGTGGACAAGGTAGCGTCGAGTGGAGCCCGAACGTCATCAATCTGCTGACGGTGACGGGCGCCCAACAGGTCACGCTTGCGGTACGCGTCGCCGAGGTCAATCGCACGCTGCTGAAGCGCATGGATGTGCGTTTCCGTAGTTTCGGCCGCACCGGGGACTTTGCCGCCGGTGTCGTCGGACAGGGCGGCGGACTGGTCGGCAGCGCGCTGACCCGCGGTCTGCCGCTGACGCTCAGCACGATCACCGGGGGCGGATTCTTCAGCTTCGCCAACGGCAATGTGCTGGTGGACGCCGTGCTCGACGTCGCCAAGAACCAGAATCTGTTGAAGATCCTCGCCGAACCGAACCTGACCGCACTCAGCGGACAGAAGGCGTCGTTCCTGTCGGGCGGCGAATTTCCGGTCCCGGTCAGCCAGGGCGGCCAGCAGGCCAACGCCGTGACGGTCGACTTCAAGCCGTTCGGCGTCGGGGTCGACTTCGTGCCGATCGTCGTCGATCCGCAGCGCATCAACCTGCAGACCAGCGTCAACGTGTCCGAAATCAGCAGCGACTCGTCGGTCAACCTGCAGGTTCCGGGAACCGAGAGCGCGTTCGTCATCCCGTCGCTGACGCTGCGCAAGGCCGCGACGACGCTGGAACTGAACGATGGGCAGACCATGAGTATCGCCGGTCTGATCAGCGACCGGACCCGCGAGGCCTCGACGCGCTTTCCGTGGCTCGGCGATATCCCGGTGCTCGGCGCGCTGTTCCGCAGCCAGGATTTCCAGAACAACCAGACCGAATTGGTGATTTTCGTCACGCCGCACCTGACGCGACCGATCCAGCCACGCGATGTGCGCCTGCCGATCGACGATTTCGTTGAACCCGACGATATCGAGTTTTATCTTATGGGCAAGATGGATGGTACCGTACGGCGCGGGACCAGTCTGCGCCGGTTCATGGAGACACTGGGTACCGGCGCGCCGAAGGGGGGCCTCGACGGCTCCGTCGGCCTGGAGATCCGCGATGAGCGCCTCGATGAGGAGGACTGACGTGAACGAATCAAGAGGGTTCGAACGGATCGCGCCGATCGGGTTGGCGCTGTGTCTGGCCGGTTGTTCGAGCGCGTGGAGCGTCGATCCGGTGATGCTGAAACAGCCCCTCGGCGCTTCGGTCCGCCACACGCTGGTGGCCCAGCTGTACGATCCTTACGCGGCGGCCTTTCCGGACCCGGAACCGGTCAGGCGGTTTGACGGCTACCGCGCGAACAATACCCTGCAGGGCTACCGTCTGACCTCCGGCCAGGCCACGCACCTGCCCGTGCCGAACTATTCGCTGTCGGTCGGCAACGTCGGCGGTGGGGGTGGCGGCGGGCAGTAGCGCCTTCGGCCAGCCCGGTTTCAGCGGTACAGCAACACCGCATCGCGCTCCTGCTCCCAGGCACGCTCGTCCGGATCGGTCAGCGCGTCCAGGTCGTCAGGCGTCGATTCGGCGTCGTCCACCCAGCGACGCAGCACTTCGCTGCCATTGATCAGGTCGATCGCCAGCCGGTCCCGTTCGTACTCGTAGGGGAAATCGCGCCATAACGGGTAGTCCGGGCGGAGGCGCCGCAGCGCCTTGAACGCCAGCGCCTGCAGGCGCCACGGCCGGAAATCCTGGTGACGATAACTGAGGTCGTCGACATGGATCTGCACGCCGGCGCACAGGTTTCCGACGTGTTTGTGAAAGGTCGGTTCGAACCAGCAGGCGCGCATCCGGCAGCCGTGCAGCCAGTGCGGTGCCAGCGACTGCATTTCGGCGATCAGCGCATCGGCCGGCAGGTCGGGCGCGCCGAACAGTTCCAGCGGACGCGTCGTTCCGCGGCCCTCGGAAAGCGTCGTTCCTTCGAGCATCACGGTGCCGGCATAGCAGCGCGCCATCGACAGGTTCGGAGCGTTGGGACTCGGATTGATCCAGCTCCGCTCGCCGAGCGGCCAGCCGAAGCCCGGCGCGCGCGCCGGGTGCCAGCCGTCCATGCGGATGACCCGGCAGTCCACGTCCAGATCCAGTACCGCGACGAACCACTGCGCCAATTCGCCCATCGTCAGGCCGTGCCGCATCGGCAGGCTGCCCGCGCCGACGAAACTCTCCCAGCCGGGGCGCAGACGCAGCCCTTCGACCGGCCGACCGACCGGATTCGGGCGATCGAGCACCCAGACTTCCTTGCCGGCTGCCGCGGCCTCTTCGAGTACGTAGCGCAGCGTCGTGATGAACGTGTAGATTCGGCAGCCCAGATCCTGCAGATCGACCAACAGCACGTCGAGCGGATCCAGCATGTCGCGGGTCGGACGACGCACCTCGCCGTACAAGCTGAACACCGGGATTCCATGGACCGGATCGTTGAAATCCGGGGACTCGATCATGTTGTCCTGCTTGTCGCCGCGCAGACCGTGCTGCGGACCGAATGCGGCAACCAGGTCGAGTTCACCCAGCGCGGCGAGCGCATCGAGCGAGTGGGTCAGGTCCGCGGTCACGGAGGCCGGATGCGCCAGCAAGCCGAGACGCCGCCCGCGCAGCGGGGCGCGCAGCGCCGGATCGCCCAGCAAGCGGTCTATGCCGAAGCGGATCACGCGGCCGCCCCGCGAGCGACATCGTCGCGTCGAATCGGATACGACATGCTCGCGGGCTCATGAAAATCCGGCTTGCCGGGAGCGTGGGCGGCCGACCAGTACGACAACGCGCCGCCGACATCCTCGATGACCGCCGTCAGACCGGCGCGGGTCGGTGGCCGGTTTGTGCCGTGGAATGGCGGGAAGGAAACCTCTGTGGTCAGGACGAGCCGGCCCGCGTCCTCATCGACGCGAATGACCGGCGGGACCGGCAGCTCGATCTGACTCATGCCGGCCCGATAGCCGGAGAAGCCGTAGGCCGCCCAGTCGCCCGACGTCGAGAAGTTCAGTTCGACATATCCGGGGGCGTCTTCGCTACGCAGGAAGGCCTCGAAGCAGGTATGGCGCCACAATTCATCGCGCCGTCGTCCGCCGCCCGGCTTCGCGAAACGCAGATTGCGCGTATCCGCGTCGATGACGTAACGCAATGACAGTCGACCGTCCGAACGCCAGGCGGCGCAGGTGGACAGGCGGCGGATCACGACGCAGGGCGTGTCGGGGTGGGCGAGCAATTCAACCTCGTTCATCGCGGCATTATAAACGGCGTGTCCCGCGTGATTTAAAGCGAGAGCCCGACGCGCCGCCGCGCATCGAGGCAGTTGGCGCCGCCACGCGCGAACTCGCGGCAACTGCGCGGCCGGTCGGCATAGATGCGGCAAAGGAATGCCTCGGTCGGCGTATCGCCGCCCTGTAATGCGATGCAGCGCGTGCCGTTGCGCCGGAGTTTTCGGCGCGTTCCGTGGATGATCAGGTCGGGGTGCCGGCGCGCGACCGCATCGCCCGGCGACAGCTCGACGGCGTCATAGGCCTCGCGGCAACAGGCGCCGCAGTCCGCGCAGTTCAGTTCGTCGGCGGGCTCGAAGCGCATGCATGCCGGGGCTTCGGGGCGCAGGCCCTGGTCCGGGCGATGGCGACAGCGGAATCCGCCACCGCGCCGAAACCCCCATGCGCAGTCGCCGCAGCGGCGATCCGGATGGTAGGCGGCCAGCGGCGCATGGCCCGCCGGATGTTGTTCCGGCGCCAAGCCGGCGGACTGCCACAGCGAGGGCATCGCCTGATCGCCAGGCACTGCTCCGAGCGGGGCCTGGACCACCGAATTCCTGAGCGCATCGGCAATCGCCGCTGTCGCCTGCAAGGCCGCATCGAGTGGCGCGGACCAGCGCGGCTGTTCCGCGCGCCACGCGCCGATGCGCGCGGCGACGCAACTCGGCTCGCGTCGTCCCCCCTGATCGGCCGGCGCCGCGAACGGGTCTTCCGGCAGCGTGTTCCAGAATCGGGTACGGAACATCGTCGTCGGCGCGAAGAAGTTGCGAAGCCCGAAACGGTCCGCCAGATAGGCCTGCAGCCGCAGGCAGGCGTGTTCATGCCAGGTATCACGCCGGCTGGTGTTGTCGAGTCCCCAATCCGGACGTGCCTCGCCGGCATCGCCTTCGATCAGCGCGTGACACAGTTCGTGCAGGATCATCTGGCCCAGCGAGTCGTCGGCATCCAGCGTCGCGGCCTCGCCAATCAGCAAGGTGCCGGCGCCGTCACAGGATGCGAAGACCTCCGGTGATCGTACGACGCGGAACCCTGTTTGCTCGGCGCAACGGATCCAGATCTGCGCCAGAGGATCTTCGTAACGGTGGGTGATCGGCCGCGCGGACGAACTCATCAGGGCGCGTCTCCGGATGTCGGCGGCGCGGGTGGTGCGGGGCAACCACGGATTGCGAGACAACCCAGACGTTCCTTGATCGCACGACTGCTGGCCTCGAGGGCTCCGGCGTCGGGCAGAAAGTCCATCAGCGTGGGCGGTTCGTCGCCGGACTCGACATCGGCCGACACCGGAATCGCGTCGATGCCGGCGATCTGCGCTTCGGCCATCGCGCGCCGCATGTGCAGCGCCGAGGTAACCAGCAGCACGGTGCGGATACCGCGCTGCTCCAGCAGACCGCGCGAATAGATCATGTTCTCTCGCGTCGTCCGGCTGGCGTCCTCGAGCACGATCGCCGAGTCGGGAACACCGAAATCGACCAGCGCCGCACGCATGGCCTCGGCCTCCGAGGTGCTGCGTGGGTTCCAGGGCAGGTTGCCGCCGCTGGCGATGATCACGGGAGCGCGACCGGCGTGATACAGGCGCGCGGCATGCCAGATGCGGTCCGCCGCGCCCGAGAATTCCGGATAGTGCTGGCCGTTCCGCGGACCATGAATGCCGCCGCCGAGCAGCAGGATCGCATCGGCCCGCGGAGTCTGCTCGGCCGCGATCTGCGGGTAGAGCCTTTCCAGACTGCGGCGCGACACGGTCGATACGAAGGGCATCGACCAGACCCAGAGCCAAAGTGTCGCGAACGCGATGGTCGCGGTCGCCGCCGGGCGGTGTCCGCGCATCGACAGATAGGTGCCGACCAGCAGGCCGAGCAAGGACTGTGTCAACGGGTACGCGAACAGCGTCAGGAGTTTCGTCAGATAAAGCATGTGCGCCACGCGGCCGGCTTGCGTGCCGGCCGAACGGCAGGCTGTCGTCGATCCCTCATCGGGCGATGATAAGCGAGGCGCCCGGTTAACTCCAACGTCGGGGGCTGATCCGGGCTGGACGCGCTCAGCGCATGATCGCGGCGAAGGTCTCGCGTTGCGGCAAGGTCAGCAACTGGGTGTTGATCTGCAGTCCGATGACGTTGCCGGTCACATGGGCCACTCGGCATGGAATCTTCAAGGCTTGGCGAGACATCGAACCCGCCGGCGGGGACAGCGACAGTACGCCGGTATCGCCGAGTTTCGGAAGCCGGCGTCCTGGTACCATCAGTCCCGGAAAATGGCCGGACACGCCATCGGGCGAGATGTCGCGGGTTTGGCCCTGCAGCGGGGACGCGCCGGCTACCTCGAGCGCGCAGGGCAGGCGGATTTCTTTGCGGGAAAAGTTTCGGCGTTCCATGTTCCGATCATGGAGAAACGCTTGTTCCGGTACAAGGCCGGTTTCGATGATTTGCCCTACGAGTGCGCATTTTTTGCATTCCGCCACGCCGACATCGCACTTGAGGCGGGATCACGTCGCGGGACCTTGTCAGTCAGGTCCGCGGCGATTATCGTAGCGGCGGTCGCCTCCCGCCGGTCCGAGCCTCGCCGCCCGCTGCATTCGCCGGGCGCCAACCCCGCCGAGCAAGACCCGGTCGACGCATTCCCGGCAACCCGCCAGCGGCGGTGCCGGGGTGTGAAATCATCCACTGTTGCCGATCGGACGTCAGATGCCGCCAACTCTGCTGACCCTGCTCGCGATTGCCGTGAGCCTTTTTTGCGTGCTGTTCGAACTCGGCGGTTATCCCTTGATGCAGCCGGACGAAGGACGAAACGCCGAGGTTGCCCGCGAAATGCTCGAATCCTCGGCCTGGCTGGTGCCGCTTTACAATGGCTTGCCTTACCTCGACAAGCCGGCGTTCTACTTCAAGGCCGTCGCGTTGTCGCTGGGGCTGTTCGGCGAACACGAGGCAGCTGCGCGCGCGGTGTCCGCGGCGTTTGCATTGGCCACGCTGCTGCTGATCCATCGTTTCTGCCGTAGGCACTACGACGCGCGGACCGCAGCGATCGCCGTGATCGTCGTCGCGACGACGCCGCTGTTCATCGCGTTCTCGCGGATCGTCATCTTTGACATGACGCTGGCGTTTTTCGTGTCCGCCGCGATCATCGCCTGCTTCGAAGCGGCGGAGTCCGCCGATCGCGTCCGGCGTGTTCGCCACTACCGGCTCGCGGCGGCGGCGATCGGTTGTGCGACTCTGGTCAAGGGGCCGGTCGGCTTCGTCGTGCCTACGCTCGTGACTGCCGCACAGCGCGCGTGGATCGGTGACCGGCGCTGGTGGCACGAGGCGTTCGCGTGGCAGAACATCGCCATCTTCCTCGCGCTGGTGCTGCCGTGGTTCGTCGGTGTCAGCCTGCAGCAGCCGGATTTTCCGTACTACGGGCTCGTCAAGGAGAGCCTGCAACGCTTCACGAGCAACGAGTTCCACCGCGCGGCGCCGTTCTACTACTACGCCGTGATCATCGCCCTGTGCTTCCTGCCGTGGAGCGCGTTGCTGCCCGGCGCGATTGCGATGGCCTGGCGCAATCGAGGCCGGATCGCACCGGCCGATCGCCTGCTGATGTCGTGGACGATCGTCGTCGTGCTGTTCTTCTCGCTGTCCCAATCGAAGCTTCCGGGCTACATCCTGACCGGTGTCATCGCGCTGGGCGTGCTGACGGGCCGGCTGTTCGCGGTTGCGATCGCACGCGGGGAGGCCAGTCATGCGCGGGCCGCGGTGCGCGGTGGCGCGCTGGTCCTGGCCGTGTCGCTGGGACTTGCCGCCGCGCTGATCGGGCTGATCGTCACGAAGCCGGATGTGCTGGCCTCGTTGCCGCCGAAGACCACGGCTCATCTGGCCGATCTGACGCCCCTGTTCCGGCCGTTGGCCTGGCTGCTGGCCGGTAGCGCGGTGCTTGCCCTGTACGGCCTCGTCAGCCGAGATCCGCGCCGCGTGCTAAGCGCGTTCATCATCTTTCCGTTGCTGTTGGTCGTGCTGACGACACGCCATGTCGGCAGTTATATCGGCCCGCGCTCGGCGCGCGAATTGGCGGAGCACGTGCCTGAGCTGGGCAGGGATGTGCAACTGGCATGCTACATGTGCTTTCCGAACGGGCTGCCCTTCTACCTGAAGCGCCCGATCGCCGTTGTCAGCTACAAGGACGGCCGGGAACTCGAGAGCAACTACGTTCGCTTCCGCCTGCTCGATGCGCCGGTATGGCCCGAGCCGATGATCCGCGAGTCGGATTTTCGGGGCTGGGTCGAGCGGCGCGACCAGCCGGTCTATTTGCTCGTCAAGCAGCGCGATCTGACCAAGGTCGGCGAACTGTTGGGGCCAACTGCGCCGGAGTTTGCGCATCTGGCCGGGGAGTACTGGGGCGGATGGATTCCGGCCGGCGCGGCCTCGGCCGGTCGTTGACAGCGTTTCTGCCGCGGGCCCCGCTCGGTAAGCTCGTCCGAGTCCCGGGCGTCGGCGATTCAAGCGGGCCGGGGCTGTTGACCCGGCCCGAGCCTGTGGGCTAGGTCGACTTCGGCGGTTCCTGCGTCCACGGGTCCGCGGCGGCCGGTGCGGCTGGTGCCGGTTCCACCTCGGGCGGGCGGTGGCGCCACAGTCCGCCGGACGAGAAGCACTCCCAGGCCCAGCGCAGCCAGCCGAGCAACGACAACGCGAGCCACAGCGCCCAGACCAGCATCGCGACGCGATAGACCCATAGCGGAACCGACAGGATCCACGCCTGCGGCAGTTCCGCGCCGCTGCGGTCCTGATACCAGCGCAGGTCGTACGCGCTCGACCCGCCGCCGGCGATCTGCATCTCCGGCAAGCCGAGCAGACCCTGCTCGACCGCGTGCAGCAGCAGTAACAGGGCCACCGCGGTCAGGACACCAAGCCCGATCTGCATCGCGTTGAATGGATTGTCGTCCAGGCCCGCCGGCAGCTTCGCGCGCCGCCCCATCGCCAGCAGCCAGCCGACGACCAGCAGTCCGCCGACGACGTTGATCTGACTCAATCCGAGCAGTAGCAGCAGCCAGCTCAGCGTGCCCAGCGGTGTCCAGTCGACGCGACCGAGCAGCACGGCGATGCCGGCGATGACGGCGATCAGCCCCCAGAACAGCACCGCCGGGCCCCATTGCGGTCCGCCGAGCAACAACGTCCAGCGGTCCTGGCCCAGCGAGACGCGCAGGCTGGAATTGACGCTGGCCGATCCGATATCAACCTTCGGCGTGCGGAACATCGCCGTGATACCCTGATCGGTACGCCAGTTCAGCGCGACCGTCTGCGCACCCGGATGCAGCGGAATCGTCACCTGCGCGCCTTGCTGGCGAATCGGCTGGGTCGTGCCGTCCAGCGTCACCGACTGCAACTGCGCGCCCTCCGGCAAGGTCACGGTATGCTGCGTGCCCTGGGCGCTGCGTATCGTCATTCCCAAGGTCGCATCGGTCGCGCGCAGGCCGGGCGTCAAGGCCAGCGAGCTGTCATCGATCGTCAACGTCGCGCCGGGCGCTCCGGTGGGCCGGACGAAGCTCAGCCGGATCTCTTCTCCGGGCCATGGGCGCCATTCCGGTAGCCATGAACCACCGGCATCCTGGTGATGCACGACGGCGATGCCCTGCGTCTCCATATGCCACACGGGGCTGACGTCGACCCGCCAGGTTTCGGTCCATTGCGTCGTGTCCGGCGCCTTCAGCATCAGTTCCGGACGCTTCTCGAGTACCGAATCCCAGCTCAACTCACCGGCGCCGGGCGGCAGGTTGACCGACAGACGGCCGTTCTTCGCCGTCAGGCCGGACGAGGTCACGGCTTCGCCGGCAAGCAGCGGTACTTCCAGCGAAATCGGCGCGTCCGCCGGCGACAGGCGTCGCACGGTCGTCGACACGCGCCAGTCGAGGCCGATCTGCAGGGTGCGCTCGACCGCTACGAATGGCGCCAGCGGTCGCGGCTCCAGATGCGTCGACGGCTCACGCGGGCCCGAGGCCAGGCGTAGCAGCCGGAGCTGAGTGTCCGGCACGCCGTTGTCCTCGACGCCCTCGACCTGCCACCCGCTCGCCTCAACCTCGACACGCCGCGGCTTCAGCGGCAGCGGCAACTGGATCTGCTCGCGCTGCGGCAACGGCCCGGTGAGCACCAGCATGTGGGCGCCGGGCTCGACGCCGATCCACAAGCCGCCATCGGAACGGATCAGGCTGTCGATCGGCTTGCCGTCCAGCGTGCCGCGATTCGGCAGCCATTGATCGTCCTGGGCCGGCAACGGAATGCCGACGCGCTGCGCGGCATGGATTTCCACGGTCTGCTGCAACTCGCCCGGTGTCGCCTTCAGCAGCAGGCGCGGGATCTCCGCGCAGGCCGGCAGGCATCCCGGAGCTTCGGTCAGCCGCTCCGAAAGCTGCTGCAACAACTGCGCGTCCGGGTAGTCGGCGCGCGCGTCAGGCGTCGGCATGAACAACAGCACCAGGCTGAGCACCGCGACGCCTCCGCCGGGCTTCCGGCGCAGTCCGACGAACAGCGCCGCCAGCAGCAGCAACAGCGCGACGCGCGCGACGTTCAGCAGCAGATTCACGGTCGGCGACAGCAGCAGCAGGCGGATCTCCTGCCCGCCGACGACCGGACCGTTCCAGTTCAGCGAGATCTGGCGCCAGCGCCACCGCGGCAACCCGGGGCCGGTCTGCGTGACGGCATTCGGGTCGATCTCGCCATACTTCGCCGCCTGCCGGGTCGATTCCGGGATGGCCTGGTAGCGCTTGAGCCGAGGCGTGATGTAGTCCGACGCGGCACCGACCGCGGTCTCGCCTTCGGATCCGTCGCTGCTGACCGCTTCGTCGGCCTGCGGAGGGGCGGCGGCCGGCATCGGCGCGGCGGCCCGCTCCGCGACGGATGCCTCCGGCGCGCCCAGCCAGGGCATTTCGAGCTGCGGGTACAGGCCAAAGCGGACCTGGTTGTAGGCGAACGGAATCGCGATCAGCACCAGGGCACCGAGGCAGATGTTGCGGAACACGCGAACGCCGAGCGCAAACCGCCCCTCGGGCAGCACGCGCAGCAGCGCGATCGCGACCAAAAGGCTCAACCAGACGTAGCGCGGCGCGCCGGGTTCATGCCACAGCAACGCGAGCACCAACAGCGTGATGCCGCCGACCGGAACTCTCCACAGGCGGGCAGCGGCCAGCGACGCGATCAGCACGACGAACAGGTCCAGCAGTGTCCAGCGGCCGACCCAGGTCGCAGGCGCATGATCGACGCCGAATGCCGCGACCAGGCGCCAGCCCGGTGGCAGGTTCAGTTCGGTCTGCACCTGATGGAAGTCCGTGCTCCAGCCGGTCGCCGGCAGCGTGCCGCCGGTTCCCTCGAAGCGGCTATCGGCCGATAGCCGGATCGCGCCGCGGCGGACCTCGACACCGGCAGGACCTTGATCATTCATGCGCGTGATCGACTGCGGCTGGCCATCGATGCTGACGCGACCGAGCCGCATCGGTTCCGCGGCATCAAGGCGCCAGGCCCGCGTCATGCGGCCGCCGATGGCATCGTTCGCCGTGAAGCCGCTGCCGTCGAAGTCCAGCCACAACTGGCGGGTCAGCGTCAGGCTGTCGGGTTCCGGTTCCGGATCGCCGCGCCGCAGCACCTGGAACGCCATCGTCGCGCCGCCGCTGACCTGGTAGGCGGGCAGGGACTTCCAGTCCTCCGGCAGGTTCGTCTGGCGCGGATCGATCGCCGTGACGCCCTCGATCTGGACCATCCGCAACGGGTTATGCGCCTCGAACGCCCACAGTTCCTCGGCCGGCCAGGGTTCCGCCGGCTCGGGCAGCGGCAGCGCGTCCACCGCGCCCGGCGCACGCGCGACGACATCGACTTCCCAGGCGCCGGGACGCAACTGCAGGCGCAGCGTGCCGTCTTCCTCGACGCGCGCCGGCAACGGGCTGTCGACGCTCAGCGGCACGAAGCCGCCCAGCAGTACGCCCTTCAGCAGAACCTCGCGCGGCAAGCCGGAAACATTCAGGCTCAGACGCGTCGTCACGAGCATCGGAATGTCGTCGGCGATCCGCCGGAACACCTGCAGATCCATGCGGTTCTCGATCTCCGGCCGGCCGCCTGCCGCCGCTGCATCGGTCTGCACCCACAGCTGCCCCTGATCGTTGAACACCGGGAACGGCACGTCGCGTCCGCCGACCCGCAGCGTCAACAGCCCGGCCTCGCGCGGCACGGACAGGTTCTCCGGCAGCCGGTCCCAGACGAACTGGCCATCCACGGCATGCGTGCCCCGGGTCAGCCAGAGGCGTGGCGTATCGCCATCGGGCGTCACGACCGCCGGCTTGCCGTCGACGCGGACCTGCTGCGGCCAATGTCCGTCGTCGCCCGGCAGCGCGGTCCAGCCATCGGCGTAGATCTGGAATGCGGCGTCGAATCGTCCGCCGCGCTCGGACAGTTCGAGGGTGAGCCGCGCCGGCCACTGGCAGCGCCGGCTGTCTGGCGCATTGAACGAGAACGGGCAGGCGAGGTTCTCGTGCCCCTTGAGCGCCCACGAGATCCACGGCTTCAGCGGTTCCGGCACCTGCTCCGGCGACAGCGGCACGGCGCCGGCACCGGTCGACAGCAGGGCGAGCATTCCGGCCAGCACGAAACGGACGACAGCCATCGCGTTCTCCTTCCTGGGACTGACTTGCGGATAATCGGCGCACTCTAATCGCTGGCGCCAGGGGCGGCAAGCGCGAGGGGTCGTCCATCGGGCGTATCCGGGACAAGCTCATCGCAGGGATCGCCTTTACGCACTTGCCGGGGAAGCACACGTGCAAACGCGGACACTGAACAAGCCCGAATACCGGAACAGACCTCGGTCAGAGGTATGGCGGGCACATCGGTCGTCATTCCGGCCAGGAACCGGGAATCCAGAAGTCCAGGGACGGCGAGTCCTAAGCGCCCGCTGGATCAGGCCCGGGCATGATCCGACGCCGCAGTCCGGGGGTCGTAGATCAGCTTGCCGGGCCTGGGTGCGATACAGTCCACCATCGCTTGGAGAGGCGCGGAGCTCATGCGGGCCGCGTTCAGGCGCGACCTTGCTCATGTCCAGCGGCAACGGCGCCGGAGTCCTCGTTGCCGAGGAAAATCAGTAATCCGACACGTCGACACGATTCATTCTCGGGTTCACTCCGGCGAGGCGTCCGACACACCGCCGTTCAGATCACCCGCAATCAACCGGAACTGCTCCAGCGCCGCTTCCAGGTCATCGACGATCTCCTGCGCGATCACCTCCGGCGGCGGCAGGTTGTCGGAATCAGCCAGGCTTTCGTCCTTGAGCCAGAAGATGTCGAGGCTGGCCTTGTCGCGGGCGACCAGCTCGTCGTAGTCGTACGCACGCCAGCGCCCGTCCGGCGTCATTCCGGCCTCCGAGCCGGAATCCAGTGCAGGAGCCCATGTCGCTTTGCGCTGGTGCCGGTTGGCCGGGTTGTAGAGCGTGACGAACTCGTCGAGGTCCGCGCGCTTCAGCGGGTTGGTCTTCAGCGTGAAGTGCTTGTTGGTGCGCAGGTCGTAGATCCAGAGCTTGCGCGTCCACGGCGTCTCGCTGGCCGGCTTCTTGTCGAAGAAGATGACGTTGGCCTTCACGCCCTGCGCGTAGAACAGGCCCGTGGGTAGACGCAGCAGGGTGTGTACGTCGCACTCGTGCATCAGCTTCCTGCGGATGGTCTCGCCGGCGCCGCCTTCGAACAGCACATTGTCGGGCACCACGACCGCGGCGCGGCCGTGCGATTTCAGCAGCGTCTTGATGTGCTGCACGAAGTTGAGCTGCTTGTTGCTGGTCGTGGCCCAGAAGTCGTCGCGCTCGACGATGTCCTTCTCGGTGGAGGTCTTGCCGTCCTCGCCGACGATCATCGTGCTGCTCTTCTTGCCGAACGGCGGATTGGCCAGCACCACGTCGAAGCGCTCGCCGGGGTCGGCCGCCAGCGCGTCGGCCACCTTGACGGGCACGCTCTTCTCCGAGCCGATGCCGTGCAGCATCAGGTTCATCGCGCACACGCGCGCGGTGGCCTGCACCAGCTCCCAGCCGCGGAAGGCGCCTTCCTTCAGGTGGCGCTTCTCGTCGCGGGTGAGGTTGGGGTAGTGCTGCGTGAGGTACTGGTGCGCGGTGAACAGAAAGCCGCCGGTGCCGCAGGCCGGGTCGCAGATCAGCTCGCCGGGCCTGGGCGCGATGCAGTCCACCATGGCCTGGATCAGCGCGCGCGGCGTGAAGTACTGGCCGGCGCCGGACTTGATGTCCTGCGCGTTGCGCTCCAGCAGGCCCTCGTAGGCGTCGCCCTTCACGTCGGCGCCCATCGCCGACCAGTTCTCGGCGTCGATCAGGTCCACGATCACCCGCCGAAGCTTTGCCGGGTCCTGGAACTTGTTCTGCGCCTTCCCGAAGATCAGCGCCAGCGTGCCCGGCTGCCTGCCCAGCTCTTCCAGCGTGTGGCGATAATGGTCGAACAGCGCATCACCGTCTTTCGCCAGCAGCATCGGCCAGGCGTAGGGCGCGGGGATGGGGCTCGGCTGGTGGTACGGCGGACGGCTGCGCTCGTCGGCCATCTTGAGGAACAGCAGATAGGTGAGCTGCTCGACGTAGTCGCCATAGCTCATGCCGTCGTCGCGCAGGACGTTGCAGTAGTTCCAGAGCTTCTGGACGAGGGTGGAGGTGTTCATCGTGATCGCTCCAACGTGTTGCGGCCCACGGTGTAGCAATGCAGGCTCGTCGGTGCGAACTCGACGTCGATGCCATCGACCGTCTTCACGCCCCTGGCCGTCCGCGTGGTCACCAGCGGCATCCTGGCGAGCGTGTGCAGTCGGGCGAACTCGATCAGACCCTTCACCTCGCGCGGGTCTTCCCAGGGCCGGTCGGACCACTTTACCTCCACGGCGAAGCGGGGCTTTTGCCGTGCGTCGAGGCTGACCAGATCGACCTCGCCCTTCCTCCAGCGCGCGTAGTGCAGCGATTCGATATAGGCATCATTGTGCAGCCACTGGCTGAAGACGGCTGTTTCCACCAAATGCCCGATGGCGGGGTGGTCCGCGGTCAGCGGCGCGAACAACGCGGCCCGCATCGTCGAGTTTGTCAGGTACACCTTGAAGGTCATCGCCTTGCGAAAGCGCGCGGCGTTTTCGTCCACGCGGCGGATGCGCTTGATGAGGAATGCCGCCTCCAGGTAGTCGAGGTACTTGGCCAGCGTGGGTTTGCTGACGCCGCTGGACTGGGCCAGGCCCTCCAGGCTGATTTCCTCCGCCGAGTTGTAAGCCAAGGTGTTGAACAGCGAGTTCAGTTCCTGCACGTCGGCAATGCCGTAAAGGCTGGGCAGGTCGCGCAGCAGAACTTTGTCGATGATGTCGTTCTTGATGTAGCGGCGCGGGTTGCGGCGCACGGCCTCGGAGAACACGGCCTCCGGGTAGCCACCGAAGTTCAGGTAGTGGATGAAGGTTTCATTCAAGCCCGCGATGTCCAGTGCCTTGAAGCGCGAGGCGTCGTCGCGGTCATCGTCGCTACCGATGAGGTCGTCCTCGGCACCGGTGAAGCGCAGATATTCGAAGAAGGTCAGTGGCGGCAGCACGAACTCGGTGAATCGGCCAGCGCCGCTCTCTGCGCTCTTGTGCTTGAGCGCCGCAGCTGCCGAGCCAGTGGCGACGAAGCGGCAGCCACGCTGTGTGTCGACCAGCGACTTGAGATGTACCTCCCAACCCTTGAGGTACTGGATCTCGTCGAAGAACACGTACAGCGGCGCACCCGGCGAACGCTCGAACGTCCGCTGGAAGCGTCGCACCAGGCTGTCCAGTCCCTGCCCGAAATAGGTCGGGGTCTCGAGCGAGACATAGAGGATGTCGCGCCCGGCCACTCCGTCACGCAGCAGGTCGTCGATCGCGTGGAAGACCATGATCGTCTTGCCCACGCGGCGCGGCCCCAACAGCAGCACGGCGCGCTGCGGCGCCGACTGGCGCACCAATCGCGCGAACGGCGGGAGATACGCGCGGCGGGGGAACTCGGCGTAGTCCCGGTCGATGCCCGCGCCAGACACCCACCAGGGGTTCTCTTCGCGCAGGCGGTTGTCGATTTCCTGGTCGGAGACTTGCAGCATGGCGGGCGGTTAAAAGAACAAGATAAAGGCATTTTGTCTGATCTTCTCCATCAAGGCAAAATGAGTTTTCTTGTTTCTGGGCATTGGGCGCGGCGCCCAAGCACCTCCGCCATGTTCGAAGGTGGGGCGTCAATCAGGCCGGCTTCTCGACCAAGTCCGCCGCACATCCGCAATCAACCGGAACGGCTCCAACGCAGCCTTCAGATCGTCCACGATTTCCTGCGTAATCACCGCGGGCGGCGGCAGCTTGTCGGAATCGATCAGGCGGTGGTCCTTGAGCCAGGAGATGTCCAGGCCGGCCTTGTCGCGCGCCACCAACTCGTCGTATTCGTAGACGCGCCAGCGGCCGTCCGGCGTCATTCCGGCCTCCGAGCCGGAATCCAGTGCAGGAGCCCACGTCGCCATGCGCTGGTGCCCGACCAGGTCAAGTAGTTCCAGAGCTTCTGGACGAGGGTGGCAGAGTTCATTGCTGCGCTGCGATCGGTGGCAACGCCTCGACTTTGGCGGCCACGATGCGGCAGGCGGCGATCAGGTCGGTGACGATGCGTTCGTCGATATTGAGGTCGCCCTCGTATTCGCCGAGGTTGCGCAGATCGTGGCACTTCGACAGCA
>JAXMGB010000010.1:0-266874 GCA_046347485.1 Methylotetracoccus sp. | reverse complement strand
GCGCTCGGCGTATCCGAGCGCCTTGCGCCAGTCCTGCTGTTTCGGGCAGATCTTGGCGAACACCGACTGGATGAAGTGCGCCTTGGTCACGCCGCCTCCTGCCCGTCATTGCGGACCCACTCGACCGACTCGCAGGTTCGCGTGATCTGCCGAACGAATGTGTCAACGGACGGAAATATCGGCAGCCACTCCGTGACTCGCTCACTCAGCACCTGCTTCGCCTTCTTTGTCAGATCCCGGTTCTTAACCCCGCTCGCTAAATGCCTTCTCGCCAGCTCGATGGACTTCCGGTTGTATGCGTGTCGCGTCCGCGACCTCCACACCTTCCGAACGATGTCAGTCGGACATGCCACCCATTCGTTCTTGATTTGCCCGTCGATGCGAATCACCAACCCAACTCGCAGCGAGTTCGCGCGTAGGCGTTGGACGATCGCGAAGATCTCGTGACCGTCGCATCGCAGGCGAGCAGGCTTGGCCTGGTTGAGGACCGAGATCAGTTCCGCCATAGCATCCTTGCTCAGTTTCGCGCTCACGCCGCCTCCAGATCACTGGCGATGGCGTTCAGACACTGCGCGATGTCCGGATCGAGCAGACCGGCCAGACGGCGCAGCACCTGGACCTTGAACGGCCGATCCTGAATCTCGTGGCGTGGCGCGTTCAGGCGCTGCTCGAGTTGCACCAGCGCGCCGGCGATGGCGCGGAGCGGGTCGTCGGCCGCCTCCGGCGGCGCATCCTGGGTCGTGGGCGCCGTGTTCCCGAAATCGGTTTCGGGAACATCGACAGCAGGTGACTCCGCGTCCGCTCTCATCTCGGGAACCTGGGCGACCGGATCCGCCGGCGCCTCGTCCTTCTCGTCGAACGGCCCGACCCACCGCCACTTCGACCGGGAGCCTCCCTTTCCGCGGACTTCACAGATCACCAGCCCTTCATCCTCGAACTTCGCGAGATGCTGCTGGATCAAGTTATTCCCGCGACTGCCGTCCACGCCGAGCTCGGCAAACTCCGGCAGATAGCGCTGATACAGCCCGCGGGCGCTTTCGCCAGGATGCAGCTGGATGCGGCGGGCAACCTCGCGCGCGAGTTGCCAGGAAGTCTTGGGTGCGTTATCGCTCATCGTGTTTTTCTCCCATGTCGTTGCGCGTCATAGCTGAGCGCGGCAATGACCTTGCCGAGCTCGGCCGAGGTACAGAATTCGAGCCGATCCTTCTTGCAGATGCGTTTGCACAGGGCCACCGCGTAGCTCCAGGGCCGCTTCGCCTCGGCCAGCAGCGCCTCGATCTTCTGCATCTGCGGCCTTCCGTCGGTCGTGTTCGGTCGCCCCGGATGACGCAGACCGATCTTCCAACGCGTCAGGTGATCGAGCACTTTCCCGCGGCCCTCGGGCGTCAGGTCGCGCGCTGAATCAACCCCGGCGACCGTTTGCAGCATCTGGCGATAGGCCGCCTCGTCGAGCCCGGGAATCTGCGACTTCAGAATGTGGATCTTCGCCAGTTCGGATCGGCGGATATCTCGAGCCATTGGCCAGTCTCCGGGCGGAAAAAAGGCCCGGCCGGAGCCGGGCCGAAGGAGGTTTCCGGTTTACTCGGCGAGTCGCTCCGCCACGTCCTTCAGCGCCTTGACCGGGCTGATATGCGGCACGCGACGCGCCGGAATGTCGATCGTCTCGCCGGTGCGCGGGTTGCGCCCCGGGCGCGCGGCGCGCTGCTTGACGCTGATGCGGCAAACGTTCGGGATGGCCACTTCCCGCCCTTGCGCAATCGTCATGTGCACGTTGGCGGCCAGAGCGTTTAGCACGTCGTCGACCTTGCTCCTCTTCAGGCCGGTTTCCGTTGCGATCGCGTCGATCAGGTCTTTCTTGTCCATGGTTTTCTCCTCTCGGTTACGGGTTGTTCAAGCGTGGCGTCGAAGCGAGATCGGGCAATCGGTTCGCCGGGCGATGGCCCCAGAAGTACCACCACCAGGCCAGCGTTCCGGGTTCCAACGGGTCCAGTTCGTAAGCGAGATGAAGCGCTTCGCCGCGACCCTCTCTCCATGCAGCTTTCGCTTCATCGCGGACCGCCACCAACTCATCGCACTCGCGCCTGAGCCGCCTGCCCATTTCGCATCGCTGATCGATGGCCTCTTGCGCGGCATTCATCGCGTTTTCCCAGCCCGCGAAAATCGCCTTGACCTCGCGGGCGAGTTGGTTGCAGTTGTCGTACTTCTGCGCCAATCCGTATTTGTTCTTCATGCCACCTCCTCCAATTCCGTCTCGAACGGCACGATGACGAAGTCCTCGCCCTGCCGAATGGTCACGCCGGTGATCGTTCCGGCCAGATCGGGCTCGGCCAGCATCGCTTCCTTGTTGACCTCCTCCTTGACGCGGACGAACCGCGCCAGGCCCAGCCGCTTGCAGGCGTCGATGATGTTGTCCATCGCCCGCAAACCCACCGACGGCGGCCGCATGCGCCACTTCACCTCGCCGGCGGCGAAGTGATGGAACTTGCGCTTGCCGTCGTGCGTCAGCTCGCCGCGATGCGCCTCGCACCACAGTTGCACGCCCTTGCTGAGCATCTCGATCTCGTCCTTGAACGGCGCCGCCTGCGCCTCGTGCATCTCCTTCAGCTTTGCCAGCGCGTCGTTCATGTCGGCCTGGATGCGTTCGCGCTCGCGCTGCGCAATGCCGATCCGCGCGATCGCCGCGGACACGTCGTCCCGCGTCTGCGGCACGCTGATGTCGGCCGCGGCCGATTTGATGCGGGTTTTAGCCATGTTTCACCTCTCGGTCAGTCCGGACGACGGCCAGCCGCACGTCCTCGACGATCCAGCCCTCATCCTCCTGCGTCGGTTCGCTGCGCGTGCGCCGGATCTCGCGCCACACGAAGAATCCGGTCACGGCCAGAACCGCGCCAAAGCCCCAGCAGAGCCAATACAAAACGTCCACACACGTCTTCATCAGGCCCTCCACGCGCCGACGGTCGTCTCGGTGCGATGGCCCACCGCCGGGGCGCGGTAATCCGTGCGCGGCACCTTCCACGCCACCTTGACGCCGGCAATGTCGGCCATCCACACATCGAAGCGCATGCCGCCTTCCGAACGGATGCCGAGCGGCTCGGCCGGCAACTTCCAGCAGTTGCGGCACGGCTTAACCTCGATCACGTACGGCCAGTCGTGCGTATCGACCTCGGTGATGACATAGCCCTGCGCGACCAGCTCCGCGGTCGCATCCGCCAGCACGCGCACGCGGTGCATCAGCTCGGCGCTGGCCTCCGGGGTCTGCGCGCTATTTCTTGGTAGAATCATGGTCTTGCCCCTCTATTGGTTTGATACCCAGACGACCGGCGCCGGGCCGATCCGGTCTTCTCGAACGATAAGAGCGGTGCCGCAGACATAATCGGCACGTTCTCCAACCCGAAGCACCACCGGCGCATCCATCGGGTGCTCCAACAGCGAGACGATCAACTCCCTGACGGTCATACCACCCCCAAATCACGGTGCGCCGCCTTGATGAACGCGGCGTCGACCGGCTTGCCTTCGCCCATAGCCAGGAACGCCGCCAGCCGAAGGGTTTCCGTCATCATCCCCAGAGCACCGGGCTTCTCGGCGATCGCGAGGCAGGTATCGAGCGTTCGCTTGTCGGCAACGACGCTCCAGGCATCCAGCAGCATCTCGACATCGGCGCGGGTCGGCTGCTTCAACGCCTGGCGCTTCGAGATCCTGCGGAACAACGGGGCATTGACCTCGGACTTGCGTCCGGCAAGATTGACGTAGACCTGCTCCGACCCGACGTAGGCCACGCCGATCTTCGCCAGGTCGAACAGATGCTTGACGCCCCATAGCGCGTCCTGGCTCAGGATCTGCGCCTCATCCAGCACCAGCAGGCCGTGGGTCGCGGTGAAGCGTTCGACCAGATGCTCTTCGAGCTCGTCGGTGCGCTGCGGGAAGCCCCGAAGACCGGCGGCCTGGGCAATGCGCCGGAGACATGCCGGATGCGTCGCCGCGCCGCGCGAGCAGGTGACGATCCAAACGTTGTTGTGCGTGCTCTGATAGTGTTGGCAGGTCAACGTCTTACCGACCCCGGCGCCGCCGTAGATACAGGCGGAAACACTGGACAACTGGGCGTAGTTCAGCGTGCTGTAGATGCGCGCCGCGGTCGGCGTCTCGACCCATTCCGGCGCCGCCGGCATTTCCACCGCCATCGCCCGGCGCTCGCGGCGCTGTTCCAGCCAGGTCGACAACTGCTTGTCGATCTGCGCGTTGTCGCCTCGATAAGAGCCCTGCAACCACTGATTCAATTTGCTCGACCCCTCACGGTCGACGCCGGCCTCGCGGCTGACTTGGCGCTGACTGAGGCCGTGAGCCTCCATTTCATCGCGCAATGCCTGGCGCAGCGCATCTCCCGATCCCGTTCGACTGCTCATACTCACGATGCTCGCGTTCATTGATATACTCCTCATGCTTGCGTTCGAGAGCCCGCCCCGGACCACGATCCGGGGGCGTCGCCCTCACTGGTTTGCCTGCCGGTGGCATCCGGCGGGCAAATCTCTTTCCGGCTCGAAGGCCGGATAAATCCGTGTTTCCTACCGCTTCAAGAGCGCATCCATGCGCTTCGCGGCCTTGATGAATGAGGCTTCGGCGTCGATCACCTCGCCCGACTCGCGGTCGATCGCGACACTGTCATGGGGCAGCTTCGCTGCACCGAACAATCCGGTGACGACGTTTGCCTCCGGCAGCGCCGAGGCTTTCCGCTCGGGTAGGCAAGCGGTCAACTCCAGCGCGTTCATACGTCGGACCGCGGTTGCCTCAAGCCGGTTGGCCTTGAGTGCGCGCTGTTTGTTCTTGGCCCATTCGCGGGCGGTGTCGGTGTCGGTGAAGCCGGTCGACGGAATCCACGCGGCGTCGCAGAGCTTCTTGCCGTCCAGGCTGTACACCATGACGCCGGCATGCAGCGCCTGCGGGTCGTAGTAGGCGACCACCTCCTGTCCGGCGTACTCCACCAACTCTTCGCACCAGTAGCGGTTCTTGCCCTTCGGCCCGCGCCCGGCTTTCAGTGCTAATTGGCCGGACTTGGCATCCGCCCGCAGAACTTCGGGCAGCAGCAGCAACACCTGGCGCTGCTGTTCGCTCGCTTTGCGTGGCGCCGCCTGGACGAAGCTGCGCGCGAACACTTCATCGAACGAATACAGGCCCTGGCAGACCGCCGAGCGACGTTTCGGTTGCGCGTTGTGGCGCACCACCTCTTCGGCGACGATCTCGCGGAACTCATCAAAGGGAATGGCCGTGGCCTTGTTGTAGCCACGGTCCTTGATGCGCGGGCTGGTGCGGACCTTTTCGTGCAGTCCGCCGATGCCGAACGCGCGCTCGACCGGCTTCGATCCCGGGCTGTTGACGCGCTGGTCGGGGTTGGTGAAATGGACATCGATGCCGAGTTGGATCAGCGCGCCCATCGGGTCGTTCGGCTGGTCCTTGAAGCGAAAGCGGTTGGCCACGCCGCCGGTCATGACTTTGTTGGCTGCGACGCGGGTGTTGTCGATCTGCATGTAATGGGGCACGCAGATGTCGGTCAGATCCCACACGCTGAGCCGGAACAGGTCGGTGTTTTCGGTCTTGCCGAGGCGGTAGGCCAGGATCTTCCCGCTGTACAGGTCCTGCCAGAACCAGCCGGTGGCGGTGTTGAGGACCTCGTCGTCGAACGCTATATATAAGGTGTCGAACTTCAGGCCGTCGCCGGAGACTGCCTCGCCGGCCTTGAACACTGTCTTGTCGCGGTGTTGCCAGGGATAGAGTTCCTTCAGAGCGGCATCGCCCTGGCGCCAGTAGGTCAGCGTCTGGCGGCTGAATTCGCGGCGCACCATGCGGTCGAGCGTCCGTTCCGATGGCACCGCCCAGCCCTGTGAGGCGCCCGCCTCGACGGTCCGGCGATGGGTGTCGGCCAGACTGGGCTTCCGGCGGTCGAGATAGAGCGTGCAGAAAAAGTCCCAGGCCGCCGGGCTGATCTCGGCATCCGGCAGACGGCCGATGGAATTGGAGGCCAGCACCAGCGGCCAATAGGCGCGATCGAAGCGCCGGCAGCCGGGCTTATTGCCAGCGCCGTTCCACCAGTTGCGGATCGTTTTCCAGGGCGTGCCGGTTGCGGCGCCAACGGTCCGCATCGCCTCGCTCCAGCACGTCGCCGCGGCTCGCTCGCCGAGCGATAAGGGGTTATGTGCGGCATATAACCGGTATACCTGATGGAGTATCTCGGCCTGCTGTTGTGCCTTGGCGCGTTGCTTCGAGGTTTTCCGTGTCCAGGCTTGATTCAATTGCTCCAGGTATTCCGGATCCGATTCCCGGCGCGGTTTATCGAGTGGTGCACTATCAGGCAGGGGATTCTCGGGCTTCTGCTCGGCCGCATATTTCAGCGCCAGGTCCACCTGTACCGAGGAGGGGAGATGGATGTCGTTGAATAGCCGGGCCTTGCCATCGCCTTGCCCGGTGAATGGCCAGCGCTCGCGCTTTGCGCGCTTATCCGCCGCCGGACGGGTGATACCCAGCGCTGCGGCAATCTGCTGGATCGTGTAAACCGCCATATCGCTACTCCATCTCCCCCATCAGCCGTTTCAGTTGGCGGATGCGCTGTTGTGCCGCATCGCGCGACCGCTCCAGTCGGCCAAGCTCGGCATTCAGCGCCTCCCGGCCGATCAACAACCGTCCGCCGCGCGTTCCCGCCAGCCATTGCGTCAGGCGGTGCGTTTCGCACACCGCTTCCAGCACCGGCACCTTGTAGAACGGGATGTTGTGGCTCTCCCGCGCGTCCGAGGCCCACGCGTCGAGGATGTGTTTTGATTCCTCGACCCCCATCAGCCGGCTCATCCGCGCCGCGACCTCGTAACGGTCGAGCGCGCAGGATCGCAACGCCTCGCTGACCAGGCCGGCGATCGCCGAGCGATAGTCCATCGCGCCGGGCTGCGGCTGATCGGGCTCGGGAATCTCGAACAGATCGAGCGTGGCGGTGTCGCGGGCGCGGCTCACGTCAGTCCTCGTCCGCCCGATTGACGTTGTCATTGCGCTCTGAACTGATACTCTTGGTCCGGTATCTGCGGGTGCCGCCGGCGGTTCGGTTGGGTCTTCCCTCCGCGTCGTAGCGGCTGGGCCAAATTTCCTGGGGTTTCACCCCGATCGCGTCGGCGATGATCCGCTCGGCCCACGGGTACGGATGGGCGTTAGCGTGCTTCAGCAGGGTCGGCGAGTAGCCCTGGGCCACGGAAAGGCGCCTGAGGCTCCAGCCCTTCTTGCGTAGGGCGGCGACCACGTCGGCGGGATGCCAGTCCTCGGGGGACTGTTTTTTTGTGGGCGTCTTATTGCTCATGGGGCTGAATCATAGACCTAGAATTCTTGCTTCGTCAACACGGAATCTAGGTTGCACCCTCCGTCGCACGCTATTTTTTTTGCAGACACAAAAATTCTATAAGAATCAAACGCCCTAAAGGGGTGCAACCAATACAAGCAGGTGCAACCGGTCGGTTGCACCTCATGGAGGTGAAAGGTGCAACCAAATTCTCTAGGTATTCGCCTGAGGGAGATCCGGATCTCATCGGAGATGGGACCAATAAAGAGTGCATGCGAGGCCATGGGTATTAGCCATGAAACGCTCAGAACATACGAGACAGGGAACCGTTTGCCTGACGTGGATTTCTTGGCGGTTTTTGCCGCGAAGACGGGCGGGGATTTCTACGAACTGCTGCGCCTGCGCCTTCAGGACAGCGAGGAGCCCGACGCGCGAAGACTGGCTGAGCAGCCACTGCAGGCGCCGCAACCGGCCGCGTCATTCGACCGGCAGCTCCTGCTCGATTGCATCGCCGGGGCGATTTACATCATCAATTACAACAGGATGACGTTCTCGCCGGAGGATGTCGCGAAGGTCGTGCTGAACGCGTACGAGAAATTGCACGCCGAACGAAACGGGCTCAAAATCTCCCGCTTGGTGGAAGAGATCTACGCGACGGAGAAGGCCAGGGAGGACCGCCGGCGTGACGGCGACGAGGGGACGGAGAACGATCCATGAACCGCGCCAGGACGGCGGATCGGGCATCGCCACACGGCAATCGAGCCGGCCGATTTAAACACCAGGCCGGCGCGCCCGCTCGAAATTTGAACGTGATTTAAAGATTTGAACGCGGGGCGTTTATAAGCCCAAACAATGCGACGCAAAATCGGCGATTTCTGAGTTATCCACAGAAACGCGCGACACAGCTTTGAGTCGCAAAAAATTTCCCAGATTCTCCGAATCCCTTGCTGCACAAGACTTCCGGGCTCATCCGGGTTAGTTTTGGATCAGATCCCCAGAATCCCAAAACATACGACCGCGCACAAGCCTCGGGCAGCTTCGACGCACGCGCGGCGCGTGGCGTGGCGCGCTCGAAATCGAGGGCATCGGAACCGTGAAACTGGTGATTTCGGGCGATCGCACGGCGCCTGACGATCAGGCGCTGCTTGTCGCGCGCGAGCTTGCCGGTAGGTATCCCGGCTGGCGCCCGGCACTGGAGGCCGCGTTGTACGATCACTACGAGCCCTATGCGGACTCCGATGACCCGGCAACTTCGATGCCTCGACTCCAATCCCCTGCGAATGTGTGGACGCATGTCACCGTCTTGTACGTATCCGTCGTCGCGGGCCGAACGGCGCCGCCGATCGTCGAACTCGGGCTGGCCATCGCATGGGATGAGGAACACACCCTCGGCGCCCGCTTTCAGCAAGGGCGACTGATCGAACTGAACGGCAGCGTGCTGGCCCCGTAGACAGGAACTTGCCGGGGGTTGACCGGTGACGCGTCTTCTACCCAGACCGACCCATCCGAACGCTGAGAAACGGTCGCCCGACGACTGTCGATGAGACCGGCGCTGCGTTACCATGGCCCCTTGCTCGAATCAGCGGCTGTTCGAGGACCTGGAGCAGCTCGTGAAATCGGCCCCATATCGGGTTCACACGTTCGTATTCGGAGACCGGCCCATGAATACCGCAGCGCGCCTCGCGGTCCTGTCCTGTCTGTCCGCGATGCCGATCGCCAGTCGGGCGGTGACCCTGATCGTCTGGCAGGGAGATGCGGCCATCACTGCTGCCAGCCTGCCCTGCTCCTCGAACGCGAACGAGCGCTCGAACGTAAGGATCGGTGATGTATTGCGATCGGTCGTTCGACCGGCACTGCTCGCGGATAACGGAAACGACAGCCGGGTCGCCTTCATCAAGAGCGCCCATGCGGAGTTCGCGCTGGACCTTGCCGGTGGCTTGACGATCGCAGGGCCAGGGACCTACTCGGCGTACGGCGTCACCTCACAGGGCCGGTTCAGGACGAACGTCGGCGGCACCTATCAGAACTTTTCGTTGAAGCCGGCGACACCCGGGCTAACGGACGCCTTTCTGACACTGACCGGTACCGTGAACGATTTCATGTTCATCCCCAACTGCACGGTCAGTTTTCGCGCAGCCTACGTCCTTCGCCCATGATCATCGACGGATCGGAGATTCCACGATGAACACTCGCGTCACTCTGCTATTGCTGGTCTGCTCGATTTCGGCTCCGCTCCACGCTGAAACCGCCTGGATCGGAACTGCGATGATCACACAGGCACCGAGCATCTGCGGGAACACCGCGCAAGTGGGAGACTTCCACACCGCCATCTATCGACCGGCGGGCGTTACGCTGGGTAACGACGCGGACAGCTACCTGGCGCTGATCTCGCAGCGTGCCTACTTCTCGATGCTGGTGCCGAACAACACCTTCCGTTCCGGAATCAACTACGGCAGCAGCTTCGTGAGCTCGCTGCTGAAATTCGGCTCCGGGACGGGGGGAATACTGAGTTGGTCGATGTCACCGGCGACGCTGGACCTGAACGTCAAGAGCGCCAAGCTCGTGTTCTCGATCGCGAATTTCTACGCCATCAAGAACTGCAATCCCAGTTTTCGCGCGACGCTGCTTCTGCCTGACTGATGCAGGAGCTCCTGTGACCCGGGTCCCAACCACCTTCGGGCGGGTCAATCCGTCGTCACGACCGGCCGGTCGTGACACCCGGTCGATCGCCGCCGACGATGGCAGGTGCCTTGCCGCGACCTGGCACCGCGGCGCGACCTGAAGCTCAGAACTCCTGCACCGTCGGGCGCAGCACGATCTCGTTGATGTCGACATCCGCTGGCTGCTCGATCGCATAGGCGATGGCCCGGGCAACCGAATCCGCCGGAATCTGATTGGCCCGGTAAAAATCACCGACCAGCGTCGCCGCGTCCGCATCCGACGTTCCGTTCTTCAATTCCGACTCGACGGCTCCGGGCGAGATGATCGTCACCCGGATGTCCGCACCGACTTCGGTCCGTAAACCTTCAGAAATCGCGCGGACGGCGAATTTCGTCGCGCTGTAGACCGTGCCGATCGGGCTGAAAACCTTCAGCCCGGCGACGGATGCGACATTGATGATGTGCCCGGCCCGTTGCTTGCGCATCTGCGGAAGAACCGCCGCGACACCGTAGAGCACACCCTTGATGTTGACGTCGATCATGCGATCCCATTCACCGACGTTCAACTTGTCCAGCGGCGCGAGAGCCATGATTCCAGCGTTGTTGACCCAGACATCCACCCGACCGAAGTGCCCCAGCGCCGCCGCGCAGAGGCGGTCCGAGTCGGCTCGTATCGTAACGTCCATGCCTACGGCGACAGCCCGCCCCCCGGTTTCCGTGATCTCGGCGACCAGCCGCTCCAGCCGTTCGAGCCTGCGCGCGCCGAGCACGACCGCGGCCCCCGACTGCGCGAGGTGACGGGCCGTCGCCTCACCGAGCCCGCTGCTCGCTCCGGTGATGACGACAGTCTTGCCGGCCATGCTGTTGCTCATCGTGGATCCTCCGTACTTGCCCATACCGTTGACGGCGGGGGCGGTATGCCCGCCCAGGAATTGCGCCGCCGCGCCCGCGCCGCGTCATGATCTTATCCCGGCTCGCGACGTGCCGGCGCCCCGCGTGGCCGCAGGCTCATCCGATGAAAAACCCCAAACCCAGCACGGCCGGTGTCAGGATCGATACGAGCACGTTCAGTGCCATGTAGGGTAATAATCGCTCGACCGATGCGGCATGCTTGAGCGCTCCGGCAAAAACGACAAATGCGCCGCTGATCGGGATCAAGCCCGCGAGCGTCGCCGCAGGTAGCGAGTCCGTCACCACCCCGAAAACGATGACGGCGCACGCCGCGAGCGCGAACGCGCCGTAGACCTTCGTCGCGGTCAGCAAGCCATAGGCAATGGGGACATGGCATCGCCCGATGCTCCGGTCGGCCGCCACGTCGGGATACTGGTTGAGCAACAGCAGGTTGTTCACGAGAAAGAACGGCACCAGGGAAACGACGACCGACGCCGTCGAATAGTGTCCGGCCAGGGCCACATGGGTCCCGGCCACCATCAGTGGCCCGAATCCGAGCCCCGGAGCGATCAGGCACAACCATGGCCAGCGGTTGAGCCACCGCGTGTACGTCAGGATGATCACCACGCCTATAAGCCCCAGGGGCAGAATCGGCAGAGGATTGCCGAGGACGAAGCGCAGCCCCACGGCGATCGTGAGGAGCAGGCTGCCCATCGCGACCCACAGCACCTTGTTTGCGCCTTCGGGGTCGTCCACCAGCGCCCCGCTGCCTCCGCTGAACGGTGTCTTCGAGGTTCTCGCGTCCAGGCCGCTGCGAAAATCGGCGTGCTCGTTGAACGTGTTGACGCTGATGTGCGCGGCCACGGCGCCAACCAGTACCAGGACGACATCGCCCCAGTGGAGCACCCGCGTCGCCGCGAACGCGGTCGACATTCCAAGGAACACGCAGACAGGCGTCAGAATCAGGAATGGCAGCCGCATCGCGCGCAGAATCGTCTTCACCTCATCTCCTTTGCGTATCGGACGCATGCGCCTCGTTCAGGTCGGTAAGCGCCCGCATCGGGGCCGTTCGGCGTGACCGAAAGGTTTGCATCAGTCCTTCGGAATCCGGGAAAAGGCCGTCGCCAACCGAATGCCCTGACGAGTCAGTTCCGGCCTGCGATGAAGGAACCGGTATCGGCGGAAGCGGCCAGCAGTCGCTGGATGTCGGCGATCCTGGCGGGCTTGATCAGGTGATGGTCGAAGCCGGCCTCGAGCGTCCGCCGCCGGTCCTCGGTCTGTCCCCATCCACTGACGGCCACAAGCGTAACCGACCGCCCACCGGGTGACTTCCTGATCTGCTCCGCAACCTCGAATCCGTCCATGCCGGGCATACCCAGATCCAGCAGCACCACATCCGGCCTGAACCGGCCGAGGATAGCCAGGGCGGCCTCCCCGTCATAGACGACTTCGACCTTGGCGCCGAGACCATCCGCCACCAAGGCCAGGCTATCGGCGGCGTCTCGATTGTCATCGACGACCAGAACGCGGCGTTCGCGCGCGGTCTCGAGCGTGGGGCGATCGACGGCAATCCCTTCGCGCGCATCGGCCGCCGCCAAAGGCAGGTACACGCAAAACTCGCTCCCGAGGCCGAGACCGGCGCTGTGCGCGGTCACGCGGCCACCGTGAAGCTCGACCAGATTGCGTA
This sequence comes from Methylotetracoccus sp., assembly GCA_046347485.1. Classification (GTDB taxonomy): domain Bacteria; phylum Pseudomonadota; class Gammaproteobacteria; order Methylococcales; family Methylococcaceae; genus Methylotetracoccus. The sequence goes on along the minus strand of JAXMGB010000010.1, from coordinate 254,330 downwards.
CCAGATTCAGGCCGATGCCGAGACCTCCGTGCGAAGTGTCGCACGACGGCCTGACCTGCTGGAACAGATCGAACACGTGCGGCAACTGTTCCGCCGAGATGCCGATGCCCTGATCCCGAACCCGCATCACGGCCTCAGACCCGGACCGCTCCGCGGACACGTGAATTCGTCCGTTGGACGGCATGTACTTCGACGAATTGTTCAACAGGTTGCAGAGCACCTGCGTGAGCCGAACCGGATCGCCGAAGACGAACAGCGCTTCGGGCGACAGCGACATTGTCACGGTGTGGCCAGCCGCGCGTATCAGGGGCTCACTGCCTTCCAGCGCCTGCATGACGATGGTGGCGACGGTACACAATTCCTTCTTCAGCTTGATCTTGCCGCGCGAAATTCGCGTGACCTCGAGCAAGTCGTCGACCAGGCGCACCAAGTGCTGGGTCTGCCGAGTCAGGATATCGCGCAAGCGCGGGAAGCTGGGATCGTCCGGACCGACCGTACGCATCAACTCGAGCACCGAAGTGATCGGCGCCAATGGATTACGTAGCTCATGCGCCAGCGTCGCGAGAAACTCATCCTTACGCCGATCCGCCTCTCGCAACTGCTCCTCGATACCCTTGCGCTCTGTGACATCCCGCAGGATTCCGAGAAAAAGCCCGCCTGGCAGCGGGCTGCCGCTGACTTCGCCGATGAAGTTCGAACCGTCCTTGCGGCGGCAGCGGAACTCCACGGACACCGCCGCGCCGCCTCTGAAACGGGTTTCGACATCGGCGATGCGCGTGACTTCGTCGTCCTCGACCATTTCGGCGACGCATCGGCCGAGAATCTCTTCACGGCTGTAGCCGAGCATGCGGCACGCCGCCGGGTTGGCCTCGACATAGCGTCGTTCGGCGTCGTGCACGAGGATCCCGTCGACATTCTGCTCGACGAGCAGGCGATACAGTGCCTCGCTCCGGCGCAGATCCCGTGTAATCCGAAAGCGCTCGATCGCATTCTCCACGCAGCGGCGCAAGCTATCCGCCGTCAGCCAGTCCTTGCCGATGAACTCCTGGGCCCCGGCCTGCAGGACCGCGCGGCCGGGAACCCCGGCACAATAACCCGTCACGACGACGACCGGGTAATCCGGCGGCGCCGTACCGAACAATTCCGCCAGCAGTTGCGGGGCGTCACCGTCCGGCAAGCTGTAGTCGAGCAAGATGCAGTCGAGCGGCTCACCCTCGGACTGCCGTACACGGCGCAGTACCTCACCCCCGGTTCCGGCTTCCTCGGTCTGACACGCCAGACCCGAGCGCGCCAACAGCGCGCGCATGACGGCCCGGTCCTCCGGACTGTCGTCGACGATCAGCAGACGGTAGCCAATTCCCCCGCGATCCGCCATGGGGCACCCAAGCAAGCGCATCTCTCTGGCCCCAGAATACCTAGACTGGGCCAGGCCGGGAATAGCGAGGACTTCAAAAACCACTCGTTGGGCTCCTTGACCGAGACCGGGACATCCGACCAAGCCCACTGAGGGTGCTAATCCACGGCCTGTTCGCGTCACCACTGCCGCAAAGGCTGCTATCTCTCGCCCTCGCGAATCCATACGGACGACTGCCTAGGGGGTAACACCGATAGCGGAGGGCCGCGCCGGTACAAAATCATCGGTGGACTCGCGAAGGCCGACAGCGGCTACACATCGCGTTCGATGCATTACAGTTAAATTGACCGCGTCAGAAACGTGGCCCGGTCGAACCGATCCACGGAAGGATCGGCGCGGTGGGAACACCGCGTGAGCCTGGAGTGTGCGTGCACCGCCCATGGCGATGGCCCGACATGCCGATCTGGCAGGATCGCGTCCGAACAGGGAGTACATCCGGCACGCGCGGTAACGGCACCCGGTCCTAGGCATTCCGGCCCGTTATCGCTATCGCCGCCGCGGGCTGAGCGTACGGTACCGCTCAGTCCGTGGTATCGAATCCGATGACGATTTACGAAGGCAACGGCGCGCGCCGTGCGCCCCGGGGAGGACAACGTGACCGCGACCATCAAAGCAGGGCCGAGTGGACTTGGCGGATGGCTGATCCTGGTGATCATCTCCTTGATCGTCAGCCCCATTCAGGTCCTATACCTCCTTCTGAGCAGCGGATGGCCCCTGTTCTTCAGCGAGCTTTGGTCGACCTTGACGAGTCCGGGCTCGGAATACTATCACCCGCTGTGGGCCACGGTGCTCGTGGTCGAGGCGCTGGGCAACGTCGGAATCCTGCTGTTGTCGGTCGTGACGCTGTGGCATCTGATGCGGAAGTCGCGGCATACGCCGGCCTTCGCGATCACCTGGTTTGCCTGGGGGGCCGCGTTTACGCTGATCGAGTTCCTCGCAACCTACCAGATCCCGGCGCTATCGGCTCCGCCGGACGTCGAAAGCATGGGTCACCTGATCCGCACGCTGGCCATAACGGCCATATGGATTCAGTACTTCCGCGTGTCGATGCGCGTCAAGGCGACGTTCGTGCATTGAGGCCCTCCCGGGCTCCGTCGAGTTCAAGGGCGTTGATCGAAACACTGTCGGGCGGCCCACGCGTCCGAGCCGCCGCCTGACTCCGAGGCCGCGTGCACCGGCGACGGATACGAGCCTACGGCCCATTCGAGCGACCAAATCGGTATAGTTCTCTTGGTGGAGGCCCCGGGGCCGCCCGCCACCTATTCCGTCAATCCTTGCTGTACGCGCCGAACTCTCGAAAGACCCGATGCATTGGATCGCACCGACCGAAAAAGACCCCCTCTCCGCCACACTCGAAAAGCGCCTATGGGACGCCGCCGACCAGTTCCGCGCCAATTCCGGCCTCAAGGCGCAGGAATACTCCGGCCCCATCCTCGGACTGATCTTCCTGCGTTTCGCCGAAGTCCGCTTCGCGGTCCAGCGCACGAAGCTCGAAGGTGCCAGCGCCTCATCCCGGCGGGGCAGCCGTGTCGATGAACCCACTGCCTACCACGCCGAGAGCGTGCTCTATCTTTCCCCCGAGGCGCGCTTCGACTATCTGCTGACGCTGCCCGAGGCGGCCGACATCGGTGCCAGGGTCAACGTGGCCATGCGCGAAATCGAGCGGTACAACCCGCAACTCGCCGGCGTGTTACCCAAGACCTATAACCTCTTCACCAGCACCCTGCTCAAGGAACTGTTGAAGAAGATCTCCGAGATTCCGGCCAGCGTGGACTTCGACGCCTTCGGTCGTATCTACGAATACTTCCTCGGCGAGTTCGCCCGCACCGAAGGGCAGAGGGGTGGCGAGTTCTACACCCCCGCCAGCCTGGTCAGGCTGATCGTCGAAGTCATCGAACCCTACCACGGCCGCATCCTCGATTCCGCGTGCGGCTCCGGCGGCATGTTCGTGCAGTCGGCGCGCTTCGTCGCCGAGCACCAGAAGAACCCATCCGCCGAGCTGTCCATCTGCGGCGTGGAGAAGACCGACGAAACCGGCCGTCTTTGCCGCCTCAACCTCGCCGTGCACGGACTGGAGGGCGACATCCGCCACGGCGGCAACGTCAACAGCTACTACGACGACCCGCACCGCGCTACCGGCCAGTTCGACTTCGTGCTCGCCAATCCGCCTTTCAACGTCAATGCGGTGGACAAGGAACGGCTCAAGGATAGGGTGGGCCCCGGCCGCCGTTACCCCTTCGGCCTGCCGCGCACCGACAACGCCAACTACCTGTGGATTCAGCTTTTCTATTCGTCGCTCAATGCCCATGGCCGCGCGGGTTTCGTCATGGCTAATTCGGCTTCTGACGCGCGTTCCAGCGAACAGGAACTGCGGCAACAGCTGATCGAAGCGCGGGCAGTGGATGTCATGGTCGCCGTCGGCCCCAATATGTTCTACACCGTCACGCTGCCCTGCACGCTGTGGTTTCTGGACAAGGGCAAAGCCGTGGCACGCCGCGCGCCGACACCGTGCTGTTCATCGACGCCCGCCACATCTACCGCCATGGACCGCGCCCACCGCGACTGGACACCCGCGCAGATCGGCTTCATCGCCAATCTGGTGCGCCTGTATCGCGGCGAAGCGCTGGATTTCACCCTCGGCGGGGAAGAGGCCGAGGCCAAAATCAGGGAGGTATTCGGCGGGCAACCCGCGTACGCCGACATTCCCGGCCTGTGCAAAGCCGCCACCCTGAGCGCAGTCGAAGGGCAGGGCTGGTCCCTCAACCCCGGCCGCTACGTGGGCGTGGCGCCGGGCGACGAGGTCAGCGACGAGGACTTCAAGGAACAGCTCGAAAACCTGAACGAGGAATTGGAGTCGCTGAACGCGGAGGCGCTGGAACTGCAAAACCGCATCTCGCAGAATGTGGCATCGTTGCTTTCGTAAGCGGAGACGATCATGAACACCGAAACGCTGGAAAACACCGCCTTGCAACTGCCCGCAAAGGAACGCGCCGCGTTGGCGCGCAAGTTGTTGCTCAGTCTCGAGGAACAAAGCGAGGACGAGATCGCGGAAGCCTGGCACGCCGAGGCCGCGCGCCGCGCCTCGGAAATTGACAGTGGTCTGGCGGATACTGTTTCGGCCGAAGAGGCTCGCATCGCCGCGCACGCCCTGTTGCGATGAACTATCGCTTCCACCGCGCCGCGCTGGCCGAACACTTGGACGAGGTGGCTTTTTACGAAAGCCGACTTCCCGGACTGGGCGCGGATTACCTTGCCGAGTTCGAGGCGACCATAGGGCGCATCTGCGCCACACCCGATTTATTTCCGCGTATCGCCGATTCCGACCTACGCAAAGCGGGTCTCAAGCGCTTTCCGTTTCATGTGATCTATCGAGCATCAGCCACGCAGATCGTCATTCTCGCCATCGCTCACCAACGGCGTCGCCCGGCCTATTGGGTGGGGCGCATCGGGATATGAACATGGCGCCACGACTGCAACTGGAACAGACCATCGCTGCGAATGTGCCGGGGATTCTGGAGGCGTGAGGGTGGCTGCGTTTCCGACCGTGAAACTCGCTGACTGCGTTGACCTTCTCGCGGGCTTCGCGTTCAAGAGCCAGCATTTCACCGACAGGCCCGACGACATTCCGCTGGTCAAAGGAGAGAACGTCAGCCAAGGGTGCATCCTCTGGGAAATTTCAAAGCGTTGGTCGGCCTCCGATTTGCCTGCCTTGGAGAAATTTCAGCTTCGATCCGGCGACGTGGTAGTGGCCATGGATCGGCCATGGGTGCCTGCCGGTCTGAAATGGGCTTACATCCGACACGACGACCCAAAAGCCTTACTGGTCCAACGGTGTGCTCGCCTCAGAAGCAAGACGCCTAGGCTCGACCAAGACTTCCTTCGTTTCGTTATTGGTGGTCCAGGCTTCGAGTCTTATGTGATTCCCATCACGACGGGCGTGAATGTCCCGCACATCAGCGGGAAACAAATTCTCGACTACGAGTTTTTGCTTCCCCCCATCTCCATCCAGCAACGCATCGCGGGCATTCTGTCAGCCTACGACGAACTGATCGAGAACTGCCAGCGGCGCATCCAGATTCTGGAGGCGATGGCCCGCGCCCTCTACCGCGAATGGTTCGTGCACTTCCGCTTTCCCGGCCACGAATCCGCTTCTCGCGTCGCGTCGCCGCTCGGGAGTATTCCCAAAGGCTGGGAGATCACCAATCTCGACTCGGTAAAGGCAGAACAGCCGCATGCGATCAACGGCGGCCCATTCGGTTCGAAGTTGGTCTCCAAAGACTACGTTGCTAGCGGCGTACCCGTGATTCGCGGAAGTAACCTGAGCGAGTCTGGCCGCTTTGACCCTACTGAGTTCGTCTTCGTGTCTGACGAAAAGGCGTACGAACTGCGCGCCAACTTGGCCAAACCAGGTGACATCGTGGTTACTCAGCGAGGAACACTGGGCCAAATTGGGATGATTCCCTCTGGCATCGGGTACGACCGATTCGTGATTTCTCAAAGCCAGATGAAAATCACGCTTAATCCAAAGAAGGTTAATCGCGAATATGCGTTCTTCTTCCTTCGCTCGGAGGAGGCGAATCAACGCATCAAGAATCTGGCCAGTTCCTCGGGTGTCCCTCACATCAACCTGGCAGTGCTGCGGGATTTCAATATTCTCGTCCCGCCGTTCGGACTTCAGTCCCAGTTCGGTCAGTTCGCCGTCAGTACGGAGGCGATGATTGAAGTATTGCTGCAAAAAATCCAAAACCTCCGCCGCACCCGCAACCTCCTGCTGCCGCGCCTGCTGTCCGGCCAGATCAATGTAGAGGCCATCCCCGAAGGAGCCGCCGCGTGACCGAGGCCGAGCTGAACGCGCTACTTAATGTGCGCTCGGAGAACGAGCATATCGAGTTCAAGGAGGCCAAGAGCAATTTCCACTTCGAGAAGCTGGTGGACTACTGCGTCGCGCTGGCAAACGAGGGCGGTGGACGTATCGTGCTTGGCGTCACCGACAAGGCACCGCGCCGGGTGGTGGGCACGGCGGCCTTCGAGATGCCGGAAAAGACCGTGGCCGGCATCTACGAACGGATTCATCTCAAGGTGTTGTGGCAGGAGATTCCGCACGCCGACGGTCGCGTTCTGGTGTTCGAGGTACCACCGCGCCCGGTCGGGCATCCGCTGCACTACGACGGCCGCTACTGGATGCGCGCCGGTGAGGACCTGGTGCCGATGACGCCCGATCAGTTGAAGCGGATCATCGACGAGGGCAAGCCCGAGTTCATCGACCAGCCGGCGCGCAGCGGCTGCACGGAGGAAGACGTCGTTTCGCTGCTGGATGTGCAAGGCTACTTCGACTTGCGCAAGCGGCCGCTGCCGTCGACGCGCGCCGAGGTGCTCGATACCCTGGCTGGCAAAGGCTTCGTTCGGCGCGAGGACCGCGCGTTCGCCATCACCAATCTCGGCGCGTTGCTGCTCGCCAAGCGCCTGACCGATTTCGAGTCGGTGGCGCGCAAGGGCGTGCGGCTGATCGTCTATAGCGGCATCTCGAAAGAGAAGGTACGGGACGGCAAGGACATTACGGGCCAGAAGGGTTACGCGGTTGGTTTCGAGGGCCTGGTAAATTACGTGTTCGAGCTGCTGCCGGCGAGCGAGGAGATTGCCGCCGCGCTGCGCACGACGACGCACGCCTATCCTCTCAAGGCGATCCGCGAGTTGATCGGCAACGCCATCGTCCATCAGGATCTGACCGAGCAGGGTACGGGCATTACGGTGGAAATCTACGACGACCGGATCGAGGTGACCAATCCCGGCCTGCCGATTCTGCCACTCGATCGTTTCATCGACGAGAACCAGTCGCGCAACGAACGTTTTGCCGATGCGCTCCGGCAGCTCGGCATTTGCGAAGAGCGCGGGCACGGCATGGATGCCGTGGTGACACAGATCGAGTTGCATCAGTTGCCGCCTTATCGCTGCCGGCTGGGATCGCGCCATACGACCGTCGTGCTCTCCCGCTACAAACCGCTCAAGGATTTGTCGCCCGAGGAACGAGTGAACGCCGTCTATCAGCACTGCGTCTTGCGCTTTGTGACCAACCAGCTCACCCACAACGAGTCGATCCGCGAGCGGTTCAAGATCGATAAAAAGAATTCCGCCATGGCGTCGCGGTTGCTGGGGGATGCGGTCAGTGCGAAAGTCATTCGAGCGTCGGACCCCGATGCGGCGAACAAGCTGATGCGGTACGTTCCCTACTGGGCTTAGCGGAATTTGCTTGATGGCTTGCTTTGCGATCGTCCCGGTAAGCTAGTAACTTTCTGATAGTTGAGGAGATATTTGTTTGACGGGTACTTGATTGGGGCACTCTGCATGGCTCGGGAATGTGCTTGATCGGGCAGGTGGCCGAGACCGCCGATTCGGCCGAAATGCATGCAGAAACAGTCATTTATTTATTTGACGGGTCTTTGATCGAAGTTCAGCCGACAAATTCATGAGCCCTCACGCCTACTCCGAAGATCAGCTCGTCGAACAGCCCGCCATCGGGCTGTTCGCCACGCTAGGCTGGCAAACGGTGTCGGCGCTGGACGAAACCTTCGGCGCAGGCGGCACGCTCGGCCGCGAGACCAAAGGCGAGGTCGTGTTGGTGGGTCGCCTGCGGGCGGCGTTGTCCACGTTGAACCGCAACCTGCCCGCCGAGGCGATTCAAACCGCCATTGACGAACTCATCCGCGACCGCTCGGCGATGAGCCTGGAGGCCGCCAACCGCGACGTCTACCGGCTGCTTAAAGACGGCATTTCGGTGTCGGTGCCCGATCGCGAACACGGCGAGCAGAAGATCGAGCGCCTGCGCGTGGTGGATTGGGAATATCCCGAGAACAACGATTTCCTGCTGGTCAGCCAGTTCAGCGTGGTCGGCAGCCTCTACACCTGCCGGCCCGATCTGGTCGGCTTCGTCAATGGCTTGCCTTGGGTGGTCATCGAACTCAAGAAGCCCGGCGTGCCGGCGCGGGCGGCCTTCGACGAGAACCTCACCCACTACAAGCAGCAGATCCCGCAGCTTTTCTGGTTCAACGCTTTTCTGATCGCCAGCAACGGCACTGATAGTCGGGTCGGCTCCCTTACCGCCGACTGGGAGCGATTCTTCGAGTGGAAGCGCATCGAACGCGAAGACGAGCCACGTCGCGTGTCGCTAGAGGTGATGCTGCGCGGCACTTGCGACCGCACTCGCCTGCTCGACTTGGTGGAGAACTTCACGCTGTTCTCCGAGCACAAGGCCGGGCTGGTCAAGATCCTGGGGCAGAACCACCAGTTCTTGGGCGTCAACAATGCGATTCGCTCGATGCTGGATGCGCGTAAGCTCGGCCATGGGCGCGGCGGTGTGTTCTGGCAGACGCAGGGCAGCGGCAAGAGCTTTTCGATGGTGTTCTTCGCGCAGAAGGTGCTGCGCAAGCTGGCCGGCAACTGGACTTTCGTGGTCGTCACCGACCGGGTCGAACTGGACGAGCAGATCGCCAAGACCTTCAAGGCTGTGGGCGCAGTAAGCCAGGCCGAGGGCGATCAGTGCCACGCCACCAGCGGCGCTAACCTGCGGGAACTGCTGCGCGGGAATCATCGCTACGTGTTCACGCTGGTGCACAAGTTCCAGACACCCGAGGCACTGACCGACCGTTCCGATGTGATCGTGCTGACCGACGAGGCGCACCGCAGCCAGTACGACACACTGGCGCTCAACATGCGCGCGGCGCTGCCCAAGGCGCTGTTCCTGGCCTTCACCGGCACACCGCTGATCGCCGGCGAGGAGCGCACCAAGGAGGTCTTCGGCGATTACGTGTCGATCTACGACTTCCAGCAGTCGGTCGAGGACGGCGCCACCGTGCCGCTGTTCTACGAGAACCGCACGCCGGAACTGCAATTGGTCAACCCCGACCTCAACGACGACATCTACCGCCTGATCGAGGACGCTGAACTGGACAGCGGGCAGGAGGAAAAACTCGAAAAGGCTCTGGGACGGCAATATCACCTGATCACCCGCGATGACCGGCTGGAGACGGTGGCGCAGGACATCGTGCGGCACTTTCTCGGTCGCGGGTTCGTGGGCAAGGCGATGGTGGTCTCGATCGACAAGGCCACGGCGCTCAGGATGCATGACAAGGTGAAGAAGCACTGGGCGGACGAGACGGCGCGGGTGCAGCAGGAGATGGGCGAGCTGGCCTACCAGAGCCGTGGCGGCGAGTCGACACCTGAACAGGCGCGGCGCGATCTACGTATCGCCGAACTGAAGCAGCGACTGGACGTGCTGACCGGCACCGACATGGCGGTGATCGTCTCGCCGGCGCAGAACGAAATCGACCAGATGAAGAAGCTCGGGATCGACATCGAGCCGCACCGCAAGCGCATGAACGAATCCCAGCCCGGCCTGGACGAGAAGTTCAAGGACACCGAAGACCCGCTGCTGCTGGTGTTCGTCTGTGCGATGTGGCTGACCGGCTTCGACGCGCCAAGCTGCTCGACGGTGTACCTCGACAAGCCGATGCGCAACCACACGCTGATGCAGACCATCGCCCGCGCCAACCGCGTGTTCCCCGGCAAGCACAGCGGCGTCATCGTCGATTACGCCAACGTCTTTGCCTCGCTGGAGAAAGCACTGGCGATCTACGGGGCGGGCAAGGATGGCAAGAACCCGGTCAAGGACAAGCAGCAACTGGTCGAAGCCTTGCGCCAGTCGATCACTGACGCGACGACTTTCTGCGCCGCGCACACGGTGATGCTGGCGGAGATCGAGGCCACCGCCGCCGGCAACGTCGAACGGCTGAAACTCATTGAGGACGGCATGAATGAGCTGATCTCGCCCGATCCGCTGCGCCGCGAGTTCTTCGCCCATGAACGCCTGGTCAGCACGCTCTACCGTGCCGTCAAGCCCGACCCGTCGGCGCTCGAATTCGCCAGTCGTGTCGCGTGCCTGGCGACGCTGGCCGAAGCGATCCGCGCCAAACTCAACCCGAACCCGCCCGACATCTCGCAGGTGATGGGGCAGATCAGCGACCTGCTCGACGACTCCATCACCGGCCACGCGATCGGCGCGAAATCCCCGCCTGCGCTCGATTTGTCGAAGATCAACTTCGAGGCGCTGGCGCAGCGTTTCAAGGGATTGAAGAACAAGAACACCGAACTCGAAGTGCTCAAGGCCGCGATTCGCGTTCAACTGGAGAAGATGATCCAGTTGAACCGTACCCGCACCGACTTCGCCGAGAAATTCGAGGCGCTGATCGAAAGCTACAACGCGGGCAGCGCCACCATCGAGGCGCTCTACAACGAACTGCTGGCCCTCTCCAACAGCCTGAACGAAGAGCAGCAACGCCATGTGCGCGAGAACATGACCGAGGAGGAGCTGGTCATATTCGACATCCTGACCCGGCCGGCGCCGGAACTCTCTTCCGACGAACGGACCGAGTTGAAGAAGGTCGCCCGTGAATTGCTGGCGCGGCTGAAAACGCTGCTCGTGTTGAACTGGCGGCAGAAATCAACGGCGCGCTCACAGTTGAAGCTGGCCATCGAGGACACCCTGGATTCCGGCTTGCCCAGGGCTTACACGCCGGAAATCTATCACCAGAAGTGCTCGGCGGTGTTTGAGCATGTATATGAGCGTTACTCCGACTGATGCGGCGGTACCGAGACTTGACCCCAGTAAACATCCGCCCCCGAATTTCGACGGTCAGCGCAGCGCGACGAGACAGGGGGGCGAACCGCCCCCCGTGAGAATCGAACGATCGGAAACGTGGCTCAGGCCGCCAGCAAGGCCGGCTTGATCTGCTCCAGCCAGGTGTCGACGCGTTCGTCGGTCTGGTCGCTCTGATTATCGTGATCGATTGCCAGGCCGACGAAGTGATCGTCGACGACGGCCTTCGAGGCCTCGAAGCTGTAACCGTCGGTCGGCCACTCACCGACGACCGTTGCACCGCCGGCCACGACGACGTCGTACAGCATGATCAGCGCGTCGACGAACTCGTGCCCGTACCCTTCCTGATCGCCGAGTCCGAACAGGGCGACGGTCTTGCCGGATAGGTCCTTGCCCTTCAGTTGCGGAAGAAACTCTTCCCAGCTCTCGGCCTGCGCGCCCGAGGTCAGCCCCGGAAGCTCGCCGTCGCCAAGCGTCGGGGTACCAAGGATCAGCGCACTGTAGCCGAGCAGGTCATCGACCTGTGCCTTGTTGACGTTGACCGGGGCGTCGGCGACGTCTCCCAGCTTCTTGTGAATCGACTTGGCCACGCGGCGCGTGTTCCCGGTATCGCTGCCAAAGAAAATGCCAATCTTGCCCATGCGCTAGCCTCTCGCGTGATGGAACGAAATCATGTCGATGTGGACGGCCTTGTCGGGGCGGAATCGAATCCTACGGGGCGCCTGCGCCGCCGCTGGAAACCGCTGCACCCGAGCGCCGATGTATCGCCTCGGCGTCATACGGCACCATGCATCTCGCGCTTGCCCGCGGTGGTGTTGACCTGGGCCTCGTCGAATGGAACCTTGCGGTATTTCGGCTTGTACGTCCGGAGCTCGGAAGCCAGCAGAACGACCTTGTCGCCGGCGCTCAGGCCCTTGAAGTCACCCTTCTCCATGCCGAGTTCATCGACCAGTTCATTCCAGATGAAACCCTGGGTCAGCGGGATCAGCAGGAACTCGACACCCTCGACCTCCGTCACGAACGCCGATGGGATGTTCGCGACGAAGATCGCGGCCTTCAGTTCCGGAGAGAAATCCGCGCCATACATCGCTGTCAGCAGCGGCAGATCGCCAACCTCATCCAGGAAGCCGGTGATGAACGTCAGCTTTCCGCCGGCCTCGAGCACCGCCGCCTCTTTCAACAGAATCAATGGCGGCTTCCGACGCCCTTGTGCATCTGCCACCTCACCCTCCTTCAACACCAGCTCACCGCGGTAGGCGAAGCCCCCGGCCTCGCTGGTCTTCTCGCGAAGATTGGCATTGAACAACAGGGCCCTTTCCTGATAGCTGTCGAGCAGCATGCTTTAGTCCTCGTGCGTTGCGACTGGTTGAACAGCACCCTGCAAAGCCCACGCCAATCGGCGCGACAGGCTTTCCAGTCCTCGAGCCCCGCGCATTTCCCTTTGTATAACAGGGGCATGTGCGCACGGTAGGTGAGCCGACGTCGATGAAGGTCTTTGTCGCGTTTCCGACAATCACCAACTCCTCCACGACCGGACTACCGACAAGCCCCCCTCCTCATCGACATGGGACCGACCACCCCAAGCAGGCCCTCCTGCGGGTCAGGGAGCCGACAAAACCCCTACAAACCCCGGGTATTGTTCCGCTTGCTACATCTCGACGGACTGGGACATCAACCGCGCTTTTGCTTTTCCCGCAATACCTTACGTTCGTTGACAGCCGATGGCACGGGCATTGCAGCACTCCGATTGCGTAGGCCCCATCACAGCAATGCACCTGGAGGACAAAATGGCAAAGCTACGTCAATGCGCGATCTACGGTAAGGGTGGTATCGGCAAGTCGACCACCACCCAGAACCTGGTCGCCGCCATCGCGCAACTCGGCAAGAAGGTCATGATCGTTGGATGCGATCCCAAGGCAGACTCGACCCGCCTGATCCTGCACGCCAAGGCGCAGAACACCATCATGCATCTCGCCGCCGAAGCCGGTAGCGTGGAGGACCTCGAACTCGAGGACGTATTGAAGGTGGGCTACGGCGACGTGAAGTGCGTCGAGTCCGGCGGCCCGGAGCCGGGTGTCGGCTGCGCGGGCCGCGGCGTCATCACCGCGATCAACTTCCTCGAGGAAGAGGGCGCATACGACGAGGATCTCGACTTCGTCTTCTACGATGTACTCGGTGACGTCGTCTGCGGCGGGTTCGCGATGCCGATCCGCGAGAACAAGGCGCAGGAGATCTACATCGTCTGCTCCGGCGAGATGATGGCGATGTACGCCGCGAACAACATCGCGAAAGGTATCGTCAAGTATGCCAATTCCGGCGGCGTGCGCCTCGCCGGCCTGATCTGCAACTCCCGCCAGACCGCCCGCGAGGATGAGCTCATCATGGAGCTGGCCCGCAAGCTGGGCACCCAGATGATTCATTTCGTGCCGCGCGACAACGTCGTTCAGCGCGCCGAGATCCGCCGCATGACGGTCATCGAGTACGAGCCGCAGGCGAAGCAGGCCGAGGAATACCGCCAGTTGGCCCAGAAGATCATCGACAACAAGAACCTGGTCATCCCGACGCCCATCACGATGGACGAACTGGAAGACCTGTTGATGGAGTTCGGCATCATGGAGGCGGAGGACGAGAGCATCGTCGGCCGCACCGCAGCCGAGGAAGCGCAGGCGGCCTGATCACCGGGCGCGGCCGGCGGTGTGGGCCCAGGCCCACACCGCCAGCCAGGCGCCAGCTCCGGCAAGCTCAACCACCGATTTCCAGGAGGCCACCATGGCAGCGTTAACCCAGGAAGAAACCGAGGCCTTGATCCAGGAGGTCCTCGAGGTCTATCCCGAAAAGGCGCGCAAAGACCGCGCGAAGCATCTGACCGTCAACGACCAGAGTGTCGAGAAGTCCAGCAAGTGCATCACGTCGAATCGCAAGTCCCTGCCCGGGGTGATGACGATTCGCGGCTGCGCGTATGCCGGATCGAAGGGCGTCGTCTGGGGACCGATCAAGGACATGATCCACATCTCCCACGGCCCGGTCGGCTGCGGCCAGTACTCGCGCGCCGGCCGCCGCAATTACTACATCGGCACGACCGGTGTGAACACCTTCGTGACGATGAACTTCACCTCGGACTTCCAGGAGAAGGACATCGTCTTCGGCGGCGACAAGAAGCTGGCCAAGCTGATCAACGAGGTCGAGGGACTGTTCCCGCTGCACAAGGGTATCTCGGTGCAGTCCGAATGCCCGATCGGCCTGATCGGCGACGACATCGAGGCGGTGTCGAAGAAGGCCGCGAAGGAACTCGACAAGCCGGTCGTACCGGTTCGTTGCGAGGGCTTCCGCGGCGTCTCCCAGTCGCTAGGCCACCACATCGCGAACGATGCGATTCGCGACTGGGTGCTCGACCGACGCGACGGCGACAACAGCTTCGAGACCACGCCGTATGACGTCGCCGTGATCGGAGACTACAACATCGGTGGCGACGCCTGGGCATCCCGCACGCTGCTCGAAGAGATGGGTCTGCGGGTCGTCGCGCAGTGGTCCGGGGACGGCACCCTGTCGGAAATCGAACTGACACCGAAGGTCAAGCTGAACCTGATCCACTGCTACCGTTCGATGAACTACATCGCCCGGCACATGGAAGAGAAGTACGGCGTGCCGTGGATCGAGTACAACTTCTTCGGCCCGACGAAGATCGCCGAGTCCCTTCGTCGCATCGCCTCGCACTTCGACGACACGATCAAGGAAGGCGCCGAACGCGTCATCGAGCGCTACAAGGCCGAGTACGAGGCGGTCATCGCCAAGTACCGTCCGCGGCTCGAGGGCAAGCGCGTGATGCTGTATATCGGGGGCCTGCGTCCGCGGCACGTCATCGGCGCCTACGAGGATCTCGGCATGGAGGTCGTCGGCACCGGTTACGAGTTCGCGCACAACGACGACTACGATCGTACGATCAAGGAAATGGGCAATGCGACCTTGCTCTACGACGACGTCACCGGCTATGAGTTCGAGGAGTTCGTCAAACGGATCAAGCCCGACCTGATCGGGTCCGGCATCAAGGAGAAGTACATCTTCCAGAAGATGGGCATTCCATTCCGGCAAATGCACTCCTGGGACTACTCGGGTCCTTACCACGGCTATGACGGGTTCGCGATCTTCGCGCGCGACATGGACATGACCTTGAACAATCCGTGCTGGAAGCAGATCACGGCACCGTGGAAGAAGAACGCGGAGGGCGCCTCCGCAGCCGAACGAGCAGTCGCCTGAGACGGGTCGGGGCCCGCTTCGCGGCGGGCCCTCAACCGGCCACCCCTTCAACCCTTGATGCGTTAGTCCACAGATTGGTGGCGCGCAGAGGAGCATGACGATGAGCCAGACAGTCGACAACATCAAGCCCAGTTATCCCTTGTTCCGCGACGACGAGTACAAGGACAACCTGGCCAAGAAGCGAGCCGAATACGAGGAGCGTCATCCCGACGAGCGGATCGACGAAATCTTCCAATGGACGACCACGAAGGAGTACCAGGAACTCAACTTCCAGCGCGAGGCCCTGACGGTGAACCCGGCCAAGGCCTGCCAACCACTGGGCGCGGTGCTGTGTTCCCTGGGCTTCTCGAAGACACTGCCGTACGTCCACGGCTCCCAAGGTTGCGTCGCCTATTTCCGAACCTACTTCAACCGCCATTTCAAGGAACCGATCGCCTGCGTCTCCGACTCGATGACCGAGGACGCGGCCGTGTTCGGCGGGCAGAAGAACATGTTCGACGGTCTGGCCAACGCCAAGGCGCTGTACGAGCCGGATGTCATCGCGGTATCGACGACCTGCATGGCCGAAGTCATCGGCGATGACCTCAACGCGTTCATCAACAACGCGAAGAAGGAAGGCCATCTGCCGCAGGAGTTCCCGGTGCCCTTCGCACACACCCCGAGCTTCGTCGGCAGCCACACGACCGGCTGGGACAACATGTTCGAGGGGATCGCGCGCTACTACACGCTGAACCACATGGAGGACAAGGAGGTCGGCAAGAACGGCAAGATCAACATCGTGCCGGGCTTCGAGACCTACCTCGGCAACTTCCGAGTGCTGCACCGGATGCTGGACGAGATGGGCGTCGCCCATACGATGCTCAGCGATCCGACCGAAGTGCTGGACACGCCGGCCGACGGCCACTTCCGGCTCTATGCCGGCGGCACGACCCAGGACGAGGTCAAGGATGCACCGAACGCGCTGACGACGATCCTGATCCAGCCATGGCACCTCGAGAAGACGAAGAAGTTCGTCGACGCGACGTGGAAGCACGAAGTGCCGAAGCTGAACATTCCGATGGGTCTGGAATGGACCGATGAGTTCCTGATGAAGGTATCGGAAGTGTCGGGCAAACCGATTGCGGCGTCCCTGGAGAAGGAACGCGGACGGCTGGTCGACGCGATGACCGATTCCCATGCGTGGCTGCACGGCAAGAAATTCGCGCTGTGGGGCGATCCGGACTTCGTATTGGGCATGACGAAGTTCCTGCTCGAACTGGGCGCGGAGCCGACCCACGTGCTGTGCCACAACGCCAACAAGCGCTGGAAGAAGGCCGCCGAGGCGGTGTTGGCATCATCACCATACGGCGTCAACGGCAAGGTCTACATCGGTGCCGATCTATGGCACATGCGATCGCTGGTCTTCACCGACAAGCCGGATTTCATGATCGGCAACAGCTACGGCAAGTTCATCCAGCGCGACACGCTGTACAAGGGCAAGGAGTTCGAGGTGCCGCTGATCCGCATCGGCTTCCCGATCTTCGACCGGCACCACCTGCATCGCATGACGACGATGGGCTACGAGGGCGCGATGTACATCCTGACCACGCTGGTCAACGCGGTGCTCGAGCGCCTCGACGACGACACGCGCGGCATGGGCACGACCGACTACAACTACGATCTGGTCCGTTGACCCAGCCCCGGGGCGGCGCCTCGCCGCCCCTTCCCGATGCGTCCCGCGCGGCGGCCCCGTCCGCCGCGCCCATACGTCCAGTTCCTTCACACCGGAGTTTCCCATGCCCGAAGTGATGTTCCGCCGAGGCGCCGACGACAAGCTGGTGTTCTATGTTCCGAAAAAGGACCTCGAGGAAACCGTTGATTCGATGGAGTTCGAGCAGCCCGACAAGTGGGGGGGAGCCATCGTGCTGTCCGATGGTCAGCGCTTCTACCTGCCGCCGCTGGACTCGCCACCCAAGCTGCCGATCACGCTCCGCGTCAAACGCGGCGAATAGCAAGGAGGGATGCCATGGCTACCGCATCTCCCCTGTCCCGTGAAGCGGCACTCCGCATCGGCCTCGCGGCCCGCGCGTTGCCTGACGTCAGTCCCCGCCAGTTGCTCGATCTCCTGGTCGAAAAACTCGGCGCCCCTTTGACCGCCGAGAAACTGGCCCGGATCACCGTCACCCAACTCAAGACCGGCCTCGGCAGCCCCGACGGCGAGGAGGACACCGAACACCTGGAGAGCGTGACGATTCCCCATTACAAGGAGGCCGTCCGCCTACTGTGGGGCGAAACCGACGACACTGAACTACCGCAGACGGTGCCGTACAACGACGGCGAGATGCCCGGCTCGGTGCGTGTCGCGCTGGCCTCCAACTCCGGTCAGACGGTCGATGGTCACTTCGGCTCGTGCCTCCGCTTCCTGGTTTACCAGGTCGCACCGGATCAGGCCCGGCTGATCGATGTCAGACCCACACTGGGTGCCGACGATTCTGACGACCGCAACGCGTTTCGAGCAGCCCTGATCGAGGACTGTCAGGTCATGTACGTGGTCTCGATCGGCGGCCCGGCGGCGGCCAAGGTGATCCGGGCCGGCATCTACCCGATCAAGTTGTCCACCGAGACCGAAGGGACCGAGGTCATCGCCCGCTTCCAGGACATGCTGAAGGACAAGCCTCCACCATGGCTGGCCAAGGCCATGGGCCTGGCGCCGCGCGAGCGGGTCCGCTTCGACTCGGACGAACCCCTGGTGGACTGACATGATCGCCGCGGAGACCCTGGACAGTATCCTGTCCGAGATCGAACACGGCGCCGCGGGCGACGTTCTGTTGTCCGCGCTCCGTGCGCGCTTCCCGGACGTTCACTTCACCTTATGTGCCGACGACGATGTCGGTGCGGTCGTGCCCCATCGGACCGCCGCCGGCTTCAATGTCTACCTCGTCGACGGACGTGACCACTGCCTGAAACTGACGACCGAGCCGGCCGCGGCAACCGGGCTCGTACTCGGGGAGTTGTTCGATGGCGAGTGAGCACTTCGCACGGCACTTCGACGGGCATACGATCGAGCGATTGTGCAAGGAGACCTTACCCGGCACGGGTGACGAGGCCCTGGTCGGACGCATTCACGCGACGTACCCCGAGTTTCCGTTGTCGCTGGCCCGGCGAGGCCATGAATGGTACCGACTGGGCGGGGTCATTCGCTCCGACGGCAGCCGCGTCGCTCCCGACCTCAACGAGTGGGCGGAACGTACGTTCCTCGAATGCGGTCAGCAGTGGGACACCTTGTTATCCCATTGCGAGAGCAATCGGCTACTCGCAACGCGCCACCGTGGTGTGAGTCTTTACCTGGTCGCGCCGACCGGATCACGCCCGGAACAATTCGTACAGATCGAGATCGATCGCAGCCACGAAGTCGCCGAACGGTACCTGATCGACCCCGAGGCACCACCGGAAGACCTCGAGGAGCTCATCGACCCTTTGACCCCGTCGCCGGTTCAGCCGTTCACGGTCGGTGCCCCACGCTATGCCTACCGCCGCAAGACCGATGTCGAGCCATTCATGGCCGAGTTGGCGCGCCACCGTGCCGACCGCCATCCGGCGCAACGCTTCATGGATGACTGGCACGCCTCCAGCGCGGGACCGCGCATGGTCTTCTGCCAGGCATGGAGCCTGAGGCTATCCGAGCACCTGGGGCGTCATGGCGAGCGGGTCATGAACGTCGAGATCGTTCCGAACCGTGATCATGGCGTCTTGCGGATCGAGGACGCGGCCGGGCGCAAGGGCAAGGCACTGGCCGCGCAGCTGGCCCGTTTCGACGCCTTGGCGGGCTACCCGTTCGCGTGGTTCTTTCATGTCGTGCGCAATCTGTTGCCGGTACAGATCGCGGTCTCGGTCCATCGCGACCTCAGCACCGACTATGCGTACCTGCCGCAACGCGATGCCGAGGTCCTGAGCCGCTGGATTGAGGACCCCTACCTGCTGTAGTCCGCTAAGCGGAGCCGCCAGCGCCCTGCGCACGCCGCGGCTCCGTTTGATCCTCGCCGTCCTCGCCTCCTCCCTGCTCGACGATCTTCACGTCGCCATCCGCCTCGACCGCGTCACGATCGATGACGCATGCAATCGCGCTCGGTCGCGACGGAACATCGAACATCGGCTTGCGCAACAGGCGTTCGAGGATGCCCCGCAGCCCGCGGGCGCCGGTGCCGTGGGCAATGGCCTTCGCGGCGATTGCGCGGAGCGCCTCGTCAGTGAACGACAACTCCACGTCCTCGTAGGCGAACAGGCGCTGATACTGCCGGATCAACGCGTTGCGCGGCTCTGTCAGGATGCGAATTAGCGCCTGTTCCTCGAGCGGTTCCAGCGGCGCGAGGATCGGAAAACGCCCTACGAACTCGGGGATCAGGCCGAACCGCCGCAGATCCTCCGGTTGCGTTTCATCGAGCAGGGCCTCCGGGTCCGGCTTCGCGCTCGCGTCCACGGGATCGACATGGAATCCGATACCCTGCCGCTTCGGCGCCAGGCGCTTCGCGACATGGGTCTCGAGGCCTGGAAAGGCTCCTCCGGCGATGAACAGGATGTTCCGCGTGTCGATCACGACCTCATCGGCATTCCCGTCCCGCCGCTTGCCCTTCAGCGCGATCTTGATCTGTGCACCCTCGACCAAGCGCAGCAGGGCCTGCTGCACACCCTCTCCGGAAATATCGCGGGTGTTCGTCGCCATCTCGGGGCTGCGCGCCAGTTTATCGACTTCATCGAGATAGACGATGCCCCATTCGGCACGCCCGACGTTGCCGTCGGCGACCTCCAGCAAGCGCACCAGAATATGTTCTACGTCGTCCCCCACGTAACCGGCCTGGGTCAGGGTCGTCGCATCGGCGACGACGAACGGGACCCCTACGATTCGCGCTAGCGTCGATGCCAGCAGGGTCTTGCCGGTGCCGGTCGGGCCGACCATCAGGATATTCGACTTGCCGAGTTCGACCTCGCCGTGGAGATGGCCGAAGCCGCTGTCCCCGCTTTCGTGCCTGAGGCGCTTGTAGTGGTTGTAAACCGCCACCGACAGGACCTCCTTGCCGAGGTCCTGACCCACCACGTAGGTATCGAGGATCTCCTTGATGCGGGCCGGCTTCGGAATCGGACCGTGCAGGGCGTCCAGTTGTCGCTTGCGACCCCAGTTGCCGACGACCTGCGCCGCGAGCTTCACGCAGTCCTCGCAGATTGCCCCGTCGGATCCGGCGATCAGCGGCGTCGACGCGCTCCGCTCGATCCCGCAGAACGAACAACGCCCGGCCGTGAACTCCCCGACCTCATCGAATCCACTCATTGTCGTCCACCCTCCTCGATCGATAGCCCTAAGCTCGCGATCCACTCCCGCCGGCGGCTCTCGCGGAAGCGGTCAGCGAGTATCCGCCGGATGTGCGGCGCCGCACGCTTCAAGGACAGCGTATGGGGCGCGATGACCTGATTGCAGCGAACCAGATGAAAGCCCATTTGCGATTCGACGACTCCGCTGACCTCCCCTGTTGCCAGGCTGAACAGCGCCTCGTCGAGTTCCGGGTAAAGCTGTCCACGCCGCACCAGTCCGATCCGCCCGCCAGCCATCGCCGTCGGACACTCCGAGTATTTCAGTGCCAGCTTGCCGAAACTGCCGGGTTTCCGCCCCAGACGCTCCGCGACCTCCTGGATCCGCGACTTCGCGTTCACCCGTGTGTTCTCGGCGTAGTCATCGTTGATGCTGACCAGGATGTGGAATGCCTCGCGCCGCTCCGGTTGCTGGAACGATGGATAATGGCTGTGATAGTAGAGTTCGACGTCGATGGTGCTGATCGGCGGCGGACCCATCGAGGCTTCGATCCGATCGAGTACCGTGCCGACCCGACATTGCCGCGCCAATCCGAGCCGCAAGCCCGCAAGGTCCAACCCTGCCTCTTCGAGCGCAAGATGGAAGCTGCCATCGTCGGAGAAGCGACCGCGAATCTCGCCGATCGCGCGATCGACTTCCGCGTCGCCCACAATGACTCCGGCTGCCTCCCGCGCCGACAGCACGCGCGTCTCGATGCGGTACTCCCGACGTGCCTGGTCCTCTGCCCGCCGCCGCTGTCCCGTTGTCAGCTTCGATTCCTCGATGCCGAACAGCGCGAGAGCCGCGCGGAAGCGCGCGTAGGTGAACTCCGGGGTTTCGAACTCGGTCGTCACGCGCCCCCCTTCGAGCGTATCGGCTCGGCAGTGATTTCACGCGCCGGCGCCTCGACCGGCGACAGACAAGACTCCGGAACGAGCAGCGTCCGGCCGGGAAAGCGTACGTGGTAATAGGGCTGATCGGGCTCGAGATCGCGAACGACCTTCAGCACCTCGCCCTCGGAGCCGGCCTCGGCGACGATCTCGCCATCCACGGCGAGCCCGCGGAGACACGCGACCTTGTCGCGAAACTCGAAGCGGCTCGGCATCCACGGTTCATCCGCTCCGATCAGTTCCTCCTCGCGGCAGCCGACGATCTTGCCCTCGTCGAGAAAATGTACCGAGTAGATCACCTGGTCCTGCAGGAAGGTGCCGACGTTGCGCACGTAGCCGACGCTTCCCCGGCGGACCAGAAACGCGCCGACCGCGAGTCCCGGATAGGTACCATCGTTGCGCACGTTCCGAACCACCCGCACCGCATCGCCGAAATCGTAGCGGAAGGCGTCCATGAGCCTGGCTACCGCAACAACTGGTCAACCGACACGAACGTGGTCTGCGGTTCGTGCATCTTGAAGACCTTGAATACCTTTTCATGCAAGGCATCGGACTCGACAAAGTCCTGATAGGCCTGTTGCAGCAAGCGACGATGAACGGCATAACTGGCCTCCTCGTCGTCGGGTATCGCCCCACCCGCCTGGTTCAGGTAATCGTGAAAGCGCTGCAGTACGTGCAGCCGGTTGACGTGAACCACGGTCGGGTCATATTCCAGACCGAAGAAATCGAGGAAATCCTCGGCCGATTCGAGTGTTTCGAGTTCTTCCCGCAATGCCATCGTGCACCTCTCACCTACGTTGGGTTCCGCTTGTTCCAATGGCTCCGCATCGGGTCTCCGTCCGACGGTCACCATCAACCAACCATCCGCAGCCGCGACTCCGCGACTTCGAGCAGGCTCCGCGCGCCGAGCCGGTCACGGCTGTCGATCTGCACGAGACGGCGCAGCAGTCGCTTGCCGTTCTCCTCGTCGCCGAGCCTCAATTGCAGGTACGCGGCCGCCTTCAACGCCAGCAAATGAAAGCGCAACAAGGTCATGGACCGTAGCGCCGCGGAGCCGATCTGATTGTCGTCCAGCGTCAGCCAGTCCTCGGGCAAGCCGAGTCGCTCCGAGGTCAAGGCCAGCGCGCGCCGGGCGACCTGCAACGCGTCCTCGAGGCGATGCTGGTAGTAGTAAAAGCGATACAGCGCCACCATCACCGACAGGGATTGCGGGGCCTTCGCCAGTGCGCTCAGCAATGGCGCCTCGGCCCCCCCTTCGGCGTAGACCGACGCAGCCTCGGCCAAGAGCCGACCCACGTCGGGTTCATCGGGTCCGTCGAAATAGAGCTCTCCAGCCTCGAAGTCCAGAAGATCCACGTCAAGCCCCCACTGCGCGCCGGAGCGCACTCGTCGAATGATCATGGCAGGTCCCTTCCGCCTCGCATCGGGGACACCGCTCCTGCCGCCCGGCCCCATCCGACGGCAACTGCCGCTCCAGCGTCTCGATCCGTTCGATCAGGCACGACAGTGCCTTGCCGACCGGGTCGGGAATGAGATGGTGGTCCAGATCGATACCATGCTCCGGTTGCAGCCGGACACCCTTGGGTTGAACGATGCGGCCGGGTATTCCGACCACGGTGCAACACGCCGGGACATTCTTGTTCACGACGGAATTCGCGCCGACGCGCACCTTGTCGCCAAGCCGCACCGGGCCGAGAATCTTTGCGCCGGCGCCGACCAGGACGCCATCGCCCAGCGTGGGATGCCGCTTGTGCTTGTTCCATGATGTGCCGCCGAGCGTCACGCCGTGGTAAAGCGTCACGTCGTGACCGACCTCGGCCGTTTCGCCGATCACGACGCCGGCGCCATGATCGATGAACAGCCGCCGCCCGATCGTCGCGCCCGGATGAATGTCGACATGCGTCAACCAGCGCGCGAGGAACGATACCCAGCGCGCCAGCAGTTTGAGCTTCGCGCGCCACAGACGGTGCGCGACTCGATAAAGCAGGACCGCATGCACCCCCGGATAGGTCAGCAGCACCTCCGCCACGCTACGCGCCGCCGGATCCCGGTCGAACACGCACATCAGATCCTCCCGCAACTGCGCGAGGAAGCCAATCGGTGAGGCAGGCGATGAGCCTCGTCGCCTGGCCGCGAGCAGCGGCCTTGGCTCGACTCGAGGCTGCGCCGATGTCGAGTCCGCGGACATCACCGGGCACCCACCTGCGCCCATTGCGCCGGCCCAGGCTCGGCCGATGCGCCGAGATCCTGATGCAGGGCCCTCAGCTCATCGGGCCGGGGAGGGCGCTTGCAGCGAACCGCCAGACCCCGGATCGACTCCAGCAGGTCTCGAGCCTGTTGCCGTCCAAGCATGATCCCGAGTTCTGCATACGCGGCCATCACTGCGCGGGAGCCTGAATGTTTACCCAGCAGCACGTGATGCGCCCGGCCGACGACCGCTGGATCGACACCTTGATAATTTGCCGGATCCTTGGCCAGTCCATCGACGTGGATGCCGGACTCGTGACTGAACACCCGCCGCCCGACCAGGCTCTTGCGCCAGCCCAACGGCTCGCCCGATGCCTGTTCGACACAGCGCGCGAGCGCGGGAAATCCCCGTGGATCTACACCCGTCTCGATACCGTAGAGATGCTTCAAGCCGACGACGACCTCGTCCATCGCCGCGTTGCCGGCCCGTTCGCCCAAGCCGTTGACCGTGGTGTTCAGATGGGTCGCCCCGGCGACCGCGGCGGCGAGCGTGTTGGCCGTTGCAAGCCCGAGATCGTCGTGCGCGTGCATCTCGATTTCGAGATCGGTCGCGGCCCGAAGCCGTCGAATCGCGTCGAGCACGCCGAATGGCTCCATGATTCCGACCGTATCGGCGAACCGGACCCGCACGGCCCCGGCGTCCTGGGCCGTCTCCGCGACCTGCGCGACGAAGTCCGGCTCGGCGCGCGAGGCATCCTCCATTCCGACCGCGACGATGAGCCCCTGATCGACCGCCAAGCGAACACAGCGCGCGACGTTGCGCAGAACCCAGTGCGGATCGCGACCGAGCTTGCGGGCGATCTGCTGGCGGGACACCGGGGTCGACAGGTCGGCCATGGCTACACCGGTAGCGCAACAATGAGCGATGTCATGCTCCGTCATCCGCCCCCAGACCAGCAGCCGCGCCCGCAGCGCGAGCCCGGCGATCGCGCGGATCTCGTCGCGCTCGCGCGGCCCCATGGCCGGGATGCCGACCTCCATCTCGGGAACACCCACGGCGTCGAGTTGCCGTGCGATCTCGAGCTTCTCACCCAGCGAAAATGCAACACCAGCCGACTGCTCGCCATCGCGTAGCGTGGTGTCGTCGATCACGATGGAGCGCGCTTGTTTCATCGTCTCACGGCTCGCCTGCCTCGCTGTGCCGCGCCAATTCCGGACGCCGCGGCGGGATTCGCCGGGCGGGTGTCGTTCGAGCACCCACCCGAAGAAGGTCTTACGCGTATACCGGCGCGAACGCCTTTTCCGGTTCCTCGATCGGGCCACCCTCACCCCAGTAGGGCGAGAGTTTGCGCAGTTGCGCGACGATCGGTGGAACCGCCTCGATGACCCGGTCGATCTCGGCGCGCGTGTTGTAGCGCGACAGCGAGAAGCGAATGGTGCCGTGCGCCGCCGTGTACGGTATCGACATCGCGCGCATGACATGCGATGGCTCCAGCGAGCCCGAGGTGCAGGCGGACCCGGACGAAGCCGCGATCCCCTGCTTGTTCAACAGCATCAGGATCGCCTCGCCCTCGATGTACTCGAACGCGATGTTGCAGGTGTTCGGCAGCCGGTTGTCGGGATCGCCGGTGACGAAACAGTTCGGCACCCGGGCCAGGATGCCCTGCTCAAGGCGGTCCCGCAGGATCCGGACTTCTTGGTTCTCGAAATCGATGTGTTCGAGCGCGAGTTCGCAGGCCTTCCCCAGGCCGATGACCGACGCGGCGTTCTCGGTGCCGGCACGGCGACCCCGCTCCTGATGGCCGCCCCGGAGCAGGGGCCGGAAGCGAACCCCACGCCTGAGGTACAACACGCCGATACCCTTGGGCGCATGCAGCTTGTGGCCCGATACCGACAACATGTCGATCCGGCTGTTCTTCAGATCGACCGGTACCTTGCCGACCGCCTGCACCGCATCGGTGTGGAATTGCACGCCAGCCGCATGCGCCATCTCGGCCATCTGCTCGACCGGAAACAGCGTGCCGGTCTCGTTGTTGGCCCACATGACCGACACGATCGCGACGTCCGGGGTCAACAGCCTGCGGTACTCATCGAGATCGAGCCGACCCTTGCCGTCCACCGCGAGACGGTGCACGGTGTAGCCATCCTTCTCCAGCTGTGTGCACAAGGCCAGCACGGCCGGATGTTCGACTACCGTCGTGATGATCTGCCGGCGGTTCGGAAAGCAGCGCAACGCCGACAGGATCGCCGTGTTGTCCGATTCCGTACCGCAGGACGTGAAGATGATCTCCGAGTCGTGCTCGGCGCCCAGCAGCGCCTGAACCTGCTTGCGCGCCTTGCTCAACGCTCGGCCGACGCCGCTGCCGAAGCTGTGTATCGATGATGGATTGCCGAACTGCTCGAGGAAGTAGGGCAACATCGCCTCGACCACCCGCGAATCACACGCGGTCGTCGCATTGTTATCGAGATAGATGTCAGCCATGGGCCATTCTCCGGGCTTCCTCGCCGGTTCCATCAGTCGGCACGACGCGGATGAACTCGCCGAGTTCCTCCATCAGGCGCTGCTGTATCCCGCCGACGGTCATGGCCGCCATGCCACATCCGGAGCACGCCCCGGTCATGCTGATGTAGACGACATTGCCATCGACCTCGATGAGTTCGCAGTCGCCGCCATCCATGCGCAGATTCGGACGGATCGACTCGATGATCGCCTCGATCTTCCGGATACGCTGGACCGTCGTCATCCCGCCGGGCCTGGCGCTGGCCGCGAGCGGCAGGGGCTCCGGCTCGTCGATCTTCGACGCGGCCTCGGGATCGAACGCGATACCCTGCTCGGCCAGCACCCGAGTCAGCACTTCCTCGATCCCCTCGTGACAGGCCGCGCAACCGCCGCCGGCCTTCGTGTAGTGGGTCACGTCCTGCACCGTCCGCAACCCGTTGGCGCGAATCGTGTCTTCGATCATCACCGCGTCGATCGCGAAGCACTTGCAGATCAGCGCGCCCTCCTCATGGTCGTCCTTCCACTCGACGCCGCGATAGTTCGCGACCGCCGCCTGCAAGGCCTCCCGACCCATGACCGAGCAATGCATCTTCTCCGGCGGCAGCCCGTCCAGGTAATCCGCGATGTCCTGATTGCTGACCTTCAGCGCGTCCTCGACGGACATGCCCTTGATGATCTCGGTCAACGCCGATGAGGACGCGATCGCCGAGCCGCACCCGAAGGTCTGGAAGCTCGCATCCTCGATGATCTCGTTGTCAGGGTTGACCTTGATGCTGAGCCTCAGCGCATCCCCGCAATTCAGCGATCCGACGTCGCCGATGCCGTTCGCACCGTCGAGCACACCGACATTCCGCGGGGCGTAGAAGTGATCCTTGACCTTTTCCGAGTAATCCCACATGGCTATGACCTCGAGCGAATCAAGCGGAAAACGAACTGCCGCAGGAACATGCACTTTTCGCGTTCGGGTTGACGAACTTGAAGCCTGAGCCGTCGAGACTGTCGACGAAGTCGACCGTCGTTCCCGAGATCATCGGCAGACTGGCCGGATCGATGAACACGCGCACGTTGCCGACCTCGACGACGGTGTCTTCGGGTTTTGCCTCGGGCTCGAGCTTCAGTCCGTACTGAAATCCGGAACAGCCGCCGCCGCTGATCTCGATGCGGAGCCCGGTGGCCGCGCCTTCGGAACCAGCGATGAAGCGATGCACCGCCCTGAGGGCGCTTTCGGTCAGAGTCACCATGGCTTTGCTCCCGGTCTGTTGGCAGATGGCATTGTCTTTGAAAGACATACTGGCAACCCTCGTGCCATCGCCGGAAGGCGCCGTTACTGGGCTGTTTTTATTAGACTTTTTTGCATCCCGGTGAGGCCGTTCCGGCGCGGGGATGCCGACAAACAAACCGAACTTGTAGGCTTTGCGACAAGTAGACCGTTGAACGACGACCGACAGGAGACTGAACGATGATCAACGTGGAAGCACTGGAAGAAGGGGACGCGGTGATCGCCGCGATCGACATGAGGAATGATGGAAGCCTGCCCGATCAGCCAGACGAAGCGCTGCTGGTCGAAGCGGGCTCGCGTGGCGTGATCATTCGGAAAGGCCATCTGGAGGATGATCCGAACCGGACGGTCTTTCTGGTCCGCTTCGAGGATCGCGACCGGGCGCTGGGCCCGCCGATCGGCTGCTGGCCGGAGGAACTCTCGCCTCCGTCCCACTAGGCCCTTTGCCAGCGTCCCGAGATCCCGCACCCTTGCCTGGACATCAGCGGGCGCGGCCAGGCGCTACATACGGATTCCGAAGACGAGTGCGTATGTCGTAGCATGGGCGGGATTGCGACGCCCACGCGCCGACCAGATGAACGATTCGATGCAAGTGACCGAACCAGCACCGCCAGCCGATACCCTGCGACGGGCATACGACTACCATCAGCGAACGAAGCATCACTTCAACCGGTATGCCGCCGGACCCGGACACATGGACTGGGCGACGCAACCGGACCCGTTCCGGCGCTTCACCGGCACGGCCGAGATCCCGCTGCCGCTGGCCGGCGATCTCCCGAGCCCGCGCTACGCGGACCTGTTCCGACGCGGTACCGTTCCGGCCAGACCGAACACCCTTGCCGATCTGGCGCTGGTTCTAGAGCTATCGTTCGGCCTGTCGGCCTGGAAGGGCTACGGCGGGGACCGCTGGGCCCTGCGCTGCAACCCGTCCAGCGGGAACCTGCACCCGACCGAGGCTTATGTCGTGGTCGGACGTGGATTAGCAGGCCTCGACTCCGGCGTCTACCACTATTGCAGCCACGAACACTCGCTCGAACGGCGCTGTCGCGCCGAACTGCCGTTCGACGCTGCCCTGATCGGCCTGACATCGATCCATTGGCGCGAAGCATGGAAATACGGCGAGCGAGCCTTCCGCTACTGCCAACACGATGTCGGTCATGCCCTGGGCGCACTGCGCTACGCCACTGCGACCGCCGGGTGGACCGTACGCCTTCTGGAGGAATGGGGCGATGCGGATATCGCGCGGTTGCTCGGACTCGACCGGGACGGCGATTTCGACGGCGCCGAACGCGAAGCACCCGACCTCCTGTGCGCGATCGGGTCGGCGGCCGCGTCGGCGTTCGACATCGATCGACTGACCACCGCCGCGGCCCAAGGCCTGTGGGCCGGCAAGGCGAATACCTTGAGCCGACGCCATCTGCACGACTGGCCGGCTATCGACGAGGTGCACCATGCAACCGTCAAGCCCAGGACCGAGGCCATCTCGAGCGGCGCGCTCAGCGCCGAGACGCTCGAACCGCCCAATAGCGAGTTCACGGCCGCCGAACTGATCCGGCAACGACGCAGCGCACAAGCCTTCGACGGCAGCACGGCGATTCCGGCGCGGGCCTTGTGGCGCATCCTCGACCCAACGCTACCACATACGTCCATTCCACCTTTCGACGTCTGGCCATGGCCACCCAGGATTCATCTGCTGCTCTTCGTTCATCGCGTCGTCGGTCTGCCGTCCGGCCTGTATCTCCTTCCCCGCGACGAACAATCGGTTGCCGGCCTGCGCGCGGCGCTCAGGCCGGATCTGGGCTGGGAACCGGTCGCGGAGGCACCGCGGAGCGTCCCGCTCGTCCGCCTCGTCAGGGCGGATTGTCGTAACGCCGCGCGGGTACTTTCGTGCCACCAGGACATCGCATCCGATGGCGCGTTCAGTCTGGGCATGCTGGCCGAGTTCGATGCGACCCTTAATGCCGCGGGCACCTGGGCCTATCGTCGATTGTTCTGGGAATGCGGCCTGATCGGTCAGGCACTCTATCTGGAAGCCGAGGCCGCCGGCGTCCGCGGCACCGGCATCGGCTGCTTCTTCGACGATGCCGTGCACGAGTTGCTCGGCATCGCCGATACCCGGTTCCAGAGCCTCTACCACTTCACGGTCGGCGCAGCGCTCGACGATGCACGCTTGCAAACGCTGCCGCCGTACGGGCATTTGGCGCGATAGCGGACGTTCCCAGACGCAACCGGTTCGGCAACCATCCGCGCCGGGAGGCACGGTGCCAGTAGCCGATACCCGGACAGTTCCTTTCCGACTGTTTTCCTCCGTTGAAACAGGGATTTAGACCTGATACTGTCTGGGTCCTTCGGGACGGTGTGGTGTTTTCAGCCGGGGGACTGGACATCGCGATCCGCATGCCACGCAGCATCGGCTGCGATGCCCGTGATCCGATCCGGAGCAACGAGCAATGCTCAAGGCGGGGATCAGATCCGAGGCTCCAGCTCCGTAAGCTGATACACGAGGAAGTACCATGTACCTGTCTTCAGTTGTTAGGCTGATCGGCATGGTCTGGCAGACCATACAAAGGCGCAGCAACAACGGTACTAACCTGTTTCTGGCCTTGCTCCTGCTGTTGCTCCAATCGATCCAGACGGCTCAAGCGGCAGGATGCGGAGAAAAGTGGACCTGGCGCAATCCGTTACCCCAGGGCAATAAGCTTTCGAGCACCGCCTGGAATGGCCGCCAGTTCGTCGCCGTAGGCGAGGTCGGCACGATCCTGACCAGCCCGGATGGCACCAAATGGAAGCTGAGCAAGTCGGGAACGACGGTTTCGCTCGATGGCGTCACCTGGGACGGCAGCCAGTTCGTCGCCGCAGGACAGCAAGGTACGATCCTGACCAGCCCGGACGGAATCCGTTGGAAGCTGCGCAAATCGGGAACGACGGCTTCGCTCCATCGCATCGCTTGGAACGGCTACCAGTTCGCAGTCGCCGGGTCATACGGAAGGATCCTGACCAGCCCGGACGGAATTCGTTGGAAGCTGCGCAAATCGGGAGCGACGGCTTCGCTCCATGACATCGCTTGGGGCGGCAGCCAGTTCGTCGCCGTGGGTAAATACGGGACGATCCTGACGAGTCCGGACGCGATTACTTGGACTCCAGTCAAATCGGGAACGACGGATTGGCTTTATGGCATCACCTGGGATGGCAGCCAGTTCGTCGTCGTGGGGCGAAACGGCACGATCCTGACGAGCCCGGATGGGATTACCTGGCTTGCGCCCGACTCGGGAACACGCTTTCCTCTACATGCCATCACTCGGAGCGAAAGCCAGTTCGTCGCCGTGGGTGAGCTCAGCACAGTCCTGACGAGCCCGGACGGTATTGGCTGGACCGCCCACCCGAGCGGAACAACCCATGGCCTGGAAGGCATCACCTGGGACGGCAACCAGTTCCTCGCCGTAGGCGAGGCCGGCACGATCCTGACCAGCCCGGACGCAATTGCCTGGACTACCCGCAACTCGGGAACAACCGCTTCGCTCTACAGTGTCACCTGGGACGGTAGCCGGTTCCTCGCCGTGGGGTATCCCGGCACGATCCTGACCAGCCGAAACGGCAAGACGTGGAAATTGCGCGCGTCGGCACTGCCGGAGCCGGTCAGTGCGGTGACGTGGGGCTACAGCAGCTTCGTAGCCGTGGGGTATCAAGGCACGATCCTGACCAGCCCCGACGGCATCCGTTGGACGCGGCGAAAGTCGGGTACGGCCACTTCGCTCTTGGACGTCACCTGGAACGGCGCGCAGTTCGTGGTCGTGGGCGGAAGCGGCACAATCCTGACCAGTCCGGACGGGACAGCCTGGACTGCCCGCAACTCGGGAACAACCCTTTCGCTCTATGAGCTTTACTGGGGCAGCAACCACTTCGTGGCCGTGGGGTATCACGGCAAGATCCTGACCAGTCCGGACGGGATTGTCTGGACCTCACGCAATTCGGGAACTATGGAGCCACTTCTTGCCGTCGGCGGTGACGGGAATCAGGTCATCACCTTGGGGGACAACGGCACGATCCTGACGAGCCCTTGCCGATAGTCAGGCAGACATCACCGGTCGCGGCCTCGGCTGGAGAAAACCCAAGGGCCTCTCGCCTGCTCTAGACCGGGATTTTTGCCTGGCCGATGCTCGACTTCTTCCGCCCGGAACCCCCGAGCAAGGCCATAGCCACCGGCGTTCGGCATCTCGTGGCATTCAGGATGCAACCGGCATCGACCATCGACGCCTCTTCGCCCCAAGCTGATCCATACTTATCGCCTTGAGCCCGCCGCGCGGCGATAACGTCCATCCGGATCAGGAGACACCACGTGAACAGCCACCGACTCCATCGGCGCACCGGCACGATCGCGCTCGGAGTGCTCGCGATCTGCGCCCTTGCACGCGTGACCGCCGACGCGGCCGAGCCTCTGGGCGAGGTGCCCGAGGGCGCCGAGCGGGCACCGGAAGTGGGGCTTCCGGACGAACTGGCGGCGACGCCGAACATAGGCCCGGAACAGATCAACGGCGTCTACAGGAACCGGATTGCCGTGAAATTCCGCGACGACGCATCGATCACGGTGACGCGCAGCGGCCTTCGCACCAACGGCGCCGCCGCGGTGACACAGGCGCAGCTCGATGAGCTGCGGGCCGTGTTGGGCACGACGAGCAAACATATGTTCGTCCGCATGCACGAGGGCATCGCGGACGAGATTCTCGATGAGCAACGCTCGGCGAGCGAGAAGCAGACCGGACAGTCGGTTCCGAACCTGAATCGCTGGGCCTACCTTTACGTCGATGTCGGTTCCGCCACCGAACTGGCCGACCTGGTCAACCGTCTGAATGCGCTGGCGATCGTCGAACGGGCGGAACTGAGCCACATGAACACGCTGCCCACCCTTCGACGTACACCGGATGGACGCGCGATCCGGCCGGACATGCCGGCCCCCTACCTGCCGTGGCCGGATGCAGCCGGTGACACCCACGAACCCGACCGGACAAGCAGCGCCACGCGACCGCTTCCGCTGCGTCCCGGCACGAGCGCCACCCGGCCGATCGCGGCCCCCCCGTTACCCGCGCCCGGCGACTTCACCGGACAACAGCGCTACAAGCAGGCCGCCCCGGTTGGCATCGACACCGATTTCGTGCAGCGGACATTCTGGAACGCGTTCGGCGACAACTGGGCCTATACCGACATCGAATACGATTGGAACCAGTCGCACGCCGACCTCGCGGCGATCGGCGGTGACGTGCTGATCCACGGAACGCCAAGCGGTTCGATTGAATTCCGCAATCACGGCACCGCGGTCGTCGGGCAGCTCAGCAGCACCGAGAACAGCTTCGGCACAACCGGGATGGTTCCCGGAGCGGCGGTACGACTTGCGGCCGCGATGGATGGCGCGTCTTACAACCTGCCGGCGGCGATCAGCAAGGCCGCGACACAGCTCTACGCCGGCGCGGTCATCCTGATCGAGCAACAGGCCTATTCGAACATCGACTGCAATGGCGACGGTCGGACCGATACCGGCGATCTGGTGCCATCCGAGATCGACCACGCGGTGAGGGATGCGATCAAGTTCGCGACGGCAGCCGGACGTATCGTGGTCGCCGCCGCCGGAAACGGCGACTGCAACCTCGACCTTCCGGGCTTCAACGGCCACTTCAGCCGTGCGGCGAGCCAGGATTCCGGCGCGATCATCGTCGGCGCCGGCGAACGCGATACGCGCGACAAGGCCTACTTCTCGACCTATGGCCGTCGCGTCGATACGCACGCCGAGGGCGATTTCAAGGTCACGACGACCGGCTACGGCGACCTGTATGGCAGCGACGGCGAGAACGCGTTCTACACCGAGGTCTTCGCCGGTACCTCGAGCGCGTCGCCGATCGTCAGTGGCGCCGCCGTGGCCCTGTCCGGCATGCTGTGGTTCTCCAACGGCTCGTTTTACGATCCGCGCGAGATGCGCGACCTGTTGCGCCGGGACGGCACGCCGCAACGCGCCGGCGGCCATATCGGACCACGTCCGAACCTCCGCAAGCAGATTTCCCATACCTACGGACGTCACCTGCAACAGCGTTCAGCCGATTTCGACGGCGACGGACGTTCGGACTACGCGGTGTTCCGGCCCTCGACCGGCACCTGGTACGTCCGCTTCTCGTCGGACGGAACGACGATCAACGTCAAGCACGGACAACTGGGCGACTATCCGGTCGCGGCGAACGTCATCGGTGATTCCCGCACCGAACTGGTCGTCTGGCGACCGTCGAACGGCCGCTGGTACGTTCGCGAATGGAGCGGCAAGACCTGGAGCGTCCAGTTGGGCAAGAACGGCGACATTCCGGTGCCGATGGATCTGGACGGCGACGGACGCGCGCAGTTCGCGATCTACCGTCCGGCACCGGTCGAGGGCGGGAATGTTTCGCGCTGGTACATCCTGAGCCGCGACCGGAAGACTTCGACCTCGGTTGACCTGGGGGAATTCGGCGACTCCCCGCTGGTGGGAGATTTCAACGGTGACGGGCTAGACGACATCGCCGTATTTCGAGGAACGACGGGCACCTGGTTTTTCGCGCACGCGCCGAACTGGACCACCCGTTCGGTCAGGTGGGGCGCGTGGGGTGACATACCGCTGACCTACAAATCCACGGGCGGATTGAACATCGCCGTATGGCGCCCGTCGAACTCCCGCTTCTACTCGCGCAACCTGAAGACCGGCGCGACCGCCAATGTGAAGTGGGGACAGCCGGGCGACATTCCGCGCTTCGCCGATACCGACGCCAACGGCATCGACGAGTACCTGGTCTGGCGACCCCGCGAAGGCAAGTGGTACAACACGAACACCGGCGCTCCGGTGCCGTGGGGCCTCAAGGGGGACATTCCGGTCGCCCGGTGATCACGACGCTCACGATGGCGATCATCCGGCTAAGCCGCGATGGCATTTGTCGTAGGCTCCCCGGGGAACCAACGCGGCCACTGTTCCGTTTACCGGATCCTCAGCCCGACGTCCGCAGCGGCGTCGTGCCGGATCCGGCGTCACCATCCCACAGCGCCTTGTAGCAGCTGTCCAGCCGCGACAGTCGCCGGTTGACTCCTTCGAGTCGGAGCCAGTCGGGGAATCGCGCGGAACTCGTGTCGCGGTACCATTCCTCCATCCGCATCAACAACAGATCCTTCTGCTGAACCGTACTGGCGATCAATGCGCGCGTCCACTGCGTCGCCGCAGCCTTCGTCAACGGCACGACCCGATAGGCTACGCCCTCGTCGAACAGCCGGACGCCCCCGCCCTCGGCGACGATCTCGCGCATCCGGCGCGGGTTGACGACCTCCACACCGGCCAGATAATCGATCCCGAAGTGATGGAGTTCGGGAAGCCATGGTGTCGTCGGCCCCATCAGGACCGTGGTCGCGCTTCGCGCCAGCTCGGCCAGCCGCGGGAAGGTCTTGTTCGGAATCGTGCTCGCGGTCAGAAACACCCAATCGAACTCGGGCAGCAGATACTCACAGGCGCCGGATGGCAGATCGCCGGGGCCCGGTTGTAACTCGAATACCGTCAGGTCGACTTCGGCCGCGGCGGCGAACTCGTCGAGACCGGGATAGCGACCGACGACCGCCACCTTGCGCCCCTTGATCAGCGGCCGGAAATGCTGGAACACGGCGAGATTGTTGGCATGGCCCTCTATCGCCGGGAGCCGCACGCCATCCGGAAGCGGCCCCAATGCGCTGATTGCCGCGTTGACCGCGGCCATGCCGACCGCCGCACGATGGGGATCGAAGTCGCGCACCCAGCCCGCGAGTTCCGACACCGGACGCCCCCGCAACGTCCCAGCCCAGGCCAACGTCCGGCTGGGCATGCCCGGACTCATCGACAAACCGACCGACCGTGTGCGGCAGTAGGTCCACACCAGGCCGACCATGACCTCGCGGACGCGGTCCGGCGCGGACGCGTAATCGAGCAGTAGATCGTAGAACTCTCCGGGCCTCATTTCGGTGGCCAGGTCCCCTTCAACCGGGGATCGGCAATAAGCGGGGTTCGGACTTGATCATCGCTCCCTTGCCCCAGGCCACGACGCCCTCGACGAACCAGCGAGGATCACGTGGGTGCGGTCGCACGAGATCGTACTCGGCGAAGAATGTCCCGTCACCGTGGAACTTCAGGCAGCCGACGCGGCGTCCGTGCAGGTCCCGCCAACTGGCGACCAGGGTATCGTCACCGCTGTAGGGGTCGCGTTCGGTCGTGAACACGGCCTCCTCGTAACGCGGCAGGCTCCCGCTCAGGCTCTCGTCATGGAAACCGAGCTTGTGCATCTCGGCGATCAGACGCCCGCAGATCGCCTCGCCCTCGGACCGCTTCGGTGACCCGTACATCGCTCACCCCCATACGAATGGTGGAACCTTCAGTCGCTCGACCGGTTGCTCGCCGAGCAGATGTTCGTCGATGATGGCCGGGACGTCCCCGACCGTGACACGTCCGTACATGATGCCTTCCGGATAGACCAGGACCGACGAGCCGAACCCGCAGGGTCCCAGACAGCCGGTGTTCGTCACGGCGATCTGGTCAAACAGTTTGCGCTTCTGCAACTCCCCGAGGAACGCATTCATCACGTCGTCGCACGCGTGCTTCGAACACGAGCCGCGCGGATGGTCATCCGGTCGACGCTGGACACAGACGAAAACATGCTTTTTCGGTTTCGGCATCGCGCTGTGTCCGGTCAGGCCGCCATCGGCAGCGGTGAATGGGTAAAGCAGTTCTTCGGGCAAACTCTCGAGCAGGCCGAGCAGCCGATGCAGTCGCCCCCGTCGGCGATGCTCATGACCTGGGCGTTGTCGTCATCGAGATCATCGAAATCGTCGATCTCCATGTCGCCGAGCGTCTCGGCCCGATCGACCAGATCGAAGACATCACGCGGACAGACCTTGTAGCAACGGCCGCAGCCGATGCAACGCGTCTGATCGATCGCCTGGACGAAGGCCGGGGTCCAGGTCTTACCACCGGCGGTCAGACCGGAAACGAAATCGCTCATGGCTACCCCACCGTCAGGCCGCGAGGGCCTTTTTGAATTGCACGAGCTTCGCGTTCAACTCGGCCCAGGTCCTGCAGGCATCGAAGGTGGACTGGGACAGTTGCGGCAACTCCTCATAGGCGGCCGGAAGCCGGTCCTCGACCAGATCGTGTACCTGCGAGGCCCATTCCGACGCGATCCGCTTCGCTTTCGCGACCTCTTTCTCCAATCGCTGCAGTTCTTCGCTGCTCATCGTCTTCTCCGTCGAGTCCGGGTTCAGAGTTCGGCAACCGGCCGGTACTGCTCGATCAACGCCAGGGCCTGCGCGATGATTTTTCCGGCATCCTCGTTCATCCGTCCCAGCGATTCGAAGCCGAAGCGATGCACGTCGCGCAATGTTCGGTCGACGACGACCAGGCGGCCGACGGTGATGAACGCCCGACCGAAGCCCTCGTGGGTCAGGTTGATCACCGGCACCGCCATCAGGCCGGACTGCTGCTCGATCAGGCTGGCGATCGAGTTGTAATAGGCCTTGACGCGAGCCATCGTGATGTCGTCGGGATCGCCGACGATCGGTATCGCTCGCTTGCGCTCGCGGGTCATGACCAGCGGATCGAGAATCTTCTCGGCCGGCCAGCCCAGATAGCTGTCGTAGGTATCGAGTGCCTTCAATTGTCTCAGCATCTGCTGAGCGAAATCGGCGCCGATGGCCTGGTCATCACTCGCCAGGACGGGTTCTGCTTCTGCTGTCGCCACGCTGCGGTCCTCCTCGGTCATTGAATCAGGGTAATCGCCGGACGCATCCGGCCTGGATCGGATCGCTGCTCATTCGTGCCAGCCCTCCGCCTCCATGTTTTCGAACTTGCTCGCCTCCGGAGCCGATCGGCGGGCCACCGCCTTGGCGACCCACGCCGACGGACCGGAAACCAGTTCGCTCTGCAGATCATTCAGCAGATCCGCGATCTGGCTGCCGCGACAAACCTTGACCGGTTGTATCCCGGCCGCGAGAACCTGCCGGATCGCCGACGCGCCCATCGCTTCGCAGTAAACCGCCGCGCAGCCATCCAGCAGGTCGATTTTTGCCGCGAGCTTGGCCTCGTTACCGTCCTGTTCGAGCACCCCGAACTCGGCGACCTCGAGCAATTCGTGGCCCTCGGGACCAACCGCATGGATCGCGAACGACCGCGCCGATCCGAAATGTTGATTGACCTGGGTCATGTCGTCGGTGGCGAACGCCACGCGCAATCGATGGTCCATTGATATCTGCTCCTCGCCCGAATCAGTGACGCGCATGCGCCGAATCAACGTCATGTCTCGCTTCCTCCATCCTTCGGTCCGAGACTTCGGGCTCGGACCGCCCGGACAGAACCGAGCGGTAAACCGGAATCTCCCGGTGATGGTGATGTCCCAGGACCAGATTCGCCACGTCGAACAGCGTCTGGCAGGCGCCGGCATAACCGATCCGCATCTGTCGGTAACCGCCGACGATGTCGTACAACGGGAACCCGCTGCGCAGCAGCGGCAGACCCAAGCGCTCCGCGGACTGCGCGACGTGCGAATTGCCGATCAGCAACTCGGCGCCCGCCGCGGAGGCGAGGCTCTCCAGATCCTCCAGATCGCCGATCTTGACCTGGGCGACCGGCAGCGAGGGCAGGGCCGGCCCGTCTCCCGAGGCGACCGCCGCGACGACCTGAGCCCCCATTTCCATCACCAGGGTCGTGAACGCGTGCAGCAGATCCGGATCGGCGGCGATGGCCACGCGCAGGAAGCCCAGCATGAAGTGGGTGTCGACCATGGCGTCCTGCAACTGCGCGCGCTGACGCTCGACACGGTCTGGGACGCGATTGCCGCTGAGGTCCGCCAGGCACGCAATCAGCTTATCGGTGGCGTGCAGCCCATATAGATGCTCGAAGGTGTGGCAGGGTACGCCGGTGCGCTTTTCCAGCGTATCACCCGCCTTGGCCATCGACGCGCCGATCGCCAGCGTCGCGATGGAGTCTCCGACATGACTCAGTTCATGCACCGGGGTTCCGCCCACCGTGACCGGACTGAAATCACCGTCGGTCAGATGTCCGTCCAGCGAATCCGACAGGTCGGGAAGAATGACCGCACGCAGCCCGAACCACTCGATCAGGTCACGCAGATGTTCCAGGTCACCCGGCGTCATGAACGAGCCGGCGAGCACGTTGACCTGCCGCGGCCGGCTTCCGGGACGCGTGCCGGCCCGCTCCGGGTCCGGCACCAGTTCGTTGAGAATCTCGAAGACCGTGGACGCATACCCGGTTTCCAGACAGCCGGTGAAATCCGGCGTGTTGACCGCGACGACCGCGACGTGTGCGTACTCTGGATACTTCGTGCGGAACTCGCGGACGCAGCGTTTGACATCGGTACCCTGGGTCTCCGAAAGCCCCGTCGTCAGCACGGTGATCAAGGCCGGGGCGGATTTCTCCGCGATCGTCTTCAGCCCCTCGATGACGTTGTCATCGGCGCCCATGACCGAGCTGGTCTGGTCCATCGCGCTGGATTGCAGCGGGATCGGCTCACGGAAATGGCGCACGAAATAGACCTTGGCAAACGCCGTGCAGCCCTGCGAACCATGCAGCATCGGCATCGCCCGGTCGAAACCGAGTGTCGCCAGCGAGCCGCCGACCGGCTGGCTGGCCTTCAGCGGGTTGACCGACATGGCCTTGTTTCGGCGCAGGATCTCAGCCATCGGACAGCGCTCCGCGTGCGGCATGCCACGGCGCAGGCGCGCGCACCGAGGCCCAGACCGGGCTTTCGATGGTCAGCGCCAGTTGCCGGACCAGTTCCAACATACCGCGGTACCCGGCGTAGCCGAATTCGCGTTCCTGATTGATGTCGAGAAACGGCAACCGGGCCTTCAGCGCCGTGTACAGATTGCGGCCACCGGCGATCAGGATGTCGCAGTCGTACTCGCGGACGACCTGCAGCAGCCGCTTCGGGCTGACGTCGTCGAGCATCAGCGCGTCGGGGCCCATCAGTTCGCGGATCCGTGCCTTGTCTTCCTCGGTGGATTTCTTGGTGCCGGTCGCGACGACGACCAGACCCAGATCCTGCAGGGCCGACACGACCGACCAGCTCTTGACGCCTCCGGTATTCAGCAGCACCCGCTTGCCCCGAAGCCGTTCGCGCCAAGGTTCAAGATCGGCTAGGATGCGGCTCTCCTCACGCGCGATCAGGGCCTCGGTGCGCGCGGTCAGGTCGGGATCGTCGATCAGCCGGGCAAAGTCGCGCAACGCGCGGCTGGTGTCCTCGATGCCGTAGAAGCTTCCTTCGAACCACGGCGTACCGTATTGCTGCTCAAGCTTCCGGGCGACATTCAGCATGGCCTTGGAACAGACCATCATGTTGACCTCGGCGCGATGCATCGTCTGCACCTCGCGGAAGCGGGCGTCGCCGGACAGCGTGCACAGCACCCGCAGGCCGAGTTCGTCGAGCAGCGGCAGCACGTGCCAGAATTCCCCGGCGATGTTGTACTCGCCGATCAGGTTGACGTCGTGGACGCGGATCCCGCTGTCCAGCACCGGCGCCGGATCGGGCTCGCGGGTTCCGACGACGTACTTGACCATCGCGTCGCCGGCGATCCGGTTGCCCATGTTCTTCGTGCCGTAGAAGCCGGCGGAATCGACCGGCACGACCGGCACCCCGTAGCGCTCGGTCGCGGCCTTGCAGACCGCTTCGACGTCATCGCCGACCAGCGCGGGAACGCAGGTGTTGTAGACGAACACCGCCGGCGGCGTGAAGCTCTCGACCGCCTGCTTGATCGAGTGGAACAGCCGCTTTTCGGACCGTCCCATGATGATGTCCTGCTCGGTCAGGTCGGTCGTCAGCCCACGCCGATAGAGATCCGGCCCGGACGAACGCGTGCCGCGGTTGTCCCAGGAACTGCCCGCGCAGGCGATCGGCCCGTGCACGATGTGCGCGACGTCGACGATCGGCAGCAACGCGATCTGCGCCCCGTCGAACGCACATCCGCCAGCGCTCGCGCCCGGCTTCGGCTTCGCGCAGCCGGACTTGGACTTCTTGTTGTGCTCGCAGGCCGGTTCATCCAAGAGTTCGGCTATCGCTTTGCTGGACTTCATCCGCCAACCCTGTGTCGAGAAACCTCTGTAAGCTCCTAAGCAGCAAAGATGCCAATCGCAGGCCATTGATTTATAAACAACTCGCGAGCTCTGGCTTGTCGCTTACCGAACAATGCCCGAATGCTGTGCCGCAAGTCCGACACAGCCACCGACCGTTTTGTCGTCTCTCGGGTCGCTATAAAATGCCTGCCGGGCCGCGCGCCACGCGTTGCGCCATGGCTGCCCCCACTTCAAGCGAAAGGACGCAATGATGCCTATCCGCCGTCTATCCCTGATCCAGGCCTGGTCGCTGCTTCTGCTCGGCGCCACACTCGTCGGTACCGAGGTCGAAGCTCAGCCCAGGATCACGGTGATCGCAACCGGGGGCGGAATCGCCGGCGTGCAGGCCGATGTCCAGTCACCGGCCGCCAGGGCCGGCAGCCTGCCGGTCGAGAGTCTGGTCAACAGCGTTCCGGCAATCGACAGGCTGGCGAAACTGTCGACCGAGCAGTTTGCCAACGTCGGCAGTCAGAACATCGACGAGCGCACCTGGATCAAGCTGGCGCGTCGCGTCAATGAACTGCAGCGCGACAAGGAGGTCGACGGCATCGTCGTCACGCACGGCACCGACACGCTGGAGGAGAGTGCCTACTTCCTCGATCTGGTCGTCCAGCGAACGAAGCCGGTCGTGCTGGTCGGCGCGATGCGGCCCGCAACCGCGATCAGCGCGGACGGACCGATGAACCTCTACAACGCGGTTGCCGTCGCCGGCAGTCCGGAGGCGCGAGGACGCGGTGTGCTGGTCGTCATCAACGACGAGATCCATGCAGCCGACGATGTGCAGCAGCGCAACACCGCCCGCCTCGATGCGTTTCACTCGCCGAACCATGGCCGCATCGGCGTCGTCAACACCGGAGTTGCGGTGTTCTACGGCCGACCTCCTGCAAGCTCTCCGCGCTTTTCCATACCCGACGAGGAGACCTTGCCGCGCGTCGACATCATCTACGCTCACGCCGGTATGCGCCGCGAGTTGATCGACGCGGCCGCCTCCACCGGCGCCAAGGGCATCGTGCTGGCCGGCGTCGGTGATGGCAACGCACCGGCGCCGGTGTTGTCGGCACTGAGCGAAGCCGCCCACAAGGGCGTAACGGTGGTACGCAGCTCCCGCACCGGCAGTGGTCGCGTGACCCGCAACATGGAAGTACCCGACGACCGCCTGGGTTTCGTCGCGGCGCTCGATCTGAACCCGCAAAAGGCGCGGATCCTGTTGATGTTGGGCCTGGTGAAGACCCACGACCCGGCCGCGCTGCAAGACCTCTTCGCGCGACGCTGAAAGGCCGCGCGCGACCCATCCTCGAGGCGCCGGCCGAAGATTCAGTAAACTATGGCGCTCAAGCCAACCGTATCCGGGTTCCGCCGAACCCAGCGAATCATGAAAAAACTCATCGCCATCACGCTCAGTCTGCCGCTGCTCGTCAGCGCTTGCGTCACGAATCCGATCACTGGCCGTAGCCAGGCGGCGCTGGTCAGCGACGCCGAGGCCGCGAAGGCATCAAACAAAGCCTACGCGCAGGTTCTGTCGCAAGCCCGCCAGAAGCGGGCGCTGGATACCAGCGAGCCGAACGTCGACCGGATCAGGGGAATCACCGACCGCCTCATCGTACAAGCCGAAAAATTTCGGCCCGAGACGAAGACGTGGAAATGGGAGGTGCACGTGTTGAAGTCGGACGAGGTCAACGCCTGGTGCATGGCCGGAGGCAAGATGGCCGTTTACACCGGGCTGCTCGACAAGATCAAGCCAAGCGACGACGAACTCGCGCAGGTCATGGCGCACGAAATCTCCCACGCGCTGCTGTCGCACCAGGCCGAGAAGATGTCGCGCGCGCAAATGCAGCAGGCGGGCTTGCAGATCGGCATGATCGCCGGCGCGATCGCCGGCTACAACATGCGCAACGTCGCGGGACTGGCCAACAGCGTAGCGACCGTCGGGCTGGAATTGCCGAACAGTCGCGAGGCCGAAGCCGAGGCCGACAAGGTCGGCATGGAACTGGCGGCACGCGCCGCTTACGATCCGCGCGCGTCGGCCTCGTTGTGGGAGAAAATGTTGCGGGCTGGCGGATCTTCTACGCCCGAGTGGCTCAGCACACATCCAAGCCCGGAGACGCGATTGCAGACCGTCAGGGCCCTGGCGGTCAAGCTGATGCCGGTCTACGAACAGGCGCTACGCTCACGCTGATCCAGGCCAGGGAGCAAAGCTTTCTGAGAGCCAATTCCTGGCGCGAGCCAACTGACTCAGTGCCGCCGACTACCCGACTTACGGCTGCGGGAATGGGTGCCTGACGACTTCGACGAGCCGCGTGATCGCGCGTGATGAGCGCTCGAGGTTCCGTGCCGCCGTGAATGACGCGCCTGGCTGCCACCGCGGTGGCGCGAGCCGTGGCGCTTGCGGTAGTGGCGACCGCCGGAGGACGCGGATTCGGACGCCTGATCGGCGTCGACGGAATCCTCGGCGATCCCGGAACTCTGCTCAGACGGCGCCAGGCCGTCTCCAAACGAACGCGAAGGTTCGCCGGTACGTTGCGGCCAGCGCTGTCCCGGATCGACCGGCGGCACGAATGGCTCGACGGTGTCCGGCACGGTAATGCCCATCTGACGCCGCTCGTCATCGCGCTGCTGCAGCCAGCGCCGCATTTCCTCGACATCGCTGACACCATCCGCATCCGACTCCCCCTTCAAGCCTTCCAGATTCGGATTCAGCACTGAGGAATCGGCCGGCGCGGATCGCCGTTGCCAACCCCATCCCCGCGCGAGCGGCTCGCCGCTCGATGCCAGCAACGCCAACATCGTCAACCAGGCGCAGGATTTCGTCGCCGTCACAATAATGAGTCCTCGGGGGTCGATTGAAGGCTGCCTATCATACGCAAATCGTGCCGGCGAGACTAAGCGGTGCTTTACACACGCCTAAACGGCCGATCCACAGCCCACGCCTCAACCGGCCCGCCCGGCTTCCCGCGACGAGGTCAACGGCGCCGGACTGCTGCCCTCGGGCTCGAGCCCCGGGATGCCGAGTCCCTGAATGCGGCGCGCATTGCGGCCCTCCTCGTAACGCGGCAATCGACCCTCGATGCGCCACAGCCGATAGGCCAGCGCCCCAGTCAATACGCGGATCGGGTAATCCCGCGGTAGATTCTGCAGGTAGGGTTGGATCGTCACGAAATCCCGCGCGCCGTATTGGCTCATGATCGACAGCAAACCGCCGTTGCGCGGGCCGATGTTGTAAGCGAGCAAACCCAGGAACAGATCGCCGCGCATCTCGTTCAGATAGTGACTCAAGGTCGCCGCGGCAACAAAGGCGTTATGACGGTCGTTACGCAGATCGAGCCTGGAGACGTCGAGATCGTCCCGCGCACGTTCGACCGCGGCCTTCGGCGGCGCGGTGATCTGGAACAGTCCTCGCCCGCCATCCTTGCTGTCGCGCGGCAGGTAGGACGACTCCGCGGCGCCCAGACCGACCAGCACGTCCTCATCAACCTTGTAGGCTGCGGCAGCGTCTCGGATCACCGGCAGAAACGGCTGGGCACGATCGAGCATCTTCTGAAATTGACCGAGATCCGTACGTCGGTAGCTCGCGAAGACCTGATGCGCGATGGCCGTGCGCTCGGCCTGCTCCGTGCCCCCGACCAACGCCCGGAATTGCTGCAACGCGGCGTCGAACCAGTCCTGCGACGCGAACCATCCGGCCGACAGCGCCAGCAGAACGGCGCCGAGGGCCGGCAGAAAGCTGCGCAGCGATGCCAGCCAATTGCGGCAGCGCCACCAGGCGCCCAACGCCAGCGCGGTCAGCAGCGCCAGCCCGAGCACGACCGCAGCGAATGGCAACAGGCTGGAAAACAGGCCGGTGCCGGAGAATCGTTCGGCCGTGCGGCCGAGCGTCGCCATGATCAGGATCAACGCGCCGATTGCCAGACCCGCGATTTCCGCTGTCAGCACCAGCGCGCGCACCCACCCCGGATGCGCCAGGGCTTGCCGAACGAAGGCCTTGGCGGTGCGGGATCTTGCTTTCGGGG
The DNA here is from genome assembly GCA_046347485.1 of Methylotetracoccus sp. Taxonomy (GTDB): domain Bacteria; phylum Pseudomonadota; class Gammaproteobacteria; order Methylococcales; family Methylococcaceae; genus Methylotetracoccus. The sequence continues at coordinate 209,686 of JAXMGB010000010.1, read as the reverse complement.
GGCGGCGCGGTTTCGTCCTGGAATCGGCTGGTTGCACGATGCGCTCTGCTGGCTGGCGACGGCGCGACGATCTTAGCAAACCGCGCATCAAAAAGCGGCCCGCCGAAAATACCTCAACCTCACCGTGCCTACGGTCATTTACGGCGATCGCACCCTGTAATACGATTGGCCGCAGACGAGGGGGCCGCGCGCGCATCGGTGTCGCCTCGCACCAGAACGACCCATCAGGAGGAGCTCCCATGACCCGATTTCACCGAACCGCGGCTGGCACCTTGCTCGCCGCCGCAGCCCTTGCGGCCGCATTACCCGTCGCCGCGCAGCCCGACACCGTGCAGCCGCCCGCACCGCCGGCCGACGTCGTTCCGGATACGGCGCCGATCCCGGCGCACGTCAAGCAGCGCATTCTGGATCACATGCAGCAGGCAAATCTGGAGCGCCTGAAAGGCTGGCCGGGACTGATCTTCTACTGCCCGACCGAGGACGCGACGAACGCCAACCTGAAAAATGTCTGCGCCGCGGTCAACGCCGATATCGGCGCGTTGATGGCGGCGTCGAAGGTCAAGTTCCAGGTTGCGAAGAGCGCGTTTGACCTGCATTTCCTGCCGCACGTTACCGGTCGGCTGCTGCTGGTCGTGGAACTGGAGGGCACGCCGGCCGAGAGTCAACCCTCGGCGGTATTTGCCAAGGTCAAGGCGCTGGCGCACTACGGGCACGCGGTCAACCGCTCGTCGGAGCTGCACCCGCTGACCGACTCCAGCGGCAACAAGAGCCCTCTCGATGTGCCGCAACACGTCGACGCGATGCTGTGGGAAAGCAATCTGATCGCTGCCACCCCAGCCAGTCAGGCGGCGCTGACCGACACCGTGAAGAGCGGCGTCGAGGAGCGAATCAAGACCTTCCTCGGCGAGTTCACGCGGATGAACGCCTCGAACTGAGGTCGTTACAGCCGGGCCGGTCGGCGTCCCACGGACCCGGCCGGCGACGACCCCCCGGCTTGTCAGCTCATTTTACAGACGCTGGAAAATACCGCGCCGCCGCTCCCGATGATTATCGGGCCGAAAGAAATTCCCGATTTATAACAATTGGTTAAAACGCGGAATGCCGCAAAACACGGTGCTTGGCATTGGAAATGCATTTCAATGTGCGAGCGGTGGAAGCCCGTACCTCCCCCCCCAAAGGTACGTATATCCGCCGGAACATCGGGTCGACTTCAAGCGCCTTCGGGCAACTTGGTTCGATGCCTGAAGAACGCTTACCAGGCCCAGTCTTCAGGAATTGCGATTCGGTGTCCGGCGGACGAAACTTTTGCCGCTCACCCCACCACGCGACGACGTCGCGTTGCGCTGCCTACTATCCCACAAGCAACATCGACTCTCCATCGGGGAGCGCCGGAATTCCCGGACCGCGAATCCCGGGGATAACCCGATGACCGCCGCGAACTCGGAGTTCGAACCGACAGCCCCGCTGATGGCATCCCACGAGGACGTCACGACGCCCACGCTGACGCACTACGACAGCCACGCCGAGCAATTCTGGCTGGGTACGCGCGATCACGACGTACGGCAGAACATCGACACCTTGCTGCGGCACATTCAAGGCGAACCGCCATCGACGATTCTCGACCTCGGCTGCGGGCCCGGCCGCGATCTCGCGACGTTCCGGTCGCTGGGACACACGCCGATCGGGCTCGACGGCGCGCCGCGCTTCGTCGAAATGGCGCGTCACCATAGCGGCTGCGAGGTCTGGCAACAGAACCTGCTGGCGCTGGATCTGCCCGCCGGTCGCTTCGACGGCATCTATGCGAACGCGGTGTTATTCCACGTTCCGCGCCGAGAATTGCCCCGAGTGCTCGTCGAGCTCCGAGAGGCGCTGAAACCGGGAGGCGTGTTGTTCTGCTCGAACCCTCGCGGGCAGAACGAGGAAGGCTGGAACCGCGGTCGCTACGGCTGCTATCACGACCTGCCGGCGTGGACGCGCTACATGAACGATGCCGGCTTCGTCGAACTGGAGCACTATTACAGACCCAAGGGCCTGCCGCGCGCGCAACAACCATGGCTCGCCAGCGCCTTGCGTCGATGAGCGAACGGCTAAAGCCTGCGCGGGTCTATACTTGGCTCGTCGGCAGCAAATGCCGATGACTACTCCACCTCGAAGCCTCGCCCCTGGCGAGGCCTTTTTGGTTTTGGGGGTCGACGCCCGTCAGGGATCAACAACTCGCGGCTTGCCGCGTCGGCAAGGTCGCTCGGAAAGTCGATCCCACGCGTGGACGTCGATGCTCAGGCGATACGTCCCAGACATGGCCAGTCGTGCACGGCCGGGACGTTACATTGAACTCTCAGGACCGAGCAGGGGCGGCACGCCGACATGCGTCGGACGCGCTCCGACAGGCCTTCGCATCGGAGCACCGGATCCCGTCACTCCCGCGCTTTCAGATTGAACTTGACCACCTGGAGTGAGGGCTTGCCGCCGCCGTTCGGCCGCAAACGTCCGATCAGGAACACCGTCCTGGCCTGGCCCGACTGCAATGCCTGTTGGGCATCCTTGTCCAGGCGCAACGTGAAGCCGTTCGCCTTCCCGGCCGCGACGCGAAACTCCGGCGTGCCCGGTGGGATCTTCGGAACATAGCTGTCCGCGGCGTCGGGATCGACGAACGCCGCGTGCCAGGCGACCTTGCCGCCTGTCTTCGGCGCCGGAAGCACATTGCTGATCCGCAGCACCGGACCGGTCGCGTCGAACTCGGCCGTGGCACCATTGGCCAGCGTCGCGGAAAAGGCGCCTTGCCCGCTGATCAGGCGTTGCCAGTCGAAGCCGATGTCGCGTACCGGCTGGACCAGCGGAATCAGGTTGTCCCGGACCCATTGCGCGATACCGGGAATAACCTCGGGTTTGACGTTCTTCGGCGGCAGCGCCGGCTTCTGCCCAGGACGTGGCGGCGTGTAATTGCCCAGGGTGAACGGATTTATCGGCGCCAGAGCCTGACCCGTGTTCTCGAAGACCTCGACGCGCCCGAACCAGATGAACGACTTGCTGCCATTCGGCCCGGACTCGGTCCAGCGATAGCTCAGCGGGATCACGACCGGCAGCGCCCGCACATCGAACTTGAAGATCGCGGTACCCATCCGCTTCACCGCCCCGCTCAACTTCGAATCATCCCACGGCGAAACATCGACCTTCGGCGACCAGTCCGCAGGGATATGATCTTCATCGATCGTCGCGCCGGTAACGAACAACATGCTTCGAGCGACTCTACAGTAGCCGAACGGCCCGATGACGCCGTCCGGATTGTCTAGAAACGCATCGGTGCCGGTGTTACTCATGCGCGTCGGCGTGCTGATGAGGATCGTCTTGTAGGGCCCGTCCTGGATCAATCCGTCGGAGTCGATCCGGGGCACGGCACCGGGATGGACTTTGAACACCGCGGAGCAATCGTTCGCACCGGTATCGGTATGGAACTGTACCGCGCCCGAAGCGGTGAGCACCTGGGGGGGAGTTCCGCCGTACAGGCCATAGTCCCCCATGTAGTAGTCTTTGCCGTCGTTGTAAAAGTAGGTGTCGAACGCCACGTCGAAACCGGCCCAGATCTGCAAGGACTTCAGGTCGCTCTGTTCCGGGGGGAGGTTTTCCTCCTCGTAGGTATATACGGCGGCCGTGTAGCGGAGCTTGATGTTCTTGAAGTCCACCGCCGCGCACAGCGACGGTGCCGCCAGACATGCGGCGGCGAGAATCGTGATGACTTGGCGCATGGTTCCCTCCCGGGACATGGCGTACAGGTTCGATTAAAAAACGCGCGTTCAGAGACGCGGGCTGTATAGACACGATACAGTTGGCTGTCGTTCCTCCGCATCTAGCATGTTTTCTGCCAACCCGCGAATACCCTGCAGTGGCGCGGCATTCCACGTATCACACTGATTCAACGTCCGTGTTGTGTAAATTCCGGTGACGGCTACATGCGGGCCGCGTCTCCGGAACAACCGGGTGGATCGTCGAGTGTGCGACGGATGGCGAAACGATCGCTCAGTCCGCGAGTTCGAAGACCAGCGTGACGGCGGCCTCCGCCCTGACGGCCTGCGGCTCGATGTCCGCATGATAATCATCCGGCTCGGAGAGCGCCTGAGCGTACACTCGCATCGACGGCCCGTCGATGCGCTCGGGTTCGGCGCCGTGATGCATCTCGGCGAGCGCTCCGATCCGCACACCCGCCGCGGCCGCCATGACCTGGGCATTCTCATTCGCGCGATGCACGGCATCCGTCAGCGCCCTTTTTCGCAGCACGTCCTGATCCCTGACCGAGAAACCCATCGATATCTCCGCGCCGCTGTGTCCGGAAGCGATCTGATTCAGCACCGCGTTCAACAGCGCCTTGTCCATCGGCAGTTCGATGTGCAGGCGGTGGGTGGCACGGTAACCATTGAACACGCGGCGATCCCCCTTGTACGTCGTATCGACGTGTATGCCGAAGTCGGTCGTCTTCAACTTCGCCCGGTCCAGACCGGCGGACGTCAGATTCGCCCGGAGATCCTCGGTCCGGCGATTCAGCTTCATGATGGTCTCGTCGTACTCCCATGCGCTCGACTGAACCTCGAACGACAACCTAACCGTATCGGGTTCGGCGCTGGCAGACCCCTCGCCGGCAACTTTGATCAACCTCATCGCACACCTCCGGCATGTCGCGTTCAAGCCAGAACGGGCTATCGAGTGAAACAGCTCTACCGATCGTCAAGCACCCCCAGATCATCCGTCATGCCGAGCCGGACGCCGGCATCACTTCACGGAGCCTGCGCCGGACTCGATCCGGACGTTCAAGACCCTGCCATGCATGGGACACATGGAATAGTCCTGCCGGGCCGCCTAGCACGGCGACCTCAAGGCGTGTGCGAATCCGCGTCTAGCCTGACGGTCTCTGAACAAGGTCGAAACGGCTGTTGATCAGAGCTTCCCTTTCGACTCGTCCATCAACGAGCGCAAGCTGATCAACACAAACATCGACCAAGCGCCACGGCCCCAACGCGCGACTCGATCCATGCCTTACGAAGCATTGTCCAGATCATACATCAGCCGGCTACCGTCGGGCGTGGCGATACCTCGACGACTGGGCATCGCGCGTGCAGCCTCATCCTTGCGAGGTTCTTGCAACGATCAACTCCTCGGCGCTCGACGGCCTGAGACCATCGATCCGCTCCGCGAAATACATCTCGCGAAGTTCGGCCGACGACACATGACGGCATTCCCGAAACCCGGCGTCACGGGCCAGATCCAACATCTCGCCGGGACTGAACATGCTCAGAAACGGCGTACCCTGCGCGCGGGCGAACTTTTCCGTCGCCTGACGGCCGGCCCGTTCCTCCTCGTCGACCAGCTCCAGCGGCAACTGGAAGCTCATGACCAGCGTGGAACTCCCGGCCAACGAGGCCACTGCCCGCAACAACGCGCTGTTCACGTCACGGCTCAGATACATCGCGACACCGAGAGAACCGATCACGGCCGGCCTGCTCGCGTCGAACCCGGCACCGAGCAATCGATCGAACCAGGACTCACCTCGCGCGAAATCGACCGGTACGAAATGCAGCCAGTCGGGCAGATCCAGGCCCAGTTCGACCAAACGTCGCTGCTTCCAGGCCTGCGGACCCGGCTGGTCGACTTCGAAGAGACGCATGCGCGAACCGATGTCCGGATGTCGCTGCGCGAAGCTGTCCAGACCCGCACCGAGCAACACGTACTGGCCGATACCGCGATCGGCCTCCTCGACGACGAGATCCTCGATGAACCGCGCACGCGCGACGATCGACGCCCGTGCGCGACTCGTGCGTTGCGGATGCATATCCGGGCGCCTGCGCCAGTCGTCCTCTGGCTCGATCAGTTGCAAGCCAAGGGTGTCGACCAAAACGTGCGGTGCAATGTCGACCTCCACATGCAGCGCCCTCCACAATGCGACGCGCTCCGCCGTCGGCTCGGCCGTTTCGCCATGAGATCCAGTCACGGTGTATCCCTCCTCAGCCGTTGACGCCACCGACCTGCCGCAGGCGGAACCCGCTACCGCCGAAACCGTCAGGCCCCTTTGTCGCGCCGATGATACACCGACCGACCTGCCCGCCCCCGAGCGTGCGGACTCTCCGCGGTCAACACGTCCTGCCCTGACGTCGCCCCGTGCCGGCGATGTGAACATCCGGTTGGACCAACCGAAGGCGAAGTTTCCGAATCTGGTTCATGGCATCGGCGAGAACCAGCGGCGCATCAGTTTCCGGCGCAACCTGACATCCATTCCGCTGCCCAAACGATGCCGCGGCCGGTATGTCGTCGATGCATTCGCGTCCGACGAGGACATCGATGCGCATCTGTCGATCCCGGGTGTCTGGCCGAAGCCTTGATCCACTCAGCCGGCGCGCGGCAAGGCAATTCGGCGAAACGTGGCCATCGGGTCACGATCCGGTTGTTATGCCCCACTCGCGTCGCCGCGCCGACTCGACGCAAGGGCGGACCGCGCCGGTTTCCTTGTGCATCAACGAGTGGCGCACATTTTGCTGAGGATTACTCGAAAGCCGCGCATGCCGGCTGCACTTTAGAAGACCAACTCACGAGGAATCTCGACGATGACGACGAACATCAGACGAATCACCGCGCTATTGCTGGGACTGACCCTCGGCGGTACGGCATCGGCCGCACCCACGCCCTCGGGTTGCCGCGCACTGCGGGAGGCCTGCCGCGCGGCGGGCTACGGCGACAGCGGCAAACATATCGGGAAGGACTGTCTGAAGCCCTTGCTCGACGGCGGGACCGTCGACAAGGTGACCGTCAACGCCGGCGACATCGACGCCTGCAAGAGTAAGAAGGCAAAGAAGACGGCTCCGGCGCCGAGCGGCGAATCATCCACGCCGACCACGACACCGGCTCCGGGAACGCAACCGGCGAAGCCGCCGGCCGACGACGACGGCGATTCGGCCAGCTAGTCGAACGTCGAACGCGGCCCGCTCAGGGCGGGAGCCCAAGGCACGGACGTGGTATTCTGCTTGGCTTGATCGAACATGCGCGGCAGGTGCCGTTCAGCGGCCGATCTCGGCGGCGAAGCGATCCGGGCCATTGCCCGAGCCAGCGCCGCAAACCTCGCGAGATCTCCGCCACGCCCGCCGCATCGACCGTTTGCGGAGATCCAACCATGTGCCTTGCCGTCCCGATGCAGATCACCCGGATCGACGGATTCGACGCGCGCTGCGCGATCCGCGGGGTCGAACGCGACGTCAGCCTTTACATGCTGCAGGGAGAGGACGTCCGCGTCGGAGACTACGTGCTGGTACACGTCGGCTACGCGATCCAACGGCTGTCGGCCGAGGAGGCCGCGGCATCCTGGGAACTGTTCGAGCAGATCCTCGAACCGGACGAGATCCCGTCCGATGCATGAGCTGTCACTGTGCATGGACGTCATCGAGCAACTCACGGCGCTCGCCGCCGAGCATCGGGCCCGCGCAGTGTCCAGCGTGACGGTCCGGATCGGCCCGCTATCCGGCGTCGAACCGGGATTGCTGGAGAGTGCTTTCGTGATCGCGCGTGACGGAACGGTCGCGGACGGCGCGAACTTCATCGTCGAAGCAGCGCCGGTCCGCGTGCGGTGTAACCGATGCGAGCGTGAATCCGAAGCCCAGCCGACCGATTTGCGCTGCCCGAGTTGCGGCAACGAGGACACCCACCTCGTCACCGGAAACGAACTGACTCTGGCCTCGGTCGAACTGGCCGTCCCCGACGATCGCCAGCCGGCGTCCCGCGACGCCGCGGTTCACTGAAGGGCATCAACGCGCCATGTGCGATACCTGCGGCTGCAACATCACCCCCGGTAACCGGCATCTCCTGAGTCCCACCGCCGCGCCGTCAACGCTCGGCCATACGCCCGAGAAGATTCTCGGCAACCTGCTCGCGCACAACGACCGGCAGGCCGCCGCGAATCGGGAACGGCTAGATCGGCACCGCGTGCTGACGATCAACCTGATGTCCTCGCCCGGCTCGGGCAAGACAGCCTTGCTCGAAGCCTGCATCGATGCGGTGAAGGATTCGTTGAGGATCGGCGTCATCGAGGGCGATCTCGAGACCGAGAACGACGCCGAACGCATACGCGCGCGCGGCGTACCGGCCCACCAGATTACGACCGGCACGGCCTGTCATCTCGATGCGCACCTGGTCGCCCAGGCCCTGGATCAGCTGGATCTCGATGCGCTGGACGTGCTGTTCATCGAGAACGTCGGGAATCTGGTCTGCCCGGCCAGCTTCGACCTCGGTCATCATCGCAACGTCACGCTGCTGTCGGTCACCGAGGGCGATGACAAGCCGGCGAAGTATCCGGTGATGTTCCGCGCCGCGGATCTGATGCTTGTGACCAAGACCGACCTGTTGCCGTACCTGAGCGAATTCTCGCCCGACCGCGCGACCGCCGCGCTGCGCAAGCTGGCGAATCCGGCACCGGTGCTGCGGATCTCGGCGCGCGATGGACACGGCATCGATGCCTGGAATGCGTGGCTGCACGATGCGCTGCGCGACTACCGCGAACGTCGAGCCGCGGATCGGACCGTGCTGCCGCGAATTCAGTCCGAGGGACAGGCTCACCACGCGGCCGCGACACCGGTCGTGCGCTTCGTCCCGATCAATCGTTGACGCGAATCGGCATGGCGCTGCAACAGGCACAGGAATGGCTGCAACGGATCCGCGGACTCGATCTGCCGCGCGAGATCCGCATCATGAATGTTTGCGGCGGCCACGAACGCTCCATTTCGATGGCCGGACTGCGCGAGGCCCTGCCGCCGACGATCCGCCTGATCCCGGGTCCTGGCTGCCCGGTGTGCATCTGCCCCGAGCAGGACATCCATCAACTGATCCAGTTGGCGCTGCACGAGCCGGTGACCGTCGTCAGCTTCGGCGACATGCTGCGCGTCCCGGTCAACGTGCCTCGCGGGGAGGTACGCTCGCTGGAGCAGGCCAAGGCGGCCGGCGCCGACATCCGGGCGATCGCCTCGCCGCTGGATGCCGTGCGGATCGCGCGGGAGAACGCGAGCCGCGTCGTCGTCTTTCACGCGGTCGGCTTCGAAACGACGCTGGCCCCTATCGCCGCGATGATCGCCGCGGGCATTCCGGACAATCTGCTGTTGCTGCTCAGCGGGCGACTGACCTGGCCGGCCGTCGCGATGCTGCTCGAATCGGAATCACCCGGTTTCGACGCCTTGATCGCACCGGGCCATGTTTCGACGATCATGGGACCGGAGGAATGGGACTTCGTGGCAGATCGGCATGGCTTACCGACAGCGATCGCCGGCTTCACTCCGGACAGCCTGCTGAATGGGATTTACGCGGTCCTGCGTCAATCACTGGCCGGCTCCGCGGTCCTTGAGAACTGCTATCCGGCGGTGGTGCGCCGTGGCGGCAATCCGGTCGCGCGCCGCCTGCTCGAACAATGCTTCGACGTCGTCACCGCCGAATGGCGGGGCATCGGCGCGATTCCGGCATCGGGCTTCGCGCTGAACGAACGGTACGTGGCCCACGATGCCGCGCTGCGCTACCCCCGCTACGGCGAGGAAAGCCGGAAACACGCTGGGCTCATGCCGCCCGGCTGCGACTGTGCTCGGGTCGTGCTCGGCAAGATCGTGCCGTCCGAGTGCCGCATCTACGGCAGCCCGTGCACGCCGCGCAACCCGGTCGGGCCTTGCATGGTGTCCGATGAGGGCGCATGCCGGATCTGGTGGGCATCGGGCATACGCCGACCGGTTCCAGGGACCGAGACCTCCGTCGCCTGACCGATCGTGTCGCCGCGCGCCCGAGCGACGGCCTCGCCGACCATCGACCGGGCCCACGCTCAAACCGTCCACGATGAGGAATGCCACGCTCCCGCTGATCGCCCGAAACATCGTCGTGACCGGTCGTGTACAGGGCGTCGGTTATCGGCCGTTCGTCTACCGGCTAGCGCATCGTCACGGCATCGCCGGGACTGTCTGCAACCGCGGCGGCATCGTCGACATCCATGCCGAGGGCGAGGCGGCGGCGCTGGATGCGTTCGAGCGCGCGCTCGTCGATCAGGCTCCGCCGCTGGCCGCGCCAAACAGACCGTCGATCGAACCGGCGCCGGTAATGGGCTGCGCCTCGTTTGTGATTTCCCGCAGCACCGATGGATCGTCAGCGCTTGCCCATCTGCCGCCCGATCACTTCGTCTGCGACGACTGCCTCGCGGAAATGGCCGACCCCGCGGCCCGCCGCTACCGCTACCCATTCATCAACTGCACCCAGTGCGGACCGCGCTACACCCTGATCGATCGGCTCCCGTACGACCGCCCGAACACGTCGATGCGTGATTTCGGAATGTGCCCGGACTGCCTGGCCGAATACTCCGACCCGCTCGATCGTCGCTATCACGCACAACCCCTGGCCTGCCCCGCATGCGGGCCGAGTCTGTCGTTCCATGCGCCGGAGGACGGCGCGCGTACCGGCAACGAAGCCGCGCTGAGCGCCTGCATCGACCATGTTCGGCAGGGCGCGATCGTCGCCGTAAAAGGCGTCGGCGGGTATCACCTACTCTGCGACGCTCGGGACGAGGCCACGGTCGAGCGTCTGCGCGACCGGAAGCATCGGCCGGCCAAGCCGCTGGCGGTCATGGTGCCGTGGCGAGGTCCCGACGGACTGGATGTCGCCCGCACCTGCGCGGTGCTGACCGCGGAGGAGGAGGCGCTGCTGACTTCACCGTTGCGTCCGATCGTGCTGGGCCGACGTCGCGACCGGGGGCCGCTCGCCGAATCCATCGCGCCGGGCCTGGTCGAGATCGGTTTGATGCTGCCGTACAGTCCCTTGCATCACCTGCTGGCCGACGATTATGGCGCGCCCCTGGTCGCAACATCGGCCAACATCAGCGGCGAGCCGGTGCTGACCGATGCCGAAGAGGTCGAGGCACGACTGCGCACCGTCGCCGACGCCTTCCTTCATCACGACCGACCGATCCTCAGGCCCGCCGACGATTCGGTTTATCGCTCGATCGCCGGCAGGGTCAGACCGCTGCGCCTGGGCCGCGGCTCCGCGCCAATCGAGCGGGAACTCGCCGAACCCTTGCCGTTTCCCGTTCTTGCGGCCGGAGCCGACCTGAAGAACACGCTTGCGCTGGGCTTCGGGCGTCGCGTGGTGATTTCCCCGCATATAGGCGATCTCGGATCGGTGCGCAGCTTCGATGTCTTCTCCCGAATCAGCGCCGACCTGCAGGACCTTTACGGGGTGCGCGCCGCGCGCATCGTCTGCGACGCCCATCCGGATTACCGATCGTCGCGGTGGGCGAGAGCGGCGAAGCTCCCGGTCGACACGGTCCTGCACCACCATGCGCACGCATCGGCGCTGGCTGGCGAATACCATCTGGAAGGCCCGGGGTTGGTGTTCGCCTGGGACGGGACCGGCTACGGCGAGGATGGCTCGATCTGGGGCGGCGAGGCCTTGCTCGGTCGGCCGGGCAACTGGCGAAGGGTTGGTTCGCTGCGCCCCTTCCGATTGCCGGGCGGCGAACGCGCGGTATACGAACCCTGGCGGATCGCGGCAGCACTGTGCTGGGAAGCCGGTCTCGACTGGCCCGGCTGCCCGCGTGACACGCATCTGCTGCGTCAGGCCTGGGAGCGCGGCCTGCACTGTCCGCCAACCACGTCCATCGGCAGACTGTTCGACGGCGCGGCGGCCCTGCTCGGGCTCGCCGAGGTCTGCACCTACGAGGGCGAAGCCGCGATGCGGCTGGAAGCACGTGCACGTGGGCCCGGCGAGGCTCCCGAACTGCCACTCGTCGAATCGGCCGATCTCCTGACGATCGACTGGTCGCCACTGCTACCCATGTTGCAGGATACAGGCCGGTCCATCGATGAGCGTGCCCATGCGTTCCATGCAAGCCTCGCCGATGCGCTGTCCCGCCAAGTCGAGGAGATCGGGCGAAGCCACGGCTTCGATTACGTGGGCCTGTGTGGTGGCGTGTTTCAGAATCGCATCCTCTCCGAACTCGTCGCAGCGAGGTTGCGCCAGCGCGGCCTGCGCGTATACCTCGCCGACAGCCTGCCAACGAACGACGCCGCGATCAGCTTCGGCCAGATCATCGAAGCCGCGGCCCGCCTTTCCTGACGGCCTGACTACTAAACCAAAGCCGGAGAACTCGACGATGCCGGATAGTCGGAAATTCGACGCTGAGCTGATCAGCCTCGCCCATGGCAATGGCGGGCGCCTGATGCGTGAACTGATCGATGGTCTGTTCGCGGCGCACCTCGCCAGCGACTGCCTCGATACCTCGGTCGATGCGGCCGCCTTGCCGCTGGATCCGACAGCCGGCGAGATCGTCGTCACGACCGACGGGTTCACGGTCGAGCCCCTGGAATTCCCTGGCGGCAATATCGGAAGCCTTGCGGTACACGGCACCGTCAACGATCTCGCCGTGTCCGGCGCCCGCCCTTTGTATCTGACACTGAACGCATTCATCGAGGAGGGCCTCGCGGTCGATGTGCTCGAGCGCGTGTTGCTCGCGATGGCCGAGCCTGTCGCGACTGCGGCGTCAAGGTCGCGGCTGGAGACACGAAAGTGCTGCGACGAGGCCAGGGCGGGGGCTGTATCTGGCGACCACGGGGTCCGGCCTCCGGCCGCGGGAACTGCAGCTCGGCATGGGACGGGTCCGAACCGGAGATCGATTGCTGATCAGTGGGCCGGTCGGCGACCACGGTACGGCCGTGATGCTTGCGCGCGAGCAGTTCGGCCTGTCCGGCAGCTTACTGTCCGATGCCGCCAGCGTACTGCCGATTACCGAAACCCTGTTGCAGATGCCCGGGCTGCGCTTCATGCGCGACCCGACGCGCGGCGGACTCGCGACCGTCGCCCACGACCTGGCCTTCGGGGCCGGCGCGGAGATTCGGCTTCAGGCCTCGGCGATTCCCGTTCGAGGGCCGGTGCGAGCCGTCTGCGAGATGCTCGGCTATGACCCGTATTACCTGGCCTGCGAAGGCCAGGTGCTGGCGGTCGTTGCACCTGACTCAACCGAACGCGCGCTCGCCGCGCTGCGCGAGCGCGGTTACCACGACGCGGCTTTGATCGGCGAAGTCCATCGAGGGCCGGCCCGCGTCGTCCTCGAAACGCCGCTCGGCGGACAGCGCATACTCGAGCAACTCGAGGACGATCCATTACCGCGGATCTGTTGATGCCTTCGTTCGTCGGGTACCGCTCGTATCGGATCGGTCTTCGTCGGCCGAAACGTCCCGGTCCCCACGCCAGGCCTGCCCCGTCAGCACCCGAACCGTGAGAGTCCCGCCAATGTCCGCGACGACATCGGCGCGTTAGGGCTTCGGCACTGCGGGTTTCCTCGGGTACGCCTTTGCTTGAAAAACGGTCCAATAAGTCGTGCCAACGTACCCATAAGCCCAGGTTTCGCTCACCTTCACATCGGCGATCTCATCTCCATTGGCGGCGCGCAACAGTTCCTCGTAAGCACGCTGCTGCCGGGAATTGATGTTGATCGGGATGAATCCGAGTAACTGAAAGCCCCCGGCGTCGGCCGAAATTGGTCGCCCCCGTGTCGTGTCGATTTTGCTGACATCGGTAACACTCGCGATTTTGACGGGCTGCCCGGAACAGGCGACCAGCATCGCCGCGACGGATGCCAATAGCAGGCTCGTGGTGATCTTGTTCATCGTTTCTGCTCCATGATCGCGTCGCCCGCAATCGTCGTACAACGAGTCGTCGCGAGATACCACCAATACCAGTCGTCCTGGAGTTCCACGTTGATCAGGCCCGTCGCCCCGGGCACGGAACGCAGCGCGGCTTGTTGGGCGCGCTCAATTCTTGAATTGAGGTCGAAGGGGATAAAGGTGATGGCCGGCCCCAAGACACCGATCGTGCCACAGGCCCGACCGCTCGCCTTACCGATGATCTTGTATTTTTCCGGCGGAAGTTTGGCCAGCATGACAGGGGCGGATGCACATCCACTCATCAGGATCATTGCCTGAAGCACGGCTACACTAAAAACCAATTTGCATCTATCCATCGAACGTCTCCCGAAAATGATGAGCAATCCCTGGCACCAGCACCCTCCGCAACTCTTGCCCTCATCGCTCTGATTTATTGCCCGCCGATCCTTTTGTCTTGATTTTTCAGTACGTCACGTTTCCACCGTTCATACCCGGACTTAAAATCGAACTCATGATGTATGAGCTCCCTGCCTTTCCGTCCAATCTCTTGCTTTTTTCCTTGGTAACTTGCCGTCATCATGATTGACCTGATGTAATCATCAGGAGTCTCGGCGCGAAAACAATCCACCCCGTGCGTAACGGGTATTCCTTCAAAAGCAATATGATTTCCGACCAGCACCAATCCTGCACTCATTCCCTCGAGAACCTTGACTTTAAGCCCCCCGCCCCCGACCAGTGGAGCGACCATGTAAGAGGCTCTCTCAAAGACACTACCCGGACTTTCGACAAAACCGGTAAAGATTATCCGATCGGATGCATGTTTCAGCAGCCTTTGTGGAGCCCCGCGACCCATCACGTAGAGCACGCCCGCGAAGCCACTCTTCATCAACCGCTCGAACACATGCTCGATAAACCACGCAACACTTAGATAATTCTCCCGGCGATCCATGGCTCCGTAGAACACGATGTTGTTCGACCTATAGTCGGGCGCTACGCTGCGGTAATCATCATAAAACAAGGCCGCGTGGAGAATCTTTTCGCTGGAGATGCCTTCGTTGACGAGCAATTGACGATCTTTTTCGTTATGTACGACGACCCTGTCCGCCTCCTGCATTGCCTCTAGCTCTGCCTTTTTGCTGAAATGGTGCTGGCAGTTGATAATCGGCTTTACAAACATGCTAACGCTAGCAGCCAGTCGCTGTATGGACTGGAAACTGACATCATGCTCGAAACAATAATAAAAGGAGAGGGGGAAGTATTTTTTTATCTCCTTTATAAAGAAAGCCGCCATCGTCCATTCGATAATTACGACATCCGGCGCATAGTGCTCCGAGCGCAAGCTCTCCAAGGACCTGAGCAAATTGAACTTGAATGACGGAAAATTATAAAAGAACCCAAACTGGCTAAACGGATTCAGCTTGGTGAAGATTCTTCTCGCCTTGTTGGCGATCGTTTTCCTCTCAAAATCAATAAATAGTCTTATATTGAAATCGCACAGATCGTGCCTGTCCTTATCCCCTTCACTTCCATAGGAAATCAAGGTGACGTGAAACTTCTCTTCTCCCGAGAAGCTCTTCAAGTAGAAGTTATGAGACTTTCCTCCTGCATACGCCACCTTATCGTATGGTAGGAAGGGTGAGATATATAGTATTTCTGTCTTCATGCTGAATTC
This sequence comes from Methylotetracoccus sp., assembly GCA_046347485.1. Lineage (GTDB taxonomy): Bacteria > Pseudomonadota > Gammaproteobacteria > Methylococcales > Methylococcaceae > Methylotetracoccus. The sequence continues at coordinate 194,362 of JAXMGB010000010.1, read as the reverse complement.
ATGGGCAGTTACCTGTGACGTGTCCCCGTTACCGCCGCTTGTAGGTCACGACGCCCCAAATAAAAGAGCCCAACGACCCGGGATGCCCCTTTGCGTCGTCACCCTCGGCCGCTCGGCCTTCCTGAATCCAGATGACCCATAGGATTCCATCCCCGCGTATCCGCAGGTTTGGCTTTCTCAAGACACGTACGACGGTGCTCCCTCCCGCGTCACCCGTCAATCGGCTCGATTACCTACAAGCGATTTGCTCGGAAATTTGCGTCCGGTGTTCGAACTCCCCTCCGCGGGCCATCAGTCGCGCGTGAACGTCGCGTAGATCTTGCTCGTCGACCCATCCATCAGGGTCAGCAGTGCCTTGATCACGTGCGAGCCGGGCGTCAGCGTTCCGCCGTCGAACGGATATGCGGTCCCATCCCCGGCTGTCCCGGCGAAGTCGAACGGCGACAGATTTTCGGTCCTGACCCAGCGGTCATCGATCCAGAACTGCGCCCGCTTCAGTCCCTTGTCCGGGCTGGCGAAGATGTAAAGGTTGTTTGCGGGGACACGCTGTCCGTTCAGAACCACCGGATTCAAGCGATCCGGCAGATTGCTCAGGTACAGCCCCGGAATGCTGAAACTCGCTCCAGCAGTCTGTACCGTACCGTCGGTCATCTTGAAGCGGGCCGAAACGCTATGCGACCCCGGCGACAGCGCCGCGGTGTTGAACGGCGCCGCCGAACCATCCGCCGCGGTCGAGGCGAAGTCGAACGGCGTGTACTTCTCGGTCCGGACGTAGGCTCCATCAAGGCGGAACTCGAGTTGCGAAACGCCCGTGTCCGGTGTCGTGAAGATGTACGCATTGCCGACCAGCAGGTTCCCGTCCAACAGGAGCGGGTTCGAACGGTTCGGTAGCTTGCTGAGCGCGAGGTGTGGGACGTTCGGACTGAATTCGAACGCGCCGATGTCGCATTTGCCACCCGCGGGCTGCGGGCGGGTCGTACCACGCTGATCCGTCGTCACGCCGGAGTCGGCGCAGCCCTTGCCAGGGAGAAGATCGATCCGGTCGATCGCCGGACTGCCGGGCAGCACAGCATGTGTCTGCGTCGGACCACCGTTCTCGGCCAGGGCTCCGAGCTTCGGGTCGCCGGTCAGTTGCCCCGCCGCCGCCGCGCCGCAACTGCCGTCGCCGATCAGGTTGAATCCCGCGTATTCGGCACTGCTCACGCAGTCACTGGGCGATATCCCGAACCGATCGTGCCGCCTGTTGTTGGCTACGACACTATTCATCAGGATTGATCCAGAACCTTCGATTCCACCGCCGGTGACCGGAAATTGGGAATTCTCTCCCGCCACACCGGAGTCGTTCGCGGCAACCGTGCTGTTGATTAGCGTCAGAGAGCCGGCTTCGATGTAAATACCCCCACCGTAGCCATAGACGGCCTCTTCGAACGAAGAGTTACCCGAGACTGTACTGTTCACCAATCGCACTTCCGAGCCGAAAATACCGCCCCCTTTGACTTCGATCGCGGCCCATGCTCGATTGCTGTAAACGGCGCTACCGATAAGACTCACCGTATGGCCGTAGATCCCTCCGCCTGCGGCACCGCCTTTCCACCGTGAAACGGAATTTCCGTGAATCCTGCTATTCGTGGCGACAACGGTCTGCCCAAAAATCCCGCCTCCATACCGCGATTTGTTGTCTGAAACGGTGCTATCCGCGATGGTTACGGCGTCCGCATAAATCCCACCGCCCGCGCTTTCCGACCAATACAATCCCAGCGCCGAGTTCCGGACGACGACGCTTCGGTGGAGTGTCACGACAGCCCCACGGATGCCCCCGCCGACGCAGGCGTTGCCCTGGCCTCCGATGCCTGATGCGCCGTTCGACAGTGTCAGGCCGCTGAGTGTCAGCTCCCCAGCGGTCGAGTCGATCAAGCGAAATTCCGGCGTTCCCTCGGCCGACGATCGAACGATCGCGTGGCCATTTCCTTCGATCGAAAGAATTCCGGTAATCGCCGGTAGCCCGTTCCCGCATCCGCCTGCATCCAGATTATTCACCTCCGTCAGCGTGACCGAGCTTCTTAGATCGATGGCGTCCCCCCCGCCGCGCTGATCGTCACCCCCGGAACACCCGCCTGCCGGTGCGTTGGTGTTCGCCGCGGTGATCGCATGGTTCAGCGTGCACTTGATTCCATCGGCGATGATCGTCGCCGCATCAGCGGCGGCAGGCATCACCGACAACAGCAGGAACATGAGTCTCAGCGGGTACCACGGAAAAGGCGCGAGTCGATCGAAGATAACCATGACCATCCTCCTGAATGGCTTGTCATAGCGCCACGGCAGCCCAAGAAAAAAAGCCGATCCGCCTGGTGTGACCCTTCGCGTCGGTCACCCGCGGCAGCTCGGCTTTCCTGGGTCTTCAGGACCCGTGGCTTTCCGTCCCTGCGTCACCGCAGGTTTGGCTTTCGATATCGACACTCTTGCCCGCACGACACTCAGTCGTCAATCGGCGGAATTACTTACAAGTGATTTGGTCGGGTATGGCCGATACACCCCGTCCGTCGCAGAAATACCGGCGCACCGGGGCCTGAACCGCGCGTCACGGATCCGAGCGGCTGAAGGATCCTTGTTGAACTTCCGATGGACGCGGTCCTCGCCGCTGCTGTTCTCGCGCGAGGAGCCAACAGGAGCAGCAAATGGAACCGGCAAGATGGGCGCATTCGATCAACGGCTCGGCGCCACGTCGGCGACGCGCTGACATCGCGTCGGTCCGGACGATCGGATCGGACACGGCCGCTTCCAGGTCTTCGAACATCCAGGGACCAGCATCGCTTGCCGACACGACTTCGCCGGCTTCATCGTACACGGACCTCATGAGGGCATCCTCCACTGAATACTCTTGCGGTCGGCGAGCCTAAGATTGCAATTCCCGAGGCTCATCGCAGGCATTGGCTCGATTGAATTCCCGAGCAGACCGGACTCGCGCGCGAAACGACCCCTCACCTCGGCGGCGACCTTCACGACAAGCCAACCTGCGTCGAACCGAATCGACCGTCCAATGAGATCGGACACACCGGCGTAAGTTTCGTCAGAACATGCCGTTCCGCCGCCGCCTGCAAGGTTTCGACCCGGGCGTTGAACTCCCAGTCCCGCGGATTCTGCGGAGACAGGATCGCCGCCAACATCGACTCGCCATGGTGGAGCAGCTGTTCCACCACGACACCGTGCGCCACGTGCTGCGGCAGCCTGACGACCCACCGCGTCCAAGCCATGCGATCTTCGATTCTCATGACTGCATCTCCAACTCATCGACCAAGCTCACCGCCGTACCAACAAGACCCGAAGCCGATGTCTTGCGGGCCTGGGAATACGATAGGACTCGATGGAATCGTCGACGAGAAGGCGATTGCACACGAAGCGTGTGCAGAATTCCCACGTTGGCCTGTAGACACGCACCGCTTGCGTCGATGCAGCGCCTTGCCACGCGAGGCGCTGGACCGAGGCGTCGCCGCTCACGTGCGGTCCACCAACCGAACCGGTTCAGGCCGCGCCCAGACCCATCGACACAACCGGATTTCGGGTACGAGACGGCCTCCGTCGTCGCGACATGCCCGAGGAATCCAGGCAAGTCGATTTGCTTAATGGCCACGAGTGGGTTATGTTAACGGTCCAACTCGGTCGTCAGCTCTTGAAGCTGATCGTCATCGATCTACAGCCCCTTCTCGTCAGGTCGCTTGCTCTTTCCTGTTCGACATACGTTGGTTGGCGTCGATGTTTGCATGCCATGCGCCAATCTTTCGCGAGTCCATGTCTCGACCGAGACCGCGTTTCGTTTGTCATTCAGGAGTACTCGGTGACGTTAGCTGCGACTACAACTTTTTCTTCCCTCGGTCTCGATCAACACTTTGAATCCGTCCTGGCGCGCCTAGGCATCAGCGAGCCGACGCCGATCCAGGCCCAAGCCATTCCGCTCCTCCTCGAGGGCCGCGACGTGATCGCATCCGCCCCGACGGGCACCGGCAAGACCGCCGCTTTTCTCCTTCCGTCGCTGGCGCGTAGGAGCGACACCGGCGCAGGCCCCAATCGTGCGCCGCGCATTCTGGTCTTGACGCCAACCCGTGAACTGGCACAACAGGTGGCCAAGGCGTCGATCAGCTTTTCGAAGGGCCTGCAAGGCGCCCGTACGGTCTGCATCACCGGCGGCGAATCCTACCGCGAACAGGATCGGATGCTGTCCGGCCCGATCGAAGTCATGGTCGCAACACCGGGCCGCTTGCTCGATCAGATCAATAGCCGGCGGATCGACTTGTCGCGCGTCGAGGTCTTCGTCCTCGACGAGGCTGACCGGATGCTGGACATGGGCTTTTCCGAGGACGTGCTGACGATCGCCTCGGCCCTGCCCGCCGAGCGCCAGACCGTTTGTTTCACGGCCACACTGAGCCACAGCATTCGGGACTTCGCCAGCCGCGTCCTGCGCGACCCGGCGCAGATCGAGGCTGCACCGGCCGCAGCGCGGCACGACAATATCGAGCAACACGTGGTGTTCGTCGACGATGTCGCGCACAAGCGGCGACTGCTGAACCACTGGCTTGCCGACCACGGCACAGGCCAATCGATCATTTTCACGGCGACCAAGCGCGACGCTGAATGGCTGGCGCAGACCCTGGAAGAAGAGGGTCATTCGACAGTCGCACTGCATGGAGACCTTCAGCAACGGCAGCGCACCCGAATGCTGACACGCCTCAGACGAGGCGAGGCGAGGATTCTGGTCGCAACCGATGTGGCTTCGCGTGGCATCGACGTTCCGGCGATCACGCATGTCTTCAACTATGACCTGCCGCGCTTCGCCGAAGATTATGTTCACCGCATCGGCCGCACCGGACGCGCCGGGGCCAGTGGTATCGCGGTTTCGTTCGTCGGTTCTGCCGACATGGGCGTACTGAAGCGGATCGAACGGTTCATCGGTCGCAAGGTTAAGGTGACGGCGATCCAAGGACTCGAAGGCCGTTACCGCCCCGCAGAGCGCGGTGATCGACGCGACTTCAGCCGACCGCATTCACACCGTCCTCACAAGCCCCAGGGCCCCAACGATGCGCGTACTCCACGCTACGGCGACGGAAAATCGACGTTCGGCGCCCGTGGACGCTCGACCGGCATGGGCAACACCGACGGCACTTCGACCTTCTCCGGCGCCGACGGGCGGCGGACGCAACCCGCTGCAAACGCTTGGCGCGGCAAAAAGGAACCGAATCGCTATCGCGGAAAATAAGGAACGTCCCAATGTCGGCGCGACATTCCGGATGAATCGGTCAGCGAATCGTCCGGGATGGGCAGGCCGGGCTAGGGACAACTCGATTTCGAATGTGAACGCCGGCTCGGGATGCGATTACCGCTGAACGCGGCCGGTGTTTCAGAGGAGAGACGTACGAAGGCGACGGGGTCGATCCCCGTCGCCTTCGTCATATCCGGAGCCTGACAAGGGCTCTATCGCTGAACTTGCGCCTTGAGTTCCGCAAGGTCACGACGCAACGATTCCACCTCCGACGCAAGCGCCAGAATGGTGTTCGTCTGATTCTTGTCCGCGCGGCTGATATGAACGCCTACCGGAGCTTTCGCCTGGTGTACGTCCGAATCGGTGGACCGACCCATCGCGCCGGCCGGCGTCGCATTCAGCGCCAGAAGAACCAGTGAGGACGAAAGAATCTTCGTGAAATCGTACATGTTGATTACCCCCGATCTAATAGTTTGGTGTTCCGCTTTGCCTCGGCTCTTATCTTCGTTTACTGCCGGGGCGAGGAATAGATTGCCAGAGCGCCATCCGTGTCTCGGTGAAGAATTCCCTAACGCCGACGTGATTATTCACCCGCGGCCACTCAGCCCGATCGGCGGCGTACGCGCGTAGAGGCGCAACAGAGGATCGCGCCCAAGCTTTTGGTCCAAGCGGTGGGCCTGTTAACCCGACGGAGATTCCTTCGCAGAGCGATCGACGCCCCATTCGATACCCCCGGAGCCAGAGACCCCGGAAGACCAACTAGCCTCGGCCTATCGGCGCCTTCGCCACGAACTGGAACTCGACCTGCTAGAGCAGGTTAAAGCGACGACACCACCATTCTTCGAGCGACTCGTGATCGATCTACTTGTCAGCATGGGTTACGGCGGATCACGCCAGGACGCCGGTCGCGCCATCGGAAAGAGCGGGGACGGCGGAATCGACGGAATCATCAAGGAAGACAAGCTCGGCCTCGACGCCATCCATGTTCAGGCCAAACGGTGGGAGGGTACGGTTGGACGACCGGAGATTCAGAAGTTCGCCTGAGCCCTGCAAGGACATCGGGCAAGCAAGGGTGTGTCATCACGACATCTCTGTACAGCCGGGAGGCATTGGAGTACGTCGGCCTGATCAACACGAAAATCATCCTGATCGATGGCGGGCAACTTGCCACGCTGATGGTCGATCACAACGTCGGGGTTTCGACCATCGGCACATACGAACTGAAGAAGATCGATACCGACTACTTCGAAGGGGAATAAGATCTGCTAGTCAGGCCGCTGCGATCGGATCGCCGGAGAGCTGAGCCTCGACCGGGATTGCCCGACGTGGAATCCAGAACCGGCTGCCTCGTGCACTGGAAGCGAGCCTTGTTTGGAGCGATTCAGTGCTTGGCTGACGAGCGTGAAGACCTGCTCCATGAGGCAAGTCCATCGAAGACTGGAGCCGGTGAGAGGATTTGAACCTCCGACCCGCACATTACGAATGTGCTGCTCTACCGACTGAGCTACACCGGCGTGGGTCGCCCATTATAACGGACCGCCACTCTCTGTCCAAGATCCGCGCATCCGATTCCGGAGGGCTCAGCGTGACGCGGCATAGGCGTAGGGTTCCGGGGGAACGATCGGCGATCGCTCGAGCAACAGGTCGGCCAGAAGGCGCGCCGACGCGGGCCCCATGACGAAGCCGTTTCGGAAGTGTCCGCAGTTGAAGTACAGGCATTCGATCGTCGGATGTCGCCCGATGAACGGAATGCCGTTCGGCGAGCCGGGGCGCAAGCCCGCCCAATGTCGCAACAGCGCGGCGCCAGCCAATTCCGGAAGCATCGATTCCGCGAACGCCCGAAGTTCGCGACATGCGGATTCCGAGGTCGACTTGTCGAATCCTACGTGTTCGACGGTGCTGCCCGCGAGCAGGACGCCGCCGCGGCGCGGGATCAGATATCGATCGCCGCTCAACACGATGTGCGTCAACAGGTCTGGCGCCGCCTCGAGCGCCAGCATCTGGCCCTTGACTGGCGCGACATCGAGTTTTGGGAGCCAGCGTGTGCCGAATGTCCCCGACCACGCGCCCGCGGCCAGCACGACGCGACCGGCGCGGTAGCGTTCCCCGCCCGATACGGCACCGACGACGCGCGCACCCTCGACGACGAGTTCATCGACCGGATGATTCTCGAGTATCTCGACCCGCATCGACGACAGCGAGGCGCGCAGCGCGCGCAGGAACCGCGGATTACGGACTTGCGCGATACCCGGTATCCGCAATGCATCGCCTGGCACGGCCGAGAGGTGAGGTTCGACCGCATGGATCTCCGAGGCCGCGAGCGCCCGATACTCGACATGCTCGCGGACCAACCAGTCGACGGCGCGTGTCATTTCATCACCGGGCCAGATCAGCAAGCCGCTACGCACCCACTCGGGATCGATTCCCGCACGTTCGTGAAGCTCCGCGCTGAGCCGCGGATATTCCCTCTGGCTCCAGCGGCTCAGCGCCAGTATCGGTTCCGGGGCGTGCCACGGGCACAGTGGCGACAGAATGCCGCCCCCGGCCCACGACGATTCGGTGCCGTAGGCGCTCTTGTCCAAGACGACGACATGTAAGCCCGCTGCCGCCAACTCCCTGGCGGTCAGCAGCCCGATGACGCCGGCACCAACGACGAGGACGTCGGCAGCCGGACGCGAAACAGTACTCATAGCTTCTTCGTTGATTACTCGGACGGGGGGAATATTCGGACGGCGCAAGCACCGCTACGCAGACAGGCGAGCTCACGGCAACATGACGCCGGAAATTGGCGACGGCAGCGGCTCACGACCGCTAGAATACCGCGAACCGCCGCGATGCTGAACCCGGCCTGATCCAGACCGCGTGTCGCGCGGCAGGATCGATCATCCCATTCACGCGCACTGACCCCACCGATCCATGCCGGAACTGCCCGAAGTCGAAACGACTCGCCGCGGGATAGAACCCTTCGTCGTCGGTCGCCCGGTCACGGAACTGATCGTGCGGAATGCCGCGCTGCGCTGGCCGATCGGTCCCGAGGTTCCGGCGGCCGTTCGAGGACGAATCGTTTCAGCGCTGGACCGGCGCGGCAAGTATCTGCTGCTGCGCACCGACAGCGGCACGATGATCCTGCATCTCGGCATGTCGGGCAGCCTGAGGATCTGTCCACCGAGCCAGCCGCCACGCAAGCACGATCACGTCGATCTCGTGATGTCAGAGACGACGGCCGTTCGCTTCCATGATCCGCGCCGTTTCGGCTGTCTCTTATGGACCGAGGATGAGCCGTCGAAGCACGTGTTGCTCGCCGAACTCGGCCCGGAGCCGTTCGACGACACGTTTGACGGCGAGCATCTCTGGCGCGCGGCCCGCACGCGCCGCGTCGCCGTCAAGAACCTGATCATGGATCATCGGGTCGTCGTCGGCGTCGGCAATATCTACGCCAGCGAGGCCCTTTTTCGTGCGGGGATCGATCCGCGCCGCGCCGCCGACCGAATTGCCCGGAACCGCTACCAGAAACTCGGACAGACGATCAAGGACGTGCTGACCGATGCGCTGTCGGCCGGCGGCACGACGTTGCGGGATTTCGTCAACGAACGCGGCAGCCCCGGTTACTTCCAGCAGACCTTGGGGGTCTACGGGCGAACCGGCGAGCCGTGCCGGAACTGCGGCGAGCCGATACGCGCCGTACGACTGGGCCAGCGCTCCAGCTTTTACTGCCAGCGTTGCCAGACCTGAGCGGCGGTGCTCAGCTGGTCCGCCGCCAACGCAGCGAGGTCCGTTCCGGTCGCTCGCCGATAGGCGCGAGAAACCCCAGAAACTGCCGAGCGCACTGCTCCCAGCTGAAGCGCAGCGCGAAGGCGCGGCAGTCGTCCGGTTCAAGCGTCAAAGCCCCGCGTACTGCCTCCGCCAGATCCTCGTTGAGGCAACCCACCGTTGGATCGGTCACGACATCGAGCGGCCCCGGCACCGGATAAGCCGCGACCGGCACACCCGAGGCCAGCGCCTCGAGCAACACCAGCCCGAACGTATCGGTCCGGCTCGGGAAGACGAACACATCCGCGGCGGCGAAGTACGACGCCAGTTCCTCACCGACCTTGGCCCCGACGAAGCGGACATCGGGGTAACGCGCCTGCAGTTCCGCGCGCTGCGGACCGTCGCCGACGATGAGCTTCGTGCCGGGAATATCCAGACGCAGGAAGTCCTCGATGTTTTTCTCGACCGCAACCCGCCCGGCATATAGGGACAGCGGACGCGGAACGTCGACGAAGCCCTTCGGGCGAGGGTGAAACAGCTCCGCATCGACGCCGCGCGACCACTGTGCCAGGCTGGCGAATCCCAGCCCCTGCAATTCATACAGCAGCGACGGCGTCGCGACCATGACCCGCTCGGCGGCATTGTGGAAATACCGCAATGCGGCATAACCCCATGACAGCGGAATACCGAAGCGCAGTTTGACGTACTCCGGAAACCGTGTGTGGAACGAGGTCGTGAACGGTATTCCACGCCGCTGGCAGTAACGCCGGCCCGCCCAGCCCAGGGGACCCTCGGTCGCGATATGGATCGCGTCCGGCCCGTAGTCGTCCAGCATTCGGGCGAGCTTCCGGCCGCAGCCCACGGCGAGGCGGATCTCCGGGTAGGTAGGGCAGGGCACGGTCCAGAAGCGGTCCGGCGTCAACGTCTCGACCGTATGACCGAGACCTACGAGTGTTTCGCAGGTCTTCGTCAGCGTCGTGACGACGCCGTTAACCTGCGGCCGCCAAGCGTCGCTTATCAGCGCTAACTTCAAGTTCGGACTCCGTCAGTAGAAAGGCGCTCTCTTCGGCCCAACGCAGCACGGCCAGCGACCCGTCGCCGTGTTCGACCAGCGCGGTGCAACTCTCGACCCAATCACCGGTGTTGCAGTAGGCGATCCCATCGATGTCGCGGATCACCGCGTGATGGATGTGTCCGCAGATCACTCCTTCGACGCCGCGTTGTCGCGCCGCGTGTGACAGCGCCTGCTCGTAATTGCCGATGAAGCTCACCGCATTCTTGATGCTGTGCTTCAGATACGCCGACAAGGACCAATAAGGGAAACCGAGGCGACGCCGTACGTAGTTGAACCACCGGTTCAGCATCAGCGAGAACTCGTAGGCCTCACTGCCGAGCACCGCGAGCCAGCGGCTGTTGCAGACCACGGCGTCGAACTCGTCGCCGTGCAGCACGGCGAAGCGTCGACCATCGGCTGTCTCGTGTACGCACTCGGTACGCAGTTCAATTCCGGCGAACACGCTGTTCGCGTAATCCCGAAACCACTCGTCATGGTTTCCGGGAATGAAGGTCACGCGTACGCCCTTCTTCGCCATGTCCATGACCCTCCGCACGATGTCGGTGTGCAGAGGAGGCCAGTACCAGCCGTTCTTCATCTTCCACAAGTCGATGATGTCGCCGACCAGATAGAGACGTTCGCACTCGATGTGTTTTAGAAAATCCAGCAGGAACTCGGCTTTGCATCCACGCGTACCGAGATGCGTGTCGGAAACCCAGACGCTCCTGTAGTTCAGCTTCACCGGCATGACCTCGAAGTGGCTTCGTTCGGCGGCAAAGGTATGCGCCGTTTGTTACAGCAACATCACCCCGAGGTGACAGTTTCTCGAACCCCACCCCGAGCGAAGCGCCGGATTCCGGGCGCTTGTCATCGTTCTGTAACGTCGCGTTAACCGGCGCGTCACATCGCCTACCTATCGTATGTCGCGTTTTCGATAAGAAAGTCGGGGTCTTGGCAACACGCAACGGCCCGTCAACGAAGCGCGCGTGTTGAGGGGTACGCGGGCGTGAATTCCATACCACTTCAGGGGTTCAGAATGATGAAGGCGAACCGAATCGCGATAACGATCGCGGCGCTCGCAGGGGGAATCGGAGCCGCACCGGCGTATGCCGCACTGCAGCTCTACGTCGACCAGAAGACGAAGCAGATCTTCGCCGAGCCCGGCCCGGGTCGCGTCGCGCTCGGCACGTTCAAGCAGGTCGACGGCGAAGGTTCCGATGACCTCGACCAGATGATCGAGCAGAAGAAGGACGAACTCAAAAAGCTCGACAAACGGATGAAATCGGTCGAGAACAAGGTGCAGAAGGCCGAGGAGGAAAAAAAGGCCAAGGCATCGGCCGACAAGAAGTGGCATGAGAAGTACACCATCGGCGGCTACACGCAGATCCGCTTCGACGGCTTGGTCAACGGTGTCAACAGCCATCTCCTTCAGACACCGACCGACCGCGGCATCGGCGGCCAGAACGATTTGCTGATGCGGCGGGCCCGCTTGAAGCTCAGCGGCGACGTCAGCGACTGGCTGTCGATCTACACGCAGGTCGACTTCGCGTCGACGATCAGCGGGGTCAGCGGAACGAACAGCACGTCCCAGGCCAATTACGCGCAGATCCGCGACCTCTACGCGGATATTTACTTCGACAAGGAACGAGAGTTTCGCATCCGTCCCGGCTACTCGAAGGTTCCGTTCGGCTGGGACATACTGCAATCCTCGCAGAACCGACTCGCATTCGAACGTGCCGACGCCGTCGACTCGACGATCGTTCGTGACGAACGTGATCTGGGCGCGTTCTTTTATTGGTCGCCGGAGGAAGCCCAGGACCGCTTCAAATACCTCGTCAAGAGCGGCCTGCGTGGCTCGGGTGACTACGGCGTATTCGGCTTCGGCTACTTCAACGGCCAGGGCCTGAATCGCTTCGAACTCAACAACAGCATGCACACGGCGGTCCGCGTAACCTATCCGTTCGAGATTCCGGGCGACCAGATGCTCGAAGTCGGCGCGTCCGGCATCACTGGCCGCTACATGAACTCGCCGACGGCATTGACGTACACACCGATCGGCGCCGCGTCCGCAATCACCACGACGCCAACCGTGACGTGTCAGAAGAACGTGCAGGGCGGCACGTCCGGCGGCAGCCCGACCGGCAATTCCGGCGGGTGTAACGACGAGCGCGTCGCGGTACATGCGATCCTTTATCCCAAGCCTTTCGGTCTGCAGGCCGAGTGGGCCTGGGGCCACACGCCGATGCTCGACGAGGCCTCGGTACAGCTCGGCAAGCCGGTCGTCACCGGCGGCAGCCTGAATGGCGGCTACGTGCAGGCGATGTACAAGCTCGATCACTTCTACGGATCGTGGATGCCGTATTTCCGCTACGAGCAGTATGACGGCGGTTCGAAGTTTGACTCGAACTCGCCGCACATGAAGACCTCGCAATACGAAATGGGTGTCGAGTACATGCCGCTGCCGGAATTCCAGCTCAAGGCCGCCTACAGCCTGATGGCGCGTACGAACCTGAACCAGACTACGGCGATCAGCGGGCTCAATCGCAACCTCCCGTACGGCTATTACAGCGGCAACGTGGTCAGGCTGCAGTTGCAGTGGAACTACTAAGCCAGCTTGCGACGGGCCATTCAGGCCCCGTCGTCCAGTCCCTGTAAGCCAAGTGTTCGCTCGGGCCACGCTTTCAAACGCGGCCTGAGCTTTTTTGCGAGCGATGCCCTCTTCAGTCCACCTGACGGCACTACTCACGCTTCGCCGTGGCAGCGGACCGTGTTATCGTCCGAGGGCAGCGCTGCGGATAAACAAACATCCGCCATGTTCTCCTCCTCACAGACACGTATGACGTACTCGCGGATCTTCAACACTTCGGCCCCGATCCTCGCATTGACGCTTGCCGGGTGCGCATCTTCGACGGGAGTAAAGTCCGAAGTCGACGTAATCGTCCAGGAACCATCGGCAATGGAGATCGACCCCGAGGACGGAAAGGGGCGCGAGGTCCAGGTCAAGGTACCGTTCGAAGGCGGAGTACCGAACGAATGCGGTATGCAGAAGGACTCGTTCTTGCTGGATGTCGGCATCGTGCGATGCGCGAACAGTCCGGGCGCGGAATTGGCCTCGCTATTCGTGAAGGAACTTCGCGAAGCCGGGTACAAGGTCACGACCGGTGACGCGACGTCCAGTCCGACGACCCTGCAACTCGAAGGGGACTTGCTGAGGCTCTATGCCGAACCGGTCAGCAAGAGCAGCATGGAGGCGGACATCCAGGTCAACCTGAAGGCCCGGACCGGTAACGGGCTCGACGCCGAGCGAAAATTCTACGAGAAGGGCCGGGCAGCCAGCTTCCAGCGCGCGGTCAACAGCGCGGTCCGCAAGATGCTGCAATCGATGGTCTCATCGGTGGCCGAGTTGCTGGATCAATACCCCAGCCTGGGCAAACCCTCCCGAACGAAGTCGACAGCGGTACCCAAAACGGAGTCCTCGCCGCGATGAAGTGGCTAACGGTCTTACTGACAGCGATATCCACCGCTGGTTGCGGCATGCTCGGCGTAGCGCGGCAAGTCGTCATCGACCCGGGAAAGGTCGACGACTACCAGAGCCCCGCCTGGATCATCAACAGCCCACCGGCCGGCGCGCCGATCGAGCCCGCCGGGGACTGAGCCCCCGCTGCGTCTCCACCCGCGTGACGCCGTCCGACGGCATGGGCCAGGGCCTCAGCTTTCGGTAGCGCCTGGCAATCACCCGAGATTGCGGCCATCAGCGCGCGCCGGGCTCCGGCTCCTGATGCCGGGCGAATCGACGCATCGCACGATTCCGGCCGGATTCAGTTCAAGGTCGAGGTATACGCGGAGATTGCGCCAGAGGTCGGGAATAGCCCGCTGCGTATGATCTACAGCTGAGCTAGCCCTCGGCTTACGACGACGCGGAATGGCTCGCCGGACATCATCCGGTCAGAGCATCAAGGCAGGGTTCCAAGGACGTCCGCGCCGGGAGGTCCCAGCGCGTCGTCGAAGACGTGAACGAGCGGCGCGGCGGATTTTGCCGCTCTTGCGGCTCAGTCGCGGCGGGGATTCAGCCGGTCGCCATCCCGCTGCAGCGGCTGATTCTTGTACTGCTGGATCTCGGCCTCTTCCTTGGCGTCATTGACACCGCAACCGAGCAGCAGGGACAACAACGGAACCAACATCAGAAATCGTGTCATTGGGGTCTCCTTAAAGGTATGAGATCGCGGACCTTCCCACGGGCCGGTCGCCGCACCACGAGGTGACGGCGACCGTGCCGCGAATTACATCGAAAACAGCGTGAGGTTCTTCGCGATTTCGGCGATATCCGCGCGCTCATCCGACGGCAACGGGATGAAGCCCTTCTTCGACAGATAGCCCTCATCGCCCCATGCCTTCTCGCTGGTGAACTCCGTCATGTACTCGCGGATCCCCGGAATCATCCCGATGTGCGCCTTCTTGACGTAGAAGAACAGCGGACGGGAGATCGGATACTGCATGCTGGCAATCGTCTCGTACTCCGGCGTAACGCCTTCGACCGTCACCGGCGATACCTTGTCGAGGTTCTCCTCGAGGAAGCTGTAACCGAAGATTCCAACGGCCGTGGGGTTGCTGACCAGCTTCTGCACGATCAGGTTGTCGTTCTCCCCGGCCTCCATGTAGGCGCCGTCCTCACGAACCTGTTGGCAGACCTTCTTGTATTCCTTTTCGTCGCGTGACTTCAATCCCTTGATCCATGCGTAGGACTGACAGCCACCTTCGAGTGCCAATTCGGCGAAAGCATCACGCGTACCCGAGGTCGGCGGCGGGCCGAGGACCTCGATCTTGACGTTCGGCAATGCCGAATTGACCTGGTTCCAGGTCTTGTAGGGGTTGCTGACCAGGTTGTCGCAATCCGCGCAACTCGGGTCCGGAACGCTTTTCGCCAACGCGAGGAATATGTCCTTTCGCGTAAGTTTCAGCGGCTGCGCCTTTTTCGACTGCGCCAGCACGATACCGTCGTAGCCGATTTTGATCTCGACGATCTCCGTAACGCCGAACTTCTTGCATGTGTCGAACTCGCTCTGCTTCATCGCACGCGACGCGTTGACGATGTCCGGGTACTTCGCACCGACGCCGCCGCAGAACAGCTTGATACCGCCGCCGGTGCCGGTCGATTCGACCTTCGGGGTCTTGAACTTGCCGCCATGACCGAATTGTTCCGCGACGACCGTGGCAAACGGATAGACGGTCGACGATCCAACGATGCTGATCGTATCGCGTCCCTCGGCCGCGCCGGCCGGTCCCGTCACGAATACCGTCGCCAAGGCTGACGCCAGGGCGGCAATTTGGTTCTTCACAGCGCGCTCCTCTGATGTTTGTTGAACGGCTTTTATAATTTTGCTTTGTTACAGGCGTATTGCAGCGTGACCCGGGAGGTGCAAGTAGCCCGCGCCATCGCGCTCCATTTGAAGCGAATTGACGGCTGGAGCCGGGCATCGATCAGCTCTTGCTGCCCTGATGCGGATCGGAACGACCGCGCCGCATTCGTCACGAAAAAGTCATCCGCCCGAACGCATACTACACCGCGTTCAGAGATTATGTGCGGCCTTGCCGGTAGGAACATCCCGAACACGTTTCCGGTCCAACCAACGCGTTCAACCAGACGCAAAGGAGTAGACCAAATGAAGATCGCGCCGCCGACATGCCCGCGAACCCTAAGAGAGCTCTCCGCCGGAATCCTGATCGCAATGATTTCCTCGACGACCGCGCTTGCCGAAACCGGCAGGCCTGATGTCAACACGCTGCACGGCATGCGTGTGTTCAACCGCGTCTGCAGTGAATGTCACTACAGCGGTAAGAACGGCGCACCCCGACTGAACGATATCGCCGCCTGGCGCAAGCGGCTGTTTCAGGGCGAAGAGGTGCTCGATCACCACGCGCTTGAGGGATACCTGAAGATGCCGGCAAAGGGTGGCCATCCGGAGTTGACCGACAAGGATGTCATCGACGCGGTTCATTACGTCATCATCATGCTGCGCGACGAACCTACGCGCTGAGCTGACCGCCTGGTCCCGGCAACGCCGGGACCAGGTCGCATCCCATGTGCACGGTTCGGCCGCTCATCGCCCGACGCCATCCGCCTTTTCCCGACCTAATCCGGTGCACCGCATCGAAATCCTGCGGTAAGCTGATGCGCAACACATTCTTCGGAGTTTGACGAACATGGGCCTTTCGCGGCGCGAATTCCTGATGGCACTGGCCGGTATGGGCTGCGCCGCGCCGCTGAGACGGGCGCTCGCCAAACCCGCGTTCGACCGAACGCCGTTCACGCTCGGCATAGCCTCCGGCTATCCCTCGCCGAAGGGGGTCGTGCTGTGGACACGGCTGGCGCCGGAGCCATTGGCGCCCGGTGGCGGCATGACCCCGGTCGTCGTGCCGGTCGGCTACGAGGTCTCGGACGATGAAGGCTTCCGCAAGATCGTCGACAAGGGCGTTGCCTACGCCAGCCCCGATTGGGCCCATTCGGTCCATATTGAACTCGACGGACTGAAGCCGGACCGCTGGTACTACTATCGATTCCACGCCGGTGCCGCGACGAGTCCGATCGGTCGGACTCGCACGGCGCCAACGCCCGATGCCAAACCCGATCGCGTCCGCTTCGCGGTCGCCGCATGCCAGCAATATGAACAAGGCTTCTATGCCGCCTACCGGCACATGCTGGCGGACGATCTCGATCTGATCGTCCACGTCGGTGATTACATCTACGAATCGTCTTGGGGAATCGACCACGTGCGCAAGCACGAGGGCCCGGAACCAATGACGCTGGACGACTACCGCGCCCGCTTCGCACGCTACAAGTCGGATCCCGATCTGCAGGCCGCACATGCGCGGTACCCGTGGCTGGTCGTCTGGGACGACCACGAAGTCGAGAACGACTACGCCGACTCGCGATCGGAGAACGACGACGAGCCGCGCTGGTTCCTGCAGCGACGGGCCGCGGCGTACAAGGCGTACTATGAACACCTGCCGTTGAAAAGGGCGATGGTCCCGTTCGGCCCGGACCTACGCATCCACACGCGCATCCCGTTCGGGACGCTGGCCGAGTTCTCGATGCTCGACGATCGGCAATATCGCTCGCCACAGCCCTGTCCGAAGCCCGGTCGCGGCGGGTCCAACCTGGTCGAGAATTGCGCGGCGCGTATCCAGGCGGACGCAACGATGTTCGGCGCACGCCAGGAACGCTGGCTCGAGGCCGGCCTCGCGAACAGCAAGGCGCGCTGGAACCTGTTGATGCAACAAACCCTGATGGCCCAGGCCGACCGCAAGGCCGGCGATGGCCAGACCTTCTACACCGACGGTTGGGATGGCTATCCGGCCGCGCGCCGACGCCTGCTGGACTATCTCGGCAGCGCGAAACCGGCGAACCCGGTCGTATTCGGCGGCGACATCCATTCGTTCTGGGTCACCGATCTCAAACCCGATTTCGATGTCGCCGATTCGCCCGTGGTTGCCACCGAGTTCGTCTGCAGTTCAATCACCTCGCAGCCGCCACCGGAGGACGCGATCCAGACCGCGCAACGCGAAGGGGCGAATTTCATTCATTACGCGACCGGTCGGCACCGCGGCTATCTACGGGTGACGCTCGCGCCGGAGCGCATGCAGACCGACTTGCGGGCGGTGGACGATGTCCGTCAACCGGGATCCGGTTGCGGCACGGTCTCATCATGGATCGTCGAGGACGGGCGTCCAGGGGCGAAACCGGCCTGATCTCGTCCTCCCATGCGCCAGCACACGAAGCTTGACATTCGCTGCCGCGGTTGAACTAAAGCCCGGCGGCAGGGTCTGAGTGGTACGTGTCGGGAACGACGCCCACTACTCATCTCCTCCCTTATGAGTAGTCTCCTCTCCCGGTTCCCCCATTCCGGGAGTTTGCTCCGGAGCGGTTTCCCCCTTTTGCGCTTCGGAGCATTTTTTATCGGCGGAATCATCGCCCGGACCCACGTCGAAGCCGAGCAACCGGTCGAGTATCGCGTGCGCCTCGTCGATCCCGGTTCGATCATGCGCCGAAAACAATTGCACACTCACCGACTCCAGCCCGTCATGCTCGAGTCGCTGCCGCGTGCCCAGCAAGGCCGACTTTGCCGCGCCGCGACCGAGCTTGTCGGCCTTGGTCAACAGGATATGCATCGCCCGGCCGAGCCGCTCGCCCCATTGCAACATCAGCATGTCGAACTCCGTCAGCGGATGGCGAATATCCATGACGAGCACGATGCCGGCCAGAGAACGGCGCTCCCGGACGTAGCGATCGACCAGATGATGCCACGCGTTGCGCCGCTCACCCGACACCTTTGCATAGCCGTAACCCGGCAAATCCACCAGCCGCCGCTCGAAATCGACCGAGAAGAAATTCAACAACTGCGTGCGGCCGGGCGTCTTGCTGGTCCGCGCGAGCGAGCGCTGGCCGACAAGCGCATTGATCGCGCTGGACTTGCCGGCATTCGACCGCCCGGCGAACGCGACCTCCGCGCCGACGTCGGGCGGCGCGCCGCGCACCTCAGCGGCGCTGATCAGGAATCGCGTGGCGCGATAGGCCGGATTGCTCACATGCGAAACGGTGTCTTGCCTTGGGCGCGCCAGTTTACCTATATTTCCGCTTCCCGTCGTAAAATCGGCGCCACGGCGAACAGCCGCCTCGATACCGGCGCGGCACACCCGATAAGAAGAGGCACAACATGAAACTCGCACTCTCGCTAGGCTTATCGCTGCTCGCGGCAACGCTCGCGGCATCCCCGGCATCCGCGGCCGGCAATGCCGCAAACGGTAAGAAACTCGCCGAGAGTTGTGGCGGTTGCCACGGCGAGGACGGAAACAGCAGCACCCCGATCTTTCCCAAGCTCGCGGGTCAGCAGCCGGCCTACCTGGCCAAGCAGCTTTACGACTTCAAGTCGGCGAAGCGCAATGAACCGACGATGACGGCGATGGCTGCGCCGCTGAGCGATGCCGATATCGCCGATCTGAGCGCCTATTACGCCGAGCAGAAGGTCAAGCCCGAATCCGTGCCGGCGAACGAGCGCGGCAAGAACCTGTTCCATACCGGAGAGGCACGCACCGGCCTGCCCGCGTGTTCCGGCTGCCACGGCCCCGAGGCCCAAGGCAACGATCCGGCCGCGTTCCCGGCGCTGCGTGGTCAACATTCCGCGTATCTGACGAAGACGCTGCACGACTTCAAAACGAAGGCGCGCTACAACGACCACAACGAGATGATGCGCTCGATCGCCGCGCGACTCAGCGATGACGAAATGGCCGCACTCTCGGACTACCTCGCCGGCCTCCGCTGATAATCCCGATTGGACGTGGCCCGAACCTCCTCATCTGGCATACAAGGAATCATGAAGACACCGTTGTTGAAGACCATCGGACTGTTCGCAGTGGCGTTGATGCTGGGCGTCGGCACCTCAGGTCCGGCCTCGGCCGACGGCACGATCGAGGCCGGCAAGGACTACGAACTGATCGATCCGCCACAACCGACCGCCGATCCGTCCAAGATCGAGGTCATGGAGTTCTTCTGGTACGGATGCCCGCACTGCTACCACTTCGAGCCCGACCTCAACGCATGGCTGAAGAAAAAGCCGGCGAACGTCGACTTCATTCGCCAGCCGGCGATCTTCAATGAACGCTGGGGCGCGCACGCCAAGGCGTTCTTCACCGCGGAACTGCTCGGCGTGCTCGACAAGGTCCACAAGGACTTCTACGACGCGATCCAGAATCAGAAGCGGAGCCTCGAATCGGAGGAAGACCTGGCCGCGTTCTTCAAGGAACATGGCGTCACCGACGAGGCGTTCCGGAATGCCTACAAATCCTTCGCGGTCGACGCGAAGATGCGGCAGGCCGAGGCCATGGGACCGCGCTACGGCATAACAGGCACGCCGGCCCTGGTGATCAACGGCAAGTACCGGACGAGCGGCTCGCTGGCCCGATCCTTCACGCACATGCTGGAAGTCACCGACGAACTGATCCGCAAGGAAACGGCGGCGCTGCCGAAGGCGGAACCGGCCGAAAGCAAACCGCAAAAGCCCGCGAAAGGACAGAAGAAATCAAAATAGCGCGCCACCACGGCCAGACCCGCGATTCCGTCGTGCGCGGCTCGACGACGCTGGACGAGGGCGGCGCGACCGCCAACGCTTGGTACGAGACCGACGATCGTGATCCATCGCTAACGGCACGTCCGTCCGGCGGGCGGACGATCCACGTGGCCAGCTTCAACATCCAGACCGGCATCAGCACGTCGAGCTACCGCGACTACATCACCGGCAGCTGGCGGCACATCTGGCCGTCGACGAAGCGGCTGCCAAACCTCAACCGGATCGCCCACCTGCTGCGCCCCTTCGACCTCGTCGGATTGCAGGAGGTCGACGGCGGGGGCGCGCGCAGCGGCAACATCGTGCAAACCCAGTACCTTGCCGAGCATGCCGGCTTCGCGTACTGGCACAACCAGATCAACCGCCGGATCGGCACGATCGCACTGCACAGCAACGGCCTGCTGAGCCGTCTTCGGCCGGACCACATCCACGATTACAAGCTGCCCGGGCTTCCCGGACGCGGGGCGATGCTGGTTTGCTTCGGCCGTGAGCCCGAATCGGCACTGTACCTGTGCGTGCTTCACCTGGCACTCGGCCAACGCGCCCGGATGAAGCAGATCGAATTCGTCGCCGATCTCGTGGGCAAGTTGCCGAACCTGATCCTGATGGGCGATCTGAACTGCGAACCGAATTCGCCCGAGCTGCGCTTGCTGACAGCCAAGACGCAACTCGCGGATCCGATGCTCGAACTGAAGACCTTCCCGAGCTGGCGTCCACAGAAGATGCTCGACCACATCCTGGTCACCGGGAACCTCGGCGTCACCAGTGTCCGCGTGCTGAATTTTCCCTGCTCCGACCATCTGCCGATCGCGATGGAGATCGCGCTTCCACAGTCCGTCACGGCCGCCGACGCCCTGTCCCAGAGCGCCTGAGGCGGCCTCGCCGTCGGGGTCGCGCTGGACGAGTGCGCGGGCAATTTGTTATCATTTCACCGTTTTTCAGCGCATCGAGCCGGGACGATCGGAAACCCTCGCCGACAGCGCGGCCGCCAACCGGCCCGCAAATGAACAACGAGCTGCCTCGCTAGACGACACGCTCATATCCCGCCTCGGCACCATCTCACCGCTTTCCCAATCACTCACGCTTAAGACCTGGAGACATTAATGGTCAATGTTGCTATCAACGGTTACGGTCGCATCGGCCGCAACGTGCTGCGGGCCATCTACGAGAACAACCGCTCTAGCGAGATCCGCGTCGTCGCGATCAACGACCTTGGCGATGCCAACACGAACGCGCATCTGACGAAGTACGACACCGTGCACGGACGCTTCAGCGGAAATGTCGAGGTCGAAGGCGACTACATGATCGTCAACGGCGACAAGATTCGCGTGTTCGCCGAGCGCGATCCGTCGAAGTTGCCGTGGGCTTCCCTGGGCATCGACGTCGTGCACGAGTGCACCGGCATCTTCACGTCGAAAGCGAAGGCGTCCGCGCACCTGACGGCCGGCGCAAAGAAGGTCATCATCTCCGCTCCGGGCGGCAACGACGTAGACGCGACCATCGTCTACGGTGTCAATCACAAGACCTTGAAGGCGAGCGACACGGTCATTTCGAACGCCTCGTGCACGACGAACTGCCTTGCACCGCTGGTCATGCCCCTGCATGAGAAGATCGGTGTCGCGAACGGTCTGATGACGACGATCCATTCGTACACGAACGATCAGGTCCTGACCGACGTTTACCATTCCGACCTGCGCCGCGCCCGTGCCGCGACGATGTCGATGATCCCGACGAAGACCGGCGCCGCCGCCGCCGTCGGACTCGTGCTGCCGGAATTGAACGGCAAGCTGGACGGCTTTGCGGTCCGTGTACCGACGATCAACGTCTCGCTGGTCGATCTGGTCTTCACCGCGGCCCGCCCGACGACGAAGGAAGAGGTCAATGCAATCCTGCTCGCCGCGTCACAGGGCGAACTGAAGGGCATTCTCGAGGTCAACACACTGCCGCTGGTGTCGATGGATTTCAATCACTCGAAAGCGTCGTCGGTATTCGATTCGACGCTGACGAAGGTCAGCAAGGACGGCACGCTGGTCAAGGTCCTCTCGTGGTACGACAACGAGTGGGGCTTCGCGAACCGCATGCTCGACACGACGTTGGCATTGGTGAACGCAGCCTGAGTCCTTTATCGATGAGAACCATCCGCCGCACGAAGATCCTGGCCACGCTGGGCCCGGCCACCGAGGACCCGAAAATCCTCGACTCGGTGCTCCGAGCCGGCGCGGACGTCGTCCGCCTGAATTTCTCCCATGGAACCCCGGAGGAGCACCGTGCGCGCGCGGAGTTGGTCAGGAAAATCTCTCGCGAGCTGAATCGCCACGTCGCGATTCTGGCGGATCTGCAGGGACCGAAGATCCGCATCGCTCGCTTCAAGGGCAACGGCAAGATCCTGCTGAAGGAGGACGAGCCGTTCGATATCGACCCGTCCTTCCCGCCCGATGACGGCGACCAGACCCAGGTCGGTTGCAGCTATCAGGAACTGCCGAACGACGTCACCGCCGGCGACGTCCTTCTGCTGAACGACGGTCTGATCGAGCTGGCCGTCGACTCCGTGCGGGGCACGAGGATCCACTGCCGTGTCGTCATCGGCGGTGAGTTGTCGAACCACAAGGGCATCAACAAGAAGGGCGGTGGCTTGTCGGCCAGCGCGCTGACCGACAAGGACCGGGCGGATCTCAAGACCGCGGTGTCGATCGGAGCCGACTTCCTGGCGATTTCCTTCCCGCGCTCGGCCGACGACATCCGCGAGGCCCGCGAGCTGTTGCGTCAGGCGGGAGGCGATGCCGGCATCGTCGCGAAGATCGAGCGCGCCGAGGCCCTGTTACCCGGGGTCATCGAGGCCATCATCGACGAATCCGACGCGATCATGGTCGCCCGTGGCGATCTGGGCGTCGAGATCGGCGACGCGCAATTGCCCGGCGTGCAGAAGGACCTGATCAGCATGGCGCGTGCCCGGAACTGTGTCGTGATCACCGCGACGCAGATGATGGAATCGATGATCTACAACCCGCAACCAACGCGGGCCGAGGTGTTCGACGTCGCGAATGCCGTCATCGACGGCACCGATGCGGTCATGCTGTCGGCCGAAACCGCCAGCGGGAAATTCCCCGACCGTGCCGTTGCCGCGATGCATCGCGTGTGCATCGAGGCCGAAAAGAATCCGCGGACACTCCATTCGGATCACCGCATCGACGAGCATTTCGAGCGCATCGACGAGGCGATCGCAATGTCATCGATGTACATCGCCAATCATCTGGACGTGCGCGCGATCGGCGCGCTGACCGAGACCGGTTCGACGCCGTTGTGGATGTCGCGGATCAGTTCCGGCATTCCGATCTTCGCGCTGACACCTCACGAGAAGGTGTGCCGGCGGATGACCTTGTTTCGTGGCGTCTATCCGATCTCGTTCCATCACGAGACGCTCGATCACGCGGTCCTGAACCGAGCGATCGTCGAGGAGTTCCTGAGGCGAAATCTGGTCTCGTCCGATGATCTGGTGATCCTGACGAAGGGTGACCTGACCGGCGTCAAGGGCGGTACGAACGCGTTGAAGATCTCGCGGATCACCGACGTGCTGGCCGCCGCGCCGGAACCCCGCAAGACCTGAACGGCCGCCGCCCGATGCGGGGCCAGTCGCTCACGCAGTTCATCATTCACGAGCAGCGCAAGTCACCCGGCGCAAGCGGGGACTTCACGCTGCTCCTGAGTGATATCGCTACCGCCTGCAAGGCCATCGCGCACGAGGTCCATCGCGGACCGCTGGCCGGAACACTGGGCCTGTCCGGCTCCGAAAACGTTCAGGGCGAGGCGCAGAAAAAGCTCGACATCATCGCCAACGACATCTTCGTCCACTCGCTCGAATGGACCGGACATCTGGCTGCGATGGCGTCCGAGGAGAACGACGAGATCATCCAGATACCGTCGGGTTATCCACGCGGAAAGTACCTGATCGCCTTCGACCCGCTCGACGGATCATCGAATATCGACCTGAACCTGTCGGTCGGCACGATCTTCTCGGTCATGCGCTGGCGGAACGACAGCGCCGCCCGTCAACCATCCGAGGCCGACTTCCTGCAGCCGGGCACGCAACAGGTCTGCGCCGGCTTCTGCATTTACGGACCGACGACGATCATGGTCCTGACGACCGGAAATGGCGTCAATGGATTCACGCTCGATGGCGACGTCGGCGAGTTCATCCTGACGCACCCCAATATGCGCATTCCGGCCGAGACGAGCGAATTCGCGATCAACATGTCGAACCGCCGTTATTGGGACGCGGCGGTACGGCAGTACGTGGACGAATGCGTGGCTGGCGACGAGGGCGTCCGCGGCAAGAACTTCAACATGCGCTGGATCGCCTCGATGGTCGCCGAGGTCTACCGGATCCTTACCCGCGGCGGGGTCTTCCTGTACCCGCGCGACCATCGTCCATCGGGACAATCGGGTCGACTGCGGTTGCTCTACGAAGCCAATCCGATGAGCTTCATCATCGAGCAAGCGGGCGGCCTCAGTTCAGCCGGTCCCGACAGGATCATGGACCTCAGGCCGGAAAGTCTTCACCAGCGCGTCCCGGTAATGCTCGGCGCAAAGAGCGAAATTCAACGGCTCGCCGAGTACCACATGCAGCAGCAGCCGGCGCTCAGCTGATCCGCTCGTGCAGCGGGCTGCGGCGCGGGAAGTGCGCTCGCAGGAACTCCATCTGATCACTCAGCACGCGGCGCCCCTGCAGGTAGATGTACTCGGCGTGCGTCGGCGCGAACGGGATCGCCAGCAGTTGCATTCCAGCTTCCTCGGGCAACCGTCCGGCCTTGTGATTATTGCAGCGCTTGCAGGCCGTGACGACGTTGCTCCAGGCATCCTCGCCGCCACGACTGATCGGCGTGATGTGGTCACGCGACAATTCCGAGGGATGAAAACGCTGGCCGCAATAAAGGCATAGGTTCCCGTCACGGCGAAACAGCGCCGGATTGTTCAGCGGCGGGACGTAGTCTGGATCGATCCGATAACCGGTGTTCGGGTGACCAAAGGTCGCGAGAATCGAATTCACGGTGATGATGCTCCGACACCCGCTCCGCGCGTTGATGCCGCCGTGCAATTCGAACAGAATGGATCCGCAGGCATACGCGACCTGGCCAAGGTAGTAGAGCTTGGCCGCCTCCTGGTAGCCGATCCATTCCAGCGGCATACCGGACGTGTCGGTTCGCAACACCTGAAGCTGATAAAACTGCATGATACCCCCGGATCCCCGTTCAAGAGCCAGACCTGGATCGTGCGAGCCAACCGTCTCCATTCCCTGGGCTCGGCCATGCCCGCCAACGCTGCGTGAGCATTCCCCCATGGCACTTGCCGGTCGTCGACCGGAAAGTTGTGCACAGTGTATTGATTTTCCTTGTCAAGTGAAGGGCATCGTGATCATTTTGGGCCAATCGGCCAGCGACTTCACCCTAAGTCATTGTTTTTCAGAAACCCGGGAGAGTTGTCAAAAAAGTTTACAAGCTGACACAAACCTAGTGGCCACCCCGCTTTCGGGCCGCTCACGAGGCATTACGCACATACTTATCCACAAGTTCTGTGGATAAACGATCCACCCGGGACCCGGCTCGGACAACACGGGGTCTGCATGCGCCATTCGTGTCGAAGCTCACGCGATGGTGACTCGAGTCTTCCGGGTCGCGGTGCCGATCGGACTGCGCAAGACCTTCGATTATCTGCCGCCAGCCGACGACATCGGTTCACTGGAACCCGGAAGCCGTGTCCTCGTCCCGTTCGGCCGCGGCAAGCGAGTCGGCTATCTGATCGGATCGGCGTCCGTACCGGATGAGCTGCCGCTCGGCGCACTGAAAGCGATCGACCGGGTGCTCGACCCGGAACCCCTGCTCGGGCCTACGGATCTGAAGCTCCTCGAATGGGCCGCCGCCTACTACCATCATCCTCCGGCGGAAGTCATCGCGTCGGCATTTCCGGTACTGCTGCGCAAGGGGAACGCTGTTGCCCCGCGCACCGTCCACCTGTGGCGTGCCACGCCGACGGGTCTCGCCACCGGGCTACCGTCCCTTCAGGGTGCCCCACGACAACAGGAGTTACTGCAGCTGTTCCACAACGCGCCGAACGGCCTAGGCGAGGACCGGCTTGCGGAGATGATGCCCGGTTGGCGGGCAACAGCTCGCGCGCTGCTCGGCAAGGGTCTGGTCGAAACCCTCGACGTCGCCCCGGATATCCCGGTCGTTCCGTGTTCAGGCTCCGCATCCGCGCCGACTCCCCCATACTCCTTGAACGACGCGCAGCGAGACGCGGTCGACGCGGTTACCGCCAAACTGGACGGCTATGCGAGCTTCCTGTTACAGGGCGTGACCGGCAGCGGGAAGACTGAAGTCTATCTGCAGCTTGCGCGCAAGACCATCGACAGCGGCCGCCAGGCGCTGGTCCTGCTTCCGGAGATCAGCCTCACGCCTCAGCTCGAAGCGCGCTTCCGCCAGCGATTTGCCGAGCCCGTCGCAGTGTTTCATTCACGTCTGTCGGAGGGACAGCGACTCGAAGCTTGGCTGTCATTCCGCGCTGGCACGAGTCGGGTTCTGCTCGGCACACGCTCGGCGGTGTTCACACCGATGAAGCAGCCCGGCCTGATCGTCGTCGACGAGGAACACGACAGCTCCTACAAGCAACAGGAGGGTTTCCGCTTTTCGGCCCGGGATGTCGCCGTGCGCCGAGCGCAGGTCCTGGGCATACCGATCCTGCTCGGTTCGGCGACCCCGTCACTGGAGACACTGGCGAATGTCGAACGTTCGCGCTACCGCGCGCTGCTGCTTCCCGAGCGCGCCGGTGGCGCCGCGGATCCGATCTTCCGCGTGCTCGACCTGCGTGGACAGCGGCTACGCGAAGGGGTGTCGAATGCCTTGCTGGAGGCGGTTCAGCGAACGCTGGACCAAGGCGGTCAGGCGCTGCTGTTCCTCAATCGACGCGGATATGCGCCAACCCTGATCTGCCACGCCTGCGGCTGGGTCGCATCATGCCCGAGCTGCGATGCCCGGCTCGTCGTCCATCTGCGAAACGAGGCCTTGCGCTGCCACTACTGTGGGCACGCCTGCCGTTTACCGGACGCGTGCCCTGCGTGCAATGCGGTCGATCTGCGTCCGCTCGGCCTCGGCACGCAGCGGCTCGAGGCGGTGCTCGGCGAACGCTTTCCCGGTCGCCGGGTGATTCGCGTCGACCGCGACTCGACGAGCCGTGCCGGCGCTCTCGAACAGACTCTGGACGAGGTCCGGGACGGCAAGGCGGACATCCTGCTCGGCACGCAGATGCTCGCGAAGGGCCACCACTTCCCGAACGTCATGCTCGTGGGAATTCTCGATGTGGATGCGATGTTGTTCGCGACCGACTTCCGAGCTGCCGAGCGCGCGGCCCAGTTGATCGTGCAGGTCGCCGGACGAGCCGGGCGAGCGACCCGACCGGGCACGGTCGTGCTGCAGACCCGGCATCCGGATCATCCGCTTCTTCGCACGCTGATCGAGCAGGGCTATCCGGGGTTTGCCGTCGCCGCGCTTGCCGAGCGCCGCGCCGCGCAGCTACCGCCGGGTAGCCATCTGGCCATCGTCCGCGCCGACGCCACCGACGAAAGAATTCCCCGCGAAGTGCTCGAGGCCTTGGCCGCGGAATTGGCGGGCCTGAACGCGCCCGATATGCTCGTGCTGGGACCGGCACCCGCGCCAATGCTCAGGCAAGCCCGGCGTTTCCGCTATCAATTGGCCTTGCAGAGCACCAACCGCCGAACCTTGCATGCCGCAGCCGAGCGGGTCGCGGAGCGAATCGGCGAGCTGGATCGACGGCGCGTCCGCTGCTCGCTCGACATCGATCCGATCGACTGCTTCTGAGCCGTCCCGGGCCTCCGAAAGCCTGCTGGGCTCAAGCCTTGATCTTCTCGATGACCGCGTCGGCCAGTTCCTTCGTACCGCATTTGGACCCTGGCTTCAGATCCGGCGTCAGGCTGGTTCCTTCGCGAATCACCGAGCGAACCGCCCGCTCGACTTTCTCTGCCGCCGCCGCTTCCCCGAGATGCTCCAGCATCATCGCACCGGCGAGAATCATCGCCGTTGGATTGGCGATGCCGAGCCCCGCGATATCCGGCGCGCTGCCGTGCACCGCCTCGAAGATCGCCGCATCGGTCCCGATGTTCCCGCCGGCCGTCAGCCCCAACCCGCCGACAAGGCCGGCCGCCAGATCGGACAGGATATCGCCGAACAGGTTGGTCGTGACGATGACATCGAAGATCTCGGGTTTCATCACCAGTTGCATGCAACACGCATCGACGATGCGATCCTCGAACTCGATGTCCGGGTAATCCTTCGCGACCTCCCGCCCCGTTTCCAGGAACAGGCCCGAACTGCACTTCAGGATATTGGCCTTGTGCACCAGGGTCACCTTCTTGCGTCGGGCCCGCTTGGCGAACTCGAACGCGTAGCGAATGACCCGCTCCGAGCCCTTGCGCGTGATCACCGCGATACTCTCGGCCGCCAGGCGCTCCTGGTCGACATTGATGTAATGTTCGATGCCGGCGTAAAGTCCCTCGGTATTCTCCCGAATCGTCACCAGATCGACGTTCTTGACCGGGGACGGCGCACCCTCGAAGCTCGTTGCCGGACGCACATTGGCATACAGGTTGAACGTCTGACGCAGGGTCACGTTGACGCTGCGGTACCCGCCACCGACCGGTGTCGTCAGTGGCCCCTTCAAACAGACGCGGTTCCGGCGAATCGATTCCAGCGTCGCGTCAGGAAGTGGATTCGAATTCGCCTCGACTCCTGCCATTCCGGCCAGCTGCCGATCCCAGGAGAAAGCGACGCCGGTCGCTTCGATGACGCGAACCGCTGCGTCGACGATCGCCGGGCCGATCCCATCCCCCGGAATGAGTGTCACATGATGCATCGTCTAGTCCTTCGAGGTCAGAATGTAATCTTGGTCGCTGTTCCGAACCACCCCGTCAGCCTTCGGCCTTGGGTTCGAAACCGGTAATCTCCTGGAACTCGGCCCAGACCGGCGCGTGATCGGATGGCCGCTCCAACCGTCGCGGCGCCACATCGATACCGCAGGCGCTCAGCTCTTGCACGAGCGCCTCGCTGACCAGAATGTGGTCGATTCGCAGCCCGAGATTCCGCCGAAACCCCGCCGCGCGGTAGTCCCACCAACTGAATGAGGCCTCGGCCTGCTCGAACCTGCGAAACGCGTCATGCAGCGGCAGTGCGAGCAAACCCCGGAACGCGTCGCGCTCGGCATTGCTGCAAAGAATCTTGTCGCGCCATGCGTCCGGATCGTGCACATCGCGGTCTTCCGGTGCGATATTGAAGTCGCCGAGCACGACGAGCCTCGGCCACGCAGCGAGTTCGAGTTTCAGGAACGCTGTAATCTTGTCGAGCCAATCGAGCTTGTAGCCGTACTTGTCCGATCCGACTTCGCTGCCATTCGGCACGTACAGATTCACGATCCGGATCGGGCCAGCCGTCGCACACAGGATCCGCCGCTGCGGGTCCTGGAGATTGAGCGGATCCGTCAGCGGGTCGGTCAGGGCCCGCCGACTCAACAGCGCGACGCCGTTGTAGGTCTTCTGGCCGCTGAACACACTCGTATAGCCCAACGCTGAAAATGCCTCGAACGGGAAATCCTCGTCCGGCACCTTCGTTTCCTGCAAACCGATGACGTCCGGTTCGTTGGCCTCGAGCCAGCC
Source organism: Methylotetracoccus sp. (assembly GCA_046347485.1). Lineage (GTDB taxonomy): Bacteria > Pseudomonadota > Gammaproteobacteria > Methylococcales > Methylococcaceae > Methylotetracoccus. The sequence continues at coordinate 164,477 of JAXMGB010000010.1, read as the reverse complement.
GATCACCTGTGGCAGGCGCACTCGCAACGAGTTGACGTTCCAGCTTGCAATCTTCATATGCGGAAGTCGGGGCGGAAACCGTTCGGGGTCAACGCGATCGCTGGTCGAACCCGTCGTCGGCTAGGGAAGTTGACGATCCAGATCGATACGGAACGACAAATCGATCGCTTGCAGGTTCTTCGTCAGATCACCGACCGATATGTAATCGACTCCCGCCTCGGCGAACGTTCGGATCGTCTCGAGCGAGACGTTGCCCGAAACCTCCAGTGCCGCCCGTCCCGCGGCCAGTCCGACCGCCCCACGGATTCCGTCCAGCGAGAAGTTATCAAGCAATATGCGTTCCACTCCGCAGTCGAGCGCCTGCCGCAACTCGTCCAGGCTTTCGACCTCGACCTCGATCAGCACATCCACCTGCAAGGACCGTGCGGCCTCGACGGCCTTGCGGATCGATCCGGCGGCGGCGATGTGGTTCTCCTTGATCAGGATTCCATCGTACAGGCCGATCCGGTGATTGCTGCAGCCGCCGCACCGCACGGCGTATTTCTGCGCCATTCTGAGGCAAGGAATGGTTTTCCGCGTATCCAGAACGGTCGTACGCGTTCCACGAACGGCGTCGGCATAACGCCGAGCGCGCGTCGCGGTTCCGGACAGGGTCTGAAGAAAATTCAGCGCGGTACGCTCGGCCGTCAGCAAGGCCCTGGCGCGGCCGCGTACGAGGCAAAGTTCGGAACCGGCCGAAACGCCCGATCCATCGTCGAACGACCAGTCGATGACGACCTCGGGATCCAGGCGCTGAAACACCGCATCGAACCAGTCCCGCCCGCACAACACGAAGGATTCGCGCGTGCTCAAGCGGGCGGTCGCGGTGGTCGCCGCGGAGATGATCGAGGCCGTCAGGTCACCGCCACCGACATCCTCGCCCAGAGCCCGGTCGATCAACGCATGGTCTACACCGGACTCGAGACCGTGATCTGTACCCGTCATTGCTCGTTCCCTCGGCTCACGGCCTGTCGAATGAGCCCTCGAAGCGCTCGCGAATCCGCTCGACGCGTCGCCGGTTGACGCCAAAATCCCAATAGCCCACCCGTGACTCCGACCGGACGTGGATCGCCGACTCGCCCGGCGAATCGAGGAAGGCCAGATCGTCGACGAAGCCGAAAATCAGGCTGCTCGCCTCGGCTCGCAGCAACCGCGGATGGTTCTGTTCGGCGACGACCCTGATACGGGGTTCCTGTAGCAGCGCATCCTTGAGCGTGGCCCAGGCGCGATCGCCATCGCCTCGATAGTGCAGCGGCTCGATCCGTTGCGCCTCGTCCCTGTTGCGCGAAGACACACAATGCGGCGGCGACGGCGGGCAGGCTGCGATGTCCGGTGAGTCGACCGCCCCGGCCGGACTCACCAGACTCGCGAGAATCACCGCCATGACGTGTGCGCGCGAACGCGGACCGCGCGGGGCAACCACGGCAGGCCTTGATTCACGCTTCATGTGCTAGGCGAAACTGATCAGGGCGCGCTCATCGGTGCCATCAGCTTCACGATGTCGGTCGCCACCTTGCGATCCTCCTTGGTCAGTGGAATCAGGCCCTTCTGCACCAGATAGCCCTTTTCGCCGAAGGCTTTCTCGTTCGTGAATTCCTGCACGAACTTACCCAGACTCGGAATGTAATCGACGTGCGACTTCTTGATATAGAAGTACAAAGTACCCGACAGCGGGTACTGCTCGGAAGCGACGTTGGTGGAGCTCGGAACGACCCCGTCCACTTCCAGTGCGTCGAGCTTGTCCTGGTGCTGGGCGAACAGACTGAACGGCATCAACGCGATCGCGGGCTCGTTGACGGTCAACTCACGAACGATACGCTCGTCATTGATCGCCGCTTCGTCGTAGCCCTCGTCGCTGCGGACATCCTGGCACGCACGCTTGTAATCGGTCGAGTTCGTATTCCGCTTGGCAGCCAGCCACGGGAACGCATCGCAGCCCGGCTCCAGCACGGCCTCCCGGAAGATCTCGCTGAACCCCGCATTCCCGGGCGGGCCGATGACCGCGATCTTGCGATCAGGCAGGGCACCATTGACCTGCTTCCAGGTCTTGTTGCGGTTCGGCGCGACCGTCTTCGTCGCCGAGTCCGGGATCATGCGCGACACGGCGAGGTAGACGTCGCGCCGCGTCAAGCGCATCGCCGGGCTCTTCTTCGACTGCGCGAAGACGATCGCATCGTGTCCGACGGCAACCTCGACGATGTCGCGCACGCCGTTGGCCTGACACTGATCGAACTCCTTGCGGGTCATGCGGCGGGCGGTATTGACGATATCCGCGTACGCCTCACCGTCTCCCTCGCAAAACAGCTGGATGCCGCCCTTGGTGCCGGTCGACTCCAGCCATGGGGCCTTGAACTTCGGGCCCTTCTTGCCGCTGCTCTTTTCGAGTTGGTCGGATACCGCCTTGGAAAACGGATAAACCGTCGACGAACCGACGATATGGATGTAATCCCGCGCTTCAGCCTGGGGTGCACCGACTACATACGCCGAAGCCAGCGCGATTGCGCTGGCCAGAGTTCTGCCCTTCTTCATCTTGTCCTCGTCTTGAATTCTACAATCCACCGCGGCCGTTGCGGCTCGCTGAAACGAGCCGCCTCGCGGCCCCCCGGAATCCGGGACGAATCGAAACACATGCCCCCAAAAAAAGCAAACCCGCCATTGGCGGGTTTGCTCCAGCCCATCCCGGGCCGATTGACCGTCCTTGAGTTCGGCGATTAGTCGCCCATCCAGACCAACTCAACCCGACGGTTCTTGCTGCGTCCTTCCTCGGTGCTGTTGTCAGCAATCGGATAGGATTCGCCGTAGCCCTTCGGATACAGGTTGTTGGTGACGCCCTTGCCCTTCAGGTATTCAACCACCGAGGCTGCGCGACGCTGCGACAGCTTCATGTTGTACTGGTCGGTACCTTCGCTGCTGGCGTGGCCGGCAACTTCGATGTCTTTCTTCTCATCCGACGCGATCAGGCCGGTCGAAACCTCGTCGAGGATCGCCATCGCCGTATCGGTCAGCTGAGCCGAGTCGTAATGGAAGTTGACGCCGCGCAGCTCGATGCGAACCAAGCAGCCATACTCGTCAACCTTCGCGCCCTTCATCGTACCCGGGCACTTGTCGTCGCAATCGTTGACGCCGTCGCCGTCGGAATCACGCGTCGAGCAATCGTCGACCGGGGCCGGAGCCGCCGCCGCAACCGCTTGCGGCTTGTCGCCCAGCGGAATCACGAAGCCGGCATTGACGACCAGATCGTTCAGCGGGTTGGAGTTGTTGTACGCCTTCTTGTCGATAGCCTGCAACTGGTAACGCACGTCGCCACGCAGCAGGAAGTTGTCGGCCAGTTCGTAGGTCGCGCCCAGACCGGTCTGGAACAGGAACGAGCTGCCGCTCCAACCCGTGCTCTCGCTGGTGCGATAGCTCGTGTTCACGCCGCCCAGAGCCGCCACGACATAGGGCGAGAACGGGTTGTTGGCTTCACGCATGAAGTGATACTGCAAGTCCACGGTACCACCGGTGATGTCCGAGTGTCCGCCACGGCGGCCGTTCGTGTAGCGGCCATTGTTGTTATTGCCGTAGCTTTCCCAGAACCCGCGGATTTCCACGTTGAAGTACTGGTTCAGTACCTTACCGATCGCCATACCGCCGCCCCACGCGTCATAAGCGCGGCGATCGCCGCCCGAATGCATGTAGGTGCCGAACGGCGCGATGTAGAACCGGTCGTCGACCCATTCGTCGCTCGCTACCGGCGCGGCTTCAACCGCAGCGCCTTCCGCTACCGGCGCCGCTTCGGACGCTGTTGCTTCCGGCGCCGCCGTCATGTCTTGTCCCTGCTCCGCGGCCTGCACCCCGGAGGTGGCAAGACCGGTAAGCGCTAGTGCGCAAAGAAAATTTCTGACCATTACCGTCTCCTTCCACCAAAAAACAACAACAAATGCAAATTGAGCAACATCATACTAGACTGCGATTCTGCATAAATCAATACTTGCTGTAAGGCATCCATCGATTGTCAACGAATCGTAAATCTGCGACTGCACAAGTCACTGCGCGATGTCCGAACCATTCATTGCAGTGTAGTCGATGCGACTACGACGCCGGAATCGCAGCCCGCGCGTGGCTTTCCCGCACAACGCGATTGGCTGGAAAACAACAGGAAAACCGGCTGCCATGACCGGGTTCGCTGTGGATTTCGAGCCTCGCGTCATGCCGGCTCAACGCGTGTTTGACGATCGCGAGGCCAAGGCCGCTGCCACTCTTGTTGCGGCAACCCTCGACCTCGACGCGATAGAAGCGCTCGGTCAGCCGTGACAGATGCTCCGGGGCGACGCCGGGACCGGTGTCCTCGACGTCCAGGCTGGCCCCACCATCCGTGTCGCGCCAGCGAACGACGACCGAGCCATCGACCGGCGTGTACTTCATCGCGTTGAAGATCAGATTGGAGAACGCGCTGCGCAATTCCTGTTCCATGCCCAACAGGTCCGCCGAACTCTCGATCTCCAGTTCGATTTCCGGATGGGCATCGGTCACGACTTCCGCTTCCTCACAGATCTGACGCAGCAGCGGCGCAATCGGGACTAGTTGCAGCGGCGCACTGGTCCGGTTTGACTCCAGCCGGGTCAAGGCCAGCAGACCCTCGATCAAGTGTTGCATCCGCGCCGTCTGGTCCTCGATGCGTCGGAAGATCTTTTGGTAGCGTTCCGGCAACTCGTCACCGGAATCCGCGACCGCCTCCATGTAACCGCGCAACACCGTGATCGGCGTCCGCAGTTCATGCGAGACGTGCGCGACGAAATCCGTTCGAATCCGCTCCATGCGCCGCAATTGAGTGACGTCGCGTGCGACCAGAAGTTGTGCGTCATCGTCTCCATAGGGAACGACCCGAACTTCCAGTTCACTGTCCGGAACGATCGGCGAAGGCATCGACAGGATCGCCTCGCGCTCGTCATCGGCGAGGTAACGGGCAAAACGCGGACTGCGCAGCAGGTTGTTGATTTGCTGCCCGACGTCGGTCTTGCGTAAGCCGAGGAGGTCGGCCGCAGAGGCATTGAACCAACGGATCTCGTTCCGCGCCCCGAGCACGACGGTCGCGTCCGGCAGTGCGGCGGTCGCCGTTCGGAAGCGGTCGAGCACTTCCAGCAACTGCTTCTTGCGGCGCTTGTTCCGTCGGCGGATCCGGTAGACCAGATAGAAGATCTCCTCCCAGATGCCGTCGCTAGGGGGAAGTTGACCGCTCTTGCCGCTGCGCAGCCAGCGCAGCAGGCGGTTCATGTAGACGACATGGCGTCCCAGGTAGACCAGCATCGCGACGACAACGCCGATGCCCAGACTGCCGGTCAGGCGGGTGACCAGCGTTGCCGCCAGCGACAGCAGGATCAACCAGAACAGTTCGGCGCGCCACGCGGATGCCATCGAAAGCAACTACACGGCAGAGAAGCGGTAGCCAAAGCCTCGGACGGTCTGGATCAGTTCCTCCCGCTGGTGTTCCGAGAGAATCTTTCGCAGCCGGCGGATATGGACGTCGACGGTACGTTCCTCGATATAGGTCGTTCGGCCCCAGACCTGATCGAGCAGCTGATTACGGCTGTACACCTTGTCCGGATGGGTCAGGAAAAACTCGAGCAGCCGGTACTCGGTCGGGCTGAGATTGACGGGGGATTCATCGACCATCACGCGGTGCTCGTCGGAATCGATCAGGATACCGCCAACTTCGATGCGGTTGCTCTTGCCGAGGCGACCGCTACGCCGTAATACCGCCTTGATGCGCGCGATCAGTTCGCGGGTCGAGAACGGCTTCGTGACGTAGTCGTCGGCACCAACCTCGAAACCACGCACGCGGTCTTCTTCCTCACCGCGCGCGGTCAACAGGATGATCGGAATATCGCCGAAGTTGCGATCGCGTTTGAGGCGTCGCGCCCATTCGACCCCACTCAGACCGGGCAACATCCAGTCCAACAGGATCAAGTCGGGTTCGTGTTGGCTCATCAGCGCAAGAGCCTGGTGGGCGTCGGGGGCCGAGCGTACCGAAAATTCGGCCTGCTCCAGGACCATCGCGAGCATCTCGCGTATGTCGTCCTCGTCCTCGACGACCAACACGTTGATATCGGTCATTTTCCGCTCCGGACATCGGTAAAGGGCCCGATGCTAGAAGCAGCATATTACGGATTCATGACACCGGGCCAGCCGTACCGAACGGCCCGCCTTCGCGGCGGGCCGTTTCCAGGCCGCGTTCGGCGACTCACGCCGCCTTAGAAAACACCAGATCGCCGTTCTCCTCGTCCACACGGACGGTGTCGCCGTTGACGAACTTTCCGGCCAGGATGTCGAGCGCCAGCGGGTTCTCCAGCTGCTGCTGGATCGCCCTTTTCAACGGCCGCGCCCCGAACACCGGATCGAACCCGGCGACGCCAAGGCGGTCGAGCGCTTCCTCGCTGATGCTGAGTCCAAAATCCTTGCTCTGCAGACGCTGCCGCAACAACTCGACCTGAATCCGCGCGATGGCCCGGATCTGATCCTTCGCCAGCGGATGAAACACGACGACCTCGTCGACCCGATTGATGAACTCCGGGCGAAAATACTGGCCGACGATCTCCATGACCTCGGATTTCATCCTGGCGTAGTTCGCCTCTCCGGACAGTTCCTGAATGCGTGCCGACCCGAGGTTCGAGGTCATGACGATCACTGTATTGCGGAAGTCGACCGTTCGACCATGGCCATCCGTCAGTCGTCCATCATCGAGCACCTGCAGCAGGACGTTGAAGACATCCGGATGCGCTTTCTCCACCTCGTCCAGCAGGATCACCGAATACGGGCGGCGCCTGACGAGTTCGGTCAGATGCCCTCCTTCCTCGTAGCCGACGTAGCCGGGCGGCGCACCGATCAGGCGCGCGACCGAATGCTTCTCCATGAACTCCGACATGTCGATGCGGACCATGGCCTCCTCGGTATCGAACAGGAACTCTGCCAGGGCCTTGCACAACTCGGTCTTGCCGACACCGGTCGGCCCGAGGAACAGGAACGAACCGCTCGGACGATTCGGGTCCGACAAGCCGGCTCTGGCGCGGCGGATCGCATTGCTGACCGCGGCGATCGCCTCCTGTTGTCCGATCACGCGTTGCCCGAGCCGGGCCTCCATGCCGAGCAATTTCTCGCGTTCGCCCTCGAGCATTTTCGAAACCGGGATGCCGGTCCACTTCGAAACGACCTCAGCGATTTCCTCGTCGGTGACGCGGTCGCGCAGCAGACGATTCTCACTCTGTTCCGCAGCCTCTGCCTGGCTCAGTTGTCGTTCGAGCGCGGGTATCTCGCCGTATTGAAGTTCCGACATACGGGTGAGATCACCGGCTCGACGCGCCGCTTCCATCTCGCCGCGGGCCTTCTCGAGCCGTTCCTTTATATGCGCGGTTCCCTGCACGGCGGACTTCTCCGCCTTCCAGATCTCCTCGAGATCGGCGAATTCGCGTTCCAGTTCGCGGATATTGTCCTCCAGTGCCACACGGCGCTTCTTCGACGCCTCGTCGCTTTCCTTCTTCAGGGCCTCGCGTTCGATCTTCAACTGGATCAGGCGACGCTCGAGGCGGTCCATTTCCTCCGGCTTCGAATCGATCTCCATACGGATTCGACTGGCCGCTTCGTCGACCAAGTCGATCGCCTTGTCCGGCAAATTGCGGTCGGTGATGTAGCGATGCGAGAGCGTCGCCGCAGCGACGATCGCCGGATCCGTGATCGTCACACCGTGATGGACCTCATAGCGTTCCTTCAACCCACGCAGGATCGCGATCGAATCCTCGACCGAGGGTTCGTCGACCAGCACCTTCTGGAATCGCCGTTCGAGCGCCGCATCCTTCTCGATGTGCTGGCGATACTCGTCCAGGGTCGTCGCGCCGATGCAATGCAGCTCGCCGCGCGCCAATGCCGGTTTCAACATGTTGCCGGCGTCGATCGCGCCCTCGGCCTTGCCAGCGCCGACAAGGGTGTGCAGCTCGTCGATGAACAGGATGATCTTGCCTTCATGCTTCGCGATATCGTTCAGCACGGCCTTCATCCGTTCCTCGAACTCGCCGCGGAACTTCGCGCCCGCTATCAGTGCCGCCATATCGAGCACCAGCAGCCGCTTGCCCTTGACGCCCTCGGGCACTTCGCCATTGATGATGCGCTGGGCCAGGCCCTCGACGATCGCGGTCTTGCCGACACCCGGCTCACCGATCAGCACCGGGTTGTTCTTCGTCCGCCGCTGCAGGACCTGTATCGTCCGACGAATCTCGTCGTCACGGCCGATGACCGGATCGAGTTTGCCTTGCTCGGCGCGCTCGGTCAGGTCCACCGTGTACTTCTTCAACGCCTGACGCTGTTCCTCCGCGTTCGGATCCTCGACCTTCGACCCGCCACGCAATGAGTCCACCGCGCGTTCCAGCGATGCGCGATCGAGCCCGTTCTTCTTCAACAGCTCACCGAGCTGGCCACGGTCCTCGACGGCCGCTAGCATGAACAATTCACTGCTGATGTAGCTGTCACCGCGCTTTTGCGCGAGCTTGTCGGTCAGATTCAACATCCGCCCCAGATCGGACGAGATCTGCAGATCGCCGCCGATGCCCTCGACGCGCGGCATCCGCTGTAGCGCGGCGATCAGCGCCTGGCGCAGTTGCTCGACGCGAACGCCGACCTGGGTCAACAACGGACCGACGGTACCGCCTTGCTGATCGATCAATGCGAGCGCGACGTGAATCGGCTCGACGAACTGGTGATCGTGACCAAGCGCAAGGCTCTGCGCATCGGCGAGCGCGGCTTGAAACTTACTGGTCAGTTTGTCCATTCGCATGGGGTGTTCTCGCGGTAATCGTCTGGAGTATTACCGTTCGTTGTGAGGTTGTGCCCGGCTCTTTTCAAGCCGCTTCAAGGAAGCTCTGATCGATTCGGGCCTCGCCGCGCTACGGGATGTAACGACGAGCCCGACCCGTGTAGCGGAACGATTTCCCGAGCGCTGGAGAGACCTCCTCTGCGGACCCGGTATCACAATGTGGAAAAGCTGTGGGAAAATTGTGGGCTACCGGTGCATGAGGTGGACTTGCCCGAGGTTTGGCCGGTCTTGTTGGCGGCGCGAGTGCAACTTCACCGCCCAAGGCAGTCTAACGGTCGGTGTCGCGAACGGTTCGCGCCGCGCGCTCCGCTTTCGAGAAATCCTTATATCTGTCAACAGAGGAAAGTCGATGTCCAAGAAGTTTCAGCAATCGCCGTTGGCCAGCGTCCTCGGAACGGCCTTCGCCACCACCTTGTCGGCGGGAGCAGTCGCGGCGGAGCAGAATCCGTTCGCGCTCCGCGAACTCGACAGCGGCTACGCGCAACTCGCCGAGGGTGAAGCGGCGAAGGACCAGAAGCAGCAGTCCTGTGGTCAGGGAAAGTGCGGCGCCCAGATGATGCAGAATCCGGAAATGAAATGCGGGGCCGGCATGCAGGACATGCAGAAGCAGCAGGAAGCGGCCAAAGCGAAGGCCGTAGAGACGAAATGCGCCGGCATGACGCCACCCGCCGCCGCGCCGACTGGCGACGCCAAAGCGAACTGAGCCACGCTACGGCGATGCCTCCCGGACCGATCAATGATGCCGAGCACGGCTTGATTGGCGCCGGACTCGGGCTACGCCGCGAGTTTCTCGAACTCGCGGTCGGGCTTCCAGCCGGCGCGGTCGATTTCCTCGAAATCGCGCCGGAAAACTGGATGCGTTACGGCGGCCGTCTCGGTCGCCTGTTTCGCGAGATCACCGAGCGTATTCCGGTCGCCGCGCATGGTTTGTCGCTATCGCTCGGCGGCCCGGCACCGCTCGATCGATCGTTCCTGACCGAACTCAAACAGTTCCTCGCCCGGCACTCGATCCGGCTGTACAGCGAACACCTGAGCTTCTGCAGCGATGACGGGCACCTGTACGACCTTCTCCCGATTCCGTTCACCGCGGAAGCCGCGAGCTATGTCGCCGAGCGCATCCGCTGCACACAGGACATCCTGCAACGAAGGATTGCGATCGAGAACGTCACGTATTACGCGACCCCGGGGCAGGAGATGGCTGAAGCCGAATTCATCGCCGAGGTCCTCGAACAAGCCGATTGCGACTTGCTGCTCGACGTCAACAATATCTACGTGAACAGCATCAACCACGGCTACGACGCATCGGCGTTCATACGCGCGATGCCCGTCGAACGGATCGCCTGCGTGCATGTCGCGGGCCATTACCGCCCGGATACCGGGCTGCTCGTCGATACCCATGGCGCCGCCGTGATCTCGCCGGTCTGGACCTTGCTCGCTGAGATCTACGCCCGTGGCACCTCGTGTCCGCCGACGGTCCTGGAACGCGACTTCAACATTCCAGCATTGCCCGAGTTGTTGCGCGAGGTCGAAGAGATCCGCGCGGTGCAGGCGGCGAGTGCCCGGCAGATGCTGCGCTGTGCCTGACACCACGGGACTGCCCCACTTCCAGCAATTGCAGTTTGCGCTCGGCGCGCACATCCGCGAACCGGACCGCAATCCGCCGCCTGTCGGCATGTCCCCGGCCGCGGCCGGGCTGTACCGCGAACTGCTCTATTACAATGTCCAGTCGTTCCTGGCATCGAGCTTCCCGATACTGCGCGCGACGCTCGACGATTCGCGATGGCATCGGCTTGTCGACGGCTTTTTCCGCGAACATCGCGCCCGGTCACCATACTTCGCCGAGGTCGGCGAGGAGTTCCTGAGCTTCCTGCAACAGCGCACATCGGCGGAGGACGAACCCCCGTTTCTGCTCGAACTCGCGCATTACGAATGGGTGGAACTGGCGCTGATGATCAGCGAGGACGAACCACCGCCAGAGAGCCAGGACCTCATCACCGATCCGTGGCATCGCCGAATCCGCCTGTCCGCGCTGGCTTGGCCTCTGGCCTACCGCTTCCCGGTACAGCGAATCGGTCCCGAGCATCAACCGGTCGAGCCACCGGCCCGGCCGACACTATTACTGGTCTATCGCGGCCGTGACGATATCGTTCGCTTTCTTGAACTAGCGCCGTTGGCGTACCGGTTGGTCGATCAGTTGCATCAGCACGGCACGGCTGTCGTCGGCGAACTAGTGACGGAACTGCTGGAGGAGTCTGGCGACGCGCTTGCCCGAGAGCACGCGATCGAACTCGTCCGCGAGCTAGCCGGACGCGGTGTCATCGGCCTCGGCTGAGACCCTGCTGGCCACCCGCTCCGTCCCTCCCACCGCTTCGACCTGCAACACGACGCCGTCGGCCCCGACGACGCGCACACGTGAGCCGGCCGGAAGATCTTCGCCGCGAATCTTCCAGGTCGAGTCGTCGACCCGCAGCTTTCCCTCGCCGTTGTCGATGCTCTCGGAAAGCACGAAGGTACGACCGAAGTACTGCCGCGTCCGCTGGTTCAGCGAAGGCCGGTCACTGACGATCGGATGACGGATGATGACTTTCCGGGCCACGGCGACGCTGACGACCGACAGGACCGAAAAGATCACGAGTTGCCACTCCCACTCGAGCGCCGGGAACATCCACAGCAAGCCGCCTGTGACCACGGCGGCTTCGGCGATCCACAAGAAGAAGACGCCGGGCGCCAGCAGTTCGACCGCGAGCAGCAGAGCACCGAACGCCCACCAGTGCCAGAAGACGACGGTCAGCGTCACGGCGCGCCGTCCTTCCGGCCGAAGGCCGTTTTCGTCAACTCGCCGATGCCAGCCACCGCACCGATGACATTGGATGCTTCCAAGGGCATCAGGACCAGTTTGCTGTTGGGCGATGCCGCAACCTGCTGCAGGGCATCGACATATTTCTGCGCCACGAAGTAATTGACCGCCTGCAGATCGCCCTTGGCGATCGCTTCGGACACGACGATCGTTGCACGGGCCTCGGCCTCGGCCAGGCGCTCACGGGCCTCGGCCTCGCGAAACGCGGCTTCTTTGCGCCCCTCGGCCTCGAGCACGGCCGCCTGCTTTTCACCCTCGGCGCGGAGGATCGCCGCCTGCCGCAAGCCTTCGGCCTCGAGAATCGCCGCGCGCTTGTCACGCTCGGCCTTCATCTGTCTGGCCATCGAGTCGACCAGATCCTGAGGCGGGGATATGTCCTTGATTTCAATGCGCGTAACCTTGATACCCCAAGGCGTCGTGGCGTCATCCACGACGGTCAGCAAACGCATGTTGATCTCATCACGCTTCGACAGGAGTTCGTCGAGATCCATCGAACCCATGACGGTGCGGATGTTGGTCATCGTCAACTGCATGATCGCCAGTTGCAGATGGCTGACTTCGTATGCGGCCTTGGCCGCATCGATGACCTGAAAAAAGACCACTCCGTCGACGCGAACCATCGCGTTGTCCTTCGTGATGACTTCCTGTGATGGAACATCGACGACCTGCTCCATCATGTTCATCCTCGCGCCGATTCGATCGACCACCGGAATGATGATGTTCAGCCCTGGCCGCAGCGTCGTGATGTATTTGCCGAAGCGCTCGACGGTGTACTCGGCTCCCTGCGGAACGAACTTGACCCCGAGAACGACGAGCAACACCGAAAGAATCAACAGAAAAAGAACGAATAACGCAAAACCGCCCACAACTGGAACCTCCGCGTGCGAAGCCGCATGGATCAAGCGATTCGACCCGCAATCCGCGAGCCGGTACGAAGCGACGCCGGCGTTTGGCTACCGTCCGGCCTCGACCTCATAATAAAGAGATTGAGAAAAAGACGATACGTTGTTACGAGCCTCGGCGATTGGTGGGGATAAGCGGAAATTTTGCCGGACAAACATCGACATCGGTCGGCCGGAAAACTGTGAGCAAGCCTCCAGGCGGCGGTGATCGTCCTGTGGATAAATCCCGGTTTCGCCGTATCGATCACACCGTCCACAAGTTTTACACGCCATTCGGGTCGCGTCACGAACACCTCATGCACACCCCCCGATGTTCGAACTCGCGAACCTGAAGAACTCCGTGCCGAAGCGTGAGTACGCTGCGGCCATCCCGGCGATCCGGACCGAGTTGCTGGAGTTGCAGCAGCGGCTCGAGCAGGCTGCGGTGCCGGTGGTCTGCGTCATCGCCGGCGTCGATGGCGCCGGCAAGGGCGATCTGATCGGTGTCCTCAACGAATGGCTGGATCCTCGGTACATGCGAACGCATGCGTACGGCGAGCCTTCGGATGAAGAACGCGAACGCCCGTCCTTGTGGCGGTACTGGATGAATCTGCCGGAGCGCGGTCACATCGCGCTGAACGTGTTTGCCTGGTACGCCCCGCCGATTTCCGACTCGCTCTACCGTGCGTTGGGCAACTCGAGGCTGGATGCCGAACTTGCCCGAATCAACCGCCTGGAGAAGGCGCTGGTCGACGATGGCGCGCTGATCGTCAAGTTCTGGTTGCATCTCAGTCGCAAACAGCAACGCAAACGCTTCCGCAAGCTGGAGGCGAATCCCGAAACGGCCTGGCGCATCTCCGACGTCGACAGACGACATCTGAAGCTGTACGATCCGTTCGTCGCCGTGGCCGAGCGTGTGCTGCGCGAAACCAGCACGCCCCACGCCCCCTGGTTCATTCTGAATGCCGACGATGGCAATTACCGGCGTTTGACCGTCGCGCGCCAGTTCATCGAGAGTGTGTCGGCGCGCCTCGGGGTTCCTCCACATGGCGCGGCGGGCCCGTTCGCCCCGGTGCGGAATGCGGCCGGTTCGGGTTTGCTCGGTGCGCTCGATCTCGGTGTCCGGCTCGAACGAAGGACTTACCAGGAGCGGAAGGCTCAGTACCAGGGAAAACTCAGCCTGGCGACGCGCCGCTTGCGGGCGAAGGGCCGGTCCTGCGTTCTATTGTTCGAGGGGTGGGACGCGTCCGGAAAAGGCGGGGTGATCCGACGGCTGACGCCAGCCCTGGACGCGCGCAACTACCGCGTGATCCCGATCGCGGCGCCGACCGACGAGGAGCGGTCCCGGCATTACCTCTGGCGCTTCTGGCGCCATTTGCCGAGGTCCGGCAAGGTGATCATCTACGACCGAAGTTGGTACGGCCGGGTGCTCGTCGAGCGGGTCGAGGGCCTGGCCAGCGTCGACGAATGGATGCGCGCGTATTCGGAGATCAACGACTTCGAGGAAGACTTGACCGAGCACGGCATCGTGCTGCTGAAGTTCTGGCTGCACATCAGCCGCGACGAGCAGATGCGGCGCTTCGAGGATCGCCAGAACACCGCCTACAAGCGCTACAAGATCACCGACGAAGACTATCGCAACCGCGAACGATGGGAGCAATACGAAGTGGCGGTCGATGAAATGGTCACGCGGACCAGCACCGCCTACGCGCCGTGGCATCTGATTCCGGCCAACGACAAGTATCATGCCCGCATCCAGGTTCTGAAGCGGGTCTGCAAGGTCCTCGACAAATCGCTCTGCTGAGTGCACCACGACCATGCAACATCCTCAGCACTATGACGTGATCGTCGTCGGCGGCGGACACGCCGGAACGGAAGCGGCCCTGGCGGCCGCCCGAAGCGGCGCGCGCACGCTGCTGCTGACGCAGAACATCGAGACGCTGGGCCAGATGAGTTGCAATCCGGCGATCGGCGGCATCGGCAAGGGTCATCTGGTCAAGGAAATCGACGCGCTCGGGGGGTTGATGGCGCGCGCGGCCGATCTGGCCGGGATCCAGTTTCGCACCCTGAACGCCAGCAAGGGTCCGGCGGTGCGCGCAACACGGGCGCAGGCCGACCGCCAGCTCTATCGTCGGGTCGTGCGCGCCGCGCTGGAGAGCCAGCCGAATCTCGATCTGTTCCAGCAGCAGGTTGCCGACCTCGTGCTTTCGGGCGATCGGGTCGTCGGCGCCGTCACGCTGATGGGCTTGAGCTTCAGCGCCTCATCCGTGGTGCTGACCGCGGGGACTTTCCTGGCCGGCCGCATCCATATCGGCGAGCGGAATTATCAGGGAGGCCGGGCCGGGGATGAGTCCTCGCAGGCCTTGGCTGCGCGGCTGCGGGAATTGGCCCTGCCGGTCGGACGCCTGAAAACGGGAACTCCACCGCGGATCGACAAACGCAGCGTCGACTTTTCGGTGATGGCCGAACAGCCCGGCGACGAACCGGTGCCGGTGTTTTCCTACCTCGGTCGCGCTGATCAGCATCCCCCGCAGGTCTGTTGCCACATCACGCGCACGAACGATCACACGCACGAGTTGATCCGGTCGGGCCTGGACCGTTCGCCGATGTATAGTGGCGCGATCGAAGGCGTCGGGCCGCGTTACTGTCCGTCGATCGAGGACAAGGTCGTCCGCTTCGCCGATCGCGATTCCCACCAGATCTTCGTCGAGCCGGAAGGCCTGGAATCCCTGGAACTCTATCCGAACGGCATCTCCACCAGCCTGCCGTTCGACGTGCAGCTCGCGTTCGTGCAGTCGATCCGCGGCTTCGAGCGCGCGCACATCACCCGGCCCGGTTACGCGATCGAATACGACTACTTCGACCCCCGGGAGTTGAAGACCTCGCTGGAGACCCGGGCGATTGCCGGGCTGTTCTTCGCCGGACAGATCAACGGCACGACCGGTTACGAGGAGGCCGCGGCGCAAGGCCTGATCGCCGGCCTGAACGCGGCGCGTTCGGCACACGGTCTCGAGCCCTGGTGCCCGACTCGAGACCAGGCGTATATCGGCGTGATGATCGACGATCTGACCTGTCGCGGCACGACGGAGCCATACCGGATGTTCACCAGCCGAGCGGAGTACCGGCTGATGCTGCGCGAGGACAATGCCGATCTCCGTTTGACCGAGACCGGTCGCGCGCTCGGGTTGATCGACGATGCGCGCTGGTCGGCGTTCGAAAATAAGCGACAGGCTATCGCCGATCTGGAACGGGAACTCGGGGGCTACTGGGTCCGCCCCGAGACCGAGGTTCACCGGCAGATCGGCGAGGCTTGCGGTGTGTCGCTGCAGAAGGACAGCACCGCGTTCGACCTGCTGCGCAGGCCCGAGGTGAATGCCGGAGCCTTGGCGGCGAGTCTCCCGAATCTGTTTGCCGACTACGATTCCGCAGTTCGGGACCAGGTAGAGATTCGCGCCAAATACGCCGGCTATATCGACCGCCAGCAAAACGAGATCGACCGCGCGCGTCGTTACGAACATTGGCGCCTGCCGGATGGCTTCGACTATCGCAATGTCATCGGTTTGTCGCGCGAGGTTTCCGACAAGCTGCAGCAGCGTCGACCGGAGACGCTCGGCCAGGCTGCGCGCATTCCGGGAATCACACCCGCTGCGGTCACGCTGCTGATCGTCCACATGAAAAAGCTCGGGACGTGATCTCCGTCGATGATCTGGATGTTCTGCTGCGCGACGGCTTGCGGGATCTCGGACTGCGATGCCCGGAGATCGACCGTGCGCGCCTGCTTCGGTTCGTCGAGCTACTGCGACGCTGGGGAGAAGTCTATAATCTCACCTCCATCGACGAACCCGAGAACATCGTACGCCTCCATCTGCTCGACAGTCTGAGCATCGAGCCACGTCTTCATGGAACGACGGTCCTTGATGTCGGGACCGGGGCCGGGCTTCCGGGAATTCCTTTGGCTATCGCCTGTCCGGATCGGCAGTTTTCGCTGCTCGACCGCAGCGCGAAGAAGTTGCGCTTCGTCCAACAAGCCGCCATCGAACTCGGGCTCGGGAATGTACGAGTCATCCACGCCCGTGTCGAGCAATGTGCCGCCGGCGAGCGATACGACACGATCGTCACGCGCGCGTACGGCTCGCTCGCCGACATCTGGGAGCAGTCCAGGCATTTGCTGGCCCCGGATGGCGTCGTGCTGGCGATGAAAGGGCGCCGGAGTGAACTGGATCTGGATGCCGTCGATGGCGTCGATCTGCGGGTGTTGCCGCTGTCGGTCCCGGGCCTCGCCGCCGAGCGTCACCTTGTCGAATTGAGACCCGGCCGATAACGACGATCCCGCGCGATCGAGCAGGCCGAAGATTCCCGGCCGGCGGCCCACCCCAAACCTTTCCAGCATCAGGCATGGCAAAAATCATCGCAGTCGCAAATCAGAAGGGCGGAGTAGGCAAGACGACGACCAGCGTCAATCTGGCCGCGAGTCTGGCCGCCACGAAGCACAAGGTGTTGCTGATCGATCTGGATCCCCAGGGCAACACGACGATGGGACTCGGTGTCGACAAGAAATCCTTGACGGCCTCGGTCTACGAGGTTCTGACCAATGCGTGCTCGCTCGAGCAGGCGGTCGTCCGGCTCGAAAATACGCGGCTGGACCTGCTGCCGGCGAACGCCGATCTTGCCGCCGCCCAGGTATCCCTGCTGGATGAAGGCGCGCGCGAGCGCGTACTGGCCCGCGTGCTCGACGAAGCGCGGGATCGCTACGAGTACATTCTGATCGACTGTCCGCCGTCGCTGAACATCCTGACCGTGAATGCGCTAGTGGCCGCCGACAGCGTGCTGATTCCCATGCAGTGCGAGTACTATGCGCTGGAAGGCTTGTCGGATCTGATGGACACCCTGCGGAATGTGCGCAGCAGCGTCAACCCGCGCCTCCGGATCGAGGGCCTGTTGCGTACGATGTTCGATCCGCGCAGTCGTCTGGCGAAGGACGTTGCCGCGCAATTGAGCGAGCATTTCGCCGAGGCCGTGTTTCGCACGGTGATTCCCCGGACGATCAGGCTGGCCGAGGCGCCGAGTCATGGCCAACCGATCATCCAATACGACAAGTCGTCGAAGGGTGCCGTCGCCTATCTGGCCCTGGCCGGTGAATTGGTGCGGCGCAACCAGGCCACGGCTCATTAGTCCAGCGCGAGGCAGCGATACAGATGACAAGCAAAAGCCGTGGTCTGGGACGTGGCTTGGAGGCACTGCTCGGACCGGTGGACGCGGCCTCCGGCGGCGAGAAGCTGCAGAACATTCCGGTGGAATCCCTGACGCCGAGTCCATTTCAGCCGCGCAAGGATTTTGATCCTGCGAGGCTGCAGGAACTTGCCGATTCGATCAGCGCCCAGGGGGTCGTGCAGCCGATCGTCGCGCGCGCGACCGCGAGTTTCGGCTACGAGATCATCGCCGGCGAGCGCCGCTGGCGCGCGGCGCAACTGGCTGGACTCCGCGAAATCCCGGTGATCGTCCGCGGCGTTCCTGATCAGGCCGCGATGGCGATCGCATTGATCGAGAATATCCAGCGCGAGGACCTGAACCCGCTCGAGGAGGCCGAAGCCCTGAAGCGGCTGGCCGAAGAGTTCGCGTTGACCCATCAGCAGATCGCCGACGCCGTCGGCAAATCGCGTGCGACCGTGACCAATCTGTTACGGCTCAATGAGCTCCATCCCGACGCGAAGACCTTGTTGCGGGAGGGCGATATCGAAATGGGTCATGCGCGTGCCATTCTCGGCCTGCCCCTCGGCAGCCAGGCCGACGTCGCGCGTCGCGTCGCCGCGCGACAGTTGAACGTCCGGGCGACCGAAACGCTGATCCGGCGCCTGCAGAGCGGTGTGCCGGAGCCTCGGCCCCAAGTAAAGGATCCGGATGTCGCGAGCCTGTCGAACCGCCTCGCGGAAACCTTCGGCGCGCACGTCGAAATCAAGCACACGCGCAAAGGGGCGGGAAAGCTCATCATCAACTACGCCAACCTGGACCACCTACAGGGCATTCTCGACCGCCTGAATCAGTAAGCGGACCGAAGCGGAACGGGCCGTGCCGGCAAACGGCGCCGATCCGGTCGGGAGGCCGGTGCGGCGGGCCTCGCGGGCTCGATCGCGCGTTGATCTTTTCCGGACCCGCTGCTATGATGCGCGGGCATTTTTTGTGGGGATTTTGCGTGTTGAAGAGGCGATTGTTTCCCTCTGTGAAACGCATACTCCACTGGCAGCTTTGGATCATAGCGCTGACCGGCGCGGTCGCCCTGAGCGTCTGGGGGTGGTCGACAGCCGTGTCGGTTCTGCTGGGTGGCTTGATCGGATTCCTGCCTAACGCCTTGTTTGCATACCGGATGTCCGATAGCGGTGCGGAGCGAACGGCGCGGGAGATCGTGCATGCCTTCTATGCCGGTGAAGCCATGAAGCTGGGGCTTACGGCTGGGCTGTTCGCCTTGGTGTTTCAACTGCCCCACGTCTACATCCCGGCGCTTTTCGCAGGCTTCGCGGCGGTACTGGCAAGCTTTTGGATGGCACTCCTTCTTCACTGAACAACGCGGACTGAGAGCACATGGCGACAGAGGCACATAGCCCTGAAGGCGCGACCGGCTACATCATTCACCATTTGACGCCACTGAAGACCGGCGAGGGGTTCTGGACCTTCCACCTCGACACGATGTTCTTCTCGTTGTTCCTCGGGTTCCTTTTCCTGTTCGTCTTCAAGAAGGCCGCCGAGAATGCGACCAGTGGTGTTCCCGGTCCGTTGCAGAACTTCGCCGAAATGCTCGTCGAGTTCGTCGATACCCAGGTCAAGGATAGCTTCCATGGGCGCAGCCCGGTCATCGCGCCGCTGGCGCTGACGATCTTCCTCTGGATCTGGTTGATGAATTTCATGGATCTGCTCCCGGTCGACCTGTTGCCCGACATCGGCAAGGCGGTCGGTCTGGATTACCTCCGCATCGTGCCGAGCACCGATCTGAACGCGACATTCGCCATGTCGATCTCGGTGTTCGCGCTGATCATCTTTTACAGCATCAAGGTGAAGGGACCGATCGGCTTCGCCAAGGAGATGCTGTTGACGCCATTCGGGCCGTGGATGATCCCGTTCAACCTGTTGCTGAAGCTGGTCGAGGAACTGGCCAAGCCGATCTCGCTGGGTCTGCGACTGTTCGGCAACATGTATGCCGGGGAACTGATCTTCATCCTGATCGCGCTGTTGCCGTGGTTCGTGCAGCCGATCCTGAGTTTTCCCTGGGCTGTCTTTCACATCCTGATCATCACGCTGCAGGCATTCATTTTCATGGTCCTCACGATCGTGTACCTGAGTCTGGCGCACGAGGATCACTGAGTCCGTCTTCTAACCAACCCGTCTGAAAAAACCGGAGGATCTATGGAATCTGTATATGGTATGACCGCGATCGCCGTTGGATTGATCCTCGGCATGGGCGCGATGGGCACGGCGATCGGCTTCGGCCTGCTCGGTGGCAAGTTCCTCGAGGGCGCGGCTCGCCAGCCCGAAATGGTGCCGATGCTGCAGGTCAAGATGTTCATCGTCGCCGGTCTGCTCGACGCCGTCACGATGATCGGCGTGGGTCTGGCACTGTTCTTCACCTTCGCCAACCCGTTCGTCAAATAAGACGCGCGGCCGTCGGCCGGCTCCACTTGTCGTCGTCGCAGTAATGAGGAAAGCGTTGTGACAATCAATGCCACCCTGGTCGGGCAGATGATCACGTTCGCACTTCTGGTGCTGTTCACCATGAAGTACGTCTGGCCGCCGCTGATGCAGGCACTGGAAGAGCGCAAGAAGAAGATCGCCGAAGGTCTGGCGGCCGCCGACCGGGGTCGTCAGGACCTCGAGAACGCGGAGAAGCGCGCGAAGGGGCTGTTGAAGGAAGCCAAGGAGCAGGCGGCGGAGATCGTCA
Organism: Methylotetracoccus sp.; assembly: GCA_046347485.1. Taxonomy (GTDB): domain Bacteria; phylum Pseudomonadota; class Gammaproteobacteria; order Methylococcales; family Methylococcaceae; genus Methylotetracoccus. Next base: position 143,934 of record JAXMGB010000010.1, on the reverse strand, counting down.
ACCTCGCGCAGCGCCGGGCCAACGAAGTCGTCGATGAATCGAAGCAGGCGGCCAAGCAGGAAGGTGAGCGCATCGTCGCCGCGGCCAAAACCGATATCGACCGTGAGGTGCAGGCTGCGCGGGAAGCATTGCGCAAGCAGGTCTCGACCCTGGCCCTTGGCGCTGCCGAGCAGATTCTCGGCCAGGAAGTGGATCACGAGCGGCACAAGAAGCTGCTGAAGAACCTCGGCAAGCAGCTGGGCTGAGACATCGATGAGCGAACTGATCACCTTGGCCAGACCGTACGCGGTCGCGGCCTATGCGCGGGCCAAGGAAACCGACACCCGCGAACGCTGGCAGGAGATGCTCGGATTTCTGAGCGCCCTGGTCGAGGACGAGAGCTTACGTCAGGCAGCCGGGAACCCCCGCGCGGACCGCGACGCGTTCCTGTCCGCATTGCTTGATCTGGCCGGCGATCGCCTGGATGACGACGGCCGCAACCTGCTGCGTCTGCTGGTGCAGAATCATCGACTCAAGCTTGTTCCGCAGATTTTGTCGCTGTTCTCGGAGTACCGCGCGGAAGACGAAGGCTATATCAATGTCGCCGTCGATACCGCCTACCCGCTCGATGACGAGGAACAGCAGCAGGTCACCGCGATCGTCGAGAAGCTCCTGCAGAGACGGGCCCGGCTCAGCATCCGCGAAGACCGCGCGCTGATCGGCGGCGTCGTCATCCGCGCCGGGGACCGCGTGATCGATGCCTCGGTCCGCGGCCAGCTTCAGCGCCTAGAGAAAAGCCTCTGCCATTAGAGCGAGTTAACGAATCATGCAACTGAATCCATCTGAAATCAGCGAACTCATCAAGAACAAGATCGCCAACTTCGATCTGGGCGTCGAGTCCCGCACCGAGGGAACGATCGTCAGCCTGACCGACGGCATCGTCCGCATTCACGGACTGAACGATGTGATGCAGGGCGAAATGATCGAGTTCCCCGGCAACACCTTCGGTGTCGCGCTGAACCTGGAGCGTGATTCGGTTGGCGCGGTTGTTCTCGGTGCCTACGAGCATCTGACCGAGGGCGACACGGTGAAATGCACCGGCCGTATCCTCGAAGTGCCGATCGGCGAGGCCCTGCTGGGCCGCGTCGTCGACGCACTCGGCAATCCAATCGACGGCCAGGGACCGATCGCCGCAACGGCGGCCTCGCCGATCGAGAAGATCGCGCCGGGCGTGATCAGCCGCCAGTCGGTCAGCCAGCCCCTGCAGACCGGTCTGAAGGCGATCGACTCCATGATCCCGATCGGTCGTGGCCAGCGCGAGCTGATCATCGGCGACCGTCAGACCGGCAAGAGTGCCATCGCGATCGACACGATCATCAATCAGAAGGGCACCGGGGTCAAATGCATCTATGTCGCGATCGGACAGAAGCGGTCCTCGATCGCGAACGTCGTGCGCAAGCTGCAGGAACATGGCGCGATGGAGCACACGATCATCGTCGCCGCGTCGGCATCCGAATCCGCCGCGATGCAGTTTATCGCCCCGTATTCCGGGTGCGCGATGGGCGAATACTTCCGCGACCGCGGCGAGGATGCGCTGATCATTTACGACGACCTGACGAAGCAGGCCTGGGCCTACCGGCAGATCTCGCTGCTGCTGCGCCGTCCGCCGGGTCGAGAAGCGTATCCGGGCGACATCTTCTACCTGCATTCGCGCCTACTCGAGCGCGCCTCGCGCATCAATGCCGAGGAAGTCGAGAAGCTGACCGGGGGTGCCGTCAAGGGCAAGACCGGGTCCCTGACCGCGCTGCCGATCATCGAAACCCAGGCGGGTGACGTCTCGGCATTCGTTCCGACCAATGTGATCTCGATCACCGACGGCCAGATCTTTCTCGAGACCAGCCTGTTCAACTCCGGCGTACGCCCGGCGGTCAACGCCGGCCTGTCGGTCTCGCGCGTCGGTGGCGCCGCCCAGACCAAGATCGTCAAGAAACTTGGCGGCGGTATCCGGCTCGACCTGGCGCAGTACCGTGAACTGGCCGCGTTCGCGCAGTTCGCATCCGATCTCGACGAGGCGACTCGCAAGCAGATCGAGCGTGGCCAGCGCGTGACCGAACTGATGAAGCAGAATCAGTACGCACCGATGAGCGTCGCGCAGATGGCCCTGTCGCTGTTCGCGGTCAACGAGGGCTACCTGGACGACGTCGAGGTCGCGAAAGTCCGCGACTTCGAAGACGCGCTGCAGAATTACATGAAGACCGAGCAGTCGGACCTGCTGGACAAGATCAATGCCAGCGGGGACTACAACGACGAGATCCAGAGCGCGCTGCAGGCGGCGGTCAAGAAGTTCAAAGAAACGCACGCCTGGTGAGGTAACGCGAATGGCCGTCGGCAAAGAGATCCGGACCAAGATCGCGAGTATCCGCAACACGCAGAAGATCACGCGTGCGATGGAAATGGTCGCGGCCAGCAAGATGCGGAAGACACAGGACCGCATGTTGGCGACGCGCCCCTATTCGCGCAAGATCGCGCGGATCATCAAGCACCTGGCCCAGGCAAACCCGGAGTACAAGCATCCGTTCATGATCGAGCGTCCGGTCTCGACGGTCGGTCTGATCGTCGTCTCGTCGGACCGGGGTCTGTGTGGCGGCCTGAACTCGAACCTGTTCCGCTCGGTGTTGCGGCGCATACGTGCGTGGACCGAGAGCGGCCAACGCGTCCGCGTGTGCATCATCGGCCAGAAGGCCGCGGCATTCTTCAACAACATCGGCTGCGACGTCGTCGCCCAGGTCACCCGCCTCGGCGATACTCCGCATCTGGAGAGCATCATCGGCGTCATCAAGGCGATGCTCGACGAGTACGATGCCGGTCGCGTCGACGAGGTGCACATGGTGTACAACGAATTCGTCAACACCATGACCCAGAGGCCGACCGTCGAGCGGCTGGTGCCGATCCATCCGGACCAGATCGACGAGGAACTCAAGGGCCACTGGGATTACCTCTACGAGCCTGACGCGAAAGAGGTGCTCGACGGCCTGATGATCCGTTATGCGGAATCCCTGGTGTTCCAGGGGCTGGTCGAAAACAATGCCTGCGAGCAGGCCGCGCGGATGGTCGCGATGAAAAGCGCGTCCGACAATGCCGGAAAGCTCATCAAGGAGTTGCAGTTGATCTACAACAAGGCCCGGCAGGCGGCGATCACCCAGGAAATCGCCGAGATCGTCGGCGGCGCGGCGGCGGTTTAGCAGAATTCAGACAGCGAACAGAGTTCGGAAGAGGAACAAGCATGAGTACGGGCAAAATCGTTCAGATCATCGGTGCCGTCGTGGACGTCGAGTTTCCGCGCGAATCCCTGCCCAAGGTGCACGATGCCTTGCGCGTCGTCGGCGAACCGATCGTTCTGGAAGTCCAGCAGCAGCTCGGCGACGGCGTCGTGCGTACGATCGCGATGGGTAGCACCGATGGTCTGAAGCGCGGTCTGGTCGCGGAGAACACCGGGGCGGCGATCTCCGTGCCGGTCGGCAAGGAGACGCTGGGCCGCATCATGAACGTGCTCGGTGATCCGATCGACGAACTCGGACCGATCGGCGAGAAGGTACGCTGGGGCATCCACCGCGACGCCCCGAGCTTCGAGGAGCAGTCCGCGGCGAACGAACTGCTCGAAACCGGCATCAAGGTGATCGACCTGATCTGCCCGTTCGCAAAGGGCGGCAAGGTAGGCCTGTTCGGCGGCGCCGGTGTAGGCAAGACCGTCAACATGATGGAGCTGATTCGCAACATCGCGATCGAACACAGCGGGTATTCGGTGTTCGCTGGCGTCGGCGAGCGCACGCGCGAAGGCAACGACTTCTACCACGAGATGAAGGAGAGCAACGTCCTCGACAAGGTCTCCCTGGTCTACGGGCAGATGAACGAGCCGCCGGGCAACCGACTCCGCGTCGCCTTGACCGGCCTGACGATGGCCGAGTTCTTCCGTGAGGAAGGCCGCGACGTGCTGTTGTTCATCGACAACATCTACCGTTATACGCTGGCTGGAACCGAGGTGTCCGCGCTGTTGGGCCGCATGCCGTCGGCCGTGGGCTATCAGCCGAACCTGGCCGAGGAAATGGGCATCCTGCAGGAACGAATCACGTCGACCAAGACCGGCTCGATCACGTCGATCCAGGCCGTTTACGTGCCGGCCGACGACTTGACGGACCCGTCCCCGGCGACGACCTTCGCGCATCTCGACGCGACCGTCGTATTGTCGCGGCAGATCGCCGAGCTCGGCATCTATCCGGCCGTCGATCCGCTGGATTCGACCAGCCGGCAGCTGGATCCGCTGGTCATCGGTCAGGAGCATTACAACGTGACGCGGCGGGTTCAGAGCACGCTGCAGCGCTACAAGGAACTTCGCGACATCATCGCGATCCTTGGCATGGATGAACTGTCGGAGGAAGACAAACTGACGGTCTCCCGGGCACGCAAGATCCAGCGTTTCCTGTCGCAACCGTTTTTCGTCGCCGAGGTGTTCACCGGCAGCCCGGGCAAGTACGTGTCGCTGAAGGATACGATCGCCGGCTTCAAGGGCATCGTCGAAGGTGAGTTCGACGACATTCCGGAACAGGCTTTCTACATGGTCGGCACGATCGACGAGGCGCTGGAGAAAGCCAAGAAGCTCGCGGCGTGACCGCCCGGGGAACATCCAGATGGCAATGACGATACACGTCGACATCGTAAGCGCGGAGCGGGAGATCTACTCCGGTACCGCGGTACTGGTCGTAGCGCCGGCGGAGATGGGTGAAGTCGGCATCGCCGCTCGCCACGCCCCGCTGTTGACCCGGCTGAAGCCCGGTGAAGTGCGGGTCAAGGTCAGCGAAACCGAGACGCATCCGTTCTACATATCCGGCGGCATGCTCGAAGTGCAGCCGCATGTCGTGACGATTCTCGCCGACACCGCGATTCGCGCGCGGGACATCGACGAGGCTGCGGCGCTCGAAGCCAAGCGGCAAGCCGAGGAGATGCTGGCCGACAAGTCGGGCCGCATCGACTACGCCAAGGCGCAGGCCTTGCTGCTCGAGGCGATGGCCCAGTTGCGGACGATCGAAAAGCTGCGCAAGGGCGGCTGAGAACCCGTCGAGCGGCAAAGAGCCCGGTGGACGGCGCCGTTGAAGCGCCGCGCCACCGGGTTTTTTTTTGCTACCATCAGGAAGGGGTGGAATTTCGCGGGCCCACGGCCAACAAAATTATGGAGAGGTGACGCACGATGCGGTTGCAGACGATAATTCTTGCCGCAGGTCAGGGCACGCGCATGCGCTCGGCGCAGCCGAAGGTGCTTCACCAGATCGGCGGACGCAGCTTGATCGGCCACGTCTACCGCCTCGCGCAAGCGATCGGTTCGGACGACATCGCCATCGTCTACGGCCATGGGGGAACCGTGATGCTGGAAGCCTGCCGGGAATTCGACGCCTCCTGGATCGAACAGGCTCCACAGCTCGGAACCGGGCATGCGGTCCAACAGGCGCGCGACCGCATAGCCGATGATCACTGCGTACTCGTGTTGTACGGGGATGTCCCGCTGCTGACGGCGGAAACCGTCCAGACGCTCGTGGCCGATGTCGATGAACGCACCGTTGCCTTGCTGACGGTGGAGTTCGCCGATCCGCATGGCTACGGGCGAATCGTTCGTGGCCCCGACGGTGCGGTCCGGAAGATCGTCGAGGAACGGGATGCGGATGAGTCGATCCGCACGATCCGCGAGGTCAACAGCGGCATCGTCGCGTTTCCCGGGAAGGCACTGAAGGGCTGGCTGGACCGCTTGTCGACGACGAACGCTCAGGGAGAATACTACCTGACCGATGCGATCGAGATGGCGGTCGCCGACGGATTCACGGTCGCAACGACGCTGGCGGCATCCGCATCCGAAGTGATGGGCATCAACAATCGGGTGCAACTGGCCGAAGCCGAGCGGATCTATCAAGCGCGCTGCGCGCGGACTCTGATGGAGCAGGGCGTCACGTTGCGTGATCCGGCCCGCTTCGATCTGCGCGGCGATATCGAGAAAATCGGCGAGGATGTCGAGATCGACGTTAATGTCGTCCTCGAGGGACGCATCCGGCTCGGCGATCGCGTGCGCATCGGTGCCAATGTCTGTCTGAAGGATTGCACGGTCGGTGACGACACCGAAATCTTGCCGAACTGTTATCTCGAACACTCCGAAATCGGCGCATCGTCTCGCATCGGACCGTTTTCCCGGTTACGGCCGGATACCCGCCTCGAGGACCATGTGCATATCGGCAACTTCGTCGAGTTGAAAAAATCGGTCGTCGCCAGCGGATCGAAGATCAATCATCTGAGCTATGTCGGCGACACGCTGGTCGGTCGACGGGTCAACATCGGCGCGGGCACGATCACGTGCAATTACGATGGCGCGAACAAATACCAGACGATCATTGAGGACGGTGTGTTCATCGGCTCGGATACGCAGCTGATCGCCCCCGTCCGTGTCGCCGAGAATGCGACGATCGGCGCCGGATCGACGATTACCCGAGACGTGCCGCCCGATCGTCTGACACTGAGCCGCACGCGGCAAACCACCGTCGAAGGCTGGGAACGGCCGCGAAAGAAGGAGAAATAGGATGTGCGGAATCGTCGGTGCGGTAGCACATCGGGTGGTGACGCCGGTCCTGGTCGAGGGTCTGAAACGACTTGAATATCGCGGCTACGATTCGGCCGGGCTCGCGGTTCTGGACCACAATGGCATCTTGTTGCGGGTCCGCCGCGCCGGAAAGATTCGCGAACTCGAAGATGCGGTCAGCGAATCCCCGGTTGCCGGGAAGATCGGGATCGCTCACACGCGCTGGGCGACTCACGGTGTGCCCTCTGAACGGAACGCCCATCCTCACGTCGCCCGCGACCACGTCGCGGTCGTGCACAACGGTATCGTCGAGAACCACGAGCAGCTCCGCGCCGAATTGACGCGGGACGGCTACGAGTTCAGTTCGGAGACCGATACCGAGGTCATCGTCAATCTGGTTCATCGGTTTCTGCAGAACGGCTTGTCGCTGTTGCGCGCGGTTCAGGAGACCTGCGCCAGGCTCAAGGGCGCGTACGCGATCGGCGTCGTCTGCACCAGCGCGCCCCGCACGCTGGTTGCGGCGCGCCATGGCAGCCCGCTGGTCGTCGGTCTCGGCGAGAGCGAGAACTTCATCGCATCCGACGTGTTTGCCCTGGTCGCCGAGACCCAGCGCTTCGTGTTCCTCGAAGACGGGGACACCGCGGAACTGACGACCGATAGCGTCGCGATCTTCGATGCCGAGGGCGCGCCGATCGACCGTCCGGTACATGAGACGAAGATCGCCGCGGATGCCGTCGAGCGCGGTGAATTCCGCCACTACATGCAGAAGGAGATCCACGAGCAACCGGTCGCGATCGAAAAGACGCTGGACGGCCGATGCGAGGCCGGTCGAGTGCTCGATGCGGCGTTCGGTCCCACGGCCGCGGCGGTGTTCGATCAGATCAAGAACGTGCAGATCGTCGCCTGCGGTACCAGCTTCCATGCCGGACTGGTCGCGCGTTACTGGATCGAGGACATTGCCGGCCTGCCATGTCACGTCGAGGTTGCGAGCGAGTTTCGCTACCGCCGGCATCGCGTTCCGCCTGACACCCTGTTCGTGACGATCTCGCAATCCGGCGAGACGGCCGATACGCTGGCGGCTCTGAAGGAGGCCAAAAGACTCGGTTACGCCCACACGCTCTCGGTGTGCAACGTTCCGGAAAGTTCGCTGGTCCGCGAATCGGAACTCGCGCTGATGACGCGGGCGGGTCCGGAGATTGGCGTGGCCTCGACGAAGGCGTTCACGACCCAGTTGACGGCCCTGCTGTTGCTGGTGCTCGCGCTGGGCAAGCGCAACGGTCTGTCGACCGAGCACGAGGTCGCGATCGTCGACGAACTCGATCGTCTGCCCGAGCAGATCGCGCATACGCTGCGCCTGGAACCGGAAATCGCCCGCTGGGCCGAGCACTTCGGGGACAAGCAGCACGCGCTCTATCTCGGCCGCGGCCTGCATTATCCGGTCGCGATGGAGGGTGCGCTGAAGCTGAAGGAAATCTCCTACATCCATGCCGAGGCTTATCCGGCCGGGGAGTTGAAGCACGGCCCGCTGGCGTTGATCGACGATCAGATGCCGGTCGTCGCGGTAGCGCCTAACAACGACTTGCTGGAAAAGCTGAAGTCGAATCTGCAGGAAGTCCAGGCCCGCGGCGGCGAGCTTTACGTGTTCGCCGATACCAATGCGCCGCTCGAAAGCATGCCGGGGGTCAAGCTGTTGCGCGTCGCGACGGCGAACGATGTCCTCGCGCCAATCGTTTACACGATTCCGTTACAACTGCTGGCGTATCATGTCGCCTTGATCAAGGGAACCGACGTCGACCAGCCGCGCAACCTGGCAAAATCCGTCACGGTCGAGTGAAGGATTCCATCCGCTGCCGGGCCGGGCGACGATTGGTGACCAATGAGCCCTCGATTGTCCGGCTCAGCTGACCCGGACACCCGAACGACCATCCGCGCCGAGGCATGCCTCGGCGTACCGCATCCAACGAGCAGACCGGAATGATGACGCCGGTGCCACCATCGAGATCGACGAAATGAGTGACATTCCCGCGGAACTGAAATACGCCAAGACCCATGAATGGGCTCGCTCCGAGCCCGACGGAACGATCCGGGTCGGCATCACCGACCACGCTCAGCAGCAACTCGGCGACGTCGTCTACGTCGAATTGCCGGAGGTCGGTCGCCAGATCCGTTCCGGCGAGGCCTGCGCGGTCATCGAATCGGTCAAGGCGGCGTCGGACATCTACAGCCCGGTTTCCGGGGAGATCGTCGCCGCGAACAGCGCGCTGGCGGACACGCCCGAGGGCATCAACCTCGATCCTTATGGTACCTGGCTGTTCAGCGTCCGCGGAACCGATCCGGGGGCCGATCTGGCCACACTGCTGAATGATGCCGGCTACCGGGCCATCATCGAAGAATCCGCCTGAATCCGCGGACAGCTGTCTCAGCCTGCCGAAGCCACGCCCATCGCGCAGGGTCGGGGCGCCGAGCCTGCGCATCCAGAAATCCCGCAATTCTCAACCCGCAAAACCGATGGCTGGACAGAACCTGAAGGGTTTCGCCCGAATCTGGGCGGCGTTGTTCAACTCCGTGGCCGGCTTCAAGGCGACCTGGCATCATGAGGAGGCCTTTCGTCAGGAGGTCCTGCTGTTCGTCGTCGGCGTACCGCTCGGCTTGTGGCTGGGCGATGGGGCCGTCGAACAGTCCTTGTTGATCGGCGTGTTGTTCATCGTGCTGATCGTCGAACTGCTGAATACGGCCGTGGAAGTCACGGTCGATCGGATCGGCTTCGAACGGCACGAACTCTCGGCGCGCGCGAAGGACATTGGCTCCGCGGCCGTGTTATCTTCTCTCGTTTTGGCCGGTGCCGTCTGGTTGCTGGTGTTGTTGCGCTGAGGAGGAGCGGATGACTGCGTTGGTTTGCGGGTCGATGGCTTATGACACGATCATGGTATTCCAGGATCAGTTCAAGAATCACATCCTGCCCGAGCAGGTTCACATCCTGAACGTGTCGTTCCTGGTTCCGGAATTGCGCCGCGAATACGGTGGATGCGCGGGGAACATCGCCTACAACCTGAAGCTGCTCGGCGCCGATCCGCAACCGATGGCGACCGTAGGCAAGGACTTCGAGCCGTACTCCCAGTGGCTGGCGTGCTGCGGCATCAGTCAGACATATATCCGGATCATCGAGGATGCGTACACCGCGCAGGCCTACATCACGACGGACATGGACGACAACCAGATCACGGCGTTCCATCCCGGGGCCATGTCATCCTCGCACCTGAACGAGATTCCCCGCGATGCCGGAATCCGCATCGGGATCGTCGCACCCGACGGCAAGGATGGCATGTTGCAACATGCCCAGGGTTTTGCCGATGCCGAGATCCCGTTCATCTTCGATCCTGGCCAGGGCATGCCAATGTTCGACGGTGAGGAGCTGATGCATCTGGTTGATCTCGCGCGATGGGTCACGTTGAACGACTACGAAGCTCAGCTGATGCGGGAAAGGACCGGTATGACGCTCGCGGAGCTGGCTCGGCGCGTCGACGCGCTGATCGTCACGAAGGGTGGCAACGGCTCGGAGATCCATGCGGATGGCATGGTCCATGAAATTCCATCGGCCAGACCGGAGCGTGTGCTGGACCCGACCGGGTGCGGCGATGCCTACCGCGCCGGCCTGATCTACGCGTTGGCAGAGGATCACGATTGGCCGACCGTCGGTCGCATCGCGTCGCTGATGGGCGCGATCAAGATCGAAACGCACGGCACGCAGAATCACAATTTCACGATGCCGGCGTTTCGCGCACGCTACCGCGAGAACTTCGGAACCGATTTCTGACGTGAACGAGGCGGACAGCGACCGGCCCGCCGACGCCGACGTCGGCGGCATGGAACACCTTCAACGCCTCCTCGACATCATGGCATTGCTGCGTGACCCGCAGCGTGGATGCCCCTGGGACCAGGCGCAGACGTTCCATTCGCTGATTCCGCACACGCTCGAGGAGGCATACGAGGTTGCCGATGCCGTCGAACGCGGCGATCCGGAAGATCTGCGCGACGAACTCGGGGATCTGCTGCTGCAAGTCGTCTTTCACGCGCGGATCGCGGAGGAATCCCGTCTGTTCGATTTCGGCGCGGTCGCGCGCGCGGTTGCCGATAAGCTGGTTCGACGACACCCGCATGTCTTCGACGGCGTCGAATTCGCCGACGATCGCGAGCGGCAACGCTACTGGGAGACCGACAAGGTCGAGCAGCGCCGCCGCAAGTCCCCGGACGTTTCCAGCCCCAGCGTGCTCGATGGCGTCACCGGCGCATTGCCGGCATTGATGCATGCGCAGAAGCTGCAGCTCCGCGCGGCGCGTCATGGTTTCGACTGGTCCGACGCGGCATCCGTGCTCGACAAGCTCGACGAGGAAGTCGATGAACTCAAGACGGCGGTGATGAACGCCGATGCCGCGGAGGTTCGGGAGGAACTCGGTGATTTGCTGTTCACCGTCGTCAATCTCGCACGGCACCTTGGGGTCGACGCGGAGACCGCGCTGAAGTCGGGCAGCCGGAAGTTCGACCGCCGCTTTCGTTACATCGAATCGCAACTCGCCAGCTCCGGCGTCCGTCTGGACGACGTGTCGCTGGAGATTCTGGATCGCTTGTGGGATCAGGCGAAGCGCAGCGGGCTCTGATCGAACGTGGAACTCATGATCCGCTTGGTCGGATCGACGGGGACGGAGCAGGCAATGTCGGTTACCAGCCGGTAACCATCGAATGGCCGCCTCGCCCCCGAGTGCCGGCTGGCGTGAGCCGGTCTGTCAGGACCACAGGCGCCTAGCGGCGCACGGCGCTGTCACGATAATGAACATCGAGCCAGCAGCGCGGTAAGGCCTCGTCCGAGGGGAACAGCAGGTCCGATTTCGGGAACTTCTCCGGGTCCTGGATCTCTTCGCCGTAGTGCAGGCGGCCGACCACGTTCGGATGGGTCGGATTGATCAGATCGGCCACTCCGAGCACCTCGATCAGATGGCCGTCGCTTTTGCGTTTCAGATACATGGCGTTTCTCCTGATCTTCTTTCGACGACAGCTCGAGCGGCCAGTCTGGCCGTGTCGCTGCGCCCGCGCTCCAGTCTTGGGTTCTTTCGGTACCGGCGGAGCGTCGACACCATTCTAAACCCTTCCAGTGGGCTTGGCTGACTTACGTGCGTCGCGTCGCCGTGCGCGCTATAACCATGGCCCAGGCGCGTATATTCCACCCCGTTGAGCACGATCTGGGCCGAGGATCGGAGTAGAATGAGGCGCAAGATATTAGCCTTCACGAGTCTGGAACCCGCCATGTACGAACATCTGGAAACCGCGGAGAACCCGCAGGATCTTCGGCGCGTCGTTATCGATCCGGTCACGCGCGTCGAAGGTCACGGCAAAGTGACGCTGCTGCTCGATGACGACAACCGGGTGCGCCAGGCGCGGCTGCACATCGTCGAGTTCCGGGGCTTCGAACGCTTCATCCAGGGGCGCCCGTATTGGGAGCTGCCGGTCCTGGTGCAACGCCTCTGCGGAATCTGTCCAGTCAGTCACCATCTGGCGGCGGCGAAGGCGGTCGATCAATTGGTCGGCGTAGACAAGCTGACGCCGACCGCGGAGAAGCTGCGGCGCTTGCTGCATCTCGGCCAGACCCTGCAGTCACACGCCCTGCACTTTTTCCACCTGGCGACGCCGGACCTGCTGTTCGGATTCGATAGTGATGCCAGCCGGCGCAATATCGTTGCCGTGCTTCAGGCCTATCCCGACGTCGGTCTCGAAGGCGTCCGGATGCGAAAGTATGGCCAGGAAGTGATTCGGGCGATCACCGGCAAGCGCATCCACGGCACCGGGGCGATTCCGGGCGGAATGAACAAGGCGCTGTCGGTCGACGAGCGTGACGAGTTGTTGCGTGGTATCGACGAGGTCATTGGCTGGACCGAGAACGCGGTGCGGCTGATCAAGGATCTGTTTCTGTCGAACGTGGAGTATCACCAGCACTTCGCGTTCATACGCTCGAATTTCATGAGCCTGATCCGCCCGGATGGGGCCTTGGAGCTCTATCACGGGGGGCTTCGCGCCCGCGACGACAGCGGCGCGACGATTTTCGATCACGTCGATTATCGGAGTTACACCGACTATCTGCGCGAGGAAGTGCGGCCATGGTCGTACATGAAGTTTCCGCACATCGTCTCGCTCGGCAAGAACGACGGCTGGTACCGGGTCGGCCCGCTCGCGCGCCTGAACAACTGTGAGTTCATCTCGACCCCGCTGGCCGAACGGGCGAGGCAGGAGTTCGCGAGCTACGGCGCCGGCGTTCCGGTACATGGCTCACTGGGCTTCCATTGGGCGCGCATGATCGAGGCGCTGCATTCCGCGGAAGGCATCAAGGAATTGCTGACCGATCCCGACATCACCGGTACCGACCTGGTCGTCAAGGGCGATCGCCGGCCCGAGGGCATCGGCGTCATCGAGGCGCCGCGTGGAACCTTGTTCCATCACTACATCGTCGATGACGACGATATCGTCGTCAAAGCGAACCTGATCGTCTCGACGACGAACAACAATCAGGCGATGAACGAGTCCATCCGTCAGGTCGCCGATCGTTATTTCGACGGACGCGAATTGACCGAGGGCTTGCTGAACCACATCGAGGTGGCGATTCGCGCCTACGATCCCTGCCTGTCGTGTGCGACGCACGCGCTTGGCAAGATGCCGCTGAAGCTCGAATTGGTCGATGCGGGCGGCGCGATCGTCGATCGACTGGTCAAGAGTGGAGATGGCGACCTCGCGCGATGCTGATCGGTTGGTGCCACCGCTGCTGGTCTTCGGGTACGGCAATCCAAGCCGCGGCGATGACGCGCTAGGGCCGTTGCTGATCGACGCGCTGCGGCGGGATCCTGCTCACGCGGAGGTCGAGTTCCTGACGGATTTTCAACTGCAGATCGAGCACGCGTTCGATCTGTCGGAGCGGCATCTCGTGTTGTTCGCGGATGCCGACGTCGCCTGCGACAGCCCGTGTCGGCTCGAGCGTTTGTCGGCGGCGGCCGATGGCAGTTACACGACGCACGCGATGAGCCCCTCGTCGGTGTTGAGCGTTTTCCGGCAGTGCTTTCGGTCCGAGCCGCCGGAGGCATTCCTGCTTCGCGTGCGAGGCGAGCGCTTCGAGCTCGGCGAGGATTTATCGCCTGCCGCACGTTCTAACCTGGACGCAGCGATCGCTCTGGCGACCAATTTGTTGCGCAAGCCCTACCCGGAGCACTGGCTTCGCATCTGCTCGCCCTGACCGGCCGGGCCTGTCCGCGACTGGCCCCGCCAGCCTCCGGTCCGATCGGCATGAACGCATCATTCGCGGCGAAACCGGGCCAGGGTCTCGTCGGCGACGGTGCCGTCGCGCTGCATGCGCCGAACTGCCAGCGTGTGCCACCCGCCGGATAGCCGGTCGACCGCGAACGGTAAGGACTGGCCGTCCGCGCCGGTTCCGGCTAGATCGAATGGCGCCTGATGCTCGTGCTTGACGACGACGCCGTCGAGCATGAATCGGGCCGACGCGGTCGTTGCCTCAGCGGCTGAGTAGAACACGTGCACCGCTCCGCTCAGCGTCGCCCCGTCGAGCAGCAGCGGGTCGGTCCGGTCCGCGGAGCGGCTGACATACAAGTCTCCTGTGTCGGGGCTCGCCGCTTGGGCGGGCGGCAGCGCGATCGCCATCCGGTCGACCAGCAGGAAGCGGTAGTCGCCGGTGTCCGTCTGCCAGTCGTATCCGTTCGTCAACGCGATCGCGACGAGATGCTGTCCGGCCTCGATCGGTACGCGCAGCTTGTAGTTCACCGGTTCCCACCCGCGATCGACCGCCAGCGATCCCATCGTGACGCCGTCGATACGCAGCTCCATTTTCGGCGGGATTCCGGCCACGCTATTGCCGCCCATGCGCAGAATGAACTCATAGGTTCCGCTTTGTGGAAACGCCACGGTCGACTGAATGTAGCCGTTGTTCCATAGGGCCCAGGTTGCAGAGTTCTGGTACGGCGTGCCGGAGGTGTTCGTCGTCTGACCCATCGTCTGGCCGCGCACCAGCGTCGGCGCGACCGGAACATCCGGCGATTTGTCGAATGGCGGGAGGTAGTCCGGCTGACCATCCATGACGCGTTTGTAGACCCGGATGTAGTCGATCTGCATGCGGGCCGGAAACACCGTCGTGTCATCGGGCGCACCAGCCCATGCGCCGCCGATCGCGAGGTTCGCCAGCAGATAGGCGGGACGATCCATGACCAGCGGACCGGTGAACTCGCGGCGTTTGACGCCGTCGACATACCAGGTCAGCCGCTGCGGCTGCCAGTCTACGCCGAAGGTGTGGAAATCGGCCGTGAAATCCGGACCGTTGAACGATGAGCCGCTACCCTGTCGACTCTGATCCTCGGTGTTCCACCAATGGTTCGTCATCTGAACGCTGTTCGGGGTTGAGCCGATCGCTTCCATGACATCGGTTTCCGGAGGGCTCGATCGGTCGGCTGGCAACAGCCAGAACGCGGGCCATAGACCTTGCCCCTTCGGCAGACGGGCGCGGATCTCGAAGTAGCCATAGCGCTGGTTGAACGACTTGGCGGTCGTGATCATGCCCGACGTATAGCGCAGATAGCCCGGGTTGGGCCGGCAGTTGGCGGGCACGCGACGCTCGGCGATGATCGATAGCGTGCCGTCGCCGAGGGCAAAGCTGTCCGGCATGTAGCACTGCAGTTCGCCGGTGGCGACGTAGGTTCGGTTGTTCCAGGCGTCCGATGGCTTCCATCGTGTCCAGTCCACCGTCGTCGCCGAGAATTCGTCGGAGAAACTGAGTTGCCACCCGGCGTCGGCCGGTGCCGAGCATGCGGCTAGGGCCAGTAAAGCAGCCGCCAGCGGTCGATGGATTCTCGCGTCGTCTCGATTCGGCATCGCTGGTCCAGGCTCCCGATTTGCTCAGATAACCCGATCGATGACGCAGCAAACGTGCCAGGTTTAGGTCTTATTTAAAACAATAAGTTATGGATGTTCGGCCGCGCAGGGAGACAGCTTCGACTGTCTCCACGGTGTCCAGGGCGTTGTCGCTGAGACAGTGTCAGAGCGGAGGATGCCGACGATGATGGCGCTCAGACGCAAACAGGCCGCGAAGGCGCGGCCTGTTCAAACGATGGAATTCCTTCGGTCGCGTGGCGACCGCGGTTTGGAGGCTTCAGAGCTCGGCGGTCAGGGCCTTGCGGAGTTTACCCATCGCGCTGGTCTCGAGCTGACGGATGCGCTCCGCCGAGACCTTGTAACGCGCGGCCAGATCGTGCAGCGTCAGCTTGTCTTCGGCGAGCCACCGGCTCGCGACGATATCCCGCGAGCGTTCGTCCAGTCCCTCGATCGCCGCCGCCAGCTTGCGTTGTTCGTGGTCACCCCAGTCGGAACTCTCGATCATGTGCGCCGGGTCGCCGTTCTCCTGTCGCAGATAATGGATCGGCGCGGTGACGTCACGTTCACCATCGTCCTCGTCGCCCGAGCCTTCCATCGCGATATCGTGATTGTGCAGCCGGTTTTCCATCTCGTAGACGTCGTCGACCTCGACGCCCAGTTCGTCTGCGACCGCGTGAGCTTCATCGTGGTTCAACCAGCCGAGCCGGTTCTTCAGCTTGCGCAGGTTGAAGAACAGCTTGCGCTGCGCCTTCGTCGTCGCGACCTTGACGATCCGCCAGTTCTGGATGATGTATTCGTGGATCTCGGCGCGAATCCAGTGCACGGCGAACGAGACGACGCGAACACCGAGCGTCGGGTCAAACCGTTTGACTGCTTTCATCAGCCCGACGGTCCCTTCCTGGATCAGGTCGGCGAATGGCAGGCCATAACCCAGGTAGCCGCGTGCGATGAACACGACGAAGCGCAGGTTGGCCGTCACCAGCGTGCGTGCGGCTTCCAAGTCATTATGTTCACGGAAGCGCTCGGCCAGTTCGCGTTCCTGTTCGGCGCTGAGCCGCGGGAACCGATTGACCAGACCGAGGTAGTCGTCGATCGATCCGACCGAACCCGCCACCGGAAAGCTGATTGCTTGATTCATCGAATGTCCTGTTTATGCGACCATCACATGTTAGCACTCTGGCCTTTAGAGTGCTAAGTGTTTTGGAAGTTCAGCGCGGGTCTTCCGTACGGTCGCGGAACCCGGCGCTTGCTTCAGTGCAGCCGGGTCTCGAACAGCGCGGCGATGAATTTATCGGCGTCGAAGTCCTGCAGATCCTCGATGCCCTCGCCGATGCCGATGAAGCGGATCGGGATGCCGAACTGGTCGGCTAGAGCGAAGATCACGCCGCCCTTCGCGGTACCGTCGAGTTTCGTCAGCGCCAGACCGGTCAGTCCGACTGCCTCGTTGAACTGGCGCGCCTGGGAGATCGCATTCTGGCCGGTTCCGGCGTCGACGACCAGCAGGACCTCGTGCGGCGCCGACGAATCCAGTCGGCCGACGATCCGCTTGATCTTGCTCAACTCCTCCATCAGGTTCGACTTCGTGTGCAGGCGTCCGGCCGTGTCGGCGATGAGCACATCGACCTTGCGCGCCTGCGCGGCTTGTACGGCATCGAAAATCACCGATGCGGAATCGGCTCCGCTCTGTTGCGCAATCACCGGGATCCCGTTCCGTTCGCCCCAGGTTTGCAGCTGCTCGACGGCCGCCGCGCGGAAGGTGTCGCCGGCCGCCAGCATCACGCTGAGCCCGCGGTCCTGCAGGCGTCGCGCGAGCTTGCCGATCGTCGTCGTCTTGCCGACGCCATTGACGCCCACGACCAGGATGACGAATGGCCGCACGTCGTCGGGGATCTCAAGCGGAACGCTGCAGGGCCGCAGGATGGCGTGCAGGTGTTCGCGCAGCCGCTGGTTGACGACATCCCAGTCGGCGAGTTCACGCCGTTCGAGACTGGCCGCCAAGTCCCGCGTGATCGCCGCGGTCGTGCCGACGCCGAGGTCGGCGATGAGCAACTGCTCCTCGATCTGGTCGAGGACTTCCCGGTCGATGGTCTTCCGCCCGAGCGCGAGGCTGGCAATCGCTCCGCTGAGCCCGCCGCGTGTCTTGCCGAGCTGGGTCCGCAAGCGATCGACGACGCCCGCCGGCGTCGGGCGGGCGGGCTCGAGTGGGGTGCCGGTCGGCCTCGGCACCGCGACCGGGATCGGCGCGCCATTGCTGGCGATGCTGCCAGAGCGTCGCAGTGACAGATTGATATGTACGACGTTCAGCAACAGCAGCGCCGCCACCGCGCTGTGGGCTACGGCGATTGCCACCGGCAGCCGGAACATGACCGCGCCCATGCCGAGGCATATCTCGAGCAGCAGCAGGGAACTCAGCAGCACGCCAGCCTTGCTGAGGGGCGCGGCGCGCCGATTCCCGCTGATGTTCACCGCCGCCAAGCTCAACACGAGGAAGCTCAGGAGGCCGACCACGCGGTGCATCCAGTGAATGGCGACGCGCGAGGCGAGAGCCGGTACAGCCGTCGCGGTATCCTCGGAAAATCCCCGGAGCAGGTCGAAGCCATCGCGGTAGGCGGCATCGGGCCAGGAACTACCGAGGCAGCTGGGAAAGTCCGGACAGACGATCCCCGCATGGTTCGCGCTAGTCCAGTTGCCCAGGGCTATTTCGGCGATCAGCACGAGCAGTCCGAGCCGCGCCAAGGATCGCAGCATCGTCGTTCCCTCGACGCGGACGATCCCGCCCGGTCGAGCCACCCGATAGAGCCAGTACAGGACCGAGACCAGGAACAGTCCGAGCAGCGCATGGGCCGTCGCGACCAGCGGCACGCTCTTGGTTTCCGGATTCCACAGACCCATCCACGCCAGCAAGCCGCATGACACCAGGGCGGTCAGGCTCAGCGCTACGAGTTTCGCGCGGTTCTCGCGTTGCCGCCACGCCATCAGCGACAGGGCCAGCACGACGCCGCCCAGTGCCCCGGCCATCGTGCGATGCGTCGTTTTAGTCCACGGTCGAGCGGACTCGAACGCCCTCGCGTCGGCGGTCTGCTGCATCATCAGCAAGGGTTCGTCCTCGATGAACCGGCCGACGCAGCCGGGCCAGTCCGGACAGCCCTCGCGCGCCGTCGAGATGCGGACATAGGCGGCGAACACGACCGTGACGAGCGCCAGGATTACGGCGAGAAAGGCGAGTTTTCTGTACATGGCTAGGGTTCGTTGGTGAGCCGGCGGTGATCAGCCGATCTGCGAGGTTCGCAGCAAATGTTTGAGGTCCTTCAGCACGCCGTATGGGTCGAACCCCGGCGGATACCACATCATCGCGTTGCCGAATGGATCGAGCAGGATCAGCGCGCCATCGGATCCGTCGCCGCCGATCACGTGGGTCAACTCGCGGGTACGGTCGGCGTCGACCTGGGCGCGGAGCAAGTCCGGATCGTCGGGCCGGTCACCCAGGACCGGACCAGATCCCTGATTTCCGATGATTACCAGCCGGCGCACCCGCGGCAGATCCTTGTTCAGCATCAGGCGAATCTGATGGGTAGCATGCAGGGATTGGCGGCAGGCGTCTCCGCAGTCGCCGTTCGTTTCCACCTGCAACAGGACCCAGCGCCCCTTGATTTCCGCTTGAACGCCGGATCCATCGGGCGGCCCGAGCAGCCGCGCGTAGTCGATCGGCAGCGCCGGGTCGATCAGGTGGCCATAGTTGCTCCGCCTGCCGATCAGTTCCGGATGACTGGCGTAAACCCAGGCCAGCAGAAACGGAATCAACGACAGCGATGCGATCAGCAGCAGCATCCAGCGATTGCGGGACGTGCGGGGGTTCGGGGCGTTCACGGGTTCAGCCTCTGGAGTCCGTCATGCCGTGACGGTCATTGTTCTTCTTGGTGATGGTATGGCGCAGGAACAGCAGCACCAGCACGCCGGCGAATGCGAACCATTGCAACGCATATCCCTGGTTCTTCGTCGGGTCCACGTTGGCGGGCTTCCAGTCACGGATGTAGCCGTCCGGCGACGCGGCGTCCAATAATACCTGATAAGGAAGAACCGGATAACCGAGGACCTCGGCGGCGACCGCGGGATCGACCAGTTGTACGACCGCGGGCCAGCCGGGGGTCGGCCGTTCCGCACCGGCCAGCCGGAGTCCAACCGATGGCAACGCATCGATCTGCCCGACCAGGGTCAACTCGCCCCCGCGCACCGGTATAGACGGAAGTTCCGCACGGGTCGGTGGCGCGGCGACCCAGCCGCGATTGACCAGCACCGCGCTCGTGCTGTCGGCCAGCCGAAGCGGTGTCAGCACCGAGTAGCCGACGCGGCCGGCACGAATCTGGTTGTCGAGCAGGAACTGGTGTGAGGTATCGAAGGCGCCGACGGCCGTGACGCTCCGGTAACGCAGTCCGTCGAGACCGGCGTAGGGTTCGACCAGTCGCATCGGCGGCGACGCGGACTGCTGGTCGCGCAGCGCGATCAACGCGTCCTTCTCGGCGGCGCGCCGAAGCTGCCAGAACCCCAGCGATATGAACAGGGGCAGCAGCACGCTCAGCGTGACGAGCCATGTCCTTGAAGGTTTGAAGCTATAATGAGCCATCGGCAGTCGGACCCAACGGCGGTTCAGGCGGGCGACGCCGGCGCTGAGCACCCGAGGTCGATGAACGTCGTTATCGTATTCCTGCTGCTGGTCATCATCGCGAGTCTTGGTTCCGCGTTGTTCTACCTGGTGAGGGACCGCGACCGTTCGCCGCGGACCGCGAGGGCTCTGACCTTCCGTATCGGCCTTTCGTTCGCGCTGTTCCTGCTGTTGCTGCTCGGCTACAAGTTCGGCGTGCTGCGTCCCCACGGCTTGAATCCGACACGTGGCGCCGCGCCGTCGGCGGATGTCTCCACGCGCTGAACGCGCCGGCTACAATCGCGCAGCGATACGCGTTGATTCAACTGCATTATCATATCGTACGCGCCACGATCATCCTTTCGGTGAGCGAGTATGACTGATCGACACGATTTCCACGTAGACTCGGCGCTGGCCGATCTGGACGCGCGGGCGCTCCTCGAGCATATGCCGGTCGGTGTACTGGTGCTTGGGACGGGTGCACCGCAGGCCTGGGCTAGCGATGCATTGCTCGCGATGCTCGACAGCAACCGCGATGAATGGAACGCCAATCCGCTCCGTCAGGCGCTGGAACTCATCGAGTCGCCGGAGCCGTTGAGTCTGCCGCACCGCGACGGGAAGTCGGTGACCCTGCATCGCAAGCCGATCGAACTGCCCGGAACGAGCGGTCGGGCCTGGTGTTTTCTCGACGTCACGCGCGAAGTCGAGCTTGCCCGGCGACTCGCCGAGCTGGATGCGAATGACTCGGAGACCGGGCTTCCGAACAGTTCATCGATCCTGTCGGCGCTCGACAAGCACGTGACGCGAAGCCGGCGCTACGGCAACCCGCTGGCGGTAATTCGCGTCAGGTTTCAGCCGGACCAGCTCGACGCAGAGGCCGCGAAGACCCTGCGCAACGTCAGCCGGGAATTCCGTGCCCAGCTCCGTTGGGCCGATGAGATCGGCCGGCTCGACCGCAGCAGTTTCCTGTTGATTCTGCCTGAAACCAGTGAAGACAACGCACGGATGCTCGCCACCAAGCTTGAGACCGAGCGGGTCGCCGAGGCCACGCGCTGGCACCTGGAGATGTCGGTCGCCGCTTGGCAGAAGGGCGACGATCGCCGAAAACTGCTGAGCCGCGCCGGCTGGCAACCTGCCGCGTAGGCATTCGTCGTGCCTGGTTCGAACTGAACCCGTGGGTATAGCGCCTCACGACGTCCCTGTCCCGAACCGCTGATTGGGATCATCCCGAACATGAGCACAAGGGCTCCGGCCAGTGCCCGCATACCGCTGCTGATCTCCGCCTGCCTGCGATTCCTGCCCGTCGCCTTATTGATGGTGCCCTTGTTCGGTTGTGGGGCGGGGGGCGGCGAGACCGAATTCGCCGGCGAGGCCCAGGGGACGACCTACCACATCAAGGTCGTGCTCGACGGGTTGCCCATAGACCGCTCGCGCCTGCGGGACGAGATCGCCCTCGTCTTCAAGAGGGTCGACGAAAAGCTGTCGAACTACCGGGAGGATTCCGAGATCTCCCGGCTCAATCAGGTGGACAGCACCGAGTGGCTCGATGTTTCGCCCGAAATCATGCAGTTGTTGGTGATCGGGAGCGAGGTACACCGGGCGTCGGCGGGTTGCTACGATCTGACCGTGAAGCCCTTGTTCGACCTCTGGGGATTCTCGAAGCCGGAACACCACGTTCCCGATCCCGACGAGATCAAAGGCGCGCTGAAGCGGGTTGGCATGGCCAAGCTCCAGATCGACGCCGCGCATCTTCGCGTCCGCAAGTCCATGCCCGGCCTGCAGATCGACCTGTCGTCGATCGCCCAGGGATATACCGTGGGCGCCGTCGCCGACGTTCTCGAGCGAAACGGGATCATGAACTATCTGGCCGAGATCGGCGGAGAATTGAAGGTCAAGGGAGCCAAGGCCAACGGCGCAAACTGGCGGGTCGCGATCGAGAAACCTGTCCCGATGACGCGCGACGTCCAGCGTATCCTCGACCTCGATCAACGATCGGGCGTTGCCGTGATGACCTCGGGAACATACCGCAACTTCTTCGAGGATCGCGGCCAGACCTTTTCGCACATTCTGGATCCACGTCTCGGCAAGCCGGTCGTCCACCACCTGTTGTCGGTCACCGTCCTCCATGAGGACCCGACGTGGGCGGATGCATGGTCGACCGCGCTGCTGTGTCTGGGCGATCGGGATGGTCCGGAGGTCGCGAAGGCTCGTGGCTTGAAGGCCATGTTCATCATCGGGCGCGATCAGAGACTCGAGGAGGTCTTCAGTCCGGCCTTCTCTCCGGATAAACCCGGTGCGTCAACGAAATGAGCCCATGCGGCCCCGATCGTCTCGATCAGCCTCGCTGATCCGAGGCCGCCGGCCGCCGCCCCATATGTCTGGCGATTTCGACGCAAATAAGGCCATCCTCGTTGAACAGAACCGCGTTAGGGCCGAGATCGGTCCCTAACAGGCGCCGTTCCAGCTCTGCGCTGCCCTCGATTCGGCGCAATCGGTAACCCAGACGTTCGTGGAATGCCGCGACGCCTTCTCGTTCCAGCGGCAGTCGAAAACGTCTACCCGCCCCGGTCGAGTGACCGAACCGATCGTCCACGCCTTCGATCTTGAAGTCGTACGCCAACTGGCTGCGAGGTGCCAGATATCGTGCCAGCAAAGCCAGCAATGACGTGAAAGCCTGGTGGTTTATGTAAGGACTGACCCCCTCCATCATGACCAGTGCGCGGCTTCGGGCGATCGTGTCCAGCCTCGCTTCGAATTCAGGCCAGCTCGTGCCGCCGAGATCTATCGGCACGTGATGAATGTGGTCGATGTCCGGCTGTTTTCGCAGCAGCCGCTGCTTTGCCGTAATGCTCGCGGGCCGATCGCATTCGATGACCTCGATCCCCGCCTCCCGTAGCGGGCCGGCGAAGCGCAGTGCCCGGGTGTCGCTGCCGCAGCCGATGTTGACGATAAACCGCACGCGGTCGTGGATCGCGCGGGTGAAGAGCTCGTCGTAGTAGCGCGTGCGCGCCAGAAGGAACCAGTACAGAGGGTTCGCGCGGAGCCGCTCTAACTTCCGGCGGCTCATCAGATGTGCGCGGAGCCGCCGCAGTCTTGGAAGAAACGGTCCGACGCGGTCGTCCGGGTTGCGCAACGAGCCTTGCTCACGCAAAGCCTGAATGTACCGTATCTCTCCGACCAGGAGCAGGTTGTTGAATCCCGGGAGGCTCACGCGTCCCTCCGGGAACGGTCGGCATCCGGTACTCCATCCGGTGGATGTCGATACGACGATCGACGTGCCATCGTTGCGGCCGGGGTTCGGCCGGCCGTGTTCGCAAGCTCGTGGTTCACGGCACCAAGAATCCCGTCTGCGCGACCGGTTTGTCAAGTTCGACGGATGTGATCGAGGTCTTCGAGGTGAGCTCTGAAGAAAAGCCATCCATGCCTTGTTCGCAGCCGGTGAGGCCAGACTCGGTTTGGCCTCACCGGTTGGAATCAGCCATCTGGAGCGGTCGGTTTCGGTGATGCCTCCCCTGTATCGACGGAAGCGGTGATCCGATCAGCGCTTCCCTCGGCGATCGCGCATCGAGTGTGATGAGTTTGCGCGGACCGGGCTTCTCCTCAAGGGTTGGGCATGACGCGGCGGGATACGACCCGCGGAGTATTTCCCGTTTCCGCCTTTGCATGTAGACTCGACGACGCAGTTCGATTCGGTCTGGGGTGCCGAATATGGATGACGAGTTGCTGCCCGCCACCCGTTGGCGGCGCCGTTGGGAGCGGCGTGACGAGTTGCTGCGCAGAATCGAGGTCGCGATGATCTGCCGGTTCGGTTTTCTGCGCGCGCAGTCCGCGACGGGGTTCAGGCGTAGGCTGGCCTACGTCTTTCCCGAACGTCCGGCCTATTTTCATGCGCTCTATGCGATTCTTCCGCAGCTGGGCTATCGCATCACGACCCGGGCTCCGCAGCGCGCCGACCTGTTCATCCATTTCGAGGATGTCACGGTTCGTCGGCCGGGGACCTATCCTGCCTGCCTGCACGGACGCTTCGTCATCAACTCCGCATGCGACGACATCGGCAAGGATCGCGTCGAGCAGGTGTTCCAGGAGGTGTTCGGCTACGGGCTGAGAGTCGACCCGAGGAGCCACGCCGGAGTCTGCGTTCGCAAGTCGATTGCGAATGCCCGGCACGATGGAACCATCCTGAGGGGCCCAACCAGTCCCGAGCCTGGCTATGTCTATCAGCGGCTGGTCAACAACGTCGAGCATGGCAAGGCCCACGATATTCGGGTCGAGGTCATGAACGGATCCATTCCTTTCGTCGTGCACCGGGTCAAGAGCCTAGCCGACCGGTTCGATCGAACTGAGCGCTCGATGCTCGGGTGTACCGAGGATGTTTTCGGACGCGCGGAGATCGATGCGATCAAGAGCTTCGCGTGTCGGATAGGGCTCGACTACGGAGAATTGGACATACTTCGGGATCGCGATGACGGACGCATCTACATCGTCGACGCCAACAACACGCCATCCGGTCCGATGCCGGGCGGCGACATGACCCGGCGTGAATATAGAGACTTTTCGCGGCTGCTGAGTCAGGCCTTCCGGGACGCGTTCATTGATGGCCAATCCGTATCATGAGACTGCGTGGCGGGGAACGTGGTCGGTGGTCGAAACCGAACTGCCGGGATATCGGGGGCGCCGGTACCGGGTTTTCGCCGCGGGGCACGCGCTGACTTATCGACACGCGATCGATTTGTGGCGCTGCACTGGCCCGTTCAGGCACTTCATGACACGCGTGCTGGCCGAAGTTCCGTTCGATGCGTACCGTTGGGAATGCCCGCCGGTCGCGGCGGCCACGGCCCTGCGCCCATTCGAGTTCGCCGTCATCGACGCGCCAAATCTCGGCCGCGCTGCGGATCCGTCCGCGTTTCTAGGGCATTTTGCTGAAGCCGGAGACGGCCGTATCGTCCAATCGTTCCCGAACCTCGGTCGTGACGCGATGCTGGTCGTTCCGGTGCCCGACGGGCTGGCGCCGACCGGGGCTCACGCGCATCTCGGCGCCTTCATGCGGCAGTCCGGGGAATCGCAGATCCACGCGCTATGGTCCGAGCTTGGCGAATGCCTCGCCGCGAAGCTGGGTGTCGCGCCGCTATGGGTCAGCACCGCGGGCGATGCGGTCGCTTGGCTGCATGTGCGCATTGATGCCAGCCCAAAGTATTATCATCATTCCGCCTACCGGTACGAAGGCTGATTCGATCCCGATCGGTCCGGCCGAGCCCGGCACCGGCGAGTCCCGGACGTTCGGGTCTCCGTCGTCGCGATCATCGGAGTCCGCTTTTGACCGTCCTGCTGATCTTCGTTGTCGTCTACGTCGGCATGCTGCTTGGCAGCCTGCCGTTTCTGCGCCTCGATCGGACCGGGATCGCCCTGCTGGGCACGATCGCGTTGTTGGTCAGCGACGCCGTGACCGAGCAGGACGCGACCCGGGCGGTCCACATGCCGACGCTGATGCTGCTGTTCTCATTCATGGTGGTCGCGGCGCAGTTGCGTCTGGGCGGCTTCTATGACTGGATCATCGGTCGGCTGGGCACGCTGCGAATCGGCCCGCGCAGCTTCCTGGCGGCGGTTATTCTGCTCGTCGCCGTGCTCTCGGCGGTGTTCAGCAACGATGTCGTGCCTGGCGGTCGCGCCGGTGTTGCTCGAACTGTGCCGGGCGCGCCGGCTGGATACGACGCCCTTCCTGCTGGGTCTGGCGTGCGCGGCGAACATCGGCTCCGCGGCGACGCTGATCGGCAATCCCCAGAACATGCTGATCGGCGGCCGGCTCGGACTGCATTTCGCCGACTACCTCGCCGCGGCCGCGGCACCGGTCGCCGGCAGTCTGGTCGCAACCTGGCTGGTCATCGCATGGCTGTGGCGGCGCGGCTGGAGTGAGGCGACGCCACTCGCCGACACGCCGCGGACGGTGGCTGAAGTCAGCCGCGCGCATCCGCTGAGCCGCTGGCAGGCGGCCAAGGGTCTTGCCGTTGCCGGCGCGTTGTTCGTGCTATTCCTGTTCTCCGATTGGTCGCGGGAACTGGTCGCGCTTGCCGGCGCCGGCGTGCTGCTGCTGTCGCGCAAGCTCCACTCGCGCCAGATGCTGGGCCTCGTAGACTGGCAGGCTCTGTTGCTGTTCATCGGCCTGTTCATCGTCAATGACGCGCTCGAGCGCACCGGCCTGCCGGGGCATGCGGTGGACGATCTGGCAGCGGTCGGCATCGACCTTCACGCGCCGGCCGCGCTGTACGGCGTCACGTTCGTGCTGAGCAATCTGGTATCCAATGTTCCGGCCGTGATGTTGCTGCTGCCGATCGCGACGCCCGATCAGGGTGTGTTGCTGGCCTTGTCCAGCACCTTGGCCGGGAATCTGTTCATCGTCGGCAGCATCGCCAACATCATCGTCGTCGACGCCGCCGCGCGCGGTGGATCGCCGATCGGCTGGCGCCAGCACGCGCGGGTCGGCGTGCCGGTGACGCTATTGTCGCTGGCGATCTCGGCGGCCTCGCTGTTCGCGCGCTGAGCCGTGCGTCTAATGGCTGTTTGCTGCCCGTCGATCCATTCCGGTGAGCGCCGATGACGCTGCTCGGCTGGTCGGTTCTGGCCTACCTGCTGATATCGGTCGCGATCGGCCTGTATGCGTCCCGACGCGTCGCCGATGCGCGGGACTTCGCGCTCGCCGGGCGTCACCTGCCGCTGCCGGTGGTCGTCGCGACGGTGTTCGCGACCTGGTTCGGCGCCGAGACGGTGCTCGGCGTATCGGCGACCTTCGTACGAGGCGGACTCGGCGCGGTCGCCGGAGATCCGTTCGGTGCCTCGCTGGCACTGGTATTGATCGCGTTGTTCTTCGCGTCGCGACTGTACCGACTGAACCTGATGACGATCGGCGACTTTTTTCGGGAGCGCTACGATCGCCGCGTCGAGATCGGTTTGTCCCTGGCGATCGTCGTTGGCTATCTCGGCTGGACCGCCGCCTAGCTCGGTGCCCTGGGCCTGGTGTTCAACGTCGTGTCGGAAGGTGCGATCCCGGTTGACGAGGGAACCGTCTGGGGGGCGCTGATCGTGCTGGCCTACACGATACCCGGCGGGCTGTGGGCGGTCGCGGTGACCGACTTCGTGCAGATGCTGGTCATCGTCGCCGGCATGTCGTACATCGGATGGCTCGCGGCGGACATGGCGGGCGGATTCGATACGGTTCTGTCCAGTGCGCGTGCCGCCGGCAAGCTTTCGGTCAGCGCGCCGGGCAGTGCGCGCGAACTGCTCGCCGTGCTCGGCGCAATGGCGCCGCTGGCGCTCGGCTCGATCCCGCAGCAGGACACCTATCAACGTGTAATGTCGGCGCGCGATGAACGGACGGCGATTCGCGGTGCGCTGATCGGCGGTGTGCTGTATTTCCTGCTGGCGCTGATCCCGATGTCACTCGCCTATACCGCGTTGCTGATCGATTCCGACGCGACCGCGCAGCAGTTGGGGAACGACTCGCAACTCTTATTGCCCCGTCTGGTGCTCGACCACATGCCGCTCGGCGCCCAGGTGGTGTTCTTCGGCGCCTTGCTGTCGGCGATCCTCAGCTCCGCCAGCGGCGCGCTGCTGGCGCCGTCCGTGGCCTTCACCGAGAACGTGCTGCGCCCCTTGTCGCGACGGCTGCGCGACCGCGAACTGTTGTGGGCGACTCGGATGACGCTGGCCTGCTTCACGCTGATCGTCGTGGCGGTGGCGCTGAACACGCACGCGAGCATCTACGAACTGGTCGAGCGCGCATATCAGATCACGGTCGTCGCGGCGTTCGTGCCGCTGACCGCCGGTCTCTACTGGCGGCGGGCGACGACCGCCGGTGCGATCATCGCCGGTGCCATCGGCACCCTGGTCTGGATCGCCTGCGAGGTCTTCGCGCCGGATGCGTTGCTGCCGCCGGCGATCGCCGGACTCGTCGCCTCGGCCGGCGGCATGCTCGTCGGCTCATTGGTCGGTGGTTTGCCCGCGGTTCGCCGCTGAGGTCGGGTGGCGATGCATCGGATGATCCCGCGGTGCGTCGGCGAGGCTGATCGACGGGCGCCCCATTCACGGATGCTTCGCTCGCCCACGTGCCCCGATGCCATTCGCGCGGCGTACCAGCCAATCCTGTGTCCGACGACGGCACGCGGGCCGTCAGCGCGCTTTCGGTGTACAGTATGCGCCGGCAAGTGATCTGCGCGGGGCTCCTTAGGGCTGGTTCCAAGCCCTGCAGCCGGAGCCCTTCCTGACCGCGTCGTACCGTTCGCATCGGACCGCCGCGGCTTCTCGAGCCCACGGAACCCGCCCGCGGCGTCCGGGCTTTGCAACAAGAACTTCAGAGGATTACCCATGTGTTGGAGCGGTGAAGCGTCGGCAGTGCTGGCGACGGCGGGATTCGCGACGGCGAGCTACGTCGCGTACAAGGGCGAGTCGAAGGAACTGTGGATTCCGCTGACCTATTTCGCCTGCATGGAGCTGTTGCAGGCGGCGACCTACATCTACATCGACCTGTGCGATGCGCCTCCGAACCAGATCCTGACGCTGTTCGGTTACATCCACATCGCGTTCCAGCCGTTCTTCGTGAATATGGTCGCGATGTACTTCATTCCCGAACGCGTCAAGCTGAAGATCAGGACGGCGGTCTATACGATCTGCGCGATCGGTGCGCTGGCGATGCTGGTCAAGATGTATCCGTTCGCGTGGGCGGGGAACTGCATCATCGGCTACGAGGGCTTCTGCGGCACACAGGCCTGCTCGGTCTCGGGTGACTGGCACATCGCGTGGCAGCTGCCGCTGAACGGGATATTGTCGGACTACCCCGACAACCCGATCGGCTTCCGCTACGGCCTGCACGGCGTGACCTACATAGTCACCGCATTCTACATGCCGATCCTGTACGGTTCGTGGCGCTTCGTCGGCTTCCATTACCTGGTCGGCCCGTTGATCTCGGATGTCCTGACCCGCGATCCCAACGAATACGCCGCGGTCTGGTGCCTGTTTTCGATCGCGTTGTGCGTGTCGGTCATCAAGACGCCGATCCGCCGTTATCTGCACGTCGAGACCTGGCCGTACTACCGCAAGGCCTACGCGGTCTGACGACAGACCGGGGTCAGCGCGGGGCCGTCGATGTCCGGTCCCGCGCGGGGCGCTGCAGGGCTTCCGCGGCCCGTGTCTATGCGTAGACGGGCGAGCCGGCCGCCTGCCTGGTTCGCAACTCGGCCAGCATCTCCTTCTCGGGCAGGTCCTTGGCCCAGGTCGGCCGCAACTGGAAATGAGGTTGGTCGACGATGGTTTTCCAGTTGCCGCCCCATTCCAGCCCCAGGTCCGTCCCCAGCGCGCCGACGGCCTTGTACTTCACCGATTCGCTGAGGTACTTGCCGCCTTCGAAGAAGCCGACGTCGAATGCGATGCCGAAGTTGTGGTTCGAGTATCCACCGCGCGCGTTGGTCACCTTGGGTCCGGGTTTCGTGCGGCCCTGCGCGTAGAGTTCGTCCTGTTCCGCATAGGTTCGCAGGCCGCTGATCACCTTGATCGTGATGCCGGCCAACGCGGCTTTCTGGACCAGCGCGCGGGCGATCGGCCGCACGTTCGGCAGCAGCGTCGCGATGGTTTTCTCGCTGCGGTTGTCGACCGTGGCGATTTCGGTCGACGGAGACGCTCCATCGATCGATTTCCCGACGATCCGCTGGTACACCGCGCCCCAGGTCTGCGGACCGGCCTTGCCGTCGACCTCGATACCGAGTTCCTGCTGGACCGCCGCAATCATTTCCTCGATTCGCATGATTCCCTCCCGATCCGAACGGAGTTGAAGCATGGGCCATGCCGAGGTCCGGCCTCACCCGTCCCCGGACCGTTGCACCGTTCGCCGTCGATCGCCGTCTGGCGCGCCGAAACGGCAAACGTGAACCCTGTCCGTCGATGAGGCGAGCGGTTCCCTGATCCGCGCGCGAATGACGCGCCCGCCCAGGATTCCGATTCCTCGACGGCCCGGGGCTCAGGTTACCGTCAGCGATCGGTCTCCGCGATGCTGCTTCGGTAGGGCTACCTAGGGAGTGGTACCGGCCAGTTTCGAAAGGGGCGTCGATGCGCTTCGATCCGTGTGGCCGGATGCGGTGGTCGGGGTGGATTGCGCGATGACGATCACGGGGATGCAAACGC
The DNA here is from genome assembly GCA_046347485.1 of Methylotetracoccus sp. GTDB lineage: Bacteria > Pseudomonadota > Gammaproteobacteria > Methylococcales > Methylococcaceae > Methylotetracoccus. The sequence continues at coordinate 113,626 of JAXMGB010000010.1, read as the reverse complement.
CAGGGCTCGCGGCCTTGGGGGTACCCGCCTGCCCGTCAGGCCTTCTTGACGAATTCCGACTTGAGCTGCATCGCGCCGATGCCGTCGATCTTGCAGTCGATATCATGATCGCCATCGACGATACGGATGTTCTTCACCTTCGTGCCGACCTTGACGACCAGCGACGAGCCCTTGACTTTCAGGTCCTTGATGACGGTTACGGAGTCCCCGTCCTGCAGCGGATTTCCGTAGGCGTCGCGAACCGTGGACGAGGGTTCATCGATATCCTTGGCGTTGGCCGTGGCCCATTCATGGCCGCATTCGGGACAGATGTACAGACTCCCGTCTTCGTAGGTGTATTCGGAATTGCACGCGGGGCATTTCGGTAGATTGCTCATTTTGGGTCCGGTTGGTTGGGTGCGATCAGAAGCCCGGCCGGCGCCACATCCGGTTGGGCCGGGCTTCAATCGGGAGCGGGGCGCCCATATTAGGCCAAGGTCCGGTTCCCCGCCTAGCGGCGATGCCGGATCGTGTCGCAGACCTTAAGCGGTTCCCGGTCGTCGGGAAAAGCCCGAGTGAATTGGTTACACTTGCCGCGCGCCCAGCGGACATCGCTCGGTGCGGCGGATGCGCGATCAGGCCGAGTGGCGCGGAACCGCCCTGAGGGATAGTTCGGCCGCGATCACATGATGTCGACGACACCCCCTACCATCCCTGTCGGAGACGAGGCAAGCCTCCCGGTTCGCCACTGCCCCCGCTGTCGGGCCGCCAATGCGCTGGCCAGTCTGGTCGATCGGGAGTTCCGCTGCGAGGCCTGCGGATTCGAACTAGCCTACCTGGATGTGACGGCGTCCGGAGTCGTGCGCGGTGTCACGGGCTGGATACATCGCGATGGCGATGTCATCGAGAATCGCTACCGCGTCACACAGGTGCTGGGGCGCGGCGGCTTCGGCGCGACCTACCTGGTGCAGGATCTGGAATTCAACGGTAAGCGCCGCGCGTTGAAGGAGATCCCCGAGGACACGTTCGACGAGGCGGAGGCCGCCTTGCTGGCGCGCCTCGAGCACGCCTCGATTCCCGACATCATCGATCGGTTCCAGGTCGACCACATGGTCTATCTGGTGCTCAGGTTCGGTGGAACGCGCACGCTCGGCTCGGAGCGGAAGCGCCTCGGCGGCAGGATTCCTCTCGCGACGATGGCACCGTGGATTCACCAGTTGTGCGGTGTGTTGGAGTATCTGCACGAGCAGGTTCCACCGGTCATTCATCGCGACCTGAAGCCCGACAATATTCTGCTCGACGAACAGGACCACGTGATGCTGACCGATTTCGGTATCGCCAAGCTCGCGTCTGCCGACGTCGAGACACGAACACTGGGCCGCGCGGTTTCCTACGGTTTCAGCTCGCCGGAGCAGGTCATGGGCACGGGCACGGATTGTCGTTCGGACCTGTATTCGCTGGGAGCGACGATCTACTTTCTGCTGACCGGAAAGCATCCGCCGTCTCTTGATGCGCGCCTGAAGGGAGTCGAGCCGGAACCCTTGTCGGAGCACCTTCCGGAGATTCCGGCGGAGGTCGACCGGGCCGTGTTGCGCGCATTGGAACTGAATCCGGATCGGCGCGGCGATTCCGTGCAGGAGTTGCTGACGGTCTTCGACGTGCTCGAACGATCAGCGCCGTATGCGGATGTGCGGCTCGTCAATGACGGTCATCAGCGGCGCAATCTGGCGATACTGTCGTCGATGCTGCTGGCCATAGCGCTGCTCGGTGCCGCGATCGGCGTCTGGTACTCGGGTCTTTTCGGTGGTGCGGCGAACGCCCCGGCAGGTTCGCCGCGGCAAGGATCCGCCGAACCGGCACATGCAGGCTCCCCGTCGTCCATGCCGTCGCGAGCAGCTGCGAAAAAGCGGCCGCCGGCGGACAATCCGGGCACGGGCCCGATCAGATCGGCACCGCACGACAGGGCTTCGGCGGCGGAACGATCGGAGAAGCCGGCAGCGAAAGGCAGCCAGTAGCGCGGCGGCGGGCGGCCCGGCGTCCACGCCCCACGGCGGAATAGCGGACTGTCGCGGCGTTCAGCCGGTAACTAAGCCACAAGGTCCTGAATCAGCGGGTCCAGCCTCGGCGCCGCATGATCGTTCAGATCGCGGGAGGGAAATCATCAACCGCACGGAAGCTCGCGGACAATCAGCCCGAGCACGCTTAGGCACGCGGTGGAAGTCCGACTGGCCGGCCTTTAGGACGCATGCGAGCCGACGCCACGACCGGATAGAGCTTTCTTCATTCAAGATTCATTCGAGGCGGTTTTCCTTGGCGTATTCCCGACGGATACCATCCAGCAAGTCTTGCTGGCGAAGAACCTTCTCGCCGCGCGCGATCGCCTGCAGCGAAGCGTAGCGGATGACGTTCATGATCATGCCGCCGCTGATCTCGTGCCGCGCGGCGAGGCCCTGGAGATCCACTCCTGGCTCGAGGGTCGACACGCGCGGCAGGCCCTTTTTCCAGATGAGCAAGCGCTCGTTTGGGCGTGGCATCGGAAAATGCACGAGCTGTTCGAAGCGGCGCGAGAAGGCCTCGTCGACGTGCGTCGAGAGATTGGACGCGAGGATCACGAGCCCGTTGAAGGTCTCGATCCGCTGCAGCAGGAACGACACCTCCTGGTTGGCGTAGCGGTCGTGCGCGTCGCGCACCTGCGTACGCTTGCCGAACAGCGCGTCGGCCTCGTCGAAGAACAGGATCCAGTCCTTGTGCTCCGCCTTGTCGAACAGGTTCGCGAGGTTCTTCTCGGTCTCGCCGATGTACTTCGAGACGACCATCGACAGGTCCACCTTGTACACCTCGCGGCCCGTGACCTTGCCAAGCACGGTCGCGGTGACCGTCTTGCCCGTGCCGGGTGGCCCGAAGAACAGCGCGCGGCAACCGGGCCGCAGCTTGCTGCGCATGTTCCAGTCATTGAGCAGCACGTCGCCGTGGCGGATCCAGCTCTCGATCTCCTTCACCTCCGCGACGGTGCGCGGCGGCAGCACGAGGTCATTCCACTCCATCGCGGTTTCGAGGCGCTGGGCCGGGAACTTCATGGACAGGCGCGGGGCGCGTGACTTGCCGCTGATGAATAACTCCGCGTAGTCGCTGTCCAGAACGAGGCGCCCGCTCATCGGCGGATCACCGTCGGCGGGTTCTTCGAGGTACACGACGCCCTTCTTGACGAGCGGATGTTCGCCCCACAAGAGCGTCTGCCAGCGCAGGCGCGCGGCGAGATCGTCACCGGCCAGCAGGAACAGCGCGGTGTCGCCCGTGGGCAGGAATCCGCGATGCTGCTTGCCACGGATGCCGCCGAATTGCGGGTAGTCGCCGGCGCCGGGCAGCACGCGTTGCATCACGTGATCGAAGAAACCGGGCCGGAGCTGTGGCGCGAGCGCGAGCAGCAGCAGCAGCTGTGACTCGGTATCGAGACGCTGCTCCGTAACAAAGCGGTTGTAGGGCGTAGCGTCGTTCGGCAGGGGCAAATCGAACGCGGGGGACAGCGCCGCCGGGTCGCCGATGTTCTGCTGAAAATGCGCGCGCAGATGATGCTCCAGCGCTGTTTCGAACTGTTCGAACGCGCGGTGGAGATAGGCATGATCAGCGCCTTCGTTCGGATTCCCCGCAATTCGCAAGGGCTCGACCTGCTGTCTTGCCATGTTCATGGTTCGCGAGGCAGTGGAAGTGGAAGGACCATGTCGACGATGTTGGCGCCACCTTCGATGACGGGCAGGAACGTTTGCCCAGCTTCGAGCAGCAGTTCCCCGATCACGGGAGTCTTTTGCAATGCAGGCACCTTCGTTGGAATTGGAATCTTGATGGGCGGCCGCGACTGCGGAATTTTCGGACCCAGGTGGCCGCCTTTCTCGAACCAGGCGGCCAGGTCCCTGCTGATGCCTTTCACCGCCGCTGGATTGGTGCGCCATGCCTCATACGCTTCCGCGAAGAATTCGCCCGGTTTGCCAGGCCAGTTCGCCTCGGCGTAAGCCGTGAAAATCGCGCTTCGCCTGGCCAGCCGGTGCTTGTTGACGATGCCGACGAATTCGTCCAGCCTCTTGTACGGGCCCACGGCCTTTTCCTTTTCATCACTCCATTGCGACAACGCGGCAACGAAGGCGCGCAGCTTGTCGATATGCGCCGACAACTCCCGCGTAGACGCCTCTGGCTTAAGGGTGGGCAGCATCATCTCGGCTTCCTCTAGGGCTTGCCGATTCGCCGCCAGACCGTCATCGTCGCTTCGTTCGAAAGCGCCGGCCGCAGCCACGACTGCCTTGAGCTGCTGATTGATTTCAGTCTGATCGGCGGGCACGACGAACGGCCGATTGGCGTCCTTGTTGAGGAAGGCCCTCGCGGTTTCCAGGTCGGCCTTGAACTGCGAGCGCGCGAACAACTTCTCGGCGTTGGCCACGGCATTGTTGTGTATGAGATGCCCGGCCTCATGCAACGCGGTTCCGCTCACGCCAGCCGCCGTCAGCTCAACGCGGTAGGTGCCGTACGTCATGCCGGATATCGTGAACGGCTTTCTGTTCAGCGTCTTGGACGGAAACTTGTCGGTCAATACCAGCGTCACTCCCTTCAGCCGCTCTTGCTCTTCGATGCTCATCTTGGAAAAGAGCGCAGCCATCGTCTTCAGCTGGCTTTCGGTCCATGCGACTCCGTTCATTTCGGAAACTTCCTGCAGTCCGTACTTCGTCTTCAGCTCGTCCTTTGCCTTCTGAAGCTTGTCTACGGCCGAACCCGGCCTGGAGCGATCCCGCTGAATCGACGGTGCGTTCCCCGGGGATTGCGACTGCTGCACGACGTGCGTCAGCTCGTGCGCGAGCAGATGCCGGCCGGTATTGGAGTCCGGATTAAATTCTCCCGAGTTGAAGAAGATATCCTGCCCTTGCGTGAACGCGCGCGCGTGCAGCTTGGCGTTGAGGTCGGCCGCAGGGGCACCGGTGTGAATGCGCACACCCGAGAAGTCTGCGCCGATGCCGTGCTCCATTTCCTGCCGCACGGAGGCGTCGAGCGATTGTCCGGCGCCGTGCTGTGCCGAGATACCTCGTTGCACCGTGTCCGTCGTTTGCGCGCTGACGCCCCGCGGGGAGCCGCTCTCGACTTGCAGACTCACGGAATCCTCGCGCTCGCACTCTGCGCATTTGGCCTGCACTGATGGAACATGCGCACTGCCGCCATGGAAGAACGACGACGAGTATTTCGATTTCGCCTCGAAGAACGGGTGACTCGCGTGACAAGTCGAGCCCTTCGCCGTGGCCCTGGATGGCCCGCTCATTGGAACTCCACGAACTGGCTGAAGTACGAAAGGCCGTTGCTCGAGTCGCGGAACGTGTCCTGCGCCTGTGCTCTGAACACGGTGAACGCGAGGCCCGTGTTGTTGTCGCGGTCCATCACGGACATGCTGATACCCTCACCGTTCTCGATCTTGTCGAGCGCATAGAACTTGCTCGTCTTGACCATCATCGGTTGCTTCTTGCCACTAAACTCCCGCTCCGCGAAGCTGAAATACGCGCCCAAGCGGTGCTCGGCGTCGGTCTTGATGAGGATGACCGGACGACCTGCGATTCTGGTGACGATGAATTGGTCGACGGGAACCCTGTTCCAGTCGAACCCGATCAGGTCCTTCTTCAATTCCGCATCTTTGGGGAAGGTGGCGTCGAGGGCTTGTTTGACCTTCTCGTCCTTCAGCAGCTCATCGACGAGCTTCCTTCTCTCCGCGGCCGCCTTCGCATCCTGCTCCGCTCTCTCGATCATCTCGACGGCATTGTCATACGCTCCGTCTTTCGCCTGACGGTTGCGCTCGTAGAACAGTTTCGTGGTCCTGGGTCCGGCCATGCCGTCCCTCTTGATGCCGAGCAGATTCTGGATATCGAAGATGGCATCGACGAACTCCTTCGAATCGGGCGCGACACCGGATTTCACGAACAGCTCCGGCTTCCACTTGATCTGCTCGCGATGGAACTTGCGGTTGGCGTTGCGCGCCTTGTCGTAGTCGATCTTGCGCTCCGCCTGGCGCTGGGTCTCCGCCTCGGTCATCGTCGCGATGCTTTTGAGGAATTCTTCCACTGAGACGTCGATTCCATCGACGGGCTGTTTCTCCGCAATCTTCTTTATCTGGTCGATCGTCAGGTTCTTGAGCAGCGGGCCCAGTTTCTTGATGCGGTCCGCGGTGAGCTCGACGCCGTAGTCCGCGGCACGCTTCGCGGCCATTTCGAGGAACGCCTCGAACTTGTCGTCACCCACTTCCTTGGCGAGCGCCATGAGCGCCTTCTGTTCCTCGGTAGGTGGCTCAGCGCCGGAGTCGCCAACATCGCCGTCGCCGTTGCCCTCTCCACCGCCGCACTTGATGTTGAATTCGCTCTGGTTGACCTTGATCTCCGCGAACAGCGGGCCGATCCCCTCGGGCAGCGGTATCAGCTTGTTGGCTTCGGTCGCGATGGCTGACGCCGCGTTAGTGGGGAAGTCGATGATCTGCTTGATGCCGCTGTCCCTTACCCACCCGAGCACCTTCGACTGGAACCAGCACGTCTCCATGATCTTGGTGAACGCGTATTCGAGCGCGGCGATCGCCAGGTTCCACAGACACCCCACCAGCGGCGGCGAGGCGCAGGCGACGATACGGATGCCCCACCTGACCACGCTCACAATCGAGCTGACCGTGCTCGCGATCTGCGTGTACTCGTCAATCTTCTCGAGCAGCGCGAGCTTGTCGCCGAACAGCGCTTGCTCGATCTTTTGCGTCGTCTCGCCCAGCATCTGCTCGAACGTCGCCTTTAACGCTTCTACCTCCTCGATCTTGCTCTTCACCGCTTCGGGCGTCGCGGCCTCGGCGAGTTGATGGAGCACGTTCGACACGCCCTCCTGCAGCGAGTCGAGCAGCTTGTCGACGATCATCGACACGGCCCACGCTCCGAGTCTTTTCGCGACTTTGAACAGCGCGAGCGCTGCCGCCTTGATCCAGTTGCCGAAGCTGCTGTTGCCCATGGACTTGGCGAGCTTCCTCACCTTCTTCTTGATCCAGTCGGCAAATCCCGCAAGCTTCACGTAAACCCGATCGAAGGTCTTGCGCAGCCAGCCATACAACTTTCCGTAGCGCACCCAGTGCTTCACGGTGGCTGCAGCTTTGGTGCGCTCCTTCACCGCATCCGGAGTTCCGGGATCGATATGGGTGCGGCTCTTCGCGGCCCTAAGAGCCTCGAGCTCGCCGACGTTCTTGCTGGTCGTGGGGTCGCCCAACTGCTTCTCGGCGTCTTTCTTCCACGGGTCGTAAGCGTCCTGCCAGGCCTTGTCGTCGAACTTCTCGTGCTTCTTGGGCGCGCGTCGCAGCACCTTGCGCTGCGCGCGTCGGCGCCTAATGGGCCCGCCCTTCATCTTCCCTGCGGGCTTCTTCACGCCATGCAGCTTCGGCTTCACCCGCGTCTCGAGCTGCTCCAGTAAATTCTTGACATGAGGGTCGTCGCCGATGTCCGCCGGGATGTCGACGGGCATCCATTCGTACGCCCAGATGCCGCTTACGCTGCTCTTGTAGACGATGCAGCTTCCCCTCATGTTCGTCGACTTCCAGAAATCCCACTTACCTATCCACTGCCACCAGCTCAGGTCGCCGTAGCGCAATCCCGACGTGCTCGGCTTCGCGAGATTGGCCGGGATGTCGAGCTTCTGCATCGGCCCGGGCTGCGGATTCCAGGTGCCGGCGTGTCCATGGGCGGTCTGATAGTCGCGCACCGCCTTGGCCGTGTTCCTGATGCCCTTGCCGTAGTTCGTGATCTGATCGCGACCCTTGTGCTCCTCGCCCGATAGGCCCGGCTTGACGTCACCGAGCTCGATGTCGACCGGAGCATGATCCAGGTCTTCCACTGTGCCGCTCGGCGTCGCCGGAGGCTGCGGCGCGGCGACTGCGGGACCGATCCTGCTGAATCCGCCGAGCCTTCCTTCGTTGATGCCGATGGGCCGCCCGTCGAGCGCCTTGTCGCGATAGAAATCCGGTTTGCCACTGAGACCGGGGCCGACCTTGTCCCGATTCGCCCCCGGAACGACGGGTTCGATCCACAGCCCGGGATTGAGGGGCGTTTTGTTGAACGACGGTAACAGCCCCTCGTTGTGAATCAGGTTTCCCTTCGGCATTCCGGTCTTCGGGCCGAGCACGACCGGGCCGAGCTGCGGCTTCCGCTGCACGCGCTTCGGCGCGCGGCGCACGTCGTCGTTCTGCTGTACGACATGCGTGAGCTCGTGCGCGAGCAGATGCGTGCCGCTGTCGCTCCCGGGCGAGTACTGGGCTTCGTTGAAGTGGATGTCCGTGCCGTACGTGAATGCGCGCGCGCCGATCTCGTCGTTCATCGCGGCCGACGCCGAGCCGGTGTGAACGCGCACGGCCGAGAAGTCGGCGTTGAAGGCGTCTTCCATCTGGTCGCGCACCGCGGGCGCGAGCGGCGAGCCCGAGCCGTGCGTGCGCGCGAGACCCGCATCGAGAGCGGACGTCGACTCGGCAGACGGAGCAACCTCCGCCTTGGCCTGCACCATCCCGTCGTTGCCCTCATCGTCGGTGTCGTCGGCCTGGCGGCGCACGACCTGGTCGGCCATCGCGTCCGCTTCGAGCTCGAGCGGGTCGTCGACTGGACCCACTTCGCGCTTCAGTTGCAGCCGCTGCTCGGTCGCGCAGCTCGCGCACTTGCGCTGCACGGCGGGCGTGCTGCCGGTCTGGATATCCGCGCCTCCCGACTGCGGTTGTGGCTGTGACTGCGACAGAGTCGCGGGTGCGAATGGCAAATCGCCGATCGCGGCCGCCTTGCGCCGGACGACGTGATCAGCCATGAGATCGGCTTCGGCTTCGAGGGGATCGTCGACACTTCCGACCTCGAGCTGCGGCTGGACTTTCGTCTCGGGCTCGCGGTCGGCGCACTCGCGCTGAATGTCGGGCGCGCTGAAGAACGCCGCCCGTGCCGGCTGCGGACCAAAGAACGGCCTGCTCGCTTGGCTGGCGGATTCTTTCGGTGGGGCGTGTGTCGGCATGTCGGCTCGCGTCGTCCGGTTCAGAACTGCAACACCGCGCCGAGGCCGACGCGGAACCAGTGGGTGCGCGCCGGATCGCTCGCGACGTCCCGGCCCACCGGGCCGATGATCCCCGGTGCGCCGAGCGCAGAACCGGCAGCACCCTCCAGACTCAGGTTGAAGCGCATGCCATCGCTCAATCCCGTCCGAATGCCGAGCCGTCCTCCGAGCTCTCCGTATGCGCTTCGGGCGCTTCGGTTGCCGACCCCCGGGCCGCCACCGTAATCGTGCGAGTCAAACCACCCGTAGCCCGCGGAGAGGAACGGCCCACCGGTCACGCCGAATCCCGCATCGCCGGTACTACCCTCGAGTCCTAACCGTGCGCCCAGCAGGAATGCGCTCTGGTAGCGCCGATCGCCATTGGCGAGCAAGGCCGTGAACTCGGGGCCGAGCGTGAGTTCCCACCGACGCATGCGATCTAGCGGAATTCCGAGGTCGAGCCCGCTGCGAAGGAAGAAGCCGTTCACCCCGCTCACCGAGGCATATCCAAGGGCGAGGCTGATGCGGAAATCCGGAATGATCGGACGGGCACGCGCCACCAGCGTTGCGGTGCAATTCGGATAGATGTTCTGCAGGAACGCGGTGACGGCGGCGAAATGCCGCGCCTGGAACATGGCGAAGCGCGAGTGTTCATCCGGCCCCATCCTCGAGTAGTCGCGCCGGACGCGCTCCGTACGAAACCATTGGGGCACGCTGGCGCGTAGGCTTTCGTCCCTTTCGGGATACTCGTCACCCACTCCGAGCACCTGATGGCCGCCCTCGTGCACGGCCGTGGTGTCGTTCCATGAACGCACGCAGATCGTGCCGGCGTTCGCGCGCCCCGCGCGATTGACGACCGTTATGGTCGTGTCCGGATTCGCATCGTTCTCGGTGGCCACGACGCGAATCGGCAATCGGCGGTCGCTGCATCCGCTGGGACACCCGCTGCCCGATAGCTGGACGTCGAACCAGCCATTGAGCCCGGCGTTGACGACGCGGAGCACGTTCGACTTCAGCGTCGCGAATTCGGTCGGTGACAGCGGCGTGTGATTCGGTCCTGCGTTGCACGCGCCACGATCCGCCGGCGCCGCCTGGACGAATCGATAACCGAATGGGATGGTCACCACGCAGGTCGTCGGATTGAATTCGACGTTCATCGTGCCCCGGTGAATCTCTTCGCGCGGCAGAGAGCCGCTGGCCGGCGCCGTCTCGGTACGCGTGACTGTTCCCCGGATCACCGGGTCATTGCTGGACCGCACCGTCGACGAAACGGTGTCGGTGAAGTCCGTCGAGCCACCACCGGCATCGTCGCGCTGGATACCCGGTGCATCGCCCGATTGCTGCACGACGTGTGTGAGTTCGTGTGCGAGCAGATGTCTGCCGGCGCTCGAGCCCGGATCGAACTGCCCCGAGTTGAAGAAGACGTCCTGGCCGTGCGTGAATGCACGCGCGTTAAGCTGCTCGTTCAGGCTCGCGGCCGGCGCGCCAGTGTGAATGCGCACGCCCGAGAAATCGGCACCGATGCCCTGCTCCATCTCCTGGCGCAGTGGTGCAGCCAGCGCCTGTCCCGCGCCGCTCTGCGCGGCGATGCCCTGCTGCACCGTGTCCGTCGTGCGGGTGCCGGCATCCGGCGCCGAGTTCGTCTCGGCTTGCCGGCGTACCATCTCCTCGTGCTCGCACTTTGCGCATTTCGCCTGTACCGAGGGCACGGTCGATCCGCCGCGCTCTGGGGTCGCCATGCGCTGGACGACGGCGTCGGCCACGGTGTCCGCCTCGCGCTCGAAGCGATCGCCGGGTTCGCCCACGGTGAGCTTTGTCTGGATTGCCGGGGTTGGCGAAAAGAAGCTCGTCGCACGCGCCACGTGGGAGCCGAAGAACGGCTTGCTCGCGTGGCTGGCGGACGGCTTCGATGTGGCGTGGGTCTGCATGCCGGCCAGCTACTTCGCACCGAAGAACTTGCGGAACCGCGGGAACCTCCAAAGGTCCAGGTTCGCACCGACCTGCCATCCCGGGCCGGTCTTCATGTCCGGCATCCCGGGAATCTCCTTCATGATCCGACCGGGGGGCGCTCCGTCGACCCCCGGCACCAGCAGTGGATAGTGACTGATGGTCTTGGAATCGAAAAAGCCGCCCTGAAGCTTGAGTGCGTCGCCGAAGAAACCGAGGCTTGCATTCGCGCCCTGCAGCTTGAAGCCGCCCTTGCCGCTCAGGTCATAGTTCGATTCGAGCCCGAGCGTCGCGGAGTTCGGCGCATACCAGGGCTTGTTCTTCCAGAGATCGAGATAAGGGTCGAGTGTGAAATCAGCCGATAGACCTAGCTCGCTCTTGCCCTCGGCGGGCAGCTTGTACTTGAAGCCCTCGATCGGCGAATACGGGATCCATCCGAGCGGTGCGCCGATGTTCGTCCCGGACAGCGTCTTGCGGAACTCCTCGCTCTGCGAGAAGGCCAGCACCGCCATGCCGAGATTCACGCCGGCAAAGCTCAGCATCATCACTTTCTCGCCGACGCTCGCGTTGTCCCAGAGATCAAGCTTCAGCTTTCCGACCAACGGCTGATACCTGGCTTCGAGCCATGCCTTGAATGGCTTGTGCTTGAGCAGTTGCTCGGCGGTGATCTTCAGACCCTCGGTCGTCGGGTCTTTCTTCTCCTCTTCCTTCTTCGGAGCGTCGGGCGCGTCCTCCTTCTGGATGGCCGGGGCGGCGCCGCCGGCGTTCGGCGTGAAGAAGGGAACACCGGCCGCAGCCCGTGGCGGATTAAAGAACGCCGGATCCTGGCACTGCGTGCCGTCGCATGGCTTGCGTCGCAGTTTCTTGCCCATGGGCTGCCTCCGCTGACCACGTGCCGCGACCGCCGGGCGGAGGGGGCTCCGCCCGGCAGCGCACTGATTGCTACGGACCGCTCTTACCGCGCAGCAGGCGCCAGAGGATGATCAGCAGCGCCAGAATCAACAGGATCAGCCACCACCACTTCATCATCAGGAGCTTCACCCAATCCGGAACCGGCGGCTCCGTCGGTTCGACGCGCGGATCCTTGAGGCCGACGTAGCCGGTGCCGAGCGGCTTGAAGGACTGCGAGGCCACATACAGCTTGCCGAAATCGGTGTTACCGGTGATCGCGACGTCGAACTTGCAGTCAGCCCTGTGTCCGGCATCGGTCACCGCGGCGCAGGCCGCCGCCGCGGCTTCGTCCGTGGTGCCTTGCACGGAATCCTGTCCCTCGATGGCGCAGCTTTGCGGATGATTGCGCGGCCATTCCTCGAGCGTGAACGTTGCGGTGTTCTCACCGGGTGCGTAGTCGAACAGACTGGTGTTGTCTCGTACGCGCCAGGCATCGGCGAACTTTTCGTAGAGGACCTCGTAGCGCTCGTCCTCGGAATCGGGTCGAGCGCCGAGTGAGCTGCCATCCGGCAGGGCAGGCAGCCAGCCGCCGACGTCTCTCGGGCCAATGGTCAGATCCGGACCGCTCTCGACACCCGCGATCTTGCCCATCGTGCCCAGGGTCGCTGACGTCTGGAAGACGCTCACGTTGAGGTACCACAGGTTCTGCGACGTCCAGAACGCGGGGGTGACAACGAGCTGGGTGCCGTCGGCGCCAGTGATCTCGAAGCCGCCGCCATCGACCGTCGCGAGCATCCCGTCGAACGAGCCCGGGGCGTTGCCATCGCCCGTCGAACCCAGCACGAGACCCGTCCTCGGGATCGTGACGAGCTTTCCGTTCACACGGACCTGCATGCTCTTCGGGTCGACCTCGGTGCTCTTGAGTCCGGGCTGCACGGTGACTCGGCTCTTGCCGAACTTCGCGGCCACGGCCGTGTAGATCGCGACGCAATGCGTGATGCCCGTGTACTCGTTGGTGATCGGCACCCCCGCGGTGGGCACGGGGGTCTGCCGCGCCTGGATCTCGAGGCCTTCCTTCCTCAGCGCCGTGAATTCGCCGGCGCTCTGGAAATCGTACTTCACGCCGTCGACGGTGGTCAGGTGCGGGTCGCCCCAGCCGAGACCGCCGCTCACGACGTGGACGCGATAGGTCTGCGTGCACGGCGCAACAGCGGGGTCGGTGGCAATGGTGTTCCACTTCACTTCCGTGCCTATGTCGCTCACGCCGAATGGCGTCGTCCGCTCATACTTGACGATGGAGCCGTTGGGCACACTGGTGTTCACATCCGCCGGCGCCGTCACGACGATGTTCGCCGAGCACGTCCGCGTCGTGCCCGTGCTGGCGAGGTTGCAATTCAGGTTGTCCTCGAGCCCGATGAACAGCTCGCCCGTCGAGCCACCGACCGTGTACTTCGACTGCTTGCGCGCGACCGCATTGTTCGGGTCGATCGTCTCACCCGGCGCCGCCGCAAACGTCCGGAACGTGCCACTCTTGTCGCACGCCGGGATACTGAGGTCTCCATTGGTGGTCGCCAACGGTGTGTCCGCGCCCGAGATTACCGGCACGGCCATCGCCAACAGCGCCGTGAGCAGCTTGCTGAGCCACGCGCTGCGTCCGAGCCCTGGTGCATTCGCAGTTTTTCTGTTCATGTGATTGGTCCCCCTGCTTGTCTTCAATCAATCCACTGCACGAAAATCGTGTGTTGCATCCACGGAAGCCGGATCACCCCGAAGCCCCAGGGGAGCCTCGCCAGCAGCACGTCCTGCGCGCGGTGCTCCACCGTCAGACGGAATCCGGAATCGACTTCCTCGAGTTTTCCATCCCGCAGGAAGAACTGCTCGCGCAGCCATTCCACCGAGTTGCTTCGCAGCGCCCGCCAGTGCTCAAGCACCGCCATCAGCAGCTCGGCGCACGCGGCAAGGTCCAGGTCGTCGAGTGTTACGGGCGCCAGCGGTTCCACGAGCGGGTGGCCGCAGAGCAGCTTCGCGATCACGAGGTCGTACTCGGGCATCTCCGCACGTCCGAAGCCGAGCGCGCCGACCAGGTACACGGCGCGAGCGCGTGCCTCGGCATCGCGGAACGCGCGTCCTTCGAGCAGGCCTCGTTCGCGGAACAGACTCTCGAGGAACGGGTGCACGAGCAGCACGCCCACGCACGGCAGATAGATCGCCTCCGCGTCCGCGGGGTTGGCGCCTGCGTCGAACGAGATGCGCGGCTTCGGTGCGCTTCGCTCTTGCACCGCGGGCCGGTCGGCGCCCCGCTCTTGATCGCGCACATCGATTTCCCCGTCTGGGATGGCAAGCCACTCGCGCCACGGGGAAGGAAGATCGCCACGTTCCGGTGATTCGGCGGTGTTCGCAGAAACGGTCGCGACGTTCGACCCGGCCTCGCCCGCGACCGCGTGTAGCGCACCGAAGGCCGCGCATCTGGCGCGCAAGGCCCGCACGAGCCGGTGCTCGAACCCGCCGTGGAAGATCCAGTCGAGCAGTAGCAACCAGAACTCCCGCCGCCATGCGCGCGTGACGCTGCTCTTGCCGTCGGGGTGTGCGAGCCAGGCGCATGCAACCGCGGCATGCGGCAGCCCCACCCAGTGCGTCACGGCCGAATCGAGCATCGCGTCGCCGAGTACGTCTACCATACGCGATCGTGCGGCTTCGTCGCTCTGCGCGAGCGCGTGCACAGCGGACCAGTCAGGCTCCGAGCGTGAGGCCTCGAAGGCGGCGCAGAAACCGTGTTCCGGCCGCGTACCCCACCAGGGCAGTCGTCCGTGCTCCAGAAAGAACAACAGCAGCCGCGAGAGCATTTCCGGTGAGGAGTGCGCGCCCGGCCGAACGGGTGTGCCTTCGGTCATCGAGATCACCTCGGGCCGATATCGCGCCAGCGCCTGTTCGAGCCGTTGGGCGACACGTTCGCGGAATTGAGCCGTCCAGTCACCCCCGCCGATCGTGCCGACATCGATCTCGAGGCGGTCGAGATGCAGTAACTCGTGTGGCCCCGCGACGGCGTCGAAGATGGCGGCGATGCGCGGGGTCACGCCGTCGTGCATCTCGCGGGCAAGCCGCTCCTGCACTTCGGCGGCCGGCAAGCTCGCGGCGAGCCCGAGCTCCACGACCTGACGCTGGATGCGATGGTGGTTAGGGGAGGACATCGTTCGCGATCGCGTTGAGCGACCCCACCAGCGCGTTGCGCGCGTTGTCGATCGCCACGGCCGGTGCACCGGGTATCAGCACCGTGTCGAGCCACGTGAAATAACGCTCCTCGAGGGAGTCGAAGCTTGCCGGGGAGCTTCCGGTGCCGGGAGCCTGCCGGTCCACCCAGTAGATGGTTGGTAGCAAGTGCGCCGGGCAGGCGCGCTGCACCATAAGCTCGACGTGTCGCCGGAATTCGGGGTCGCGAAAGCGGGCGGGCGCCGCGACGGAGGTCGGCGCGGTCTCGTGTGGGAGTGCAAAATCGCGTGCGCGACCGGATGGAAACACCAGCGAGATGCGCTGACTGTAAGGGTCGCTTTCGGCGATGCCCGCATCAATGGGCAGTGACAGGAACGGATCGAGGATACTGCGGGGGCGCAGCAGCAGGTGTTCGATCAGGTAGAAGGTCTCGGTACCGTATGAGCGATACAGGTGCTCGACCGCGGTGCGCAAGGCGGCCTGCGCCTCGGCCATCGTCGCGAACGTGGCACCGGCCGTTGCGATGAGTGCTTCCGCCGGATCGCGTAACTCGACGATGAAGGGGCCGGGGCCCGCGGGCGGGACGATGCGGTAGTTCCACTCGTCCACTCCGTAGCGCAACGCCAACGGGATCTCCGCCAACGCCAGAGCGTCCGCCTGCGGAGCAGTGGGCGCATCGAAGCGCGCGGCACCCATCAGCAGCATGGGCCCGGTGCCGGCCGGCAAGCCGCGCAACCGCCAGCGGCGTCCGACCATTCCGGGCGGCGCGGGCTCGTTCACGGTATCAAAGAACATGTCGACGGCGGTGAGCGAGCGGCGGCGCGCGGCTCCGCGGATACCCGTGTAGTGCGCGACTCTACGCTCCATCGGCGACAGCGACGACTCCATGCGGCGGCTGGCGAATGTCGCTGCGAGCGCCGGCAGGGCCGCATTCGCGGCCGCAACGCCGGTGAAACTCTGCGTGCTCTCGGCGAGCACCTGTGGCGCGCCGCCGCCGCCGTCGAACAGACGCAGGCGCTGCTGGCCGCCGCCGACGTCGACGACGATGTAGCTGGACGGCCGGCCCGCCAGCATGAATGCGCGCTCGGCGGCAATGCCGGCCTTGATGGCAGTGTCGAGCGGATCGACCGCACGCAGCAGTTCGGCACCCGCAGGCGACAGGTACCAGCGGAATTCCTCGCCCGTGAGCGGCACGGGATCGGCACGTTCGATGCGCAGCACCGGGTCATCGCCAAGGAAGGCACTGCCGTTGGCGAGCAGGCGAAAGCCATTGAGCTCGGGCAAGTCGCGCAACAACGCCGACTTGAGTACCAGCAAGCGGGCGTTGGCGGCAAGGCGGCGTGCGGCAATCGCGGCTTCCTGAATCGCCGAAGGCAGTGCCGCCGCAAGGAGCTCGGCGCGTGCCCAGCGATGCACTTCCTGCGCCAGCGCCACGGCGTCCTCTCCATGGCGCGCGAGCAGGTGGTCGAGCATGCGGTTGCGCCGGTCGAGGAACTGCTCGCGATCTTCCGCGGCATTGCGCAATGCACGCATCACCGGATTGTCCGGATTCGAAATGAATGCCTGCCAGTCGCTGCCCGGCGGAAACTGCTTGAGCAGCTTGCGCGCGTCCGGCAGGTCGAATGGCGCGCGCAGGTAGTAGCTCTCGTCTTCGTCGGCGGCACCGGAGAAGAAGCGATTGATATTGGCGAGCTGCGTCGTGACGTCGCCGAGCAATTGCTCGACCGGGAGCAGGTAACCTTCCAGCTGCTTCGCGGCCGCGCGCCGCTCGGGGCCGACGCTGTCGGGCAGTACCGCGTCGCCCATGCCATACAGCGTGGGCAATTCTTGCTGCAATGGCGTGTAGTCTTCGACGGGAAGCTCGGCGCCGGCCACGACGGGCCATGCCGGAGACGGGTCGTCCGTCTGATTGCCTTTCGCGACCTCTGCCTGCATCGCATGGAACAAGGTCTGGACCCGCGCGAAGTCGTAGGGCACCTCGGCATCGTTGCGCACGGCGACGAGATGCGACTTCGCGATGCTCAGCCGCGGACGGTAGCGCTCGATCTCCACGAGGTGCAGGCAGTCCTCCGCGCGGGAGGTGATGATGCGGTTGTTGATGTAGTTGGCGAGCGACAGGCTGGTGACGGCCACGATGGCGCGTCCCGAAGGGTTTTCCTGAGTCACCAGGTCAGATCCGGTCGCATCGCGCCGGCGCATGATGATGCGCAGAATGTCTGAGGTGTAGATGGTGTTCGGTGGCCGCGCGTCCAATGATGTCCGCGACGGGAAGCCACGACGCAACAGGGGGCCGTCGTATACGGCCTCGGCAGAGCCCGCTTCCGCGCGCCGCTGTTCGAGCGACAGGAACCGTACGCGTGGCGAGAGCTCCGCGTCGATATCCAGGAAGATGCGTGCGGCCAGCATCTCCAGGTCGAGTCCACCGGTCACCTCGAGATTCGCCGTGACTGCGATCTCCTGCACACGCGCGAGCCCGATACGCACCGCCTGCTCGCCGAGATTGCGCCAGTTCGCGATGTACGTGCGCAAAGTGTCGACGGTGTCGGCGGCGGCGCGCACCCGCGCCGCGAAGGTCGGAACGGGCGCCGTCACGGCAATCGAATTCACCGCGTCACGCGCCCGATCGAGGATCGTCGGAAGCGGTGCCAGCGGCGCGACGGGCGTGGTGATTCGCATCAGCACCCACACCTCGATCGAACCCGGCGTCCCGTCCGTGTCGGTGTACGATACCGTGGCCCTGCCGAAGTAACTCTGCGACTCGGGCAGCGCACGCCACGCGCCACTGGTCTCGATCATGGCCACCGCGGTGACGGTTACGGGCTGGCGGAAGGGAGCCGCCTCGGGGTCGTCCCAGAACGGCAGCGCGAGCTCGAGATCGTAGCTCGTGTCGACCGTCACCTGCGCGTCGTAAGTGTTGATGTTGAGGGAGCGTTCGGACAGTTCGATGAGCACTTCGTAAAGACCGGCCGGCCGCATGCGCTGGTCGTTCGCCGTGTAGGTGAGCGGCGGAACCACCGATGCATCCAAATAGACAGGGACTTCACTGTCGGCCGGCGCAAAAATGTGCGCGTCGCTGACAATCGGGTGGTCGAGAAGCACGCGACGCAGGTCCTTCGCGTTCACGGGCCCGACCGGCAGCACGCGGTGCGCCGGCTCTATATCTGGGGCTGCGTGCCCGGCGCCGCTGCGCAGCAGGTCCGCCACGTCGAGCTCGAAGCGCAGTCCGAGCTCGGTCATCGAGTAGCAGAACGCCTCGAGTAGCGTGATTCCGGGGTCGTGCACGTTGTGGTCCGTCCACGATTCCGTCGCCCATAAGCGGATCCAGTCCATGCCGCGCTCGCGCAGCGCGGCATAGTCAGTGCTCGTGCGCGTAGGCGGCGCGCTCGAGATATACGTGGAGTCGGTCATGCGTCGCTCCTTGCGTCGCGCGCATCGAGTTGCTGCTCGAGCTTCTCGACCCTGTCGGCAAGTTCCTTGACGGCGTTGATGAGTACGAAGGTCAGCGCCGACGGATTGAAGATGCGCAACTCCTCGATGCCGTCGTCGGTGGCCACTCCGACCGGCGCGCGCTCGATGGTTTCGGGAAGGACTTGTTCGATCTCCTGTCCCAGGATGCCGATGCCTGGCAGGCCGGCGCACGTACCTGCGCGGCCGTTGTAGCGGTAGCGCACGGGGCGCATGCGGCGCAGGTGCTGCAACCCGACTTCGAGATCACGCACGTCCTCCTTGACGCGCGCGTCGGAGGTGAACGCCCATGTGCCGCTGCCGTCGTTCTTGAACGCGCCGCCGTTCACTTGCAGCGGCTGGTTCGCGGAGCCCGTGAGATTGCTCTCGCTGGCGACGATGACCTGGCCGGTGGTCGATAGAGCCATGCGCACGTTGCCGTTCTGACGCAAGCTCACGACCTGCCCGTCCGCCGCATTGATGTGCGTTGCCCCCTGCGGCGACTGCCGGAGCGCGTAGTTGGTGGACGAGTTGTTGTCGCGGTGCGCGAAATAGGCGTAGCCCTGGAAGGCGCCAGTACCGCTGCTTACCACGGCATTGCCGAAACGCACCTGCTCGGCGGTGCTGGTGTTCGGAGCGAGGTTGACCTCCAGGCGATACGTCGGCGGCGCTGCCGCGGGGAACGTGCCCACGCCGACGTTGCCGCCCCCGTACGCGACGGCGGTCGTGGCGCCGATGGTCGTGAATGCACCTGCGTTGCCACCGACGGGCAACCAGTTGGTGCCATCATGGAACTGCACCTGACCGGCGTTGAATCGCAACCCGCCGGCGGAGGTCCCGGCGCTGTTTCCGAGTCGCAGCCCGCGGGTCAGGACCAGGTTCAGATCGCTGTCGATGGTCAGGCCGTCAGAGGCCTTGTTGAGGCAGCTGTCGATGAGATCGGAGAAATCGGTTTCGTTGGGCCGATCGCCGTTCTGGAACTTGCTGCTGAGTACTGTTCGTGCAACTACGCTCATACGTTTACACCACTGTGATGAGGTTGATCTGATCAGGCTTGTAACGGACATGGATCATGCGGGTGCTTCCAGACCGACGTCGAAGTCGAGCCCAATGGTCATGTAGCCGATGCCGAGCCTGGTTGTGCCCGAGCAGATCTCGGCGCCGGCCGCGACCGGCGTGATCAGGTGTTCGGGATGCGAGACGAGGATGGCGTGCGGCTGCGTCGTCTCCGCGACCTCCACCGGACTGCCGACGATGAAGTCGTCGCCGATCGTCATCCCGTCGATGGCCGGTTTCACTCCGCCGACGCTTTCGGGTTTTTCGCCGTCGAAGCTGTGGTAGACGCGAAGATTGATGACGTGATCGACATACTCGCGCCCCTCGATGAACGCCAGTATGTCCGAACGGTAGATGCGCGCGCCGAACAGGATGTCCTCGCCCTCCCGGTAGGCCCAGGGCGAGAGGAACCGGCGCAGGTCCTCGTTGAGCACGCGCGCGAAATAGCCGGGATCGCGGCCACGCATGAACACCACCTTGGCTTCGACGCGCAGACGTTCGAACGCGGGGCGAATCACGTGCAGCTGCGCAAAAGGCGTCGCGAGCTCGTCCAGGTATTCGGCCACCTCGCCGAGCAGCACGTCGCCAGCGCGTGGCTCGAGCGGGTTCGCCGCGCCGGATGTGCGACGCAGGTTCGGCACGATGACGAGCGCCGTGTGTCCAGCGCGCGACGCGACCGTCTGATCGGTGTGCGGCAGGCACCTCACCTTGAACACGTCTGGAAATTGCTCGAGCACGAGCCGCTCGTAGTCCCAAGGGGTAATGGCGCGGTTGCGATGCCTTAGCCGTTCGCTGCCGCGCCGGATGAATTCGGGCGTGTTCTCTGCGCCGTGACCGCCGAACGAGGCGTTGGGCTGCTGGAGACGCGCGATCGCGGCGTTGCGGGTGACGAGTTTGGCGATCGTGCCCGCCGGCAACCCCGCCTCGAGATGCGCGGTGTAGGTCTCGATCGGCAGTGCGCCGGGGGTGAAGCCTGCGAGCACTGCCTGTGGGCGGATGGACAGGGTGCGCGCCGCGTTCTCGGGCGCCTTCGTGATTCGTGCGCGCAGCCACAAAAGGCCCGCGGGCATGCTCGTAGGGGTGACCGACGCCTCTTTGGGCACACTGATCTCGATCACGCCGGGCCTCTGGAACCCCTCAGTGCCGTCGATGAGTACTGCCGCCGCGTCGAGCGGACGCCAGATGTCCTCGGTGTCGAGATAACTCCATTGCGTGTCGCCCGCGAGGAGCAGCTGCGAGCCGGTCGCGGTACCGACATCGATGTCGAAGTACAGTGATACGTTCGCGGGCGCCGAGAGATTGCCGATGCCGAGGAACAGCGCTGCGGAGCTCTCGTAGGGCGGCGCCATGCGCGCTTCGGTGGTAGCACGCGCGCGGCGCACGCCGAACGGGTGCACCACATAGAATTGCGCTTCGGCGAGCTCCTGAGCGGGCAAGAGGCTGGCGGTCGCGCGATAGTCGAGCGACAACGACGACAGCACCGGCGTGTACGGCTCCTTCGGAAACTGCGGCTTCGGATTGGGCGGCGGTGACGCGCTCAACGCGATGGCCTGCACCGCGTAGCGCATCGCGAAGCTCGAATGCCCGAAGGCCTCGAACGGCGCCTGCACGGCGTAGCCGAGCATGGAGGTGCGGGTCGGCGCCGATAGCCGGAAGCGCAGGAAGCCGTAGCGGCTGGTGCCGTCGAATCCCACCACGGGCTCCGCGAGATCCGGGTGCTCCTCGAACTCGATGCCGCGGAGGGCCGTGTCGAACAGTGATTCGGTCGCCGTGATGGTGTGCGGCCTCGCAGGCACGGGCTCGAATAACGGCATGCCCGTGGTCAGATTGTGGAATTCACGCTCGTACAGCAGGTCTAGGTCCACCTGGAATTTCGAGTAGAAGGCATCGGTGAGCCCGGAGTCTGTGAAGTCGAAGTACTCCGCGTAGTGGCCTAGAAGGTCCTCGGGTGGCGACTTCCATTCGAGATGCGCGTCGATTTGCGTCACGCGCTTGCCGAAGATCTCTGAGCTGCCGACGTAGAAGGCACTTCCTATACGCGGTTGGCTACCGAACGGGGCCAGCGGCTTTCCCGACTCGAGCAGCGACTCGTCGTTCTGCACGACGAGAGTGCGTATGCCCTTTACGTCCACGTCGATGTCGACACGCTGGACGACGAAGCGCGCGAACAATTCGTAGAGCCCCGCCTCACCCTTCGCGAGACAGCGCAGGGCCGGGCGCGCGCCGGCCAACCCCGCGCCGTGTAGTGCCGGGTCGGCGGCGACGATCGCCGGTGCGTCCGCGCCCACGGTCAATGTCAGCAGCAGCGCCGGCATGCCCAGCCCGCCGTTCGCGAGTAGCGTCGCTTCGAAGCTGTTCGCGGTGAGCCAACCCCCGGCGCCCGTGACCGCGACGTCGAGACCACCGGTAAGACCCTGCGTGACAACGGCGCCGAGGCCCGCGTCCGGCTGCAAGTGCGCTCGGAGCCTGATCGTGCGCTCGCCCTCGGCCATCCGCAGCACGGGGGAGGAGACGATGAAGCCCAGCGCGGCTTCGGTCATAAAGCGCGCCGCGGGCTCGAGATCGAGTTGGCGTCGGCCGAAGGTGTAGCCGCCGGGCGCCTCGACCTCCATGAAGCCGCCTGCGGTGAACAGCCGGGTGTTGTGGCTCGGGTCGGTCTCGACGACGAGTCGCCGCATGTCGGCGAGCGTCGCCTGGCTCACGACCAGGTCGTTCTGCATGGTGTAGATGAGCGGACGACCCTCGTCGTCCTTGCCGGCATCGAGCCGCGTGCCCGCCGGCAGCAGCGTGGCCGCGGCGTTCTTGGCGAGCTCGAAGACCACATGCACCGCGTCGCTCACCGCGGGTCGTCGCGCGAGACCGAGCTCCTTCTCGTAGTAGTGCAGCAGGTGCCGCTGGGTGAGTTGGTTGAGGTCGTCCTGCAGGAGCTGAAACAGCTTCAGGAATACCAGGAACAGCACGAGGTGTGGGGGCCAGTCCGAGCGCGAGGCGAGCATCGCCTCGAGGTCTTCGCTGGACCTCACGGCTCCGGTGCCCGGGATCAACAAGGATTCGAACATGGCCTGCCAGTCGCCCGTCGCCTGCCCCGACAGATCGTAGTAACGCACCTCCGCCGCGACCTTTCGCGCGTACTCGATGAGGGCGGAGAAATCGCGTTCGTCGGGCACGACGTAATCCGACTCGAGCGCGGGCAGCAGCCGCTGCAGCTGGTTCGTGCCGTCCGGCCGCAGCAGGTTGCCGTAGCGTCTGAAGACGTCGAGGCTCACGCCGGCGTCTCCTGGTGGTCGAGGTAGAACGGATAGACGAGGTTCGTGCGCGAGTTCGTGGCACGCACGGTGTAGTCGAGCCGGAAGAGGATCAGCCCGTTCTGGTCGGGAGCGGTCTCGAAGTCTACGCGGTTGAGATCGATGCGCGGCTCGAAGAACAGGATCGCGGTCCTGAGCTCGCGCGTCAGGTACGCGCCGAACGAGGTCGACAGCGGCTCGAACAGCAGTGCATCGCGCTTCCAGCCGAAGGTCGGGCGCAGGACGCGCTCTCCGAGACTGGTCGATAGCAGAATGTTCAGGCTCTGCCGGATGTCCTCCTCGGCCTCGGCCATGACGACGCCGCGACCCTGGTTCGTGAACGATACCGGAAAGGCCCAACCACGCCCGAGGAATTGCTCGTCGCTCGCCATGTCAGCCTCCGATCATCACGGTGGCGCAGCCCACTACGATGCTGCCGCCGTGGGCCGTGCTGTCGCCGAGTCGCGCGGCCGGCATGCCGCCTATCAGCACGGTGCCGCTGCCCTTCACGACGACATCCGGCGGACCCACACAGGTCAGCATGTCGCCGACGCGCAGTGCCGGCATGCCGCCGATGAGCACCGTGGGCGCGCCAGGCGGCAGCGCCGGCCCGCCCACGTGCGGCACGATGCCGGTGACCATCGGACAAACGTGCATATCGCTGGCTCGTGCGGCCGGGGGCATGGGTAGCGAATCCTCCTCAGTTGATCATGACGATCGACCCTTTCAGGGTCAGCTTGCCGCTGGTCGAAACCTCGGCCTGGGCCTGCGACTTGGCCTTGAACCCGGTCTGGGCGTCGAACTCGACGTTCATGCCCTTCGCCTTGAAGTCCTTCTTCGCCTCGATCTCGACGGCCTTCTGCGAGCTCGCGAGCTTGATGCCATCGGCGCCCAGAGTGAGGGTGTTACCGTTCTTGTCGGTGAGCACGATGCTGCCGGCCTCGTCGTCGATCACCAGGCTCTGGCCGCCCGGCGTCGCAATCGTGACCGCCTTCTTCTTGTCGTCGAACTCGAGCTGGATGCCGCTGCGTGAGTGATAGGCCTTCTTGTCGTTGTCGGCGGTCGCCTCGACGGGCGGTGCGAGCTTGCTGCTGTGTAGCATGCCGAGGATCACGGGCTGGCCCGGGTCGTCGTGGAAGAAGCCAAGGACGACTTCGTCGTCCTTCTCCGGGCGAAAGAACGTGCCGCGGGGTTTGTCGCCATCGCCCTTGCCGGCATCGAGCGTCGCGACACGCGCCCACATGCCTTTTTCATCCATGCCGGCGAGAGGCACCTTCACGCGCACGCGGTGCTCCTTGCCCGGATCGTCCGAGAGCTCGGTGACGATACCGATCTGCAATCCGTGCACCGCCGCTGCCAGACCCGCGGCCGGAAGATGGCTCACGTCCCCGCGCGCGGCGTGCGGTTCACGCGTCATGCCGAACTCGGCGTCGGTGACCCAGCTGTTGCCGGTGAATTCGTGGCGCACGCCGGTCACGTACACCTTGCCGTTGAAGCGGTCCGAGAACCGCGACAGCTCGAGCACCTTGCCGGGCGTCACGCCGGACAGACCGCGGAATCGCACGCGGCCGCGCGTCGCTGCCATACGCGCGCGCAGCAGTGTGCTGTCGGCCCAGCTCTGCAGCGCGTCGCTGGCGAGACTGCCGCCGTGCCATACGAGGTCTTCGGTGCGCGTCGACGCCGCGCTGAGCTCGCTCGCCGTCAGGTTGCCGTTGCCGGCCCAACCCGGATCCGTGGCGGTCACTTCCACGAGCGCCTGACCGGCCGGATCCCATGCGACGGCGCGCACGCCCCCGGTCTGGCTGCGCGCATCGAGGTCGGCATCGAGTTCGAGCACGGTCCCCCCGTAGGAGAGCTCGGCGAGTGCCTCGTCGTCGAGCGAGGGCTTGAGCGTGGTGATGACGCCGGCGTCGACGAAACATACGAGACCCGCGGCCTCGAGCCGCGCGATCATGAAATCCCAGTCGCTGGTCTGATACTGCAGTAGCTGCGGGTGCTGGGTGCTCGTGGTTGCGGCCTGGCCGGCGCTTACACCCACGTTCGAGTACTCGCCGATCAGCTCGCTCACGATGTCGGCGTCGTTCTTGTCCGCAAAATAGCGATTGCGGCGCTCCAGCGTCATCGCGAACGCGGCGTCGCGGCATTCGACCTCGAGCCACGAGGCGCCATTGCGTACCATCAGTCGCTGATTGAGTACGCGTCCCTCGAACAGCGGTTGCGTCTCGCCGTGATAGCCCGCGAGCAACGTGAGCTTTCTCCCCGGTACGAAGAACTCGCCGCTGCTGCGCCCGAAATCTCCGCGGGCCGAATCGCCGTCGGCGATGCGCAGGCGCGCGTAAGGCACCCGGTTCGCCTGCACGATGACCTCGGCGCCCTGAATGCCGACGGTCCGGGGAAGCTCGATGTTGTCGATCTTCACGGTGAGCGTGACGACGTCGGTGGCCCGAGTCTGCGGCAGTGGCTTCACGGCTTTGCTCCGCTTTTCACGGGTGCCTTGACGGGTGGAAACGCCAAGCGGCTCGCGGGGCGCAGGCGCCTGAAGTTGATCAACTTGTTGGCGCGCGCCACCTCGAGATAGAGCTCGGGCTTGCCGTAGATGTCGTAGGCCAGCATGGGTAGCGTGTCGCCGTCGCGCACGTCGCGCAGGTGCGTGAGGTCCGGGGATTGCGCGTTTTCGAGGCGCACGCGTTCGGCGTCGGGCACCGATTCGCAGAAGGAGCAGGCAGCGACCGCGCGCAGCGGCGTGCCGTCGGCCTTGAACAACGTGTAGCGGTACTCGACCGAGCTCAGCACGCACGGGAAGGTCAGCGAGCCCCACACGAGCAGCAGGGAGCGTGGCCGGTGCTGCCCACCGGCGAATGAGTACACGAGCGAGTTGAACTTCTTGATCTCGTCCATCACGACGTACTCGTCGGAAACGAGGGAGGCGATCGCACCGACCAGCGGGATGTCGCCGAGCTCGGACTGCTTCGGCACGACACCCGTGCCATCGAACAGGAACTCGAAGCTCAGGTTCACGGGCGGCGCGTCGTTCCACACGGCCTCGCCCGCCGAGAAGCCCTGCCCGCGCTGATAGGTGTAGGTGAGCGTGTGATTGAGCGAG
Source organism: Methylotetracoccus sp. (assembly GCA_046347485.1). Lineage (GTDB taxonomy): Bacteria > Pseudomonadota > Gammaproteobacteria > Methylococcales > Methylococcaceae > Methylotetracoccus. Next base: position 87,667 of record JAXMGB010000010.1, on the reverse strand, counting down.
TAGCTCTTGGGATTCACCTGCACGACATACATGTCTTCCTTCTTGTCGGAAGGTTGCGGCGGATCGTCGGGATTCGCGGACGGCTTGAACGCGCGAATCGTCATCTTCTCGAGTTTGCCCTGTTCGAATAACATTCAGCGCTCCTTCCTCGCATCGAGGATGCGTAGCACTTCGCGCACGCAGTCTTGCACCAGATCACGGCCGCCACCGTTCGATGTTCCCGGTGCCGCACCCCCCGTGGACTTGCCGCCGGGGGGCGTCGGGCCGCAGCCACTGCCGGTCTTGCTCGCGTCCGGCTCGACGGTCGCGCGGATCAACAGTTCGCGGATCTCGATGGGCATGGCTAGATACTCACTCCGAGGCTGCCGCCGAGCGCTGCGGCCGCGTCCAGCGCGATGCTGGCCGGGTCGTAGTACTTGAAGTACTGGTATTGCAGCGCCAGCGTCTCGACCAGAATCTCGTTGCTGCCGGCGTTGATGCCGGAAATCTCCAGTCGCTTCGGCACCGCGCCCACGACGTACCAGTTGTAGATCGGTAGGTGTTCGTCGTCGAGCAGCGAGATCAGCAGGTTGGCGGGCTTGTACTCGAACTGCTCCATCGCCTTGCGCGCCCAGTGCAGCACCCCGGAGCCGAGGAATTTCCCCCTTTTCAGCACCAGCTCGCCGTATTGCAGCCCCTTCGGCAGTTGATGCACGAAGCGGTTTTCCCCACCTTCGGGCCAGGATTCGAACTCCGTGCTGACCGTCAGCCCGGAGACCTCCTGGAAGCGGGTGTCGTTGGGGAACTGCGGCAGCAGTTCGAAAACCACCAGGAAGTGAAAGCCCGGATGGGGGTAGTCCAGGTCCATGGCTTCACCCGTTCTCCATGGTCAGGCCCTCATGGATCAGAACCAGTGTCTCGATGGCGGCTTCGTTGCCCGAGGCATTGAGGTCGGTGGAGGTGACCTTGGTCGGCCAGGCCTTCTTCACCTTCCAGATCACCACAGGGTCATGATTCTCGTTCAGCAGGCTGATCGTGATGTCCCGGCGCTCCACCGTGTTGAGGGAGACGCTGTTCCACCATGCGTAAAACTCGTTGTCGCCGGCGAACACGCCACGCTTCAGCGTAAGGTCTCCGAAGGTCTGCATGCCGGGCATGCGGATCTTGTGGTATTCGCGGCTGGCGCCGTCGCGGTACTCGATCTTCTCCGTGGTCACTTCAAGGCCCGTGACTTCGGTAAACGCGATCTTGGTTCCACCCCATTCCACCTGGAAGTGAAACTTCGGTAAGGGATACTCGGCCATGTCTCAAAGCTCCTCTGGTTGCTCGATGCTCGGCCCAAGCCGCCGCGAGGCGGTTCAGGATGCCTGCATCTTGTGGGCGAATCTCAGGATGATGAACTCCGCGGGCCGGACGACGGCCATGCCGATTTCGACGATCATCCGGCCTTCGAGAATGTCCTGGGCGGTCATCGTCTCTCCGAGTCCCACCTTGACGAAGAAGGCCTGCTGCGGGACCGCGCCCGCCAGCGCCCCCTGCCGCCACAGCACGGTGAGGAAGTTCTCGATCATCGCCCGCACGCGGACCCAGGTACTGCGATCGTTGGGTTCGAACACGAAAGGCTCGGTAGCCTTCTTGATCGATTCCTCGGCCATGTTGAAGAAGCGTCGAACCGGAACGTAGCGCCATTCGTTGTCGTTACCGGCCAGCGTGCGCGCACCCCAGACCAGGGTGCCCTTGCCCGCGAAGGCGCGCAGGGCGTTCACGCTCTTCCCGGTGGTGGTGACGTTCAGGTCATCCTGACCCTGGTCGTTGATCTTCACCGCCGGCCCGCTGACGTCGGCGAGCGAGAGGTTGGCCGGCGCCTTCCATACGCCGCGTGTGCGGTCGACGGCGGCGTAGACTCCGGCAACCGCTCCGGACGCGGGGAACAGGGTCATCGTACGGCTGACCTGTTCAGCGACGTCGCGGAAGACGGGATGCTTCTCGAAGAGCTGTCGCTCGGCTTCGCCGGCCAGAAACTCCGCGGCCGAGAACAGCGAAAGGATCGCGGCAGCAAGCTTGTCGAAATAGCGGGACAGGGCGGCGGCTGCGTTGAGCGCCGTCAGGCGCGCGTTCGCGCCGGTAAAGACCTCACCACTGGGTGGAATGGCCGCACCGACGTCGGCGTTGGGCAGGATCCAGGCTGAACCGGCCAGGCTCGTGTAGTCGCCGACCACCGCGGTGGCGTCCCGGGTCGCGGACACCGATCCCAGCACGCCAGGGTTCTTCTCGTAGGCGATGAGATCGGAGATGGTGTCGCGAAGCTCCTGATCCTGGCTCAGCTGGTTGATGGCCAGGGACAAGGTGGCGGGAAGCGTTGCCGCCTCCAGGGTCCGCAAGGCCAGGGCGATCGCCCTCGGCAGCAGGACCAGATTGCCGAACCGTTGACGAATGGTCGCGATCGTCGCGTTGGCCGGGGTCTGTCGCAACAGGTCGAGCAGGGACGCATAATGGTCCGGCAAGCGCGCAAAGTTGCTCCGGGTCAGGATCAGAGGGTTGGGGCCGGCCATGCCCGAGATGTTCACCGCGCTGACGATCGTGGCGACCACGGTGTCCGCATCGCGGACGGCAGGAACCAGCGCATTGACGGTTACATCGGCGGTCAGGGTATTGACCTGCGCGGGCGTGATCGACGTCTGGTCCGGGTTCACCAGGGTCAATTGCCGAAAGCGCACCTCGGGCCGATAGATCGTATGCACCCACGGGTAGTAGGCCGCACCGTATTTCAGGTTGTTGATGCCGACGTTCTGGCGAAATACAGCGATCGGATCCACCGTCGGCGATGCGGGCAGATCTCCCTGCCGCAGGTCCATGATGACGAAACGGTCCTGCAGTTTCTCGCACTGGCTCAGCGCGGCCTGCTGAACGGCGCCTAGGTCGTCGGCATTCAGCGAAACCCCGTCCGGAAACAGCAGCAGCGTGGGTTCATCGAAGGGTTCGAGCCGGGATAGCCCGCCCAGCAGTCCTGCGGGCGTGGTGATGTCACCCGCGGCCGGCGCGTCGGAATGGGACCCGACTGACACGATGTAGCAGGGTCCGCCGCCGTTGGCGTAGAAGTGCCGGAGGCTGGCCGATAGATGGTACCGGCGTTCGGTTCCGCCGGCATTTCGCGGCGAGACGGTGCCGACGGCATTGCCGGCTGCCCGGTCGACGACCACCTGGTAGCTCGCGGGTACGAAGTCTCCGCCGAAGCGGCGCTGGAATTCCAGCAGGGACGTGATGCGGGTGGGCGTGAAGGTCAGATCGCCGCCGTCGGTGTCCACCGCGGTCTCGGTGTACCCGATGAAAGCCGGAATGGCCGTCTCGACCGCGACCACGGATGGCGGGAAGGTGGCGATTTCCTCGATGTAAACCCCGGGTGTCTTGTAGGCCATGGCGAAACTGCTCCTGGTTGCTCGGTCGGACGATACGAACGGTGCCGGTCTGGATCCGGCCTCGCCGTCAGGACTCCTGCATCTTGTGGGAGAACCGCAGGACGATGAACTCTGCCGGGCGCACCACCGCCATGCCGACTTCGACGATCATGCGGCCTTCGAGAACGTCCTGGGCGGTCATCGTCGTGCCGAGTCCGACCCTGACGTAGAACGCGTCTTCGGGCTTGGCTCCCGCCAGCGCGCCCGCTCGCCATTGCACGGTCAGGAAGTTCTCGATCATCGTCTTGACCCTGACCCAGGTATTCATGTCGTTGGGCTCGAACACGAACGGCTCGGTGGCCTTCTTGGCCGATTCCTCGACCATGTTGAAGAAACGCCGGACGGACACGTAGCGCCACTCGTTGTCGTTGCCGGCGAGCGTACGCGCTCCCCAGACCAGAACCCCCTTGCCGGAGAACGAACGCAGGGCGTTGATGGATTTTCCGGTCGGGTCGACATTCATCGTGTCGTTGAGGTCCTGATCGATCTGGACGGTCAGGGCGGCGACAGACGCGAGGCTTTCATTCGCCGGGGATTTCCAGACACCACGGGTCCGGTCCACGGTGGCATAGATACCCGCGATCGCGGCCGCCGGCGGCAGCACGACGGCGAAGCGTCCGAGCGCGCCGCGAATGGTGGCGTAGGCCGCTGGATTAACCGTCTTGAGGTCGACCAGGGTCGTGTTGCCTTGGCCGAGCTGGGATACGGTGATGACCCCCTCATCCCAGTTCCAGGGAATCGTGGTCTGGATGAACGGGTGATACGCCGCCCCGTATTTCAGATTGCGGGTGCCTATGCCGTCGCGGAACGCGGTGATCCCGGCGTCGCCGACCGCAGTGCCATCCCACAGATCCGCGATCAAGAACCGGTCGCCCAGCGTGGCGCACTGGTTCAGCGCCTGGATCAGGACGCCGTGATAAGCGGCACGAACGGCGGCGAGCTCCGCATCATCGTCCGGGTTCCCCGGGGCCATGCCGCTGAGGTCGGGAAAGACCAGCAGCGTGGGTTCGTCCTCGCGTGCGAGTGCGGCGAGTCCGGCGATGTGAGCATCGGCGATGTCGCCGGGTACCGCGCCGGCCGTGTAGTCACCGATACTGATCACGTAGGCGCGCCCACCCCCGTTGTCGTAGAAGTGCCGCATCGCGTAAGCCATGCGAAATCGTGCGCGCGCGCTGGTGTTGGGGTTGGCGATTCCGCCGATGAGTCGACCGTCAGGATCCAGGGCCACGACGAGGTCATCGCCAACGGGCGGCGGTCCGCCGAATATCTCCTGGAACTCCAGCAGGGAATCGATGGCCACCGGTCGATTCAGCAGATCCCCTCCTCGATAGCGGGTGTTTGCCGTATAGCCGACGAAGGCGGGAATGGCGGTGTCGACGGGAACCACGGAAGGAGGAAACTTCGACTCCTCCACGATGTACACGCCCGGTGTCCGGATGTTCAAGGCCATAGTCATAGTCCCAGAGGTAGGTTGGACAGGTGGATCTCGGAGAACCATTGAGCGTTCTGGCGTCGGATCCTGTTGATTTCCGGCTCCGGCAGCAGAACTTCCTCGGAGATCGTCGGCGTGCCGGCGACATCGGCCTGCAGGCGGGCGCCGGTGCCGAAGCGTGTCAACGGACGGGGGACGGCAGTAACCAGAATGCGGTTGTCTCCTGCCTCGGGCGCCACCTCGGCCCCGGTACCAACCGATTGCGGTGCCGGAAAGATGTAGCGCCACCGGGTGGCACGATTCAGGAATCGCAGCGTATAGAGGGGTGACCGAAGGGTACCGTCGGGATTGAACAGGGCGAAGTCGCCAGCCCCTAGGCCGATGTCGATGGTGCCGAACCACCCATTGGCTTTGGCCGCGGCGGACGTTATGTAGATCGCCAGACTGCGGCCAGGAACGATCGCAAGGTTGATGTCCAGGACCTCCAGTCGGTAAAGCCCGGGCGAAAGTCCGCGCAGACTGATCTGAACATCCTCCAGAAGGCCCTCGGCTGTCGCGACTGTCCATTCCGCCGCGGCTGATGCCTCCCCGGGACGGAACAGTCGTATCGTCACTTGGGATAGACCGGCGCCGCGGAGGTCCAGGTTTAAGCTGCCCGAGGCCGGCAGGACGGCGTCGACTGCATTGGCATACTGGTTGGCGAGGGTGCCGGCGGGTTGCCACTCGGCGGCATTGCCGAGATCGGTGCCGGGGCTGTCGACAAGCGCGCGAAAGAGCCGATTGGCCGAAAGCACGACCGCACCCCTGGCGTAGACGGTGGCGGGATTCCATGTGTCCTGCGGGATGCGCTCCCAGTCGACCGGTGCGGGTGCGATCGACGGGCCCGTATCCCGGATTGCACGAAACAGGTCGAAGCCGGCGCCCGCAGTCTGCGCATAAGTCTCACCAGCGACATAGCGCCGTGAGGCATCGAAGGCCCGTACCGGTTGGGACAGGTGCCGAACTCCCGCGACGGCGTTGTTGGTGTCGTTGCCGAATCGGTAAAGCCCGTCGCTTACCGGACCGAGTTCCGTGTAGTTGGCAAAGCGCGTGTCCTTGATTCGGAGAACGAACGTCAGACTGAAATCGGCCGCGGGCGAAACCGCCGGCCGATCGATGGCCGACAGGTCCGTCTGTACGGCTACGATGAACCCGGTGCCGGTGGTTCTGAAGATCATCTTGTGGCCGGCCAATCGTTCCAGCGTCGGTTGGTCCGGAAATATCTCCAGGTAACTTCCGACTGAATAGTCTTCGGTCAACGCATTGCGGTCCGCCTCCGATTGGGCCTCGAAAACGGCGCGGCCACGACTAAGGAAATAGTCGTGCAGCAGGTCGACACGAAATAGGGGAAGGTAACGAGTCATGACGTACTGTCCCGGCTCGTCAAGTCGATCTCCAGGATACGCCCGCCGCCCTCCAGGATGCGTTGATCGGAAATGCTTACCAGTCGGCCACGGTAAACGACGAAGGGAATCTGTTTTCCCCCCAGCGTACCCCAAAGATGGTTGATCTCTTCGAAACTCAGGGACAGCAGATCCATGACCAGGGAGAAGTCGGTTATCGGCTTGGGGCTCAGGCTGGATTCCGGAGAATTACCCGGGGTGAACTTCTGTTTGCCCTGGAAAAAGGTAAGTACCTGGGTCAGGCGCTTCAGAGCCGTCTCGTAGTTACGGTAATTCGCCGTGAATAAAAGATACAGATTGAGGTGAATAGGAACATTCCGGTATGCGACGTCCCCGAGACTGTTACTGGTGAAAGCCTTCCCGTTCTTGAGCGTTTTCTCTTCCACTAGATTCACCACACTCAGGACCACGTGGTTATCCAGCTCGGTCGCGATTTCCGAGCGATCGAGTTGGGAGATATTGCCCACCAAGGCCGGGTTGGGCGCGCCCGCAGCACTTCCATCCGCCTGTAACATATACTGGTTGAGTTGCCGCAAAAGTATCTCGATGACCTCAACGATCATGATCGCTCCTTACATCGACCGCGTGACGATATGTGCGTGAGCGATCGTGGGCATCAAGGGACAATGATTCATACATCAGGTCCGGGTTGAGCCGGTAACGTAAATCCAATAAATCAAGGCGTAATCGGCCCTTTCGGGAATTCCTCAACGCCATCGGGCTGGTCTTGGGCAGGGTTATCTGAATTCTTTTTGTGCCTGTCCCATATCGATTCGGTTGAAGCAAAACTAATGCGGATGTCATGTGGTCGCAAGACTCCAGATGGAGGGGTACTTTGGTCTCATTGACAGGTTTATGGCGTTGTGTTTTATATTTAGCGTTTTTTGCGCAAAAAGCGCCGCGACACGGCCCGAAGCTGCTTGACCAAAGCGCCTTTCCGTACCGCCCGCATACCCCGCGGCATCGATTCCTTGGCGACTCCTGGAATCCTCGGAAACCTCTGTACAAAACCCATCCTAGCTTTGGTCAACGCCGGCGAGGCAAGACGCGCTTGAGCCCAGGGCACGGCAATCAAGCGTCTGTAGCGTTCGGTTCCGACATCGCTCGCTGCAGCGGGGGAGGCACTGACCCGGTCAGAGCGTCCATGGCCGGGCGGCGCTGTTCTCAGGGGTTCCTTGTCGTCGGCATGATGCCGGTCGTCGAATGCGCATCGCGGAAGGCAAAGGTATAAGAGATGAGCTGTCGGCGCTGCCGGCATACTGGCCGGAGACGCACGCCTCGGTCCGCCTAATGACGAAGGGCGACTGACGCCCACGGATGCGTTGCTGAACGGTGGTCCGGCGATCGGTCGGGTTCGGTTCGGGTATCGAGGGGGTTCGGAAATCCGACCCTTGTCGCATTCCACGCGCTTTCCTAGCATCCCCCTGGCGGGATACCCCGGAAGGGGTGTCGACGCTACCGTGTCAGCGCACTATTGGGGGGAACTGCCATGACGATGCTTCAGGAGGGCTCGCGCGGGCCCGATGTTCTGGCCTTGCAGCAGAAACTGCGAGAGTGCGGCTTCGACCCCGGTCTCATCGACGGCGAATACGGGCCGGGGACCGAGGCGGCCGTGATCGCGTTTCAACGCAGCGAGGGGCTGCTCGACGATGGAATTGCCGGGCCGCGCACGCAGGCCGCGCTCGGCCTGGTCGAGCGTGGGAATCTGCCGTCGGTGATCCCGGAGGTCAGCGTGACGATCGTCGCGAAGATGTTTCCGCTCACGCCTATGCGGAACATCGCCGACAACCTGCCGTTCGTGCTGGACGCCTTGTCCGAGGCCGAACTGGTCGACAAGCCGATGATCCTGATGGCGCTGGCGACGATCCGCGCCGAGACGGAGTCGTTCGAACCGATCAGCGAAGGCAAGTCGCGCTTCAATACCTCGCCGAACGCGCACCCGTTCGACCTCTATGACAACCGTCGCGATCTCGGCAATCGCGGACGACCGGATGGCGAGCGCTTTCGTGGGCGTGGCTACATCCAGCTGACCGGGCGTTTCAATTACGCGAAATACGGCGCCGCGATCGGTCTGGGCAACGAACTCGAGGAGCATCCGGAGCTGGGCAACGATCCGAAGACCGCCGCGCGACTCCTCGCGAGTTTCCTCAAGGACAAGGAGCTGCTGATCAAGGACGCGTTGCGCCACGACGAACTGCGTCTGGCGCGCAAGCTGGTCAATGGCGGATCGCACGGCCTCGACCGGTTCACGAGCGCCTATACGATCGGGAATCGGCTCTTGTCATGAAGCTCGGGCAGGCTGATCATGGTGGCCCTTTGGAACACGGAGCCGTGATGTCGGTCGGTTCGAGTGATTGCGTCCGTAGCCTGATGTTGGCCTCGCTACTGGTGGTCTGCGCGGGAGCGGAGGCGAGTGGCCAAACGCACTGTTCGGCCGAAGAGGCCACGGTCTTCTCCTGCCACACGGCCAATGGAAAGTTGCTGTCGGTTTGCGGGTCCCGCGCGCTATCTGCCGGCACCGGCTACGTGCAGTATCGCTTCGGCAAGGCTGGCAGCCCGGAGTTGCTCATTCCGGAGCGTACATCGACGCGCGCCGCCGGTGAGATCGGCGCCGGTACGATGAGTTATTCCGGTGGCGGTGGTGCATTCCTGCGCTTTCGGCGCGGTACCCATGCCTACGTCGTCTACACGGCGATCGGTCGGGGCTGGGGGAGCCGCGCCGGTGTCGTCGTCGAGCGACAGGGTCGGGCCGTGGCCGAGGTTCGATGTGCCGGGGAAGCCGTGTCCGAGATCGGCCCGGATCTGTTCACCAGGGCCGGTTTGCCCGACGACGCGGACGGTTTTGAGCTGCCCTGATGCCCCAGGTCCGGGGGGCGTTCGGGGCAGTGACTGTGCGTTATGCTCGTTGGCTATAAGCTAGTGATGAATATGTATTACTTAAGAATTACAAGAGTGCGGTATCGTCGCCCTCAAGACGAGGTGGCAGTCTTCGACTGCGGCCCCGATAAGATCACAAGGGCGCGAGCCGCGGGATGTTCCGGCGGCCGCCTCCGCGCATCGGAGAACTCTGCCGTCATGGTTACCGTATACGCGCGCTCACCACGAATACCGCAGGCCTCTATCCGGAACAGATCGCCGGATTGAATCGCCGTTACGCGTCCAAGGGCTTCGAAGACCGAATCCGCTCGGTTTACGACGATTTCGACCCGGACAGGATCCTCGTCACCTCCTCGTTCGCCGCGACTTCGGCCTATTTCCTGCATATCATTTCGCGGATTCGTCCGCAGCAGCGCATCACGTTCATCGACACCGGGTTCCATTTTCCCGAAACGATCGGTTACAAGGACTACCTGATCGGCCTGTTCGGTCTGAACGTCGTCGATCTGCGTGCGGAATCCGACAAGCACGAGCATACTGAGAGGGAGCATCTGTATCGGTCCGACCCGGATCGTTGCTGCGCGATCAACAAGGTCGATCCGCTGGAGATGGTCAAAGGCGACTACGACATCTGGATTTCCAGCCTGATGCGGTGGCAGACTCCGCACCGGGCCACGCTGGACATCTTCGAAGAGCGTCGCGGCATCATCAAGTTCAATCCGATGCTGGATGTCTCCGAGGCGGATCGTGACGCGTACATCCGTGACCATGATCTGCCGTTCCACCCGTTGGTGGCCGAAGGCTATCACTCGATCGGCTGCCGGCATTGCACGAGGGCCGGTGAGGCGCGCAGCGGCCGCTGGTTCGGCAAATCGAAGACCGAGTGCGGCCTGCACTTATGAAACTCGAGTCATCGGGCCGGCCTACCCGCGCGATGCGGCGTGGCCGGTTCCGCCCTCTATTTTGCGATGGTTACTTATGTTGCTTTCCCTCCGATACAAGTTCCTCTTCGTCCATATCGCGAAGACCGGCGGAACGAGCGTGCGCGACGCGCTGGCCCGGCACGCGTGGATGGATCCCTACCGCATCCCGCAGTTCCTGTGTAGCCGGCTCAGTGCGCTGACCGGACACCGGATCGGCGCGAAATTTCCGCGCCACGCGAAAGTGATCGCCGCGCAGGAAATGCTGCCGCGCGACCTGTTTCGCAGTCTGTTCAAGTTCGCGATCGTTCGTAATCCCTGGGACCTTCAGGTCAGTTCCTATCATCACATCCAGCGCGAGCGTCCGGACCTGCTGACCGACATCCCCGACTTCGGGAGCTTCCTCCGCTGGAAGTTCGATCCCGCGAGGCCGCCCCAGTACCACGCGGACATGTCGATCGAACTGCAGAGTGATTACCTGATCGATCTGCACGGCCGAACGATCGTCGATTACATCGGACGCTATGAACGTCTGGTCGATCATTTCGAGGCGATCTGCTCGCGAATCGGCATCATTCCGCCGGAATTGCCGCACAAGCGCCGTGCGGTCGACCGTCAGAAGGACTATCGCCGCTACTACGAGCCCGACACCGCGGCCCTGGTCTCGGAGCATTACCGACCCGACATCGAGCTGTTCGGTTACCGCTACGACGATCCCTCGGCCGGCACCTGACGCAGGTCCTCTGACGCCCCCGAATCCGCGATCATCGGCGTTCGCATTGAATGGCACGCCGAGCGTCCAGTTTCCTTAGTGGCATCCGGCCGGCCTCGGGGGCTAAGGAACCGTTGCCTGAAGCACCGGGTTCGCAGCGCATACGCGCGGGCCGATCCTTGTGTCTTGGTCGGGTTCGTGTATGCTCCGTGCGTTCTCAGCTACAGCCGAACACGCGGTTACACCTCACAAGATGCGGATCGGATCCTACGACATCGAACTCCTATCGCTGCTGCTGGTATTCGTGCCGGTCAGCATCGTACTCGCGCTGACCCACGCCGATCCGGTCTGGGTTTTTGCCACGTCGGGCTTGGCGATCATTCCGCTCGCTGGCCTGATGGGCAAGGCAACCGAGCATCTCGCCGAGCATTTCGGCGCCGGAGCCGGCGGCTTGCTGAACGCGACGTTCGGTAACGCGGCCGAACTGATCATCGGCTTCATGGCCCTGCAGAAGGGCCTGATCGATGTCGTCAAGGCGTCGATTACCGGATCGATGATCGGCAACATCCTGCTGGTCCTCGGAGCCAGCGTGCTGGTCGGCGGCCTGAAGTACGAAACGCAGCTATTCAACCGTATGGCGGCGCTGCTCGGCGTCACGCTACTGGCGTTGAGCGCGGTCGGCCTGGTCGTGCCGGCCATCTTCCACATGGTGACGGCCGGCAATCCCGTGGCTCACGAGCGCGAACTGAGTCTGGAAATCGCGGTCGTGCTGTTCATCACCTACGTTTTGAGCCTGATCTTCACGCTGAAGACGCACAAGCACCTGTACGTCGGCGAGGCCACCCGCGAGAGTCAGGAGGCGCTCGGCGTCGAAACCTGGAGTCGCAACAAGGCGGTCGCGGTGCTGCTGATCGCGACCACGGTCGTCGCGGTCATGAGTGAGTTGCTGGTGGCCGCGGTCGAACCGACTGCCCGGGCGCTCGGTATGACCGAGGTCTTCATCGGCGTGATCCTCGTCGCGATCGTCGGCAATGCCGCCGAGCACAGCACGGCCGTGCTGATGGCGATGAAGAACCAGATGGATCTGTCGCTGAACATCGCGATTGGGTCGAGCATCCAGATCGCCCTGTTCGTCGCGCCGCTGATGGTATTCGCGGGCTATGTCATCGGACAGCCGATGGATCTGGTTTTCACGACCTTCGAAGTGGTCGCGGTGGCCCTGTCGGTCGGCCTGGTCGTGCTGATCGCGATGGACGGCGAATCGAACTGGATGGAGGGCGTCCAGCTGCTCGCCGTCTACATAATCCTGGCGATCGCGTTCTATTTCCATCCCTGATGGGCTCCTCGATAAGTGCGAGGTGCCCGTGAGGGGCAGGGACGCCCCGCCATTTTCAATGGTCTAAGCGATTGAAAACGGGAGCCGAGTCCAAGCCGCGTTTGGACTCGGTGAAGAGAAAAACCGCCACGAAGGCGGTTTTTCGATGTCCCCTAGCCGGGGCGGACGAGCGCGGGCGCCCCGCCTACATTCCGTACGGATAACTCTTGCGGTCCAAAACACCGCTGCCCCGCACCAGCTTGAGCGCCTTGGCATACTCCGCGAGCACGCGCAGGCCGTAATCGATACGACCGCGGATCAGCGTGTCCTCCTCGGAGACGGCATTGCCCTCGTTCAGAACCTCGGTGACGTTGCGCACGATGACGTGTTCGGAAATGTACTGGACGTGCGTGTTCTTGTAGCTGCTGACGCGAAGTTCGGCGACTGGATAGGCCCCGTTGCGCGATGCCGACACGCCGATGATCAGGCCGGGCTTGTGATAGAGGCATCCATCACCGGCGAACAGGAAGAAATTCTTCAGTGCGGCCGGCACCATGCCGCTCCACTCGGGGGCGACGACGACCACGGCATCGGCCGAGCCGATCTCCTTCGACACCGGGCTCCAAGGCTCGAGCATGCGCGGATCCTTGTTCCAGATGCCCTCCTCCCACATCGGTAACGGGTTCTTGCCCAGTTCCAGCACGTAGGCGGTGTAATCGGTGTTCATTGCGGCGAGCTGCGTCGCAACGAAGCGGGCCACTTTTCCTGATTGTGCCGCCGGGCGATGACTGCCCGAGACGATCGCGAATTTCATCAACAGGTCTCTCTGATTCGGTTCGAGGCGGGTGTAGACAGCGTACCCCGGTAAAATAACGGTCCGGCCGTTTGACCCGTGTCCTGATCGGGCGGATCCGACTCGCCGGTGGCGACCGGCCGCGCTCTGTTGATGCCGACTGCCGGACGCCCGGGCGCGTCGTCTCAAGCCGTTCGATCGACGGATCGACGAGTCCAAACAGCAACGTGGCCGAGGTCTGAACCATAACATGAAAGCCATGCGCTACGCTCCCTTCGGGGGGCTCGACAGTCTGCGGCCGGTTGATGTTCCCGAGCCCGATGTCCGGGCCGGCCAAGTGCTGGTCGACGTCGTCGCGATCTCGGTGAATCCGGTCGACTGGAAGCTGCGCAGCGGCCTGCTGCGCTGGTTGAGCCCGTTGCGGGTCTCGACGATACCCTGCTTCGACTTCGCCGGCCGGGTCGTGGGATCGGCGTCCGGGGCGCATCAACCCGGCGACGCCGTATTCGGCTTGACCCGCATCGGCCAGCCCGGTAGCGCGTGCGCGCGACTCGCCCTGGACGCCGGGCAACTGACCCGGATTCCGGATGGCGTTTCGTTCGAACAGGCGGCCGGGGTTCCGCTCGCCGGCATGACCGCGCTGCAGGCCCTGCGCGTCGGGCGGCCGTCCCGACGTGTGCTCGTCGTCGGTGCCGCCGGCGGTGTCGGCCACTACGCGGTGCAGATCGCGAAGGCGCTGGGAGCCGAGGTCACGGCCGTGTGCAGCGGTGCGAACCGCGACTGGGTACTCGGCCTGGGTGCAGACGAGGTGCTCGACTATCGCGGCGGCGAGACCGGACGGCCGCGCCCCGAATTCGACCGGGTTCTCGATGCCGTCAGCCTGGGAACGTTCGGAGCATGGCGCCGCTGGTTGCGACGCGACGGGGTGTACGTGACCCTGCTACCGCGCTGGGACCTGCTGATCCGCGGCCTGGCGGGATGGCCCCCTGAAGGGCAGCGCGCGTACACCGTGGTATTGCGTCCCGAGTAGCGAGGATCTCGCGTTGCTCGCGACGTGGATGGCGACGGGTCACGTGCAGACGGTCATCGACGGCGTGCACCCGATCGACGATCTGCCGCGAGCCTTGGAGCGGAGTCGGCAGGGGCACGCGCGTGGGAAGATCATCGTGCGCGTCGCCGGCTGACCGAGCGAAGTCCAAGGGCCTCGCCCTCGAGCAGCAGCACCGCCATCAGGTAGGTCGCGAGGAAGCCCGTGCCGGTGAGCAGCGGATGCCAGCCCGTCACGTGCAGCAGTTCGGCATTTCCGAAGTACAGCACCAGACCGAAAGCGACATAAGCAGTGATCGTGCGCATGCGGTAGTCAACCGGGTAGTAGCGCCGACCGAGCAGGTAGGATGCGACCGTCATGCCGGAATAGCAGACCAGGTGGGCCCAGGCCGAGCCCACGTACCCGTAGGAGGGGACCCACCAGATGTTCAGCACCACGGTCAGTACCGCGCCGCACAGGGCGACCCAGGCGCCGAGCAGGGTGCGGTCGGTCAGCTTGTACCACACCGACAGGTTCACGTAGATGCCGAGAAACAGGTTCGCCAGAAGCAGGATCGGAACGACCGGCAAGCCGACACGGAATCGGGGACCGATGAAGTACTGGAACACGTCCAGATACAAGGAAACGAGCAGGAACACGAAGACGCAGAAGATCACGAAGTAGCGAAGCACCGTCGCATAGATCCGTTTGGCGTCGTGATTGCCGGAGTAGGCGAAAAAGAACGGTTCTCCGGCATAGCGGAATGCCTGGATGAACAGCGACATCAGGATCGACAGCTTGTAGCAGGCGCCGTAGATGCCGAGCATCTGCAGATTGGTGTCAAGATCGTAGGGCAACAGGAACTTCAGCACCGCGCGGTCGAGCATCTCATTGACGATGCCCGCGAGCCCGATGACGACCATGGGTAGCGAATAGCCGAGCAGGCGTTTCAGCAGGCTGAAATCCACGCCCGCGGCGAGACCGAGCAACTGCGGGCTCAACAGCGCCAGCTTGAAGACGCTGGCGATCAGGTTCGAGATGAAGATGTAGCCGACGCCGATCGACGGATCGTAGACCTGCGCCACCCATGAGTCCGGCGCGATCTGGTATTGGCGCCGGCAGTAGACGATGAAAAACAGGTTCAGCGCGATCGTCACGAGAATTTCGGCAATCTTGATCGCGGCGAATCGGCCCGCCCGATTCTCGGCCCGCAGGCGCGCGAACGGCAGGCTCGACAGTCCGTCGCAACCGAGCATCAAGGCGAACCAGAGCAGGTACTCCGGGTGCTCGGAGTAACGAAGCAGCGCGGCCAATGGCTCGAGACCGAGGACGATGGCGAGGACGAACACGAGGTTCGCGACCAGGACGAACGAAAGCGCCGTGCCGTAAACCTTCTCCGCATCCTCGTCCTGGCGGCGAAACCGGAAATAACCCGTCTCCAGCCCGAACGCCAATACCACGGCGAAGAATCCGGCATAGGCGTATAGCTCGGACACGACGCCATATTCGCCGGTCGAGAAGTAATAGGTGTAGAGCGGAACCAGCAGGTAATTCAGAAAGCGGCCGACGATACTGCTGACTCCATAGATCGCGGTCTGCGAAACGAGGCTGCGGATCGGGTTCACGATCGGTCGATTCCGGTTGAGATCATGCGGTTCGGTCTGGCGCATCCGCCATTCCGTCATTTCCATTCCCGGCCGGTCCGCCGTCCAAGGCGCACTTGACGTCGGCTGGCCGAGAGTACCCCGACGCACCTGAACGAAAGCCGTCCTGGCCTTGGCGGAGCCGGTGAGGCGAAACGCGGTGTTGCCTCGGCGGCACCGGTCGGTATCGCACTGGCAGCCCGTATTCGATCAGGGCTCACCTATGCCCCGCCATTTTACCGAGGGTCGCGCGAAGCGTGTCGCCGCGACGTGATAAAGTTGGTAGTAGGCAGGTCACGAACAACCCTCCAAGGGTGTCCGGATCGGCATCGTGGTCGGTAGGGGGCCGGCCACGGCTCGCGGCATAGTCGCCGCGCCAACAGTGCTTCAGCGCGCGTTCAACTGCCGGTTGCGGACCGCAGCCTAGGGACGCCATGCCGCGAGCTGACGCAAGGGATGTTCTTGGGGGCTTGCGTGTCGATTCACACCTTGTCGCCTGTCAGCGAAGAACCACATCCGGATCGACGCGCGCCGGAGCGGGTGAGTCGCGCCCCGTGGATCGTCGCCGGGGCCGTGCTCGCCATCGCCTTGCTGTTGATCATCGCGATCGAGAGCGCATTCCTGTCGTCCGCTCGACGCACCGCCACCGAAATCGGTTCGCAGTCTGCCGCCCGGATCGATCAGCATCTGACGCATGCATTGTCCTCAACCTACGCGTTGGCGGCGGTCGTCCGACAGGGAAACGGTGCGATCCGCGACTTCGGCACCCAGGCGCGAGAGATGCTGAACGTCTACAAGGGCGTCAGCGCACTCGAACTCGCTCCGGGCGGTATCATTCGGGAAATCGTGCCATTGGCCGGTCACGAGGCCGCGCTCGGCTACGACCTGCTGCAGGACCCGGTCCGCGAAAGCGACGCCGCGCGGGCACTCGGTTCACGCCAACTGACACTGGCCGGCCCGTTCCGCCTGCGGCAGGGTGGTGAGGCCATTATCGGTCGATTGCCGGTGTTTCTTCCGGATGCCAGTGGAGAGGAGCGCTTCTGGGGGTTCACGATCGCGCTGCTCCGCATGCCGAATTTTCTGCGCCAGGCGGAACTCGGCCGGCTTGAGGATGCGGGCTACCGCTACGCACTTTGGCGCGAAGACCCAGCCGGCGGCACTCGCCAGCTCATCGCGAGCTCGGCGGAACGCCCGCGCGGGGCACCGGTCACAAGCCTGCTCGCGGTGCCGAATGGTCGGTGGTTCCTCGATCTCGCGCCACGCGGCGGGTGGTACGATCCGCTTCGGTTGACCGCGGAAGCCCTGGCTGTGTTGCTGCTGATCGGCTCGCTGGCCTGGGTGTTGGCCGAGTACCAGCGCGGGCAGCGCGCATTGCTGGGCAGCGTCGAACGGTACCGTTCGCTGTTCGACAGCCTCGATGAGGCCGTTCACGTCCTGTCGCCGGATGGTCAGGTCCTGGCCGTCAATGCCGGAGCCGTGCGTCTGTATGGGCGCCCGCGCGACTGGTTCGTCGGGCGGACGCTGGCCAGTCTGGCCGTGCCGGGCGAAGCGGGCCCCGCGCGCGTCCAGGCCTCGCTGGCGGCAGCGGTGTCGGGCACTGTAGAACGCTTCGACTGCTGGGCGAAGCGGCCCGGTGGCGGCACGATTCCGGTGGAGATCACGCTGGTCCCGGAGAGCTACGAGGGCCGGAAGTCGATCATCGCGGTGGCCCGTGACATTTCCGAGCGCAAGCAGCATGAGACCGTGCTGCGCAAGCAACTGGACCTGCAGTCTCGACTGGCGAACATCGCGGCGGCCGTTCCCGGCATGATCTGCTCATTCCGTCTCGACGCCAAAGGCACGGCCAGCATGCCGTATGCGACACCGGCGCTGCTCGATCTCTGGGCGCTGGACCCGGCGCAGGTCTCGAGGGATTCCTCCGCGCTGCTCGCTCGAATTCACGCCGATGACATCGGCCGGCTGCGCCGTTCGATGCGGCAGTCGGCTTGCAGCCTGCGAGCCTGGCAGGCCGAGTTCCGGGTCGAGCATCCGGTGCGCGGCGAGATCTGGCTGGAGGCGCGGGGGGTGCCGCAACGCGATCCGGATGGCGGTACCTTATGGCATGGCTTCGTTCACGAAATCACCGATAGGCGACGCGCCGGCGAGACCCTGCGTCTCAGCGAGGAACGACTCACACGCGCGCAGGCGATCGCCCACGTTGGCAGCTGGAGCGTAGATTGCGAAACCAGGACCCTGAGCGTGTCGTCCGAGGCGAGCCGCCTGGCGGGTTTAGTCCCGGGGTGCCACCCGGCCGAGCGCCTGCTTGATCTGCTGCATCCCGATGATCGACGGCAAGCCGGCGCGGCCTGGGTGGCCGGACTGGGCCGCGGTGGCTTCGACTGCGAACTCCGCTTCATCGTCGAGGACGATGTCCGCTGCTTGCATGTCAGGGCCGAAGTCACGCTCGACGAAACCGGCAAGCCGCGCAATGTCGTCGGTGTCGCGCAGGACGTGACCGACATGCGGCGCGTCCAGACCGAACTGAAAGCCCATCGGGAGCATCTCGAGGAGATCGTCGCTGCGCGCACGATCGAGCTCAGGCGTCATGCGCATTATCTGAGAGCCCTGATCGACAACGTCCCGCACATGGTCTGGCTGAAGGGTAGGGACGGACGCTACCTCGCGGTCAACAGAGCGGTCGCGGACGCCTGTGGCCGCGCCGCGGATGCGATGCTGGGCAAGCTCGACAGCGAGTTGTGGTCAGCCGAACTCGCCGCCCGTTTCAGTTCGGGTGATCGGGAGGTCATGGCCTTGCGCGATCAGCGGACCGTCGAGGAGCCCCTGTTCGATCAGCGAGGTGAGGTGCTGATGGAGACCTACAAGGCACCGGTAGTCGACGAGGACGGCTCGGTGCTGGGTATCGTCGGCTTCTCTCGCGACGTCAGCAAGGAACGACAGGTCGATCAGTTGCGCGAGCGGGCATTGCGCGAGGCCAGGCGCCTGGCCGAGGTGCGCAGCGAATTTCTGACGAACATGAGCCATGAGATTCGCACGCCGCTCAGTGCCGTCCTGGGACTCGCGGAGCTTGGCTGGCGCGAAAACTGCCGTTCGAGGGCCGGTGAGCAGTTCAAGCGCATCGTCGATTCCGGCCAGCTGCTGCTCGGCATCATCAACGACATCCTCGACTTCTCGAAGATCGAATCCGGGCGTTTCACGCTGGACCACACGCCGTTCGAACTGGGGGAGGCGATCGATCGGGCCGTCCGATTGAATGCGTCCCAAGCCTACGCGCGAGGACTCGAAATTCTCGTCGACGAGCAACCCGGCCTGCCGCGCAGTCTGCTCGGCGATTCCCTGCGGGTTTCGCAGGTGCTGGTGAACTTGTTGTCGAACGCAATCAAGTTCACCGAGCGGGGCCGGATCGACCTGAGCGTGCTGCGCAGCGGACCACATCTGCTGTTTCGCGTCTCGGATACCGGAATCGGTATCAGCGAGGAGCAGATGAGCCGGCTGTTCCGACCGTTCGAGCAGGCCGATGGCTCGATTACGCGGCGTTATGGGGGCACGGGTCTCGGTCTGGCGATCTGTCGCCGGCTGGTCGAGATGATGGGGGGTACCCTCGATGCGCGCAGCCGCCTCGGCTGTGGGAGCACATTTGAAATGCGACTGCCGTTGATAACGGTTGCGGCAGCGGTCGAGCCCCCCCTGGATGCCAAGGTGCGGATTGCCGCGCTGGCGGCCACCGAGGCGGAGTCGCTCGCGGCGGCCCTGATTCGGCACGGCGTGCCGGCGCGCATCGTTCCACTGGACGATGCGCTGCAGTCGCAGGCCGATCTCGTGATCGTCGATGCCTCGGCCGAGGCCGCGGTCGGCGCCGATCCGCGCGTCGCGTTCGTGTCCTCGCCCGACTGCGGCGACTACGGGCGGGACGCCGGCCAGTCTTCAGGTCGGAGACTCGACCGTCCGCTGCGGGCGCGTCACGTACTGGCGATGCTGCAGGCCGATGCTACCGTGGACACGGCGCCGGAAGCGCCTGGCTTCGCTGCCGGGCGCCTGCGCGGTATCCGTGTACTGGCCGCGGAGGACAACGAGGTCAACCGGCTGGTGCTCAGCGATATGCTGGAGCACGAGGGGGCCGTGTTGAGCCTGACGGAAAATGGTGTCGCGCTGGTTGATCAGTTGCGGCAAGGCGGCCCGGACGCGTTCGATGTCGTCGTCACCGATATCCAGATGCCGTTGCTCGATGGCTTCGAGGCGACGTGGCTGATCCACCGCATCGCACCGTGCCTCCCGGTCATCGGCCTGACCGCGCACGCACGACCGGAGGAGCGTGCTCGATGTCTGCAGGTAGGCATGGTCGAACATCTCGCAAAACCGGTCCGGATCGATGATCTGGTCGAGGCGATCACGCGGCACACCCGCCTCGCGAGGTCGAGAGAGGACCCTCCGGGAGACGCCGCGGTGCAGCGTGAAGCCGACGCGGTCGAATTCGAAGCCCCCGGGAGTCCGATCGACTGGTTGGCCCTGATAGCCCAGTACGGCGGCACACCGGCATTGGTCGGGCGATTGATCAAGGTCGCGGCGCGTAGCTGCGCCTCGGTTCCCGGGCAGCTGCGGGTTGCCGCGGCCCAGGGCGACCTGGAAGAAATTCGGGGGATCGCACACACGATGAAAGGAACCGCGGGCAACCTGATGGCGCCCGATGTCTACGAACTCGCCGCGCGGACCGAGCGTGCGGCGCACGATCGGACCGACGACGCGGCTGAACTGGCGGAAGGGCTTGCCGACGCCACGCAGGGCCTGCTCGCGGCGCTGATCGATCGCGAGCGGGCTGTGGAGTCGGAGCGCGGGCAGGTCGTCGGCTAAGCGACTGCCGCGACCGTCCTATAAGGTTTTCAGATACTCGATCAGGTCCCAGCGCTGCTCTTCGGTAAGCCTCGGTCCGATGATTCCATTGCCTTTCGGTCGGTCGTCGAATTCATGTCCGCGGTTCGAATTGCCGGTCTTCCCGGTATCCAGCAGTGAGCCGCCGTCGAACGCATCGGTCACATAACCGACGCGTACAGGGTCGAACTCCGGATTGCCGAGGTAGAACGTCGTCGGGCGTTCGGCGGCCGGGGACAGCAAGGCGAAAAGCGTCGGTACCGAGCCATTGTGGAGGAATGGCGGCGTGGCCCAGATTCCGCTCAGCGGCCGAGCCGTGTATTGCATCGCCGCGATCAGGCAATTCGGCCGGTAACCGTTGAGTCGCTCTTGATCGGCCGCGGAGACCTGATGGCGCTGGTACCAGTAGCCCGTGACTTGTTGCACCACGGCGCCGAGGGCTGCCCCGTAGGGCGTGTGCTCGCCGTCGGTGACGGCCTGCGGTTCGCAGCGTCCGCCCGGGCTCTGCAGCAGGATCGTCGTGTTCAGGCCCAGGCCCCGGGTATCGATCGAACGTTCGGCCAGCGCCTTGGCCTGCATCGGGTCGGTTCCGATCTCGTCGATCGGAATGTCGGTCAGGTTGAGATAGCGGCGCTCCGAATGGTCCACGGAGACCCATCGTTTATCGGCCCAGAATGCAGCACTGTCCGGTGGCGCGAGGTGACAGCCCTCGCAGTGGCGGGAATAAAGTGCGGCGCCCCGGTCCGCTTTCGAGCGATCGATCGCCCCGAGGATCGCCTCGGGCCATTTCGGCGCGGCCAGCCCGTTGAAGCGTCGGCCGACGGTCGGTGCGGTGCCGGCCAGCAGTCCTTCCAGTTCGTGCAGGGTGTCAACCTTGACGGTCGATGCGAAGCGAGCCTCAGCGGATCCGGTCAGGTCGACCCCGGCGGCGACGCCGAGGGCCTCGCCGGCGTTGCGGACCATCGGTTGCATGATCGAGCCATCGTACTGCACCCAGAGGAACCAGGGTGTCGACCAGATGTGCGGGTAGTTCACCGGAGCCGAGGTCGGACGGTAGTTGGCCGCGAGGAAGCGGGTGCCGAATACCTGATTGCCGATCCGGTTCAGCGCGTCGAGGCGCGTGAATCCTTCTTCGGTCGAGTCATCCTTGACGCTCTTCTCGAGCGCGGCGATGCGCTGGAATTCGGTCCAGACGGCGTCGAATGCCTCGCGCAGCTCCGTCGCCTGCGACGGTGAGTGCTCGGGACCCAGAATGCGCCCGGCAAAGCGCTGGAAGCGTCCCGGAACGTATTTCGTGTAGGCCATCGCATACCCGAGGCTGACGGCGAGGCGGGTGACGTCGGTCGTCGCGGGGCCTCCGTCGATCCGGATCTCGGTTCCGCGAAAGGTCAGATGACCCGTATGGCAGGCGGCACAGGTGTAACCCAGTGCGTGGAACGCGCGCCCGCTGATCGGATCCTTGAAGTCTCGGTCGACGGCGAACCCGATGGGTAGCCCCTCGTCGTTCCGTGGGCCAGCCGTGTCGCCGATGAAGCCGAACCGGCGCAGGAAAGCAGGGTCGCTGAACAGGCCGGGCGTGCCGAACAGACGGAGTTCGGGTTGCTCGATCGCGACGAACCATTCCACTGGGATGGGTAGCGTGGCGGTACCCTGACTCGCATGGTGGAACCATTCCCGCTGCTCGGAGCTCCAGTTCTGATCGAGCCAGACGGAGCGACCGGGCACGGGCAGGTCGGGCACGGACGGCGCGCATGCGCTCAGCGATAGCGCGATCACCGAGAGTCGGGATAGCTTGCGGATCGGTCGTATCATCGCGGGTCCCTCGGGTAATCGAACAAGGCAAGTTCCTCAACTCGGGCGATGCGGGTGTCAGTGAGGGTACCCGCTCGGCTCACGAGGCTCGAGGCGATAGCGCGACGAGGCGATGTAAACCGCCCGGCGCAACCGATTGATACCGCCGAGCGGCTGGTGTTCGGTCAGACCGTGCCACGGTGTGAACACCATGTGTTCGCATTCGGTCGCGATCAATGGGTGGTCGAACGCCTGGACGTCGATGTGGATCGTCGCGACCGGAACGAAGGGTGCGGTTTCCTCCGGCCACAGCGCGGTGGCATCCTCGATTGGGAGGTTCGAATCCGCTCGGTCCTGTAGCAGGAAGTCGAACTCCGCGGGCTGACCGCTTTCGGGGGACAGGCTACGCTTCATCGCCTCGCGCAAGTAGTCGGGCGACGGATTCGGCGGTATCGGCGTGCGGGTCGACGCGCGCGGTCGGGCCGAGAACTTCACGACGGTATGCTCACCGAGCATGAACGGCGCTGCGGTGAAGTATTGCGCCTCGAGCGGATTACCCAGCGGTGTCGTCCGGATGCCCTTGATGATGTCCAGTGTCCGCAACTTTTGCGGCGATGGATTGGCAAAGAATCCCGAGACGTCGTCGCGGCCGCTGGCCAGTTGAATCCGGGTCAGTTCGAGATAGTCCGCGACGTTCGCGAAGGTGAATACCGGCTGATTGATCATCAGGAAATCCTGGGTCTTCGCGCCCGGCTCGTCGAACAGCGTACGGCCGTCGACCCCCATCAATTTGATCGCCATACCCCTGCTCGACGCCAATCCCTTGCCATCGACGTCCGGCTCGACCCTGGGCGTCGCGTTCGAGAAGCGGATCCACGCGTGGAAGGTTCGTCCCGGCGCCGCGAACACGCCCTTGCGGTATTTCTCGGGTATGTCCTGGTTGACGGTGAAATCGCCACGCACGCAGCCGTGGTCCTTGGGATGCACATTGCGCCGTGCCATGCTCGATGGGTAACGCTGTTGCAGGAGCTTTCTCGTCAGTTCGACGATCTGGGCAATCTGCTCCGTCTCGTTCGGCGGAACGGCTTCAACGCCCTTCTTCACATCGGGCGGGATTTCGTCGGCCCTGCCCGCGGCCGGCTCGCGCTTCAGTTCCTCGTACGCGCTGACCGGCACGCTCTCCATCTCGCGGGTCTTGAACACCGTGACCAGCCCGATGACCAGGAGGATCAGACCCGCGATTCCCCACCAGAACGGATCCTTGGCACTGTTCATGGCATCACCTCGTTGGTTCGGTCGTTGCCTCAGTCGATGGCCGGAGCCGACGTCAGCGTGTCGGATCAGCCCGGAGCGGGACCTTGTCGGACTTTCCGCGCATTGTCGAGGTGGCGGCGCAGTCCGTCGAGACTGCCGTGGTAGGGGCTACTTTGGTAGTCCGCCGAAAAATTTGCACGGGTCATGAACCTTGTCGAATCGCCGGGGAATATACGGTTCGACAGACGAACACGGGGGCGACTGGTTCGTTCGTCCTTACAACGATTTCATGAACGTTAGGAGTCAAACAATGAAAATTTCCCTTCGCTCTTTCGCCGTCGTGGCTGGTATCTCGATGATCGCTCTGAACAGCCTGGATGCCAGCGCTGCGGGCGTGCGCGTACGCTGTGAGGTGCGTTCCGATCGGAGCACCGCATCGGTGGACGGTCGCGGGTTGGTTGCCGGTCAGCAGTATCGGGCGCGCGTGATCTCGGGCGGACGACGCGTCGACTCCGCGCTGGCCGCGGCCAACGCCGCAGGTGAAGCCGAGTTCGATTTCTCCAGCCAGGCCAACGACATCGCCGCGGGCGCAACGCCGATCCGCTCGACCTTCATCAAGAACGCGACGTTGACCGGCCGCATCTACGACGCAGAAGGCTTCGCGCAGGCTGGCGATCAGGTGACCTGCCGCAGCAAGTGAGCCGTGTAGGCGCGGCCGCTGGGAGCGGCCGCCACGTTGGGAAGGCCGGCGCAGTGCCTCGCGCCGGTCGGCCTGACCGAAGGTTCCCCGGCTGTCACAACACGGTCCCGGTTTCCCGGACGAGACCGGGCGCTGTGGTGACAGCCCCTTCCATCGAAGCGAAGATGTTTCCTGATCGCTCCCCCGGCCGGAACCGCGATGTCCGCGGGAGGCGGGAGTGTCTTGAGGCACCGAGGATACCTGCGACTTCATGGACGCTCCGGTCCATTCCGGTTTCTCCCGCGGCGACATGATAGTGACCCCGCAAAGCCCGAATGACTTTCGTTCGGCCCATCCCTGGGCTTCAGGGGTGGTTCATGTCCGGTCTCCCGGAATGCTTCCCGACGTCTGCACAACGGAGCGATGACTTGAAAGCACCGATCCTGACCATCGCGGTCATCGTCGGCGTGGCCGCCTGGGCCTTGAGCGGCGAAGCCAATGCGGCGAACACGCGAGTCCGGTGCCCGACCCGACTCGATACTCAAAGAGCCTCGATCTCGATCGACGGCAAGGACCTGATGGCCGGACAGAGCTGGTTTGCTCGCATCTTGTAGGGCGGAAAGCGCGTGGATGCGCCGCTGGCGGCAGCCGAGGCCGAACTCGATTTCGACCGCAACCGCCGCGATATCGCAGCGGTCGCGACGCCAATCCGCTCAACCTTCATCAGGAACGGCGAGGTTTTCGGTCGCGCTTACTAGGCTTGAGGCTTTCTGGTCGCCAGGGACAGCGTGGTCTGCGAGCAGCGCCCGGCAGTGAGTGGCGCGTCGATCATGGGTCCGGGCCCCCAATAGTCCGATGAATCGCCCATTCAGTTACGAGAGGCCAGCATCTGCGGGGCTTTGGTCGTAGTACGGCCGGCGTTCGATGATCGACGGGCGGATTGCGTCGGGGGTGTCGCGACTGCCACGCGCGAGGTCATGCCAGGGCTCACGAATCCACGGTCCAACAAGCGGGTCATTGCGGCTGCCCGCGCATTCTTCGACGGGGAACCCATGACGACGCCGATCAGTCGGCGGCCGTTGCGTTTGGCCGATGCGACGAGATTGTATCCGGCCGCCCGTGTGAAGCCCGTCTTCATGCCGTCGACGCCGGGATAGGCGCCGAGCAGGCGGTTGTGGTTCGCGTGCGTGATGCCACGGTAGTGGAACTGCCGCGCGCCGAAATAGTGGTAGAACTCGGGATAATCCCGCAACAGGGCCCTGGCCAACACCGCCATGTCCCGCGCGGTTGTCCGGTGGGCCGGATTCGGCAGGCCCGAGGCATTGCCGAAGCTGGTATGGCGCATGCCGAGTGCTCGGGCCTTGCCGGTCATTCGCGCCGCAAAACGGGGCTCGCTGCCGGCCAGCGCCTCGCCGATGACGGTCGCGACGTCGTTGGCCGACTCGGTGGTCAGCGCGAGGATCGCATCGTGAACCCCGATCGACTGGCCGGCGCGCAAGCCCAGAGAGGTTCGCGGTTTTCCGGCGGCGTTCGGCGAGACCCGCATACGGGTGCCGAGCCCGATCCGCTTATGATCCAGTGCCTCGAACAACAGATACAGGGTCATCATTTTCGTCAGCGATGCCGGATAGCGCGGTACATCGGCGGCGATCGCCTGTAGTGTGCGTCCGCTGGCGGCATCGACCAGCAGCAGTGACGGCTGTCCCGCCGACGCGGATCCGGCCGGGAGCATCGCGGCGAGCAGAAACGCGGCGATGCGCGGCACGGCCGATGGCCACGCCCACACGGTCCTGGAGTTCGTCGCCGCCGTCGGTTCAGGCGCTTGCGGATTCGGGATTTCAGCCAGCATGTTCATACTCCATGCGCGATCTTTGCGTTTTTTCGCGCGCGCCTGGTTAAGTGTACAGGAGCTTTTGAAATCGGCGGCTCGTGCCGGTCGGCGGCTCAACTGGATTAAACTACGCGGCGCGCTGCCGCGGCAGCCGGCAGAATGCGAACTGCATGGGCGATTTTTCTGCGGCTAGGCGCGGCCCTCCACCATTGAAGTGCTACGTTAGACCGACGATGAAAACATACAAGCTAGCGATTCTGGCCGGTGACGGTATCGGTCCGGAGATCATGCGGGAAGCGATCAAGGTGCTGGAACTGATCCAGACCCGTAACGCCATTCGCTTCGAATTGCTCGAAGCACCTTTCGGCGGGAACGCCTATTTCGAATTCGGACATGCATTTCCCGAGCAGACCAAGGCGGTTTGCGATCAGGCCGACGCGATTCTGAAGGGTCCGATCGGACTGAGCTTCGAGGAATCGCAGAAGATTCCGGTCGACATGCAACCGGAGCGGGCCGCGTTACTGCCATTGCGCGCCCGCTACAGCACCTATGCGAACTTCCGTCCGGTGTCCCTGCCGCGCTCGCTGGCGCATTTTTCGCCGCTGAAGCCGGAGATCGTCGGTGACGGCATCGACATCGTGCTCGTGCGTGAACTGGTCGGCGGCCTGTATTTCGGCGACAAGGAGGTCGGCATCAATGCCCGGGGCTTGCGTTACGTCCGCGAGACCCTGGAATACGACGAGGAGCAGATCAGCCGTATCCTGCACGTCGCGTTGAAGCTCGCGCAGCGCCGCAAGAAGGTGCTGCACAACATCCACAAAAGCAACGTGCTGAAGTCCAGCGTACTGTGGAACGAGGTGCTGTCCGAGGTCGCGCGCGACTACCCGGACGTCAAGGTCGTGCAGATGCTGGTCGATGCGGCGGCGACGCATCTGTGCCTGAACCCGCGTCAGTTCGACGTCATGGTCATGGAAAACATGTTCGGCGACATTCTCAGTGATCAGGGCGGCGGCATTCTCGGTTCGCTCGGGCTCATGCCATCGGCCTGCCTCGGTGATCAGAAGGCCTACTACGAACCCTCGCATGGTTCGGCGCCCGATATCGCTGGTTGCAACATCGCGAATCCGTATTCGATGATCGGCTCGGTCGCGATGATGTTGGAGAACAGCTTCGACATGCTCGACGAAGCGCGCAACGTCTGGGCCGCGATGCAGGGGGTGTTCGCCGACGGCTACTCGACGCCGGACCTGTCGAAGCCGGGAGCTGGCGTGACGATGATCAGCACCGATGCGTTCGGCGACCGCGTCGTCGAGAAGTTGCGGGCGATGCCCACGGTCTGAACTACCGCGAGTGCGCGGCCCTTGAGGGCCGCGCCGCTCAAACCCGCTCGTGCAACTGGATGTTGATCAGCTTCAGCGTTGCCTGAACGCCGGCGAACACCTGGTTGGAGTGCACGCCGCGCGTCATGATCGTCCGGCTGTCGGCCCCCTGCCACTGCACGATACACTCGGTCAGCGCGTTGGTGTTGCCGCCCTTGGCGATACGGATCTCGTAGTCGATCAGGTCCGGCAGGTGGTAGCCCGTGGGCTCGAGGATCTGCTTGATCGCGTTGATGAACGCATCGAATCCGCCGTTTCCCGATCCTTTCGCCGAATGGCGCTCGCCCTGCAGGTCGACCTCGATCGTCGCGGTCGATTCCTCGTGCAGGTTACTGGTGATCGAGCATTCCAGCAGGTCGATGTGCTGGTACTCCCGGCTCTCCATGGCCTCGGCGATGATGAAGGGAAGATCGTCGAGCATCAGCGTGTGTTTCGAGTCGCCGAGTTCGACGATACGCGCGAGTACCTTCGCCTGATTCTCGGCGGACAAGGACAGGCCCAGCGCTTCGAGGTTTTTCGCCAGCGAGGCCTTGCCGCTCATCTTGCCCAGCGCGTAGCTGCGCGTGCGCGAGAATCGCTCCGGCTTCAGCTTGCTCTCATAGAGTCCACCCTTGCGGTCGCCGTCCGCGTGGATGCCGGCGGTCTGTGTGAAGACATCCGCGCCGACGATCGGGGCGTTGGCCGGAATCCATTTGCCCGAGAAGGTCTCGACCATCTTCGCGACGCGCACGATGTCGCGCTCGTCGATCGACAACTGCATGTTCATCTTGTCGCGCAGCACGACCGCGACTTCGGCGAGCGACACGTTGCCGGCCCGTTCGCCCAGACAGTTGACCGTGCAGTGCACCGATGAGACACCGGCGCGAACGGCTGCCATGACGTTGGCGATCGCAAGACCGTAATCGTTGTGCGGATGGAAATCGAATAGCGTACCGGGGTAGCGCGCGATCATGTCCGCCAGCCCTCCGTGGACCTCGTCGGGGGACATCACGCCCAGCGTGTCGGGCAGCATGAAATGTGCGATGCCGGTGTCGCGGAGAACGTCCATGAGGCGGTAGACGTAGTCGGGGCTGTCCCGATAGCCGTTCGACCAGTCCTCGAGATAGGCGTTGACCGCAAGCCCCCTGGACAGCGCGTAATCGACGGTTTCGCGGATTCGTGTCGCGTGCTCGTCCAGCGTGCTGCGCAATTGCTCGCGGCAGTGGCGTTCGCTGCCTTTCGTCAGCAGGTTGATGACGCGGCCGCCGGTGTCGATGATCCAGTCGACGCTGCGGCGGTGATCGACGAAGCCGAGTACCTCGACACGCTCGGCGAAGCCCGCCGAGCGTGCCCAGTCGTTGATGCTCGCGACGGCCGCCTTCTCGCCACTCGACACACAGGCCGAGGCGACCTCGATACGGTCGACGCGCAGTGACTTCAACAGTGCCTGCGCGATGTTCAGCTTCTCCGCCGGCGAGAACGAGACTCCCTGGGTCTGTTCTCCGTCGCGGAGGGTCGTGTCCATCAACTGGATGTGCCGTGGCGTCGTCGTCATCGAACGGTCCGATAGTGCGTCTTGGAGCATGCCGCCGGAGAACCGCATTCCGCGGCAATGGTGTTCAGCTGGCCTGTTCGGGGTAGCGGCGACCCGGGATCGCCGTCTGCTTGCGCGACCGACCGAAAGCTGCGGTACTATGGAAACCGCTTCGGTCGTCGGGTCCGGGGCCAGGCCCCGCGCATCGGCTGCGAACGATGCCCGTCGGGGAAAGTGTTGTCAAGTGAGCACCGGACCGCCCCGATCCGACGCGCAGTCCGGCCCAGCCATGGATCTCGGGTTCCGTGCGACCCGCATGCTCCCGCGGGTGCTGGCATCGCGCATCAAGGCCGCGCGTTCTCCGGGCGGGTGCCGTTCAACCGAAAATCCCGGCATTCGCCGGTCGCGGGCGGCGCAACGGCTCTTCATCGAGGTTCTCGAAATCGGAGATGCGCTATGGGTTTCGCCGTCGAACGGACTTCGAGCATCGTGGCCCGATTTGCCGCTCGCCGATTCGTCGAGGTTGTCCGGATCGTTCTGCCAGCCCTAGGCTTCGCTGCGGCCTGGTTGCTGCTCGGCGATTTCAGCCTGCGCCTGCTGATGAGCGATCCGGTGGACATAGCGCCGAGCGTTGCCGCGCGCAATGGCATTGCCGTCGCACTGCTGGCCATCGCCGTGTTCGTGCTGTTGGCCCATCTCTCGACGCTCGTGTTCAAGAAGGCCGAGGACGCGGCAAGCGATGCGCCACACGAGAGCGCTCCCGAGTTCGTCGACCGGCGTCTGGCGGGGATCGGGACGGCGCTCATCGGCGTGGTCATCGTGTGCATCGGCCTCGCGGTCATGCTGCGGGACGCCGATCGCCATCGTGCGGACGCGGTCGCCCATCTCGATGCCGTCGCACGCTTCCGCGCCCATGAGATTGCCGGATGGTTGGTCGAGCGCACGCGGGATGCCGATGCGCTCCGTCGGAGTCATGTCGTCACGGAGTACCTGCTCCGCGGGACGAATGGACCGCGCGACGGGGGCGCGGCGTTCGTAATCGGGCTTGAGGAATTCCGCACCTCGCAGTCGTATCGGGCGATCAGCCTGCTCGATGCCCGCGGCGAGTTGCTGTTGAGCGCGGGCGATGCGGACGGGAATTCTTCTAACCGGCTGAGCCAAGCCGCGCAGCGGGCGATTCGGACCGGACATGTGGAGCGCACCGAAATTCACCCCGGCGCCGATGATCGCCCGCCATTTCGCCTGGAGTTCGTCGCCCCGCTGTCGCCCGCGGTCGAGCGGGAACCCGCGGTAATTGCGTTGAGCGTCGATTTCGATCGTCTGCTGTACGCTCCCCGGGGGCGGTGGATGCTGGCCGGTGCGCCGATCGATCTGCAGATGTTGGTCCCGGCACAGGAACATGTCCTGGTGCTTGGTTTGGCCGAACGGGCAGATAGTCGGTCGGAGCAAGCCGTGTGGTTCCGCGTGCCGTTCGCCCAGCGCGCGGCGCTGGCGGTCCGAATCGCCGATGGCAGAGTCCCGGCCGGGTATGCGGTGGACGGGCCTGATGCCGGCGGTACGTCGGTACTCGGCGTGACCTATCCGGTCGATGGCGCGTCATGGTTCGTGCTGGCAAAGCAGGACAAGGCCGCGCTGCTTGGCGCGATGCGGAGGAGCGCTCGGTCGGTCGCCCTCACCAGCTTGATGTTCCTGTGGGTGGCGCTGACGGTTGCGCATGCGTTGCGACAGCACCGTCAGTTGCAGTTCGCGCGACTTCAGCGCCGGCACGATGCCGAGCGGCTGGCCGCGATGCAATTGTTGGATACCATCGCCTCGAGTTCCGACGACGCGATCTTCGCGAAGGATCGAGAGGGTCGGTATCTGTTCTTCAACCCGGCAGCGTGTCGGCTGGTCGGGCGCAGCGCGAACGAGGTCCTCGGGCGTGATGACCGCGCCTTGTTTCCTGAGGTCGAGGCCGGCCACCTGATCGATCAGGACCGGCGCTTGATGTTGGCCGGTGAACCACAGACCAATGAGGAATTGCTGACGACGCCGGACGGCGCCAGGACCCTCATGGCGACGAAAGGTCCGCTGCGCGATTCGGAAGGAGCGGTCATCGGCCTGTTCGGAATTGCCCGGGATATCACCGAACGTACGCGTCTGGAGCGACGTGAGCGTACTCGCGCCCGCATACTCGAGCAGATCGCCGCCGGCGCGCCGTTGTCCGAGGTGCTGGACGCGTTGGCGCTCAGCGTCGAGGCGGAGGTCACCGGCTCGCTGTGTTCGGTGCTGATTCTCGACGAAAGTGGTGCCCATCTGCTGCACGGCGCGGCGCCGAGCCTGCCGGATTTCTACAACGAAGCGATCGACGGACTGCGTATTGGATCGGGAATGGGCTCGTGTGGCACAGCGGCGGCCGAGCGGCGGCGGATCATCGTCGCCGACGTCATGCAGCACCCGTACTGGGAGGGTTTCCGCGAACTCGCCGCGAGGGCCGGAGTCGCCGCATGCTGGTCGGAGCCGATTCTGGGCCGCAGCGGCAAGTTGCTGGGAACCTTCGCGATCTACCATCGGGTGCCAACCGATCCCGAACTGGTGGATATCGAGCGCATCACGCAGGCGGCCCACCTGGCCGGCATAGCGATCGAGCGCGACGCAGTCGACCGTCGCCTGCGCGACAGCGGGCGCTTGAACCGGGCGGTGCTCGACTCGATGCCCGCTCGCATCGCGGTGCTCGATCGTCATGGAACGATCGTCGCCGTCAACGAGTCGTGGCGACGGTTCGCCTACGAGGTGGGCGTCGCGCAGACGGTCGACCAGTCGAAAATCGCGATTGGGGCGAACTATCTCGACGCATGCAGCCAGGGGGCGGGCCCGACCGGCGGTGACGTGCGCCGCGCCCATTCCGGTATCAGTGCGGTTATCGCCCGGGAGCGCGAGGAGTTTTCGATCGAATACCTGTGCCCGACGCCGATGGGTGCGCGCTGGTTTCTGATGCACGTCACGCCCCTCGAATCGGATGCCGGTGGTGCCGTCGTCTCGCATCTGGACGTCACCGAGCGCAAGCGCTACGAGCAGGCGCTGCGCGACAGCGAGGAACGCTTCCGCCGTGTCGTGCGGCTGGTTCCGCTGCCGTTGTGCCTGTCGCATCGCGACGGCGCGATCACGTATGTCAACGAGCGGTTCGTCAAGGTATTCGGCTACGGTCCGGCCGATCTTCCGACGACCTCGGTCTGGTGGGAACTGGCGTGTCCCGATCCTGAGGATCGCGCTCGGGCGGTATCCGCCTGGGATGCCGCGGTCGCCGGAGCAACCGGAACGCGTGTGGAGATCGCTCCGGTCGAACTGCCGATCACGTGCCGATCCGGCGAACGGCGCATCGTCGAACTGGCCGGCATCGCGATCGAGGATGGCATCCTCGTGACCTTCATCGACATCACCGAGCGGAAGGCGGCCGAGGATCGGCTGCGCAAGTTGTCTCTGGCGGTCGAGCAGAGCCCGGAAAGCATCGTCATCACCAACCTCGAGGGTACGATCGAATACGTCAACGAAGCCTTCGTCGCGAACACGGGCTACCAGCGCGAGGAGGCGATCGGCCAGAACCCGCGGATTTTGAAGTCCGGAGAGACCTCGGAGAGCGTATTCGTCGAACTCTGGGCAACCCTGTCGCGCGGCGAGGTCTGGAAGGGCGAATTGATCAACCAGCGGCGCAATGGCGAACGTTACGTCGAGTCCGCGCTGATCTCACCGATCCGTCAGGCGGACGGAACCGTGACGCACTACCTGGCGGTCAAGGAAGACATCACGGAGAAGAAGCGCAATGCCGAGGAACTCGAGCGCCACCGGCACCGGCTGGAGGACATCGTCACCGAGCGGACCGAACAACTGCACGAGGCCAACCGGATTCTGACGCAACGCGCCGCCGAGATCGCCGATCTTTACAACAATGCGCCGTGCGGCTATCACTCGCTCGACGCCGCGGGGAGGTTCACGGCCGTCAACGATACTGAACTGGCGATGCTCGGCTACGCGCGCGAGGAGTTGATCGGGCGCGTCCCGTTCGCCGAGCTGGTCGCCCCCGGATGCCGCCAGACCTTCGAGGATGCGTTGGCCGGCCTTGCCCGGACCGGTGAGCTACGGGATGTCGAACTCGACCTGAAAACCCGGAGTGGCCGGCTGTTACCCGTCGTTCTGAGTGCCACTGCGCCGGGCGGATCGGGAGATCGGGACGGTGCGATGCGTTCGATTCTGTTCGACAACACCGAACGGAAGGAGCGCCAACGGCAGATCGCGATCCTCAACGAACAGCTCGCGCGACGGGCGACCGAGGCCGAGGCGGCCAACGCGGCGAAGAGCGCGTTCCTGGCGAACATGAGCCACGAAATCCGGACGCCGCTGAATGCGATCATCGGACTGACGCATTTGTTGCGACGGGCCGAGTCGACCAGTGTCAATGGCGACAAGTTGCAGCGGATCGCCGAGTCGGCGAATCACCTGCTGTCGATCGTCAACGACATACTGGATATCTCGAAGATCGAGGCGGGTAAGCTCGAACTCGAGCAGACTGATTTCGAACTCGCGAGGATACTCGATCAGGTCGCCGCATTGGTCGCCGAGCGCGCGCGCTCGAAGTCCCTCGATCTGACGATCGACGTCGACCCCACGCTTCCACCGGTCTTGTGCGGCGATCCGACGCGGCTGACGCAGGCACTACTGAACTATGCCGGTAACGCCGTCAAGTTTACGGAATCCGGCGCCATCAGAATCTCGGTCGAGCGGGTCGAGGACAGCGCGGAGGGCGTGGTCGCTCGATTCGTCGTCCGCGATACCGGAATCGGCGTCCCGGATGAGTCCCGGGAGCGCCTGTTCCTGGCCTTCGAGCAGGCGGATACGACGACGACGCGACGTTACGGCGGAACCGGGCTGGGCCTGGCGATTACGCGGCGTCTGGCATCGTTGATGGGCGGCGATGTCGGCGTCGACAGCGAAGTCGGCAAGGGCAGCGCGTTCTGGTTTACCGCGCGATTCGGCAAGTCTGCCGCACGGATTTCGCAAGGCGCCCAGCTCGGGCCGCCGTATCCGGATGTTTCGCCGAACGCGGCGGAGGCCCTCTGGCCATCGGTGCATCCGGCCGGGACCGCGTTCAAGGCTGAGCCGCGCCTGTTGCTGTGCGAGGACAACCCGATCAATCAGGAGGTGGCGCTCGAACTGCTGCACGAGTGCGGCCTGACGGCGGACCTTGCCGAGAACGGCGCGCAGGCGGTCGCCAAGGCGGGACAGCACAGCTATTCGCTGATCCTGATGGATGTGCAGATGCCGATCATGGACGGGCTGGAGGCGACACGCCGGATTCGGGAACTCCCGGGGTACGCGACGACGCCGATTCTGGCGATGACCGCGAATGCGTTCGACGAGGACCGTGAGCGGTGCCTGGCCGCGGGCATGAACGACCACGTCGCGAAGCCGGTCGATCCGGCCGCGCTGCAGGTGGCGCTGGCTCGATGGCTACGTGGCGGCGCTCAGGATGCCGGGGCGGGCCAGGCGTCGGAAACGGATGGCACGTTGCTGGATCGCTTGCGACGGATCGTCCAACTCGACGTCAGCGCCGGATTGCGGACGACGGCCGGGCGGGTTGAAAGCTATGTGCGGCTGTTGCGCCATTTCGCGGAGTCGGTCGATGAACAGGACGCCGACGAACGCGCACCTCCGGCTTCCGGTATCGATGAGGAGCGACTGCGTCTCGCGCACAATCTGAAGGGGATTGCGGCATCGCTGGGCGCGACGCATCTGCACACGCTGGCCACGGACCTGCATGCCGCGCTGCGCGGAGCCGGCGACGCCGGGCAAGTCTCCGAACTGGCCAGGCAACTCGACGCGGAGCGAAAGCGGCTGGCGCGGGCGCTCCGTCAGATCCTGCCCGGAGACGCCTCACCGGTCGACGCGGCACCGGTCACGGTCGAGGACGTGAGCGGTACGATGGAACGGCTGCTGGTCGACAACGAATTCGGCGCCGTCGCGTACTTCCGTGATCATGCCGCCCTGTTGCGCGGCAGGCTCGGCTCCAGCGCCGGCTTGTTCGAACGGCAACTCGGCGAGTTCGACCTGCCGGGCGCGCTGGCGACGCTGCGCGATTGCCTTGGAGGCGAGTCCTCCGGCGCCTCGTAGCGCCCGTCAGCCGCCGAGCGATCCCTGCAGCCTGACGACCCACGGATGGGGGCTCAGCGGATCGACGTCGAAGGCCAGAGACTCCGGTTTGTGCAGGAGTCCGTCAGGACCCGAGGCATTCGGGTTCAACTGGCGTTTTTCGACGAAATCGACCATGCGTCCGGCGTTATAGATCAACAGCACGCGGTCGCCGATGCTGCTCGGGAAGACCAGATACGCGACATTCGCCTCGTCCATGGACGGATTTCGCTCGATCAGCTGTTCGATCTCGGCGCGATCCTGTCGCGCCAGTTCGGCCAGCACCGAGCCCTCGCGCTCGAGCATGACCGAGCGCAGGTAAGGAGCGAGCGTTCCGTCGCGCTGGTGCTCGTGCAAGGCCCTGACTTCCTCCTCGGTGAACGGGAAGCTTTCGGCGACGAGATAGTGGCGGTTCATCTCGCCGTCGTTCGCGAACAAGGTGATCTTGTCGAGCGCCGGGTCCTCGAACGCGTTGAAGAACGATTCGGGGGAACGGATGTGCTTGTACACCGTGATGACCCACGGCAGCGCGCGCCCGGTTTTCTCGTAACGGTCCTTGACGCTGTCGATGACCGAGGTCCGCAGCAGTTCGTTCTCGCGGCCGGGCGGCTTGACGACGAACGCGTCGACCGCGGTCATCTGCGTATGGAAGCCGGCGGCCTGGAAGCGACTGACGATCGTCGAGTAGCGCGGGCTGTAAGGAATACTGGTGCCGTCGTACAGCAGATTGATGCCGCGCTGCAAAGCCTCCTCGGCGACCAGATCACGCAGCCGGTTGGCGAACGGCTCGATGTACACGTAGTCGTCGCTGTGATGGTTGGCGGCCGTCATGACCCGGTACAGATCGCTGCGTTTGCGGAACTCGTCCAGCGAGGCGACGACGAAGTTGTCGCCGCATTGCGCGGTCGCGAGTTGCTCGACGGCGGTCTTGCCGGCGCCGGCGCCGCCCATGCACATGAACAGCTTTGGCCGGGAATCGGGCACCTTGCCGAGAAAGATCTCGCGCTTGGCGCGGTCGATGATGCGCATGATCTTGGTCAGGCGGTCGTGCGCGATCTCGACGCTTCGTTCGAGCCGCCGGTCCCCGTCGGCGGCGTGCAACAACTTGTTCTTCAGGCGCTCATTCTCGGCCAGATTGAAAATGTGCGCCCGGCTGCCCTCGCACTGCCGCAACAGCTCGAGCAGTTCGGTGTGGCTCTGCGAACGAAGCCCGGTCACCATGTTGACATCCAGGCAGAACAGCGGCGCCGCGCCGTGCCCGTCGATGGCAATGCCGTCGATCTCGAATTTACCGGGGCGGCGCAGATCCTCGGTGCCTGGCAGATAACCGATGACGTTCGTCGCGACGCTGGGCGGAAAATCGGCCAGATGCTTGCCGGCCGGAAACAGGTCCTCGCCGACGCAGTCGAGCGGTATCAGGCCGCCGTTGACCGAGATCAGGCAGTCGATGCCATCCTCGGTGCGATGCGACAGGAACGGTATTCCGGACACAAACTTCTTGTTCTCCGGCCAGGTGCCGTAGCCATTCGGAGCATTGTTGACGCTGCGCGTGCGGGTCGGGTCCAGTGCGCGGCGGAACGCCGCGGTGACCGCGGGCAGACTGCTGCCGGCATCGTGCAGGATGCGGGCATCCTTCGCGTCCAGGCGGCGGAAATCGATGCCCTGCTCGTAGACGGCGCGAAATGCCGGCAGCTTGCCGAGCGCGGTGACGAAGAAATCCAGTGTGATACGATTCCCGTAGTCGAATGGCCGCACCAGCCGCATCTTCTGATAGAAGTCCGCCAGCCGTTCGGCGATGTTCCGCGTCTTGATGACGAAGCCGTTGTTGTCGAATAGCGCCGTCTCGCGGTTGCTCTCGTCGTCGAGTACGAGCCGTCCGATCGTCTTGCGGAATTCCTTGCGTTTGCCCGCGTCCGGCATCGCGCCCGGACGGTGGCTCGCCGTCGCTTGCTCCTTCCAGTGATGAAACATCTCGCGGTGGATCCGGGAAAACAGACCCGTCAGGTACGTGACGCGCTTGGTCTGATCATGCGAAATGGTCGCCTCGGTTTCCTGCTGCAATACCGGCAACAGCTTGATGCCCTGTGCGATCGCGAGCGCCGTGCGCAGCGCCTTGAGTTGTTCGCCGGCGGGTGAGTGGGAGGCTGGAGTTGGATTCATCCGAGACATCCATTAAATCGGGGTCATGGTGGAAGACGATGCTCCGAGCGATTGAATCCCTGATTCGGCATTATAAGCGGACCGGCCGCGCGGCTGGGTTACCGGTTCGCGGCTTCGAATGTGGCGCATGCGCTTGGCTTTGGCGTGTGTTGATGAGGCTGGGCGCGGCCGCGGCATATGTGGCCGTGGCCGCGTCCCGGCGGGTGCTGGTATTGCGTCGCGTCTGGCTGCGCGTGCATCGGCTGCTGGCGCTCGGCGTCGGCTTCGTGTTCGCGCTGATGGGCCTGACCGGGAGCCTGAACGTGTTCGGGCCGGAACTCGATCGCTGGTTGAATCCGGACTTGCGCGTCGCGGCCGAAGGACGCGCGCAACGGCCGATCAACGAACTCGTTGCGGCGATCAAGTCGGCGCACCCGCGCCGATATGGCGCCTGGACGCTGATCATGCCGGGCGGGGACGGCGAC
Source organism: Methylotetracoccus sp. (assembly GCA_046347485.1). Lineage (GTDB taxonomy): Bacteria > Pseudomonadota > Gammaproteobacteria > Methylococcales > Methylococcaceae > Methylotetracoccus. The sequence continues at coordinate 49,976 of JAXMGB010000010.1, read as the reverse complement.
GCGGTTACGGCCTGGTACGAGCGACCGGTCGAGACCGACGGTGAATTCTATGCGCCGCTGATGGTTTCGGTGGATCCGTACACGGCCCGCGTTATCGACAGCCGGTTCTGGGGCGATACCGTGTCGACCTGGATTCTCGAACTGCACGGGGAGTTGTTCATGGGCGAGTTCGGACGCCGGCTGGTCGGGGTGATCGGCATGCTGCTGGCGGTTTCGCTGCTGACCGGGCTGAGCCTCTGGTGGCCGGGCCGCGCGCGGGTCCGTGCGGCTCTGCGTGTCCGATTGACCGGCAGCAGGCTGCGCGCGCTGTTCGATCTGCATCGTGTATCGGGGGTGTGCGCGGCTCCGATCCTGCTCGCGGTCGCGTTCAGCGGGTTCACCTTCGCCTATCCGGGCGCGCTGGGCGGCTGGTTCAGTTCGTCCTCGCCGATGAGCGACCTCCACTCGGTGCTTGGTGTTCGCAGCACGGCCGCGCCGACGTCCGCACCGTTGCATGCTGGCGCCGCGCTGCTGGTCGCGCGAGGGCTGTTTCCCCGCTCTGACCTGACCCGCATCGTGACGCCGGAGGATGCATCCGGTACCTACCAGTTCTGGTTCTCGGCCGAAAGCCCGGCGTCCGACAGCGTCGTTTGTGTCGATCAGTACAGCGGGCAGATCCTGCACGTCGAGCGCGCCCATCAACCGGACAGCGGAACTCGCGCCCAGGGCTTTTTGTACGCGCTGCACACCGGGCGCGTGCTGGGCGCGCCAGGGCGTCTGACCTGGAGCCTGGTCGGCCTCGTTCCGGCCTTGTTGTTCGTCAGCGGGATCCTGCGCTGGCGGCAGCAGCGCCAGACGGGTCCGCGCCGCGTATTCGGCTGATCCTCCCTGACCTCAATACGGCTGCAGTTCAGCGCCGTCGACATCGAGCGAGTGCCGCCAGAACTGATCGTCGCGGTCGAACAGGCGGTAGGTTCCACGCGGACCCCAGGTGCCGGCCCGGTAGGTATTGATGAAGTTGCGCTCCATCGACCAGACCTTGAGTACCGGATCGACGACCCGCCAGGCCCACTCGACCTCGTCGAAGCGGAGGAACTGTGACTGGTCGCCGCCCATCGCGTCGAGCAGCAGGCCCTCGTAGGCGTCGGCCTCGTTGTCGTTGCCGCCGCGGTAGGTCGCATCGAGGCTCAGGGTACGTGTGTCGAGATCGAAGCCCGGCACCTTGACCTGCATCTCCATCTTGATGCACTCGTCGGGCTGTATGCCCAGCAACAGCCAGTTCGGATGGGAATATTCATGCAGCTTGTTGCGCAGCAGATCCTTCGGCGGGCTCTTGAAGCGTATACAGATCGCCGAGCTGTTCTCGGCCAGGCGTTTGCCGGTCCTCAGGTAGAACGGCACGCCGGCCCAGCGCCAGTTGTCGATGAACAGTTTCATCGCGGCATAGGTCTCGGTGACGCTGTCCGGCGCGACGCCGGGTTCATCCATGTAGCCGGGAACGACCTGACCGTCGATCGTGCCGCTGGTGTACTGGCCGCGGAACGCGTGCGCATTGACGGCGTTCTGCGTGATCGGGCGGATCGAGGTCAGCACCTTGACCTTCTCGTTGCGCAGGTGTTCCGGATTCATCGACACCGGCGGCTCCATTGCAACCAGTGCGAGCAACTGCAGCAAATGGCTCTGGATCATGTCACGCAGTGCGCCGGCGCCCTCGTAATAACCCGCGCGGCCCTCGACGCCCAGGGTTTCCGAGTGCGTGATCTGCACGTACGAGATGTACTGATGGTTCCACAGCGGCTCGAGCAGGATGTTGGCGAAGCGGAACACCATGATGTTCTGCACCGTGCCTTTGCCGAGGTAGTGGTCGATCCGGTAGATCTGGTTCTCGGTCAGGTGCTTCGAGATGCCGCTCTGCAGAACCTGCGCGCTCAGCAGATCCTGGCCGAACGGTTTCTCGATGACGACGCGGCGCCAGCCGTTCTTCTCCTTCAGCAGGTCGACGCGGCCGAGATTGTCGATGATGTCGGGAAACTCGGACGGGCGGACCGACATGTAGAACACCGCATTCGGCGGGAACAGCGGATTGTCGGTCAGCATTTCCTGCAGGCGCACGTAGGCGGCGTCGTCGCCGGCCGGGCTTGCGTGATAATGCAGCCGTGCGAGAAAGCGTTCCCGCGCCTCACGGTCGATACCGTTGCCGAATTTCGCTTTCAGGATGTCATCGACTTCGTCGAGCCATTGTTCGCGCGTGCACTTTTCCAGCCCGCACGCCAGGATCGCCATCTTGCCGGGCAACATCTCCATGGCCTCGAGGCGGAACAGCGCCGGGAGCAACTTGATGCGCGCGAGGTTCCCGCGTGCGCCGAAAATGACCAGGGTGCAGGGTTCGATCAGTTTCATCGGTCCAGTCGTCCACAGTATTCAAGTGCAAGCCGGTGCCGGGGTGCTCGCCGGAGTCGCCCGCTGAGTCCGCGCTGGTTCGGGCTTGCCCCGAACCCGGCGCGGGGTCACGCGTTTTGCTTCCGACGCGTGCTGCAGGCGCTTCCGCTCGACCCACGGCGTGCTCCGCATGCTCACGGGCAACAACGTCGAGTCGAGCCGACGAACCGGGACGCCATGCGGGTCCTCGGCGGACACGCACGATTCAGGTTTGCAGGCAAGGATAACCGCAGATCGTCCAGACGAGGAAGCCGGGGCAATAGAGTGTTTCGGTGTGCCGCGACAACGGCCTGCTCGAACGGGCGCGCGCCGCGGCCGGAATGAATCGACCCGCAGCGCGCTTCGGCCAGGGGACGCCCCGGTCCCGGGCGCTTCAGATCGGTTCCAGACGCTTACGGAGTTGCCGCTGACACCGGAACCAGTTTGACGACGACTCCGGTGCGACCGTCGCTCGTCAGGGTCGGAACGCCGGTCCGGTTGCCCAGTGCGTACAATTCGCCGCGCGCGTCCTCGCCGAAGCCGAACAGGGCCAGCCCGAGGTTCCGTCGTCCCTCGATGGCCAGTTCGCCGACCCGGCGTGCCTGGGCGATGGGTCTTGCGGGATTCTCGCCATCGACGTAGAACAAGCGTCCGCCAGCGGTGGCGAATTCCCTGGAGTAGTCGCCGAAGACGTACTTGCCGGACAGTTCCGGCAGCGCGCTTCCCCGGTAGACGAAGCCGCCGACGATCGCGATGCCCTCGTCGTGGTCGTATTGTGCGAACGGGTCGATCAGGCCGCGGGTTGAAGTGCCCTGGCAGTTCTGATCGCTGACGAAGCCGGCTTCGGTGCCGTTGTCCTGAAAGAAGAAGCGGCCTTCCTTCGTGCGCCAGCCGTAGTTGCCGCCGCGCCTGACCGCGTCGACCTCCTCGACGTTGTTCTGGCCGACGTCCGCGGCGATCAGGATTCCGGTACCGCGATCGAACGACATGCGGTACGGATTGCGGAAGCCATAAGCCCAGATCTCGTCGCAGCGGCCGTCGGCGCAGCCGGCCGCTCCTCCGGTCGCCGAGGCGTCGCGCGCGTAGGGGTTCGATGCCGGAACCGTGTAGCGCCCGTTCGGCGCGGTACGGCCGTCCGGGTCGATCCTGAGGATCTTGCCGAGTACCGTCGAGCGATTCTGCCCGTTACCGGTATCGGGGTTGTGGCCCGAGCCCTGATCGTCGGCGCTGCCGCCATCGCCGAATGAGACATACAGGAACCCGTCAGGGCCAAAGCTCAGAGCACCGCCGTTATGGTTGAACTGAGGCTCGGCGACCGTCATGACCACGCGCCGGCTCGCCGGGTCGATCCGCGGGCGCGTGCCATCGGGGTTGACGACGCGCCATTCGGTGATCCTCGCGACATGGTCCGGCTTGGTCCCGTCCGATAGCGGGAAATCGGCGGCCGGCTGCGTGTCGGCCGGTTCGGACGTGTAGGTGTAGACCCGTCCGTTCGCCTGGTAGTCCGGATGGAATGCGAGCCCGAGCAGTCCTCGCTCGTCGTAGCCAATGCCGAACAGTCCCAGCGCAACCAGGCGTGACGCGACGTCGAGCACGAGGTTCTTCGCGCCGCTGACCCGATCGATTGCCCAGATCTGCCCGACGACATCGACGACGAACAGATGGCGGTCGTCGCCCGGTGCCGCGATGCCCCAGGCCGGCGCGACGAAGCCGTCGGCCAGTACCTCGAGACGCAGCTTGGGCGCCTTGTCCCGTTGAATCTTCGCCGGAATCGGGTCCTGGTTGACCGGATCATCCGGCGTGCAGACCGCCTCGACCGTGCCTGCCGACAGCATCAGCGCCAGCAGCAAAGTGGCCGGTGCCCTACGGTGGTTGGAGTCGCGTGCGTCCGTCTCCCGAGCATGCTTCAGTTCCATAGCGTGACCCTCTGGTCTAGGTTGTCAATTCGGCCGAGGGGATTCGCTGTCCGGTCGATCCGGGTGGCGGCCGTTCTGGCGCCGCCCGCCGCATCATTCCATCGTTCGTTTCGTCCAGCGCCCTCATCGAACTCGGATTTCGCTGCGGGCCGGCCTGGAGGGCCGGCCGCCGCCTTGCGTGAACGACACGGATCGTGCGCGACGACACAAGGTGTTCGTTGATTCCCAATGCGGGCGCTCAGGTTCAATCGTGTCGAATATTCGCGTGCCGTCGCGGGGGTGACCGTATCCCTATTGCCGTGTGGTAGGCTGTGTCCGCTCGATACGGTCCGACCCGGCGACCTTTTCCGGCGCCAGCGAAGTCGGCGAGTAAGGGTCCCGTGCCCGCGGCAGCGGGGAATCGCGACCAGGAGGCCCGAGTTTCATGTGCGTCGTGCCCGATAACACCGACCATCACTTGCGACGATGAGCAGGATCGTCTATTCGACCGAACACGGACGGATGTGTCCGGAGTGCGGCAAGCCGGTTGCCGGCTGTGTCTGCAAGACGGCGAAAGCCCGTGCGGCAACCAAGGCCGGGGGGCCGGTACGCGTCGGACGCCAGACGCAGGGCCGGCGCGGCAAGGGTGTCACGGTCATCACCGGGCTGCCGTGTGACGCGGATGCCCTGAAGGCCCTGGCGACGGAACTGAAGGGCCGATGCGGCACCGGCGGGACCGTCAAGGACGGGATCATCGAGATCCAGGGCGATCACCGCGATCTGCTGGTCGAGGAACTGCGCCGGCGCGGCTGGGACGCGAAGCGCTCCGGCGGTTGAGCGTCGCGTCGGCGACGCGCCCGTTCAGACCGGTGGTGCCACCAGTCCGCGCGGGTCGCGTTCGAAGCCCGCGCGCCGCAGCGTCTCGCTCCACGCCGAGGCGTGTGCCGGAACACCGTTGACGGTTTCGATCAGCAGGCTTCCGCGGCGTCCGGGCATCGGGGTTCGGCGCAAGGCCTGGAGCGCGCCCGCGTGGATCGTGTCGTCGCTGTCCCCATCGGCGGACAGCCTGATCTGCCGTCCGTTCTGCGCCGCGTACAGCACTGGCCGGCCGCGCCAGAGCACGACCCACGAACCCGGATTCCGTCGTGGCTGGTGCTCGTCGTCCGGCCAGGGCAACAAAGCGCCGTAGGGGTTTGCCGGATCCATCGCCGCCAGCGTGACGAACTCCGACGTCGTCGTATCGAGGTATTCGGCAGGCTGGCAGTCGCGCAACCGGTCGATCGCGCCGACGCGACCGAACTGACTGCCCGACAGGCCTTCGACGAAATAGCCGCGGCGAATGCGGCCTCCGTCCTCCATGGCTTTCAGGACCTTGTGCACCGGCGCGTAGCCGCCGGGCCATTCCTCCGCCAGAACCGCTTCCCGGCTCACCAGCCCATAGCGCTCCAGCAGCGCTTCAGCCCGGGCCAGCACGCGTTCGGTCTCCGACAGGTCCGGATTGCGCAGATCGTCGATCAGAGACCAGCGCCCGCCGGCCAGGCTGGCATCGGTACCCCGGCGGCCGCTCGCACGGGCGCCCAGCGAGCGGAGCGGTGCGAAGCTGTCATTCGTGATCAAGCCATTCCAGACCAGATCCCACAAGGCCTCACGAAATGCGGTCGGGCTCGCGCCGGCGGCGCGTGCCGACGACTCGAGTTCGAACAGGAATGAGGCGCCGTGCGCTCGCAGATGGCCGACGATCGAACGTTGCGGATCGGCCAGACCCATCGAATCGAGCGGCGCAGCGGGCGGCAACAATGCCGCGGCCTGCTGTCGGAGGTATAGCGCGACGCGCCCATCGCGCGGCCCCGCGCGGCCGCGACCGATCCAGATCAGCATGCCCGAATGGGCCAGGCGATCCAGCATCAGCGGATCGAAGTCGGCCATCCGCGCCGGCAGCACCACGCGGCTCAGCAGGCTCCACGGCAGGGACAATCCAGCGAGCTGGCCGATCGCTTCGAGCAGTCCGTCGATGCCGCGGCGGACGGCGGGTATGCCGTGCCAGACCGGCAGGAAGACGCCGAGCGCGGGACCCGGTAGCGGCGCCGCCTGCGACCGCAGCCGGGCCAGCGTCTCACGCTTGATGTCCCGCAACACCCCGGCGTCGCACCATTCCGTCTCGACGCTGCCGCTCAGCATTTCGCCGTGGATCAGCCGCCCATCGTGGACGAGGTGTCGAAGCAGTTCCTCGGTCAGGCTCGAGCTGATGCCGTAACGCAAGGCCAGCTGTCGCGTCGGGAACGGGCCGTGCGTGCGCGCGTAGCGCGCGACGATGCGTGTTGCCGGGTCGGACGAGGGGCGCAGGAACTGCTCTGGAAGTCCGGCCGGTACCGCGAGGCCGAACGCGTCGCGATACGATGCCACGTCCTCCGCGGCCATCCAGCGTGCCGTACCGGCGATCTCCAGCCGCGTCGCGCGCAGCTCCCGGGCGAGTTGGTCCAGCCACAGCCGCATGTCATCGCCGGTGCAGCGCTCGGCGATCTCGTCCTCGGTCAGGTCGCCGAGACGTCGCAGCAGATCATGCAGTTCGTCGGCGTCGCGGGCCCGCCGATGGGGAATCAGCTGCTGCAGACTGCGTTCGCGCGCCGTCGCGACATCCGCATCGAGCAGATCGCGGAGTTCCGCCTGACCGACCAGTTCTGCCAGCAACGCCCGGTCCAGCGTCAGTGCCTGGGCGCGACGTTCGGCGAGCGGCGTATCCTGTTGATAGATGAACGCCGCGACGTAGTCGAACACCAGCGAACGTGCGAATGGCGATGCGCCGCGCGTTTCCATGTCGACCACGCGGACCTTGCGGCTTCTGATGTCGCGCATCAGGGTCTTCAGTGCCTCGACGTCGAACTGGTCGCACAAGGCCTGACGATACGTTTCCAGCAACAGCGGAAAGTCCGGGAAGCGCAGGGCTGCGGCCAGCAGCCCTTGTGCCTTCAGACGCTGAAGCCATAACGGATGTCGCGTTCCGGCGCGGCCTCTGGGCAACAGCAGCGCGCGGACGGCGTTTTCGCGGAAAAGGCCGGCGAACAACGCGGTATGCGGCAACTGCTCGGTCAATGCCGCGTCGATCAGGTCGGGATCGGGCAGCAGCTGCTCCAGAGCAGGGAGTTCGTCGCTGTCGGCGAAGCGCAGCACGATGCCGTCATCGCTGTACATCGCGTGCACGTCGAATCCGGTGGTCGCGGCCAACGTGTGCTGGATCGCCATCGTCCACGGTGCGTGGACGCGCGCGCCGAAAGGCGTCAGGATGCAGATCCGCCAGTCGCCGAGTTCGTCGCGAAAGCGCTCGACGCTGACGCAGCGGTCGGTCGGCAAGGCCCGGCAGTGGGCCCGCTGCTCGGCGAGGTAACGGGCGAGCCGATCACGCGCGCCCGCATCCAGTGGCGTCTCGGTGCTCAGCCAACGGGCGATATCGTCGCTCGGCAGCGCCTCGACCGCGCGGAGCATCGCGCCCAGCGCCCGGCCCAGTTCGGCCGGACGTCCCGGGCCATCGCCGCGCCAGAACGGCAGGCGTCCGGGTTCTCCCGGTGCCGGCGAGACGATCACCCGGTCACGGGTGATCTCGTCGACACGCCAGGTCGTCGCGCCGAGCAATACCCGATCGCCGACGTGCGTTTCGAACACCATCTCCTCGTCGAGTTCACCGACCGGTGGGCCGTCGCGGCCGCAATGGACCCCATACAGGCCGCGGTCCGGAATCGTGCCGCCGCCGAGACGCGCGCGCGGCGCCGAACCGCGTCGCGCAGACACGATGCCGGTCGACCGGTCCCATGCGAGCAACGGCCGGAGATCGGCGAACTCGTCCGATGGGTAGCGGCCGTCGAGCATGTCCAGGGTCGTTTCGAGCAGGCCGGGCGACAGGGTTCGGAACGGATGGGCGCGCCGAACCCAGCGCAGCAATCGCTCGACCGTGCCCGGTTCGGACGCGCACTCGGCGACCAGCTGCTGCGCCAGCACGTCGAGCGCGTTCTGCGGAACCTCGACCGATTCGATGTCGCCGCGCAACATGCCGCGCGCGACGACCGCGCATTCGAGCAGATCGCCCGGATGCTTCGGGAAGATCCAGCCTTCGCTCGCCACGCCCAACTGGTGGCCGGCGCGTCCGATCCGCTGCAGACCGCGGGCGACCGAGCCCGGCGATTCGACCAGTGCGACGCGGTCGATCGCCGCCATGTCGATGCCGAGTTCGAGCGAGCTGGTCGCGACGATGCCGCGAATGGTTCCGTCCTTGAGGTCCTGCTCGATCTGCCGGCGCTGCTCCTGCGAGACGCTGCCGTGGTGGGCATGCACCAGATCCTCGCCGGCCTCGCCGTTCAGGCGCTGTGTCAGTCGCTCGCAAAGTCCGCGGCTGTTGACGAAAACGATCGTCGAGCGTCCCGTGCGGATCAGCGCGAGCAACTGGGCGCATACCGCCGGCCAGAAACCGGTGGCCTGCATATCGGGTTCGCTGTCGACGGTTGGTACGGTCGGCGCAGGCCGTTCCAGCGCGCCGTGCGGCACGCTGACGCATAGGTGCAGCCGCGGCGTTTCTCCGGCGTCGACGATCTCGACGTCCCGATCCCCGCCCAGAAAGTCGGCGACGGAGCGTGCCGGGCGCACCGTTGCGGACAGTCCGATCCGCTGCGGATCGGACGTCGTCAACAGCGCCAGCCGCTCCAGACTCAGCGCGAGATGCGCGCCACGTTTCGTCGGTGCGAGCGCGTGGACCTCGTCGACGATGACGGTGCGGACACCGCGCAGGCTCTCGCGCGCCCGCGAACCGAGCAGCAGATACAAGGATTCGGGGGTCGTCACGAGAATGTCGGCCGGGTCGCGCAACTGCCTGATGCGCTCCTTCTGCGGAGTATCCCCGGTGCGTACGCCGATGCGGATCGGCCGCAACGGTAACCCCAGCCGCTCGGCGGCCGCAGCGATGCCGGCCAGCGGTTGCCGCAGATTGCGTTCGATATCGTGGGCGAGCGCCTTCAGCGGCGAGACGTAGACGATCGTCGTGCCCGAGGCGTCGTGCCGGGTCGTCAGGGCATCGATTGCCGCGAGGAAGGCCGCCAGTGTCTTGCCACTGCCGGTCGGTGCAAGCAGCAGCGCGTGGCGTCCGGCCTGCAACACCGGCCAGCCCCGTCGTTGCACCTCCGAGGGGGCGGCGAACTGTTCGTCGAACCAGGCGGACGTCGCGGGATTGAACACGCTGCGGATTCCGTGCGGCCGCCGACTCGGCGCGGGCCTGCCGGTTCAGGGCGAACCGGCGTCCGTTGGTGTCGCCACGCCCGATGCCGCCGAGATCGCCTCCGCCGGGAGTCGTCGCGCGCGCTGTTCGTTGATCGTCTGGATCAGCTGCTGCAGCGGCACCGGCTTGCTGAGGTAGGCGTCGCAACCGGCGGTCAGGCAACGTTGTTCGTCTCCCGGCATCGCCAGCGCGGTCAGCGCGATGATCGGCGTGCCGGCAAGCGCCGGGTCATCGCTGCCCCGGATGCGTCTGACGGCCTCCAGGCCATCCAGCTCGGGTATCTGCACGTCCATCAGGATCAGGTCGGGGCGTTCGTCGAAGGTATTGCCCAGCGCTTCGCGGCCGTTTCGCGCGATCAGGACCTCGAAGCCCTGGACCTCCAGAAAATCACGAAAGATCGTCACGTTGATCTCGTCGTCGTCGGCCAGCAGTATCCGACCGCCGCTGAACGACGGAACGATCGCCGCCGTGGCAGCGGAGTGCTCGGATGCGTCGGTCACCGGGCTTAGTGGCAGTTCGACGACGAAGCGGCTGCCCTGGCCCAGTTGGCTGGATACCTGCACGCTGCCTCCTTGCAATGCGACGAGACGCTCGACCAGACTCAAGCCGAGCCCGGTCCCGCCATAGCCCCGCGCGAGCTTGCCATCGATCTGTACGAACGGCTTGAACAACAGATCGATATCCTCGCTGGCGATGCCGATGCCCTTGTCCCAGACGCTGCACGCGACGATGCGCGCCGCATCGTCGATGGCGATCTCCAGGCCGACCCGACCGCCGTGTTCGGTGAACTTCACCGCGTTGCCGAGCCGGTTGATCAGGATCTGCTTGAAGCGCAGCGGGTCGAGTTCCGCCCGGGGATCCTGCGCCGCCGGCTGAAACTCGATGTGAATGTCCTTCTGCGTGGCGACCGGCTGCACACAGGTGACCGCGTTGCGCCCGGCGTCGTTGATCCTGACCGTTTCCAGTTCCAGGTTCGCCTTGCCGGCGCGAATTTTCGCCAGATCGAGAATATCGTTGATCAGCCGCAGCAGATGCCGGCCGCTGCTCTCGATCATCGCAACGCTGCGTTGCTGTCCCTCGGTCAATGGTCCGTAGACCTCCTCTTGCAGGGCCTCGGCGAGGTTCAGCACTCCGGTCAGCGGTGTCCGCAACTCGTGACTCATCGTCGCGACGAACTCGTCCTTGACCCGGTTGGCTTCCGCGAGCGACAGGTTGGTGACGCGAAGGGCCTCGTTGCTGAGGCGCAGCGATTCGGCCTGCTTGCGCTCGGTGAGGTCAAACAGCGTGACGAGTATCAGGTTGCGTTCCGAAGATTTGAAGGGGACAAGGCGAATCTCCGCCGGCATCACGCTGCCATCTCGGCGCAGGGCCTCGAGTTCGCGGCCGGCTGCCATCGACCGGATCGTCGGTTCCCTGACGAAGGTTTCGCGGAGCTGGACATGATGCGGCCGCGCCGAAGCCGGCACCAGGACCTCGACGGGCTGGCCGATCAGCTCCTGCCGACCGTATCCCAGACACTTTTCGGCCTGGGCGTTGATGAATTCGATGCTTCCCTCGGCATTGACGACGATCTGCACGATCGGGTTCGTGTCGACCAATTCGCGATGACGTTGTTCGCTCTCCAGCAACTGCCGCTCGGTATCCTTGCGCGCCGAGATGTCCTGGAGCACGCCGGCAATGCCTGGACTGCCGCTCAGCGGGTTGATCAGCCGTTGCGCGCGGAGTTGCATCCAGGGCTCGTCGCCGTCGCGGCAATTCAGCCCGAGATCCATCGCGATGTCCTGTCCAGACTCCATGCATCGCGCAATCTGCCGTTCCAACTCGGCGACGTCGTTCGGGTGCAGCAGGCCGTGCCAGTGTTCCGCCGCGTGCAGCTCGCCCACGAGCTCGGTGAGCCACGAGGCGTTCGACAGGCCGGTAATGGTCTGCGACGCGGGGTCGATCGAGAGATAGGCGATCCTGGCGACGCCCTCGGCGAAGTGGAGCCGCGCGTTGGCTTGCTCCAGCTCGGCCGAGGTGCCGCGGAGCACCCGCGCCTCGGACAACAGGCGCTCGTTGGCCCGGTCGAGGTTGGTGCGGAGGCGTTCGACGCGCGTGGTCAGCGAACCCATGCGGTAGATCACGAGTGGTCCGATGATGAGCCCGGTCAGCCCGCCGACCAGCAGATCGACCGACTCGACGCCGCCGGTCAGCCAGCGTTCGAGCATGGCGACCAGAGCAACCGAGCTGGTGGCAATGATCACCACGCTGAACAGCGCCGAGAAGGCCGGAAGCCCGATCCGCTGAATCAGCCTGATCATCATCGTCCGTTCGGCTCCTTCAAGTATTCGAGGCGAATCCGGTCGCACTCCCCTCGTGCGTTGTCCCAATATCGCCGGTCCGGCGTGCGGGTAGGCATTCCCGAGCGTGATGGTGCCGACGCTGGTGAATCGGTCTTCACCGCGCGGCGCGTCGGGTGCGCGCTGGATTCTTCTAAAAAGTGTTGTGAAACCAGACCCTTGCCGGCAGCATGCGGCACCAGGTCAATGCGTGTCAAGCCGAGCGCGGAAGCCGTTCGCAGGTCGCCTTCACACCGGGAGTTTTGCCCGCTGCGCGCGTTTCGCCTCATACATCGCGCGGTCGGCGCTCGCCAGCAGTTCGTCGAGCGTCGACGGCGTCTCCGGATCGAAATAGGCCGAGCCTATGCTGGCTGAAAGCCGGAATGGCGACTTCTGCTCCTGGTTGTACGCATCGATGCTGTGCTGCAGCCGCGATTGGAACGCCGCGGCCGCGCCGCGCGGCATGTCGATCGCCAGCACGGCGAACTCGTCTCCGCCCATACGCGCGACGATGTCCGACGCCCGGACGATGCTCTTGAAGATCCTAGCCGTGTCCTTCAATGCGCGGTCGCCCCAGGCATGACCGTGCGTATCGTTGATCGACTTGAAGTCGTCCATGTCGATGAAGAACAGGGTCAGTCCGGCGCGCCGGCGATCGGTCATCTTCAGCTGTTGCTCGGCGAGGTTCAGGAACGCGCGGCGGTTGAACAACTCGGTGACATCGTCGAGCAGAGACTGCGTCCGCAATTCCTCGCGATAACGTACCAGCGTCGTGATGTCGCGCAGGCTCGCGACGAAATACAGCGAGCCTTCCAGGTCCAGCGGCCGCACGACCAGTTCGGCGACCAGGGAGTTGCCCGGCGAACACAGCACGTCGATTTCCTGATGCTTGTTCAGCAGGATCGGGAAGCCGAATTCACCGCCGATCAGTTCGGCTGCCGGCTTGCCGAACAGCCGGCCGGCCTCGGGGTTGGCGAAGCTGATCAGGCCGGCCTGGTCGACCAGCAGGATCGCGTCGGAGCAGGAATTGATGATGCTGAGCAGGAAGCTCTCGCGGTCGGTGACCGAGTGGGGGATCAGTCTTTCGTCGGCGTGGATGCGCCGGCCGTTGTCGCTCATCGGGTCAACTTCGGGATCGGTCCGGGTCTGTCGCCGGTTCAGCCGGGATCGCCACCGCGGAACAGTTCGTCGAGGCGTTCACTCTCGCGCTTCGTCACGTGAATCGGGTTTCCGGCGAAGATTCCGGTGATGTTCCGGAACTGCTCGCCGATGTGCATGCCCTTGCCATCGATCTTGAATTCGCGGATCTCCTTGTCGTGCATCGATCCGCGCATCTTCAGCACCGTCAGTCCACGGCGCATCTCGCCGAAGATCTCGACATAGCGCAGCAGGATGATCGAATCGGTGATCGTCGAGATGTGCGACTCGGTGATCGATGTCCCACCCATCAAGGTCGGAGTCGTCGATGTGAACAGTCCGGCGACCTCCTGATGCTTGATGAGCGAGGTCAGTCCGATGACGAACTCGCGGAAGCCCTTGATCGTGCCGACCCGCTCCAGCGCCGACAGGCTGTCTACCGCGACGCGGGTCGGATTGAACCGCTGGATGGCGGATTTCATCCGGATCAGATGATCCTCGAGGCCCATGACCTCCGGGTACTCGCAGATGACCATGAGGCGCCCGTCCCGCTCGAGCTGCTCGAAGTCGACGCCCCAGCCGGCCGCATTGCGGAACAGCTGCTCGCGGCTTTCCTCGAACGCGAACAGCAGCGCGCGCTCGCCGGAAATCGCGCCGCCGGAGATGAACTCGGTGACCATCAGCGTCTTGCCGGTGCCGGTGGCGCCGGAAACCAGCACGACGGCATCGCGGAAGAATCCGCCGCCGCACATGCTGTCGAGACGGTCGTTGCCGGATGGGATCCTGACATTGGACGAGCGCTGCTTCAGCTCGATCGCCGACAGCGGCACGACGACCAGGCCCTCGCCGGGCATCACCGTGAACGGAAACTCTCCCTTGTTATGTGTCGTTCCACGGAACTTCAGGATTTCGACGGTGCGGCGTCGTTTCTCCTCCTGCAGCACGTTGCGCAGGATGATGACGTTGTCGGATACGAATTCCTCGACTCCGAAGCGCGCGATCTCGCCGTATTCGGCGGTACGCTCGGCGGTCAGCAGCGAGGTCATGCCCATCTGCTTCAGCGCGACACCGACGCGGTACAACTCGCGCCGCACCGTATCGGCGTTGGAGAATTTGCCGAAGATCGCGCCGACCGAGTCCATCGACACCCGCTCCGCGCCGATCCGTCCGATCGCGTGCTCGATTCGGGCGAGCAGCGCTCCGAGATCGTAGTCGCCGGCCTCGATCGTATCCTGTCCGGGATGCGCGCTGCCGTCGACGAAGGCCAATTGCTGCTCGCGCTCCCATTGGGCGATATCCCAACCGAATCCGAGCATGTTCCGGCGGATGTCCTCCGGCGATTCCTCGAAGGTTACGAATACGCCGGGCTGGCCATAGTGGCGCACGCCTTCGACGAGGAACTGCACGGCGAAGACCGTCTTAGCGCTGCCGGCGGTGCCCGAAACCAGTGTCGTTCTGCCGCGCGGCAGGCCACCGCTGGCGACGTGATCGAATCCCGGGATGCCGGTGCAGATCTTCTCGATCATGCCGGGAAAGTCCACAGGTATCGCGTCAGATTCATTCATGGGGTTTCGTCGATGTTCTGGATATCCAGCCCGAGCAGCACCTTGTCGCGGTCCGACAGGTCACCGATCATGCGCCGCATCGGTAACGGCATCTCCTTGATCAGCGTCGGGGTCGCCATGATCTTCTCGTCCTCGGCCAACTCCGGCCGTTCGAGGACGTCGATGACGTGCAGTTCGAAATTGCCGCCGTGCTCCTCGCACAGTGCGCGGAGGTTCTTGATCGCCGTCAACGAGCGTTGAGTCTGACCCAGCACGTATAGTTTGAGTCTCAAGGCACTCATTCGCGGTCCCTGCGCATCTCGTCGTCCGCGGCCGTCGATGCGGCCATGTCGGTCCACTTGCGCGGCAGCCGCGTAGTACCGGGATAACGGCTGCGGTAGAACGACGCAAGGTGGCCCATCAGTTCCAGCAACAGGAAACGGCCCTCGTCGGTGTACGCTTCGACCTGCCTGTGGTTGGCACTGCGGCATAGCTTCGCCATCGTCGTCTGATGCAGCTCGATGACGTCCCGCGGACCGGCTGATTGCGCGCCCAGACGCCTGGCGATCGTTCGCAGCCGCTCAGACACCCCATGCTGGGAGCAGGTCACACGATTGTCCAGCGCCATCCGGATCGATTGCCCGTAATAGTCCACCCACTGGTTGAACAACGAGGGGGTCACCTCCCTCAGGGGTTCTTCCCCGAATCGGTGTGCCGTGACCAAGTTCGATGGCCAGTGTGACATGCAGTCGTGCGCCGTAGCGTCGCCTTCTGGTTCAAGGGCATTCCGTTCCTGTTCGAGTTGCTGCTGAAGTCGTTTCCGCTCGATTGCATAGAGCAGCGAGCGGCCCGTTAGCGTAGCATCATCCCAGTCCTTGACCAGATAGTCCTGCACGCCGGCATTCAGGGCCTCGCGCGCCATCGCCTCATCCTCGGATCCCGTCAGGATCACGACGGGAACGTACGGCACACGCGCCTGCACGGTTCGGTAGGTCTCGATGCCCTGGCTGTCCGGTAGGCCGAGGTCCAGCAAGATTACATCGAATCGCTGTCGGTCCAGACATTCAATAGCGTCACTTAGCGTCGCGGCGCATCGAACTTCGAAATGTTCGGTCCGCGACTGTGCGAGCCGGTCCTCGACCAGATCCCGATCACCGGGATCGTCCTCGACCAACAATACGCGCATCCCGTGGTCTGGAGGACCGAATGGCATCATCGAGGCATCCGGGCGGAAAGCGCACGAAAGACACCGGAAACGGTCGATGGCTTTGATGATCGTCCGGAAGCCGTCCATGCCGACCGGCTTCGTGATGTAGGCGCTGGCCTGCAGGTCGTAGGAGCGCAAGACGTCTTCCTCGGCTTTCGAGGATGTCAACACGACGACCGGGATGCGGCGCAGGTCCGGGTCGGCCTTCAGGTCTGCGAGCAGTTCGCGACCGTCCTTGCGGGGCAGATTCAGGTCGAGCAGGATCATGTCGGGACGTGGGGCGTCGATGTGGCGACCTTCGCGACGCAGGAACGCGAGCGCATCGATGCCGTCGGTCGCGACATTCAACTCATTCAGAAGTTTGCAGTCGCGGAGGGATTCGCGCGTCCGATCCGCGTCTGCCGGATTATCTTCAACCAGCAGGATCGTCAGATTCCCCGTCATCAGCGTAGTCCCGTGCCGAGTCGCTACAGGGTAGCGAAAAAATGAAGGAACATCCATGGATCGGGGCCGGTTCGACGCAAATCGTGCCGCTATGCCGCTCGATGATCTTCTTGACGATCGCCAGCCCGATGCCCGACCCGGGATAACGACCGCGCTCGTGCAGGCGCTGAAATAGCGCGAAGATCCGTTCCCGGTACTGCGGCTCGATACCGATTCCGTTGTCCCGTACCGCGAAAAACCAGAAATTGCGTCGTCGCTCGGCCGAGATCGTGACGATTGGCGGGGCCTCGCCGCGGAATTTGATCGCGTTCTCGATCAGGTTCTGGAATACTTGCCGCAGTTGCGTCGCGTCCGCCTGCACCGTTGGCAAGGGGCCGACCTCGATGGTCGCGCCGCTGCTTTCGATCGCCCGCTGCAGATCCAGCAAGACGACCTCGCCGGCATCGGTCGCTTCGATCGCACCGCCCCGCGTCCCGATGCGCGAGAACGCCAGCAGGTCGTTGATCAGCCCCTGCATCCGCTTCTCGCCATCGACCGCGTACGCGATGTACTTCTCGGCGCGCTCGTCGAGTGGCCCGCGGTAGCGCTCGGCCAGCAGTTGGGTGTAGCTGGCGACCATCCTGAGCGGCTCCTGCAAATCGTGCGAGGCCACATAGGCGAACTGTTCGAGATCCCGGTTCGAGCGCTCCAGATGGGCGATTGCCGCCGCCAGTTCGGCGGTCCGTTCGGAAACCAGGTCCTCGAGATGGTCGCGGTGCCGCATCAGTTCCTCGTCCGCGCTGCGCTGATCGGTGATGTCGCGGATCACGCCACCGATCCTCGATACCTCGCCACGCTCCTTGTACGCCCGTCCCAGCCAGCGGACCCATATGGTCCGCCCGCGCGCGGTCGTCAGCGGCAACTCGAGATCGAACGGGGTGCCATCGCGTAGCGCCCGCTCGATCGCGTCGTTTATCGCCGGCCGCGCGTCCGGCGCGACGCACGCCAGCGCGTGGTCCAGCGTCGGCTGTAAATCGGGAGTCACCTCGTGGATCGTCCGGACGACCTCGGTCCAGCTCAGGGTTCCGGCGCCCGGGTCGAACTCCCAGCCGCCGACCAACGCCAGGCGGCCGGTCTCGTCGAGCAGGCGCTTGCTCCGCAGCAGTTCGGCGCGGGTACGGCGGATATCGGTGATGTCGCGCGCGGTCGCGCAGACCCCGGCCACATCACCCGCGGGGTCGTGAAAGATCGTCGCGTTGAACATGACGGTCATCGTGCGACCGTCGACGTGGCGCAGTTCCAGTTCGTGGCCGCGCACTTGTCCGGTTTCCAATGCTTGCCGATGTACCCGCCGAGCCTGCGCCGGATCGGTGAAAAACGGCGCGAATTCGCTGCCGATCAGTTCGCTGCGCTTGAGGCCCGTCGCGGCCTCCGCGGCGCGGTTCAGGTCGCTGATCCGCCCGTCCGAGTCGATGATGAGCAGCGGATCACTGCTGGCTTCGATGAGGCTGCGCGTATAGGCCATGACCCGATGCAGTGTCTCGGTACGTTCCTGCACCCGCTGTTCCAGCCAGTCCTTCGCATCGCGCAGCGCGGCGTCCGCTCGTCTGCGGTCGGAGATGTCCTGGCAGGTTCCGAACAGACCGTGGCGTTGACCGGCCGCATCGAACAGTGCCTGGCCGCGCGCATGGATATAGCGCACGGCTCCGCCGGGCAGTTCGATCCGGTACTCGAGGTCGTATTCCGCGCTACGTCCGTCGAGTACGTCGCCGACGGCGCGTTCGACCGGCGCCCGATCCTCGGCCTGCAGCGCGGCGAGGAATGAACGGTAGTCGCTCAGTTCGTGGGGTTCACGCTCGAACAGCCGGAAGAACTGCTTCGAACCGGTGATCGCGTCGCGCCGCGCGTCCCATTGCCAGTCGCCGATCCGAGCAACGGCCTGGATCTCCGCGAGCCTCTGTCGCATGGCATCGCCATCGCCGCGGAAGTCCCCGGCGAGCGCCGTGAGTTGCAACAGGACGCGCGGTGTGGAGTCATCGGCGTTGGGCAGTCGACAACCGGTCTGGCGCGTCCAAGGCATCGCACCGTCACGCCCGACGACACGCAAGTCCACGTTCCACTGATCGTATTCGCCCGCCAGCAGTCGCCGTCGGCCGTCGAGTTCGAGCGTGCGGTCACGCGGGTCGACGAGTTGTTCCCAATGCATCCCGGCGAGTTCGCGCGCGTCGCGCCCCAGCAATTCGCACGCGGCCCGGTTCGCCAGCACGATTCGGCCATCGGGCGTCAGCACGCACAGACCGACGGAGGTCGCATCGACCAGCGCGCGCAGCATCTCGGCATCGGGATCGGGTTGGCGTGTTACGGCAGCGGTCCTCAGCTACGGGGCGGGCGAGTCGCCCCCGGGTCCGATGATACCGCGAGTCCGCTGGCGGCGGCACCGGGTCGGGTGTCGAACGGTTGTGGCAGATCGCGCAGCCGCCGTGGCATATCCCGGGGGGTTCGCTCCGGCCGGGTTCGGGATCGTCATGCCTGCGGCCGAAATGGGCACGGAAATCGCGGCTGTTTCGTCATCGCATCGCCTTTGGCGCGGGGCTTGCTTGCTCAGGGCGCTGGCGCGCCCGCCGAGCGGCGCATGCCGGAATTCACCCATAAACGAACCGTAGATCGATCATGGACAAGCCTTTACGACCCATCACCAAGCGGCCATTCGCGGCCCTGACCCTGTTGACCGCTGGCCTGGCCGGTCCGCCGGCACCGGCCGCCGAGGCCCTGGGTATCACGGTCGAGCGGACCGAACACGGCGTCGTGCACGTGACGGCGAACGATTACCGTGGCATCGGCTACGGTGTCGGGCATGCGTATGTCGAGGACAACCGCTGTCTGCTGGCCGAGCGCGTCGCGCAGGTCAATGGTCGGCTGTCCGCGCAGATCGGCCCCGACGCCATCGTCCGGATGATGGACAACACCCACTACATGCGTTCCCTGCACATGGACGCGTTGTACCGGTACTACTTCGATACCGCGCGCATTCGCGCCGGCTTCGCGGCCGGGCCGAAGAGCGCGCGCGATCTGGCGGCGGGCTACGCGGCCGGCGTCAACCGTTACCTGAAGGACCACCTCGAACTGCCGGCCTGCGCCGGCGCGAATTTCACCGCGGACCTGACGGTCGACGACGTCTACCGGATGTGGGTCGCGACCGCGGCCCTGGCCAGCGCCGAGTTCACCGGTCCGTTCCTGGCGATTTCGGAGCTTTCCGCGAAGCCGCAGCCGGGGCCGGTCGTGGCACCGCCCAGGATGTCGGCGCCGAGCACCGGTCCGATCGGCAGCAATGCCTGGGCACTGGGTCGCGACGTCGTGCGGTCCGGTGGCCCGCTGCATTTCTACACCCCGCATTTCCCGTGGGGCGGCATCCAGCGGATGTACCTGGTGCATGTGCGCATACCCGGTGAACTGGACGTCATGGGACCGGCTCTCGGCGCCTTTCCGATTCCGGTCGCCGGCTTCACCAAGGATGTCGCCTGGGGGCTGACGTTCTCGGTCGCCCCGCGCGTCACGCTGATGGAGTTCGAGCCGCAGCAGAGCGATCCGACGACGTACCTGGTCGACGGCAAGCCGCGCCGCATCCAGTCGAAGATCTTACCGATCGAGGTCGCGAACGAGGCCTCGCCGCGTGAGGTCGCGATCCAGACGACTGCCGACGGCCCGATCATCTGGGCCGCGACGCTGGGCCTGCCGGTCACCAGCGGATACGTCGTGCGCGACGTCAACCGCAACAACACGCGCGTCATCGAGCAATTCCTGCAGGTGGCGAAAGCGCACACGGTGCGCGAGGTCAAGTCGACGCTCGAAGCGATTCAGGGCGTGCCCTGGTCGTATACGCTGGCGACCGACGCCGGTGGCGAGACGCTGTTCGGCGATCTGTCGGCGGTGCCGAACGTCAGCGCCAGGCAGTACCGGGATTGCGGCAACTCGCCGACCGCGCCGTTCCTGCTGGCGCTGGGCGTCTACGCGCTGGACGGCACGCGCAGCGAGTGCTACTGGACCGGCCGCCTGAGATCCGGGCGTCTGCCGTCGGTTCTTCGCACCGACTACGTGGCGAACCAGAACAACAACTACGAGTTGCCTAACCTCGATGCCCGCCTCAGCGGATATTCGCCGATTTTCGGCCTGCCGAACCAGGGTCTCAGCCTGCGTGCCAACCTCGGACTGATGATGATCAAGCAGCGACTGGATGGCAGCGACGGCTTCGGCAAGCCGGGTTTCTCGACGCCGCTGTTGAAGACCGTGTTCGCCGACAAGCGCCATCGGGCCGGTGAACTGCTGGTCGATGACATCGTCGCGCTGTGTACGGCGAATCCGTCGGTCGGGGTAGGCAGCGCGAAGGTCAACCTGAGGCCGGTCTGCGCCGCGCTGAAGGCCTGGGATCGCAAGACCAATCTCGACAGTCGCGGTGCGCACGTATTCCATGGGCTTTGGGCCGCCCTGCAGGAGCAGGGGTTGCTGTCGGGGCTGTTCGCGGTGCCGGCCTCGCTCGATGAACCGCTGACGACGCCGAGCGGCCTGTCGACCGATCCGGGGGTACGCGATGGCGTGTTGGCAGGGCTGGGACGGGTCGCGGTGGCGCTGCGCGACGCCGGCATCGCTCCGGATGCCGCATGGGGCGACGTGAGTTTCGTCATCGGCAAGGATGGCCAGCGCTATGGCATTCCGGGCGGGGCCGGGGCTCAGGGCTCGTTCGATGCGGTGTTCGACATCAACCAGCGCGGCTTCGACGGCTGGGTGGCGTCGCTTAACGGGCACCGGCCGGAGGACCTGTACGGCCCGAGCTATGCGCACGTCGTCGAACTCGGCGCGGAAGGCCCGAAGGCGCGCGGCCGCCTGGCCTACTCGCAGGCGACCGAGCCACAGTCCCCATGGTACCTCGATCAACTCGGCCTGTTGCAGTCCGGCGGCATGTTCAAACTGCCGTTCAATGCAGCCGAGATCCTGGCGGAGCGTCGTTCGCTCACGCGGTTCTGAGTCGCTCGGGGCGCAAGGATGCGCCCGATCATCACGACGGGGTCACGAGTCCGTCATCCATCCGATTCCGGCGATCGCGCCGGGCCAGACCCGGTGGGCAGCATCAGGCCGCCCACCTCGGTCTCTCCGGCCGGTTCAGTGCGCCGACTTCTTGAGCTTCTGCAACGCCTGAGCGCAGCCAACCGACATCTGTTCCTTCTTCTCCATCAGACAGGCCTTGATCCGGCCCTCGCCGGGCTCGACGCCGCTGCACAGGCGCTCGATATCGGCCTTGCAGTAGGTCTTCAATGCCTTGATCTCCTCGGGGTCGATCCCCGCGGGTTGGGCGTGCGTCAGCACCGGAAGCAGCGCCAGCATCAGGACTCGCATCATCGTTCGTGTGGACATCGTTCGTTTCCCCCCGCCTTGGTGGTTCATTCAGGTGTCCGCGTCGAGGGATGCCGTCAGGAACGGCAGTCCGGCGACACGTCGCGGACTGTTGTCGGCTCGGTCGTCGGGAGCCACATCGCGGCCGCCGAACCAGCGGACGGCCAGGTGATACAACGACGCGACCGGGCCGATGAAGCCGGAGGCGCGCAGCATCGTCTCGAACTGCGCGTCGACCTCGCGCTTCGTGATCGGGATCACGCCGAGATACTGGTACAGCGCGTCGTGGACCAGGCTCGCGTGATGGGCGAGTGGCCACAGCGTCGTGTTGGCATCCGGGCTGGCAACGAGCGCGCCGTGCTCGTCGATGAACTGGACGGGCTCCAGGTGCACCCACCAGTCCGGGGTGCCGAGCAGCCCCAGCCAGTAGAACCAGAGCTTCGGCGTGCAGCCGTCCCAGGCATAGGTCTGTCGGCGGTCTGGCCGGTAGATCACCGTTTGTGTCGCCTTGTCGATCAGCGACTCGCCCGGATTGACGACGATCCACCCGTCGTGGATCACCAGGCGCTCACCGTAGAAGTAGCGCCCCTTCGCGCACTCGGAGGTGACGACCAGCGGGCGGTCGATGTAGTTGATCCATGCGCCATCGCGGTCGCGTCCATGGAAACCCCACTTAAGTCTTTCCCGGTCCAGTGCCTGTGCGGCCCGGCGCGCCCGTTCCCGGCCGCCGATCCAGCGCGGCAGGCCGAAGCCCAGCAGCACCAGCACACCGACCACCAGCAGCGAACGAAGCGCCGGTGGGTAGCTCAGCCATGCCGCGCCAAGCACCGCGATGCCCAGCGCCAGCGGCACGTAGATCGCAACGTTCAGCAGCGGATGCCGGCGTGTCAGACGTTTATCGCTCATCGTGTCCCCCCGGACGGCGGATCGTCACCGGTCGAGTCGCGCATGCCAGTTCATGCGCGAGGGGGGTCATTGTGCGCCGTCAATCCGCATCGCGCCAGATCGGGCAGTGGTAGGGCGCCGGTGCGGTCAAGCGCCGCTCAGCGGCCGGATGCCGTGCAGGCCGCGAAAGCTGCAGCCGCGAACCGTTTCGAGAAAATCCAGCATATAGGCCGACGCCGCGAGCGTATCGGTCGTTGCCGCGTACAGTTCGCTCCACAGGCCCTTCGGGCCGATCGGTTTGGCCCGAATGTAGTCGCGTTCGAGATAGCTCTGTATCGTCCAACCGGGCAATGCGGCGATGCCGCGCCGGCTGGCGACCAGTTGCAGGATCGCGACCGTCAGTTCGGCGGTCCGCCGCCGTGGCTCCAGCCCCCGCGGCTTCAATACCTTGCGGACGATGTCCAGCATGTCCTCCGGCACCGGGTAGCTGATCAGCGTGTCGCCGGCGAAGTCCTCGGGACTCAGGAACGGCCGCGACGCCAGCGGGTGCTGTTTCGACACCAGGCCGACGATCTCGAAGCCGAACAACGGATGGAACGCCACGCCGCGCCGGGCCTCCGGCTCGGATACGATGACCAGGTCCGCGCCGTTGTCGAGTAGCAGTGCCACCGGATCGGCGTGGAAGCCGGATACCAGGTCGAGTTCGACCTCGGGCCAATGCTCGCGGAAGCGGTCCATCGCCGGCATCAGCCAGTCGAAGCAGGTGTGGCATTCGACGGCGATGCGCAACTGCCCCGCGTTACCCTGCGCGATCCGCGCGATGTCGCGTTCCGCCTCGTGCTGCAGCTTCACAACCGCCTCGGCCAGTGTGTGCAGGCGCTGGCCGGCCGGCGACAGCCGCAGCGGCTGGCTGCGCCGCTCGAACAGGCTGACGCCGTAGTGCTCTTCGAGCTGTTTGATCTGATGCGAGATCGCCGATTGCGTCAGGAACACCCGGTCGGCGGCGCGCGACAAGGTGCCGGTTTCGACCAGCGCCAGCAGGGTCTGCAGATGGCGCAGTTCCAGGATCGATGCAGGCATGAATGAAATCGATGGGGAGAGTGAAAAAGTAGAATTTGAATAATATTTGCCCTGGGCCGAACATGCCAGCGCGATTTTTCATCACACACTGGAGTTCAGACATCATGGCCGTGACGCATTCCCTGGGGTTTCCCCGTATCGGCGCCGGGCGGGAATTGAAGCAGGCGCTCGAGGCCTATTGGAACGGCACGCTGGATCAGGCCGGCTTGTACGAGACCGGGAAGCGCCTGCGCGAGCGCCATTGGCGCCAGCAGGGCGGTCTGGATCTGGTGCCGGTCGGTGATTTCGCGTACTACGACCAGATGCTGAACATGAGCGCGCTGCTCGGCGCGGTCCCCGAGCGTTTTGGATTCGGCGACCAGCCGTTGAGCCTGGAACGGTATTTCCAACTGGCACGGGGTGGTGCCGGGCAAGCGGCGCTGGACATGACCAAGTGGTTCGACACGAACTATCACTACCTGGTGCCCGAGTTCGGCCCCGACACGGAATTTCATGTCGGTTCCGACTGGCTGTTCGACGAGGTCGCCGAAGCCCGCGCGCTGCATCTGAAGGCCAAGCCGGTGCTGGTCGGGCCGCTGACTCATCTGTATCTCGGCAGGGTCAGGGACGCGTCGTTCGACCGGCTCGATCTGTTGCCGAGGCTGTTGCCGGTCTATGCCGAGATTCTCGATCGGCTGGCGAGCCAAGGCGTGTCCTGGGTGCAGATCGATGAGCCGGCGCTGGTTACTGATCTGCCGGAACACTGGTTGCAGGCCTATCGGACCGCGTACCGGACACTGGCCGGCAGCGGCCCGAATCTGTTGCTGACGACGTATTTCGGATCGGTCGCGGACCGCGTCGACCTGTTGCGCTCGCTGCCGGTCGCCGGTCTACATATCGACGCGGTCCGGGCGCCGGAACAGCTTGGCGCGTTCCTGCGGGACTACCCCGAGGACAAGGTACTGTCGCTGGGCCTGATCGATGGGCGCAATATCTGGCGGGCCGATTTGCGTGCCGCGTTGTCGTTGGCGGAACGTGCACGCGATGCGCTCGGCAATCGTCTCTGGCTCGCGCCGAGCTGTTCCTTGCTGCATGTGCCGACCGACCTGGAGCCGGAGACCGAGCTCGATGCGGAGCTCCGGGGCTGGCTGGCCTTTGCGGTACAGAAGCTGGACGAGCTGGCGGTCATCGACAAGGGCTTGCGACTCGGCGGCGAAGCGATCCGCGCCGAACTCGAGGCATCGGATCGGGTCCTGGCACAGCGCGCGGGCTCGGTGCGCATTCACGACCCGGCCGTAGCGCGGCGCCTGCGCGCGGTCGGCGAGGCCGAGCTTCGCCGCCAGTCGCCGTTTGCCGAACGCCTGCCGCTGCAACGGGAACGCCTGCGGTTGCCGCTGCTGCCCACGACGACGATCGGCTCGTTCCCGCAGACCGCGGAGATCCGCATGGTCCGGGCACGGTACCGACAGGGGCTGCTGAACGAGGACGCCTATCGCGATGCGATGCGCAAGGAGATCCGCGAGGCCATACGCCGGCAGGAGGCATTAGGCCTGGACCTCCTGGTGCACGGCGAGGCCGAGCGCAACGACATGGTCGAGTATTTCGCCGATCAACTTCGGGGCTTCGCGTTCACCGCGCAGGGCTGGGTGCAGAGCTACGGCTCACGTTGCGTGAAGCCACCGATCATCTATGGCGATGTCTCGCGACCGGCGCCGATGACCGTCGAGTGGATCGGCTACGCGCAGCAGCAGACCGCCAAGCCGGTCAAGGGCATGCTGACCGGACCGGTGACGATCCTGCAGTGGTCCTTCGTCCGCGACGATCAGCCGCGCTCGGCTACGGCCATGCAGATCGCGCTGGCGATACGCGACGAGGTGGACGATCTGGAACGGGCCGGCGTTGCGGCGATCCAGATCGACGAGCCCGCGGTTCGCGAGGGCCTGCCGTTACGCAGGCGTGACTGGCCGGTCTACCTGGACTGGGCGGTGCGCGCGTTCCGCCTGGCATCCTGCGGTGTCGCCGACGATACACAGATCCACACGCATATGTGTTACTCGGAGTTCGGCGACATTCTGCCGGCGATCAGCGAGCTGGACGCCGACGTCATCACGATCGAGACCTCGCGCTCCGACATGGCCCTGCTCGATGCCTTCGGTGAATTCCGCTACCCGAACGAGATCGGCCCCGGCGTGTACGACGTTCATTCGCCGGAGGTCCCGCAGGCCGCCGACATGCGGCGACTGCTCGACAAGGCGGCGCGGGTCATCACGCAGGAGCGGCTGTGGATCAACCCCGATTGCGGCCTGAAGACACGCGGATGGCCCGAGGTCGAGCAGGCGCTGCGGCGAATGGTCGAGGTCGCCCGCGAGATGCGCGCGCGGTGCGCGGGCGCGCCGTCGGCCGGGTAAGGAGGGCACCCTTCGATACCTTCATGGCCTTGGCCGACACGGGAACCTGCCCCGGCTTCGGCGTATCGTACATCGGGGGTGTAATATGGCGTCCACATTCCATGCGTAGCCTTGGGATGCTTGGACACCACTTCGATGAGGATGACATCATGGACTATCGTCAGATCGCCGACCTGCTGCTGGAATCCGGCCGTGAACTGGCCCGCAAGGGGCAAGCCATGGCCGAGCAGGAGCTGAAGCTGCCACCCGAGGGACCGGAACGCGAGGCCATGCTGAACACGCTCGGCAAGAGTGCCGCGGCCGGCGGCCTGCTCGCGGTACTGCTGGGCACCGGCATCGGACGCAAGCTGACCGGTTCGGCCCTGAAGCTCGGCAGCCTGGCCGCGCTGGGCGGCGTGGCCTACCAGGCCTACCAGAAGTGGCTCGCGCAGCAGGGCGGCGCCGTCGAAGGTGTCAGCGTCGACCAGCTCCCGCCGGCCGATGCGGCGAACCGCAGCCGTGCGCTGTTGAAGGCGATGATCGCGGCGGCAAAGGCCGATGGCCACATCGACGACGCCGAGCGCGCCCGGATCGATGCCCGGCTCGGAAGCCTGGCACTGGACGCCGAAACCGTGGCCTTCGTCAGGGACGAACTGGGCAAGCCGCTCGATCTCGCGGCAGTCGCCGCCGGTGCCGACTCGCCCGCGGCCGCGGCGGAAATCTACCTCAGTTCGCTGATGGTCATCGACGAACAGGATGACAGCGAGCGGGCCTACCTCGGCAGTCTGGCGCGCGAATTGAAGCTCTCCCCCGAACTCGTCTCCGCGCTCGAAGCCGAGGTCGGGAAGGCCTGACCCCCCGGGGGCGGGGGCCCGTCATTCCGGGCGGGACACCGGAATCCAGCCGCCCTGGGATGGCGAGACCCCGGCGTCCTGCGGCTTCACGGTGATGGCGAAGCTCCCGTCGTCCGGCACCAAGGACCGAGACCCGTCATTCCGGTCGGGACAGGGGAATCCAGCCGTCCACCGATGGCAAAGCCCCGCATCCTCCCGCACCACGGTTCCGGTAATGCGCCGTTTGGTGAGGGGGGCTGTTGGTTCGATGTCCCCGCATGTTCGATGGTGCTCTGACCGACGATGGATGCGACATCGTTTCAACACCGAGTCGATGCGGCCCATGGCCAATATCACTGGCGGATGTTCGCGGCGGTCCGCCCCGGCAGGGTTACCATGCCTGCGCCTCCTATTCCCCCACGAATCACGGCGTTGACTATTTCGGGACTAGCGCGTACCTAGTCAAACAAGCAACGTTGCCAGTGGACGAAGTCGGCGGGCAGGCCCCGCGTTCTCGCCTCGCTTCGTGCACAGGCTCTCATCATTCCCGGAAGCCGTGATTGGGCTCCGGATCCGACCGATCGACGGTCCTGATCGAAGGAGTACAACATGATTGCGCGGCATTCGGCTCCAGGTTCACTCGCATTCGGTCCGCGGCACTTCGTGGCCGTCACGCTGATCGCGGCTATGTGGAGTGACGTTCCTGCGGCGACGATCATCGTCGACGGTGTTTCCTGCTCAATTGTCGATGCGGTCACGTCGGCCAATGCCAACGCGTCTACCGGGGGATGCGCGGCCGGGGACGACCGGGATGATTCCGGTGACATCATCGAACTGCAGAAGGATGTAGACCTTGTTTCGGTCGGCAGCGTGGATGCGCTCGGATGCGCGAGCGGGCTGCCGGCGATCGTCGGAACGCTCAGGATCAATGGCAATGGACACTGGCTGATGCGACCAGATCGCGGTGACCCGCCAGCGTTCCGACTGATCGATTCGACGGCCGCGGATCTGACGCTGAGCGGAATCAATATCGGGCGCGGTTTGGGAACGGATCGCCCCGGTTGCTCGGGCGCAGGCATTCGTGGCAAGACTGTTACGCTGATCGACACGTTTCTATTCGACAACGAACTGAGGTCCGGGGATGGCGCGGGGATTCACGCAACGAACGTGTCCTTGCAGAGGAGTCATGTATTTTTCAATGTGATTCGGGATGTGGGGAACGGCGGGGGCATTTATGCCGACACCGTCACGGTGACGGACAGTGCGATCCAAAGCAACGGTGCCGAGTCGAATGGCCGGGGAGGCGGAATCTACGCCAATGACGTCACGATCCGGAACAGTTCCGTGGAGTCAAACCACACGACTCGTTTTGGTTCATTTGAAGGGGGTAGTGGCTCCGGTGTGTATGCCAGACGTCTGACGCTGGTCAACAGTACGGTTACGTCGAACCGGGGCGGGGGAACCCGGGAGCAGTCGATGGAGGGCGGTGCCATCGTTGCCGAGGCTGCAACGATCATACAGAGTACTATCGCGATGAACTTCATGGCTGGACAACCGAATAGCGGTGCCGGAATCGCCGCCGGTTCGATGCAAGTCATCAACAGTATCATCGCGAGCAACTACCGAACCGAGCCGGATTCCAATGGAATCGAAGTGCGTCTTCCCAGCGATTGTCGCGGAAGGCCCGAGTTCCGGGGAGTGAATCTGATCGGCGACGACAGCTGTGGGGCCTCGGCGGCGGGGCAACTCGTCGGGGATGCGATGCTGGATTCCCCCACAAACAACGGTGGGCTTGGCGCCACGCTGGCCTTGCTCCCGGGAAGCCCTGCACTCGACAGGATCGAGTACATCCCCGGCCATGGATGTGCCGATTCCGGTGTCGTCACCGACCAACGCGGTCTTGCCCGTCCGCAGCCGGTTGATGGACGCTGCGACATCGGGGCCTACGAGCTTCCTCAGAATGCTCCGCCGCTACTCGTCAGCACGGCGCCGAGCCGCGCCGGCCCTTCACCACTGAAGGGGGCGGTTGTGGCGCGTAACACCTATATCTTCGTTCAGCCGGACCCGCGGGTAGCCCGGGCCGATTTTTATCTGGACGGCTTGCCGGTGCGCACCGAGCGTTATGCGCCTTTCGACCTGGGCGCAACCGCGGCAAGTGGCGTGGCATTGCCATTCGATACATCGCCGTTGACGCCTGGCGCCCATTCTGTCGCCGCACGATTGACGATGTTGGACGGAACCCAACAATTCTCCGGGCCTGCCGAATTCACGGTTGTTGGACTTGCACGAAGCCCCGACGCGACGCGCAAGGTTACGGTCCCGCTGGAGGGCAGTAAGCTGTTTCGCACGCAAAGCTATGTCTTTGTGGCACCTGCGGCCGAGATCACGAAGGCGCTATTCTGGCTAGACGGAACCTTCGCCAAGGTGGAAAACATCCCGCCGTTCGATTTCGCCGGAACCAACCCCGATGGAACTGCCAGGGAGTTCAATGTAGACCTGAGCCCAGGCAATCACGTGATTGAAGCCCTTGTGAGCTTGAAGGACGGGTCGGTGCGAAAATTGAAGGCCACCGTCTCCGTCAACTGAGGTCGTGACCATCGTGTCCGGAACGGAATGCCAGCGAAGGATCGCGTGAGTCGGCCAGGCGTCACGACAGCCATCGATGTTGCCGAAACCCTTCCGAGGTAGTCACTCGCGGGACATCGGTCAGCGTTCGACTGAACGCTCCCGCCGCGTCCATGTCCATGCCCGCGCGCCGCGCGACGGCTGCGTACTCAGCGTCCGCGTTCTCGAACCTGCAAGTCCCCCGGCGATCGAGGCTCGCTGGCGTTCGGTCGATGAGAGCCGGCTCATGGTGTCCCCGAGGAGCCGAATCCGAAGCTGTCGGATCCGTGAGACGGTGACATCGACCGGAGCGACTACGTACTGATACGTATTGAGAGCGGATTCCGGTTTTGGTGAAGTTTCGTGGCCGCGGTACGCCCGGGCGGGTTCCCGAGAGTCCGTCCGCGACTACGCGTTGGAGCCGCCTGAACGATGGAACGGCACTGATCAGGCATCATCCACCCGGACCTGGAGGTTGCCATGTCTCGAGTTCGGCCGTACCGTCAACGCGTCGGCAGACCCACGCGAGTCGAGCCACCGTGCCAGGCGATGCATCGGCCCGGGCCGCCGTCACGCCGGGTCCCGGGCGCTGTTCTGGCCGCCGTCGTGCTGTTGCTCGCTCTGCTCCCGCTGTCGGACCGGGTCGCATCCGCGGCGCCGCCCGCCGGACAACGGGCATTCCCGCGCATCACCCTGCCGCATGCGGCGCGCGGCGAGGAAGCCCTGCAACTTCTCGGGTCCAGCCTGCCGGAGGTCGCGGCGTGGTATGGGAAGACCCCCGAGCAGTTCGTCGAGTTGCTGCGTCGTGACGAATCCGCGGTCATCGATTCCGATGGGCGCCTCCTCTACATCGATGACTTTCCGACCCACCCGCCGGTCGGGGACGAGGTCGGCCCGCGCAGTCGGGCGCAGCCCGAAGCCGCCCCGTTTCCCTATGCGGATACGTTTCGCCTGCACAGCCGTCCGGGCGCCCAGCGTACGATCTACATGGATTTCGACGGCCATACGGTGACCGGCACGCAGTGGAACAAGGATTCGGGCCTGGACACGATCAACGCGCCGGCATTCGATATCGATGGCAACGCCGCGGCGTTCAGCGAGAACGAACTGCTGCGGATCCAGCTTGCCTGGCAGCGCGCCGCCGAAGACTATGCGCCGTTCGACGTCGACGTCACGACCGAGGACCCGGGCGCCGCGGCCCTGGAGCGTTCCAGTGCCAACGATGCCGCATTCGGGAGCCGGGCGGTCATCACCCGCTTGTTCAAGAATTCGGCCGGTAAGAACTTCTGCAATTGCGGCGGCATCGCCTACATCGGTGTCTTCAACGAGGTCGGCGGCGCTTACCATCAGCCAGCCTGGGTGTTCTACGACCAGTTGGGGGGTGGTGACGAGAAGGACATCGGCGAGGCCACCGCGCACGAGGTCGGCCATAACCTCGGTTTGAGCCACGACGGTGCCGAGGTCAACGGAACGCATGTCGAGTACTACGCCGGGCATGGCGTCGGCGATACGGCCTGGGCGCCGATCATGGGCGTCGGTTACTACCGCAACCTGACGCAGTGGAGCCAGGGCGAATACCCGAATGCAAACAATCAGGAGGATGACATCCAGATCATCCAGAACCACGAAGCGCCGTTGCGTGCCGACGATCATGTACCGGTCGCCCCGCTGGGCTTGACCGGTGGCACGTCGATCATGGAATTCGTCGGTAGCGGTGTCATCGAACGACGGACCGACGTCGACTATTTTTCACTCCCCTGCAATGGCGCCGATCTGACGATCAGCGTTCTGCCGGCCGATCCCGGCCCGAATCTGGATGTGGCTCTGGACCTTCTGGATCGCACGTTCGCCCCCTTGGGCGGCGTGAACCCGCCGAATCAACTGAGCGCCACGTTGCCCTGGAGTAACACCCCGTCCGGCAACTGCATCCTCAAGGTCCAGGGCATCGACCGGCCCGGCCCCGCCGCCAGCGATGCCGGGTATTCCGACTACGGAAGCCTCGGCCAGTACCACATCAGCGTCCAGTCCGTTCCGCAGATTCAAAAGCTGCGGGCGGCGTCGGTCGTCAATGAACTGCTGTTGAGCGACGACAACTATCAACTGGTCGTCCGCCGGAGTGGGAAGGGAACGGTCAGGAGCGCGCCTGCCGGGATCGCCTGCGGCAAGGATTGCAACAACGACTTCCCGGACTATGGCGTCGTCAAGTTGGTCGCGAAGCCCGCCGCCGGGTGGAAGTTTGACCACTGGGGGGCGGCCTGCAAGAACGCAACGACGAACGTGTGTAAGGTGAAGCTCACGAAGAACAGCCTCGTCAATGCCTACTTCACCGTGCAGTAGCGATCTCGCATCGAGTCGGCGTCATGAGTACAGCCGGTCAGTCAATCCGTAGCCGAGGGCCATCGACCATGAAAACCATCCTACCACTCGTCCTTCTGAGCGTTGGAACGGCAGTCCACGCGGCGAGCCCGCAGTATTCCGACTGGGGATACGTTACGCAGATCGCAACCGGCTGGGCGGACGATACGATGGCGGTCTACCACACCGCCCCGCTCGCCAACCCGAGTGGCTGCGGTGTCGTGAACGCCGGCTACGCGACGAGTCCGGCGGACCCGGGGCACAAGCTCTTCCATGCGACGATACTCGGCGCGTATCTGGCCCACAAACAGGTGGCGATACTCGCGCTCGACTGCGTCTACGACAAGCCGCGCATCCTCGGGGTCAACGTCAAGGATTGATGGCGCATTCGACGGTATCCTGATCGCTGCGACCTTCCCCCGAACGGGGCGCATCGGCAGATTTCGGACGCATGGGGTCTGGAGGCGCAGAATTCGTGCGGCGTTTCCTGCGCTGGAGATGCCACCGGAAAGCGGGCTCGGGTTGTTGAGGCCTGGACCGGTCGGTGACGTCTCGTGTCCGTCATGACATCGACCCGGTGTGATCGCGGATCGAACCGAGGAGGGGAGTACCGTCCGCCCTACGGTCAATCGATCTTGGACTCGCGCTTGCGGGCGGGTGGCCTACCTCATTCCGTGTCCTCCAGGCAGGCCTTCGGGCAGCGATCCTTCAGCGCGGCGCGAATGATCTCGGCGATCCGCAGCGTGCCGGGGCCGGCCGCATCGCGGTCGGCGAATATCAGGTAGAGCGTGCCCCAGCGCTCCGCGCCTTCGCGCAGCGGCAAGGGACGCAGGTCTCCACGATCGATTTCCTCGCGAATGATGTCCTCCGCGTACCAGGCGTAGCCCAGCCCCATGCACGCGGCGCGGATCGATGTCGCCTTGTGACTGACGGTCCAGCGGAGTTCGTTGAGCCAACCCGGCGAGCGCGATCGATCGCGGCCGGTGTCCCGGATCACCAGATGCCGGTGCTGGCGGAGATCGTCCAGCGTCAGCAGTCGGCCGAGCCGGTGCAAGGGATGGTCCGGATGAGCCGCCGCGATGAACCGGAGCTGCATGACCGGATCGCCGACGAACCCCGGGGGCACCGATGAGCCGATCGCCAGATCGGCGCGGCCCTCGATCAGGGCTTCGTCGGTTCCGCCGAGCACCGATTCGATCAGTTCGATGCGCGTCTCGGGATGCTCCGTCGCGAATTGTCCGAAACATTCGAGCAGCAGCCAGGTGGGAAACACGATATCGACCGCCAGTCTGAGCTCCGGCTCCCATCCGGAGGCGAGTCCTGCCGCGGCCCGCTCCAGGCGGGTTGCCTCGTCGAGCAGGGCCCGGCCGCGTCGGTACAACACCCGACCGGCCTCGGTCAGCACCGCCTTGCGGCCCTGAAGTTCGAATACCTTCACGCCTAGCACGTACTCGATCTTCTGCACCGCGTAACTCAGCGTCGACTGGCTCTTGTGAAGCTGCTCGGCCGCCTGCGCATAGCTGCCGGCATCGACGACGGCGATCAGCGTGCGCCATTGGTCCAGCGAGATCCGCGGAAATGCGCCCATGAAGATTCAAAAATTCGATTATAACCAGCGAAATATTGCGCTTTTCAATCGAACTGTTCAATCGTTAAATGGCCCCACGTACAAACCCGGAGGTATTGCGATGAACACATTCGAAAAGTCCACCGAACTCGCCGGCCGCTTCCTGCTGGTGGCGATATTTCTGATATCGGGACTCGGCAAGATCGGCGATTATGCTGGAACACAGGCCTACATGGCCTCCGCCGGAGTGCCCGGCGCAGTGCTTCCGCTGGTCATTCTGCTCGAGGTGGCCGGAGCCCTCGCGATCATCGTCGGTTGGTGGACGCGCCCGGCGGCGCTGGTGTTGGCGGGGTTCAGCCTGCTGGCCGCAGTGCTGTTCCACGCGGATTTCGCGCAGCAGATCGCAGCGATCATGTTCCTGAAGAACATCGCGATCGCCGGCGGACTGCTGGTTCTGGCGGTCCACGGGCCCGGCCCGTGGAGCCTGGATGCACGCCGTTCGGCCGCCGGGCGTTCCGCCTGACGACGATCGAAATCGTCTCATTCACCGATCATCAGGAGGCAATCCGATGAGCACACGCACGCTGGTACGCATCATTCCGTCGATCGCCGCGTCTGACGGCGCCGGCGTCAAGTTGCGGCGCAGCCTGGGCAACCAGCAGACGCTGCGGCATGACCCCTTCCTGATGCTCGACGAGTTCTTCTCGGACGATCCGGACGACTATCTGCGCGGCTTTCCGGCGCACCCGCATCGCGGTTTCGAGACGGTCACGTACATGCTCGACGGTCACATGCGCCATGAGGACCATCTGGGCAATCGTGGCGACCTGGGTCCCGGCGATGTGCAGTGGATGACCGCCGGGCGCGGCATCGTACACTCGGAGATGCCGCAGCAGACCGAGGGGCGCATGCGCGGATTCCAGTTGTGGATCAACCTGCCGGCGAGCGAGAAGATGAAGCCCGCCGCTTACCGCGACATCCCGTCCGGAGATATTCCGACGGTCCGGTTCGATGGCGGCGGTGAGATACGGGTCATCGCCGGCGTGTTCACGCAGGGTGAGCAGGGTACCGCCGGGCCGATCCAGGGCCTGAGCACCGAGCCCCTCTATCTCGACGTGCACCTGCCGGGTGGCGCGGCCGTGACGGTGCCGGTCGCGACCGGTCATCACGCGTTCCTGTATCTGTACGAAGGAGCCGCGACGATCGGTGAGGATGGCGGCGCGCTGCCGCACCGGGCCGCCGGACTATTGTCCGACGGCGACGCGATCAAGGTCCGGGCCGGACCGGAGGGCGCCCGCATGCTGCTGCTCGCGGGCAAGCCCTTGGGCGAGCCGATCGTGCAGCACGGTCCATTCGTCATGAATACGCGCGAGGAAATCGAGCAGGCGCTCGCGGATTACCGCGACGGCACGCTGACCCGCTGAGTCGTGACGATGAACGGCCCCGACAGCCGGCATGACACGGCCGACGGCAATTCTCGGCCCTCCGGGATGCCGGCCGTGTTCATCGGGCATGGCAGTCCGATGAACGCCATCGAGGACACCGGGTTCAGCCGTGCGTGGGAGCACCTCGGCCGCGTGCTGCCGCGGCCTGAGGCGATCCTGTGCATCTCGGCGCATTGGGAGACCGTCGGCACGCGGGTCACGGCGATGAGCCACCCGCGGACGATCCACGATTTCGGCGGGTTTCCGAAGGCCCTGTTCGAGGTGGAGTACCCGGCGCCGGGAATCCCGCCGCTGGCCGAACGCATCCGGCAACTCGCGCCGGTGCCGGTGGCGATGGACGGCGAATGGGGCCTCGATCACGGTGCCTGGTCGGTGCTGTGCCGGATGTACCCGGGCGCCGATATTCCCGTCGTTCAACTGAGCCTGGACCGCGCGCTGACGCCGGCGCGTCACTACGAACTGGGCCGCTCCCTGAGGGCCCTGCGGCGCGAGGGCGTACTGATCATCGGCAGCGGCAACATCGTGCACAACCTGGGTGCGCTGGTCTGGGGAGACACCGCGTCCGACTGGGCGCTGGAGTTCGACCGGCGCGTCAGCGAACTGATTCTCGCAGGGGATCACGACGCGCTGATCGGCTTTCACGAATGCGGACCGTCGGCCCGGCTGGCCGTACCGACGGCCGAGCACTTCCTGCCTTTGCTCTACATCCTGGCGCTACAGACGCCCGGCGAGACGGTGAGCTTCTTCGCCGACAGGGTTACGCTGGGCGCGATCTCGATGCGTTCGGTAATCATCGGCGCGTTGCCGCAACCGCCTGCCGATGGCTGATCGAGCCTCAAACTCCTTCCGGTGCCGGGGGGCCGCCTCGTCCCTAGCCGCGGCTTTGGGCTGACGGGACTACTGAGCCGTACAGCGGTTCAGCCGTGGCACCTCGCCGTCCAGTTCGGTCGACAGAATCCGGGCCGAGCCGGATGGCGAGCCGACGGCGATCGACGTACCGGTCCGGTTCGTGTTGTCGACATTGCAATAGCGCTTGAAGTAGGCCTTGTCGCAGCAGTGTCCGTCGACGTTCTTGTCGCCCGGTGCACAACTCCACGGGCCGGCGATCTGAAAGCCCGTCTGCGCATTCGTCACGATCGGGCACGAGCAGATGATCTCGTCATCCTTCAACTTGCCGAAGCCAGGGAATTCCCGGCCTCGGGTGCTGGTAAAGCACAGGCCGCCGTCGCACTGCGCCGACACCGCGGTCGGATTGGCGCCGGCCGCGCAGGTATAAAGCGCCATCGGTGGCCCCAGGTGCTCGACGCTCTGCTCGTAATCCTTCGAGACCTGTCTGGGCGTTGCGTAGGTGCTGACGGTGAAGCCATTGCCGCGCCCCGCTTGCAGCAGGTCGCAGACATTCTTGCGTTCGCCGTTCTCGCGATAGTTGAATGGCGCCGAGATGTTTGGCTGGTGCTTGACGTCGCATTTGCAGTAGGCGACGCCGTCCAGGGTCCAGCAGGTCGCGGTCGCGCACAAGGCGAAGGTCTTCGTCGCCCCCGGCTGATCCGGACAGATCGTGAAGGCGCTGGATCGCGCCGACGAAGGCATTGCGTCCGGGGCGGCTTCTGCCCCGCCTCGCAAGGGGTGTAGCGCAAGGAGCAAGATCACGACGACGGCATGCAGCCGGGTCGATCGCATTACCGATCCGATCGTAGCCATCTCGAATTCCTCCTCGAATGAA
The DNA here is from genome assembly GCA_046347485.1 of Methylotetracoccus sp. Classification (GTDB taxonomy): domain Bacteria; phylum Pseudomonadota; class Gammaproteobacteria; order Methylococcales; family Methylococcaceae; genus Methylotetracoccus. Next base: position 13,555 of record JAXMGB010000010.1, on the reverse strand, counting down.
TTCCGGTTCTAGCGCCGGCATGGTTGACCGCGGCCGGGTCAGGACGACTCCAGTCATCAGTGTATGTCACGGCGCTGCGCTGGAGGATTCGGGACAGGGGGAATTTGAGGTCGGGAGGCAGAAGATAGCGGGGCCCATCGCCTCGTCCCGAGACGGAGGGCCCTGGGCGGACCGGATGGGCCGCTAATGGTAGACCGTGGCCGTCGCGGTCTTGCTGGCCCCGTTGCTGAGGCTCAGTTGCGCCTGAACCGTATGCGTTCCCGGAGTTAAGCTCGATGCATTGAATGCCAGAGCCGTGCTTCCGTTGGTCGAGGTTCCGGCCAGATCGAATGGCGCGATGTTCTCGATCTTGACCAGTTTGCCGTCGATCGAGAAACGTACCTGGGAGACCCCGCTCGACGCAACGAACATGTAGACGTTGCCCGTCAGTGTCCTTCCGTTCAGGTCAACCGCATTGGAACGATCGGGTGCGTAGCTCAACAGAATTCCGGAAGGGGCCGTCGGGGAAGGGCCGACCGAAAAGCTGGCTGAGGCGGTTTGAACGGTGGCGCTTTTCATCGTCGCCCGGGCCACGATCGTGTGAACCCCGCTGGCCAGGTTGGCCGTGTTGAAAGGCAAGGCGAGATTCGCCGTCGCGGCGGTGCCGTTGAAGTCCCATGGCGCCAGGTTTTCGGTGTGGAACAGCGTTCCATCGAGCAGGAACTCGACCTTGGCGATTCCACCCGGGTCCGGGACGAAGGCATAGAGGTTTCCGGAAATCGATCCGGAGATCGGGACGGCATTGGATCGATCGGAGTTGCTGCTTCGGAGCAGCGTGAGCGCCTGCGGGGGTGCGAGGCCACCGAAAGGCGGGATCGCATCCGGCTGTCCGTCATTGATCCGCGCATAGGCCCGGACATAATCCACCTGCATCGTTGCCGGAAATACGGTGCTCGAATTCGGTGGTCCCGCCCAGGTTCCCCCGACGGCCATGTCCATCAGCAGGTACATGGACTCGGCGCTGACGGCCTCGCCCTTGAGTTGCCTGCGCATCACGCCGTCGATGTACCAGGTCAGCAATCCCGCTTGCCAGTCCACGCCGAAGATGTGGAACTCGTCGGAGTACGCCGGCCCGGTGTACGAGTTGGTCGTCGCACGATGGCTCCCGTCCACCGGATCGGCCCAGTGGTAGGTCATGTACATCGTCGTGGGCTTCGTCCCTATCCACTCCGCGATATTGAGTTCCGGGGGCCAGTGGGGATTCTTCGGCAAAAGCCAGATATTCGTCCACAAGCCTTGTCCCTTGGGTTCCTTGGCGCGAATCTCGAAGTAGCCGTAGAGTTGCGCGAAGCTCCTGGCCGTGGAAAGCATCCCGGACGCGTAGCGTACCGTGCTGGCGTCCTTCAGGGGATAACAACTGGTGAACGTCTTGGGCCACGCGGTGATGGAAAGAAGGCCGTTCGATGTGGACAGGGCTTCGGGTATCCAGCATTGCAGCGTACCCTTGCCATCGTACGCCTGGTCGCCCCATCCGTCGGTCGGAATCCAGCGCGTATAGTCGACGCCGGTGCCGGAGAATTCATCGTTGAATGTCATCTTCCAGCCCGCGGATGCGCTGATCGATATAAGCAATGACAAGATCGAAATTGTTCGTAATAGAATAGGTTTCATGACACCGAACTCCCTCGGCTCGTTACCGAGCAGAAATGCATCGATAGCACCGTGGAAACCTGTCTTTTGTAACTATTGATCGCTAATCCTGATGAATCGCGTCCGTCGATGCATGAGAATGGCAGCCCACTTGGCCATTATCTTGATCGATGGGTTTCCGATAGGCGGAGTGATAACGCAGTCGTGGGCGGCACAATAAATAACCTGACTGACCGTCCAGATCCGGGACGGATCTCCGGATTTCCATCGAATTTCTGGCTTTCGCTATGGCATTTATCCCGCCAATCATGGATATATTCAATGGGCGCCATTACCTATAAGCAAAATACTGGGTAATTCGCCTGGGGTCGGCGGCGAACTGAATCGGGTTGGAGCACGTCAGACGTCTGCGTCAGTTGCTTTGAAACGAAGACTCGGTCGGCAAACGACGGGGTGAAGGGGCGTGATCGCGTGAGTGGGCCGGCAAGCGGGGAACAGCTCGCACGGCGCGGTGCTGCCTGGAACAGTGCGACGCAGGGTCGAAGAACGAGTGGAGGCTCGGCTCGACTGGTCGTCCCAATTGATGTCCCCGTGCGCTCGATCCTTCACGACGATGGGCCGGAACACAAGCTGAAACGCCCGGAATGGCTTCGGGCTTGTGGCGAATATCCTGCCGTCTTTATGTTTGCTCCCGCGGCTGTCCTCAGGCACGGACGATCGGTAAAAGGAATCGGACGTCCGGGTAAGACCTTGCACTGACCTCCGTGTTCGAATGCGCACCACTGGCGAACGCCGCCAGTGATCAATGGGTCAGAAGCCCAATACCAACGATGTCCTGGGCTTTGGACGACCCGCCTTTCAACACGATTGGGGAACTTGGCAATGAAAACTTCACAAGCGCTATCGGGATTTTTACTCGCGGCCGGTATGGGGAATGCAGCACAGGCCGTAAACCTGGAGTCGGGCGTGGTATTTGGCGGTCCGGGCCAGACACACGTCGCGTGCCTGCTGGTGAATTCGGGCAATGCCCCGGTGACCTTGCTGACCCGGCAACTGGTCGGTCAGTTTTCCGGCGTCCTGAAGCCGACCTATGATGATTGCGGGAAGACCCTGGAGCCGAACCGCATTTGCTCGTTCCAGGTGCCGACCGCGACCAACGAATCGGCTTCCTGCAAGGTCGTGATTCGTCAGGACACGAAGGATGTGCGGGGTACGATGATGTCCCTGGGCGATCCGGTCGATGCGCCCCTGAGCCAGTCCGACCTCCGCTGAGTACGGAGACCGCGCGGTCGGCCTTGGAACCGATCGCGCGGTTGTTCAGTCCCACGACCTGGACGGCGACGAACCGCGCCGGAGCATCCGAAGGTAGCTCCACCCGTCCTGCCGGGCGGAACATCGGCTTCCAGGCGCGGAGCCAGCCCCGCACGTGAAGCCGGCTGTTATCAACGCCTTGCGTACATTCCGGGGCGCATCGCGTTCGTATGCCGGCTATGCCTTCTGTGCCCGGCGCCACGCGGCGGGTGGCACCCCCAGCGCGCGTTTGAATGCGCGAGAGAACGCCGCCTCGGATTCATAGCCGACGTCCAGTGCGATCGAGGCCACGCTGCGATGGCATTCGCGCATGAGCCGCGTGCTGACCTGGATGCGCCAGTTGGCGAGATATTGCATCGGGGGCTGGCCGACGTAAAACATGAAGCGCTCGTGGAACACCGATCGGGACAGGCCGATTTCGCGGGCCAGATCCTCGACGGTCCAGGCGTTTTCGGGGCGCTCGCGCATCAGTGCCAGCGCTCTGCCGATGAACCGGTCGCGCAATCCGGCCAACCAGCCCGTCGAGTCGTCCGGCAAGCTATCCAGATATCGTCGCGCGGCGTCGACGAACATCATCTCGGCCAATCGCTCGAGCACGGCGTCGCCGCCCGGCCGTCGCTCGCTGGACTCGACGACGGCCTGATCGATGACACGACCAACCCAGTCGCCGGCGCGGGATGCCGGCAGATGAAGTACGCGGGGTAGCGCCGCGACCAGTGGATTGAACGGCTTCAGATCGCAGCCGAGAAAGCCGCAGACCAGCACGGTTTCCGCATCCACGGTCGGCATCGTCCCACCGGGGTTCATCACGCCGTTGTGCACGGCGATCGGTATCGGCTTGGGATCGTGGCGGGTGGCGAACACCCATTCCGGTGTGCGCCGTTCCGGCGTGAGGCCGGGTGCACTCGACAGCACATGGCGGTCGCCCTGTGCGAACAACACGATGTCGCCCTCGGCCAGCCTGACCGGTGGCAAGCCGGACACCGCCGCCCATCCGCTGCCCTTTGCAATCATGTGATACTCCATCACATGCTCGCACCCGGGCATCACGGCATTGGCAATCTCGGACGCTGCCGATGCCTCCGCGGACCAGGTACCGGCATAACTGACGTAGTAGAACACCGCGCCGCGCAGCCGGATGCTTCGCAGCAGATCGGAAAGGGTATCGCGGTTCATCGACAGCCACCCCCATGACCAGCGATCAGGTTTCGCGACGAAGGCAGAATACCTGAGCGGTGCCGATTTGGGGAGTCGGGGCCCGTCGTCTCCGTCAGGCGATGCCGCGAGTCCGTGCGTCATCGCGAGGAATTCAACGGCCGACCCATGCGCCGCCCGCGGCTTGCCCCGGGGAGGCGAGTTGCGCGTCTGGCTTCTTTCGGATCGTGGGGAAGATCCCTTCGCTCAGCTGTGTCGGGGAAGCCGAGCGACGGGTCATGCCGGGTCGTACTGCCCGGCACCTTTCAGGCGAGTGCAAATCCGTTCCCGGCGGATTCACCCCGAGCCCGGTCCGGCACGAGGTTTCGATGGCATTCGTTTCCTGACGAGCAATAAGCCAGGTTCGCTTGCCGTGTCATTGCCTCGCGCTGCGCATGGCCCCCCTGCTTTAGAATTCCAGGTCCCGGCCTGACCGGACAGCGAACGCTCCCCGTTCGTTCCTCAATTGACCCAGGAAGATGCCGACATGAAGCTTACCCCGCAGGGATCGAAGATCATCGAGGACCTCGCCGGCCGGTACCAGGTCAGCACCGATGCCGTGATGAGCCTGCTGCACGCCGTGATCAACGGCGGCGGTACGATGGCGCAGTTCAGCCACCCCGAGCTGGGCGGTAGCGGGCAGTGGATGCGTGGCGGCATGACGATGGTGGGTGACATGTTCAACAATGCGCTCAAGGCCACCGTCGATGGCTTGTGTACCGAACTATCCGGCTATATCTACAGCGAATCGTTTTTCGTTCCTTCCCCGCCGCCGCCATCTCCGACACACGGCGACGTCAGCCTGTTCGTCGCGGGTGGGAGTCAACACTGGTGGCCGGCCGATCTGGGCGTGCCGTCTTCGACCGGCGCGCAAAACAACATCCGTTACGCCGTGTTTCCTGCGACGCATCGTCTCGCGATCGACGTCAACGGACAGCTGACGATCTACGACACGCTGGATCATCAGATCGGCGGTGTCGGGCAGCAGCAGGGCCCCGATGCATCACTCACGTTCACCAGCCAGCTAGGGTTGGTGCGTACATCCGAACTTCCCGTCGTATCCGGTCGACCCGCGGCTCCGGTTCCCAGTGCTCCTGCTCCCGAGGTGCCAAGCCACGCAGCGCCGAGTCCGGCGCCGGCGCCGGCGACGCGGAAGGAGGACGAAGGGGACATCTTTGCCAAGATCGAGCGCCTGGCGGAACTGAGGCAGAAGGGCATCCTCTCCGAGGAGGAATTCGCCAGCAAGAAGGCCGAACTGCTGGCGCGGCTGTAGCGCCCGGCCACATCGGAACGGGGCGTCGCGAGGAATTGCCGGCCTCCGCCGGCGGCGATGCCTTCGACGCGGGGGCTGAGGGGAGTTGCCAGGTCCCGCTCATTCGACGTGAGGGTCGGCCACGGAGTCCCGCCGCGAACGGGCCGCCCCGGATCAACCCAAGCTCTGACGCGGCGGCGGCCGCCTCTCAAAGCGCCTCGATCAACGCCGAGAGCCTTGCAAATGCCGCCTCCGCGGCCGCTCCCTCGGTATCCCCGAGGTAGTCCCATCCATAGGCGCGGCGCTCCGACGAGATTGCGGATTCGAGTCCGTCCCGATCGTTTGACAGGGCATGCATGTACATCAGCGCGGCGGCCGCGAGATGCCTCGAGTACTTGCCGCGATCCTCTGCGCGTGAGGTCCCCGCGGCGCTGGCATGCAGTACCCGGACATAGTCCGTCAGCGCGGTGATGATTTCATCCATGGAGTGGTTGATGAGGTCAAACCAAAATGCGAAGCGGCAGCCTTGCCGGCAGCAAGCGGAGACCAGGCCGTCGGCCTGGGTGCGTTGTTCGGCGTGCTAGCCGCCGGCTCGTTCACGGATGAGTTCCCGAGCCAAGTCGTGGGCGCGGCCGAGCAAGCCCCCCAGGCGCTCGTTGAGCGATGAGATCTCGGATTCCGCGACCCGATGATCGTTCAGGGGATGGATGCGCAAATCCGTGATGCTACCCATGCCGCCGAACGCGCTGCAAAAATGCTGGACCCCATGGAAATCGCCGGCGCGAATCAAGCCCGCATCCCTTTCGAGCCAGCCAGCCCAATGGTCCTCTCCAACCCCGCGCATCAGTGTCGCAGCGTCATCGATCAGGCTCAGCAGTTGGGTTGATTTCGGTCCCATTCCTTACGCCGGGGGTGAGGTCGCCATCGTGCGCGCCCTGAGACGGACGGGCATTACGGGGTGGATCGCCTTCGCCTCATGCCCAGCAGAATATTGTCCGCCCTATCGCAGATCAAGCTGATCGCGTCGCCGTAGTCTGCTGAGCAGTCAAACTGATCCACGATGTGGTGGCGGAGCGCATGAACCGCCCGCGCGATCGATTCCGCGGACTCGTCCTGTTCGATGTCCCTGATGAAGGTCCTGAGGTTGTTGAGGGCGCACCACTCCGCGGTATGCGGGGTTGGGGCCTCACGCTGCGCCAGCCACGCACGGGCTTCTTCAAGCAGGGCTTCAAGTTGTGTGCTCATGATGGTCCACCTGGGGGATCTCCACACCGAACGGAACCTGTAGCCAGGGTATCTTGCCGTCGTGCCTCGCCCGGACCGGCCTTCGGCTCATGTGCGGCCGTGCGGGTCCCCCACACGTTTCGTTCAGAGGACGATCGAATGTGAGCACGTTCGGGCTTCCTCCAGGTCGATGCACTTGAACCTGTCGGCGCGGCTCCCGCTCGTCCGCGCCCCGAGTCGATGATCGCCCACCCGAAGGGGGTGGCGGCTGCCCTGCGCGCTCTGGGTCGAGTTCGGCCTGTGCTTCGGCCAGCCGGCCCGATCCTCGCAGCGCCGCGCCCGCATATTCCCGTATTTGACCGTGTAGCCAATGGTTCGGGGCGCAATTCCGCAGAGCGATCTCGGCCGCGGCCAGAATATCCATTCAGGCGGTCCGGTTGCCGGCCCAGGTCAGTGTGCGGCCGATTTTTGCTTCCGTGGCGATCAGCCAATCAGGCCTGAATTCCGGTCGGGCGGCAAGCAGTTCCCGCGCGTTCCAGATGAGCCAATGCCAACGGTCGTACTCGCCGAGGTTGGCGAGGTCGTCACCGATGGCGTGCAGGCAGAAGGCGATGTGCTGATGTCCGGCCGGGAGGGCGGCTTGATTGATGTCGAGCGCCTTCCGGTGGTGGTCGAGCGCCTGATGGTACTGGCCGAGGTAGAAGAGATCGCTACCGATGGCCGAGAGGGGCACGACGCGATGTCCGGATGTCCGGCCGGGGCGCGGCTTGCAGGATGTCGAGCGCCTTCCGGTGGTGGTCGAGCGCCTTGATCGTCCTGGCCGAGGCTGGAGAGGTCGCCACCGATGGCGTAGAGGCTCGCGGCGATGTCCGGATGTCCGGCCGGTAGCGCGGCTTGCCGGATGTCGAGCGCCTTCCGGGTGGTGGTCGAACGCCTGGTCGTACTGGCCGAGGTTGACGAGGCCGTTACCGATGGCGTGCAGGCTCGAGGCGATGTCCGGATGTTCGGCTGGTAGCGCGGCTTGCAGGATGTCGAGCGCCTTCCGGTGGTGGTCGAACGCCTGGTCGTACTGGCCGAGGTTGACGAGGTCGTTACCGATGGCGTGCAGGCACGAGGCGATGTCCGGATGTCCGGCCGGTAGCGCGGCTTGCCAGATGTCGAGCGCCTTCCGGTGGTGGTCGAACGCCTGGTCGTACTGGCCGAGGTTGACGAGGTCGTTACCGATGGCGTGCAGGCATCGAGGCGATGTCCTGATGTCCGGCCGGTAGCGCGGCTTGCCAGATGTCGAGCGCCTGCCGGTGGCAGTGCAGCGCGTCGTCGTACCGCCCGAGGTGAGCCGTCAGCAGGCCGTTCTCGAAGAGCCAGTGGGCCTGCCGGCTCTCGGGGATCCCGTGTTGCTGTCGTCCGTAGGCCCCCAGCAATGCTGCCCGTTGCCAAAGCGGCATCACATCGCGGCGCTTCAGATAGTCCAGCCACACGGCATCCGGATCGATTCGGCCCGCACGGAAACCGGCGACCAGGCAGTCTTCCAGCCGAGCCTTGTTCGCCCACCACCAGCCCAGCCTGGGCCCACTCCTTCACGCTGAGTCGGGTCATCCAGGTATCTCGCGACGCCTAGATTGCAGCCCCGCGACGGCCCGGCTGATGCCGGAAGTCGGCCAAGTCGAGAAAGCGCAGCAAGGCTGCCAGATCAGGGTTGTCCAGCCGCGCAGACGCCGGGCTAGATGGCATCAGCGGATCGACGAAGCGCAGGCATGTGGCAGTTTCCAAAGAAGCACCGCATTTTCGGCACGGCCCTGAACACCGGAATACCGGTGGCTGGGTCTCGCAGTTCGCTCCTGATCAACTCCGACAAGCGTGCCGTCCGTAATGCACCGAATCCCAGGAAATCCGCCAGGGGCTCCAGCGGCACGGTCGGTCCGCAGAAACCGGCGAGCCTGACGAAAGCCTGCAGATCATCACGCGCCCCGACTCACCCCGGTCGGTGAGGCGTTCTCCAGTTCACGTACCGATCCGAACAGCCGGTGACCATAGCGGTTCGCCAGCTCCACCGCCCAGCGGGTTCCTCGGCCAGCCGCCAGACCAGACCCCGGCGGTCCTGCTCCTGGAGCAGCGAAGCTGGATTCACGGAGCGCGTACAGGGTGGTCCAGAGCTTCAGCGGATACCCCGTCAGCCGTAGCAAGGTCCCCATGAGGGACGGCGGCATGTCATGGCGGCCCAAGCGATCCTCGAGAAAGAACGACAGAAGCTGACGGTTGGTCCAGGGCTCGACATTGCGGCAGTCGAAAATCTTCGGCGTATAGCCGTCATATTTTTCCCGCGACGCACTGCTATCCAAGGTTTCCGGAAACCACCACACGCTCATTGAACAGGCCGCGAAGTAGCAAGCTCCGAAAGGCGTGGTGGCCGATGCCACCCGGAGATGCAGCACCAGTGTTCGATCAATCGCGGTGGCCTGCACCCAATCGACGAAGTGCTGCTCGGGATCGTTGCCGGCGCGGGGCTCCGGCTGGCGTGGGCGCGCCGAATCCAGTCGACCAGCGCCGGCAACGCCGCTTTGATCGGCAGGTCGATCGTGATCCCGGGAATGCAGAAGTCGAAGACACTGGCGGCCTTTTCAAACATCCTTGAGATTGATGTCGAGCTCGAATGCTCGCAACAGCTGGTTCAATCGCCCCTTCTTGGTGGGACCGAGGCGCTGATTGATCCGCTGGAAGCAATCCTTGAGGGTGGTACGGTCCGGCTCGAAATCCTGCAGGTCGAGTACCGCCACCGCGGTGGGGTGACCCGCGAGGGTCGCCGCATGTGCTGCGGCTTGCAGCAGGTAGGTCTTACTCGATGTCTGGCGGCCGTAGAGCCGTATGACGCGGGGTCGCCGATGTTTCTCCGCCGATAGCGCGTCGACTAGCTCTTTGAAGGATTCCGGACGATGAAAGTTGTTCCGAATGAAAAACTGGTCCGGGTCGAGTGACTCGTTGATCGTTGGAGTCCCGCTCATCGGTCCCTAACAGCAGAGCTTGTCCGCGACCTCACGGTCGAATCTGCTGAGACGACGCCAGAGGAGAAGTACCGCGCTCGGAGCGATCGAATCACGCGCAACCTGACACCCCGCGACGCTTGCACCAAGATGGCCAATCCCCCCGGAGGCATTCGCCGTTTGCCATTCTTAAGGGACGGTAGCCGAATTTCCAAGCCTAGTCAAACGGTTGGCCGCGCCAGTGGTCGCCCGATGGATGCGCTGAGTCCGCGAAGCGCACCGTTCGCGATCGATGCGCCTCCTTCGTCGGCGCATCCTGCGTCGGCTACATAAGCTGGTTCTGTATCCGACAGAGTCTAGCCAGGTCACTCCGCGCCCGGCGGATTCTTCCGGAGTCCCGGCCGCACTAATCTTGGGCGAGCGTCCGGAGCATCCCGGTCGCGGGGACCGGTGTCCTGGCGCGTGTCGCGCTGTTGCCGCGGTATCCGGGCGACGTGCTCCGGTACGCGGGCGTTGGCGGCGCAGGCCTTAGTCTTCCTCGGCGCTAGCCTGGATCGCCGTGATGACGACGGTGTTGACGATGTCCTCGACGGTGCAGCCGCGGCTCAGGTCGTTGACCGGCTTGCGCAGGCCTTGCAGGATCGGGCCGATCGCGATCGCGCCGGATTCGCGCTGCACGGCCTTGTAGGTGTTGTTGCCGGTGTTCAGGTCCGGGAACACGAACACCGTGGCCTGGCCGGCGACGGCGGAACCGGGCAGCTTCTGCGCGGCGACCTGCGGATCGACCGCGGCGTCGTACTGGATCGGTCCTTCGAGCTTCAGGTCGGGACGCCGTTCTCGTGCCAGCGAGGTTGCGCGGCGTACCTTGTCGACATCGGCGCCCTCGCCGGAGCTGCCCGACGAATACGACAGCAGCGCGACGCGCGGCTCGATGCCGAACATCGCCGCGGTGTCGGCCGAGGAGATCGCGATCTCGGCCAGTTGCTCGGCCGTCGGGTCGGGGTTGACCGCGCAGTCGCCATAGGCGACGACGCCATCGTCCAGACACATGAAGAACACCGAGGACACGATCGAAAAGCCGGGCTTCGTCCGGATGAACTGCAGCGCCGGTCGCAAGGTGTGCTGCGTCGTGTGGGTCGCGCCGGAGACCATGCCGTCGGCATCGCCCTGGTACACCATCATCGTGCCGAAATACGAGACGTCGAGCATGACGTCGCGTGCCGATTCGGCGGTGATGCCCTTGTGCTGCCGCAGTTGGTGGAAGGTTGCCGCGTAATCGTCGAGCCGTTCGCTGTGGACCGGATCGATGACGCTCAGTGCGTCCAGGTCCAGCGTGATGCGCTGCTTCTTGGCGATCGACGCGATCTCCTCGCGCCGACCGAGTAGCGTCAGCCGGACCGCCTCCTTCGTCAGCAGGATCGACGCGGCGCGCAGGATGCGCGGGTCGGTTCCTTCAGGCAGTACGATGTGCCGCTTGTTGGCGCGAGCCTTTTTCAGTAACTGGTAGGTGAACATCTTCGGCGTGACGACCGGCGGCCGCGTGGCATCCATGCGTGCGGCCAGCGGCGCGAGGTCGATGCCGCCGTCGAACAGCTCGATGCTGCGCAGCATGCGCGGCGTGTCGCCGGGGCGCATGTGGGTGCGGGTCTCACTGACGCGCGCCGCCGTCGTGAACGTGTCGGTCGGAACCGAAAGGATCGGCAGTGGGTCGGGCAGACCGTCGATCAGCCGTGCGACGGATGGCTCCGGACGGAAGCCGCCGGACAGCAGCAGGCCGGCCAGTTGCGGATACTTGGCCGACTGATCGGCCTGCAGCAGGGCCAGAATGATGTCGGCGCGGTCGCCCGACGTGATGACGAGCTGATTCTCCTTGAGGTATTCCAGCGCGTGCTGTGTCTGCATTGCCGCAACCAGGTACTCGAACACCATCTCGTCGAGGCGCGTGTGCCCATACAGCACCTCGGCATACATCTGTTCGGCGACCTCCCCTACGCGCGGGCTGAACAGCGCCTGGTCGAACGGGATGACGCCGATCAGCCAGCCTGCCTCTCCATACTGCGCCTGCAGCGACTGCCGAAGCGGCGACACCCAATCCATGGGGCATTTGTTCAGTACGACGCCTAATACCTCGGTGCCGCGAAAGCGGTGCGAGTCGACGGCGATGCGGACCGGCGCCAGCGCATCCTCGATCGATTCCCGATCGGCGCTGCCGACGATCAGAACCGGGCACGCGAGGTTCTTGGCGATCTCGCGGTTGAAATTGAACTCGAATGGCGAGGTCGATTCGGTCAGATAGTCGGTGCCCTCGACGACCAGCAGGTCGCAATTCTCTTCGAGCGCCTTGTAGCGCGAGACGATGCGTTCGAGGATCTCGTCGACGCGTTGCCCGCCGAGCATTTCCAGGGCTTCGCTGACCAGCACGCCGTACGAGCTTTCGTAATCCTGCGCCAGGCCGAAATGGCTCAGGATCAGCTCGATGTCCTCGTCCCGGTCCTGGCCGGGATCATTCTCGGCGACCGGCCGGAAGAAGCCGACGCGCTTGGTGCGGCGCAACGCGAAGTCGATGATGCCGAGCGCGACCAGCGACTTGCCGGCGCTCGCTTCAACGGCGCTGATATAGATCGAGAAGCTCATGGCGTGTGGTCCGGTTCCGAATCCGGCAGTCCGGAGTGCGATTCGCGCCGGCCTGCGGCGGATGTGCCCGACGCATCGGGGCGAAAGCCGGGGATTCCTTGTCGTTGCGGCATCATGGCACCGGCCGTTGGCGGCCACAAGTCGGCCCATAGTAACCCTATGTTTCGCAATGTTTCCGCTTGACACGAATCGGAGGCGCACCGATGCTGGCGGAGAATTGCCGGAACGACGGCGCGATGGCGGCACGGGAGAATGGCATGCCGACCGAACAGGACAAGCAGTACATGCGCCTGGCAATCCGCCTGATGCGCGAGGCCGGCGTCGTCGACCGGACCGGCGGGCCGTTCGGCGCCGTCATCGTCCTCGACGGGCGTGTTCTGGCGGTTGCGGGCAACCGGGTGCTGCAGGACAGCGATCCGACCGCGCACGCTGAAATGAACGCGATCCGTCAGGCGAGCAGGGTGCTCGGCACGCACGATCTGTCCGGCGCGGTGCTGTACACCAGCTGCGAATGCTGTCCGATGTGCTATGCGGCGGCCTACTGGGCGCGCATCGGGAAGATCTACTACGCAGCCGCGTGGCACGACTACAACGACCTGTTCGATGACGAGGCGATCGGACGGGATACAGGTCTGCCCTATGCCGAGCGCTTGCTGAAGCCCGAGCCTCTGTTACGGGATGAGGCGCGCGAGGTCTGGGCCGAATTCCGCGCCTTGCCGGACGGCGCGCGTTATTGAACCGCGCTTGACAAGCCGGGAGCCCTCGCGCATCGTCCCGCTCGGACCGCGGCGCGGCCCGCGGGATTGTCGACCGGGAACCTTACACAAACTGAACCAAGCGGAGAACGAGTATGCGGATCATCAGCGAATTCAAGGAATTCGCCATGAAGGGGAACGTGGTGGATCTGGCCGTCGGTATCATCATCGGCGGTGCGTTCGGCAAGATCGTGTCGTCGGTCGTGGCCGACGTCATCATGCCGCCAATCGGCCTGCTGCTCGGCGGTGTGAACTTCACCGACCTGAAACTGGTGCTGAAGGACGCGGCCGACAAGGCGCCGGCCGTGACGCTGAATTACGGCAACTTCATCCAGAGCGTCGTCGATTTCGTCATCGTCGCGTTCGCGATCTTCATGCTGGTGAAGTTGATGAACAAGCTGAAGCGGTCCGAGCCGGCCGCACCGGCCGCACCGCCGGCGCAGGAAGTGTTGCTGACGGAGATCCGCGACCTGTTGAAGAACCGCTGAACCGGTTTCGCATGCTCCGGGTCGTCCGCCGCATCGGAGCGCGGCAGACGACCCGCCTCGCTACTTGACGGAATACGGTTTCAGCGGAAC
>JAXMGB010000001.1:0-9074 GCA_046347485.1 Methylotetracoccus sp. | reverse complement strand
CGACCGGTATCACTTCTTCGATCTCGCCCTCAAGGTCGTCGGCGTGGGTAGCGTGGGCACGCAGTGCACGGTCTGCCTGTTCATGGCGTCGGACGACGACCCGCTGTTCCTGCAGGTGAAGGAGGCGCGCGCCTCGGTGCTTGAGCCCTACGCGGGCAAGAGCGTCTTTCCCAATCACGGCCAGCGGGTCGTCGTCGGCCAGCGCATCATGCAATCGGCGACGGATGTGTTCCTCGGCTGGACCCGCGGGATGAATGGACGCGACGTGTACGTCCGCCAGCTGCGGGACATGAAGATGTCCGCGGTCATCGAGGGCGCCGACATCAGGATGCTGCGGAACTACGCCCGCATGTGCGCGCATGCGCTGGCTCGCGCGCACGCCCGATCCGGCGACGCCGCAATGATCTCCGGCTACATGGGGTCCGGACAGACCTTCGACGACGCAATCGGCGAGTTCGCGGTCGAATACGCGGATCAGAACAGCAGTGATTATCGTGCCTTCAAGCGGGCCATCCGGGAAAAGCGGATCGAGGCGATCGTCGAAAGTTAGCCTCTAAAGTGCCAGGCTGACAAATCGACGTGATCCAACTGTTCGCCACGCGCGGTCGTTTATCGAGCTTGAAGAATGGCCGCTCCGAAGAAGACTGGGCGGCAACGCCGACCGGCCGGAAATGGCCGACTGCCGAGGTAGGGTTCCCCGAAGTCTATGACCGCAACCGCTGCCGACTTGTCGTAGCCAGGGCTTGGCCGACGGTCAGGTATGAGTCCTTTGCGGTCACCGGACGATCTCGTGAACCAGTCCAGCATCATGGCCATCGACGATCGTGAACATGATCTATTGGAATGATTGATCACGTCGAACTGGACTAGCCGGTCACGTCCTCCTGGAATCCGTACGTGTCGCCTCGGATCAGGCTGGCGGTGTATTCGGTTCGATTCTCGAAGCTGTAGTCGAAATAGGCCCGCGATGCTGATTTGTATTCGGTTTAATTTGACGCAACGAGGTGCAAATCCGAGGTGGTTTGCCCTAGACGTGTATTCGACTCAATTCTCTGTTTACACAAGTCCGACAGGTCATCACCCTCGCCGCAGTCGGCAACTTCCGGCGCGCCGCCGCGACGCTCAAGATCTCCCAGCCCGCCCTCAGCAAGGCCATCCAGGCCGTGGAAAAGGAGTTGGGCGTGCGGCTCTTCGACCGGAAGTCGCGCGCGGTGACGCCGACCGACTTCGGCGAGCGGGTTATCCGGTACGGCAAGCGGCTGCTGCAGGTCGAGGAGGACCTGCTGCACGACCTGGCGCTGACCGCCGGGCTGCAGACCGGGCGCATCAACGTCGCGCTCGGGCCGTACCCGAGCGTCATTTCGGGCTACGCGGCCGCCGCGCGTCTCATCCGCGAGCACCCGGGCGTCGCCGTCGGCCTTCACGTCAGCAACTGGCGAGAGGTCACGATCGCCGTGGCCGAGCGACGCGTCGATCTCGGGATCGCCGAACTCACCGACGCGTTCGATCACGACTCGCTTGCGACCGAAGACCTTGGGGCGCACCGGGCTCGGTTCTTCTGTTGCCCGGATCATCCGATCTTGCGGCGAAAACAAGTCAGGTTCGCAGACGTGCTGGACTTCCCGTGGGCAACGACGCGCATTCCGCCGCGCGTCGCTGCCGCGTTTCCGCGACCGTTAGGCCGCGCGGGTTCGATCGACCCGGACACCGGAGATCTGGTGCCAGCCATCGAACTCGACGTGCCGATGCAAGTCGCCGCGTTCGCACGCGAGACCGAGGTCTTGACGCTGGGGACGTTCGCGATGGTCGAGCCGGAGCTCCGAAGTGGCGCGCTCGCCACCGTGCCGGCCGCCACGATCGACTTTCGTGGTCACTATGGCTTCATCTGGCTCCGGCATCGAACGCTTTCCCCGGCCGCCATCGCGTACATGCAGGCGGTACGCGAGGAGGAACGCAGCTACGTCGCGCGCGAGGCAAGCCTTGCGACCGAGTTCGGGCAAGGGGGCAGACGCCGGAAGACGATGAGCAGTGCCGGAACGCAGCGTTGACGCGTCCTTGGCGCGTACGCATCCTCAACCCGTGGGTGTCTGCGCAATGGCACAGCAGGGTGCGGCTCGCCCCCACCCTTGACATCGTCAGGGCGCACTCGCGCCCTCCTTCGGCTTGGCGATTTCGCTCTCGACGCTCGCCGGTGGCGCAAACCATTGCTCGCGCGGAACCAGCTTGGGCTCGTGGGGATCGCCTTCGTAGGCGGGTGTCATGATCTGCACGCCGTACTCGTTGAATACGTCGAGGATGTTGCGGTGCAGGTTCGAGTACGTCTGCTCCATGGTCCGAGGGCTGCGAGTGAAGACGTTGATTTCGTAGACGATGCAGAAGTCGCCCAGCGACCGTTGCAACACGTACGGTGCCGGCTCCTTCTCGATCCCTGCGGTTCTTCGTGCCGCCATGAGCAGCATGGCCTCGACCTGCCGCCACGGCGTCTCGTAGCCGATGCCGACTGTCGTGTGGAGGATGAGCCCATCGCGGGCTGCGAGCGAGCTCAGGTTCACGACGTGGCTGTTGAGCAGCGTCGAGTTGGGAATGATGACCTCTTCGTTCTTGGGCGTGCGCAGATGCGTCACCTGCAGGCGCCGTTCAGTGACTTCGCCGGTCACATCGCCGACCTGGATGCGATCGCCGTGGTGGAACGCTCGCCGAAACGTCATCATGTAGCCGGCGATGAGGTTGGCAATCGCCGATGTCGAGCCGAGCGAGAGCAGCACGCCGACGAACAGGGAGACGCCCTTGAACGCGTCGGTGCCGGCGCCCGGGATGAACGGATATGCGACGACGAGCGCAAACGCGACGATGGCAAGCCGGACGAGCTTGTAGGTCGGCTCAGCCCATTCGGGCTCGAAGCTTGCAAAGCGAACCGCCTTGTCGCCCACGGCTTCGAAGAACAGCCGCACGAGCCGCAGGACAACCCGGACGACGATCCACAGAATCGCGAGGAACGCGAGATCCGGCAGCACTGTGACAGTTCCGCCGGCCATCATGTGGAGCGGTCCGGTCGTGTGCTCGTAGACAGCGCTGCCGAAACTCCGGGTCCAGGGAAAGAGTTGGGTGGTGAATCCGACGAAGGCCAGCACCAGCGCGAGTCCGGCGATCAGTAGCAGCGTGTTCAGCAGCGCGATCAGCGCGTCCCGTAGGCGGTTGGCGCCGAGGATTTCGAACGACTGGATGCCGAGCGATCGCACGCGCCCTTCCATGCGGCGCAGCATCCAGTCGCGCAGCCGGGGCCTGATCCAGACGATCGCCGTCAGCGCAGCCGCCAACGCCAGGGTAGCCACCGACGCGGAGATAGCGGATTGAACGAGGAAATCGCGCGAGCGCTCGCGGCGGTAGTCGACTATCGCACTGCGGATGCGCTCGACATAGGCGGTCGCGAGCGTATAGGCGCCGACCTCTTCGATCTCCCCATCCGCTTTGGTCACGACCAGGACACGCTCCGCTCCGGCCATGAGATTGAAGTAGTCTCCGACCTGCTCGATCACGAGGGATGCGGGATCGAACGTCGGGGCGCGCGCGAGCCCTTTGATCCGCACGGCAACGTTCGCCGCCCGCTCGTCTGCCGGCATGCTCGACACACCACGCAGGCGGAACAGCACCCGGCCATCTACTTCGACTGCTGCCGTCTTTTGATCGCTTTTTGCAGCCGACGCGCGCTCCGGTGCGCTGTCCGCGGCCATGGCCGGCAACTGACCTGCCCCAAGGAGTGCAGCACAGACAAGAACAGTAAGTACCGCCCGCAGCGCTCGCACTGGTGATCTACACCACATGCTTGTCACCTATACCCAAACACCCGCGAAACCCTTAACGCCAAGGACAACGCGATCATTCCGCGGGCGGAACGCATTCTGCGTTCCTGCCCTTCATGGCGAACAGAAAACGAAACATTGTCGATCGTGCTCCGATGCCAGGTCAACCGAGCGGATCTCTCGACACGTTGCGCGCAATTGCGGCCGGCGAGGCGTGACTGCTTTCCGGCAATCGGGGCGGAGACGTTGACCGTCCGTGGATGGCCGGTAGCGTGAATTCGCAATGGCGTCCGTTAGCTGCCGTTCGCGTCAGAAGCTGACTACTTGAAGGGCAGCTATCGGCGGCTTGGGCGAATCTCAGCTCGCGGCCAATTGCCGCCATTGCCGGGCTTCGCCACGATGTCCGGTTCAGAGGGATCGGGGATACATAGCTTCCCAATTTGCCCGCTCCAAGCACGTCACGGGCAACCGTGCCTGTGGCGCCGTCCAACGGTCTCGGTTCAGCGGAGGCGCGTTTGCGCCGTCCGCTGCAACCGATTGCAAACTGGGTACTTTCCTATCTACTTCATCAACTCGATCTCGCCTGGCCGCCACGTCTTGTCGAACCAGGGTTGAAGCGGACCATAGAGACGCAGGAGTGTGTTCCAGCCCTTCCCAGGAACGGTCTGCACCCAGTTGCTCTCCTTGCCCTTCGGAGCGACCGGTCCGAAGTACACGTCCACGGAACTGTCCGGATTCACCACCAGCCCCTTGGTCTGGCTGCTGACGGCCGGCCACTGCTGGTCTGTCTGGAGCATTGAGCGGGTCTGGTTGTCGTAGAGGATGACCGACCAGAAGTTGGCGACCGGAATGTTCGGAGGCAGGTGAAGCTTGTAGTTCTTGCCCCCGTCGAGCGGCCTGCCCGTCGAGTCCACGAAGGCCGCCATGTACTGCGACCCTTGGCCGACCTCCCTCGAATCCATGGCCGGCGTGACGCCGGTGGCGTAGAAGAAGAACCCCGAGTACGCGTCGAGAATGCGCGCACCGTTCTCCTCGAATTTATAGCCGCCGACAAATCCAAGGCGCCATGCGCTCTTCGTGTCCGGATAATAGAACCCATGAGGCGTGCGCCAGCGATACATGATTGCACGTGCCGTCGCGTCGCCCACGAGCGCCGCCTCGGTGAGGATCTTCTTCATCCGCTCATCCGGCTTGAAGGGCTTGCCCTTCTGGATGCCGATCGAAGCCCACAGGCCCAGCGTGGTGGGGTCGACCGACTCGGTCGGCTCCTCCTGCACCACTTGGTTGAGATATTCCCAGAAGGGATAGTCCGCCGGGCCCACGGTATTGAAATCGCGGCCGGAAACGTTGACGAAATTCAGCTTCGGCGCATTGACGGCCTGCCCCAGCGGGTAGATCTTCGTGAGCTGCTTGACCCGATCCACGGCGGGCTTCGGATCGCCGTTCTCGAGGAACGTACGCCACGCGATCCAGTTGCTGTAGGTCGCCGAACGCACCACGAAGTAGCCCTGTGGAACCTCACCCTTGTAGCCCGGCGGGAGGATCAGGTACTTGCCGCCCTCGCCCTTGTCAGGTCCCACCATCCCGATGTCGGTGACGAAGTGGTACCACATGTCATCTAGCAGCCCGAGCACCTTCGGTGGAACCTCCACGACCAGCGGGCCGCCGCGCAGGTCCAGCCAGAACCAGGTGTACGGCGTGTTGTTGTTCGGTGTCAGGAACACGGAGCGCGCGTTCATCATGGTCTCGAAGATCGGCACGGTCGTGTTGACCGGTCCCACTTCGAGGATGCCCTTGCGGTTCGCCAGCTGATTAACCGGTGGCAGCGCCAACAGGTACGACTGCACCGCACGCTGGAAGTCGAGACTGTCATAGAGCTTCTCGACGCTCGCGTCATCCGGGAAGCCGTCGAAGAATCTCAGCGTCCCCAAGCGGGTCTCGACCGTGCCTGGGATGGCGATACCCGCCGCAATATCGGTCGTCATCTTCATCTTCGGCGGGGATTGCGCTTGTGCCGTACCGACAGCCAGAACGCACCCGAGCATACAAGCGATTATTGCCATCATATGTTTAGGCTTCATTCATATGTCCTCTTGAAATCCGGCGAGAGCTAGGTGTAGTCGTTGCGAGAGCAGTCCGGCACCGCAGACGCTTCCGAAACCATAATTTACACCCGCGTGCTCCAGACGGCGGCAGGAGGCACTGCCAGCCCATCGGATGCGCTCAATGGATTAGCTCGGTAGCAGACCGCTTCCGGTACGGCTGCCAGCCGCTACAAGTAGCGCCTGGCTTGAGGGGAATTGGCCTGCCATCCAGTTGACGCTTTCCGATGACTCTTTACGCGGAAGCGGACGCTCGGCCGCACTGACCGTATTACCGAGATGGGTCGATAGTTCGCGGCCGGGTACTAGGAGAGTTGCCGTTCAGTCGCTGCCTCGGCTCGCGTGCACGTCGATGACCGCTTTCTCCGGCGTTCGCCTTTCATCGCGACGCCAGCGAACGACCGGTGAGCGACTTGGACCCGTCATTCGATCAGAAAATGGCGACCGGCAGGAACGGGTCGGTTGCGCTAGTTCGAGTTGGTGGGTAGCGGTCATTTCGGCTGTGTTTGCCGCCGGCCGCCGCCGCTCATGCCTAAATGACCGTATATGGACCCCTCCCCGTTTGCAAGCATTCCGTTCTTTGGCGGTGAGGTACGACTGCTCACGTATATTCGGCCTTTAACTGCCGCGTCGATCTATCGACGCTGGGCCATGATGGGCTATTCGCGCGCCAACTCCCCATTGCTTTGTCGTGCTTTTCGCACATGGCCATTCTCGGGTTCTGCCGGCGCCGGTTCGACCTGTTCGCCATCGTTCGGCTTGCTTAGCAATCGTGGTGGGTGAACTCCTGCTAACGATGCGGTTGTTGCGTCGCGGTGCCTGGTGTTACTTCAGTGAGTAACCATGGCGGGCTGATAATCGGTGCCGTTCTTCAACATCGCCCAGGCCATGCGCGTGGTCTTGTTGGCCATCGCGACTACCGCGACGTTCGGATGGCTACGGGCGGCCAGCCGGATCACCCACTGACTGAGGCGGTCGTCCTTGTCTTTGGAATTGCGGAGCACCGAACGAGCGCCGTGGATTAGCAGCACCCGCAAATACGCGTCGCCGCGCTTGCTAATACCCAGCAGCCGCTCCTTGCCCCCCGAGCTATGCTGCCTGGGCGTTAAACCGAAGGCGGCCGACATCTGCCGCCCGTTGGCAAACTGCTCGGCATTCCCCACGGCCGCCACCAGTGCAGTTGCCGTGATCGGTCCTACCCCGCGCAACTGCTGCAGCCGCTTGGCCGCCGGATCATTCTGCGCAATCACCGCGATTTCGCGGTCGAGTTCGCTCATCCGCTCGTCGAGCGCCCGCAGATCACCCCACAGTCCGTTCAACAGTCGCCGGAACCGCGCGCTCAAGCCGTTCTCGGCATCCTCCAGCCAACACGGCACGGCCCGGCGCAGATGCAACAGTTCCTTTGGCGCCACCAACCCGTACTCGGCGACCAGGCCGCGAATCTGATTTCCCTTCGCCGTCCGTTGCTTGCTCAATTCGGCACGGATGCGGTGCACCGCCTGGATGTCTTGTTGCTCCACCGTCTTCACTGACACGAACCGCATGTGCGGCCGGCTCATCGCCTCACAGATCGCCTCGGCATCGTTGGCGTCGTTCTTGTTGCTCTTTACATAAGGCGCCACAAACTGCGGCGCGATCAATCGCACCCTGAATCCGCACACCTGCAGTCGGCGTGCCCAGTGGTGTGCGCCACCGCAGGATTCCATGCCAATCTCGCAACCAGGCTCAACTGACTCGAGCAATACCTTGAACCAACTCTCCCGCGTGAGCTTGCGGCGCCATACCGCTTTCTCGTTCCGATCTACGCCGTGCACCTGGAAGACGTTCTTTGCCAAATCTACCCCGACGCGAATAAGCTTCATGCTGGACTCCTTCTCCCGGTCGACTGGTGGATGACACTTCCAGTCTGGCACCTCGATGCCGGTAGGTGAGGAGGGGTCCATCCCATTGCTTTCGCGCAACTTGGGTTGCGTCGTTGACCGACCGGAGATGGCCGGTAGTGTGAATTCGCAACGGCGCCCGTTAGCTGACGTTCGCGTGAGACGCTGACAACTCCAAGGGCAGCTAACGGCGGCGTGAGGGAATCTCAGCTCGCGGCCATAAGCAGTCAATGGCGCGACCCCTCTCACTGCGCTATGCTCGGCAGCCGGACCTGAACCTACGGAGGCCGCCGTGAAGCGCATCGCAATGGTTGTTGGAATGGCGCTCTTTGCAGTGCTCGTCACCACGGAGGCGAGCGCTCAATCCTCGCCTCCCTCATCGGCGAAGGCGAAAGAGGTTGAAGCATTGGTCAACAAGGCCGCCCCGCTGATCGAGGCAAAGGGGAAGGCGGCTTTCTCCGAATTGCGAGTGAAAGACAGCGAGTGGTATCACGGCGACACGTACTTGTTCGCCTATGACTTGAAGGGCAATGTGTTGTTGAATCCTGCCTTTCCAGCTCGCGAGGGAACCAACGTCAGCGGGCAGAAGGACGCCAACGGCAAACTGTTTCACGACGCCATCATCCGGACAGCCGAAACAAGCGGATCGGGCTGGGTGGATTACATGTTTCCGAAGCCGGGGCAGACGCAGCCGTCGCAGAAGTGGGCCTTCGTGAAGGCGGTGAAGATCGACGGCGTTCCAGGCTTGGTTGCATCGGGCTTTTATCCCGAGTAGGCGGAACCGCTCGCCGGCTGTCAGCCGGATTCCAATCGAAGTGGGCGCGTCCGCTTCAGGTCGATACCGCGCTTTCGCGCGTGTTGAAAGCCGCTGGTCAGCTGCGATTCCGCGTGTATCGCCGGTAGGCGGCCGTCGATGACCGTTCTCACCGAGTTCTGGCTTTCGCGACGAGTTCAGCGAACGGCCGCTACCAAGGTACACCTGCCAGTCGACCCGAAAATCCCCAATGGCAGGTGAGGGTTGGATTCTGAAGTTCGGGCAACGCTCCATTGCCGTCATAAGGCGATGCTGCATCGTCCCATGGACGCCCCTGACTTCGGCGTGAAGGTTCACGCCGATGCAAGAGCCGAATAAGCGTCTGCGCCGGGGTCCCCGCCGGGGTCCCCGGATGGTCGGCAACAAAGAAAAAGGGGTTAGATCTTTCGACCTAACCCCTTGATATTACTGGCGCGCCCGGCAGGATTTGAACCCACGACCCCCTGGTTCGTAGCCAGGTACTCTATCCAACTGAGCT